>NZ_LYVJ01000003.1 GCF_001676385.1 Stenotrophomonas maltophilia | reverse complement strand
GTTCTGTATGGAAGGGCCATCGCTCAACGGATAAAAGGTACTCCGGGGATAACAGGCTGATACCGCCCAAGAGTTCATATCGACGGCGGTGTTTGGCACCTCGATGTCGGCTCATCACATCCTGGGGCTGTAGTCGGTCCCAAGGGTATGGCTGTTCGCCATTTAAAGTGGTACGCGAGCTGGGTTCAGAACGTCGTGAGACAGTTCGGTCCCTATCTGCCATGGGCGTTGGAGATTTGAGAGGGGCTGCTCCTAGTACGAGAGGACCGGAGTGGACGAACCTCTGGTGTTCCGGTTGTCACGCCAGTGGCATTGCCGGGTAGCTATGTTCGGAAGCGATAACCGCTGAAAGCATCTAAGCGGGAAGCGCGCCTCAAGATGAGATCTCCCGGGGCACAAGCCCCCTGAAGGAACCATGTAGACTACGTGGTTGATAGGTCAGGTGTGTAAGTACAGCAATGTATTGAGCTAACTGATACTAATGATCCGTGCGGCTTGACCATATAACCTCAAGTTGCCTTGGCTTTACGACAGCGTCGTAAGAGCATCCAGGTGCACGCTACGTCACAAGAACTATGCGAGGCTGGCGCCTTGTCCCGCAGGGACGAGTGCGACTCTCCAAAAGCCTCCCTGGTGAAATCAGCGCTGTGGAACCACCCGATCCCATCCCGAACTCGGAAGTGAAACGCAGCTGCGCCGATGGTAGTGTGGCTCAAGCCATGCGAGAGTAGGTCATCGCCAGGGTTTTACACCCAAAACCCCGCTGCTTGCGCAGCGGGGTTTTTCTTATTAAGTGAAGGCACCGCAATCCGGGTATCTTCCGCCGCAAGGGCAGGATCGCGAAGCTGGCGCTGCAAGCGCCGCTGCAACCGTCTCCCTGGTGAAATCAGCGCTGTGGAACCACCCGATCCCATCCCGAACTCGGAAGTGAAACGCAGCTGCGCCGATGGTAGTGTGGCTCAAGCCATGCGAGAGTAGGTCATCGCCAGGGTTTTACACCCAAAACCCCGCTGCTTGCGCAGCGGGGTTTTTCTTATTAAGTGAAGGCACCGCAATCCGGGTATCTTCCGCCGCAAGGGCAGGATCGCGAAGCTGGCGCTGCAAGCGCCGCTGCAACCGTCTCCCTGGTGAAATCAGCGCTGTGGAACCACCCGATCCCATCCCGAACTCGGAAGTGAAACGCAGCTGCGCCGATGGTAGTGTGGCTCAAGCCATGCGAGAGTAGGTCATCGCCAGGGTTTTACACCCAAAACCCCGCTGCTTGCGCAGCGGGGTTTTTCTTATTAAGTGAAGGCACCGCAATCCGGGTATCTTCCGCCGCAAGGGCAGGATCGCGAAGCTGGCGCTGCAAGCGCCGCTGCAACCGTCTCCCTGGTGAAATCAGCGCTGTGGAACCACCCGATCCCATCCCGAACTCGGAAGTGAAACGCAGCTGCGCCGATGGTAGTGTGGCTCAAGCCATGCGAGAGTAGGTCATCGCCAGGGTTTTACACCCAAAACCCCGCTGCTTGCGCAGCGGGGTTTTTCTTTGTACGCAGGAAAATGCGGGTCGTGCCGGCCGCTGGCCGGCAATCGCATGACCCTGCATCGCCCGGTAGATCCATGCGGGTGCGTGGATGCTCCTCGCGCGTAACCATGGCGCCCACCACGGTTGGCTGCTACCAACACCTGGCCCGCACGGCGCTTGCCGGCCAGCGGCCGGCACGACCCGTTCATGCACGCCATGCGCGGATGGAATGTCCCTGCGAAGCAGGGCGGGTGACGCATGGAAAGACGGCGCCCTGCGGGCGCCGTCTTGATCAGGCCCGGATTCAAAGCCCCGATCAGGCGGCCCGCGCGACCTCGTGCGATTCCCGCTGGCGGAAGACCGAGACCGCCTCGGTGAGCGTGCCTGCCTGCGTCTGCAGCTCGCGTGCAGCCGCCGTCGCTTCTTCCACCAGTGCAGCGTTCTGCTGCGTGGCTTGATCCATCTGCACCACGGTCTGGTTGATCTGCTCGATGCCGACCGATTGTTCCAGCGAAGCGGTCGATATCTCGCGCATGAGGTGACTGACGTCCTCCACGCCCGCGACAATGCCGCGCATGCGCTGGCCGGCGTCGGCCACCAGCTGGGCGCCTTCGCCTACCTGGCGACCGGCCTCATCGATGAGCTTCTTGATTTCCTGTGCGGCGGCGGCCGAACGCTGCGCCAGCACGCGCACCTCGCTGGCGACCACGGCGAAGCCACGGCCCTGCTCACCGGCACGTGCGGCTTCCACCGCTGCGTTGAGCGCGAGGATATTGGTCTGGAAGGCGATGCCATCGATGACGCCGGTGATGTCACCGATGCGCTTCGAGGCGCCTTCGATTGCCTGCATGGTGTCGACGACACGCTGCATGGCGATATTGCCGTCGCTGGCGGCGGTCTGGGTGGTGATTGCCAGCTGGCTCGCCTCCCGGGCATGGGCGGCGTTCTGGCGCACGGTGGCAGTCAGTTCCTCCATCGAGGCGGCGGTTTCCTGCAGGTGCGCGGCCTGGCGCTCGCTGCGCTCGGACAACGCGCCGTTGCCCGCAGCGATTTCGCTGGCCGCGGTACTGATTGAAGACGCGCACTGCTGGATGCGGCCGACCATGCGTGCCAGCTGGCCGGCGGTGGCGTTGGCATCGCGCTGGATTGCGGCGAAGGCGCCGTGATACTCGCCCCGCATGCGCCGATCGAGATCGCCGTTGGCCAGTGCCGAGAGCATCTGCCGCACCTCGTCGACGGTGCTGCCCAGCGTATCGAGCAGCTGGTTGATGCCACCGGTCAGGCCATCAAGGAAGCTGGCACCCTCCGTGGCCTGCAGGCGCTGGTCGAGATCGCCGGCGGCGGCGGCGGCGACGATACCGGCGACGGCGTTCTCCAGCGCCAGTTCGTGGGTACGGTCATGCCACTCCACGGCGAAGCCCAGGCGTGCGCCTTGTGCGTCGAAGACCGGAGTCACCACCTGTGCGAAATGTACCGGGCCGATCTGCACCTTGCCGTTGTGCGCGAGCTGCAGGCCGTTGAGGATGGCGCGGATGCGGTCCGGGTTGGCATGGAAGCGATGGATGCTGCTGCCCACCAGGTGCTCGGCGTCGAAATCAGGGAACGCCTGCCGCAGGGTCGCCTGCTGGTTGCGCAGCAGGGCCACGACCGAGCGGTTCACGTAGCGGATCACGTGGTCGTTGTCGGCGAACATCATCGCCGTACGCGAGACATCCAGTGCTTGGCGGATCTGCGCATTTCCGGCATGCGTTTCGGCCTCGCGACAGCGCTGGGCCTGCACATGGCGCGCGGTATCGGCCAACGCATGGGCCAGTGAACCCGGCGCGCAGGTGGCGGTGTCCGCATGTGCGCCCAGATCCGAACCGGTGGCGATATCGCGCGCCAGTGCGGCCAGCCGGCGGGGGCCGTGGCCGAGTGCTTCGGTCTGCTGGCGCAGCCGCAGTGCAACCTGGCCGAGGAACAGGGCCAGGCCCGCAAGCATCCCGGCCTGCAGCAGCGTCGGCCATGCTGCAGCGCCTGCCAGCAGCGGGGCCAGCAGCGCGAGCGTGCCGATGCCACCGGCCAACCACACCGGCAGGCGGTCACGATGGCCGAGCAGTGCGCCCAGCAGCAGCGCGATCGGCATCGCCGGCGCCAGGCCGGCGATCGCACACACCAGGACGAGCTGCAGCGACAACAGGATCGCCAGGCCATTGCGGGCGATGCTGCGGCCTGCCTGCGGACCGCCCAGCCACAACGCTGGGACGATCGCGGTCGCGATGAGCCAAGCGGGCAGTACCTGCGGGCCCCGCAGGCCCAGCACCAGCCCGGCCACAGCCAGGGCCGCGCTGCATGCCAGGAGCCAGCGATCAGCGCAGCGGGCGAGCTCCTGCAGATACGGCAGGCGCGGATTATCGGGGGGACGGGAAGGTGCAACGGACATCGGCGACTCCTGGATCAACAAACGACGACGCCCACGCGCTGGCGCACGCATGAGCGCGTGGCCGGGGCATGGACGGGGAAGAGGGGAATGCGGCGTCATCGACGCCACGGAGACAACGCGCCGTGACCCCATCCTATGGGTGACGGTGCGCGATGGAGCGGGCATGCGGACTTCCTTGCAGGAGCAGACACACGCCGCAGGCCCGACCGGGCCCACGTGCCGCGGGCGCAGGGGCCCGCACCTGATGTATCGGCCGCAAACGCGGAGAGTGAAGCGCGGCGGCGCCTGCGCGGCTGCGCTCAGCCGCTGTTGTCGCCGTTGAAGAAGCGCTGGATCACCTCGGCGATCCGCTCCGGATCTTCCATGTGCAGGTGATGGTTGCCGGGAAACACCGCAAGCCGTCCATCACGCAGATGCCGCAGGCGCTCGCTGCGCATCGGCTCGGGGTAGTAGGACTGTGCAGGCGTGGCATAGATCACCTGCGTCGGGCAGGCGATCGCCTGCAGCAGGTTGTCGATCTGGGCTTCGCTGAGGCGGATCGCGGTGGGCAGCATCAGGCGGGGATCGCTGCACCAACGATAACCGCCCTCAACCGTCTCGACGCCACGCTCGACCAGCAACCGCGCGCAGGGCTCGCTGAGCTGGTTGGTCATCATCCGCGCCCGGATCGGTGCGGCGAGGTCGGGGAACACGCGCAGCTGTTTGCGTGCCAGGGCACGCGTGGCATTCACGTGCTCGCGCAGGCGGTGCGCGGTTTCTTCCTCGGGCCCGCGCAGGCCACCGAGTGCCTCGATCGCCACCAGGCGTTCAACCCGATCGCTGACCGACGCGGTAAGACTGGCGATACCCGCGCCCATCGAATGACCGAGCAGGCTGAAGCGGTCCCAGCCCAGTGCGTCGGCAACGTCGAGGACGTGGCAGATTGCTGCCGGCGTGGTGTAGCTGGCGCCGGCCGGCAGATGCGCGCTGTGGCCATGGCCGGGAAGATCGATGGCGACCAGCTGCAACGATGGCAGGTGCGGCGCCAGCGGCACGAAGCTGGCGGCGTTGTCGAGCCAGCCATGCAGGGCCAGTACGCGTGGGCCGTCGCCGTGGTTGCGCAGGCCGGCAACGCGCGCGCCACCGACCTGCAGTTCAAACGGTTGCAGACTCATGCCAGCGAGGCCACGGCCAGCCGCGCCAGGGCCCGCGCATGCGCCTGTTCGGCGTTGAGGCAGGGGATGTAGCGCATCCTGGCACCGCGCTCGGCCAGAGTCTCGGTGAAGCCCATCGCCACTTCTTCCAGCGTCTCCAGGCAGTCGGTGGCGAAGCCAGGACAGACCACGTCGATCTGCTTTACGCCGGACTCCGCCAGCGCCCACAGGCTGGGCTCGGCGTACGGTTGCAGCCAGCGCTCGCGGCCGAAGCGCGACTGGTAACCCATCTGCCAGCCGTCCTTGTCCAGGCCCAGTGCATTGGCGATGGCCTGCGCGCTGGCTTCGCAGCGTTGCGGGTACGGATCGCCCGCATCGGCCAGGCGTTGTGGGATGCCGTGGAACGAGAACACCAGCTTCTGGCCACGGCCATGCTGCTCCCAGTAGCGCTGGATGGAACCGGCCACCGCTTCGACCCAGCCCGGATCCACCGAATAGTCGCGTACCAGGCTGACCGCCACGCCCGGGTTGCGGCGTTGCCAGGCATCGACGCGGTCCTCGACCGAGGCGGTGGTGGTGGTCGAGTACTGGGGGTACAGCGGCAGGACCACGATGCGGCGCGCACCGTCGTCAGCCAGGCGGTCAAGCTCGCCGTCCAGCGCCGGCTCGCCATAGCGCATCGCATGCCGCACCTTCAGGGTGGGCAGCAGCGCCTGCATGGCCTGCGCGAGCTGCCGCGTGTAGACCATCAACGGAGACCCGCCGGGTAGCCAGACCTGCGCGTACTTGGCTGCGGAGCGGCCGCTGCGCAATGGCAGGATCAGCCCGCGCAGCAGCGGCTGCCACAGCAATGCCGGGATCGAGACCACGCGTGGGTCGGACAGGAATTCAGCCAGGTAACGCCGCACGGCCGGGGCCGTCGGCGTCTCGGGGGTGCCTAGGTTGACCACCAGCACGGCGGTATCGGGAGCGTCGAGCATGGGTGCATTGTCGCCGATCCCGGCTTGCGTCGGCAGGCAGGCTCCGGATTGCCGGCACTGCGCGCATCACTGCGCTGGGAACGCTCATAGGCGATTCATGGCAACACTACTAATTTCAGTTACTTGCTATATCTTCCTATGGACTGACTTCTGGAGCCTGCCATGCGTCGCCCGATCCAAGCCCTGCTGATCGCCGCCAGCCTGCTGTCCAGCCAGGCCATGGCCGGACCGCAGGAAGACCAGCGCGCCCGCAACGCCGTGCGCGTGCTGGCTGAAATCCAGGAAATTCCTGAACAGGGCATTCCGGACAAATTGCTCGACGAAGGCCGCGCGGTCATCGTCATTCCCGACACGATCAAGGCTGGCCTGGTCATCGGTGGCCGCCGCGGCCACGGCCTGATGTCGGTTCGCATGCCCAATGGCGCCTGGTCCAATCCTGTGTTCGTCAAGCTGACCGGGGGCAGCATCGGTTTCCAGGCCGGCGTGCAATCCTCCGACGTGGTGCTGGTCTTCCGCAACGACCGCAGCCTGGACAACCTGGTGAATGGCAAGTTCACCCTGGGTGCTGACGCCGGTGTTGCGGCCGGCCCGGTTGGCCGCAATGCGGCCGCTGCCACGGATGGCCAGCTGAAGGCCGAGATCTGGTCGTGGTCGCGTGCCCGTGGCCTGTTTGCCGGAGTTGCTCTGGACGGTGCGGTGCTGCAGATCGATGACGCCGCCAACCTTGACGCGTACGGCAGCAACACCACGCCGCGGATGATCTTCGAAGGCCGCGCTGCGGGCGCGCCTTCGATGGACGTGATTGCCTTCAGGGATCGCCTGGAAGAGGCCACCTACGCTGCCCGCAACAACCGCAGCGGCAATGGCGGCAATGTACCGCGCCCGGCGCCCGCCACTGTGTCCGCCCCTGTTCAGGCAGCCCCGGCCGCACCGGCCGAGGCCGTCACCGCTCCATTGCAGAATGTGCCGCAGAACCCACCGCCGCAGCAGCAGGGCTTCCAGCCGGTGAGCGAGGGCGAAATCCGCACGGAAACGCTGGGCGGAAACTGACTTTCGTCACGCGCGCCGGCTCACAGCCGGTGCGCTATGCTCGACAGCCTGATCACTAACGTAACGAGCGTCTTTATGGGCAGTTTCAGCATCTGGCATTGGTTGGTCGTGCTGGCCATCGTCCTGCTGGTGTTCGGCACCAAGCGGCTGACCAGCGGCGCCAAGGACCTCGGCTCGGCGGTCAAGGAATTCAAGAAGGGCATGCGCGACGAGGACAAGCCGAACGCGCAGCTGGGCGATGAATCGCGCAGCCAGGATGCCTCGCGTAGCGTGCAGGACGAGCACGACCGTAACGCTCGCTGATCCGGAGCGGTCGCGGTGTTCGATATCGGCTTCAGCGAACTGCTGGTGATTGCGGTGGTCGCTCTGGTGGTGCTCGGTCCCGAGCGCCTGCCCAAGGCGGCCCGCTTCGCTGGCTTGTGGGTGCGTCGTGCCCGCAATCAGTGGGATTCGGTGAAACAGGAACTGGAGCGCGAACTGCAGGCTGACGAGATCAAGCGGCAGATGCAGGACGTGCGCCAGGGCATGCAGGACACCGCGAACCAGCTGCGCGCCAGTGGCGAAGCGATCCGCCGCGAAGCCCAGCAGGCCCAGCAGCAGGGCGACGCGCTGGCGCAGGAACTGCGTACGCCGGCGGCGGCGGAACTGCCGCCTCACATGCGCTCCCAGCCCGATGCCGGGCTGCCGGCGCAGGACGACGTGATTGCCGGGGCGACTCCGGCGACGACCGCCGACGCGGGCGCCACGCTGCCGACGCAGGATACGGAGCGTCGCCATGAGTGAACAGGATTTCGGCGAAAGCTCGCTGGTTGAACATCTGGTGGAACTGCGGGGGCGCCTGGTCCGTGCGCTGATCGGGCTGGGCGTGGCGCTGCTGGCGCTGCTGCCGTTCACCCAGAAGCTGTACAACGCCCTGGCCGAGCCGTTGGTCTCGCAGTTGCCCAACGGCCAGACCATGATCGCCACCAACCCGGCCGGTGCGTTCTTCGCACCCCTGAAGCTGACCTTCTTCGTCGCCCTGTTCGTCGCGGTGCCCTGGCTGCTGTACCAGCTGTGGGCCTTCGTCGCCCCGGGACTGTATGCGCGCGAGAAGCGCCTGGCGGTGCCGCTGCTGGTATCGTCGGTACTGCTGTTCTACACCGGCTGTGCGTTTGCCTACTTCCTGGTGTTGCCGGCGGTGTTCCATTTCCTGACCACCTTCAGTCCGGATGTGATCGCGATCACCCCGGACGCGAATGCCTACCTGGATTTCGTGCTGGCGATCTTCTTCGCCTTCGGTGGCAGTTTCGAGCTGCCGGTAGCGATGGTGATCCTGGTGCTGCTGGGCTGGGTGACGCCGCAGCAGTTCAAGGAAGGCCGCGGTTACGCGATCGTCGGCATCTTCGTGCTGGCCGCGGTGCTGACCCCGCCGGACGTGGTCTCGCAGCTGATGCTGGCGATCCCGATGTGCCTGCTGTACGAACTGGGCATCCACGCCGCACGCTGGCTGGTGCCCTCGTCCGTAGTGAAGAAACCCGCCGCCTGAAAAAAGGGGACGGAGGGGATTAAGTCGTTAGCGGCACAGTGGCACAAACGACTTAATCCCCTCCGTCCCCTTTTTTTGTCAGGCGTGGAAGATGTCGCTCGGGGGCGGCGTGGTCGGGACCGGCGGTGCCGCGCGGCTGCCGCGGTGCACGAACATCTGCTTCCAGGCGGCGTAGACCGCGCCGACATACAGCGGCATCAGCACCGTGGTCAGCACCAGCTGCGCAATGAAGGCGGCGGCCAGTGGGCCGCCGATCAGCATCGCGATCTGGATCACGATCACGAACAGGATGTAGATGCAGAACGTGGCGATCAGGCCGAGCACCGCGAACACGATCATCGCGCCGATGTTCTCGATGCAGCCCTGCAGGCTCAGCCGCAGCGCATGCATGCCGCTCTGCTTGTCGAATACCACCAGGGCAGGCTGGGTGAACATGGCCAACGACAGCGCCACCGCGCTCAGGAATACCAGCAGCATCCACAGTGCGATGCGCTTGGCCGGCAGGTTGGCGACCAGTGCTGCGGCGTCTTCCGGATTGATCTGCTGGCCACTGCGGCTGATCTCTTCCATTCTGGTCATGACCTCGCTGAAGGCGGCGAAGCCCTCGCGGCCGATCATCAGGTACAGCAGGGCACCCAGCAGCAGCACCGCCAGCACCTGGATCGCCAGCGGCACCAGCAGGTGGCTGACGCGGTGGTCGCGGATCGGCTGCAGCAGGTGCGAGGCCAGGCCCGGTCGGCCTTCGTCGATCTCGCCCACGGCATACAGCATGCCGCCGAACATGATCGGCGAGATGGCCAGGGTCATCAGCTGCACGGCCATGCCGGCGGCGCCGGGAATCAGCGTCGACAACAGCGTGACCACCCAGCTCACCAGCAGCCAGGCCAGGCCGATCCGAGCCAGCTGCAGCGGCGCACGCCGATACAGCGAGAACGTATCCAGCAACCACTGGGCGCCCGCCGAGGCCGGCAGCTTGCGAATCTCTTTCATGGACATCCGGGAAGGACAGGAGGGGGCCGGGCGGCTGCCCGTGGCGCCGATTATCCCTGTTTTGCCGCCGGCTGGGCTGAAGACCGCCGCGCCTGGCGCACGAAGCGGCGCAGCAGCTGGCGGGCCAGCGGTGCGGCGCTGACCGCGCGCTCGATACTGCGTGCACAGCCGCCGTGGCGGCCGATGCAGTCGGCGCGGGCGCGCACGTAGCCACGCATGTGGTGGGTGGCGAATTCGGGGTGGAACTGCACGCCCCAGGCCTGGCGCCCCCAGCGGAAGGCGTGGCAGCCGTCCAGCGGCGAACGGGCCAGCACTTCGGCGCCATCGGGCGCGCGCAGCACGGTCTGCAGGTGGGTGGCATGGGCGGCAAAATGCCGTGGCAGGCCCTGAAACAGTGGATCCTGCGCCGCCTGCGGCTGCAGCTCCAGCTCGATCGTGCCGGACTCGCGGCCGGCCGGGTTGTAGGCCACCTCGCCGCCCAGCGCGTGCGCCAGCAGCTGGTGGCCGTAGCAGATGCCGAACACCGGCAGGCCGTCGTGGGCGGTCTGGCGCAGCCACGCGGCGCTGCGCTCGCTCCACTCGGCGTGGTCGGTGACGAAGGCGGCCGAACCGGTCACCAGCACGCCGGCGAAGCCACGCGGGTCGGGCAGCGCAGCGCCGTGCTCGACGTCGACCACCACCGTCTCGCGTTCTTCCAGGCCGGCGGCGACGCGGATCCAGTGAGGGAAGCGCCCATAGCGGCGCAGCGACGGTACCGGGCGGCCGGTTTCAACGATCAGGAACGGGGCTGGGCTCATCCGGGGGAGGCAGGACTGACAGGACTTCCTCGATTGTAGTCAGCCCCTGCGCCACCTTTTCAAGCCCCGCCTGGCGCAGGGTCCGCAGCCCTTCGGCACGCGCGGCGCGGGTGAAACCGGCCAGGTCCATGTCGGCGCGGATCTGTCCGCGCAGCCGCGAACCCAATGGCAGCAGCTCATACAGCCCAATGCGGCCGAGGAATCCGGTGCGTCGGCACTCCAGGCAGCCGACCGGCCGACACGGCGTGGCGGCATCTGGATATGCAGACTGGCTATCAGCGAGCACCGCCCAGTCGGCGGCGCTCAGGGTGTGCGGCTGCTTGCAGTGCGGGCACAGCGTGCGTACCAGGCGCTGGGCAAGGATGCCGTTGAGGGTGCTGGCCAGCAGGTAGTGGGGCACACCGAGGTCGAGCAGGCGGGTCACCGCCGATGGCGCGTCGTTGGTGTGCAGGGTGGACAGCACCAGATGGCCGGTCAGCGAGGCCTGCACCGCCATCTGCGCGGTTTCCAGGTCGCGGATCTCGCCGATCATGATGATGTCCGGGTCCTGGCGCAGCAGGGTGCGCACGCCGCTGGCGAAGTCCAGGTCGATGTTGGCCTGCACCTGCATCTGGTTGAACTCCGGCGCGATCATCTCGATCGGATCCTCCACCGTGCACACGTTCACGTCCGGCGTGGCCAGCCGCTTCAGCGTCGAATACAGGGTGGTGGTCTTGCCCGAGCCGGTCGGGCCGGTGACCAGCACGATGCCGTGCGGGCGTTCGACCAGCGCATTCCAGCCGGCAGCCTCCTGCGGGCTGAAACCGAGCTGGTCGATGCTCTTGAAGGCGGCATCGGGATCGAAGATGCGCATCACGCACTTCTCGCCGAAGGCGGTGGGCATGGTCGACAGGCGCATCTCGACTTCGCGACCGCCCGGTGAGCGGGTCTTGATGCGGCCGTCCTGCGGGCGCCGGCGCTCGGCCAGGTCCATGCGGCCGAGCACCTTGATGCGGCTGACCACCGCGGTCATCACCGCCGGCGGCACCTCGAACACCTTGTGCAGCACGCCGTCGATGCGGAAGCGCATGCGCCCCATCTCTCGGCGCGGTTCCAGATGGATGTCCGAGGCGCGCTGCTCGTAGGCGTACTGCAGCAGCCAGTCGACGATGTGCACGATGTGCTGGTCGTCGGCATTGACGTCGCCGGTGCGGCCCAGCTCGACCAGCTGCTCGAAGCTGGGCAGGGTGGGGCTGGCCTCGCCGCGCACGTCGCCGCGGGCGCCGCGCACCGAACGGGTCACCCCGTAGAACTCCATGGTGTAGCGGTGCAGGTCCAGCGGATTGACCACCGCCAGCTCGATGCGGCGGCGGGTCAGGTGCTGCAGGTCGCGGCGCCATTCCTGTACCAGCGGCTCGCTGGTGGCCACCAGCACCCGCTCGGCATCCACCGCCAGCGGCAGGAAGCGGTGGCGGCGCGCGTAGGCGTGGGACACCAGGGCGGTGATCGCAGCGACGTCGACCCGGGTTGGATCGATGCGCAGGTAGCGGCTGCCGGTCCGTCGCGCCAGCCACTCGGTCAGGCGTTCCAGGGTCAATTCGCCGCCGTCGCGGGCGGCCAGCTTGAGGTTGGACAGCAGCACCAGCGGGTGCACTTCACTGGCATTGCGTGCGCCCTGCGCGGAAAACCGAATGCGCTCGCGGTCCTGCTCGGCCACCAGGCCATCGGCGATGAGGGACGCGGCAATCTGCTCGAACTGCAGGCGTCCCCAGGGCAACGGGGCACTGCCCGCCTCGCCGGGCGTGCCCACCGGCAGCCGATGTTCCATCTGCCTGCTCCTCCCGGGTGCGGAATGCCCCGCAGGTCGGCCGTTATACTAGCGCACCCCCTTGCCGGCCAAGACTCGTCCGCATGTCCGCGACCCCGACCGTTCCGATCACCTTCCAGGGCCTGATCCAGACCCTGAACCAGTTCTGGGCCCAGCAGGGCTGCGTGCTCATCCAGCCGCTCGACCTGGAGGTGGGCGCCGGTACCTTCCACCCGGCCACTTTCCTGCGTGCGATCGGTCCGGAAAGCTGGAATGCGGCCTACGTGCAGCCGTCGCGCCGCCCGACCGATGGCCGCTACGGCGAGAATCCGAACCGCCTGCAGCGCTACTACCAGTACCAGGTGGCGATGAAGCCGGCGCCGGACAACATCCAGCAGCTGTACCTGGATTCGCTGAAGGCACTGGGCATCGATCCGCTCGTCCACGACCTTCGTTTCGTCGAGGACAACTGGGAATCGCCGACCCTGGGTGCCTGGGGCCTGGGCTGGGAAGTCTGGCTCAACGGCATGGAAGTGACCCAGTTCACCTACTTCCAGCAGGCGGGTGGCCTGGAGTGCCGCCCGGTGCTGGGCGAGATCACCTACGGTCTCGAGCGCCTGTGCATGTACCTGCAGAACTGCGACAACGTCTACGACCTGGTCTGGACCTACGGTCCGGACGGCCAGCCGGTGACCTACGGCGACGTGTACCACCAGAACGAGGTGGAGCAGAGCACCTACAACTTCGAATACGCCGACGTGGATGAACTGTTCCACCGTTTCGACGCCTGCGAGCGCGAAGCGCAGAAGCTGGTCGAAGTGGGCCTGCCGCTGCCGGCCTACGAGCAGGTGATGAAGGCCAGCCACACCTTCAACCTGCTCGATGCGCGCCGCGCGATCAGCGTGACCGAGCGCCAGCGCTACATCCTGCGCGTGCGCGCGCTGGCCCAGGCGGTGGCCAAGGCGTATTACGAGCAGCGCGAGAAGCTGGGCTTCCCGGGCGCGAAGAAGGCCTGAAGGCCGCGCTCTCCCCCTTACTCCGGGGCGCCGGACGCGTCGCGCGCTGCGCCCCCACCACAGGATTGAAACGATGAGCCAACTGTCCCCCCTGCTGATCGAACTGGGCACCGAAGAGCTGCCGGTCAAGGCGCTGCCGGGCCTGGCCCAGGCGTTCTTCGACGGTGTTGTCGAAGGCCTGCGCAAGCGCGGCGTTGCACTGGAACTGGGCGATGCGCGCCCGCTGTCGACCCCGCGCCGCCTGGCCGTGCTGCTGCCGGGCGTCGGCCTGCAACAGCCGGAACAGCACAGCGAAGTGCTGGGCCCCTACCTGAACATCGCGCTGGACGCCGAAGGCCAGCCGACCAAGGCCCTGCAGGGCTTCGCTGCCAAGGCCGGGATCGACTGGACGGCGCTGGAGAAGACCACCGACAACAAGGGTGAGCGCTTCGTGCACCGCGCGGTGACCCCGGGCGCGAGCACCGCCAGCCTGCTGCCGGAGATCCTGCGCGAGGCGATCGCGGCGATGCCGATTCCCAAGCCGATGCGCTGGGGCGACCATGCCTGGGGTTTTGCCCGCCCGGTGCACTGGCTGGTGTTGCTGCATGGTGCCACTGTGGTCGAGGCCGAGCTGTTCGGCCTGCAGGCCGGTCGCGACAGCCGTGGCCATCGCTTCCACCACGACCAGGCCGTGTCGCTGGCACAGCCGCAGGACTACGTTGAATCGCTGCGCGCCGCGTTCGTGCTGGTCGACCCCAGTGAGCGCCGCGCGCGCATCGTCGCCGAGGTCGAGGCCGCTGCGGCCAGGGCCGGCGGCAGCGCCCGCATCACCGAGGACAACCTGGAGCAGGTGGTGAACCTGGTCGAATGGCCGTCGGCGGTGCTGTGCAGCTTCGAGCGCGCGTTCCTGGCGGTGCCGCAGGAAGCGCTGATCGAAACCATGGAGATCAACCAGAAGTTCTTCCCGGTGCTGGATGGCAGCGGCACCCTGACCGAGAAGTTCATCGGCATTGCCAACATCGAATCGAAGGATGTGGCCGAAGTGGCCAAAGGCTACGAGCGCGTGATCCGCCCGCGCTTCGCCGACGCCAAGTTCTTCTTCGACGAGGACCTGAAGCAGGGTCTTGTGTCGATGGGCGAGGGCCTGAAGACGGTGACCTACCAGGCCAAGCTGGGCAGCGTGGCCGACAAGGTGGCACGCGTGGCCGCCCTGGCCGAAGTGATCGCACCGCAGGTCGGCGCCGACGCCGCGCAGGCCAAGCGGGCTGCCGAACTGGCCAAGAACGACCTGCAGTCGCGCATGGTCAACGAGTTCCCGGAGCTGCAGGGCATCGCTGGCCGTCACTACGCCGTGGCCGGTGGTGAGCCGTCGGACGTCGCGCTGGCCATCGACGAGGCCTACCAGCCGCGCTTCGGCGGTGACGACATCGCGCTGTCGCCGCTGGGCAAGGTGCTGGCAATCGCCGAGCGCGCCGATACCCTGGCCGGTGGTTTCGCTGCTGGCTTGAAGCCGACCGGCAACAAGGATCCGTTCGCCCTGCGCCGCAATGCGCTGGGCCTGGCCCGCACGATCATCGAAAGCGGCTTCGAGCTGGACCTGCGCGCACTGCTGGCCAGCGCCAATGCCGGCCTGGCGGCACGCAACGTGCAGGCTGATCTCGGTGAGCTGTACGACTTCGTTCTCGACCGCCTGAAGGGCTACTACGCCGACAAGGGCGTGCCGGCCTCGCACTTCAACGCGGTCGCCGAGCTGAAGCCGGCCTCGCTGTACGATTTCGATCGGCGCCTGGATGCGATCGGCACCTTCGCCACGCTGCCGGAAGCCGAGGCGCTGGCGGCGGCCAACAAGCGCATCCGCAACATCCTGCGCAAGGCCGAGGGTGGGATTCCGGCGCAGATCGACCCGGCACTGCTGCAGGAAGACGCCGAGCGCGCGCTGGCCGAAGCCGTCACTGCGGCCATCGATGACACCGGCGCCAGCCTGCAGCACAAGGATTACGTGGCCGTGCTGGCCCGGCTGGCGCGCCTGCGCCCGCAGGTGGATGCCTTCTTCGATGGCGTGATGGTCAACGCCGAGGATCCTGCGCTGCGTGGCAACCGCCTGGCGCTGCTGACGATGCTGGGCGAGCGCCTGGGCAAGGTCGCCGCGATCGAGCATCTGTCGAGTTGAGAAGGGGTGCCAAGCAAGCTTGGCACCCACCGGTAGTGCTGGCAGAAGTCCATCGGGGCCATCGCCGGCGTCGCGCGCGATGCCGGCATCCCCGCCTGCGATCCCGGTGATCGCCATAAGGGCGCGCCTTTTGACTGTCACTTAACAACCGATCCCTGATGAAGCACTGCATTTCGCATCATCACTTCCGGTCGGTATGCTGTGCCGCATGCAGCCAAAGAACTACGCCCTGCCGTTGATGGTCCTGTCGCTGGCCGCCACCTCCGTGGCGCATGCACGCGGCACCATCGACAAGGTGGACATCAAGGGATTGGACAAGGGCGACGACGCCGCGATCATCGAGAACATCCAGGAATCGCTGTCGCTGTACGACACCATCGGCAAGGTACAGGGCGAGTCGCGCCTGGAGTACCTGCTGTCGCAGGCCGAGCGCCAGACCCGCCAGGCCCTGGAGCCGTTCGGCTACTACAACCCGGTGATCAGGGTCGAGGCGCCCCGGCAGGACGACAACGTGCAGGTGGTGATCCACGTCGACAAGGGGCCGCCGGTGACCGTGCGCCGCGAGCACATCGATATCACTGGCCCGGCGATGTACGACCAGTACCTGCAGGACGACCTGGCCGCGTTCAAGCCGCGCAAGGGCCAGCGCTTCGAGCACACCCAGTACGAAGCCAGCAAGATCACCATCACCCGCCGCCTGGCCGAACGCGGCTACTTCGATGCCGACTATACCCAGCGCCAGGTGCAGATCACCCGCGCCGACAATGCGGCTGACATCGACCTGACCTGGGACAGTGGCCGCCGCTACAACATGGGCCCGGTGCGCTTCCACCAGAACTACTTTGTCGACAGGCTGTTCGACCCGCTGGTGTACTGGGAGCAGGGCAGCTACTTCCACGAAGGAAAGCTCGACCGCCTGCGCGAGTCGTTGACCAAGCTGGACTATTTCAGCGTGATCGACATCCAGCCGCGGCCGGACCAGGCCGACGAGAACGGCGAGGTGCCGGTGGATGTGAAACTGACCCGCGCCAAGCGCACCATCTACACCGCCGGCGTGAGCTACGGCAGCGAGAGTGGCGCGGGTGTGCGCGGTGGCGTCGAGCGGCGGTTCATGAACAGCCGTGGCCACAAGATGAACACGCAGCTGGACTATGCGCAGAAGCGCAAGAGCCTGGTGACCAGTTACCGCATTCCCGCATTCGCCTGGCTTGACGGCTGGTACACCTTTGCGGCCAGCGCGTACGACGAGCAGACCGACTACATCGACCTGCGCAACTTCAAGCTGATCGCCAGTCGCAGTGGCGAGATCAACGAGCACTGGACCGCGATCGCTTCGGTCAACGCCCTGCGCGAGCGCTGGCGCTACGCCTCGGGCACCGAGTTCACAGACGCGGTCTACAACACCTCGACGCTGGTGTACCCGCAGATGGTCGCCGACTACGTCAATGTCGATGACGAGATGTTCCCGCGCAAGGGCATCAGTGGCGCCGCGACGGTGCGCGCCGGTATTGAAGGGGCCGGGTCGGACACCAGTTTCGTGCAGGCCAACGCCGTGCTGCGCTGGTACATCCCGGTGGGCGAGAGCAACCGGCTGATCCTGCGCGGCGAAGGGGGCACCACCTGGACCAGCGACCTGGTGGCGATGCCACCGAGCCTGCGCTACTTTGCCGGTGGTGACCGCAGCATCCGCGGCTACGCGTACCGGGAAGTGGGCCCGCGCACGCCCAAGCCGGACAAGTACGCACTGGGCGCCAAGCACCTGGTGATCGGTTCGGCTGAGTACGAGCATTACTTCAACGGCGGTCCGTGGGGCGCGGCGGTGTTTGTCGATACCGGCAGCGCCTTCGACAACACCATCGACCTGCACACCGGCGTTGGCTTCGGCGTGCGCTGGAAATCGCCGGTGGGCCCGGTGCGGGTGGATATCGCGCACGGCCTGAACAATCCGGATTCGCAGGTCCAGCTGTACCTCAACATCGGAGCGGACCTGTGAGTACACCGGCACCGGCCCCGAACCCGAAGACACCGGCGCCCCGCGTGCGCTTCTACCGCCGCCGCCGTTTCTGGACCTGGTCCGGCGCCGGTGTTCTGGGCCTGGTACTGCTTGCCCTGCTGGCGGGGTACTGGTTGCTGCAGACCGTGGCTGGCCGCGATGTGCTGCTGGCACAGGTGGTGGCGCGCCTGCCGGTGGGCGCCAGCTTCACCTGGGACAAGGTGGAAGGCCCGGTGGCCGGTCCGCTGACCTTGTACAACGTCGACTTCCGCTACGACGACATCCATTTCCATGCCGAACGCGTGCACCTGGAACCGGACCTGCGCCCGTTGCTGGGCCGCAAGCTGCTGCTGGACAGGCTGGAACTGACCAACGCGACGTTGAACCTGGCCAAGAGCGACGAGCCGTTCAAACTGCCGTCGTGGCCTGATTCGCTGCCGCAGATCGAGATGCCGCTGGCGATCCAGGCCGATGCCATCGCCATCGATGGCTTCCGCATCAGCCAGGCCAATGAGCCGGTGATCGACATCAGCCGCGTGCGTGGCGGCATCGAGATCGCCAACGGCGAATTCCAGGCACGCGCGCTGGTCGTGGACAGTGACATGGGCAACTTCACCGCCCAGGGCCACTACATCCCGGCCCGGGACTACGACACCGACGTGACGGTCACCGCCGTGCTGCCGGCGCCGCGCGGGCGCACCGCGGCGGCGTTGGGACTCGTTGCGCGGGGGGACCTGTCGCACATGGAGGTGGCGGTGGCAGGGCGCGCACCGAAGCCGCTGCAGGCGATGCTGGTGTTCGATGGCCGTACCGACCCGACCTGGAGTGCCACGGTGCGCAGTGACGAGCTGGACCCGGCACTGCTGTCGCCGGCCCTGGCGGGCTCGGCAATCGCGCCGCTGGCGCTGGACTTCACTGCGGCCGGCAAGGGTGGCAATGCCAACCTGCGCGGCAGGGTGAAGCAGGGCGACCAGGAACTGGAGCTGGCGCCCTCGGTGGTGTCGCTGCAGGACCAGGTGCTGAAGGTTTCGCCGTTGCAGGTGAAGGGCCTCGGGGGCGAGGCACGCCTGGAAGGCACCGCCGACTTCAGCCAGGAGGCGCAGCAGAAACTCAACTTCTCGGTGATCGCGCGCAATCTGACCTACGTTCCGGCGCCCGATCCGAACACGGCCGGCAGTGCGCCGGTGCCAGTGACACTGAAGGAAGCACGCTTCGGCCTGGCCGGCACGCTCAAGGCCTGGGCGGCGATCGGCCGTGCCGAGGTCGAGCGCGAACGACAGAAGGCGCAGCTGCGCTTCGATGTGCGTGGCAACGACCAGGCCGCGTCGATCCACCAGCTGCAGGCGCAGACACCGGGTGGGCAGCTGCAGGTGGAAGGCCAGGTGGCCTGGGCGCCGCAGCTGGACTGGGACGCCAAGGCCACGCTGAAGGACTTCGACCCCGGCTATTTCGTGCCGGGCTGGAACGGCCGCCTGTCCGGCAACCTGGCGTCCAAGGGCCGCCAGCTGCCGCCGCCGGCCAATGCCGCACCGGGCACCGCCGGTATGCTGGAAGCCACGGTGGACCTGCCATCACTGAAGGGCATGCTGCGCCAGCGCAACCTCGACGCACAGGGCAAATTCGCGCTGCAGGGCGCGCAGGGCCAGGGTGACCTGAAGCTGGCGCTGGGCAGCAGCCGGGTGACCGCCTCGGGCAAGGTCGGTGATCGCCTCGACATCGATGCACGCTTCGAACCGCTGCAGCTGAGTGACCTGCTGCCGGGCGCCGACGGCGGCCTGCGTGGGCAGGTACAGGTGAAGGGCCCGCGCGACGCGCCGGACATCACCGCCGACCTGGTCGGCAACAACCTCGACTGGGACGGCTACGGCGCCGAAAGCGTGAGCATCAAGGGCCGCCTGCCGTGGCGCGGCGACAGCGGCGCGCTGGCGATCCAGGGCCAGCAGGTCAACGCCGGCATGCTGCTGGAGCATTTGAACGTGGATGCGCAGGGCAGTGTCTCCAACCTGCGGCTGGCTGCGCAGACCCGCAACGAGATGGGTGCGATCGAGCTGCAGGGCAGCGTGCGCCAGCAGGGCGCGCAGTGGCGTGGCGAGCTGGCCTCGCTGCGCATCGCCCCGGTGAAGGGCGATGCGTGGTCGCTGCGTGCACCGGCGGCGTTCGCGATCAACGGCGGCACCTACACCTTGTCCGAAGCCTGCCTGGCCGCTGCCAGCAGTGGCGCCCTGTGTGCACAGGCCAACTGGCCACGCGAGGGCCTGGTGGTGCGCAGTGACGCGCTGCCGCTGGCGCTGGTGCAGCCGTGGCTGCCGCCGCAGTCCGGCCGCCGCATCTACCTGCGCGGCGATGTCAGCCTGGACGCGCAGATCCGCCCGCGCGGCACGGCCTGGGAAGGCCATGTGGAAGTGCGCTCGAAGGAAGGCGGCGTGCGCCTGGGCGAGAACCGCAACACCGTGGGCGATACCACCCGTGGCGAGCTGGTGCGCTACGACCAGTTCTCGCTGAAGCTGGACATGACCCCGGCCAGCATCAAGGGCTACCTGGGCATGGGCTTCCAGGGCAACGGCTTCGTCGACGCGAAGCTGCAGACCGGCTGGGAAGCCGGCGCGCCGTTGAATGGCGAGCTTTACCTCAACATGTCGCGGCTGTACTGGCTGGAGCTGTTCTCGCCGGACATCGTGCGCCCGACCGGCCTGATCGAAGGCCACGTCAGCCTGCGCGGCACGCGAGGGCAACCGTCGTTGGGCGGTGACGCCCAGCTGAGCAACTTCAAGGGCGAATTCCCCGCATTGGGCCTGACCTTCGACCAGGGCAAGGGCAGTTTCGTGGCCCAGCCCGATGGGTCGGCCAGGATCACTGCACAGGCCAACTCGGGCCAGGGCACGCTGTACGTGGATGGCGGCCTGTCGTGGTTCGGCGATGCACAGCCGCTGCAGTTGAAGATCCACGGCGAGAACGTGCTGCTGTCCAACACCAGCGAACTGCGCATCGTCGCCAACCCCAACCTGGACTTCACCCTGGCCAAGGCGGCGATGGAGCTGCGTGGCACCGTGCACGTGCCGGAGGCCGACATCGACATCGAGCGCCTGGACCGCGGCACCTCGGTGTCCGAAGATGTGGTGGTGCTGGATCCGGCCGATCCGGAAGCGTCGCGCACCTCGCCGCTGGACATGGACCTGACCGTCAGCCTCGGCGACAAGGTGAAGATGACGGGCTTCGGCCTGAAGGGGGCGCTGACCGGCAAGATGCAGGTCTGGGCCAAGCCTGGCCGCGAGATGACCGCCAACGGCGGCCTGGAGGTCAGTGGCCGCTACAAAGCCTATGGTCAGGACCTGACCATCACCCGCGGCAACCTCAACTGGAACTACAACGCGGTCTCCGACCCGCGCATCAACATCCGTGCCGAGCGCCGGATCGGGGATGTCACCGCCGGCATCGACGTCACCGGGCGTGCGCAGCAGCCCCGTGCGGACGTGTGGTCCGATCCGGCGATGTCGCAGTCCGAAGCACTGGCCTACTTGGTGCTGGGACGCAGCCTGACCGGTGCCAGCAGCGACCAGGCGCAGCAGGTCAACGCGGCTTCGGCGGCGCTCTCGGCCGGCAGCGGGCTGCTGGCCTCGCAGCTGGGCGCGAAGCTGGGCCTGGACGATGCCGGCGTGAGCCAGTCGCGCGCGCTGGGCGGCTCGGTGATCGGCGTCGGCAAGTACATTTCTCCCAAGCTGTACGTGGGTTATGGCGTGTCGCTGGTCGGTGCCGGTTCGGTGATCACGCTGAAGTACCTGCTGCGCCGCGGCTTCGACGTGGAAGTGGAGTCGAGCACGGTGGAAAACCGCGGGTCGATCAACTGGCGACGGGAGAAGTAATCCGCCGTGGCATCCCTGTAGAGCCGAGCCATGCTCGGCTTCTGCGTGCAGCGCGGGTTGACGGAAGAGCAGCCGAGCATGGGCTCGGCTCTACCTGTCAGGTCCCCAACCATCGGCCGTTGCCCCATCCGGCCCCACGGGCTATGGTCCCGGGCTGTTCTGTCGTGCCGGATCGCCTCATGTCATCACGCAAGTCCCTTCCCACCGCCCTGGCCCTGGGCCTGACCCTCGCCGCCGGTGCCCACGCCGACGAAGGCATGTGGATGCCGACGCAGCTGCCGGGCCTGGCCAAACCGCTGCAGGCGGCAGGGTTCAAGGGCAATCCGGCTGACCTGGCCAACGTCACCGCGCCGCCGCTGAGCGCGGTGGTGCGCGCGGGCGGCGGCACCGGCTCGTTCGTGTCCGCCGATGGCCTGCTGCTGACCAACCACCACGTGGCGATGGGCGTGATCCAGTACAACAGCTCGCCCGAGCACGACATGATCAACGGTGGTTTCATCGCCAAGGACCGTGCCGACGAGCGCCCGGCCAACCCGGACTTCCGCGTGCTGGTCACCGTCGGCTTCGACAAGGTGACCGACCAGGTGCTGGCGCAGGCCCGTGGCAAGACCGGCCGCGCGTACTTCGACGCCGTCGATGCGGCCAGCAAGCAGATCGTGGCCGAGTGCGAGAAGGACGGCAGCGTGCGCTGCTCGGTCGCCAACATGTACTACGGCACCGACTTCTACCGCATCGCCCAGCTGGAACTGAGCGACGTGCGCCTGGTGTACGCGCCGCCGCGTGCGATCGGCAACTACGGCGATGAGATCGACAACTTCATGTGGCCGCGCCACACCGGCGACTTCACCCTGTTGCGCGCCTATGTCGGCAAGGACGGCAAGCCGGCGCCCTACAGCAAGGACAACGTGCCGTACCAGGCGCCGGCACACCTGCAGATGTCGGTGGAAGGCCCGAAGGAAGGCGACTACGCGATGCTGGCCGGTTACCCGGGCATCACCTACCGCCACCGCACCGCCGCCGAGTTCGCCGGCCAGATCGACACCGTGCTGCCGCGCCGCGTGTCCGTGTTCCAGCAGATGATCGACACCATCGAGGCGGCAACTGCCAAGGACGCGCAGGCACGCACCCGCTACGCCTCGCAGCTGCAGTCACTGAAGAACAACCGCAAGCGCGCCGCCGGCGAGCTGGAAGGCCTGCTGCGCAGCGATGCCAAGGCCCAGCGTGCCGCCGACGAGACAGCCATGCTGGCCGCCACCGATCGCAGGTACCAGGGCGACATCAAGGCGCTGCTGGCCAATCTGTCGCAGGGTGCGGCAGTGGGCGAACGTGACCTGTTGCTGGAGCAGATGGCCGCGCAGAGCCAGCTGCTGCGCTCGGCGCTGTTGCTGGAACGCCTGCGCATCGAATCGGCCAAGCCGGACGCGCAGCGCGAGAGCGGTTACCAGCAGCGCGACCAGGCGATGATCGAAGGCGTGCTCAAGCAGGTCCAGCGCCGCTACGCGCCGGAGGTTGAGAAGGCACTGCTGACCACCCTGTTGACCCGCTACCAGCAGTTGCCGGACGCGCAGCGCGTGGCCGAGTTCGACGCGGCCTTCGGCCGTACCCCGCAGCAGCTGGCCAAGGCGCTGGACACCCTGTATGCCGGTACCCAACTGGGTGACGAGGCGCAGCGCCTGTCGCGTTTCGCTGCTGCCCGCGAAGGCAGGGCCCTGGCCGCCGATCCGCTGATTGCCGCGGCCGGACCGCTGGTGGCCGCGCAGCTGCGCATCGAGAACGAGAGCAAGACCCGCGAAGGCGAGCAGCTGCGCCTGCGCCCGGCCTACATGCAGGCGCTGTTCGCCTGGCGCGCCAAGCAGGGCCGTGCGGTGTACCCGGATGCCAACCGCACCCTGCGCATCAGCTACGGCAGGGTCGAGGCGCTGCACCCGCGCGATGGCGTGACCTACTCGCCGGTGACCACCGTGGCCGGCATCGTCGAGAAGAACACCAACGCCTATCCGTTCGACGCGCCGAAGCCGCTGCTGGCGGCGATCGCCAAGGGCGACTTCGGCAGCACCGCCGACCCGGTGCTGAAGACCCAGACAGTCAATTTCCTGACCAATCTGGACACCACCGGAGGCAACTCCGGCTCGCCGGTGCTCAACGCCAAGGGTGAACTGATCGGCCTGAATTTCGACAGCAACTGGGAGTCGGTCAGCGCCAGCTGGTGGTTCGATCCCCGCTACAAGCGCGCCGTGCACGTGGACATGCGCTACCTGCGCTGGCTGCTGGCCAAGGTCTACCCGGCGCCGGAGCTGCTGAAGGAAATGGGCGTGCCGGCGGAATAACGCCGGTGCCTGGCAGGTGCCCACCGCTTCCAGGTGGGTGCCCATTGATTCCCGGTAGGTGCCCACTGTTAGTAGGCACGGATGTCCCCGTCACGACCAACGGTCGTGACCCACCAGACGGATCAACGATCGTGACCCACCGCCGTGCCCCACCCTTGCGGTCCTTCCTCGTGACCTAGCCTCACGACCAACGGTCGTGATCTACTGACCCCTGCCCTGAGGGAAACGCACGCGTGGTCTCCAGCTGGATCCTGCTGCTGGTCTCGGTTGCCTATGCCGCGCTGCTGTTCGGCGTGGCGTGGTGGGGTGACCGCCGGCCCATGTACCCTGACCGGCCGTGGCTCCGGCCGGTGGTCTACAGCCTGGCGCTGGCCGTGTACTGCTCGTCGTGGACCTTCTACGGCGCGGTCGGCACCGCCGTGCGCAATGGCGTGGGCTACCTGCCCATCTACATCGGCCCGCTGCTGCTGCTGCTGTTCGGCTGGCGCATCATCGAGCGCCTGGCGCTGATCGCGCGCAGCCAGAACGTTGTCTCCATCGCAGATTTCATTTCTTCGCGCTTCGGCCGTTCGCGGCGGCTGGCGGCGCTGGTGGCGATCATTGCACTGATCGGCATCGTTCCTTACCTGGCGCTGCAGTACAAAGCGGTGGCGATGAGCCTGCAGGTACTGACCGGCAACACCGGCCCGACCGGCTTCTTCACCGACCCCGCGCTGTACGTGGCGCTGCTGATGGCGCTGTTCGCCACCCTGTTCGGTACCCGCCAGGTCGATGCCACCGAGCACCACCACGGCATGATGCTGGCGATCGCCTTCGAGTCGGTGATCAAGCTGCTGGCGATGCTGGCCGTAGGCGTGTTCGCCTACCTGTGGCTGAGCAACCGCACCGACGCGGTCGTGGAATCGGTGCATACGCTGTTCACCGGGCTGCCGCCGGTGGGGTTCATCTCGCAGACCCTGCTCAGTTTCCTCGCCATCATCTGCCTGCCGCGCCAGTTCCATGTAGCCGTGGTCGAGTGCGGTGACGTGCGCGACGTGCGCCGCGCGCGCTGGATGTTCGGTGGCTACCTGGTGCTGATCTCGGCCATGGTGCTGCCGATCGCCACCGCCGGCGTGACCCTGTTCGGCACCGGCGGCAGCGTCGCCGATGATTCGATGGTGCTGGCCCTGCCATTGGCCGAAGGCCGCAACGCGCTGGCCCTGATCGCCTATGTGGGCGGCTTCTCGGCCGCCACCGGCATGGTCATCGTGTCCTCGATCGCGCTGGCGACCATGGTCAGCAACGACCTGGTGATGCCGGTGCTGCTGCGCCGTAGCGGTGACCACCAGGAGGCCGCCGACGTCGCCTCGCGGGTGCTGTGGATCCGCCGCCTGGCGATCCTGCTGCTGGCACTGATGGCTTACAGCTACTACCGCAGCAGCAGCAACGACAGCACGCTGGCCTCGTACGGCCTGATGGCGTTCGCAGCGGTGGCGCAGTTCGCGCCCGGCCTGATCGGCGGCCTGTACTGGCGCGGTGCCAGCCGGCGCGGCGTCGAGGTGGGCATGCTGCTGGGCTTTGCCACCTGGTTGTACACCCTGCTGCTGCCGGCAATGACCATGGCCGGCTGGGTCGACGCGGCCTGGGTGCAGCATGGCCCATTCGGCATCGAGTGGCTGCGCCCGCAGCAGCTGTTCGGCATGACCGGCTGGGATCCGCTGACCCACGGCACCTTCTGGTCGCTGCTGGTCAACGCGGCGACGATGATGCTGGTGTCCGCGCGCTGGCGGCCCGGCGTCGACGAGCGCCTGCGCGCTGCGCCGTTCCTCGACCCGTATGCCGAGCGCCCGTCGGTGGCCGGCGGCTGGCCCGGCCACGTGCATGTGGGCGACCTGCTGGCACTGGCCTCGCGCGTGGTCGGCGAACGCCACGCGCGGCGTTCGTTCTTCGAGCAGGCGCAGTCGCTGGGCCGCGAGCTGCAATCCTCGGCGCCTGCGGACCGTCCGTGGGTACAGTTCACCGAGCGCCTGCTGGCCGCCTCGATCGGCGCGGCGTCGGCACGCCTGCTGCTGACCAGCCTGCTGCGTGGCTCGGGCATGGACCTGGGCGAAGTGGTGGCGGTTCTGGACGAAGCCGGGCAGGAACTGCGCTTCAACCGCGAGATCCTGTCGACCACGCTGGAAAACATCAGCGCCGGGGTCAGCGTGGTCGATCCGGACATGCGCCTGACCGCATGGAACCGCCGCTACCAGGACATGTTCGGCTACCCCGACGGCATGCTCTACGTGGGCCGCCCGGTCGCCGACCTGATCCGCTACAACGCCGAGCGCGGCGAGCTGGGCGAGGGCGATATCGAAGTGCAGATCAACCGCCGCATCGGCTACATGCGCGCCGGCTCACCGCATGTGTTCGAGCGCACCCGCAGCGACGGCAAGGTGATCGAAATGCGCGGCCAGGCACTGCCCGGCGGCGGTTACGTGACCAGCTACAACGACATCACCGACTACAAGCATGCGGAAAAGGCGCTGCTGGAAGCCAACGAAACGCTGGAACAGCGCGTGGCCGAGCGCTCGCATGAGGCCGAGGTCGCGCAGCAGTCGAAGACCCGCTTCCTGGCGGCGATCAGCCATGACGTGCTGCAACCGTTGAATGCAGCGCGGCTGTTTGCGTCCGCACTGCGCGACAGTGATCACGTGAGCGACGAACAGAAGCACCTGGCCGAACGCGTGGATGCGTCGCTGCGAGCGGCTGAGGAGCTGCTCGATGGCCTGCTGGACGTGTCACGGCTGGATGCGGGTGGCCTGCACCCGGTGATCGGCGAATTCGACGTGAGCGCCCTGATGCGCGAACTGGCCGCGCAGTACACCCCGGTCGCCGCCGGTCGTGGCCTGCGCCTGGACCTGTTCGCGCGCCCGGCCTGGGTACGCAGTGATCGCCGGCTGCTGCGCCGCGTGCTGCAGAACTTCCTGGCCAATGCGCTGCGTTACACCCGGCAGGGCCGCATCGTGCTGGCGGTGCGCCAGCGCGGCGACGAAGTGGAACTGCAGGTGTGGGATACCGGCCCCGGCATTCCGGAGCACCACATGCGGCAGATCTTCGATGAGTTCCACCGCTACCAGCAGCCGTTCGACTGGGGCGAGCAGGGGCTCGGCCTGGGCCTGTCGATCTGCCAGCGCATCTCGCGCCTGCTCGACCACCGGCTCAATGCGCGCAGCCGGGTCGGCAAGGGATCGATGTTCTCGATCATCCTGCCGCGGGTGGCGCCGCTGCCTGGCTACACCGAGCCGGTTGCGCCGGTCACGGCGGTGGCCGCGCCGGTACGCAGCGATTCACTGTCCGGCCTGCGCGTGCTGTGCGTGGACAATGACGAGGAGATCCTCGACGGCATGCGCGCGCTGCTGGGCCGGTGGCAGGTGCAGGTGATCACTGCCGCCACCGTCGACCAGGCGCTGGAGAAGATCGCCGAGCGCCCGCAGGTGATGCTGGTGGACTACCACCTGCATGACCGCATGGACGGCCTTGATGCGCTGGTGGCGCTGCGCGAGGCGGCCGGCTATCCGCTGCCGGGTGCGCTGCTGACCGCCGATGGCCGCGACGAGCTGAAGCGGATGGCGCGCGAGCGTGGCTACCGCGTGCTGACCAAGCCGATCAAGCCGGCTTCGCTGCGTGCCTTCCTGGGCGCGCTGCGTGACGCCGGCAACAGCGATGCCTGATGGCACATGCAGAGCCGAGCCCGCGCTCGGCTCCTGCGCGAGGCATGGTGTTCCGTGGCCGGGCTGAACAGCAGCCGAGCATTGGCTCGGCTCTACAAGAATCCAGTGCCGCGCACCCTCTGCAGAGCCGAGCGCGCGCTCGGCTGCCGCGCGCAGCGAGGTGCGGTTATAGCCAGCGCTATAAAAAACAGCCCTGCCTGCGCGTTTCTCCGGAAATGCACCACGCGCGGATCGCGATGCTAAGCTTCGCGTCCCCTTGGGGAGTAGCCGGATTCCCTCGCAGGAATCGTCCACGTCAACATACTCGGCCAGTGCGCCGTGGCGTGGACAACCATGATGGTTGGCGAGACCAGCGGCCCGCGCGCGCAACGTCAGGTTGGGCGCGAGCGCGAGCCGTGCGTCCGTCCTTGCCCGACCTCAGCAGCAGTCCATGTCCCCCATTTCGATCCTCCTGATCGGCTTCGCCATGTCCACCGATGCCTTCGCTGCGGCGATCGGCAAGGGCGCGGCCATGCGCAAGCCGGTGTTCCGCGACGCGTTGCGCGCCGGCATCATCTTCGGTGTCATCGAGGCGATCACGCCCATCATCGGCTGGCTGCTCGGCCGCGCCGCCCTGCAGTACGTCGAGGCCTTCGACCACTGGATCGCGTTCGGCCTGCTTGGCCTGCTGGGCCTCCACATGATCTACAACGGCCTGCGTCCGGACAACAGCGAGGAAGACGAAGATTCCTCCCGGCACCAGAGCTTCTGGAAGCTGGCGCTGACCGGTTTCGCCACCAGCATCGACGCGATGGCGGTGGGCATCGGCCTGGCCTTCATGGATGTGCATATCGGCGTGATGGCCGCGGTCATCGGCCTGTGCACGCTGACCATGGTCAGCGCCGGCATCATGCTCGGCCGCGTGCTGGGCAGCATGGTTGGCAAGCGTGCCGAGATCATCGGTGGCGTGATCCTGGTAATCATCGGCGCGACGATCCTGTACGAACACCTGCAGGGCGTGGGGTGAGCAGGGAAACCTGTAGAGCCGAGCCCACGCTCGGCTCACGCGCGTAGCGCGGTTCTCAGGCGAAACGCAGCCGAGCATGGGCTCGGCTCTACAGCCGGGAAACGGCTGACGGGACTTGTAGTGTTGCCCCGATGGAGAGCCTGTCGGTCGAAGCATAGTCTTCGGGCATGTCCAGCCCCGCACTTCGTATTGGCCGCTGGTCGCAGACCGGCAACGTCTACGCGATCACCACGGTGACACACGCGCGTCGCCGCTGGTTCGACGATGAAGCCAACGTCGACCTTCTGATCGAGGCGCTCCGTACGGTGGAGCGGACAGGACGGACGTGTTCCCTCGCCTGGGTGATCATGCCGGATCATCTTCACTGGCTGATCGAGCTGCGATGCGGAACGCTCGCCGGGTGCATGCAGATCCTGAAGTCCCGGAGTGGAAGATCCATCGCCAGGCGCGTTGATGCGAGCGCGCCGATCTGGCAGCCGGGATACTACGATCATGCGCTGCGCGGCGATGAATGCCTGCGCACGCAGGCGATGTACATCGCGGCCAATCCCGTGCGTGCAGGATTGGCCACGCGCATCGGGGAATACCCCTATGTGTGGAGTCGATGGCCGCTTTGGGGGTGATGGGTATTGAGGCCAGGAGCAGCCGAGCGCGGGCTCGGCTCTACACGGGCATCATGAAGTCTGTGGAGCCGAGCCCATGCTTGGCTCCATCGCCCAGCACGATCAGTCTTCTTCCGGCGGAAGCACGATGGCGTCGTCGTCGATCGCGAGCTTGCCGGCCATCAACACGGCCTGGGTGCGGTTGGTCACGCCGAGCTTGCGCAGGATCGCGGTCACGTGGGCCTTGATGGTCGCCTCGGAGACGTTGAGGTCGTAAGCGATCTGCTTGTTCAGGCGGCCGGCGCCGAGCATCTGCAGCACGCGGAACTGCTGCGGGGTCAGCTCGCGCAGGCGCTGGCCGACCTCGCGTTCCTCGCGCTCGGTTGGCGGCACGTTGTGCGCTTCCGGCGGCGCCCAGGTTTCACCATCGAGGATGGTGGTCAACGCGTGGCCAATGGTGTCCGAGTCGGCTGACTTCGGAATGAAGCCCAGCGCGCCGTGGTCGAGCGCGCGGCGCATCACCGTGGCTTCTTCGCGCGCGGACACCACCACCACCGGCAGGTGCGGGTGCAGCGAGCGCATGTGCACCAGCGCGTTGAAACCCTGTGCGCCCGGCATGTTGAGGTCCATCAGGACCAGGTCGGCGTCGTTGTGCTGGTCGGCCAGCGCATACAGGGCCTCCACGCTGTCGGCCTCGAACAACTGCACGCCGGGGATGACCCGCTGTACCGCCCCGCGCAGGGCTTCGCGGAACAGCGGGTGGTCATCGGCAATCAGGAGGGTGGTCATGGTCGGGGGGGAACCGTGGGGGGAAACTGCATGGGGTCAGATCCCCGGGGTCGGATCCCGTTCCGCCAGGAACGGGCTCTGACCCCGGAGGATCTGACCCCGGGGTTCTGCATCAGCGGACCTTGCGCTCGTCCACCAGCGAGGCCACCACCGACGGGTCGGCCAGGGTCGAGGTGTCGCCCAGCTGGTCCGGCGCGTTCTCGGCGATCTTGCGCAGGATGCGCCGCATGATCTTGCCCGAGCGGGTCTTCGGCAGGCCCGGTGCCCACTGCAGGTGGTCCGGCGTGGCGATCGGGCCGATCTCCTTGCGGACCCAGGCGATCAGCTCCTTGTGCAGCTCATCGCTCGGTGCCTCTTCGGCCACCAGGGTCACGTAGGCGTAGATGCCCTGGCCCTTCACGTCGTGCGGGAAGCCGACCACGGCCGCCTCGGCCACCTTCGGGTGCGAGACCAGTGCGCTTTCCACTTCGGCGGTGCCGATGCGGTGGCCGGATACGTTGATCACGTCGTCGACGCGGCCGGTGATCCAGTAATAACCGTCCTCGTCGCGGCGGCAGCCGTCGCCGGTGAAGTAGCTGCCCGGGTAGGTGCGGAAATAGGTGTCGATGAACCGCTGGTGGTCACCGTACACCGTGCGCATCTGGCCCGGCCACGAATCACGGATGATCAGGTTGCCCTCGGCCGGGCCATCCTGGATCTCGCCATCGGCATTGACCAGCGCCGGCTGCACGCCGAAGAAGGGCAGGGTGGCCGACCCCGGCTTGAGGTCCATCGCGCCGGCCAGCGGCGAGATCAGGATGCCGCCGGTCTCGGTCTGCCACCAGGTGTCGACGATCGGGCAGCGGCTGTCGCCGACCACCTCGTAGTACCAGCGCCAGGCCTCCGGATTGATCGGCTCGCCGACACTGCCGAGCAGGCGCAGCGACGCGCGCGAGGTCTTCTTCACCGGCTCCTCGCCTTCGCGCATCAGTGCACGGATGGCGGTGGGGGCGGTGTAGAAGATGGTCACCTTGTGCTTGTCGATGACGTTCCAGAAACGCGAGGTGTCCGGGTAGTTCGGCACGCCTTCGAACATCAGCGAGGTCGCGCCGTTGGCCAGCGGCCCGTACACGATGTAGCTGTGGCCGGTGACCCAGCCGACGTCGGCGGTGCACCAGTAGATGTCGTCCTCGCGCAGGTCGAACACCGCTTCATGGGTGTAGGCCGCGTACAGCAGGTAACCGCCGGTGGTGTGCAGCACGCCCTTCGGCTTGCCGGTGGAACCGGAGGTGTAGAGGATGAACAGCGGGTCTTCCGCGTTCATGCGTTCCGGCTCGCAGGTGGCCGGCTGGCTGTCCACCACGTCGTGGAACCAGCGGTCACGCGGGGCCTGCATGTCCACCGCGCCGCCGGTGTGGCGCACCACCAGCACGGTCTCGACCGTGTGGGTGCCGGGCAGCTTCAGCGCCGCATCCACGTTGGCCTTCAGCGGAATCTTCCTGCCACCCCGCAGGCCTTCATCGGCGGTGATGATCAACTTGCTCTGGCAGTCGCTGACGCGGTCGGCGATCGAGTTAGGCGCGAAGCCACCGAACACCACCGAATGGATCGCGCCAATGCGTGCGCAGGCCAGCATGGCCACTGCGGCGTCGACGATCATCGGCAGGTAAATCGTGACGCGATCGCCCTTCTTGACCCCCAGGTTGCGCAGCGCATTGCCGAGGCGGCAGGTACGCTCGTACAGCTCGCGATACGTCACGTGCCGGGCCGGTGCATCCGGGCCGTCCGGCTCGAACAGCAGGGCGGTCTTGTCGCCGCGCTTCTCCAGCTGGCGGTCCAGGCAGTTCACGCTGGCATTGAGCTCGCCATCCTCGAACCACTTGATGTGGAAGTCGGACAGGTCGTAGCTGACGTTCTTGATCTTGGTCGGCTTGCGCATCCATTGCAGGCGCTCGGCGGCCTTGCCCCAGAAGCCCTCCGGGTCTGATACCGAGGCCTGGTACTGCTGTTCATAGGTCTTCTTGTCGATGCGTGCCTTGGCGGCGAACTGCGGATCGACGGGGTAGATATCAGCCATGGCACCCTCACTTGCACGTTGACTTTGTATGTGCGGTCGCAGCATCGCAGCGACCGATCCCCCTCAGTTTGCCCCATCCACCCCCGGCCGCGTCACCACTCTGGTTAGACCATGGTCGAAAGTGAGCGCCTTGCAGGGCCGGGTTCGACCAATGGCGAATAGCCGCTATACATAATCGCCCCGCAGTCTCGGCTCGACCGTGCCCCACGCGCGGCATCACCTTGCCACTTGGGAGAGAGGGCAACATGAGCCACCGTACGTTGAAAACCGTGCGCACACCTCTGGCGGCCTGCCTGCTGGTCGCCCTGGTCGCACCGGGCATGGCGTTCGCAGAGACCGCCAAAGAGAAAGCACTGGAAGCACGCGTTGCCGAACTGGAACGCCAGGTCCAGCTACTGCTGTCTTCGCAGCAACAACAGCAGACCCAGATCACCCAGACCCAGCAGGCGGTGACCGAAGTGCGCACGGTGCAGGCCGGGCAGAAGCCGGTTGCGCAGGTGCCGGCCGGCAAGCAGCCGATCCAGGTCACCACCATCACCCCGGGCGCCGCGCCGGGCACCACGGTCAAGATCGGCGGCTTCATCAAGGCTGACTTCCTGGCCACCCAGACCAGCGATGGCCAGCTGGCAGACGATGCCACCGGCCGCTCGCTGTACCTGCCGGGCCAGACCCCGGTGGAAGGCGCCGGCGGCAGCGGCAAGCGATCGGGCACGGACTTCAACGCCCACGCCAAGTTCTCCCGCTTCAACCTGGGCATCGACAACGTGAGCGAATCCGGCAACAAGGCCGGTGCGTTCTTCGAGATGGACTTCTTCGGCAACTCGCTGGGCAACCAGACCGCCACCAACACCTATGGCGTCACCCTGCGCCACGCCTACATGTACTGGAACAACTGGCTGGCCGGCCAGACCTGGTCCAACTTCATGGACGCGGCCGCGCTGCCGGAAGCGGCGGACTTCGTCGGCCCCACCGATGGCGTGATCTTCGTGCGCCAGGCGCAGGTGCGCTACACCCAGGGCGGCTTCAGCGTCGCGCTGGAAAACCCGGAAACCACCACCCTCACCGGTACCCGCAATCCGGTCACCGGTGCCTGGACCAATACCAGCGCCAACTCCGATCGCGGCAGCCTGCCTGACCTGACCCTGCGTTATGGCTGGAAGGGCGACTGGGGCACCTTCGGTGTGGGCGGCATCGTCCGCCAGCTGAAGGTCGACAACCAGACCACCGGCGCCAAGGCGGACAAGGTGGCCGGCGGCCTGACCCTGGGTGGCAAGTGGGTGATGGGCGACAGCGATTCGCTGCACTACCAGCTGACCGGCGGCGAAGGCATCGCGCGCTACATCGGCCTGGGCATCACCGCCGACAGTGCCTACGACGTGGCCCGCGACGAGCTCAACCCGACCGGCGTGCTGGCCGGTTACGTGGGCTGGCGCCATGCATTTTCGCCGAAGCTGCGCACCAACCTGATCTACGCACGCAGTGACTACGACAACGACAGCGTCCTTGGCCCGCTGGTGACCAAGAGCGTGCAGAGCATCCGCGGCAACATCTTCTATTCGCCGCTGCCCAAGGTCGATGTCGGTGCCGAGCTGATGTACGGCCGCCGCGAGATCGAGAACGGCAACAAGGGTGACATCACCCGATTGCAGTTCACCACGAAGTACAGCTTCTAAAGGAGTGCCGACCAAGGTCGGCACCTACAGAGATGGGGTGCCGGCCAAGGTCGGCATCTACCGAATTGAGTGCCGACCAACGGTCGGCACCCACCAACAACGATTGCTTCGGAGGGGAAGCGTCCCATGTCCAGTACACCCAGCACCGCACATAAAGCGGGCACCCTGACCAAGGGCCACAAGAAAGTCATCTTCGCCTCGAGCCTCGGCACGGTCTTCGAGTGGTACGACTTCTTCCTGTACGGCTCGCTCGCCGCGATCATCGCCAAGCAGTTCTTCAGTGGCGTCAATGAAACCACGGGCATGATCTTCGCCCTGCTGGCGTTCGCCGCCGGCTTCTTCGTGCGCCCGTTCGGCGCGGCCTTCTTCGGCAGCCTCGGCGACCGCATCGGCCGCAAGTACACCTTCCTGGTCACCATCCTGATCATGGGCATCTCGACCTTCCTGGTCGGCGTGTTGCCCAACTACGCTTCGATCGGCTTCGCCGCACCGGTGATCCTGATCATCCTGCGCCTGGCCCAGGGCCTGGCGATGGGTGGCGAGTACGGCGGTGCCGCCACCTACGTGGCCGAGCACGCACCGGACGACAAGCGTGGCCTGTACACCAGCTTCATCCAGTGCACCGCCACCCTTGGCCTGTTCCTGTCGCTGCTGATCATCCTGGCCTGCCGCATGACACTGGGCAACGAGGCCTTCGAGGCCTGGGGCTGGCGCATTCCGTTCCTGGTCTCGATCCTGCTGCTGGGCATCTCGGTCTGGATCCGCCTGCAGTTGAGCGAGTCGCCGCTGTTCCAGCAGATGAAGGCCGAAGGCAAGGGCTCCAAGACCCCGTTCCGCGACAGCCTCAAGGGCGGCAACCTGAAGCTGATGCTGCTGGTGCTGCTTGGTGCGGCAGCTGGCCAGGCCGTGGTCTGGTACGGCGGCCAGTTCTACGCGCTGTTCTTCCTCAGCAGCATGCTGAAGGTCGATGCCACCACCTCCTACCTGCTGATCGCCGCAGCGCTGGCACTGGGCACGCCGTTCTTCATCTTCTTCGGCTGGCTGTCCGACCGCATCGGCCGCAAGAAGATCATCCTGGCCGGCTGCCTGCTGGCGGCCATCACCTACATCCCGATCTTCAAGGGCCTGACCCACTTCGCCAACCCGGCCATTGAAGAAGCGCGCAGCAGCTCGCCGGCGCTGGTCGTCGCCGACCCGGCCACCTGCTCGTTCCAGTTCGATCCGGTCGGCTTGCGCAAGTTCACCAGCTCCTGCGACGTGGCCACCGCCGCGCTGACCAAGGCCGGTGTGCCGTATGACGTGCAGCCCGCCGCCGCAGGTTCGTTGGCGATGGTGAACGTGGGCAGTGCCAGCGTCACCTCGTACGAGGCCGCAGGCCTGACCAAGGAAGAAGGCAAGGCCAAGGCCGATGCCTTCGGCGCTGAACTGAAGACCGCCCTGGCCAGCGCGGGTTACCCGGCCAAGGCCGACGGCGCGCGCATCAACTACGCCGGTACCGTCTTGATGCTCTGGCTGCTGGTGGTATACGTGACCATGGTCTACGGCCCGATCGCCGCCTACCTGGTCGAACTGTTCCCGACCCGCATCCGCTACACCTCGATGTCGCTGCCATACCACATCGGCAACGGTTGGTTCGGTGGCTTCCTGCCGGCGATCTCGTTCGCGCTGGTGGCCGGCACTGGCAACCTGTACTACGGCCTGTGGTATCCGATCGCGATCGCACTGATGTCGGTGGTGATCGGCGGCCTGTTCCTGCGCGAGACCAAGAACGTGGATATCACCCAGTAGGAATGATGTTCATCGGATGAAGGAGAGGCCGTGGTGCAGACCACGGCCTTTTCGTTTCCCTGTAGCGCCGAGCCATGCTCGGCGACCGCGCAACGCGCGGCACAGGAATCCGCAGACGCGAACAGACAATGCTCAATGCCGTGATCGCGGTTGACAGGCATCCGAAGCCGCAGGCCCTCTCGCGCCCGGGGTCAGATCCCTTTCGTGCGCGAAAGGGATCTGACCCCCATCCAAATGTGCGGCAGGTCGTATAGTCGGCCCATGACCACCACAACGCCGGAAGACCTCCCCGCCATTCTGCATACCCTGCGCAGCGCCTGGCAGTCGCAGCGCCCATCGCTGCACCAGCGCGAAGCCGACCTGCGTCGCCTGCGCGAGGCGCTGAAGGCGCGGCTGGATGAAATGGCCCAGGCCATCGCCGAGGACTTCGGTCACCGCGCCCACGTCGAATCGAAGCTGGCCGATGGCATGAGCGTGCTGTCGGCCATCGACCACCTGCGCCGCCACCTGCGGCGCTGGTCGAAGCCACAGCGTGTGGGCGCCGGCTGGCGGCTGTGGCCAGCGCGCGCGCAGCTGCGACCGACGCCGCTGGGCGTGGCCGGGGTGATCTCACCCTGGAACTACCCGGTTACGTTGGCGCTGGTGCCGCTGGCTACCGCCATCGCCGCCGGCAACCACGTGTTGCTCAAGCCCTCCGAACACACACCGCGCACCAGCGCGTTCCTGGCCGATCTGCTGGCCAGCGTGTTCCCGCCCGAGCGCGTGGCGGTGGTGCAGGGTGGGGCGGACGTGGCCGCGGCGGTATCCTCGATGCCGCTGGACCATCTGCTGTTCACCGGTTCGACGGCGGTCGGCCGCAAGGTGATGGCCGCCGCCGCCGAGCATCTGGTGCCGCTCACGCTGGAACTGGGCGGCAAGTCGCCGGCGATCGTCTGCGGCGATTTCCCGCTGGAAAAGGCTGCTGCGCGGCTGGCCACCGGCAAGTGGTTCAACGCCGGGCAGACCTGCATCGCGCCGGATTACGTGCTGATCGACAGCGCGCGCCAGCGCGAGTTCGTGCAGGTGCTGCAGCAGCAGGTACGCGAGCGCTATGGCGACTTCAGCGATGCCGAGGACTACACGCGCATCATCAACGAAGGCCAGTACCGGCGCCTGCAGGGTTATCTGGCGCAGGCGCGCGAACGCGGCGTGCCGGTGATTCCGTTGGCACAGGTGGATGGCGCGCGCGCCGACCGCGAGCGCCTGCTGGTGCCGACCGTGGTGCTGGATCCGCCGGATGACCTGGACCTGATGCGCGAGGAGATCTTCGGCCCGATTCTGCCGGTGCGGGCCTACCCGGATCTGGAAGCCGCGCTGGCCGACGTGCTGTCCCGCGAGCGGCCGCTGGCGCTGTACCCCTTCAGCCACGACACGGCGGCCGTGGAGCGCATCCTTGGCCAGGTGGTGGCCGGCGGGGTGACGGTGAATGACACGCTGCTGCACTTCGCCGCCGATGGCCTGCCGTTTGGCGGGGTGGGGGCCAGCGGCATGGGCGCGTACCACGGCCGGGCCGGGTTCGATGCGATGAGCAAGCGGCTGCCGGTGCTGTGGCAGTCGCGCTGGGCGGCCAGCGACCGGCTGCGGCCGCCGTATTCGAAGATTGCGGGGTTGTTGAAGCTGCTGCTGCGGTGAAGCCACGCATGGCGTGGCTCTACTTGATTCAGGGCCCGATTCTTCTGTAGAGCCGAGCCCACGCTCGGCTGCCCTTGGCTGGTCCAGGCAGACGCAGCCGAGCGTGGGCTCGGCTCTACAAGGCAACCCAGGCCCACCCGGGTAGAATGCCCGCATGAAGATCGCCTCGTGGAACGTCAATTCGCTCAATGTCCGCCTGCCGCACCTGGAGCAGTGGCTCAAGGACTTCGGCCCGGACATCGTCGGCATCCAGGAAACCAAGCTGGAGGACCACAAGTTCCCCGATTCGGCGCTGATCGGCGCCGGCTACCGCAGCGTGTTCGCCGGCCAGAAGACCTACAACGGCGTGGCGCTGCTGTCGCGTGAGCCGGCGCAGGACGTGCAGATCGGCATTCCAGGTTTCGAGGACGAGCAGAAGCGCGTCATCGCCGGCACCTTCGGCGACCTGCGGGTGATCAACCTGTACGTGGTCAACGGCCAGGACGTGGGCACCGACAAGTATGCCTACAAGCTGCGCTGGCTGGACGCAGTGCATGCGTGGATCGAACAGGAGCTGCAACGCCACCCGAAGCTGATCGTGATGGGTGACTTCAACATCGCGCCGGACGCGCGCGACGTGCACGATCCGGAGGTATGGAACGACAACCACATCCTGACCTCCACCGCCGAGCGGGGCGCGCTGGGCAAGCTGCTGCAGCTGGGCCTGCACGATGGCTTCCGCCTGCACAACGACGAGGCCGGCACCTTCAGCTGGTGGGACTACCGTGCGGCCGGTTTCCGTCGCAACCTGGGCCTGCGCATCGACCTGACCCTGGTTTCCGATGCACTCAGGGGCAGCACGCTGGCCTCGGGCATCGACCGCGAGCCGCGTACCTGGGAACGCCCGAGCGATCACGCACCGGCGTGGGTGCGGCTGGGGTAATGCATGCGGCGGCGCCAGGCATGGCCCGGCGCCACCGCTCGGTTCACCGTATGCTCTTGCGGGTGAACAGGTTGACGATTGCCAGCAGGATCACCGCACCGATCAGCGAGAACAGGAACGTGCGGATCGTGATGGCTTCGTTGATGCCGCCACCGAACAGCCAGCCGGAAATCAGCGCGCCGACGATGCCGACCACGATGTTGAGGATGATGCCCTGCTGGGCATCGCGCTTCATGATGATGCTGGCCAGCCAGCCCACGACGCCGCCGACGATCAGCCAGATGATGATGCCCATGATCGAGTCTCCGGTGGAAAACCGCCACCAGTTGACGCGCTTGGCCGTGAACCCGTCGTGCAGTCCTGTGATGGGCGCGTGCGGATGAGCCTGCCAGCGACGCTCGACGGCCCGTGGCGCTTCGGTCCGGTAACGGTCTGGCGGCGCCCGCATGTCCCTGGCCAGCGCGGTGAGCCGCAGGCCCGCCAGGTGCTGGCACAGGCGCTGGATGCGGAACCGGAGACGCTGCCGCTGGTTCGTGACGACAAGGGCCGGCCGGAACTGGGCGGCGCACTGGCCCATTACGGCACCGGCTGGAGCCACAGCGGCGAGGTGCTGCTGGTCGCGCTCGGCGAGGGTGTGCGGCTGGGCGTGGACCTGGAACTGCTGCGGCCGCGCCCGCGCCTGCTGGAGATCGTGCGGCGCTTCTTCCACCCCGAGGAAGTGGCCTGGCTGGAGAGCCTGGACGAGGCCGGGCGCGAACACTGGTTCTTCCGCGTGTGGTGCGCCAAGGAGGCAATGCTGAAGGCGCACGGGCAGGGTATCTCGTTCGGCCTGCATCGCCTGCAGCTGGCGCCGGGCTCCGATGGCGCCCTGCACCTGCGCTGGTGCGACCCGGAGCTGGGCGAGGCCACGCGCTGGCACCTGCACGAATGGCAGGCGACGGGGCAGTTCCGCGCCGCGTTGGCCTGGTTCCCGCACTGACGCGGGGAATCGGCGGGGAAAACCGGCGATAATGCCGGCATGAGCGAACACGAACTCCCCGCCGGCGTGGCGACCACGCTGGAGCAGGGCCTGGCCAGCATGGGCCTGGATGCCGCGCTGGCACCCCCGCTGCTGCGTTACCTGGCCCTGCTGCACCGCTGGAACGGCACCTACAACCTCACCGCCATCCGCGACCCGCGGGAGATGGTCACCCGCCATCTGCTTGATTCGCTGGCGATGCAGCCGTTCGTCGCCGATGGCAGCCTGGCCGACCTGGGTACCGGTCCCGGGTTGCCCGGCATCCCCTTGGCGATCGCCTGTCCGGGCCTGCAGGTCACTCTGGTCGAGAGCAACGGCAAGAAGGCGCGCTTCATGCGCGAGGCAGTACGCCAGCTTGGCCTGGGCAATGCCCGCGTGGCCGAGTCGCGTGCCGAAGCGCTGGGCGAGTCCGGCCGCTACGACCAGCTGACTGCCCGCGCGATGGATACCCTGGCCGGCATTGTCCGCGTCGGCGGCCACCTGCTGCGCCCGGGTGGCGTGCTGCTGGCCATGAAGGGCGTCTACCCGCATGAGGAGATCGCGGCCCTGCCGGCGGGCTGGCAGGTGCGTGAAGTGACCCCGCTGAGCGTGCCCGGCCTGGGCGGCGAACGCCACCTGGTCACCGTCGCAGGCCCGTGATCCCGGCCGTCAGCCCCTTGTGGAACAACGGGTTGGCGATCCACGATTTCCGCCCGGGGCCGGTTGTACGCATAATGACCGGTCCCAGCATCCGTCGACGAGGCACACCCGCATGGCCCGCATCATCGCCATCGCCAACCAGAAGGGTGGCGTCGGCAAGACCACGACCGCCGTCAACCTGGCCGCTTCCCTGGCCAACGCACCCAAGCGCGTGCTGTTGGTCGACCTGGATTCGCAGGGCAACGCGACCATGGGCAGTGGCGTGGACAAGCGCGAATTGGCCGCGTCCACCTGCGACCTGCTGCTTGGCGATAACAGCGCTGCCGACGTGCGCGTGCAGACCGCCGAGGGCTACGACCTGCTGCCGGGCAATATCGACCTGACCGCCGCCGAGATCCAGCTGATGGCGCAGGGCGAACGCGAGCAGCGCCTGAAGCGCGCGCTGGCGCCGATCCGCGACGAGTACGACTACATCCTGATCGACTGCCCGCCGGCGCTGTCGCTGCTGACGCTCAACGCGCTGGCCGCCGCCGATTCGGTGATCGTGCCGATGCAGTGCGAGTACTACGCACTGGAAGGCCTGAGCGCGCTGGTGGAAACCATCGAAGCGCTGCGTGCCAACCTCAATCCGGCGCTGGAGATCGAAGGCGTGCTGCGCACCATGTTCGATGTGCGCAACAACCTCGCCAACGCGGTGTCGGCCGAGCTCACCGAGCACTTCGGCGACCGCGTGTTCCGCACCATCGTGCCGCGCAACGTGCGCCTGGCCGAGGCGCCCAGCCACGGCCAGAGCATCGTCGGCTACGACCGCGCCTCGCGCGGTGGCGTGGCCTACCTGGGCCTGGCCGGCGAGATCATCCGCCGCAACAACGAACGCAACAAGGCCACCAAGGCCGTGGAGACCGTCTGATGACCAGCAGCAAGCCGGCAGCCAAGAAGCGAGGCCTCGGCCGTGGCCTGGACGCGCTGCTGGGCCCGAAAGGCGCGGCCAGCCAGGTGCAGGCCACCACTGCGGTGATCGAGCCGCTGCCGGGTGAGGTGCTGCGCAAGCTGCCGGTCGGCCAGCTGCAGCCGGGCAAGTACCAGCCGCGCCGCGAGATGGACGAGGGCAAGCTCTCCGAGCTGGCCGACTCGATCAAGTCGCAGGGCGTGATCCAGCCGATCCTGGTGCGCCAGCTGCCGGCAGGCAATTACGAAATCGTCGCCGGTGAACGCCGCTGGCGCGCTTCGCAGCTGGCCGGCCTGGACGAAGTGCCGGTGGTGGTGCGCGAGTTGGAAGACCGCACCGTCATCGCGATGGCGCTGATCGAGAACATCCAGCGCGAAGATCTCAATCCGCTGGAAGAGGCTGAAGCGCTGCAGCGCCTGATCAGCGAATTCACCCTGACCCATGCCGAGGCCGCCGAGGCCGTCGGTCGCTCGCGCGCGGCGGTGTCCAACCTGCTGCGCCTGCTGGAACTGCCGGTGGCGATCCGCCTGCTGCTGGAAACCCGGCGCCTGGAAATGGGCCACGCCCGCGCGCTGCTGACCCTGGCCCCGGAACTGGCCGGCAAGCTGGCCCAGGAAGCGGCCGATGAAGGCTGGTCGGTGCGCGAGGTCGAGCGCCGTGCGCAGGCCTTTGCGGCTGGCAAGGTGCCGAGCAACCGCCCGGTGGCCACGCCGAAGGTGCAGCAGGCCGACATCGCCTCGCTGGAAACCGAACTGTCCGAAGCACTGGGCGCCAAGGTGGCGATCAACCACGGCCGCGGCGGCAAGGGCAAGCTGATCATCCACTACACCGACCTGGACACCCTGGACGGCGTGCTGGAAAAGCTGCGCACGCGCCAGGGCTGAGCCCGGTGCCACGTCGGGGGGCGGCCTGTTCCTGCCGCGCCCCGCGAATGACAGGGAACGTACCGCCGCGGCGCCGGGGAATGCACTGCCTTCCCGCCCGTCGCCTCATCCAGGGAGCAGGACATGAGCAACACATTCGACGACGTCAGCCCGGGCGGCAGCCCGATCCTGGTGCACCGGCGCGAAAAGGACTTTGAGCTCGCCATCGGCGAAGAGCAGCACATCGAGGCGATCAGCGCCCACATCGAACGCCATCTGGGCCCGGTGTCCGGTGTCTTCCACGAAATCATCTCCGACCTGGTGCATATCGACGTGCACGTGGTGCCGGCCAATGGGGACTGCCCGTACCTTCGTCTGGTCACCTCCGGCATGAGCGACCTGCCGATGACCGTGCCCGCCGAGGTGGGCGCGGACGTGCCGCGCTACATGGAACTGATGGTGACCCTGCCGGCCGATTGGCCGATCTCGCAGGAGGCCTTCAAGGACGAACGCAACTACTGGCCGGTGCGCCTGCTGAAGGGCATGGCGCGGCTGCCGCACGAGTACGACACCTGGCTGGGCTTCGGCCACACCATTCCCAACGGCCATCCCAGTGAGCCCTACGCGCCGGGCGTGGGCTTCGACGGCGCCATCGTGCTGCCGCCGGTGACCGCCCCGGACGACTTCGGCACGCTGGAACTGGACGGCGGCAAGACCATCAGCTTCATGACCCTGGTCCCGCTGTACCCGGAAGAGATGGACCTGAAGCTGAAGAAGGGCGCAGAGGCACTGCTCGACCGCTTCGATGCGAAGAAGATCAAGGATGTGATCGAGCCTGGCCGCACCAACGTTGCGAAGAAGCGTTTCGGTTTGTTCTGGGACCGGTAACATCAGGGGCCTGAACTTCTGCTTCCAGGCCCCTGCCATGACCCTCCTGCTCACCGGCGCTGCCGGTTTCATCGGTGCCTACACCGCCCGCGCGCTGCTGGAGGCCGGCCGGTCGGTGGTCGGCCTGGACAACTTCAACGACTACTACGACCCGCAGATCAAGCGCGACCGCGTGGCCGCGCTGTGCCCGGCACTGGATCTGCGCACGCTCGATCTGACCGATCGCGAAGGCCTGGCCGCGTTGTTCGACGAGGTGAAGCCGACCGCCGTGATCCACCTGGCCGCGCAGGCCGGCGTGCGCTATTCGCTGGAAAACCCGCATGCCTACGTCGACAGCAACCTGGTCGGCTTCGTCAACATGCTCGAGCTGTGCCGCCATCGTGGCGTGCAGCACCTGGTATACGCCTCCAGCAGTTCGGTCTACGGCGACTCGGCCACGCCGCCGTTCTCCGAGGACCAGCGCGTCGACCAGCCGCGTTCGCTGTACGCGGCGACAAAGGCCGCCAACGAGCTGATGGCCTACACCTATGCGCAGCTGTACGGCCTGCATGCCACCGGCCTGCGCTTTTTCACCGTGTACGGCCCCTGGGGCCGGCCGGACATGGCACCCCTGCTGTTCTCGCGCGCAGTGCTGGCCGGGCGGCCGATCGATGTGTTCAACGAAGGCCGCATGCAGCGCGATTTCACACATGTCTCCGACATCGTGTCAGGTATCCTCGGCGCGCTCGCGCATCCGGCCGACGGCCCGGTGCCGCACCGGGTGTTCAACCTCGGCAACCATACGCCGGTCGAGCTGGAGCGCTTCATCGGCGTGATCGAGCAGGCCGCCGGCCGCCCCGCGCGGAAGGTCTACAAGCCGATGCAGCCCGGCGACATGGTGCGCACGATGGCTGATACCCGGCGCGCGCATGACGCTTTCGGCTTCGATGCGGTGACCCCGATCGAGACAGGGCTTCCGCCGGTCGTGCAGTGGTGCCGCGAGTATTTTGGCGACCGCGCCTGAGGACGGATCCTCACGCAATCGGGTTCATCTTCGGATAACCTCGGCTGCGGAGAATGCGCGGTCTTTGTCCCCCCTTTGGCCGAGTGCCTTATGAGCCAACCCGAGCTTTCCGTTGTCGTCCCGGTGTTCAACGAGCGCGACAACGTCGCCCCGCTGGTCGCCGAAATCACCGCTGCGCTGCGTGGCCGGCTGCCGTTCGAGATCGTCTACATCGACGATCACTCGCGCGATGACACCCTGACCGTGCTGCAGGGCCTGAAGGCGACCACCCCGGAACTGCGCGTGCTGCACCACGTGAACCAGAGCGGGCAGAGCACCGCCGTGCGCACCGGCGTCAAGCACGCGCGGGCGCCGTGGATCGCGACGCTGGATGGTGATGGCCAGAACGATCCGGCGGACATTCCCAAGCTGCTGGCTGCGCGCGACGCCGCCGACCCGCAGGTAAAGCTGTTTGCTGGCTGGCGCGTCAACCGCCAGGACAGTGGCAGCAAGCGCTGGGCCAGCCGCTGGGCCAACCGCATCCGCGCACGCATGCTGCACGATGACACGCCCGACACCGGTTGCGGCATCAAGCTGTTCGAACGCAGTGCGTTCCTCGACCTGCCGTACTTCGACCACATGCACCGCTACCTGCCGGCGCTGATGCAGCGCGCCGGCTGGAAGACCACCAGCGTGCCGGTTAACCACCGCCACCGCACTGCCGGCGTGTCCAAGTACAACAACCTGGGCCGTGCACTGGTCGGCATCCGCGACCTGCGCGGCGTGGCGTGGCTGATCACCCGCAGCAAGCGCACCGCAGTGGAGGAGCGCTGATGGACCTGGAGCTGCACTGGCTGGACCAGCCGCTGACCTGGCTGTACTGGACCGGCCTGCATGTGACCGGCTGGAAGTTGATCGGCTACACCGGCGCGCTGATGTTCGGCGGCCGCTGGCTGGTCCAGTTCATTGCCTCCAAGCGTGCCGGCAAGCCGGTCATCCCGCGCCTGTTCTGGTACATGAGCGTGGTCGGCAGCCTGATGACCCTGAGCTATTTCCTGTTCTCGGCCAAGCAGGACTCGGTGGGCGTGCTGCAGAACCTGTTCCCGGCGTTCACGGCGCTGTACAGCCTGCAGCTGGACATCAAGCACCGCGGCTGGAAGCGCGACAGGGCCAGCCACTGAGGGCCCGGGGTCGGATCCCTTTCCGCAGGAAAGGGCTCTGCCCCCGTCCGGATCACCCCGTCCGGATCCGCGGCGCATCCAGGCATGACGTGGATCTAATGCATGTTCGGCGGCCGGTTCCCGGCCCTGCCTGCCGTGGGTAGAGTCGACTGTCAGTCGACTTTCGCGCGGAGCGCGGGCTTTGCCGCGTCTGGCGGAAGAGCAGCCGACTAACAGCCGGCTCTACCCAGTCGGCTCTACCACGCGCCTCCGGCGCTGGGGCTCCGGCCTGCGGCCGGTTCCCGGTCCTGCCTGCGCTGCAGGCAGGACCTTCGTCCCATGCCACGGGCGGTGGGCGGTGCCATCATCGTGGCCTGCCTTCCCGGGAACCTGTGCTCGTGAAAACCCGTCTTGCCGTTGCCCTGCTGCTCGCCCTGTCCGCCCCTGCCGTGGCCGTGGCCACACCCGCCGCCACCGTCGCACCGGCCAGCGTGGCCGCCGAATCGCCCGCCGACGCCGCCTTCCGCGCGCTGTACGAGAAGGAGTGGAAGTGGCGCCAACAGGGAGGTGGCGAGGCCAGCGAGGACGAGGACGCTCCGGCCAACGCCACCCGCATGCCTGACGTCGGCCCGGCCGCGCAGCAGGCACGCCTGAAGGTGTGGGACGAGACCCTGGCCGCACTGAAGAAGATCGACCCGAAGACCCTGTCGCCCGACAACCAGGTCAACTACGCGATCTATCGCGACCAGGTCTTCAACCTGGCCGAAGAGACGCGCCTGCGCGGTTACGAAATGCCGTTCAACGCCGACTCCTCGTTCTGGTCCAACCTGGCTTTCATGGCCCGGCGCGAGATGAAGACCGTGCAGGATTTCCGGAACTATATTGCCCGCCTGAACGACGTGCCGCGCTACTTCGGCCAGCAGACGGAAAACATGCGTGCAGGGCTGAAGCGCGGCTTCAGCGTACCGCGCGCCGTGCTCGATGGCCGCGAGGTGTCCATCGCCACCGTCGCCGAACTGAAGGACCCGACCGAATCGCCGCTGTACGCGCCGTTCAAGAAGCTGCCCAACAGCATCCCGGCCGCCGAACAGGCCAGGTTGCAGGCGCAGGCGCGTGAAGCGATCAGCGCCAAGGTGGTGCCGACGTTCCAGCAGCTGCGCACCTTCTTCGTCAACGAATACGTGCCGCAGGCGCGCACCACCCTGGCCGCCGAAGCGATGCCCGACGGCAAGGCGTACTACCGGCAGCAGATCCACGAATACACCACGCTGGACCTGTCACCGGAGGAGATCCACCGCATCGGCCTGGATGAGGTGGCACGCATCCAGAAGGAAATGAACGACATCATCAAGCAGGTGAAGTTCAAGGGCAGCTTCGCCGAGTTCCTGGCCTTCCTGCGCACCGATCCGCAGTTCTATGCCAAGACACCGGAAGAACTGCTGTCGCGTGCCGCGTGGATCTCCAAGCGCGCCGATGGCCAGCTGGGTAAATACATGACGTTGCCGCGCGCGCGCTTCACCATCGTGCCGGTGCCGCCGGACATCGCGCCGTTCTGGACCGCCGGCCGCGGTGGCATGGGCACCTATTGGCTCAACACCTACAACCTGCCGTCGCGCCCGCTGTACAACCTGCCGGCGCTGACCCTGCACGAGTCCGATCCGGGCCACGCGCTGCAGGGTGCCATCGCCGCCGAACAGAAGAACCTGCCCGAGTTCCGCCGCAACGCCTACATCTCCGCCTATGGCGAGGGTTGGGCGCTGTACTGTGAGAAGCTGGGCGTGGAAATGGGCATCTACGAAACCCCGTACGAGGATTTCGGCCGGCTGACCTACGAGATGTGGCGTGCCGCACGCCTGGTGATCGACACCGGCGTGCACAGCAAGGGCTGGACCCGCGAGCAGGCACTGGCCTACCTGCGTGACCACACCGCGCTGAGCGAGCATGAAGTGACCACCGAAGTGGACCGTTACATTTCCTGGCCGGGCCAGGCGCTGAGCTACAAGCTGGGCGAGATCGCCATCGTGCGCCTGCGTGCGCAGGCCGAGAAGGAACTGGGCGACAAGTTCGACATCAAGGGCTTCCACGACACCCTGCTCAAGCAGGGGTCGGTACCGCTGCCCGTGCTGGAACAGCAGATCCAGGCCTACATCGCCGAGCGCAAGAAGGCCTGACCGTCGTGTGATCGGGTCAGAGCCCCGCCCGATGGGCGGGGCTCCGACCCCCTGTCACCTCATCCCACCGCCCGCGCCCTGGCCACCCTCGCAGCGAAGGTCGGCAGCACCAGCAGAGTCAGCACGGTGGCGGTGATCAGGCCACCGATCACCACCGTAGCCAGCGGCTTCTGCACCTCTGCACCGGAACCGCTGGCAATCGCCATCGGGATGAAGCCGACGATCGCCACCAGCGCCGTGGTCAGCACCGCGCGGATGCGGCTGGAGGCACCGTTGATCGCCGCCTGCAGCGGCAGGTCACCGGCGTCCAGGCGTTCGCGGATCGCCTGCATCAACACCAGGCCATTCAAGGTCGCTACGCCGGAGACCGCGATGAAGCCGACTGCCGCCGATACCGAGAACGGCATGCCCCGCAGCAGCAGCGCCAGGATGCCGCCGACCAGCGCCAACGGCACGCAGCTGAAGACCAGTACCGCTTCCTTGCCGCTGCGCAGGGCCATGAACAGCAGGCTGCCGATCAGCAGGAACACCACCGGCACCACCGTGGCCAGCCGCTTCTCCGCGCGCTGCAGGTTCTCGAACTGGCCGCCCCAGGTCAGGTAGGTACCCGGCGGCAGCGCCACGTCGGCCACCGCCGCCTGCGCCTCGCCGACGAAGCCGCCCAGGTCGCGGCCACGCACATTGGCCTGCACCACCACGCGGCGGCTGCCGTTGTTGCGGCTGATCTGGTTCGGCCCTTCGCTGACCGTGATGCGCGCCACCGACGACAGCGGAATCACCCGCCCCGCCGGCGTGGCGATCGGCAGCGAGGCCAGCTGGTCCGGATCGTTGCGCGAGGCGTCATCCAGGCGTACCACCACGTTGAAGCGGCGATCACCTTCGAAGATCTTGCCGGCCGCGGTACCACCGATGCCGGTGGACAGCGCATCACTCACATCCGCAGCGGTCAGCCCGTACTGCGCCGCCGCCACGTGGTCGATCGCCACGTTGAGGGTGGGCAGGCCGGAGATCTGTTCCACCCGCACGTCGGCCGCGCCGTCCACCGCACGCAGCTTCAGCGCCACCTGGTCGGCCACCTTCTGCAGCTGGCTGAAGTCATCGCCGAAGATCATCACCGCCAGGTCGGTACGCACGCCGGAAATCAGCTCGTTGAAGCGCAGCTCGATCGGCTGGCTGAACTCGAAGCTGTTGCCCAGCTGCTGCCGGGCCAGTTTCTCGAAGCGTGCCACCAGTGCCTCCTTGTCCAGCTTCGGATCGGGCCAGTCCTTGCGCGGCTTCAGCACGATCACGCTGTCGGAGATGTTGGTCGGCATCGGGTCGATCGCCGCCTCGGCGGTACCGGTGCGCGAGAACACGGTTTCCACTTCCGGCTGCTTGGCGATCGCTTTTTCCAGTGCCAGCTGCATCGCCAGCGACTGCTCCAGCGAGGTCGACGGCACGCGCAGGGCCTGCATCGCCACGTTGCCTTCGTCCAGCGTCGGCATGAACTCGCGGCCCAGCAGCGAGAACGCGCCGATGCCCACCACCACCATCATCACCGCACCGGCCAGCACCGTGCGCGGATGCGCCACGGCCTTGCGCACCACCGGTTCGATGCGCGCACGCAGCATGCGGATCAGCCTGGTTTCATGCTCGCCGTCATCGGCATGTGCATCACCATCCTTCACCTTGGGCTCGCGCACCAGCAGCGCGGCCATTGCCGGCACGAAGGTGAAGGAGAAGAGGAAGGCACCGACCAGGGCCAGCATGAACGTGGCCGCCATCGGGTGGAACGTCTTGCCCTCCACGCCTTCCAGGGTGAGGATCGGCGCGAACACCAGCAGGATGATCAGCTGGCCGAACGCTGCCGGTCGCGCCATCTTGAGTGCAGCATCGGCGGCCACGCGCAGGCGTTCCATCGCGGTCAGCGCACGGCCCAGTTCGGCGCGGCGCTGGCCCAGCATCAGCAGGGTCGACTCGACCACGATCACCGCACCGTCCACCAGGATGCCGAAGTCCAGCGCCCCCAGGCTCATCAGGTTGCCGCTGATGCCGAAGCGGTTCATGCCGATCACTGCGAACAGGAACGACAGCGGAATCACCAGCGCGGTGATCGCCGCCGCACGCAGGTTGCCCAGCAGCAGGAACAGCACCACCACCACCAGCAACGCGCCCTCGGTGAGGTTCCTGGCCACGGTCTTGATGGTGGAATTGACCAGCACGCTGCGGTCCAGCACCGGCGCGGCGACGATGTCGGGCGGCAGCGATCTGTTCACCTGCTCCAGGCGCGCCGCAGCGGCCTGCGCGACGGTGCGGCTGTTGCCACCGGCAATCATCAGCGCGGTGCCGAGCACGGCTTCGTGGCCGTTGCGGCTGGCCGCACCCAGGCGCGGTGCGCGGCTCAGTCCGACCTCGGCCACATCGGCCACGCGCACCACTACGCCGTTGCGGGTGGCTACCGGGGCCTGTGCCAGGTCGTCGGTGGTCAGCGCCAGGCCGTCGGCACGTACCACCAGGCCCTCGCCGGCACGCTGCACGAAACCGGCACCGGCCTGCACGTTGGAACGCTGCAGGGCGGTGACCAGGTCGGCCAGGCCGAGGCCGTGCGCGGCCAGCCGTGCGCTGTCCGGATGCACACCGTACTCCTTCACGTAGCCGCCAACCGTATCGACACCAGCCAACCCCGGGCTGGAGCGCATCTGCGGTGCGATGATCCAGTCCTGCACGGTGCGCAGGTAAGTCGCGCGCTCTTCCGGCGTACGCAGCAGGCTGCCTTCCGGCGTGCGGTAGACCTCGCCGGCCTGCCAGCCGGCTTCACCGGGCTTGACCAGTTTGGCCGGATCGAACGCGGTGAAGTCCACCGTCCACATCAGCACCTCGCCAAGGCCGGTGGTGACCGGCGACAGCATCGGCGACGCACCGTCGGGCAGGTCTCCGGAGGCTTCACGCATGCGCTCGGCCACCTGCTGGCGGGCGAAGTAGATGTCGGTGGCATCGGTGAAGATCGCGGTGACCTGCGAGAAGCCATTGCGCGACAGCGAACGCGTGGTGGTCAGGCCGGGAATGCCGGCCAGCGCGGTTTCCAGCGGATAGGTCACCTGCCGCTCGATCTGCTCCGGTGTCAGCGCCGGTGCCACCGTGTTGATCTGTACCTGACGGTTGGTGATGTCCGGCACCGCGTCGATCGGCAGCCTGCCCAGCTGGAACAGGCCCACGGCAGCGATCAGCGCGGCCATGAACACCACCAGCCAGCGGTGGCGCACCGCTGTTTCAATAATCAGCTTGAACATGGTCGCCTCCTCAGTGGCCGTGCTCGGCTTCGCCCTTGGCCAGTTCGGCCTTGAGCAGGAAGGCGTTGGCACCGACGATGCGTTCGTTGCCGCTCAGCCCACCGAGGATCTCGATGCGGTCACCGGCACGGCGCCCGGCCAGCACCGGCTGCGCCTTGAAGCCGCCTTCGACGGCGACGAACACCGCGCTGCTGCCATCAACGTTCTGCACCGCATCGGCGGGCACGCTGAGCGAACCGTCCTGGCCTTCGGTGACCACCACAGCCGAGACCGGCGAACCGGCCGGCGGCAGCGACGCATCCACCGGCGTGGCGCGGATCACCGCGACGCCGCCCTGCTGCCGCACATCGGCGGCCGCACCGGTGACGGTAGCGGTGAAGCTGCCCCCCGGCACGCTCACTTCCAGCTTCATGCCGGGCATGACCTGTGCCGCCAACGCCGGCGGTGCGGTGAACACCAGTTCGTTCATTGCCGGGTCGGCGACGTCGGCCACCGCGCTGCCAGCAGCGACCACGCCACCCGGAGTGACCTGCACGTTGCCGACGATGCCGGCCACCGGGCTGGTGATGCGCACGCGGCCACTGGCATCGGCCGCACCGTTGGCGGCGGCCTGGGCCTGCGCGGCAGCGGCCTGGGCCTGTGCCGCCAGCGAACGTGCACGTGAGGCTTCCAGCTCCTGGCGGGCGACCACGCCCTGGTCGACCAGCGCCTTGTCGCGGCCGTAGGCCAGGCGCGCGGCCTCGGCTTCGGCCGCCGCGGCCAGCGCATTGGCGCGGAACACGGCAGCTTCGCCACTGACCACGATGGCCAGTGCCTGGTTCTGTTTCACCGCGGTGCCCGGCGCGACCAGCACGCGCTCGACGCGGCCGGTCACGGTCGAGGCCACCGAGGCGCGTGCGCCCACCGACGGTTCGACCCGGCCGGACAGGCGCGTGGAGCCGCCACCGCCACGACCGACGGCGACCACTTCGATACCAGACGCCTTGATCTGTTGCGGCGTCAGCTGCACCACGCCCTCATCGGCATCTGCGGGTGCCTTTGCGGATTCGGCCTTGGCCTCCTTGCTGTCGGCGGCATGGCCATGGCCATCGCCGGTGCCGGCCCTGGCCGCGGCGGGGCCTTCATCTGCAGGCGTCTGCGCATTGCCGGCGCAGCCGGCCAGCAGGACGCTCAGCAACACGCCGCCGATCAGCGGGAAAGTACGGGAGAGAGTCATGGGGCCTCCACAAACGGCGCGCGCCCTTCCAGGCGGGCAAGATCGATTTCCGCGGCGACGCGCGACAGGCGCGCATCCACGGCGGTGCCGCGGGCGGCGATGAGGGCGCTGCGCGTGCTGCGCAGTTCCAGCTGCGAGATACGCCCGGCCTCGAAGCCGATGCGGGCCAGGCGATACGCCTCTTCGGCGGCGACCACGCTTTCATCGGCGGCGCGGGTACGGCTGCCCGCCGCCTTCAACCCGGCCACCGCGGAGAGGCGCTCGGCCTCGCTGTCGCGGCGCTGCTGGTCCAGGCGTGCCTCGGCCGCGCGCTGCTCGGCATTGGCGGCACGGATGCCACCGTGATTGCGGTCGAACAGCGGGATGCTGAGGGTGGCCCCGAGGGTGTAGGCACGCTCGCCGCCTTCGCGGAAACGGGTCTGCGCGGCGGTGACGCTGAGGTCGGGCAGGGCGCGCTTGCGCTCCACCTCGACCAGCCTGCCTGCCGCGTCGGCTTCGGCTTCGGCGATGCGCACCGCCAGCGCCACATCGGTGGCGCCACGTGGCAGCGGCGGCGCACGGTCGAGCAGGCTGTCGTCGATCGAATGCACCGGCGCGTCCAGCAGTGCAGCACTGGCAAGGCGTGCCAGCGCAGCATCGCGGAAGGCCTGCGCTTCATCCAGCGCGGCGCTGGCATTGGCCACTTCGCTCTGCGCCTGCACCGCGCGCAACTGTGGTTCGCGGCCCTGCCTGACCATCGCATTGACGGCCTTGGCGTCGTCGCGGGTGAGACTCAGTGCCTCTTCGGCCAGGGTGTAGCGGCGCAGCGCACTTTCCGCCTGTGCGTAGACCACCGCCAGCTGGCTGGCCACGTCGCTGCGGCCCTGCGCGCCGCGCAGGTTCGCCGCCTGGGCTTCGGCGCGGGCCGCACGCATGCGCGCGCCGCGCTGGCCCCAGACCTCCAGGGGTTGCGACAGGGTGAGCACGGTGTCGGCCTTGCCCATGCCGCCATAGGAGCCGGTGCCCCAGGCGTTCTCGGCCGACCAGGACAGGGAAGGATTGGGCAACGCGCGGGCCTGGTCGGCGCGCGCATCGGCGGCCTCGGCCAGCGCCGTACCGACGCGGGTGCCCGGCAGCTGGTCCAGGCGTTCAAGCAGGGTGTCATAGGAAGGGGCGGCTTGTGCCATCACCGATGCCGCCGGGGCCAGGCCCAGCAGTACGGCGACGACCCGCCCGGCCGCACGCAGCGGCCGACGTGTCAGGGTCGACATGAAGAAATTCCGGAAGTGAGGGGAACCGAGGCCCGCGATCGCGGGACGCGCTCAACTCACGCCCGGGGGGGACGCGTCAATTCATCCTGGGCGACCGCGTAGGTCGCCGCGTCGCCGGCATTCATCCAGCGCGCCGGCAGTGGCGCACCGAAGGCGGCGAGGGTGCTGGCCGGCAGGCTGAGGTTGGAGTGGTGGCAGTGGTTGTGGCTGCACGCACCGGCGTGCTTGCTGTCGCTGTCACCATCGGCATCGTTGGCGTTGCTTTCCACATGCACCGTGCTTGTCTCGTGCCGTTCGACCGCACAGGCCAGCACGTCGGCCACCGGCACGACCACGAATGCCGCCATCAGCAGCATCAGCAGGGTCGAGCGAAGGTGGCGGGCGATCCGGCGCATGGACGGGAGGCTAGCAAGCGGTTTTCGACGGATACAATATCAATGGCCGTTTCGGGAATTCGTCGGAATCTCCCGTTCAGGTGGGCCGGGCCTTTCGACCCACCGGGCTGCGCTTCTGTAGAGCCGAGCCCACGCTCGGCTGCTCTTGCGCGCTCAGCCGAGCATGGGCTCGGCTCTACAGCGAAGGTCATGGCAGCTTCGCGATCACCTTGATCTCGAACTGGAACCCGTACAGCCAGCTCACGCCGATACCGGTCAGGGTCGGGTGCGGTGCCTCGCCCCAGTACTCGGGCACGATCGCCCAGGCCTTCTCGAAGTTCTTCTCCGGATTGACCAGGAACACGGTCACGTCGATCACGTCATCGAAGGTGCAGCCGGCAGCGGCCAGCACCGCATTGAGATTCTCGAAGGCGCGGCGCACCTGGGTTTCGAAGTCCGGTTCGGGCGAGCCGTCTTCGCGGCTGCCGACCTGGCCGGAGACGAACAGGAAGCCGTTGGATCGGATCGCAGGCGAGTAACGGTTGCGCTCGTACAGGGCCTGGCGGCCGGCGGGGAAAACGACATCACGCTGTGACATGGGGAAGGTCCCGTGGGAGAGAACGCCATCCTCCCCGTCAGCGCTGTCTGGATAAACCGCGATGATCGGCCTAGATTGATTGCAATCCCCAAACAATCGTGGCTGCCATGGACCGTTTCGAGGCAATGCGGGCCTTTGCCCGGGTAGTGGAAACCGGCAGCTTCACCCGCGCCGCGCACACCCTGCAGATCAGCCGCACCACGGTCACCCAGCTGGTGCAGCAGCTGGAGGCACACCTGCGGCTGCGCCTGCTCAACCGCACCACGCGCCGGGTCAGCGTCACCGCCGATGGCGCGGCCTACTACCCGCGCATCGCCCGCCTGCTGGCCGAACTGGAAGAAGTGGAGGGCGGGCTGGGCGACGCAGCCACCCAACCGCGCGGACGCCTGCGCGTGGACGTGCCGGGGCCGTACGCACGGTTGCGGCTGGTGCCGGCGCTGCCGGAGTTCCAGGCGCGCTACCCGGAGATCCAGCTGGACATCGGCGTCAGTGACCGCGAGGTCGATGTCATCGCCGACAACGTCGACTGCGTGATCCGTGGCGGCACCCTGGCCGACCCGGCATTGGTGGCGCGGCCGCTGGCTGCGCTGCCGATCGGTTTCCACGCCAGTCCCGGTTACGTGCAGCGTTTCGGCCTGCCGACCGATCCGCGCGCGCTGGAGGGGCCCGATCACCACATGGTCGGCTTCCTCAGTCCGCGCAGTGGCCGCGCACGCGTGTTCGTTGCACAGCGCGGCGATGAGCGCATCGAAGTGCAGGGCCGCTACACGGTCGGTTTCGACGACGGCAATGCCTATCTGGCCGCAGCGCTGGCGGGCCTGGGCGTGGTGGCGCTTCCCAGCTACATGGCCGAACCGCACGTGGCGCGTGGTGAGCTGCTTCCGGTGCTGCAGGAATGGCAGCTGCCGCCGATGCCGATGCATGTAATGTTCCCGCCGAACCGGCACATGAGCCAGCGGCTGCGGGTGTTCATCGATTGGGTGGTGGAAGCGCTGGGGTGATACCGCTCACTTGTAGAGCCGAGCCCGCGCTCGGCTGCTTCCGGTGGCGGCATCACAAAGCCCGCGCCACGCGCGTCAGCCGAGCGCGGGCTCGGCTCTACCAGCATGCGAAAATGACCACAGCACGCAACGGGAAACATCGCCACGCATGAGCCGCATCGTCGCACTGGATACCGAAACCACTGGCATCTCCCATCGGCTCGGTCATCGCGTGATCGAAATCGGTGCCGTCGAACTGATCGACGGCCAGCTGACCGGCCGCCAGTTCCACACCTACCTGCAGCCGCAGCGCAAAGTGGACTGGGGCGCACAGCGCGTGCATGGCATCAGCGATGCGATGCTGGTGGGCAAGCCACTGTTTTCCAGCAAGGCCGCCGAACTGCTGGATTTCCTGCGCGGCAGCGAGATGGTCGCGCACAACGCCACCTTCGATGTGGGTTTCCTGGACAACGAGCTGCGCCTGGCCGGCATCCCCGGTACGCTGGCCCAGCACTGCCGCATCACCTGCAGCCTGAAGCTGGCGCGCGGGCGCTGGCCCGGCCAGGGCAACAAGCTGGACGATGTGCTGCAGCGCCTGCGCATTCCCAGCCAGCGCGGCCTGCACGGCGCGTTGAAGGATGCACACCTGCTGGCGCAGGTGATTCCGCACCTGCGCTGAGGCCTGGCCGCTGTTACACCGGCCGTAACCAGCGCTCGATCATCGCCACGCCACAGGCCACCCCGTCCTCATGGCTCATCGCCACGCCCAGGGCCGCCGCGCGTGCGCGTGTTGCGTCGGTTTCAACGAAGCTGATGGCTGCCGCCAGCGTTGCTGCATCCAGTCGCTTCGGTGACAACGGTGCCGGTGCCACGCCCAACCGATACAGGCGATCAGCCCAGAAGAACTGATCGGCGGCAAACGGCATCACCAGCGAGGGAATGCCGGCGCGGCAGGCCGAGTGCGTGGTGCCGCTGCCACCGTGGTGGATGGCCAGCGCACAGCGTGGAAACAGCGCTTCGTGCGGCGTCGGGCCGAGCACGAAGACCGGATCGGGCAAGGGCATCGCAGGCAGCCCGGCCCAGCCCGGGAACAGCAGCACACGGCGAGGCGCCAGTGCCTGCAGCAGCGCCAGCACCACGCGCTCGCGATCAAACCCGGTCATGCTGCCGAAGCCCAGGTACACCGGTGGCGGCCCGGCATCGAGGAAGGCCTGCAGATCGGCAGGGGGCGTCCAGGGCGCATCAGGAAGCCGCCATTGACCACAGGCGATGTGGTCGGCCGGCCAGTCCGCAGGAGGCGGCAGCAGCTGCGGCGAGACGCCATAGAGCATCGGCAGGTCGGACCACAGCGAGCGACGCGGCGGTTGACCCAGTGCGGCGCGCGCCGCGTTGATCGGCCCGCGGAAGGTGCGCCAGACCGCCTGGTTGACCAGCCCGTAGCTGGCCCGGCGCAGGAAGCCCGGCAGCGGTACCGGCGGCAGGAAGGGTGAAGCAAAGGCGCGGCTCGGGGTCAGCGGGATCATGCCGCTGCCAATGGCCGGCAGGCCGTGGCGCTCGGCCACGCTCAGGCCCACCAGCGCGGCGAGCCCGCCGGTCAACACCGCATCGCAGCCGACCGCGGCCGCATCGGCCTGTGCCATCCAGGCCGGCACGTGGCGGCCGGCCATCCGCGCCAGCCCGCGCGAGGCGGCGGCCGGGTTGTTGCCGCGTGCCACCAGGGCCATCACTTCATCGTGGATATCGCCCTCCAGTGCGGCATGCGGCACGCCCAGATCGCGCGCGCTGCCCAGCGTGCCCTGTCCGGCCAGCAGCATCACCTCATGGCCGGCCCGCCGCAGCCCCTGGCACAGCATCACCAGTGGCCGGGTGTCGCCTTCGGTTCCATAGGTCAGGGCCAGCAGTCGCATCGGGGGCCTTCGCGGGTGGGGGGCGCCAGTATCGCCGCGGCTCGCAGAAGGCCGTGCGAACGGGTCTGCGTGTTGCTATTGGTGGCATTGCGCGGGGCCGCTTAGTACGCTTCCCGCATGCGAACCAAGCCCAATGCCCAGCCCAACCAGAGCCTGATCGATGGCATCGCCACCCTGCAGGCGCTGGCGTCGTCGCCCGAACCGGTCGGTTGCCGTGAACTGGCCCGCCAGCTCGACGCCAACCCGACGCGGGTCAACCGCCTGCTCAAGACCCTGGCCTACCTGGGCATCGCACGACAGACCGCCGACCGCAAGTACACGGCCGGCCCGGGCATGCACGTGCTGGCCGCACAGAGCCTGTTCGCCTCCGGGCTGATCCGCCGCGCGCTGCCGGTGCTGGAAAGCCTGCGCCGCTTCGGCCACACGGTGGCGCTGGGCGTGCTGTGGAACGACAGCGTCAGCTACCTGTTCCATGCGCCGCCAGGCATCGAGGCGGCGCGGGGCCTGGGCCGCATCGGCCTGCTGCCGGCCACCACCAGCGGCATCGGTATCGTGCTGCTGGCCCAGCTGAGCGATGACGAGGTGCGCGAGATCTACCAGGATAAGCCGATCCCGATGTTTCCCGAGGGTATCGACCAGTTGCTGGCGACCCTGGCAGTGACCCGCGCGCAGGGTCATGCCCGGGTCCATGTCGCCGACGAACGCGACCACCACATCGTCGCCATCGCCATGGGCGACCCGGTCCACGCCGGCATTGCCATGTCCGGCTGGATTCCCGAATCGGCCACCGACGAACTCGTGGCGGCGCTGCGCGCGGCGGCGGCGGAGATCGGCTGAGGGTGCCGGTGGGGGCTGCCGCAGTGCGACTTGACCTGTTGCTACAATAGCAATAGGTTGCAGCCTTCCAATGGGGAGGCGTTGTCGATGGCCAAGCGGTGGAACGCGTGAGCGGGTCGGGCAAGACCAAGTGGATCCTGCTGGGGCTGCTGTTCTTTTCCACCGTCATCAACTACCTGGACCGGCAGGCGCTGTCGATCCTGGCGACGACCATCCAGGCCGACCTGGGCTTGTCCGATCTCGAGTACGCGCGGGTGGTGCAGGTCTTCCTGTTCGCCTATGCCGCCGCCTACGTCATGGCCGGTCGCATCACCGACTGGCTGGGCGCGCGGGTGGCGCTGCTGCTGTTCGTGGGCTGGTGGTCGCTTGCCAACATCGCCACCGGCTTCGTGCGCAGCGCACTGGAACTGGGTGCTGCGCGTTTCGCGCTGGGCCTGGGTGAGCCGGGCAACTATACCGTCGGCACCAAGGTGGTGTCCGAACAGTTCCCGCCGCGCCAACGCGGCCTTGCCCTGGGACTGTACACCGCAGGCGCGATGATCGGCGCCACCCTGGCGCCGCCGCTGATCGGCGGTATCGCCCTTGCCCATGGTTGGCGTGCGGCGTTCTGGATCACCGGCGCCGCCGGCCTGGTGTGGATGATCGGCTGGTGGTGGGCCTACCCGCGCGGCGCCGGCACGCAGGCCACCGCGTCAGCGGCGAGCAATGCAGCGATGCCCGTCGCGCAGCCGGTTCCCGCGCCGCCGCCGCCGGGCATGAAGGGTGTCTGGGGGAAGTTGGCACGCGACCGCACGGTATGGGCGCTGGTCGCCTCGCGCGCCGTGGCTGACCCGGTCTGGTACTTCTATCTGTTCTGGTTCCCCAAGTACCTCGGCGATGCACGCGGCATGAGCCTGATGGCGGTCGCGTCGCTGGCGTGGATCGTCTACGTAGCGGCTGACATCGGCAGCGTGGGCGGTGGCCTGATTTCCGGCCGCCTGGTGAAGCGCGGCATGGACCCGGTGCGGGCCCGCCTGCGGACGATGATCGGCGCGGCGTGCCTGGCACCGGTCGGCCTCTTCGTCGCCCTGCACCCGCCCATTCCGGTGCTGCTGGGGCTGGCCTGCCTGGTGACGTTTGCCCACCTCACCTATCAGATCAACCTGACCACGATGACGGTGGACCTGTTCCCGTCGCGCTACATCGCGTCGGTGGCGGGGTTGGTGGGCTGCGGCAGCGCATTGGGTGGCATGGTCTCGGCCCAGGTGGTGGGGCATCTGGTGGCCGGTGGCAACTTCGACCGCGCGTTCGTGCTGATGGCGGTACTGCACCCCATTGCCGTGGTGCTGGCGTGGATCGCGCTGCGCCAGGCGCGGCGTTCGCCGCTGACGCTGGTCGGCCCGCCTTTGTAGAGTCGGGCGATGCTCGACCGCCTTCCCGCAGTCGAGCAGGCTCGACGCTGCGCAGGCCGGGCCAGGCCTGGTCAGGCCACGGCTTCGGCGTGTTGCCAGAACGAGGCGTTGGGTACTGCGCCCAGGCCGGGTCCAGTGGGCAGTCGATAGCCATCCTGCGCATAGGCCATGTCGGTGTCCAGCATCTGCACCGAGCGCGAGAAGATCGAGTGTTGCCACTCGTGCCGCCACAGCCCGTCGATCACCGCCGACGCGTGCAGGCTGGCGGCCATGAAGATGCCACCGCCGATGGTGGCGTGCGGTGCCACCTGCACGCCGTGGGCTGCTGCCAGGCGTGCGATGCGCAGGAACTGGGTGATGCCGGTGTGGCCCATCTCCGGCTGCACATAGGCCAGGCTGCCGCCTTGCAGGCGCGGTCGGGCCACGTAGTCTGTCGGCCACTCCTCGCCTGCGGCAACCGGGATCGGGCTCTGCTGGCCCAGCGCTATCAGCCCAGGCACGTCTTCCGGCTTCAACGGCGCCTCGATGAAGGTCAGACCCACGGATTGCAGCTGGCGGGCCAGCCGCAGCGCACCTTCCAGATCAAACTTCCAGTGCAGGTCCACCATCAGCTGGGCCTCTGCGCCCAGCGCCTGGCGCAGCGCCGCCATCTCCTCGGCGATGCCCTCGTGACTGACCACCGCATGCACCTTGAAGGCGGTATGGCCCTGCCGCTGGAACGTGCGCGCCATCGCCACCTTTTCCGCCAGCGTGGCTGCGGGCAGGCCGGACACGTAGCCGGCGATGCTGTCATGGCGCCGCTCACCGAGCAGCGACCACAGCGGCTGGCCTGCCGCACGCGCGCGCAGGTCCCAGAGGGCAATGTCCAGCGCGGCGATGGCATCGGTATGGAACCCGCTGCCGCAGCCCCGCACGCGCATCAGGCCGTACAGGTCGTCCCAGATCGCCTCGACGTCTTCCGGCTCGCGTCCCAGCAGCTCCGGTGCCAGCAGATCGTTGACGATCTCGCAGGTGGCGCGCGGTGCGCAGATGCCATACGTCTCGCCCCAGCCCACGGCGCCGTCGGCGGTGGTCACCCGCACCAGCACCGAGCGGTCCACGGTCGGGTACAGCGTGCCGTTGCCCCTGCGTACCAGGTAGCCACGCCCGTTCACCCGTTCGCCCGCGCCCAGCGGTCCCAGGTAGGGCGTGCTGCGCGGTACCGTGAGGATGAACGTCTCGACGCGGATGACGGCACTCATGCGGGATTCCGTTGTGGGCGGCCGGGCACCACGTCCAGTGGCAGCAGGTCGGCGATGCGGGCCAACAGGGTATCCAGTTCGCGGCGGTCCCAGGCATCCAGGGCCGGGCCGGGTGCACGCACGTGCTCGCATTCGATGATGCCCCGGCGCAGCAGCACGGCCTTGGTCAGCCGCCAGCGGAACACCGCCTGCATGCTCAGCAGGGGCAGCGTGCGCTCGAACAGCACGCGCGCGTGCTCATGGTCACCGGCGGCGTGCGCGGCCAGCATCGCCACGTGCACTTCGGTGATCTCGCAGGCCGGCATGGTGCCCACCGCACCCCGCGCCAGCTCGTCCAGCACGTAGCGCGCGCCGGCACCACCGAACACCGCCTGCACGGCACCGCCGGCACGCTCGGACAACGCGGTGATGCGATGCCCCGACGGCATCGTTTCTTCCTTGACGTAGGCAATGGCCGGCACCTGCGTGGCCAGGGCCAGCAGCGCGTCCACGCCGAGCCCCACGCCCATGGGGGGCGGCGCGTTCTGCAGCATGATCGGCACGCCCGATTCCGCGCCCAGGCGGGTGAAGAACGCCGCCATGCCCTCGCTGTCGCCAGCCAGCGCATGCGGGGTCAGCACCATCGCGGCAGCCGCACCCGCTTCGCCGCCGGCACGGGTCAGGCGCACCGCATCGTCCAGCGTCCTGGCGCTGCCACCAACGATGAACGGCACGCGCCCGTGGTTCCAGCGGCCGATGCAGGCCGTCAGGTGCAGCCGCTCCTCCACGTCCAGCATGTCGTACTCGCTGGCCAGGCCGGGGAACACCACACCGGCGGCGCCGGCCGCGAGCAGGTACTCGAACACCCCGTGGGTACCGGCTTCGTCCACCGCGCCCTGGGCATCGAAGATCGTGGGAAGAATCGGGAAGACACCTTGCAGAGCGGCCATTGCGCCGGGTCCTTGTTGGATAGGGTGTGCTTGTTTTAGCAACACAATGAGAGGGAGGTTCCCGCCTTCACCGCGAAGGAACCGTACTTCTTCGCTGCAATGCAGCGTGCGCGGCTCAATCATATTGCTATATTAGCTACATCACTGCCAAGTCGCAGTGCAGCAGCAACGACCGGAAAAGCGCTGGATCCAGGTGGCAGTTCGGCAGGCGGGGTGGGGCGCAGCAGCGGACCGGGGGTCCGTGCCGGCTCCGGTCGGTGCCACCTGGATCCCAACCTTGGGAGAGGGCCCGATCCATGCATCGTTTTCCACGTTCGACCTTGTTCACCGCTCTGGGAACCTGTCTGCTGATGCCCGTACTGGCATCAGCGCAGGACACGACCCCGGCCACCCCCGGCAGCGAAGGCCAGCAGCAGGCGCAGACCCTGGACGCGGTCAGCGTCGTGGGCATCCGCGGCAGCCTGGAGGCCTCGCGCGATCTGAAACGCGACTCGGCCCAGATCGTCGATGCGATCGTTGCCGACGACATCGGCAAGCTGCCGGACACCAACGTGGCCGAATCGCTCGGACGCGTGGCCGGCGTGCAGCTGGAGCGCGGCATGGGCGAGGGCAGCGACATCCTGGTGCGCGGCCTGAAGGAAAACGTCCTGCTGTACAACGGGCGACAGATCGTCGATGCCACCGGCCGCGGCGGCAATGGCCTGGACCAGCTGGCCACATCCACCTATGGCCTGCTCTCGCTGGTGCCATCGGAACTGATCTCGCGGCTGGAAGTGACCAAGCTGGCCGGTGCCGACCAGCTCAGCGGCGGCCTCGGCGGCATCGTCGATATCCATACCCGCCAGCCGTTGTCCGGTGATGCCGAGCAGAACGTGGTGAGCGTGGCCGGCACCTATGACGAGATGGCCGACGCCTGGGGCCACAACGCCTTCGGCCTGGTGTCGCGGCGCAGCGATGACCGCCGCTTCGGCGCACTGCTCTCGGCCACCTACGGCCGCCGCAACGTGGTGCAGCAGGGCCTGGATACCTTCTCCGGCTATGCCCGCTACACCGACCCGGCCAGCCCGGGCACCACCCGCTTCGGCAGCACCGACATGCGTGCGCAGAACATCGACGATGACCGCACCAAGGTTGGCGTCAGCGCCGTGCTGCAATGGCGCCCCAGCGATGGTGTGGAGCTGACCTGGGATACGTTCTATTCGAGGCAGAAGGCCGAGCGCGACCGTTACTGGATCGCCTTCAACCCCTCCGCCGGCCTGAGCAATGCAGTCTATTCCCAGCACGACATCCTGCTGGCCGGCCGTTCCACCGGGACCGTGCTGCTCAACTCCGAGGCCGCCGACATCGATTCGGACACGCTCTCCAGCGCACTGCGCGCCAGCTTCCGCGTCGGTGAAAGGCTCGACGGCTCGGTGGAGCTGGACTGGGGCCGTTCCACGGCGAAGTATGACCAGCGCTACATGCGCCTGGCACCGATGGCGGGGCTGACCTCGGTGACCGATTTCGACCTGCGCAGCGGCAACTTCGGCAGCTTCAACGTCAGCGGCGTGGACGTGACCGATCCGGCGCAGTGGCGCATGACGATCATGTTCGACAACGACTGGCGCGCCAGGACCGACTCGCGTGCGCTGCGCAGCGACTGGAGCCTGGCCTTCGATGACGGCCCGCTGCGCTCGCTGGATTTCGGCGCGCGCTTCAGCCGGCTGGAGAGCGTGCAGGACCCGCTGCGGGCCGACATCCGTCCCGCCGGCGGTATTCCGGTTACGCAGATGGGACAGTACATCCGCGTCTACCGCAACAACGACTTCCTGCCCGGCGAATTCAGCGGCCTGCCACGCAGCTACCTGGGGGCGTTCCGCAGCACCTTCGGTGGCTGCGAAAGCTTCAGCGCGGTGCCGCAGATCGCGCAGAACGCGCAGTGCCTGGATCCGCGCAACACCACGCAGGCCCATGCGGCCACCTTCCGGGTGGACGAAGACCTGCTGGAAGCCTATGCCAAGCTCAACTGGGATACCGATGTCGGCGGCATGGCACTGGGCGGCAACATCGGCGTGCGCTTCGTTGGCCGGGACATGACCTCGCGCGGCAACCTGATCAGCGGCACCGGCACGCTTACTCCGTCCACCTTCGACCGTGACGACCGGGAAGTACTGCCCTCGGCCGTGGCCAAGCTGCAGATCACCGACAGCCTGGTGCTGCGCGGCGGCGCGGCCAAGGTGGTCGCCTTCCCGAATACCGAAGACCTCAACAATGGCGTGACCCTCAACAACAACGCCGTATTCGATGCGAACGGCGTGCAGACCTCGCCGGGCACCGGCAGCGGTGGCGCCCCGGACCTGGATCCCTTCAAGGCCACCCAGTACGACCTGTCGCTGGAGTGGTACTACGGCGGCCAGGGCCTGCTCTCGGCCGGCCTGTTCTACAAGGACGTATCGACCTTCATCGTGCAGCGGCAGAGCGCGGAAACCTACAACAACGTCAACTACCTGGTACTGCGCAAGATCAACGGCGACAAGGCCAAGGTGAAAGGCGTGGAGCTGCTGGCGCAGGTGCCGTTCAGCGGCATGCTCGAGGGCTTCGGGGTGGTGGCCACTTACACCTGGATCGACTCGGAGACCCCGATCACCGACATCAACGGCAACGCGATGACCTTCCCGGGGCTGTCGAAGAACAACGCCAACCTGATCGGATACTACGAAAACGGCCCGTTCGGGATCCGCGTGGCCTACAACTGGCGGGATGAGTACCTGGTCGGCCTGTCCAGCGCCGCCACCGGCATCTTCAACGACACCTACAAGGACCTGTCGGCGTCGATGAGCTACGATTTCAGCGACCGCCTGTCGTTGAAGGTGGAAGCCAACAACCTGCTGGACAGCGAGCAGCGCACCTTCGACGGCTACGATGAGGGCCTGCGCACCAATGTGGTGTTCGGCCGCTCGTACAAGGCCAGCCTCACCTACCGGTTCTGAGCATGGGCAACGACGCAATGCAGGGCGAATGGCAGGGCCGCCACGTCTGGGTCAGCGGTGCAGCCAGTGGCATCGGCGCGGCGGTACTGACCCAGCTGCAGGCGCAGGGTGCCACGGTGCTGGCGTTGGACCGGATGCCGGTGCCGGCGGCAACCACGCAGGCAGTAGCCGACCTGGCCGATGCCGGCGCGGTCGATGCCGCGCTGGCGCCGCATCTGGGCCAGCCGCTGGATGCCCTGATCCACTGCGCCGGCTGGTGCCCGCCGGCCGGCACCTGGGATGACGATGACGCGCTGTGGCAGCAGGTGCATGCAGTGAATGTGCTGGGCGCGCGCCGGTTGATGCGGCATGCGCTGGCCGGCCTGCGCGCGAAGGGGGGCGGCAGCATCGTGCTGCTGTCCTCGATCAACGCCCGCTACGCCACGCCCGGGCTGGCCGCCTACGCCGCCTCGAAGGCGGCGCTGGAATCGCTGGCACGCACCGCAGCGCTGGAACTGGCCGACGAGCACATCCGGGTCAACGTGATCGCACCGGCATCGGTTGATACGCCGATGCTGCAGGGTTCGTTCGCGCGCAGCGATGAGCCCGAGGTGGCCCGCGCACGCAACGTGCAGCGCCACCCGCTGCAGCGCCTGGGCACCGCGGCCGATGCTGCCGAGCTCGCACTGTTCCTGGCCTCGCCGCGCAGCGGCTGGATGACCGGCGCAGTGGTCCCGCTGGATGGCGGCGCCGGGGTGACGCGTCGATGAGCACGCATGACACCGACGCACCGATCATCGGCATCAACTGGGGCAGCAGCAATTTCCGCGCCTTCCTCATCGCCGCCGATGGACGGGTGCTGGACAGCGCAGAACAGCCGCGCGGCATCGCCGGGCTGGACCGCATGCAGATGCAGGCGCTGCTGGAACCGACCGTGGCCGCCTGGCCCGGTGCGGCAGCGGTGTATGCCTGTGGCATGGTGGGGTCGAACATCGGCTGGAGCGATGCCGGCTATGCCGATTGCCCGGCGACGCCGCAGCGGTTGGCCGCGCAGTTGCACCACACCCGCATCGGCCAGGTGCCGGTGGCCATCGTACCCGGGCTGGCCTGCCGGCGCGCGCAGGACGATGCACCGGACATCATGCGCGGTGAGGAGACCGAGCTGCTCGGCCTGCTGGCCGGCGGCGCGCTGCCGCTGGATGGGCTGGTGGCACTGCCGGGCACGCACAGCAAGTGGGTGCAGCTGCAGGACGGCGCCGTGGTGTCCTTCCTCACTGCGATGTCCGGCGAGATCTTCGACCGCCTCACTGCCGCCGGGCTGCTGGCCTCGGTGGTGGACGGTCCGGCGGTGGAGGGCGCGGCGTTCTTCGATGGGCTGCGGCAGGGCCACGATGGCGGGCTGGGCCTGGGCAGCCTGTTGTTCGGCGCGCGCGCGCGGGTGATCCGTGGCGAGCTGCCGCGCGTGGACGGTGCTTCGTGGCTGCGCGGCGTGCTGATCGGCGCCGAACTGGCCGACGTGCGGCAGTTGTGGCCCGCCGCGCTGCAGGCCCCGCTGCCGATGGTCGGCGCGGCCCCGGTCTGCGCGCTGTACGCCGCTGCCGTGCACGCCCTTGGTGGCAGCGCACGCACCCTGCTGTCCCACGATGCAGTGACCCGCGGCTTCCTCGCCCTGCACCGGGCCGCACGGACAATGTCATGACTACCAGGAATGACGCCGCCTTCGACGCGGCCATTGAACAGGCGCCGTTGGTTGCCATCCTGCGCGGGCTGACCGGGGCCGAGGCGCTGGCCGTCGGCCAGGCGCTGGTGGACGCCGGCGTGCGATTGGCCGAAGTCCCGCTCAACTCGCCGGATCCGCTGGCCACCATCGCCCTGCTGGCCGCGCATTTCGGCGACCGTCTGCGGGTGGGCGCGGGGACCGTGCTGGACGTGGCCCAGGTGGAGGCGCTGGCCGCCACCGGCTGCTGCTTCTGTGTGTCGCCCAACACCAACCCTGAGGTGATTGCGGCGGCCCGCGCGCACGGCATGGAACCGATGCCCGGCTTCAGCACGCCGACCGAGGCCTTTGCCGCGCTGGCTGCGGGGGCCCGCTACCTGAAGGCGTTTCCGGCGCATGACTCCGCGCCGCGGCTGGCGGCGCTGTCGGCGGTGCTGCCGGCACAGGCGCGGCTGGTGGCGGTGGGCGGGTTCACCACCGATGCGCTGCCCGCGCTGTGGCAGGCCGGCGTGCGCGCGGTGGGCATCGGCACCGATCTGTACCGCCCCGGCCGTCCCGCCGATGACGTGGGACGGCGCGCGCAGCACTGGCTGCAGGCCCTGCAGGCAGTACCGGCCAGTGGCGTGCACCTGGCCTGCGACGCTGGAACGCTGGTGGGCGAGTCGCCCGTGGTGCGGGAGGATGGCCGCGTGGCGTGGGTAGAGCCGACCGCGCCGGCGCTGCTGCACTGGGATGGCCAGACCTGCTCGCGCACGCCGCTGTCCGAGCCGGTGTGGTCGCTGGCGCTGGCGCCGCAGGGGCTGGTCGGCAACGGTGAGACCCATTTCGTGCGGATTGCCGCAGATGGCGGCCTGCAGCCGGGGCCGACGATCGAGGTGGGCCCCGGTTGCCGCCTGAACGACATGACCGTGGACGCGCGGGGTGGCCTGTGGGCCGGGTCGATGCACCGGGGCCTGTTGGCTGGGCGCGGCGCGCTGTTCCATGCGGCATCGGTGGATGCGCCGGCACGGCGGGTGGCCGAAGGCCTGGGGGTGGCCAACGGCATGGTGTTCAGCCCTGCGGGCGACACCCTGTATGTGATCGACACCCTGGCCCGCACGCTGCTGGCCTATCCAGCCGATGTGGCCGCAGGCACCTTGGGGGAGCCGAAGGTGGTCACCGATTTCCTCGGCGAAGCGGGCAAGCCTGATGGGCTGGCGCTGTCGCCGCAGGGCACCCTGTGGGTGGCAATGTGGGGCGGCGCCTGCGTGCTGGAACTGGCGGCCAACGGCGCGGTGCAGCGGCGGTTGGCGGTGCCGGCACCGCACGTGGGCGCGCTGTGCTTCGCGCCGGACGGCCGCTTGTTCATCACCACGGCGCGGGCGCGGCTGGCGCCCGATGTGCTGCAGCGGGCACCCGGCTCTGGCGGGTTGTTCATCGCCCGGCCCTGATCCTTGCCTGTGGGTAACTTGCGCAAGTGCTTGAACCCATGCATAATGCGCGGCTCGCTGTGTCCGGTTTTCCATCGGGCGGCGCCCCCGGAAGCACGTCCCCGGCCGCCCAACGCCAGCGTAACCCTTTGATTCTCTTGACGTGTGGTGGGTAACCATCGAGGCCGCCGTCGCCCGGGCTACGGGCTGACAACTACTACTATCGAGGTGCGCAATGTCCCGCGTATGCCAGGTTTCCGGCAAGCGAGTGCAGACGGGTAACAACGTCTCGCACGCCAACAACAAGACCCGTCGTCGTTTCCTGCCGAATCTGCACGAGCGCCGTTTCTGGGTGGCCAGCGAGAACCGCTGGGTCAAGCTTCGTGTTTCCGCGCATGCACTGCGCACCATCGACAAGAACGGCATCGATTCCGTTCTGGCTGAGCTGCGTGCGCGCGGCGAAAAGGTCTGAGGAGTAAAGCATCATGGCAGGCAAGCGCGATAAGGTCCGTATGATTTCCTCGGCCGGTACCGGCCACTTCTACACCACGGACAAGAACAAGAAGAACACCCCGGGGAAGATGGAATTCCTGAAGTACGATCCGGTCGTGCGCAAGCACGTCCTGTACAAGGAAGGCAAGATCAAGTAATCCGCACGGATTGCTGGTCCCCGCGAAGAAACCCGCCCTTGTGGCGGGTTTTTTCTTGCCCGGCATCCAGATGTGGGTGCCGACCGTTCGGGCATTCCCCTTTTGGTGGGTGCCGACCGTTGGTCGGCACTGGGCAGTCCCTGCGCACGCTGTCGCCAATGGCACCCTGCCTGAAGCAAAGGGCCGAATGCGATAAGTGATTGTTCCTACCGGTTCCGGCGCCTCGCACGGTTCAAATCGATTGGAACGACGGGCCCCGCCGTGTCCATGATGGCTGGCCGCTGCGGTTGCAGCGGTCGGGCTTGCAATCCCGTGAAGTCAATCATCAGTAGACTCGCCTGCCGTCGCCGGAGATCCCTCCGGCGACGGTTGGTGACCTATCTGCCTCTATGGCGGACGGTGCGAGGGGGCCTTGTGCCCGCCGGTTCGTTTGCTGATTGATTGCTTCCCGGTATTGCAACCACGCATCGTCCGCCACCTTCACGGTGGCCAGATCCGTTGAAGGAGGTTGCATGAACACCCCGTCACACCGGCAGGACCTGGAACTGGGCTGGCTGCGCCTGCAGCGCATGCTGCAAGGCATCGAGGGCATGGCGCTGCTGCTGTGCGACCACCATCTGGCACTGGCCAACGGTGCGCCGTCGCCGTCGCCGCTGCCGGAGGCGCAGCTGGAGCGGGCCGCACAGGCCATTGCCTGCATGGCGCTCAACGGCCGCCGTCACGCCGAATCGGTGCGGAAGCTATGCGAGGTGCCAGTGCGGCATTGAGCCATCCTGTAGAGCCGAGCCCACGCTCGGCTGCTCCGCTGTCGGCCGAAAGGCAGTCGAGCATGGCTCGACTCTACAAATCGTGCTGGGCAGAATGGCCCATCACCTCCCGACGGGCGACACGATGCTGTTCGAGTGGTTGCTGGGGTCCTACCTGCTGCTGATCGACTGGCTGATCCGGCTGGTCGCGCTGTGCTGGATCCCCACCCGCACCACGCCGGGGGCGGCGCGCAGCTGGCTGCTGCTGGTCGGCTTCGTGCCGCTGCTGGGCCTGCCGCTGTACCTGCTGTTCGGCCACCCGTGGCTGTCGCGTGAGCGCATCCGCCGCCAGGCCGAGGCCTCGCAGGTCATCCGCGAGGAACAGGCACTGCAGCATCGCCTGCGCTGGACTCCGCAGCCGGACACCGCCAGCGCCGAGATCGTGCCGCTGGTGCAGCGCCAGGGCGACTTCATGCCGGTGCACGGCAACGCGGTCGACCTGCTGACCGACTACGACGAATCACTGCACACGCTGATCGCCGACATCGACCAGGCCGAAGATCGCGTGCACCTGCTGTACTACCTGATGTTCGATGACGCGGTGGGCGAGGCCATGGTGGAGGCGTTGCAGCGCGCCGCCGCGCGTGGCGTGCAGTGCCGCGTGCTGCTGGACGCGGTGGGCGCCAAGCGCGGCCTGCGCGCCTATCGCAAGCGCCTGCAGGCGCGCGACATCGAAGTGCGCGCGATGCTGCCCGGTGGCCTGCGCTGGCGCCGCAGCGGCCGCATGGACCTGCGCAACCACCGCAAGATCGCGGTGATCGACAACGAAGTGGCCTATGTCGGCTCGCAGAACCTGGCGCGCCCGCAGTTCGTGCCCGGCCACCCGAACCGTGAGCTGGTAGCGCGCGTGCGTGGCCCCGCGGTGGCGCATCTGGAGGCGGTGTTCGCCAGCGACTGGTACATGGAAACCGGCCAGCGCCTGGACGTGATCGCCGATGTGCCCGAGTGCAGCGACGACATCGCCACCCAGCTGCTGCCCAGCGGTCCGGCCTATCCCTACAGCAACGCACGCGATGCGGTGGCGGCGCTGATCCATCTGGCACGGCGCCGGCTGGTGATGGTCACCCCGTACTTCGTGCCCGACGAAGCCACGCTCAGTGCGCTGCGCATTGCCGCGTTGTCCGGCGTGGAGGTGCAGCTGATCCTCTCGGCCAGCAACAACCAGCGGCTGACTTCGTGGGCGCAGGAGGCGTACTACGACGAGCTGCTGCGCTGTGGCGTGCGCATTGCGCTGTACGAACCGCAGTTCCTGCATGCCAAGCACATGAGCGTGGACGAGGACATCGCCGTGCTCGGCTCGATCAACATGGATATCCGCTCGTTCGCGCTGAATGCCGAAATCGGCCTGATCTGCTACGACCGCGCGCTGGTCCAGCAGCTGTGCGCGATCGAGGACGGCTACCTGCGCGAGTCGCGGCAGCTGGATCTGAAACAGTGGCGCAAGCGGCCCGCCTGGCGGCGCAGCCGCGAGGGCATCGCGCGGCTGGCCGATGCATTGATGTGAGGCAGTGCGGGCCGCCCGATCCGGCACTCCGGCCCGTCATTGCCGATGGCCTACAATCGGCGCATGACTGATTCACCGCGTAATGGCGAACTGGACCTGGCAATCATCGGTGGTGGTGCGGCCGGGGTGCTGGTGGCGATCCAGGTGTTGCGCCAGGCCCAGGCGCCGCTGGCGATTGCCATCTTCGAACCCGCCTCGCAGCTGGCGCAGGGCATCGCCTATGCCACGCCGTGGCCGGAGCATCTGCTGAACGTGCCGGCGGCGAAGATGAGTGCGTTTGCCGACCAGCCTGGCGATTTCCTCGACTACCTGATGGCCGCCAACGCCTACCCGGGCGAGGCGCGCGAGGTGCTGGGCGAGCGCTACGTGTGCCGCCACTACTATGCCGCCTACCTGCAGCAGCGCCTGCGGGAGGCCGCCGCGGCCAGCCCGGCGCAGCTGCGGGTGATCGCGCAGCCGGTGCTGGGCCTGCAGCCGGATGACCATGGCTACCGCTTGCCACTGGGCGATGGCCAGGCGCTGCATGCCGCGCAGGCGGTGCTCGCCACCGGCAACAGCATGCGGCCGCTGCCGGTGGCCGGTGCCGAGGCACTGCCCGCCGATGATGTGATCGAGGCCTGGGACTACGACGGCGTGCGTACCCTGGCCGGCGAGCAGGCCGTGGCCATCGTCGGGTCTGGCCTGAGCATGGCCGACACTGTGCTGGCACTGGTCGCCGCCGGCCACACCGGCCCGCTGCACGTGATCTCGCGCCATGGCCTGCTGCCGCTGCCACACGCGCATGGCGGCCTGCCCACGTTCGACCCGGCCACGCTGTTGCCGATGAACCTGCGCCAGCGCCTGCGTGCGTTGCGCGGGTTTGCGCGCCAGGCACAGGCCGACGGCCTGCCGTGGCAGGGCGTGATGGACCGCATCCGTCCGCACGGGCAGGCGCTGTGGTGCAGCCTCGACGCGGCCGACCAGCGCCGCTTCCTGCGCCATGGGGTGCGCTATTGGGACGTGCATCGCCATCGCATTGCCGAAGAGGTCGACGCGCAGCTGAAGGCGCTGCGCGACAGCGGCCAGCTGCGCATCCACCGGTCCCGCCTGCAACGCGTCTGGCGCGAAGGCAACGCCCTGCAGCTCTCCGGCCACGATGCCGGCGGCAACGAACAGCACTGGGCCATTGCCGGCGTGGTCAACGCCACCGGCGTGGAAACCCGCGCCGGCGCGCTGCGCAATCCGTTGCTGCAACAGCTGCAGGCTGATGGGCTGGCGCGCCCCGGACCGCACGGTCTGGGCCTGGACAGCACGGTGCCCGGCGATCGCCTGCTGGCTGCGGGCGGCCAGCCGCAGGCGCGACTGGGCGTGCTCGGCAGCCTGCGTATCGGCAACCTGTGGGAGAGCCTGGCGGTGCCTGAACTGCGTCAGCAGGCGCAGGCGCTGGCGACCCGGGTGGTCGCAGGAGCCGCGACGGCAATACCGTAAAATGGGCGCATGGATGTCTCCCACCTGCTTGACGGCCTGAACCCGGCCCAGCGCGACGCTGTCTCCGCTCCCCCCGGCCACCACCTGGTGCTGGCCGGTGCCGGTTCCGGCAAGACCCGCGTACTTACCCACCGCATCGCCTGGCTGCATGAGGTCTTCGGCGTTCCGACCCACGGCATCTTCGCGGTGACCTTCACCAACAAGGCCGCCGGCGAGATGCGCCACCGCATCGACGCACAGCTGCCGCATGGCAGCCGTGGCATGTGGATCGGCACCTTCCACGGCCTGGCCAACCGCCTGCTGCGCCTGCACTGGCAGGACGCGAAGCTGCCCGAAGGCTTCCAGGTGATGGATTCGGACGACCAGCTGCGGCTGGTCAAGCGCGTGGTGCAGGCGCTGGAACTGGACGACGGCAAATATCCGCCCAAGCAGATCGCCTGGTGGATCAACGCGCAGAAGGATGAGGGCCGCCGCCCGCAGCACATCCAGCCCGAGCCGCACGATGCATGGCTGGAAACCATGCGCCAGGCCTATATCGAGTACCAGGCGCGCTGCGACCGCGCCGGCCTGGTCGACTTCGCCGAGCTGCTGCTGCGCGCGCATGAGCTGCTGCGCGACAACCCGGCGCTGCTGGCGCACTACCGTGCCCGCTTCCGCGAGATCCTGGTGGACGAGTTCCAGGACACCAACGCCATCCAGTACGCCTTCGTGCGCGTGCTGGCCGGCGATTCCGGGCACGTGTTCGTGGTCGGCGACGATGACCAGGCCATCTACGGCTGGCGCGGTGCCAAGGTCGAGAACGTGCAGGGTTTCCTGCGCGACTTCCCGGGTGCGCAGACCATCCGCCTGGAGCAGAACTACCGTTCCACCGCCAACATCCTCGGCGCCGCCAACGCGGTGATCGCGCACAATCCCGACCGCATCGGCAAGCAGCTGTGGACCGACAGCGGCGACGGCGAGCCGATCGACCTGTACGCGGCGTACAACGAGATGGACGAGGCGCGCTACATCGTCGAGCGCGCCCGCCAGTGGGTGCGCGACGGTGGCAGCTACACCGAAGTGGCCGTGCTCTACCGCAGCAACGCGCAGTCGCGTGCGCTGGAAGAGGCGCTGCTGAGCGAGCAGGTGCCGTACCGCGTGTACGGTGGCATGCGCTTCTTCGAGCGCGCCGAAATCAAGGACGCGCTGGCCTACCTGCGCCTGCTGTCCAACCGCAACGATGACGCCGCCTTCGAGCGCGCGGTCAACACGCCCACCCGTGGCATTGGTGACCGCACCCTGGACGAAGTACGCCGCGAGGCGCGCGCGCAGGGCATCTCGCTGTGGGAAGCGACGATGCTGGTCACCCAGGGCAGTGCGCTGGCCGCACGTGCGCGCAATGCGCTGGCGGGCTTCCTGGGGCTGGTCAACGAGCTGCAGGCGCAGACCGTGCACATGACCCTGGCCGAGCGCGTGGACCACGTGCTGGCCCGCTCGCAGCTGCGCGAGCACTGGAGCAAGGAAAGCCGCAATTCGCTGGATTCGGAGTCGCGTACCGACAACCTCGACGAACTGGTCTCGGTCGCCTCGCGTTTCGTGCGCCGTGCCGATGACATCGAGGAAGTGGGCGAGGACATGGACGAGCTGGTCGCGTTCCTGGCCTATGCCGCGCTGGAGGCCGGTGAGGGGCAGGCGCAGGCCGGCGAAGAAGGCGTGCAGCTGATGACCCTGCATTCGGCCAAGGGCCTGGAGTTCCCGCTGGTGTTCCTGGCCGGCCTGGAAGAGGGCCTGTTCCCCAGCGCACGTTCGCTGGAGGAAAGTGGACGGTTGGAGGAGGAGCGTCGCCTGGCCTATGTGGGCATTACCCGCGCGCGCCAGAAGCTGGTGCTGAGCTACGCCGAATCGCGCCGCATCCACGGCCAGGACAACTACAGCCTGCCGTCGCGCTTCCTGCGCGAAATCCCGCGTGAGCTGCTGCACGAAGTGCGCCCGAAGGTGCAGGTCTCGCGGCCAGCCTCGATGGGCGCCAGCCGCGTGATGGGCCACGCCTCGATCGAGGCACCGCCGATCAAGCTCGGCGCGCTGGTCACCCATCCCAAGTTCGGCGAAGGCATGGTGACCGACTACGAAGGCAGCGGCGCACACGCCCGCGTGCAGGTCGAATTCGCCGACGCCGGCAGCAAGTGGCTGGTGATGGCGTATGCCAACCTCACAGTGATCTGATCACCGCCGAGGAGTCGGATCCCTTTCCGTTGGAAAAGGGATCCGACCCCGATCAGGCTGCGCTCATGACCCGCAACGTGCTCTTCCTCTGCAGCCAGAACCGCCTGCGCAGTCCGACGGCCGAGCAGGTATTCGCCGATTGGCCGGGCATCGAGACCGCCTCGGCCGGGCTGCTGGCCGATGCCGAGGAAGTGCTCAGCCCTGAGCTGCTGCAGTGGGCCGACCTGGTGTTCGTGATGGAAAGGGCCCATCGCAACCGGCTGTCCAGCCGCTACAAGGCATGGCTGAACGGCAAGCGGGTGATCTGCCTGGATATTCCGGATGACTACGACTACATGGACCCGGTGCTGGTGGAGCTGCTGAAGCGCAAGGTGACGCCGTTCCTGCGTTGACTGCACTGTTGTAGAGCCGAAGGCAGCGGCTCCTGCCGCTACCTTCGGCTCTACAATGGGCGGCACGTCTTCCAGGAACGCCCCATGACCGAACCCACGCTGCACGTCACCGTGAAGTTGAACGCCCGGCTGCAGCCGGAGCATCGCCACGAACTGTTCGAGGATCCGCTCGACGCGCTGCTGCAGGCGGCCCAGGTGGGCGAGCTGACTGGCGGCGGCACCGCGATGTCCGACCTCGGTGAGGTCGAGTACGGCGATATCGAAGTGGCGCTGGTCGATGCGGCCGGCGTACCGAAGCTGATCGATCTGCTGGAGCAGCTGGGTGCGCCGAAGGGCTCGAAGGTCCAGGGCGCGGGCGATGCCGACCGTAGTTTCGGCGTGACCGAGGGCCTGGGCATCTACCTCGATGGCCTGAACCTGCCCGACGAGGTCTACGAACAGTGCGACTCCAACCACGTGTTCGAGCAGCTGTCCGAGCGCATTGATGGCCTGGGCGAGATCTGCAGCTGGTGGCAGGGCCCGACCGAGACCGCGCTGTACATGTACGGCCAGTCGTTCGCGGCGATGCGCGATGCGATTGACGAATTCGTGGCCAGCTATCCGCTGTGCCAGAACGCGCGCATCGTGCAGATCGCCTGAGTGACATTGTTGCAGAGCCGAGCCCATGCTCGGCTCATCCATCCGGAGCCAGGCCAGGCCCTGGGGCCCTGCTGAAGAGCGTTACCGGCCCGCAGCCTGCCGGGCATTGTCACGCAGGGCCATGTCCCTGCCCAGCTGGTAGCCCCCGTAGAACAGCGCCAGGGCCAGCACCGCGATGCAGACAACCAGCATGCTCCTGCGGAGACTCCATCTACCGGGCTTGCGATTCTGCATGCGACATCTCCGGTGCGGCCAAACCGACGCGGACAGCATGCCGCGCTTGCCCCGCCCATGCAACGGAGGCTGGGCGCGGGCCCGGCTCCACAGGGGTCTGCCAGCATTCTGCCGACGCACCGCCGGCATACGCCAGGCCCCGCTTCAGCATCGCGCGCATGTTCCGGTCGGCGTACACCGCCGCGTCATGGCCCAGCCCGGTGTACCAGCTGCGCCCCTTGCCCTGGGGACGGCACCAGGTGATGGGATGGTCCTCGCCCATCGTGCCGCCGCTGTATCGGCCTTCATCCACGGTCGCGAGTACCCGCACCCACGGCCTCGGGTTACGCCGGAAGTTGTACAGCTCGTCGGTGACCGGCCATGAGTGTCCATCGACCTGCTGCACCCGGGTGCGTTGCAGGCCGGAGGGATGGTTGGCGAATCGGGCACCCACCAGTTCACCGTACCAGGGCCAGTCGTATTCGGTATCGGCCGCGGCGTGCACGCCCATGAAGCCGCCGCCGCCTTCGATGTAGGCCTGCAACGCAGCCTGCTGTGCGGCGTCCAGCACGTTCCCCGTGGTGCTGGCGAACACCACGGCGCGGAAGCCTGCAAGGCGCGACGGGGTGAACTGCGCGGGGTCTTCGCTGTGCGTGACCTGCCAGCCCTGCTCGGCGGCAAGGTCGCGCAGCGCGGCAACAGCGGCGGGAATGGAGGCATGGCGGAATCCCTCGGTACGGCTGAACACCAGGATGGCGTCGGCCGCGTCGACCGGCAGGGGCAGCAGAGCCAGCAGCAGGCAGGGCAGGCGGAGGCGTCGCATCGGCCGATCATGCCATGGCGCGTGCCTGCGGCCGTGCATCCCGGATTGATCCTGCTCAAGGCGCGGCCTCCACATCCGGTGTGCAATGGTGTCGTTCCCATCTGGCAGACCGCCACGGAGCCCCACCATGTACAAGCGCATCCTGATTGCCACCGACGGGTCCGAGCTGGCCGACAAGGGCCTGGCCAAGGGCCTGGAGCTGGCCAAGGACCTCAATGCCGAGGTCGATATCGTGACCGTCTCCGAGCCGTGGGCGGTCGGCATGTACGACGCCATGGGCTGGAGCGTGGGCTACATGAACAGCCCGGAATACAAGGCCGACCGCGAGGAAGGCGCGCAGAAGGTGCTGCAGCCGGCGCTGGCCAAGGCCGCCGAGCAGGGCATCAGCGCCAATCCGGTGCACGTGCTGGACCGGTACGCGGCCGACGGCATCATCGAGACCGCAGCCGAGCGCAACAGCGACCTGATCGTGATGACCTCGCATGGCCGCCGTGGCGTGACCCGTGTACTGCTGGGCAGCCAGACCGCTGAAGTGCTGGCGCGCAGTAAGCTGCCGGTGCTGGTCATCCGCTGATCCATACCCACGGATTCAAGCGTTCCCGGGGAGGGAACCCGACGCCGGCCGCAGGATGCGCGCCGGCGTTGTTTTTTTGTGGGGCCGGGATCGAGGGGGGCGGATCCCTTTCCGCAGGAAAGGGCCCTGACCCCGCGTCACATCACCAGCTGTACAGCTTCCAGTACACCGGCGAGACGCCGTCCTTGTCGTTGTCGAAACGGCCGTCGCCATTCTTGTCATACATGTAGAACGGCGCGCCGCGCGACGGGGTTACCTTGACCATTCGCAGCTGGCCGGACACGCGGTATTCCTCGATGACATCGCCGTTGTCCATGGTGCGCCTGGATACATCCGCACCCTTGACGTCCACCGGGGGAGCACCCGCGCCACCCATGCTGGCGCAGCCAGCGAGCAGGAGCAGGAGCAGGGAAGCCAGCATCAGGGTCTTCATCGGCGGGGGCCTTTGCCTGGAATGAGCCTTGATTATGCCCCATCGCTGCGTGCGCGCCGTGTCGCCGCGGTGCGGGCATGGGCGCGTAGAATCGACCCATGAGCAGATTAGTCCTGATCGACGGGTCCAGTTACCTGTACCGCGCGTTCCACGCGCTGCCGCCCCTGTCCAACGCACAGGGAGAACCCACCGGCGCGCTGTTCGGCGTGGTCAACATGCTGCGCTCGACCCTGAAGGAGCGCCCCGCCTACGTGGCGTTCGTGGTCGATGCACCCGGCAGGACCTTCCGTGACGACCTGTACGACCAGTACAAGGCCAACCGGCCGCCGATGCCCGATGAACTGCGCAGCCAGGTCGAGCCGATGTGCCGCATCGTCGAGGCATTGGGCATCAGTATCCTGCGCATTCCCGGCGTGGAGGCCGACGATGTGATCGGCACGCTGGCCCTGCAAGGCCTGGCGCAGGACCTGAAGGTGACCATCTCCACCGGTGACAAGGACTTCGCCCAGCTGGTGCGGCCGGGCATCGAACTGGTCAACACCATGACCGGCAGCCGCATGGATTCGGATGCCACGGTGATGGACAAGTTCGGCGTGCGCGCCGACCAGATCGTCGATCTGCTGGCGCTGATGGGCGACGCGGTCGACAACGTGCCGGGGGTGGAGAAGTGCGGGCCGAAGACCGCTGCCAAGTGGTTGGCCGAATACCAGCACCTGGATGGGGTGATGGCCGCCGCGCCGGGCATCAAGGGCAAGATCGGCGAGAACCTGCGCGCCGCGCTCGAACGCCTGCCGCTGAACCGCGAGCTGGTGACCATCCGCACCGACATCGTGCTGGACGCCCGCCCGACCACGCTGGCCCTGCGCGAGCAGGACGTACCGGCGCTGACCGAACTGTATACGCGCTATGGCTTTACCCAGGCGTTGAAGGAGCTGGGGGCGCCGGTGCCGGCACCGGCGGCCGCCAGCGAGGCGACCCCGAGCCTGCGTGGCACTGCGGCCGGCTTTGCCCGCGGCAGCGCAGAGGCACCGGCCGCGGCAACCCTGGATCCGGCGCTGTCCGCAGCCGGCGAATACGAGACCGTGCTCACCGTCGAACAGCTCCAGGCTTGGGTCGGGCGCCTGCAGCAGGCCGAGCTGATCAGCTTCGACACCGAAACCGACGCCCTGGACGCCATGCGCGCGCGCCTGGTCGGCATCAGCCTGGCGGTCGAGCCGGGCAGGGCGGCGTACATTCCGGTCGGCCACGACTATCCGGGAGCGCCGGCACAGCTGCCGTTGCCGCAGGTGCTGGACGCGCTGCGACCCATGCTGCAGGACCCCGCAAAGAAGAAGCTGGGCCAGCACGGCAAGTATGACCTGCACGTGCTGCGCCGACACGGCGTGGACGTGCAGGGCTATCACGACGACACCATGCTCGAGAGCTTCGTGCTCAACTCCACCGCGACCCGCCATGACATGGATTCGCTGGCGCTGCGCTACCTGGGGTACAGCACGATCAAATTCGAGGATGTGGCCGGCAAGGGTGCCAAGCAGATTCCGTTCTCGCAGGTGGGTATCGATGAAGCCAGCCGCTATGCGGCCGAGGACGCCGACATCACCCTGCGCCTGCACCATGCACTGCAGCCGCAGTTGCTGGCCGAGCCGGCGCTGGACAGCGTGTACCGCGACATCGAGATGCCGCTGGTACCGGTGCTGGCCTCGATCGAGGCCAATGGCGTGCGGATCGATACCGATGAACTCCGCCGGCAGAGCCAGGACCTCTCCTCGCGCATGCTGGCCGCGCAGCAGAAGGCCACTGAACTGGCCGGGCGCAGCTTCAACCTGGATTCGCCCAAGCAGCTGCAGGCGGTGCTGTTCGACGAGCTGAAGCTGCCGGCGGTGGTGAAGACCCCCAAGGGCCAGCCCAGCACCAATGAGGAAGCGCTGGAGGCGATTGCCGACCAGCACGAGCTGCCGCGGGTGATCCTCGATTACCGGGGCCTGGCCAAGCTGCGCAGCACCTATACCGACAAGCTGCCGGAGATGGTCAATCCGGACACCGGCCGGGTGCACACCAGCTACCACCAGTCCGGCGCCGCCACCGGCCGCCTGTCCTCGTCGGACCCGAACCTGCAGAACATCCCGATCCGCACCGAGGATGGCCGCCGCATCCGCCGCGCGTTCATCGCGCCGGAGGGCTGCCAGCTGCTGGCGGCCGACTATTCGCAGATCGAGCTGCGGATCATGGCCCACCTGTCCCAGGACCCGGGCCTGGTGCGTGCCTTCGAGCAGGGCGCCGACGTCCACCGTGCCACCGCCGCCGAGGTGTTCGGGCGTACGCTGGAGGAGGTGACCCCGAACGAGCGCCGGGCCGCCAAGGCGATCAACTTCGGCCTGATGTACGGCATGAGCGCGTTCGGCCTGGCCCGCAACCTGGGCATCGACCGTGGCCAGGCGCAGGACTACGTGGCCTTGTACTTCAGCCGCTATCCGGGCGTGCGCGACTTCATGGAACGGATGCGCCAGCAGGCGCGTGACCAGGGGTACGTGGAGACCCTGTTTGGCCGCCGCCTGTACCTGAACGACATTCATGCGCGCAACCAGGGGCTGCGGGCCGGCGCCGAACGCGCGGCCATCAATGCACCGATGCAAGGCACCGCTGCGGACATCATCAAGCGGGCGATGGTGGATCTGGACCGGTGGCTGCGCGAGAGCGGAGCGCCCGCGCGGATGATCCTGCAGGTGCACGACGAACTGGTTTTCGAAACCGAAAGCAGTTTTGTTGAAGACTTGCGATTGCAGGTGGTCGAGCGCATGTCGCAAGCGGCCACACTGCGGGTGCCATTGGTGGTCGATACCGGTGTTGGCAGCAACTGGGACGAAGCTCACTGAACGCGTTTCAGGCCGAAAGCGACGTGAATTTGTTCATTCGCTGGAGGTTTCTGACTCGATCATGAATGTTTCCCTGATTGAGGTTCATTAAATTGGGGCCCTTCACGAACCGTTAGTGTTCGGGGTGCTTCCATAGCCCTCGACAGGCGCAATGCCTGTTGTGGATCTCTCCCATCCCCTGGAGCAGATCTCGGAACGGGGACTCCTCCCCAAGTGCCCGTTCCCCGGCCCCGTTGACCTCCCCCTGGTCAGCGGGGCTTTTTATTTGTGCCGATGGAATACCCCAGGCGCTGATGGGGCAAAGGGATCTGACCCCAGGTGCTAGGCTGGGCCACCGTTCTGCAGGGGAAGACCATGCCCGACCTGTTCGCCCTGGCCATGCCGTGGTGGGAATTCATCCTGCGCGCGGTGGTGGTCTACGTCGTGGTGCTGGGCATGGTCCGGCTGGGCGGCAAGCGGGCTCTGGGGCAGATCACGCCGTTTGACGTGCTGCTGATCGTGCTGCTGGGCAACGCGGTGCAGAACGCGCTGCTGGGTACGGACACTTCCCTGGGTGGGGGACTATTGCTCGCCGCCACCCTGATCCTGCTGAACTACGGGGTGGGCTGGGTGACCACACGGAGCCGGCGCATGGAGCGCATGATCGAGGGAGAACCCACTGTGATCGCACGTGATGGCCGGCTTTTCGACGGTGTTCTGCGCCGCGAACTGATCAGCCGCGCCGATTTCGAAGCCGCGCTGCGCCAACAGGGCGGGCTGCGGATCGAAGACGTACAGATCGCGCTGCTGGAGACGACCGGTCACATCACCATCATTCCGCGGAAGAACACCTGACCTGGCAGCGCCGAGTCCACGCTCGGCCGCCCCTTAGCGGGTATCGCCTGCCCGCCGGGCCCATGCCCAGCGCGACGATACTCATCAGACCCAGTCGCGCGGTACCAGGTAGTCGGCCAGGCGAGCCTCGGCGCTGCCCGCTTCCGGGCTGAAGCCGTATTCCCAGCGCACCCGCGGCGGCAGGCTCATCAGGATGCTCTCACTGCGTCCACCGCTCTGCAGGCCGAACAGGGTGCCGCGGTCGTAGACCAGGTTGAACTCCACGTAGCGGCCGCGGCGGTACAGCTGGAACTCACGTTCGCGTTCGCCGTAAGCGATGTTCTTGCGCCGCTGCACGATCGGCAGGTAGGCATCGAGGAAGCCGTCACCGACCGCGCGCAGGTAGTCGAAATCGCGCTCGAAGCCGCCGTGCAGGTCGTCGAAGAACAGGCCGCCGACCCCACGCGTTTCATTGCGGTGGCGCAGGAAGAAGTATTCGTCGCACCAGCGCTTGTGCGCGGCATAGCGTTCTTCGCCGAACGGCGTGCACAGGTCGCGTGCGACCCGGTGCCAGTGCTGCACGTCCTCGTCGAACGGATAGAACGGGGTCAGGTCGAAGCCGCCGCCGAACCAGCTGGCCACCACCTCGCCGTCGCGCTGCGCCTGGAAGAAGCGCACGTTGGCATGGGTGGTCGGCACATAGGGATTGAGGGGGTGGAACACCAGCGAGACGCCGGTGGCGCGCCAGGAGGCACCGGCCAGTTCCGGGCGGTTGGCCGAGGCCGACGGCGGCAGGCGGCTGCCGGCCACGTCGGAGAAGCCGATGCCGGCCTGCTCGAACACCGCACCGCCGCGCAGCACGCGGGTACGCCCGCCACCGCCCTCGGCACGCTGCCACAGGTCTTCCTGGAAGCGTGCCTGGCCATCGACGGCCTCGATCGCCGCACAGATGCGGTCCTGCAGGTCGGTGAGGTAGGCGCGCACGCGCTCGAATTCGTTCATGGCGCGTACTTTACCGCAGGGCCCGGGCAGGCAAGCCCCTTACTGCTTGTGGTTGGGGGTGCGTGGCGTCGGTCCGGTCTGATCCTCGTCCGCCGACTGCTCCTGGACAGCACGCTGCAAGGCCTGGCCGAAACCCAGCAAGCTCCAGTTGCGCGTCGCCAGCACGTCACACGCCACGTGGCGGCCACTGCCATCGGCCTCGCAGACGGCTTCAAGCATTGGGCGGACGTCCACACTGCTGCTGTTCTCCATCACGCTGACCAGGTTTTCACAGCCTTCGCGGATGCCGGCCTGGCAGACCTTCTGGTAGTGCTCGCTGGCCTCGACCCACTTCCTGCCCATCGCGGCGCGGCTGCCCAGCACATTGCAGCCCTGCATCCTGCCGGCCGCGCAGCAGGCTTCTGCTTCGCCGTCGACCGACGCGCGCGGGCAATCCTGCGGGAATGGGATTTCGTCGAACACCAGCGGTGCGCTGCACTGGGCACTTCCCGGCTGTCGCTGGAAGCGCTCAAAACGCATCGAATCGTCCAGCCCCAGCAGGTCACCGTTGGCCAAGGGTTGCAGCACGTAGTCACCCCCCAGCTCGTGGCGCATGCGGATCTGGCCGTCCTGCACGCGTGCACGCACCCGCGAACCGTAGCCGACCTCCACCAGTCCACCATCGCCGAACGTCAGTTCGTCCAACAGCCCGCCGGAGGCCACGTAGTGGCCACAGGGCACGGCGCTGGCGGCCTGCGGCAACAGCTCCCCATCCAGCGCCCGCAATGCAGCCGCCTGCCGGCAGGAGGTCTCGTCGCGGCCTTCGCAGGCCATCTGCAACGCCACCCTGCCGTCCTGCAGATTGCCGGCGGTCCACTGCAGCGTAGCGACCTCCTTGCAGAAGTCACTTTCACCGACCTGCGTGCATAGGTCCTGCAGGCGCTGCAATCGCGCGTCGGACAGCGCAGGTTTGGTTGCAGGCGAGAACACTTCAACCATCTTGGCCGCCATCGAGGCCGTGCGGATGGCAGTGGCGACGGCCTCGACCAGCTCCGGCCGCTCTTCCAGGATGGCCATGCAGGCCTCGGCGTCGGCCGCAGGATCATCGTCGCGACACTGGCGGGGGAAATCCATCTCGGTCATGGCCTTTTCCATCGTGGCCTGTATCACTGCGATCTGTGCTTCGGTCGGTGTATCGCTGTCGGAGGCCTGGTCAGCCTCGCGATAGCGCTCGGGCAAGAGCTGGCACAGAAACGGAACCCCTTCGGCACAGGCCGATTCCAGCTCCGGCAGGCTCAGCTCACGATGATGCCTGTCAAGGCAGCGCTGGGCATCTGCCAGGCAGCTGCCTGGCGCGTGCTCGACCGGGGGCAGGCACGCCGCCCCTCGGATCAGGCGGTAGCGCGTGTTGCCCTGCTGCAGGACGCGACCGCCACGCTGGACGTTCAGTCCAGATGCAACTCCGAAGGTGAGGTTGACGAGGCTCAGCTCGCCCTCGATCTCTTGGACAACGAAGGGCCGATCAGAGATGTGCGTGTTCTTCGCTACCCCGCGGTCAGGCCCATCCACGCGCAGCTGGTTGCCACCGCCCTCGGCCTCGAATACGCCGCAGCGTGGCAGACCGGTTGCGGCCGCCTGCTGGGCCCAGGGCAGCAGCAACAAGGCAATGAAGGCCGGAATCAGGTGGCGTGGGGCAAAAGCAGACATTTCGGGGGCCAGGGCAGAAAGACGCGGGCCACGATAGCCAGCCCCCGCCGATCCGCAATCAATCCCGCTGGAATGCCTGTGCTGCGGTCACGGCGTCTGCGCCGGGCGGGCCGTTCGCGTCAAAAATGCCGGGGTCGAGAGCTCAGCGGAAGCGCGCGCGCACGTCCGGCCGCAGCAGGCGCCAGGCCAGCCAGCCCTGCAGGCCGAGGAGCACGAACGACATGCCGACCACGGTCAACGTGATCAGCCAGCGTTTCAACTGCAGCTCCGGCAGCAGGGCCGGGTCATCGGCCAGCAACGGGATGAGGTCGCGCATGAACACGTCCAGCCACCAGGCGGCCGCGAAGTTGCTCAAGCCACTCAGCAGCAGCAGCACCACGAAGCTCCACAGGCCCCAGCAACGTTCGCGCAGCAGGCCCCAGCTGGACACGGTCGAGGCCAGGCACAACAGCGCGACGACCATCGACGCGGCCACCGGGTGCGCCAGCAGCCAGATCAGGCTGTGCAGCTGCTGGTGCCGCACTTCGCCTTCCACCAGGCGCCACAGCGCGAGGTTGTGCAGCGGCCACAGCACCAGTCCCTGCAGCACGAAGTAGAGCGTCAGCAGCAGTGACAGCCAGAACGAAGCCTGCGCCAGCGGGCGCACCCAGGCGTGATAGGCCGGGGAAGGCGGCGAGGGGATCGACGGGATCGACATTGACATCCGATGTCCTTGCAGTCGGCGCCCGCCTGCTCAGCGGGCCGTCACCCGGGTGGCGACGGCCGGCAGGATATGGTGTTCGCTCAAGGGTGCCAAGGGCAGGCCATGCGGTGGCCGCAGCGGCACCCAGGCCAGTTCGGCGATCTCCGCGCGCGGCTGCGGTGCTCCATCCACCTGCACCCACCAGGCCTGCGCCTGCACGCGGTGGCCGGGCTCGTTCACCGCCCAGTCCTCGAACGTGCCCAGCGCAATGGCGGTCCCGGCGCGCAGCTTGACACCGAGTTCTTCGTCCAGTTCGCGGGCCAGCGCCTGCAGCGGCGCCTCGCCGGGTTCGGGCTTGCCACCGGGCTGGATGAAGCGGCGGGCGCCGTGCTTGCGCACCACCAGCGCCCGGCTGCGGTCATCCAGGATGACCGCAGCCACGATCCGGATCGTGGCTGCGGCGCTGCTCACTTCAGGTTCTGCTCGAACAGCTTGAGGATGCGCTTGTACTGGTCCAGCCAGGAATCGGCGCGCACGTAGCCGTGGCGTTCCAGCGGGTAGGGTGCGATCGACCAGTTGTCCTTGTGCAGTTCGATCAGGCGCTGGGTCAGGTGCACCGAGTCCTGGAAGAACACGTTGTCATCCATCATGCCGTGGGCGATCAGCAGGTTGTCCTGCAGGTTCTGCGCGTACTCGATCGGCGAGGAGACGCGGTACGCCTCCGGATCGATGTCCGGGGTGTTGAGGATGTTGCTGGTGTAGCCGTGGTTGTAGTTGTGCCAGTCCACCACCGGGCGCAGTGCGGCGCCGGCCTTGAAGGTGCCCGGTGCACGGAACAGCGCCATGAAGGTCATGAAGCCGCCGTAGGAACCGCCATAGATGCCGGCGTGGTCGCGGTCACCCTGCTGGGTTTCGACCAGCCAGTCCAGGCCGTCCTTGTAGTCTTCCAGTTCCGGGTGGCCCATGTTGCGGTAGATCGCCGTACGCCAGTCGCGGCCATAGCCCTCGCTGCCGCGGTAGTCCATGTCCAGCACGATGTAGCCCTTCTGCACCAGCAGGTTGTGGAACATCTGCTCGCGGAAGTAGGCCGGGTAGCGCTGGTGCACGTTCTGCAGGTAGCCGGCGCCATGCACGAACATCACGATCGGGTACTTGCGGCCCGGCTCCTTGTGCTCCGGCTCGTAGTACTTGGCCCAGACCACGCCGGCACCGTGCCTGGACGGCACCGCCACCAGCTTCGGCTGGATCCACTCGCGCGCCTTGTAGTCGGCGGTGCGGGTGTCGGTCAGCACGCGTGCCTGGCCACCGGTACTGGGCAACACCGCCAGCTGCGGCGGCAGGTAGGCACCGGAGTAGCGCACCAGCAGCTGCTGGCCATCCGGCGACAGCGAGAAGTCTTCCACGCCGTTGAGGCTGGTCAGCTCGCGGACTTGGCGGCTGCCGGTGTCCACGGCGCAGACTTCGTAGTCATGCGGCGCCTGCTGGTTGCACAGGAAGTAGAAGCCCTTGCCATCGGCCGACGGCACCGGCGCCGAGGTTTCCCACTTGCCGCTGGTCAGCGCCTGCGGCCTGGCGGTGCCGGCCTGGGTGTAGAGGTGCGAGAAGCCCGATTCCTCGGACAGCAGCCACAGCGTGCGGCCATCGGCCATCCAGCCGAAATCGTTGAAGCCCCAGTTGATCCAGGCGTTGTCGGTCAGCCGATGGCGATTCTGCACACGGCCGTCGGCGGCGTTGACGCTGATGATCCAGCGATCCTTGTTGTCGTTGGCACGCAGCATCACCGCGGCCTGCTGGCCGTCGGCGCTCCAGCGGATGCCGCCGCCCATGAAGTCGCTCATCACCTGCACGCTGCGCTCGCCCTTCAGCGGATCCTTGCCGGCCTTGCGGCGCAGCTCGGCCAGCGGATCGGTGCCGATGCCCGGCAGACTGGCCAGCGCTACCTTTTCCGCCTTGCCGGTGCGCACGTCCACGTACCACAGGGTGTGCGGTTCGAAGCCGTTGCGACCGACGCGGGTACGGGTGTCCTCGGTTTCCTCGTAGCCCGACTCCGTCACGTACAGCGGCATCTTGCTGGTGCGGCCGTCGTCGAAGTCCTTCGGCTGGGTCACCACGATCAGGTGGGTCAGGTCCGGCGACAGCACGCTGTCAGCGATCTCCACGTCGTCGCCCAGGTAGACCGGGCCCGGTGCGCGGGTGGGGTCGGCCTGGCGCCAGCGCTGGTCCTGGTCCTTCAGTGCCTCACGCTGGTCGCGGTCGCGGCGCAGGGTTTCCAGCGTGCGCAGCTGCTGGTCGCGCAGTACGTCGGCCTTCGGCGGCGTACGCGGGTCCTTTTCGGCCTTCAGGCTCGCCACCTGCTGCACGCCGCCGGCGGCGGTCCAGTGGAACCAGTTCTGGCCGACGCGCCAGATCACACCGTTGTCGGCGGCGAAGTTCACGTTGCCCGCGCGCTCGTTGCTGCGGGTCAGCTGCGTCAGCGCGCCACTGCGCAGGTCGCGCACGAACACATCGCCATTGCGGACGAAGGCGCTGCGGCTGCGGCCGCGATCGTAGACCGGGTCGGCCACGTCCAGGGTGCCGCGCTGGTCATCGGCCACCTGCGCGGCCACGCCGCCGGCGACTGGCTGGCGGAAGGTGTCTCGCACCGGGCTGCCGTTGCGCTTGAGCTGGTATTCCACCTGCTGGCTGTTCCACGACCACCAGGCCTTCTCGACCGGCGGACCGATCCAGTCCGGGTCGGCCATCGCCTGTTCGATGGTGATCGGCGTCGGCGCGGCGTGCGCGGCCGGTACGGCCAGCACGGCCGACAGCAGGAGGGACAGGGGCAGCACTCGGGACATGGGCGGACGGCACCAGAAGAGGAAACCGGGCAAGGGTAGCAGCCACCCCGGCCCGGGGCAGGGGCCACAGGTCATGGCGGCGGAATCGGCAAAATGGCACCGCCCGGGCCTCTGCGACGGCATGTACCGCCTGATCGCCATTCCGTTCGGATGCAGCCGGCAGGTACAGCCGGGACGACAGGATCTGTCCAGGCGTGCAGCACCTCACGGCGCCCAGCGTGGCGATTGCCGACTGCGACAAAGTGAAGCAGCGCGTCACCCGGTCGCATCCCCGCTTAACGAAATCCTCCTAAAGTGGTCCGGTATCCCACCGGTCGCAGGCAGGAGGCGTCCCTTGGACGCGTTGTTGTTGTCCCGGATCCAGTTCGGATTCGTCATCAGTTTCCACGTGCTGTTCCCCGCCTTCACCATCGGTACGGCCAGCTGGCTGGCCTTCATCGAATGGCGCTGGCTGCGCACGAAGCTGCCCGTGTGGCGCGAACTGTATTTCTTCTGGCAGAAGATCTTCGCCGTGTCGTTCGGCATGGGCGTGGTCAGCGGCATCGTCATGGCGTTCCAGTTCGGTACCCACTGGCCACGCCTGAGCGAGGTCGCCGGTACGGTCATCGGCCCGCTGCTGACCTATGAAGTGCTGACCGCGTTCTTCCTCGAAGCCAGTTTCCTCGGCGTGATGATGTTCGGCTGGGGCCGGGTTTCGCCGCGCCTGCATTTCCTCTCCACCTGCATGGTGGCGCTGGGCACGCTGTTCTCCACGTTCTGGATCCTGTCGTCCAACAGCTGGCTGCACACGCCGGCCGGCTACGAGATGGTGAACGGCATCGTGCATCCGGTGGACTGGTGGCAGGTGGTGTTCAACCCCTCGTTCCCGTACCGGCTGGCGCACATGGCGCTGGGCTCGTTCATCACCACCTGTTTCGTGATCGGTGGCGTCGGTGCGTGGTACCTGCGCAAGGGCACGCACGTGGAAGCGGGCCGGCGCATGCTGGTCGCCGCCGTGGCATTCGCTGCGCTGACCGTGCCGGTGCAGATCTTCGTCGGCGACATGCATGGCCTGAACACGCTCAAGCACCAGCCGATGAAGATCGCGGCGGTGGAAGCGCACTGGCATCAAACCCAGGAAGGCGAGGGCGTGCCGCTGGTGGTGTTCGCGCTGCCCAACGAAAAGGAAGAACGCAACGATTTCGAAGTGGCCATCCCGAAGCTCGGCAGCGTGATCCTCACCCATTCGCTGGACGGCACGTTCGATCCGCTGACCTCGGTACCGGCCAGCGAGCGTCCACCGGTGACGCCGGTGTTCTTCGCCTTCCGCATCATGGTCGGGCTGGGCACGCTGATGCTGTTGCTGGCGTGGGTGTCGGCCTTCCAGCTGTGGCGGAAAAGGTTGCTGGACTCGCCATGGCTGCTGCGCGGCTGGAACTGGATGCTGCCCAGTGGCTTCATCGCGCTGCTGTCGGGCTGGTTCGTCACCGAGATGGGGCGCCAGCCGTGGGTGGTGTATGGGGTGCTGCGCACTGCCGACGCGGTCGGCCCGCAGAGCGCGTGGATGACCGCGCTGTCACTGGCTGTGTACGTGACCGGCTACGCCTTCGTGTTTGGTTGGGGCATCTGGTACCTGGTGAAGATCCTGCGCCATGGGCCGCAGCCGTATGCCGAGGGGCCGTCGCTGGACCATGGCAGCCACACCCCGGCACGTCCGTTGTCGGCCGCCGACGAACCGCTGGAGGAGCGCTGAGATGGACCTGATGACCTGGCTGCCGGTGGCGTGGTTCGCGGTGATCGGTTTCGGCGTGCTGATGTACGTGGTGCTGGACGGCTTCGTGCTCGGCATCGGCATCCTCGCCCCGTTCGCCGAGGACGAGGAACAGCTGGACCTGATGATGAACACTGCCGCGCCGATCTGGGACGGCAACGAGACCTGGCTGGTACTGGGCGGTGCTGGCCTGTTGGCGGCCTTCCCCAAGGCCTACGCGGTGCTGTTGTCGGCGCTGTACCTGCCCGTGCTGCTGCTGGTGGTAGCGCTGGTGTTCCGCGGCGTGGCCTTCGAGTTCCGGTTCAAGGCGCATCGTTCGCGCCGGCTGTGGAGCGTGGCATTCGGGCTCGGTTCGCTGCTGGCGACCTTCGCCCAGGGCGTGATCCTGGGCACGCTGGTGCAGGGCATCCCCCTGGTGGACGGCGCCTACCACGGCGGCGCGTTCGCCTGGTTCAGCCCGTTCGCGATGCTGACCGGTGCTGCGCTGGTGGCCGGCTACGCGTTGCTGGGCAGCACCTGGCTGATCCTGAAGACGGAAGGGCGCGTGCAGGCATTGGCGCGGCAGCTGACCCGGCCATTGGTGGTGGCGGTGATCGCGGCCATGGGCCTGGTCAGCAGCTGGCTGCCGTTCCTCGATTCGCGGCTGATGGACCGCTGGTTCAGCGACGGCAACTTCTGGTGGCTGTCGCCGGTTCCGCTGCTGACCCTGGCGGTAGCCGCCGCGCTGTGGCGCAGTGCCACCCATCCGCGCCGCGACCTGCCGCCGTTCCTGCTCAGCCTGGCCCTGTTCGTGCTCGGCTTCCTCGGCCTGGTGCTGGGCATGTGGCCTTACCTTCTGCCGCCTTCGATGACACTGTGGCAGGCCGCCGCGCCGGCTTCCTCGCTCGGCTTCACCCTGGCCGGGCTGGCCATTCTGCTGCCGGTCATCCTCGGCTACACGGCATGGTCGTACCGCGTGTTCCGCGGCAAGGTGCGCGCCGACACCGGTTACCACTGATCGCGGCGGCGGCAGGCCCACTGCTGCGACAGGGCCGCGTTGAGGAATGTGAAACCTGCACACCCCGTGCAGGACGTGCTAGCGTGCGCTCCTTTCCGGCGGCCAGGGGGCAGCCGGCGACGTCCTGGACGGACGCACGGCTGCAGGAATGGGGGGCCGCCGCGCGTCGCCGTAACGGCTCGTGCCTATCGTTCTCCCATTGAAGCACCATCGCCAAATGATCGAATTCTCCATCGTCGACTGGGCGGCCTGGGCGCCCGGCCTCAGCGAGCGCAGCCAGTGGCTGGGCTGGGCCGACGCACCCTACCTCCCGCAGGGCGTGGACACCCCGGCGTTGGCCGAGGTGCCGGCGATGCAGCGCCGCCGCATCGAGCGGCTGGGCCGGATGGCGATCCAGGCCGCGTGCTGGTGCGAGGACGGGCAGGGCGCCGACAGTGCGGTGCCACTGGTGTTCGCCAGTCGCCACGGGGACGTGGCCCGGTCGATGGAACTGCTGGGTGCGCTGGTTGACGACCAGCCACTGTCGCCGACCGGATTCGGCCTGTCGGTGCACAATGCGATCGCCGCGCTGTACTCGATTGCCCGCGGCCACCGCGGCAATTACCTGGCCCTGGCCGCCGGCCAGGCCACGGTGGAGAGCGCCTGCCTGGAGGCTGCGGGCCTGCTGGCCGACGGCGCCCGCGAGGTGCGGGTGGTTGTTTACGAGTCGCCGCTTCCGAAGATTTACGAGACGTTCGCCGACGAACCCGACCCGTTCTTCGCATGGTGCTGGCGATTGACCGCGCCCAGCGAGGGCCGGCCGACCCTGTCGCTGCAGTGGCAGCCGGCCGAAGTCGAGGCCGGCACTGCGCCGGCCAGCCTGCCGCACGCACTGGACCTGCACCGCTTCCTGTTGTCCGGCGCCTCGGCGCTCGAGCATGTCACCCAGGGCCAGCGCTGGCGCTGGGGGCGCCGTGGGTGAGGCGCTGCGCCGCCTCGATCTTGCCTGGCGGGTGCTGGGTACCGGGCTGAGCTTCGCCGCATTCGGCGTGGGCGGGTTGCTGCTGGGCGTGCTGGTGATGCCGATGCTGCTGCTGATGCGTGACCCCGTGGCCCGCCGCCGCCGTGCCCGCCGCGTGGTGCAGGCCGCGTTCGCCAGCCACCTGTGGCTGATGCGCACCCTGGGCGTGATGACCCTGGAGATCGAGGGCGGCGAGCGCCTCCGGCGCGACGGCCTGCTGGTCCTGGCCAATCATCCGACCCTGATCGACGTGGTCTGCCTGATCTCGCTGCTGCCCAACGCCGACTGCGTGGTCAAGCGGGCAGTGGCCTGCAACCCATTCATGCGCGGCCCGGTGCGGGCGGCCGGCTACATCGCCAACGACGACGGCGCCGGCCTGGTCGATGACTGCGTGGCGGCGGTACGCGCCGGCGGCACCCTGGTGATCTTCCCGGAGGGCACCCGCAGCGTGCCGGGCCAGCCGCCTCGGCTGCAGCGCGGGGCGGCCAACATCGCGGTGCGCGGCCGCCTGGACATCACCCCGGTACGCATTACCTGTACCCCGCCCACGTTGACCAAGGGCCAGAAGTGGTATCGTGTACCCTCACGTCGCTTTCACGTTCGGCTGCAGATCGGCGAAGATATCCCGATCGCGCCCTTCCTGGCCGATGACGACTCGCCAAGGGGGGATGCCTTGGCGGCGCGCCGCGTCACCGAGCACCTTTCTCGTTATTTCGACCTGTCTGGAGATCCGCCCCGTGCAAGCACTTGAGCACGAGATCAAGGAATTGATCATTTCCTCCCTTTCGCTGGAGGACATCACGCCGGAGGACATCGATCCGACCGCGCCGCTGTTCGTCGAGGGCCTCGGCCTGGATTCGATCGACGCGCTGGAGCTGGGCCTGGCGTTGCAGAAGAAGTACGGTGTCAGCCTCTCGGCCGATTCGGAAGAAACCCGTCGCCATTTCTCCAGCGTGCGCGCGCTCGGCGAGTTCGTCGCCGCCCGCCAGTCGTAACGGCGCCAGGAATAGCCATGACCAAGAATGAACTGTTCGAGCGCATCGTCAGCATCCTGACCGAGAGCTTCGAGATTGAAACCGCCCGGATCACCCCGGAGGCCCGCCTGTATGACGACCTGGACATCGACAGCATCGATGCGGTCGACCTGATCGTACAGCTCAAGCCGTTGCTCGGTCGCAACCTGCAGCCGGAGGCCTTCAAGGCCGTGCGCACAGTGCAGGACATCGTTGATGTCGTGCACGGCCTGCTGCCGGATCAGGCCGCGGCCTGACCCCAGCGCCGGTCGCAGCGCCACCATGGCACGCGCACGCACGGTCGTGGTGGCAGCGCTTTCGCTGGCCTACCCGCTGCTGGTGTACCTGGCGATGGGGCGTTTCGAGCCCCGCTGGCTCTCGCTGCTGCTGTTCACCCTGGCCCTGCTGCGTGCGCTGAGTACGCGCCAGCCGCTGTGGTGGGCCGCTGCCGCCGGCACCGGCCTGCTGGCGGTGCTGGCCACGGTGCTCAACCAGGCGTTGCCGTTGAAGCTGTACCCGGCGCTGGTCAACGCGGTGATGCTGGTTGTCTTCGGCACCAGCCTGCGCTTCGGCCCGCCGTTGGTGGAACGCCTGGCGCGGCTGCAGGAGCCGGAGTTGCCCGCCTTTGCACTGGCCTATACCCGCCGCGTTACCCAGGTCTGGTGCGGTTTCTTCGTTCTCAACGGTGGCCTGGCCCTGCTCACCGCGCTGTACGCGTCGGACCGGGTCTGGATGCTCTACAACGGATTGTTGGCATACGTGATGATGGGTGTGTTGTTTGCAGGTGAGTGGCTGGTACGGCGGCGGGTGAAGGCGGCGCATGCCCATGGCTGAGTGGATCGCCCTGGACCGGTTGCTGCTGGACGCACGGCCGCAGCGCAGCGTTGGCATCTGTGACGGCGAGGAAGTCGATCATGCCCGGTTCCGGCAGCGGGCCCTGGCCTGGCGCAACGCCTTCGCCGCAGCCGAAGGCCGCGACTGGGCCCTGTATTTCGATGACGCCGTGGCGTTCGCTGCGGCGCTGTTCGGCGCCTGGCATGCCGGCAAGCGTGTGTTCCTGGCTGCGGACAACCTGCCCGCCACGTTGCAGCTGCTGCAGTCCCAGGTCAGCGGCTTCGCCGGCGATGTTCCGGCCGATTACCGCCCGCTGGCGGCCCCGCCTGCGGCCCCGGAGGTGGACGGTGCGCTGCAGGTGCTGGACGAGCGCAGCTGTGAGCTGTGCGTGTTCACCTCCGGCAGCACCGGCCAGCCGAGTGCGATCAACAAGCGCATGGACCAGCTCGCGCGCGAGATCGATGCGCTGCAGGCGGCCTTCGGCGCGCAGCTGGACGGCGTGCAGGTCCACGGCACGGTCTCGCACCAGCACATCTATGGCCTGCTGTTCCGGGTGCTGTGGCCACTGGCTGCAGGCCGCCTGATCCAGCCACGCCGGTTCTTCCACGAGGACCTGGTGGGGGCATTGTCCGGCGCCGATACGGTACTGGTGGCCACGCCGGCCCACCTCAAGCGCCTGCCCGAGCAGCTCGACTGGGCCAGCCTGCATGGCCGCCTGCGGGCGGTGTTCTCCTCCGGGGGGGCGCTGCCGGAAGCGGCGGCGCGCCAGGTGCGGCAGTGGCTGGGCGTGGCACCGACCGAGGTCTACGGCAGCAGTGAGACCGGTGGCATTGCCTGGCGCCGCTGGGATAGCGATCTACCGCCCTGGCAACCGCTGCCGGGCGTGCAGTGGCGGATCGAGGACGGCTGCCTGGCCGTGGCCTCGCCGCATCTGGAATGCCCTGGCTGGTGGCGCACCCAGGACCGGGTCGAGGCGTTGGCCGATGGTTGCTTCCGCCTGCTGGGCCGCGCCGACCGCATCGTCAAGATCGAAGAACGCCGGGTCTCGCTGGATGCGCTGGAGCGCGCGCTGCGCGAAGACGCCGAAGTGGAGGATGCGCGCGTGCTGGTGCTGCCCGGCCAGCGCGAGCAGCTGGCGGCGGTGGTGGTGCCGGCCGATCCGGCGCTGCTGGACGCGGGTGACGCCGCGCGCCGCGCGCTGGGCCAGCGCCTGGGCGCGCGCCTGGCACAGGGCCATGATGCGGTGACCCGGCCGCGCCGCTGGCGACTGGTGCAGGCGCTGCCGATCAATGCACAGGGCAAGGTCACCCAGGCCGCACTGGCCGCCCTGTTCCAACCCCTGATGCCGGTACCGGAATGGGATCGCCGCGATGCCGCCAGCGCCACCTTGCGCATGACCCTCGACCCGGCACTGCGGCCGTTCCAGGGCCATTTCCCGCAGGCGGCGATCCTGCCGGGCGTGGCCCAGCTGGATTGGGCAGTGCGGTTCGGTCGCCAGGCGTTCACGATGCCGGCCGCCTTCCTGCGCATGGACGCAGTGAAGTTCCAGCATGTGGCCCGACCGGGCGATGAACTGACGCTGCAGCTGGACTGGGACGCGACGCGCAACGTGCTGTCGTTCCGCTATACCTCCCGCCACGGCGTGCATGCCAGCGGCAGGGTGGTGTTTGCCGATGCGGACTGACCCGGCGGCTGCCGGTGCCGCATTCGCGCCGCTGGTGGTGATTCCCGTCTACGACCACGAGCACGCCATCGCAGCAGTGGTCGATGGCGTGCAGGCGGCTGGCCTGCCCTGCCTGCTGGTCGACGATGGCTCACGTGGCTCCTGCGCGGCGGTACTGCGTTCGCTGGCACAGCGCCAGGGGGTCGACCTGCTGCGCCTGGAGATCAACCAGGGCAAGGGTGGGGCGATGCTGGCCGGCTTTGCCGAGGCCGGCGCGCGCGGCTACAGCCACGTGCTGCAGATCGATGCCGACGGCCAGCATGACACCCGTGACCTGCCACGCTTCATCGAGGCGGCCCGTGCCCATCCGGACGCGGTGATCTGTGGCATCCCGGCCTACGACGCGAGCGTGCCCAAGGCGCGCCTGTACGGTCGTTACGCCACCCACATCTGGGTCTGGATCAACACGCTGTCGCTGCACCTGCGCGACACCATGTGTGGTTTCCGGGTGTATCCACTGCCTCCCGTGCTGCGCCTGGCCGGCGAAGAGACCATCGGCCGGCGCATGGATTTCGATACCGAGATCATGGTGCGCCTGTACTGGCGGCAACTGCCGGTCGAACATCTGGCCACGCGGGTGACCTATCCCTCCGACGGTGTGTCGCACTTCGATGTGTGGCGCGACAACGTGCGCATCAGCCGCATGCACACGCGCCTGTTCTTCGGCATGCTTCGGCGCGCACCGCGCCTGCTGTGGAACCGGCTGCAGGGGCAGCGCTGAGATGGCGCGCGCGCAGCACGCTCCGCATTGGGCAGAGATCGGCGAATCCACCTCGGTGGCCGGCGTGTTGTTCCTGTGCTGGGTGCACCGCTGGTTCGGGCGCTGGCCGTTCCGCCTGTGCGCGTGGCCGGTGGTGGCCTGCCACTGGCTGGGCAACCGCGTCGGCCGCCAGGCGTCCCTGCAGTACCTGCAACGGCTGCAGGCACACAGCGGCGTGCTCGGGCGCGCGCCGACCCGCCGCGACAGCCTGCGCCACTTCTTCGCCTTCGCCGACACGATGCTGGACAAGATCCTCGGGCTGGGCGGGCGCTATCCGGCCGGACGCATCCAGCTGCAGCGCGACCTCATGCTGGAAAAGATCGCGCGCCGCGAAGGCGGGCTGATCCTCACCGCGCACATCGGCTGCCTGGAACTGTGCCAGGTGCTGGCCGAGCAGGTGCCGGGCTTCCGCATCACCGTGCTGGTGCATACCGCGCACGCGCAGCGCTTCAACCGCCTGCTGCAGCGGCTGGATCCGTTGGCTGCGGTGGAGCTGGTACAGGTCACCGGAATGGGCCCGGCCACCGCAGTGAAGCTGGCCGAGCGCGTGGCCAGCGGCGGCTTCGTCGCCATCGTCGGCGATCGAACGCCGGTGCACGGCGGCCGCAGCGTTGATGCCGACTTCCTCGGCCATCGCGCGCCCTTCCCGATCGGCGCCTACGTGCTGGCCGCTGCGCTGGGCTGCCCGGTCTACACCATGGCCTGCCTGCATGAGGGCGACGGCTACCGCGTGGCGTTCGAGCAGTTCGCCGAGCGTATCGTGCTGCCGCGCGGTTCGCGCGATGCCGCATTGGGCGAGCAGGCACAGCGCTTCGCGCGCTGGCTGGAACGCCAGGTCATCCAGTCCCCGCTGGACTGGTTCAATTTCTTCCCCTTCTGGGATCAGGCCCCGCATGACGACTGACACCGTACCCGTGTGCCGCTTCGGCGAAGCACCGTTGACCATCGAAGACGTAGTGGCGCTGGCCCAGCGCCAGCGCCAGGCCGCACTGAGCGAAGCGCCGGCGTTCCGCGCACACATCCAGCGCGGTGCCGGCTTCCTGGACCGCCTGCTGCGCGAGGACGGCGTGATCTACGGCGTGACCACCGGCTACGGCGACTCGTGCACGGTGAACATTCCGCCGGCGCTGGTGGCCGAGCTGCCGCACCATCTTTACACCTACCACGGCTGCGGCCTGGGCCGTTACCTGGATCCAGTCGAGACCCGCGCGGTGCTGGCTGCCCGCCTGGCCTCGCTGGTGCAGGGCATGTCCGGTGTCAGCGTGCCGTTGCTGGAGGGCCTGGCCACGTTGTTGCAGCACGATGTGCTGCCGCTGATCCCGGCCGAAGGCTCGGTCGGCGCCAGCGGCGACCTGACGCCGCTGTCGTACGTGGCGGCGGTGCTGTGCGGCGAGCGCGAGGTGCTGCACGACGGCCGCGTGCAGCCGGCTGCCGGGGTGCTGGCCAAGATCGGCATGACCCCGCTGAGGCTGCGGCCGAAGGAAGGCCTGGCGATCATGAATGGCACTGCCGTGATGACCGGCCTGGCCTGCCTGGCCTGGCAGCGCGCCGATTACCTGGCCCGCATGGCCACGCGCCTGACCGCGTTCAACGTGCTGGCCAGCGATGGCAACGCGCATCATTTCGATGAAACGCTGTTCGCGGCCAAGCCGCATCCTGGCCAGGGTCGCATCGCTGCACGCCTGCGCAGCGACCTGCACAGCGAGCGCCCGCCGCGCAATGAACAGCGCCTGCAGGACCGCTACTCGCTGCGCTGTGCGCCGCATGTGATCGGCGTGCTGGAAGACAGCCTGCCGTTCCTGCGCCAGCTGATCGAAACTGAACTGAACAGTGCCAACGACAATCCGCTGATCGACGCCGATGGCGAGCGCATCCTGCATGGGGGCCATTTCTACGGCGGCCATATCGCGCTTGCGATGGACACCCTGAAGAACACCGTGGCCAACGTGGCCGACCTGCTCGACCGGCAGCTGGCGCTGGTGGTCGACGCCCGCTACAACCATGGCCTGCCGGCCAACCTGTCGGCGGCCACCGGCCCGCGCGCGGCCATCAACCATGGGCTGAAGGCGTTGCAGATCAGCGTGTCGGCGTGGACCGCAGAAGCACTGAAGCAGACTATGCCGGCCAGCGTGTTCTCGCGTTCCACCGAATGCCACAACCAGGACAAGGTCAGCATGGGCACCATTGCCGCGCGCGATTGCCTGCGCGTGATCGAGCTGACTGAACAGGTGGTGGCGGCCATGTTGATCGCTGCCCGCCAGGGCCTGGCGCTGCGCGAACGGGTTGGCCTGAACGCGCAGCTGCATGGCAGTCTGGCCGACATGTACGCCGACCTGGGGCAGCGCATCGCCCTGGTCGAAGAAGACCGCGCGCTGGATCGCGAACTGCGGGAACTGCTGGTGGAGATCCGCGCGCAACGTTGGGAGCTGTATGCCGGTGAATGAGGCCATCGAACGGGTCGGCGAGATTGCGCTGACCCCCGCCTTCCATGACTGCGATCCGATGAACGTGGTCTGGCATGGCAACTACTTCAAGTACTTCGAGATCGCGCGCTGCGCGCTGCTCGGCCGTTACAACTACGACTACCCGCAGATGCTCGAATCGGGCTACCTGTGGCCGGTGGTGGATGCGCGGGTGAAATACGTGCGCCCGCTGCTGTTCAACCAGGCGCTGCGCGTGGTCGCGCGCATCGTCGAATGGGAGAACCGGCTGAAGATCGAGTACGAAATCCTCGATGCACAGAGCGGCCAGGTGCTGACCCGCGCAATGACCATCCAGGTCGCGGTGGACGCTGCCAGCAAGGAAATGCAGTACCAGTGCCCACCGGTGCTGTGGGAACGCCTGGGAGTGCCCGCGCCATGAATCTGCCTGCCCGTCTTCCGCGCGCGCTGCTGTGCGCGCTGCTGCTCGTTGCCGCACCCCTGGTGCAGGCAGCCGACCCCGCCGTCGATGCGGTCACCCAGGCCGTAGCGCGGCCGGACGTGCTGCGTGGCCAGTTCAGCCAGGAAAAGCAGGTCAGTGGCTTCAGGAACCCACTGCGCTCGCAGGGCCAGTTCGTGGTCGCGCACCGGCATGGCGTGATCTGGACCACGCTCAAGCCCTTCCCCTCCGAGGTGGTGGTCACTGCCGACCGCATCCTCAGCCGCCAGCGCGACGGCAGCACCCGCGTCGAGCTCGATGCACGGCAGCAGCCGGCGATGCGGTCGGTCAACGCGATCATGTTCGCGTTGATGAGTGGCGACGTGCAGGCGCTGTCCAGCCAGTTCAACGTCGCCGCCAACCGTGAAGGGCAGGGCTGGCGGCTGCGCCTGACGCCGAAGTCCGCGGTGCTGGCCAAGGCCTTCCAGTCGCTGACCCTGCGGGGCGACCGCTACGTGCGCCAGGTCGAGATCGTCGAGGCCAACAATGACCGCACGCAGATCCAGTTCAGCGCTATGAGCGAAGCGCCGGCCACGCTCAGCGCCGACGAGGCACGCCGCTTTGAGTAAGGCCGTGGCAGCGAGCGCACCGGACCGGCTGCGGCGTTGGTGGCACTGGCTGGGCATCGCCTGGCTGGTGCTGCTGGTGGTACTGGGTGCGCAGCAGTGGCACCTGTGGAGCCAGGCATCGCGGATTGACACCGACATCCTCGCGCTGTTGCCGCAGGATGCGCACGACCGCCTGTTGAGCGACGTGACCCGGCGTATCGCCGACGGCAGTTCGCGGCAGGTGGTGGTGCTGCTTGGCAGCAGGGACGGCACCGCCGCCAAGCGCGCGCAGGCGGCTTTTGCTGCGGCCATGGCCAACGACGCCGATCACGCGTTGCTGGTTCCCAGCGGCTCGATTGAAGGCTGGTTCGATGAGGCGCGCGCGTTCTACGCGCCGTACCGCGACCGCCTGTTGACCCCGGCCCAGCGCGAGCAACTGCAGCAGGCGCAACCCGCCGAGCTGGCCGCGCAGGCACTGGCAGCCCTGTACGGGCCGATGGGCGCGCCGCGCTTGACCGACTGGCGGCAGGACCCCTTGTCGCTGTGGCCGCAGTGGTGGCAGCAGCAGGCGCAGGGTTCGGGATTGCGGCTGGGTGATGACGGCCTGCTCGAAGCCGAGGGCAGGCACTGGGCGGTGCTGCAGTTCGATACGCCGGGCTCGGCGTTCCAGCTTGACGGCGAGCGCCATCTGGATGGCCTGCTGGAGCGTGCCGGGCAGGCCGCCAGGAGGACCGCGCCGGAGCTGGAAATCCTGCATGCCGGCGTGCCGCTGCATGCCGAGGCGGCAGCGGTGCAGGCCAACAGGGAGATCAACACCATCGGCTGGGGTTCGCTGGCCGCAGTGCTGCTGCTGGTATGGCTGGCCTTCCGGTCGCTGCGGCCGATCCTGCTGGTCGCTGCGTCGCTGCTGATCGGCTGTGGCGTGGCGCTGGCGGTGACCGTGCTGGTGTTCGGCAAGGTGCACGTGCTGACCCTGGTGTTCGGCGCGTCGCTGGTGGGCGTGGCCGAGGACTATGGCATCCACTGGTTCGCCTCGCGCCAGGCCGCGCCGGCCGATCGCCGCTGGACGCTGCTGCGGCACCTGCTGCCCGGCCTGTGGCTGGCACTGCTGACCAGCGCGCTGGCCTACCTGGCGCTGGGCTTGGCGCCGTTCCCGGGCCTGCGCCAGATGGCGCTGTTCTCGGTGGTTGGCCTGGCGGCCGCCTTCCTCACGGTGATTTTCTGGTTTCCCTGGCTGGATGGTGGCGAGATCCGGCAGACCCGCTTCTCGCGGTGGCTGGGCAACACGCTCGATCGCTTCCCGCGCCTGCAGGGCCGCCGTCCACTGGCGGCCTTCATGCTGGTGGCGTTGGCGATCTCCGCCATCGGCATTGCCCGCCTGCACAGCAATGATGACCTGCGCAGCCTGCAGTCCTCACCGCCGGCGCTGATGGCCCAGCAGATCCGCCTGAGCCAGCTGCTGGGCATGCCCAGCCCAGCGCAGTTCTACCTGGTGCAGGGCGCCGATGCGGCGCAGTTGCTGCAGCGTGAGGAGGCCCTGACCGAACGACTGCGGGCACTGGCCCACGACCAGCGCATCGGGGGTTACCGCGCGATCAGCGACTGGTTGCCGTCGCCGGCGCGCCAGCAGGCCGATGCCGCGCTGACTGCGAAGGTGGAACCCGGCGTGCTGCAGGCGGTGTCCGATGCAGTCGGCGAACCGCTGCCACGCCCGGCGTTCGCCGCCACGCCGTTGACCGCCGAAGCATTCCTTGCCTCGCCGGCTTCGCGGCCGTTCCGTCACCTGTGGGTGGGCGGCGTCGGTGGGCAGATGATCAGCGTGGTGATGGTCGATGACCTGTCGCAAGCCGATGCGCTGGTGACCCTGCGAGGGGCCGCCGAAGGCCTGCCGGGCGTGCGCTGGGTGGATCGCACCGCCGATTTCTCCAAGCTGCTGGGCCACTACCGCAAGTTGATGGGTGGGCTGCTGCTGGTCGGCATCGTGCTGGTATTCGGCGCACTGTGGCTGCGCTACCGACGCCAGGCCTGGCGCGTGTTCGCACCGACCCTGATCGCCAGCGCATTGACCCTGGGCATCCTCGGCCTGCTGGGCCAGCCGCTGCAGCTGTTCAATGTGCTGGCGCTGATGCTGCTGCTGGGCATGGGCATCGATTACGGCATCTTCCTGATCGAGCATCGTGGCGATGCCAGCGCGTGGCTCGCGGTATGCGTGGGCGCGGCCAGCACCTGGCTGTCGTTCGGCCTGCTGGGCCTGTCGCAGACGCCGGCACTGCGCGCCTTCGGCCTGACCCTGCTGTTCGGCATCGGCCTGGTGTGGCTGATCTCGCCGTTGTTCCGGCCGGCGCCGCACGATCTGCCGCCGGCCTGACCCCTGTTTTCCCACTTTCCTTCTTCCACTTGATCGAGCAACAAGGACGCACCGATGAATACTGCTGTGGATGCTGTCGAACGTACCGAGATCCTGATCATCGGCGCCGGCCCTGCCGGCTCCGTGGCCGCGGCGATGCTGCGCCAGCAGGGCCGCCAGGTGCTGATGCTGGAGCGCCAGGCGTTCCCGCGCTTCTCCATCGGCGAAAGCCTGCTGCCGCAAAGCATGGAGTACATCGAAGCCGCCGGCCTGCTGCAGGATGTGGTCGAAGCCAGGTTCCAGTACAAGAACGGCGCCGCGTTCGTGCATGGCAACGCCCGCACCGCGTTTGATTTCCGGAAGAAGTTCTCGCCGGGCTGGGGCACCACCTACCAGGTGCAGCGCGCCGACTTCGACAATGTGCTGGCCCGGGGTGCCGAACGCATGGGTACCACGCTGCGTTTCGGTGATGAAGTGCTTGCGGTCGAGCCGGGCGAGCAGCCGGCGGTGACGGTGCGCCGCCCGGATGGCAGCGAATACCGCATCGAGGCCGATTTCATCCTCGACGCTTCGGGCTTCGCGCGGCTGCTGCCGCGCCTGCTGGACCTGGAGTCACCATCCAACTTCCCGGTGCGCGGGGCGATCTTCTGCCACGTGCGCGACAACATCCCGGCCGAGGCGGACTTCGACCGCAACAAGATCCTGATCACCACCCACCCCGAACACATCGACGTCTGGTACTGGACGATCCCGTTCTCCAACGGCTGCTGCTCGCTGGGCGTGGTTGCCGAGCCGTTATTCTTCGAACGCTATGAGGGCGACGACCTGCAGAAGCTGCAGGCCATCGTCGGCGAGGACCCCAACTTGACCCGGTTGCTGGCCAACGCCGAATGGGCGGTGCTGCCGGTGCGGCGCATCACCGGCTATTCGGCCAACGTCCGTTCGCTGTGGGGTCCCGGCTATGCCCTGCTGGGCAACGCCGGCGAGTTCCTCGATCCGGTGTTCTCATCCGGCGTCACCATTGCATTCAAGTCCGCGCAGCTGGCCAGCGAATGCCTCAAGCGCCGTTACGCGGGTGAAGCGGTCGACTGGGAGGCCGAGTTCTCGATTCCGCTGCGCGCCGGCGTGAAGACCTTCCGCCGCTTCGTCGAAAGCTGGTACGAAGGCGGCTTCCAGAAGATCATCTACCATCCCCAGCAGCAGCCGGAAGTCCGCGACATGATCAGTTCCATCCTGGCCGGTTACGCCTGGGACACCAACAACCCCTACGTGGCCGACGACAGCGGCCGCCGCATGCGCGTGCTGGAGCAGCTGTGCGGCGCCTGATTGCCCATGCGCCTGCGCTGCTGCTGTGCCTGCTGCTGGCTGCCTGTGCCGGCCGCATGCCGAAGCCGTTGGTGGAACTGCCGCCGCTGCGCCTGTCACCGGCCAGCCTGCCGGCGCCGCTGGCGCTGCAGCAGCAGCTGCATTTCCGCTTCGGCACGCATGAGCGCGACCTCGACGCACTGCTGGAGGCCGATGCGCAGCAGGTTCAGCTGGCGGTGCAGGCGATGGGCCAGACCGGCGTGCGCCTGCAATGGGACGGCCAGCAGCTGACCCAGCAGCGCGCGCCATGGCTGCCGCCGCAAGTGCGCGCCGAACGCGTGCTGGATGACCTGCAGTTCGCGCTGTGGCCGACCTCGGCCATTGCCGCCGCGCTGCCGGCCGGCTGGCAGGTCAGTGATGACGGCCAGCAGCGCAGCCTGTCGCGCGCTGGCACGGTGTGGCTGCAGCTGCGGCGCCTGGACGATGGCAGCGTGCAGCTGGACAACCGCGCCGAAGGCTATGCGCTGCGCATCGACTCGATCGACATGGCCGGGCCGGACCGATGAGTGCACCGATCTACCTGAACGACATGGGCGTGGTCTGCGCACTGGGCGATGGCCGTGCCGCAGTAGCGTCGGCGCTGTTCGCCGATGCGCCGGGCGGGCTCAGCGACAACGACAGCCTGCTGCCGGGGCGCACCTTGGCCCTGGGCGAAGTGCGCACGCCGCTGCCCACGCTGGATGACCTGCCGGTGGCCCTGCGTGGGCGCAACAACGCTCTGTTGGACGTGGCACTCGCGCAGATCGCCCCGGCGGTGAGTGCAGCCATTGCCCGCCATGGCGCTGAACGCGTGGCGGTGGTGCTGGGGACCAGCACCTCGGGCATCGGCGAATCCGAGCAGGCACTGCGTGCCCACGCCGAACAGGGCCAGTGGCCGCCCGGGTTCGATTACGCGCAGCAGGAAATGGGAACGGCCGCGCAGTTCGTGCGCCATCGCAGTGGCGCGCAGGGACCCGCGTGGACCCTGTCCACTGCCTGCTCGTCCAGTGCCAAGGCACTGATGTCGGCCGCGCGCATGCTGCGCGCCGGCATTGTCGATGCGGTGATCGCCGGCGGCGCCGATTCGCTGTGCCGCTTCACCGTGGCCGGCTTCAGCGCGCTGGAATCGGTGTCGGCCCTGCGTTGCAATCCGTTCTCGCAGCACCGCGCCGGCATCAACATCGGCGAGGGCGCCGCACTGTTCCTGCTCACCCGTGAACCCGGCCCGGTGTGCCTGGCCGGTTGGGGCGAATCGGCCGACGCCCATCACATGTCGGCGCCCGACCCGCAGGGCCTGGGGGCCATCGATGCAATGCAGCAGGCCTTGCAGCGCGCCGGCTGGCGACCCGGCGAGGTGGATTATGTGAACCTGCATGGCACCGCCACCGGCCACAACGACGCGATGGAAGGCCTGGCGGTCGCGCAGGTGCTGGGCAACGGCGTGCCGGCCAGTTCGACCAAGCCATTGACCGGCCACACGCTGGGCGCTTCGGGAGCGATCGAAGCGGCGCTGTGCTGGATCCTGCTGGCCGAAAACCCGCAGCAGCAATTGCCGCCGCACTGGTGGGACGGCATCGCCGACCCGGCGCTGCCGGTACTGCCGCTGGTGGCGCCGGGCACCCGCATGGCGCAGCCGCCGCAACGGGTGCTGAGCAATTCGTTCGCGTTCGGCGGCAGCAATGCCGTGCTGGCACTGGAGCGCCGATGAATACGCTGTACGCGATCGAAGACGTGGTGCCGCACCGCCAGGACATGTGCCTGCTGGAGCGCATCACGCACTGGGACCAGGACACCATCGAAGCCGAACTGGTGGTGCCCGGGGCCGGGCTGTTCGTGGAAGATGGCGGCGTGCCCGCCTGGGTCGGCATCGAATACATGGCACAGGCCATCGCGGCCTGGGCCGGTTGCCGCGCGCGCACGGCCGGCCGGCCGCCGCAGCTGGGCTTCCTGCTTGGCAGCCGCCGCTACAGCAGCCCGCGCAGCAGCTTCCCCAGCGGGTCGCGGCTGCGCGTACAGGCGCGCTGCGAGCTGTTGGGTGACAATGGATTGGGGATGTTCGCCTGCCGCATCCTGGCAGGTGATGAAGAATGGGCGACAGCCAACGTGTCGGTGTTCGAACCGGCCGACGCGATGGCCTATCTGGAGAGTGGACAGGCATGACAGGGAATCGAAGCGTGCTGGTGACCGGCGCCAGCCGGGGCATCGGCCGGGCCATTGCGCTGCGCATCGCGCGCGATGGCTTCGACGTGGTGGTGCATTGCCGCAGCCGCCTGGAAGAGGCACAGGCCGTGATGGCCGAGATCCACGCACTGGGCCAGCAGGCCCGCGTGCTGATGTTCGACGTGGCTGACCGCGAGCAGGCACGCGCCGTGCTGGAGGCCGATGTCGAGGCGCATGGCGCGTATTACGGCGTGGTCTGCAATGCCGGCATCGCCCGTGATGGTGCCTTCCCGGCGCTGTCAGCGGACGATTGGGACCAGGTCATCCACACCAACCTGGATGGCTTCTACAACGTGCTGCATCCGCTGATCATGCCGATGGTGCGGCGGCGCAGGCCGGGGCGCATCGTCACCCTGTCGTCGGTATCCGGGCTGGCCGGCAACCGCGGCCAGGTCAACTACAGTGCTGCCAAGGCCGGCATCATCGGTGCCACCAAGGCGCTGGCGCTGGAACTGGCCAGCCGCCAGATCACCGTCAACTGCGTGGCCCCGGGCCTGATCGAGACCGAAATGCTCAACGACGAAGTGGTTGAACACGCACTCAAGCTGATTCCCGCCGGCCGTGTCGGCCGTCCCGACGAAGTGGCGGCCACGGTGGCGTTCCTGCTGTCCGAACCGGCCGGCTACATCACCCGCCAGGTGATCTCGGTGAATGGGGGCATGCTCTGATGGCCGCCGATCGTCGCGTGGTGGTCACCGGCGCCGCCGCCATCAGCCCGCTCGGCCACGACTGGCCGACCATCGAGGCGCACCTGCGCAGTTGCCGCAATGCGGTGCGCGCGATGCCCGAGTGGGATGTCTATGCCGGGCTGAACACCAAGCTGGCCGCACCGGCGCAGGACTTCGAGCTGCCACCGAACTACAACCGCAAGACCACCCGCTCGATGGGCAAGGTCGCGATCATGTCGGTGCGCGCCACCGAGGTGGCGCTGCGCGACGCCGGCCTGCACGAGCATCCGGTGCTGCGCAGCGGCCGTACCGGCGTGGCCTACGGCTCCTCGTCCGGCAGCCACGAGGCCACCGGCGAGTTCGGGCGCATGCTCAACGAGTTCACCACCGACGGCATCAGCGCCACCACCTACCTGAAGATGATGAGCCATACCGCGCCGGTCAATATCGGCGTGTTCTTCGGCCTGTCCGGGCGCGTCTATACCACGTCCAGTGCCTGCACATCGGGCAGCCAGGGCGTGGGCGCGGCCTATGAAGCGATCCGCAGCGGCAAGCAGACCGTGATGGTGGCCGGCGGTGCCGAGCAGCTCGACGCCACCGCTGCGGCGGTGTTCGACACCCTGTTCGCCACCAGCGTGCGCAACGATGCGCCGCAGACCACCCCGCGCCCGTTCGACGCCGGCCGTGACGGCCTGGTGCTGGGCGAAGGGGCCTGCACGCTGATCCTGGAGGACCTGGAGCACGCACAGGCGCGCGGTGCCACCATCCTCGCCGAGGTGGTCGGCTATGGCACCAACAGCGACGGCCAGCACGTCACCCAGCCCAGCGCGGATACCATGGCGCAGGCCATGCGCCTGGCGCTGGAGGATGCCGGCCTGGCCCCGGCGCAGATCGACTACGTCAACGCCCACGGCACCGCCACCGACCACGGCGACATTGCCGAGACCCAGGCCACCGCGCAGGTGTTCGGCAACCGCGTGCCGATCAGCTCGCTGAAGAGCTACGTCGGCCACATGCTGGGCGCCTGCGGCGCGTTCGAGGCCTGGCTGAGCATCGAGATGATGCGCGCCGGCTGGTTCGCACCCACCCTCAACCTGGCCGAGGTCGACCCGCGCTGCGGCCAGCTGGACTTCATCACGGGCCAGGGCCGCGACCTGCAGGCCGAGTACGTGATGAGCAACAACTTCGCCTTCGGTGGCATCAACACCTCACTGGTGTTCCGCCGCTGGCGCGAGTGATCCACCGCTTCACACAACCCACCTGCACCCTCGACAAGGAGAAGTTCCCCATGCGCCGTACCCTGATGATCGCCACTGCCACCGCGCTGCTGGCCCTGGCCTCCACCGCCTCTGCCCGCGAGACCCGCGTCGAGCAGTCCCTGCAGGAACTGGTCAATTCGCAGGCGGCCCGCGAGGCCGGCATCGACGGCAGCGTGCGCTTCTACCTGGCCGGCCAGCCGGTCAGCGTGCAGCAGCGCCTGGGCGAAGACGTGACCAACAAGAAGACCAACGCCGCCAACAAGAGCGACGCCGAAGCCTGCCGTTGGGTGGCCCTGTCGGCGTTGCGTGCCCTGCAGGACGGCGCCAAGTCGCGCGGCGCCAACGCCGTGGTCGACATCGTCAGCTACTACAAGAAGAACGAGTTCAGGAGCAGCACCAACTACGAATGCTACGCCGGTACCATCCTGGCTGGCGTTGCGCTGAAGGGCACCTACGCCAAGGTCAGGTAAGCGCCCGCGCGGCGGCGGCGCTGGCTGAACGCCGCCGCCACAATGCTGAACCCCACCCGGGAAACGCCGTCGATCACGCTGCCATCGTCGGCTGACGGCTTTCCCCGGTGTCGGCTTTCCGACACAATCATGGCTCTTCCCGGGTTATCGTCCCGCGGACATGCACGCCTACGTCTATAAAAGCCAACTCAAGCCGGACACCTACGTCTACGTTCCCCGACGCGATGATTTCAGCGTGCTGCCTGCACCGCTGCTTGCTTCGCTGGGGAGGCTCACTTTCGTCCTGGACGTGGCCCTGGATGCCCAGCGCCGCCTGGCCCAGGCCGATCCCGAAAAGGTCCGCAGCGAAATGAGCGAGCGCGGTTTCTACCTGCAGGTGCCACCGTCGGTGGCCAGCCTGATGCCGCGGCACTATGACTGACGCCTCCCGTCCGCGCGCGGTGTCGATCGCCTTCGCCGTCGGCCTGTTGCTGGCATTGAGCGCTGCGGTGGGTGGCTTGCCAGGGGCCATTCTGGCTGCGCTTTCACAACCCGCATTTGCGCTGGGCGTGTCGTGGTGGCGGCGCACCCGTGCGGTGCACCCGCTGAAAGAGCTTGCACGCCAGGATCTGGCTGCGCTGCTGGCGCTGTGGGCGGTCGCCCCGCTGTTGCTGGCGTTGCTGCTGGCCTGGCCGCTGGCGGCGTTGCGTGACAGCGGCAGCCTGGCGGCGGTGCTGGGCCTGAGCGTTCTGGTCAGTGCCGGCCTGCTGGCGGCCTGGCGCACCTGGCCGTTGTGGAATGATGTCGAACGCCTGGACGGAGGCCTTGCCCGGCACTGGCACGCGCTGGCCGGGCGCGACCTGACTGCCTGGCGCGGCCTCGGTGTCGCCACGCTGGTGATGGCGTTGGCCGCGCTGGTGGTCCTGCCGGCCTGGCCAGGCCTGTTGCCCGACGGGGTGCATGGGCCGGTGGTGCTGGGCGTGGCGTTGCTGTCACCGGTGCTGCACCTGCTGCTGCAACGGGTGGTGCCGGCTCCACTGGTATCGCTGCATCCGGGCCCGCTGGCCACGGCCGGCCGCGAGCACGAAGCGATGTACCCGGCCGCGGCCGAAACCGCGCCGTTGGAGGCGATGGCTCCGCAGGAACTGACCCCGGCGCTGTACGAGGCCGCGCGTCATGGCCGCGTCGACCGCGCCCTGCAACTGCTGCAGGCCGGTGCCGATCCGCATGCACTGCCGGACCCGGGCTGGCGTGACCAGCGCAGCCTGGCGGTGCTCGCCGCGGTGCTGCCGGACCTGCGCCTGCTGCGCGAACTGATCGGGCGCGGCGTCGATGTGAATGCGCCGCACCGGGGCATGACGCCGCTGCTGGCCGCCACCCGCGACAGCTGGCACGGCCGTCCTGAAGCGGTGATGACGCTGCTCGCCAACGGGGCCGATTCACGCGCCACCGACAGCGATGGCAACACCCCGCTGCACCATGCAGCGCGCAGCTCCGACCCCGGCGTGGCCGCGCTGTTGCGCGATGCTGCGGCCGAAGTCGACGCGCTGAACCGCGAGGGATGGTCACCCCTGGCCGTGGCTTGCCAGGTCGGCAACTGGCGCCTGGCGCGCTTCCTGCTCGAACGCGGCGCACGCAGCGAACCGGCCGAGGGTACCCCGGTGCTGCTGGCCGCTGCTGCCACCGAAGACGACGATCCGGCCGGCGTGCAGCTGCTGCTCAAGCACAAGGCGCGGGCCGATGCCCGCGATCGCCAGCGCCGCAGTGCGCTGCATGAGGCGGCGCTGGCCGGCCACGTGGACATCATCGGCGTGCTGCTCAACGCCGGTGCAAACCTCGAAGCACGCGATGCGCTCGGCCGTACGCCCTGGCTGGAAGCGGCGCGTGCTGGCCGCGCTGCCGTGATCGAACATCTGCTGCCGCACAAGCCCGATCTGGTCGCCGTGGATGGCGAAGGGCGCAATGCAGTGCAGCTGGCTGCGATGGCCGAGGATGTTTCGCCACTGCTGATCAAGCGCCTGGTCGAACTCGGCATTCCCGCCGACGCCACCGATCCGGTGGGCCGCCGCGCGGTGGACTACGCCGCCGAGGCTGGCCGCTGGGCGATCGTTGCGCTGCTCGACCCGACCTACCCGTTGCCCGCTGCGGTCAGTGATGGCCTGGCCGACCGTGGCGAAGCGTCCACGGCCAGCGGCCTGCTGCCGGATCGCCCGCCGTTGACCCTGCTGCGCGAAGCCCTGGGCTTCGGCAACACCGAAGGCATCGCGGCGCTGGCCCGGTTGTGCCAGCCGGAAGAACTGGGCGGGCTGCTGCTCGACCCGGAACTGGCGCTGGAGCCACGTGCGGTCGACTGGCTGCTGGCCCATGGCGCCGATCCCTATGTGCGCGACGCCTGCTCGGACACGCCGATGTTCGCCCTGCTGTCGCGCGGCATCGACGCGGTGCCCACGCTGCAGGTGATGCTGCAGCGTGGCCTGTCGCCGGCTGGGCGCGGCGGCCTGGCACGCTTCCTCGCGGCCTGCGCGCAGCACGACCAGGCCGCACGTGGCCTGGAACAGCTGGCGTTGGAACTGCTGGAGCGTGGCGCGGACCCGTTCGCGGCCTCGCCGGCCGGCGACCCGCCGCTGTCGCTGGCGGTCCGCCTGGGCTGGTTGCGCCTGCAGCAGGCCCTGCTCAAGGCGGGTGTCGATCGCGAAGCACGCGACAGCCACGGCATGACTGCGCTGCACCTGGCCACTGCGCTGGCCCGCGAAGGCGCGCTGAAGCTGCTGGTGCAGCACGGCGCATCACCGGAAGCGCGTGCCGCCGACGGCCAGACGCCGTTGGGCGTGGCGTTGTCGATCGGCCGCCGTGACCTGGCCGACTGGCTTGACTGGCGGGTGTGGCCATTGCCGCGCCGCACCCTGCGCGAAGCCGACCTGCCGGCCGCTGCGATGGCCGGCGATGTCGATGCGGTGCGCCGTCTCATCGATCTGGGATTCGCCGTCGATGCGGTCGACGCACAGGGCTGTACCGCGTTGCTGCGTGCGGCTGGCGGTGGCCATCTGGCCGTGACCGACCTGTTGCTGGCGCGGGGTGCCGATCCACAGCACGCCGCTGCCAGTGGCGCGACTCCGCTGTCGGCGGCCGTCAGCATGCGCCAGGTCGACATCGTCTCGGCCCTGCTTGATGCCGGTGCCAGGCTGGAACACCGCCTGCCCGGCGGGGTGACCGTGCTGATGCTGGCCTCGGCGCTGGGCCTGCCGGACATCGTCGCGCGCCTGCTCACTGCGGGTGCCGATGTGCAGGCGGGAGACGCGCAGCAGCTGGGCCCGTTGCACTGTGCCGCGCTGTATGGTTTTGGTGCCCGCGACCGCTCGCGCCTGCTGGCCCTGCTCGATACCCTGCTGCTGGCCGGTGCGGAACCGGACCAGCCTGCCGCGGATTCGGTCACGCCGCTGCTGCTGTTGCTGGGCGCGCGTGCCGAGCCCGGCACCGCCTGCGACGAGCAGGTGGTGATGGCGGCGGTGGAGCGCCTGCTGGACGAGGGGGTGAGCCTGGACGTGCGTGATCCGCGCGGGTTTGGCCCGCTGCACCTGGCGGCCCTGCACGGCCTGCCGCTGCTGGTGCAGCACCTGTTGCGCGCCGGCGCCGACCCGGAAGCACGCGACAGCCTGAACCGCAGCCCGCGCGAGATTGCCGTGATGCGCGGCTTCATCGACGTCGCGGGCGAGTTTGAACCGCGCGTGCCGGGCGTTTCCTCGATGGCACGGTTCCTGCGCGACAACGGCTGATCGCTGGAAAAGGGTAGTGCCATTGATCGGGTGGGTGCCGACCGTTGGTCGGCACACCTACTCGCCGTCGCTTTCCGCGTCGGCCTCGAACAGGTGCATCAGGTCGTTGCGGGCATCGCGCGACGTCTGGATCACGGCTGCTTCGTCGTCGTAGACCAGGTACTGGTCGCGCAGCAGTTGCTCATCATGCTCGCGGAAGCGCTGCACATGGCGTGCGGCCACGCCCGGAGCCACCCCGAGGGCGGTCAGCACGCGGCCGCTCATCTCCAGGCTGGTGCCGAATACTTCTCGGAACGGCTCGGCCGACATGTCCATCAGGCGCCACGCATGCTGGCGGTTGCGCGCACGCGCCAGCACCGTCGCTTCGGGGTACAGGCGGCGTACCATGCGCGTCACGCGCAGATTGGTGTCCGGATCGTCCACGGTGATCACGAATACATCGATGTGCTCGCCACCGGCCGCGCGCAGCATTTCCGGCCGGGTCGGGTCACCGTAGTACAGCAGGTTGCCGAAGCGGCGCAGGTCGGCGACGGTATCCGGGTTGGCCTCCAGCGCCACGAATGGCACCTTCTGTGCAGTCAGCAGGCGCGCGATCACCTGGCCGAAGCGGCCCATGCCGGCGATCAGCACTTTCGGCTGGTTGTCCGGCGCTACCTTGTCGGCGTCGGCCGCCTCGCGCGGCGCGGCCTTCTCCTGGCCGAGCAGCTTCAGCAGTGCAATCATCAGCAGCGGGGTGATGGCCATCGACAGGCCAACGATCGCCACCAGCCGGTCATGGTTGGCAGAGCCCAGCAGGTGCGCGCGCTGTGCTTCGTTGAACACCACGAAGGCAAACTCACCGCCCAGCCACAGCACGCTGCCCAGCAGCAGCGACTGCCGCGCGCTGAGCCGGGCGACGCGACCGACCGCGTACAGCAGGCTGAACTTGACCACCAGCAGGATGCCGACGCCACCGGCAATCATCCACGGCTCTGCAGCGATGCGGTCGAGGTCGATGCCCATGCCTACCGCGATGAAGAACAGGCCCAGCAGCAGGCCCTTGAAGGGCTCGATCTGCGATTCCAGCTCGTGGCGGAATTCCGAGTCGGACAGCAGCACGCCGGCCAGGAACGCGCCGAGGCTGGGGCTGAGGCCGGCTTCCTGCATGAACCAGGCCGTGCCCAGTACCACCAGCAGTGCGGTGGCGGTGAATACTTCCGGGCTGCGCGTGCGCGCGATGATGCCGAACACCCTGCGCAACACCGGCCGTCCGCACAGGATCACCACCGCCAGTGCACCCAGCGCGACGGCGGCGTCCTCCCAGCGCAGGGTCTGGTTCTTCGCTCCGCCCAGCAGCGGGATGGCTGCCAGCAGGGGGATCGCGATCAGGTCCTGGAACAGCAGGATGGCAAAGCCCAGCCGGCCATGGTCGCTGTTGATCGCCTTGTGCTCGGACAGCAGCTGCAGCCCGACCGCTGTTGACGACAATGCCAGTGCCACGCCCACCACCAGCGCGCTTTTCCACTGGAAGTGATCGAACAGCAGCAGGCCGCCCAGCACCAGCCCGGACAGCGCGACCTGCGCCGCACCGGCGCCGAACACCGAGCGCCGCATTACCTTCAGGCGCGCGGGTGACAGCTCCAGCCCGATCACGAACAGCAACATCACCACGCCGATCTCGGCCGCGCCGAGGATGCGGTCGGCGTCCTGCACGAAACCCAGCCCATCCGGTCCCAGCACCACGCCCGCCGCCAGGTAGCCCAGCACCGCGCCGAAACCGAACTTCTTGAACACCGGCACCGCGATGACTGCCGCCAGCAACAACACCAGGGCCAGTTCCAGACCGCCGCTATGCATGGGATTTCCTGGTCATCGGGCGAGCCCGCCGTGCGTCCGTCCGGGTGGAGAGGGCGTGGCGAACGCCACCTGCACATTATGCGCGCCGGCCCGCGTACGCACGAGAACCCCTGAAGGACCTGGGCACGCGTGGCGTCGCCCGGGTTGACCTGCATGGCCCGCAGGTCCAGACTGCCCGCCGCTGGCGGCGCGTCCGCCAGCATACGCACCCCGGAGTCCACACCCCATGTCCAGCGACAGTAGAAGCCGACCTCGTTCGACGCCAGCGATGGCCACCGCCTGACACCGGGACGGTCTGCCTGCGTTGGCGTTGCGCGAGGTCGCACCCCCACAAGGCAAACCGATGAACCAGAAGCAACTGCTGCGCCCGGTGGCCGATGCCGCCGCCCTGGCTGCACCGCTGGCCAGCTACAACACCGCCGACGCGGTGGAATTCCTCAACACGCTGGATCTGGCGCGTGCAGCCGAAACGCTGGCCGCGCTGCCACTGCCGCGCGCGGTGAAGATGCTCGAAGCGCCGGAACTGCACCGTAGCGGCCAGCTGGTGGCCGCGCTGCCGCCGGCGCGCGCCGCCGCCCTGCTCGGGCTGATGGCTGACGACCGCGCTACCGACATCGTCCACGAACTGGACGAGGACGAGCGCGAACGATTGATCCCGCTGCTCGGCGCTGACGCGCGCCAGGCGATCCAGAAGCTGCTCAGCTACCCGCCAAACACCGCCGGCGCGCTGATGACCACCGAATATGTGGCGGTGCCTGCCAGCTGGACGGTGGCGCAGACGCTGCAGCACATCCGCCAGGTCGAGCGCACCCGCGAGACCGTGTACGCGATCTACGTGCTCGACCCGTCCAGCCAGCAGCTCCAGCAGGTGGTGACCATGCGCAGGCTGATCACCGGCCTGCCGGAGGAATCGATCCTCGACGTGGCCCAGGTCAACCCGCCGGTGACGGTGGATGCGCTGATGGACCAGGAAGAAGTGGCGCGGCTGATCCGTCGCCACGATCTGCTGGCAATTCCGGTGGTCGACGCGCAACGGCAGCTGCTCGGCATTGTCACCGTCGACGATGTGCTCGATGCGCTGATTGAGGAATCGACCGAGGATGCGCACAAGTTCGGCGGCATGGAGGCGCTGGACAAGCCGTACATGCAGATCGGGTTCTTCGAGATGCTGCGCAAGCGCGCCGGCTGGTTGAGCGTGCTGTTCCTGGGCGAGATGCTGACCGCCAGTGCGATGCAGCACTACGAGGACGAGCTGGCGCGGGCGGTGGTACTGACCCTGTTCATCCCGCTGATCATGAGCTCCGGCGGCAACTCCGGCTCGCAGGCCACGTCCCTGTTGATCCGCAGCCTGGCCCTGCGCGAGCTGCGCCTGCGCGACTGGTGGAAGGTCGCCCTGCGCGAGATCCCGACCGGCATGGTGCTGGGTGGCATCCTCGGCGGCCTCGCCGTCGTGCGGATCGTGATCTGGCAGCTGGGGGGACTGCACGACTACGGCGAGCACTGGATCCTGCTGGCCGTCACCATCGGTGCGGCGCTGGTCGGCATCGTTACCTTCGGTTCGCTGTCCGGCTCGATGCTGCCCTTCATCCTCAAGCGGCTGGGCTTTGACCCGGCCAGCGCCTCGGCGCCGTTCGTGGCCACCCTGGTGGACGTGACCGGGCTGGTGATCTATTTCAGCATTGCGGCACTGATCCTGCACGGCACGCTGCTGTAACAAGAAAGGGGACGGAGGGGATTAAGTCGTTTGTGCACAAACGACTTAATCCCCTCCGTCCCCTTTTTTGGGTACCGTAGGCGCATGAGTACCTATCACCTGCAGTCTGTGTTCCGCCCGCAGTCGGTTGCGGTGATCGGCGGCAGCCCGCGTGAACGCTCGGCCGGCCGCGCAGTGATGCGCAACCTGCGGGGCACCGGCTTCCCCGGCAAGGTGGCGTGGATCAACCCGCGGCACGCCGAGATCGACGGCATCCGCACGGTCAAGCGGCTGAAGGACCTGGACTGGGTGCCGGACCTGGTGGTGATTACCGCCCCCGCGGCGATCCTGCCGCAGGTCGTGCGCACGGCCGCCGAGCGCGGCGTGCAGGCGGCCATCATCCTGACCGCGCACCTGGGCGAAGGCCCAGGCTCGTTGTCGGCGCAGGTAGAGGCGGTAGCGCGCAAGCATGGACTGCGCATCCTCGGCCCGCATTGCCTGGGCGTGATCGCACCGCATGCACGGCTCAACGCCAGCATCGCCGCGCACTTCCCGCAGGCCGGCGACCTCGCGCTGGTCTCCGAATCCTCGGCCATTGCCGCCGCGCTGGTGGAGTGGGGCGTGGCGCGCTCGGTGGGTTTCTCCGCAGTGGTTTCGCTGGGCGACGCGATGGACGTCGACTTCGGCGACCTGCTCGACTACTTCGCTACGGACTACCGCACCCGCGCCATCCTGCTCTACGTCGAGCAGATCAAGGACGCGCGCAAGTTCATGTCGGCCGCCCGTGCCGCCGCCCGTGCCAAGCCGGTGGTGGTGGTGAAGTCCGGTCGCGCCGAGCGCGTGCAGCCGGGCAGCCGCGATACCCATGTGCAGGCCCTGGCCCGTGCCGACGATGTGTACGGTGCGGCGTTCAACCGAGCAGGCCTGCTGCGCGTGGGCGCGCTGGACGAACTGTTCACCGCCGCCGAAACGCTCGGTCGGCTGGGCACGTTCCCCGGCCGTCGCCTGGCCATCCTCAGCAACGGCGGTGGCGTTGGCCGTCTCGCCGTGGACCAGCTCATCGCCTTGCGTGGCACGCTGGCCAACCTGTCCGACAGCACGATCGAGAAGCTCGACGCGGTGCTGCCGCAGGGCTGGTCGCGCGGCAATCCGGTGGACATCGTGGTCGATGCCGACGGTGACCGTTATGCCGCCGCCATCGAGGCGCTGCTGGCCGACAACGAGAACGACGCGGTGATGGTGGTCAATGTGCCGACCGCGTTCACCTCGTCGGCCGATGCAGCGCAGGCACTTACCCGCACGCTCGGCCTGCGTCCGCGCCATCATCGCGACAAGCCGGTGTTTGCGGTGTGGCTGGGCAACGATGACCAGGCCACCGCCACGCTCAACGCGGCACGGGTGCCGACCTATCCGACCGAGGCCGAGGCCGTGCGTGGCTTCCAGCATCTGGTGCGTTACCGCGAGGCGCAGAACGCGTTGATGGAAACGCCGCCCAGCCTGCCGCAGGACTTCAACGTCGATGCGGCAGCCGCGCGCACGCTGGTCGATGCCGCACTGGCCAACGGCCAGCAGTGGCTGGACCCGCTGGCCACGCATGAACTGCTCAAGGCCTATGGCATTCCGTCGGCACCGGTCATGCACGCGCGCGATGCCCACGAGGCGATGGACCTGGCGCAGCCCCTGCTGGAACGGGGGGCCACGGTCGCGCTGAAGATTCTTTCGCCGGATATTCCGCACAAGTCGGAAGTGGATGGGGTACGCCTCAGCCTGTCCACGCTGCCGGCGGTACAGAGCGCGGCCAACGCGATCCTGTCGCGCGCGCGCCAGCTGCGGCCGGATGCGCGCATCGACGGCCTGCTGGTACAGCCGACCATCGTCCGCCCGAAGGCGCGCGAACTGATCGTCGGCATCGCCGATGACGCGACCTTCGGCCCCGTGATCGTGGTCGGTCGTGGCGGCACCGCCGTCGAAGTGATCAATGACAAGGCGCTGGCATTGCCGCCGCTGGACCTGCGCCTGGCCCACGAGCTGATCGGCCAGACCCGCGCCTCGCGCATCCTCAAGGCCTACGGCGATGTGCCTGCCGCCGACGAGCGCGCGCTGGCGCTGGGGCTGGTCAAGCTGGCGCAGCTGGCCGCTGACATTCCCGAAGTGCGCACGCTGGACATCAATCCGTTGCTGGTCGACGGCAAGGGCATCCTCGCCCTCGACGCACGCGTGGCGGTGGCGCCGTCGCGCATCCTGCACAAGGGCCGCGGCCATCCGCGCTTCTCGGTGTTCCCCTATCCGAAGGAGTGGGAGCGCACCATTGAACTGTCCGATGGCGGGCGCGCTTTCGTGCGTCCGGTGCGGCCGGAAGACGATGCGCTGTTCCGTGCGTTCTTCGCCCGCGTCAGCGACGAGGACCTGCGCCTGCGCTTCTTCCAGTCGGTGAAGCACTTCAGCCACGAGTTCATCGCGCGCCTGACCCAGCTCGACTACGCACGCTCGATCGCGCTGGTGGCGATCGAACCACGCAGCGGCGAAATGCTCGGTGCGGTGCGCCTGCACGCCGACGCCGATTACCATCGTGGCGAGTACGGCATCCTGATCCGCTCGGACCTGAAGGGGCACGGCATCGGCTGGCGCCTGATGGCGATCATGATCGAATACGCCAAGTGGCTGGGCCTGGACGTGGTCGAAGGCCAGGTACTGCGCGAGAACAGCACCATGCTGGCGATGTGCCAGAGCCTGGGCTTCAAGACCAGGCTGGACCCGGACGACCCGACCGTGATGGTGGTGACGCTGCCGGTGCAGCAGGTCGAGGTGCCGCAAACTCCGATGTAGAACCGAGGCTACGCTCGGCTGTTCCAGAGGCAGCCGAGCATGGGCTTGTATGTTCCTTGTATGTTCCTCCCAGCGCCTACGCGGTATGTAGGAGCCGGGGTGGAGGGACTGACGAGCATGGATCTGCGGATATGGGCCGACAGACGAGCCGAGCGATCTCCATCCCGCATTCGCAGGGAGTTGTTCAGAACACCCCCAACATCAGGTATTCATTACGAGTCTTGGGGTGAAGTCGAATTCTCAGTTGGATAGAACAAAGACGATGGCTACATTGGTGTCGCAAATGCCTATTTGATCGCTGTGGAAAGTCACGCTACGGTTTAGTACGCGCTAGGGTGATACGCCCGCCAACAGCGCTCGGAGACGGGATGTCGGATTCGTCGCTTAGACACCCAGTCTTGGATGCAAAGCGAAGCAGCTGGTTGGGGGGGCATTATGCTCTCCCAATCCCAGGGGCTTTTGGCGTTCCCTCTGCTTGCCGCACTCTCGGTGCTGACTGTCGCTAATTGACCATTCTTGAAGTTGAGAGCGTCGACGGTGCAGCTGTGCCGGTCGTCGTTGGGATTGGAACTGCGTTTGGTAAAGGTTTTGTCGCTGGTGTTGCTATTGCTATTGCTGGTGCTGGTTATGCGGGCGATCAGCTCGATCGGATGGCTTGGTAAATAATTGGCCGGATCGCAGTGATTTCGCCCTGCGATCCCTTGAGGGTTGATGTGAAGATTACTGATGGATTTGATGGGCGACATGGCAAGTTCTATTTTATTTCCCTGGTAGCAATGGCGTCTGCCTCAGCGCTGATGCTGGTGGCAGCGCTGAGGGGTGCTGAGCCTTTGCAGGTTCCTCAGGTGGTCGGGGTTTTCGTTGCCGCTTTCTCGCTGCTGTGTTCGACGGCAAGTTACCTATTAATAAAGAAAGTTAAGTGCTCGTTCCTGCTGCTTGGGGTTTAGGCTGTTGTATTTTCTGCAGCTCTATGGTCGTTTGGTGCGCCTTTGTCTTTCGTGCTGCTTTTGGGGCTTCCAGCTCTGCTTTTGTCTTTCATTTCAGTTATTTTTCGGGATAAGGTCGATGTCCAGGTCGAGAGGGATGACTAGCGTTCTGTATCTATAGAGCGTGTTATGGACTCTGCATCGATCCCGCTACCGTAGCGGGATGACAGCACGGCGCCCGTACCCGGCAGACGTTACCGATGAAGAGTGGGCATTCGCTGCCCCCTACCTGATGCTGATGGATCCTGATGCGCGGCAGCGCAAGTACGACCTGCGGCAGATGTTCAATGCATTGCGATGGATGGCACGTGCAGGTGCTCCTTGGCGCTTGATGCCACATGAATTCCCGCCTTGGGAGGCGGTCTATCAGCAGACCCAACGGTGGCTGCAGGCTGGGTGTTTTGAAGCCATGGTCAACGATCTGCGCTCTGTGCTGCGCACTGCTCAGGGCAAACAGGGACAACCCAGTGCGGTCATTCTGGATGGCCGGACGTTGCAGTCAACCTGCGAAAGCGGCCCGCGAGCCGGATATGACGGATACAAGCGCAAGAAAGGCAGCAAGGTGCATATGGCCGTGGATACACTGGGTCACCTTCTGGCGGTACAGGTCACGCCTGCCAACGAGCAGGAGCGCGCACAGGTTCGTGCGCTTGCCCAGGAGGTCCAGGACGTGACTGGCGAGACGGTAAAACTGGCGTACGTGGATCAGGGGTATACAGGCAAGGATCCAGCCGAAGCCGCCAGAGAGGAAGGTATTGAGCTCCATGTTGTGAAGCTACCCGAAGCAAAGAAGGGCTTCGTATTGCTGCCGCGCCGCTGGGTGGTCGAGCGCAGCTTCGGCTGGCTCAACCGTTTCAGGCGTCTAGCCCGTGATTACGAGCGATTGCCGGAAACCTTGGCAGGGCTGCACTTTGTTGTCTTCAGCATCCTGATGTTGGGCAACGCGGCAACGCTACTTCAAAGTTCATAACACGCTCTAAGCAAATACAGCGACGTGCGCCAAGTGGTTGCCCACGCAGGCTTGAATCCGGCCCAGCGTCAATCAGGAAACTACGAAGGCAAATGCCGGATATCACGCGTTTGCGACGCCAATTTCCGCAAAAAGCTGTACATGCCGGCGTTGACCGGGAAGACCTACAACCCCAGGCTGAAGTCCTTTGCAGACCGGCCCAGCGCGAAAGGGAAGCCCTTCAAGGTCGTGATGTGTGCGGTGATGCGCAAGCTCATCCATCTGGTTTGGGGCGTACTGAGAAGTGGCCGACCGTTTGAGCCTGACGCCGCCCTTGCCTAGGCGAGGGCGAGACGGTATCTACAACGTCGCCCGGTCATCATGCTGGGTGGTGGCGTAACGCGTGCCGATCAGAGCGTTGACGCCGGTTGTTCTGATGGCTGAACGCGGACTACGACGACGGCGTATGCCATCCTGGACGGCGCGCGGATGGCCCCTGCGCGTCGGTGCGCTGAGTAGTTGGTGCATCTCTCAGATAATGATGAATGAATCATGGTCACTGCATGAGAGGAGAGCTGACGCATCTCGCTCTTTAACTCTGCGAAGAGGCCTCGCTATCATCCAATCAACGCGGGCAAAATTACTTTCGAAGAGTGTCTTCAGATCTGTTTCGCAGAGAAGTTCTGCAAGGAAAGCGCGCTGGTTGGTTGGGATCGATTTCCATCACGCAACCGATCAGGCTCTGGGTTCTTGCCATCGTAGCTTCTTCCACCGCACTAGTAGTAGTGCTGCTGCTTACATTTGGCACCTATACCCACCGTTCGCACGTGGGTGGACAGCTTGTGCCAGTCAATGGAATCGCGCAGGTCATGGCGCCAGCCAATGGGTTCATGTCGGAAGTCAGAAGTGCCGAAGGTGAGCACGTCGAAGCGGGTGAGGTAGTTGCGGTCCTGAGTGTTCCGCGAGCCACCACCACTGATGGAGATACGCTGGCCGCGATGGAATCCCGCTTCGAGCGCAGGACGTCCAGCCTTGAGGCGGTACAGACTGCCAAGAGGATGCGGCTAGGCGCACAGCAGGAGGGATTGCGTAGCCAGCTTTCCAACGCGCAGCGGGAGTTGGCGCAGATCGACGCGGAAGTGCTGACGAGGAAGGATCAGATCAGGATTGCACAGGAAACGCTGAAACGCCTCCGGCTCCTTGAGGACGATCGTTACGTTAGCATCCTCCAGATCAAGCAGCAGGAATCCGCGGCGCTCACGCAGAAGGGCGAGATGCAGGCATTGCAGCGGCAGGCGATCGCCACGCACAGAATGATCGAGCAGATCACGCAGGCGCTCAATGAACTGCCTGGAGAAAATGAGGCTGCGGAGGCGACATTCCAGCAGGAACTTGCATTGCTTGAGCAGGAACGTGTGGAGAATACCGCGCGTGGGCGGCTGGCCATTGTCGCCCCGGTGTCTGGAGTTGTAGCCACCCAGCAGATCAAGGCCGGCCAAGCCGTGCAGAGCGGCCAGCCGATCATGAGCATACTGCCTGGGGATGGCCGTTTGGAGGCGGAACTGCTGGTTCCCAGCCGCGCAGTTGGCTTCATAGAGCCCGACGACAAGGTCCTGCTCAGATACCAGGCATATCCTTACCAGAAGTTTGGACATCATGAAGGGCGGGTTTCGCGGATCAGTCGAAGCACACTGGGTGCCTCGCAGAATGGCGGCGCGACAGAGCCGATGTACCGAATCACCGTCGCTCTCGCAGCGCAAACCGTAAGCGCATACGGCAAGCCCGAGACGCTTAAACCCGGAATGCTGGTGGATGCGGATGTTCTGGGTGAGACGAGATCGTTTTTTGAGTGGGTCCTTGAGCCGATCTACTCAATCAAGGGAACTGTGTTCGGACAATGACTGCAGCATTGGATGAGACAGCGTGTCGCTGGCTGAGCCAGCCCATGCACACTGGACGTGTGCCAATTTCAGGAGATCGATTGTGCGTGAACTGACCATGGATGAAGTTATCGAAGTCGAGGGTGAAGGTGCGATGGGCGCCTTTCTCAACGGTGCCGGTGCAGGTGGTTTTGCCGGTGCACTCGTCGGCGGCCCGGCCGGGTCCGCTGCCGGTGCGCTCATCGGCGGTGGAATTTCCGTTGCGCTTTACCTGATGTAAGTACATCTTCTCTGAAACTCAAACAATCGTATTCAAATAGGGGGAATCATCATGCGTGAACTCAACAATGCCGAAGTTGCCAATGTCGATGGCGCGGGTGAAGGCGCTTCGAACGGCTTTGCCGGTGGCGTGGTTGCCGGTGCTGCAATCGGGTTCTTGGTGGGCGGCCCGGTGGGCGCGTTCGCCGGCGCCGTCAGTGGTGGCGTTCACGGTGCGATCGTGGGTCACTACCTGATGTGATGGGTGTCGCGCAGGGGTGCTCGCGCGCCCCTGCGCGATCTGTTTGGAGCCATTGGTTTCGGAAAATGCTGGCACGAGGAGAGCGGATCATGAAGTTTCCGGGTATCGACGAAAAGACATTCGCCATCTGTGTGTGCTCCCTGGCCGTGGTCGCGGCATCTTCAGACCGCTGGATTTGGCCACTTCTGTGCGTTGGTGCGGTGGTGGTTGCCATCGCCAGATTCGCGGATGCAAGGCGCAAGCGGATTCAGAGAGAACACACATCGAATTGAACCGCTGTGCGGGGGTGCATTCACGCCGCCCAGTTCATGCGGCGTGCTCAGTAAAGGCTATCGGCACCGATGATCGTGCCAAGGACTTCTGTTTCAAATTGACTGGGATCTTGGGCTTGTCATCGGAATGAAAGCGATACTTCAGTCGGAGGCAACGGAGTGTGGGCTGGCGTCGATCGCGATGATCGCCGATTTCCACGGAAAGAGGATCGGCTTGAGCGAGATCCGCCGACGCTATCCGTTGTCGCTCAAGGGTGCCAAGTTGGGCCAGCTCATCCACATTGGCCAGCAACTGGGGTTGTCTTCGCGGCCCTTGCGGCTTGAGATGGAGCATCTTTCCCAGCTCAAACTGCCTTGTATCCTGCATTGGGATCTGAACCACTACGTGGTGCTGGCAAAGGTTGGCCGCAGCAATGTAAGGATTCTTGACCCCGCCATCGGGGAGCGGGTGCTTCCGATGGAGGAAGTGTCCGAGCATTTCACAGGCGTGGCACTTGAGCTGGCCCCCACGGCGGAGTTCCAGAAGGAGGCCAGACCAGCTTCGATCTCGCTGCGGCAGCTGACGGGAGAGATCAACGGCCTGTGGCCCTCATTGGCGCTGGTCCTGCTTCTCTCGCTCGCGCTCCAGGTCTTCGTAGTCCTTGCGCCGTTCTTTACCCAGTGGGTGGTTGATCAGGCACTGGTCTCGGCAGATCGGGATCTGCTTACGGTACTGGGAATAAGCTTCGGGCTTGCAATGCTGTTGCAGGTGGCCATCGGACTGTTGCGCGGTTGTTCTGTCATCTATCTCTCCTCCACTCTGGGCTTGAGATGGATGGGGAATGTTATCGGGCATCTGCTGCGATTGCCGTTGGACTTCTTCGAGAAGCGACATCTGGGCGATATCACCTCTCGGGTCTCGTCGGTGCAATCCATCCAGAAGACGTTGACGACCAGTTTCGTCGAAGCGCTCATCGATGGCCTGATGGCGATCGTCACGCTAGGAGTCATGGTTCTCTACAGCTGGAAGCTGGCGTTGGTGACGCTGGCGGCGGTGGTGCTGTACACCTTGGTCCGCGCCACCGCGTACGCGCCAGTTCGCAATCGTACCGAGCGCCAGCTCGTTGCCAGTGCAAAGCAGCAATCGCATCTGCTCGAGTCGATCCGCGGCATGCAGAGCATCAAGGTCGCCGGCCAGGAGTCGATGCGGACGGCAACCTACGAGAACCTGATGGTCAGTACGGTCAATGAGGAAGTCAGGCTTTCGAAGCTGAGGCTCGGGTTTACCAGTACCAGTCAGTTGATCTTCGGCATCGAGAGAATTGCTGTTATCTGGATTGGTGCAATGCTGGCCATGAACAATGTGTTCTCGGTCGGCATGCTGGTGGCCTATCTTGCGTACAAGGATCAGTTCGCGCTGCGAATGGCGGGACTGATCGACAAGGCTGTCGAGTTCAGGATGCTTAGGCTGCATGGGGAGCGATTGGCTGATGTCGTTCTCAGTGCACCTGACCAGGATTTCGATCGAATCGAGACGGTGGTACCGATCGCGTTCTCCATTGAGGTCAAGGATCTTTCCTTCCGTTATGCCGAAGGCGAACCCTGGATCATCCGCAATTGTTCCTTCCGCGTAGAACAAGGTGAAGCGGTGGCCATCGTGGGCGCATCCGGCTGTGGCAAGTCGACCCTGATGAAACTACTGCTCGGATTGCTCAAGCCCAGTGAAGGAAGCGTAAGCATCGGCGGCGTGGATATCCAGCAGCACGGTCCACGCGGCACTCGCTCCATGGTGGGAGCAGTCATGCAAGATGACCAGTTGTTTGCAGGAAGCATTGCCGACAACATCAGCGGCTTCGACAGTAGCTTCGATGAACAGCGCATTGAGGAAGCTGCTCGAATGGCCGCGGTGCATGATGACATCGCGGGGATGGCGATGGGTTACCACGGTCTTATCGGCGACATGGGCAACTCGCTCTCAGGCGGTCAGAAGCAGCGAGTGATTCTGGCCCGCGCCCTCTATCGCCGGCCACGGATTCTGTTTCTAGATGAGGCCACCAGCCATCTTGATGTCATGCGCGAGCGCTTGGTCAACGAAGCCGTGCAGCGTATGGAGCTGACCAAGGTGATCGTGGCCCATAGGCCGGAGACCATAAACAGCACCGACCGCGTGCTCGTGATGGAGCAGGGGCGGATCGTCCAGGAGGTGCGGCCCCAGCGTGGGGCGTCGACGGCGCCTGCTTCCGACGCCGAGGAATGCGTCGCGGCATCGGTCTGACTGGCGTCCCACAGGGTATCCAGAAGCGGGCGCGGGTCCGGCGCGCCTGGCTCATCCGGCGGCACGTCGCCGCGCTTGGCGCGGTCGCTGGCATGGCGCCGCCACCGCACCGGCGCGACAATACGCCCATGACCGACCGCATCCCCCTGCTCCTGCTGCCCGGCCTGCTCAACGACGCCGAGCTGTGGCGCGCGCAGCTGGCCGACCTGGCCGATATCGCCGACTGCACCGTGGGCGACCAGACCCGTGGCGAAACTCTGCAGGCGGTGGCCGATGACGTGCTGGCGCAGGCACCGGAGCGCTTTGCGCTGGCCGGATTCTCGCTCGGCGGCTTCGTCGCCCAGCAGATCCTGCGCATCGCTCCAGAACGGGTATTGCAGCTGGCGCTGATCGATACCTCGATCCATGCCGATTCACCCGAGCGGGCCGAGCAGCGCCGCAGCCAGCGCGCCAGCGTGCGCCTGCCCGGAAAGTTCCATGGTTTCGGTGACGTGCTGATGCGCAGCTACATCGATGCTTCGCGGCTGGACGACTACGTGCTGGTGCAGCGCGTGCGCGACATGACTGCCCGCCTGGGCGCAGGCGTCTTCCTGCGCCAGAGCGCGCTGGAGCGTCGCGACGGTCATGATGTGTTGGCGGGTTACCGCGATCCGCTGCTGATCGTCTGCGGCGCCAACGATCGCATCACCCCGCTGGCGGTAAGCGAGGAAATGCATGCGATGGTGCCGCATTCGCAGCTGGTGGTGGTGCCCGATTGTGGGCACCTGGCACCGATGGAGAAGCCGGACGAGGTCAGTGCGGCGATGCGTGGGTGGTTGTTGCAGGCGTAGCCGAAAACCGCGTCTGGTGGGTGCGGACCTTGGTCCGCAGGGTGCTTCAATGATCGATCAGAGGTCAGTGCCGACCAAGGTCGGCATCTGCCTGTAGAGCCGAGCCGTGCTCGGCTCCAGCGAGGCAGCAGCCGAGCAGGGGTTCGGCTCTACAACAACATCGCCTCAATCCCAGGCCGGCGCAATACCTTCCGGGTTCGCCAGGCGATGGCCGCGGTCGAGCTTGGCGATCTGCGCCATGTCTTCGCCGGTCAGGCGGATGGCGGCCGCTTCCAGATTGCTCGACAGGTTCTCGCGCCGGGTCGACGAGGGAATGACGGAGTAGCCCTGCTGCAGCGCCCACGCCAACGCGATCTGCGCCGGGGTCGCCTGGTGGCGGCCGGCGATGGCCTGGATCACCGGATCCTTCAGTACTTCACCATAGGCCAGGCTCATGTAGGCAGTGATGTGGATGCCCTTGTCCTGCAGGAACTTCACCAGCAGGCGGTTCTGCAGATAGGGATGGATTTCGATCTGGTTGGTGGCGATGGCGTCGGCGCCCAGGATCTCGATCGCCTTGCGGGTCTGCGCGATGGTGAAGTTGGAGATGCCGATCTCCCTGGCCAGGCCCTGGGCCTTGGCCTCGGCCAGCGCCGGCAGGTATTCCTCCATCGGCACGTCAACCTTGTCATTCGGCGACGGCCAGTGGATCAGTGCCAGGTCGACGCGGTCGGTGCGCAGCTTTTCAAGGCTGGTGCGCAGGCTGGCCAGCAGCGCGTCGCGCTTGAACTCGGTGATCCAGACCTTGGTGGTCAGGTAGATCTCATCGCGTGGCACGCCCGAATCGGCGATGGCCTGGCCGACCTCGGCTTCGTTGCCGTAGATCTGCGCAGTGTCGATGGCGCGGTAGCCGACCTCCAGCGCGTTGCGCACCGAGTCGATCACGGTCTGGTCTTGCAGGCGGAAGGTGCCGAGACCGAAGGCGGGGACAGTCATGGGAAGCTCCAGGGGGGAGGGGGAAAGATGGGGAAAGGGTAGGGCAGGCACCGTATGCGTGCCGGCAACGGTGCATTGCATGGATCAATGGGTGGCTGCGGTGATCCCGTCGGCACGCGCGTCGATGCCGTCGCGGCGATCGAGGCGGCCGCTGAGTGCGGTCAGCGCGTACGCGCCCGCCACCACCAGCGCGCCCAGCCACGGCGTGTGCATCAGGCCGATGTGCTCCACCACCAGCCCACCGAGCGAGGCGCCCAGCGCAATGCCGATGTTGAACGCCGCGATGTTCAGGCCCGAGGCCACGTCCGCGGCCTGCGGGGCGTAACGCTGCGCCTGCTTGACCACGTATACCTGCAGGCCAGGCACGTTGCCGAATGCCACCGCACCCAGCGCCAGCACGGTCAGCAGCATCAGCCAGGGGTTGCTGGCGGTGAAGGTGAGCGCGAACAGCACGAGGGCAAGCAGGGCGAAGATGCGCTTCAGTGCGGGCACCGGGCCCATGCGGTCGGCCAGTCGGCCGCCCCACAGGTTGCCGATCGCGACCGAGACGCCGTACACCAGCAGCACCAGGCTGACCGCATTGGCGGAGAAACCGGTGACGTCCTGCAGGATCGGTGCCAGGTAGGTAAAGGCGAGGAAGGTGCCGCCGTAGCCCAGCGCGGTCATCGCGTAGACCAGCAGCAGCCGCGGCTGGCCCAGTACGGCCAGCTGCTGGCGGAAGCTGGCTGGCGCGCTCTGCGGCAGCTTGCGCGGCACGGCCAGCAGCGCACCGAGCAGGGCGATCACGCCGAGGCCGGCCACTGCCAGGAAGGTGGCGCGCCAGCCCAGATGCTGCCCGATGAAGGTGCCCAGCGGCACGCCCGTCACCAGCGCGACGGTCAGGCCAGTGAACATGATGGCGATCGCGCTGGCCGCCTTTTCCTTCGGCACTACTGCAGTGGCGATGATCGAGCCGATGGAGAAGAACACGCCGTGGGCGAGGCCGGTGAGGATGCGGGCGATGATCAGTGAGGTGTAACCCGGTGCGAGGAAGGCGATGACGTTGCCGAGGGTGAACAACACCATCAGCGCTACCAGCAGGGTCTTGCGCGGAACGCGGCCGGTCAGCGCGGTCAGCACCGGAGCGCCGACCGCCACGCCCAGCGCGTACAGCGATACCAGCAGGCCGGCCGAGGGCAGGCTGACCTGCAGGTCGGCGGCGATGGTGGGGATCAGGCCGACAATGACGAATTCGGTGGTGCCGATAGCGAAGGCGCCAAGGGTCAGCGCAAGCAGAGCAAGGGGGATGCCACGGGTCATGGCGGGCTCCAGAGGACAGGAAGGGGCGCAGTGTGCGCGGCACACCTTTGCCGAAAAACCGGTCTTCACGCCAATCACTCTTGCCGTGTGGTCAATAATGGCCCGATGAAAACCACCCTCGACGAAATGCAGGCCTTCCTGGCCGTGATCGACAGCGGTTCGATCAGCGCCGCTGCCGAGCAGCTGGGGCAGACGCCGTCAGGTGTCAGCCGCGCGCTGGGGCGGCTGGAGGACAAGCTGGGCACGACGCTGTTGACCCGCACCACCCGCCGCCTGCATCTGACCGCCGAGGGCGAGGCCTTCGTGCACCATGCGCGGGGAATCATCGACGCGGTGGAGTCGGCCGAGGAGCAGATGACGGCCCGCCGTGGGCGCCCGGCCGGGCGCCTGCGCGTGGATGCGGCGATGCCGTTCGTGCTGCACGTGATTGCACCGCTGGTAGCAGGCTATCGCGCGCGCTACCCGGAGGTACAGCTGGAACTGAACTCCTCCGAGCGCTACATCGACCTGCTCGAACGGCGCACCGACCTGGCGATCCGCATCGGGCCACTGGCCGATTCCACCCTGCACGCGCGTTCGCTGGGCCGCTGCCGGCTGCAACTGGTGGCCAGCCCGGGCTACCTGGCAGCGCACGGCGAGCCCGCCAGCGTAGCGGCACTGGCCCAGCACACACTGTTGGGTTTCAACGAGCCGGAGGCGTTGAACCGCTGGCCGTTGCCGGGTGGCGCCGATGGCCAGCTGCAGGTACGGCCGGATATCGCGGTGTCCAGCGGTGAAACGTTGCGCCGGCTGGCGGTGGAAGGCGTGGGCATCACCTGCCTGTCCGACTTCGTCACCGACCGCGACCGTGCCGCCGGTACGCTCGTGCCGGTGCTGGCCGCGCAGACGCTGGATGTGTACCAGCCGATCCATGCGGTTTACTACCGCAACACCGCCGTGTCGGCGCGGATCAGCTCGTTCCTGGATTACCTGGGGGAAGCGATGGCACGCAGCGACTATCTGCGCTGAGGCCGCTGCGCCCGCCGGGCAGGGCCCGGCAGTGCCGCCGGCATCCGCCGGTTCATCTGACACAGGTATCCAGGTCGGGGGGGCCGGCGCTCGACAATGCAAATAAATGTAACTACATTTGTTACATGAAATCCGCGAACCCGCTTTCCGACGCACTGCACGTGATGGCCCACCTGGTCGGCCAGGTGCAACCGCGCACCTCCGAGCAGCTGGCGGCTTGCCTGCCCACCCACCCGGTGGTGATCCGCCGGATCCTGGCGCAGCTGCAGAAGGCCGGCCTGGTGCGCAGCGCACGCGGGCATGGCGGCGGCAGCCAGCTGGCTCGTGACGCTGCTGCGATCACCCTGCACGACATCTATTTGGCGGTGGGAGCCCCTCCACTGGTACAGGTCGGCGCCCGTGCGTCCGCCGGCGGCTGCCCGATCCAGCAACTGGTCGACAACGCCCTGCTTGACGGGGCGCGGCAAGCACAGCGCCTGCTCGAACAGCGCCTGCAGACGGTCACGCTGGACCGGCTCGGCGCCGACTTCGCCCGCCATCTCGCTCATCACCGTTCCCTGGAAGGTCACCATGAATCCTGATGTGCTCATCGTCGGCGGCAGCTACGCCGGCATCGCCGCTGGCCTGATCCTGGCCCGTGCCCGTCGCCCGGTCACCGTCATCGACGCCGGTTCGCCGCGCAACCGCTTCGCCAGCCATTCGCACGGCGTGCCGGGGCTGGATGGCATCAGCGGCGCAGAGCTGCTGAAGACCGCGCGCCAGCAACTGCTGGATTACCCCAGCGTGCGCTGGGTGCATGCCGAGGCGGTGCAGGCCACCGCCAGTGCCAGCGGCGTGGAAGTACGTACTGCCGATGGCCAGGTGCTGGCCGCGCGCAAGCTGCTGCTGGCCAGCGGCATCGCCGACCAGTTGCCGGCGCTGCCGGGCCTGGCCGAGCGCTGGGGCAGTACCGTGCTGCACTGCCCCTACTGCCATGGTTACGAGGTGGGGGGCGGTGCCATCGGCCTGCTCGGAGGCCACCCGATGTCCGCCAGCAAGGCGCCGCTGTTCGCCGACTGGGGCAACGTCACCTTCTTCAGCCAGGGACTGCCGATCGCCGACGATGAGCGGGCCGCGATGCAGCAGCGTAGCGTGGCGATCGAAACATCGCCGGTGGTGGCCGTGCAGGGTGACCAGCCCACCTGGCTGGAAGTGGAGCTGGCCGACGGTCGCCGCATCGCCCAGCGTGCGCTGTTCGTGCCGGCCACCCAGGCGATGGCCACACCGCTGGTGCAGCAACTCGGCTGCGCGCTGGCCGAGAGCCCGCTGGGCGTGCTGATCGAGGTCGACATGATGAAGCAGACCTCGGTGCCGCACGTGTATGCCGCAGGCGACGCGACGACGGTCGGCAACATCACCCTGGCCATGGCCGAAGGCGTGCGTGCGGGCATCGGCGTGCACCACGCGCTGGTGGCCGAAGACAGCGTGCCGCGCTGAATGTGCCGGGGTCAGATCCCTTTCGCAGAAAGCGATCTGACCCCCGACGCGACGTGCTGCTCTGGTAGAGGCCGGCCTTGGCCGGCACCGCTCCATCATCCCTTCACGCACAGGACCTGCCGCAGGGTGTGCACCACCTCGACCAGGTCCAGCTGCGCGGCCATCACATCGTCGATCGACTTGTAGGCTGCCGGTGACTCGTCCAGTACGCCGCTGTCCTTGCGGCATTCCACGTGCGCAGTCGCCTCGCGGTGCTGGGCCAGCGTGATCTGCTGGCGCGCAGCACCGCGGCTCATCACCCGGCCGGCTCCGTGGCTGCAGCTGTGGAAGCTGTCCGTGTTGCCTTTGCCACGCACGATGTAGCTGCGCGTGCCCATGCTGCCGGGAATGATGCCCAGCTCACCCTCGCGGGCACTGACGGCGCCCTTGCGGGTCACCAGCAGTTCCTGCCCGTGGTGCGTTTCCTTCTGCACGTAGTTGTGATGGCAGTTCACCGCCATCGCCGCCAGCTGGAACTTCGGCAGGCGGTGGCGCATCTCGGCCAGCACGCGCGACATCATCGCTTCGCGGTTATGCCGGGCGTAGTCCTGCGCCCACGACACTGCTTCGACATAGTCGTCGAACAGCGGCTCGCCTTCCATGAAGAACGCCAGGTCCTTGTCCGGCAGGTGGAAGCCCAGCACACGCCGGGCCAGCTCCTCGCGCGCCTTCTCGATGAAGTAGGTGCCGATCAGGTTGCCGGTGCCGCGCGATCCGCTGTGCAGCATCACCCACACCGCATCCGTCTCGTCCAGGCACAGTTCGATGAAGTGGTTGCCGCCGCCCAGCGTACCCAACTGGCGGTCGAGCTTGTCGGTGCGGATCCTGCGATGCTTGTCCTTGATCTTCTCCAGGCCGGCGGCCAGCCCGGACCGCACCAGCCGGGTGTGGATGCTGTCGGGCATGCGGTGATGCTCGCCGCCGCGCCCGTTGCCGACCGGAATGCTACGTTCGATGCTGCTGCGCAGCTGCCGCAGGTCATCGGGCAGGTCATCGGCGCGCAGCGTGGTACGTACCGCCGCCATGCCGCAGCCGATGTCGACGCCGACTGCGGCAGGGATGATCGCACCGCGGGTCGGGATCACCGAGCCCACGGTTGCACCCTTGCCCAGGTGCACGTCCGGCATCACGGCCACCCACGGCCCGACGAACGGGATCGCGGCAATGTTGCGCAGCTGCTCGTGGGCCTGCGCCTCCAGCGGCACGCCGTTGACCCAGCCCTTGATCGGGGTGGTGCCCTCGGCGTGCAGCCATTGATAGTTCTGTTGAGTATCCATGTCGTTATGTCTGTCCTTGGTGGGCCGGCGGCGCGTCCCTGCGCCGCCGCAACCCCCTACCTGATCGTCACCAGCTGCTTCAGCACGCCGTCCAGGCCGCCGAACACGGTGAGCTTGTCGATCTTCTCGGTGACCTTCTCCAGCGCCTCCAGCTCCTTCAGGCGCATCAACACCGGGTTGTCCTCGATCAGCTTTGCGGTGTTGAGCTGCGAACGCGTGGCATTGGCCTCCTCGCGGCGGCGGATCACGCTGGCCTGGGCCTGCTTCTCGGCCAGCACCACACCGTTGAGGATCTCCTTCATTTCGCCCGGCAGGATCACGTCCTTGATGCCGACGCCGAGCAACCGCACGCCGTGGCCGTCGATCGCAGCCTGCACATGGGCGGCGATCTCGCCGTCCAGTGCCGCCTTGTCACCCAGCAGCTCGTCCAGGCTGCGCGCGGCGATCGCCTGGCGCAGGCCGAACTGCAGCTGCCGGTAGACGAACTCATCGGCATTGCTGAGCGTGCGGTGCGCACGCACCGGGTCGATCACCTGCACGGTCGCGGCCAGGTTCACCCGCAGGGTCACCTTGTCGCGGCTGAGCAGTTCCTGGCCGGACACGTCCAGCGAACGTGCCCGCAGCTCCACGCGCTCCACCGACACGTTGCCGTTGAAGTTCCAGAACGCGTGCAGGCCGGCGTCCAGCGTCTGCCGCAGCGTGCCATCGATGAACAGCAGGCCCACCGACTCGCTCGGCACGGTGCTGATCACCGCCACACGCGGCAGCACCCCCAGCTGGCCGAGCCGCTGCTGGACGTCCGCCGGAATGCGCGGCTCGTCACCCAGCGCCATCACCTGCACCTGGGTATCGACCGAACCGCGCCAGTACAGGCGACGGCTGCCCGGCGGCAGCACTTCATCGATGCGGCCGTTGCGCAGCAACAGGCCGACCTCGCTGGCGCCGACATTGGCCAGCACGAAGTGCGTGCCCAGCTGCGCGCCCTGCGCTTCGATCAGGCTGTCCTGGTCGCTGCCGGTGTAGGCCGCACCCTTCGATGCGGTGTGGACCTCCACCTGCGGGCGGCCGCCGAACCGCGACAGGCGGTGCACGCCCGGCAGCAGGATCTGCTGGAAGCGACGGTTGCGATACACCAGGCCGCGCTCGCCGTCGCCGATCACGACCTTGATGGTCCAGAACATGGGAGTCTCTCCTTGTATGGCTCTGGTGGTTCGACCCGTTGCGAATGAATCGCCATGACCCGGGTCGATCAGGTCGTGGCGAGCCGCCTGCACACCAGGTGCAGGCAGCGGAAGAGGGCGGCCATCGGTGGACGGTCCGCGCGCGGAGCCTTCGGTGCGCCGGCAGTGCTGCCGTCGTCGTCCCCGGCAGGCAGCGCCGGTGCGGAACGAGGCTGGCAGTGGCGGCGGGCCGGGGCCCGGCGTGTGGTCCGTTGCCTTCCACGTTCCCGCCCGAAGGCGAAGACAGTGGATGGCGACGATGGCCGCTGGGGCTTGCGCCCCGGGTGTTGCTTCAGGTCATGACGTGACAGGTCATGTGGTTGGAGTGGGAGTCGAACCCACGACAGACGGAATCAGGATCCGTTGCTCTAACCAAGCTGAGCTATCCAGTTGGGGACCGCGCGGAATCGAACCGCGTACCGGCGAACCGGCGCCTGCTTCCAGCAGGCGATCCAGGCGATGGCGTGTCCGCGACCTCCGGCATACGCCACGGCAACGCCGCGCGCACCAGCCCGTGGTTGAAACGGGACCGTTGGAGAATCGAGGGTGCAGGCCACCGACATTATCGGCGAGCGATAATGTTTGGGAGCGATGCAGATAATGTCCAGGCGCTGCCGGTTGCGCGAAGTAAATCCTTCGCGCGGGGTGGAAATGCCTGGGTCAGTGAGCGGCGGGCCGCCGCGCGGGGTGCAGTTCTGGCATCGCGGGTCCTTGTGCCGACGCAAACGAAAACGCCCCCGGGACTTACGTTCCGAGGGCGTCGTCAGGCCTCGGAGATCGGGGTGGCCGATCTCCGCAGGGCGGGTATCAGGCCGTTGTCAGCTGGTCTTCCTTGCCGAACGCGCGCGCCAGCCGGTCCATGCGCAGGCATGGCAGCAATGTGGCGGTGGCGACGGAATGCGCGTTCAAGGGAAGTTTCCAGTGGTTGTTGAAACGAGGTGCGCACGATAAACCACGATTTAGTCGCGCGCAACCATTTTGTTCAATTATTCTCCAGGGCATCCGTGCAATCCCGGCCGGCGGCCGGCACTACCCGGTCTCAAGCGTCCGCGCTGGCGGCATCCAGCTGCGCGATGTCCTGCACGCTCAGCGACAGGTTGGCCGCCGCCAGCAGATCGTGCAGCTGCTCGACACTGGTGGCGCTGACGATCGGCGCGGTGATCGACGGTCGCGCGATCTGCCATGCCAGCGCGATCTGTGCAGCACTGGCGCTGTGCTTGCTGGCCACGTCATCCAGTGCCTGCAGGATGCGCAGGCCGCGCGGGTTCAGATAGCGCTTCACCACGGTCTCGCCACGCGCCGGGCTCTTGGCTGCATCGGCCGGCGTGCGGTACTTGCCGCTGAGGAAGCCACTGGCCAGCGCGTAGTAGCCGATCACGCCGATCTGTTCGCGCTGCACCAGCGGTTCCAGTTCCTTCTCGTAGCCGGCACGGTCGTACAGGTTGTATTCCGGCTGCAGGGTTTCATAGCGCGGCAACCTGTAGTCGGTGGATACCTTCAGCGCATCGGCCAGGCGCGTGGCGCTGTAGTTGGACGCACCGATGGCGCGCACCTTGCCGGCTTCGATCAGCCGGCCGAACGCGGCCAGGGTCGCTTCCAGCGGCGTCGACTCGTCATCCTCGTGGGCCTGGTACAGATCGATCACGTCGGTCTGCAGGCGGCGCAGCGAGTCCTCGACGGCCGCATTGATGTTGTCCGGGGCCAGACCGGGGCGTTCGGCCCACTTGGCTACCTTGGTCGCCAGCACCACCTTGTCGCGCTTGCCGCTGCGGGCAAACCACTTGCCGATCAGCGTCTCGGACTCGCCGCCCCGGTTGCCCGGTACCCACGCCGAGTAGACGTCGGCGGTGTCGACCAGGTTGAAGCCGGCGTCGACGAAGGCATCGAGCAGGGCGAAGCTGGCCTTCTCGTCGGCGCTCCAGCCGAACACGTTGCCACCGAAGGCGAGGGGACGTACATGCAGGCCGGAGCGGCCCAGTTGGCGGGTTGCCGTCATCAGCACGGTCTCCTTGGGGGAAGTGGTCCAGCATAGAGCGCGTTGTGTTACCGCGTCGCGGCGGTGGCCACAAAACAGTGTTCCGCGATGCGCACGCGGCTAACGTTTTGTGAACACCTGCGTCGCATGGGCTGCTAGTCTCGCCGCATCTTCCGCTGGAGTCGTCCCGATGATGCCCGCTTCGTCCCTGCGTGGTTGCCGCCTGCTGCTTGCCTCGGCCCTGCTTGCCACCCTTCCCGCCTTCGCCTCGCCAGTCACGGTGGCACCGGCGAAGATCGAGATCTCGCCGGCCATCGACGCGGCGGTGAAGGCACCCACCCGCGGTGCCGACAACGTCAAGCGCGATGGTTTCCGGCATCCGGCGCAGACGCTGTCGTTCTTCAGGGTCGCGCCGGAAAAGACCGTCATCGAGATCACCCCCGGCAACGGCTGGTACTCGGAAATCCTGGCGCCGTTGCTGCATGACAAGGGCCACTACATCGCCGCCGTGGTCGATCCGATGGCGGTACCCGAGGGCCGTGGCCGTGACTACCAGCAGCGCAGCCGCGACGGCCTGGAGAAGAAGTACGCCGCCGCGCCGGCACAATTCGGCAAGACCACCGTGGTGGCCTACGACCCGGCCAAACCGGTGTTCGGCCCGGCCGGTTCGGCCGATGTGGTGCTGACCTTCCGCAACGTGCACAACTGGCGCAAGGCCGGGCAGGCGCAGGGCATGTTCCAGGGCTTCTTCAACGTGCTCAAGCCGGGCGGCGTGCTGGGCGTGGTCGAGCACCGCGCCAAGGCCGATGTGGCCGACGACGACGGCACCGGCTATGTCGGCCAGCAGCAGGTGATCGCGATGGCCGTTGCCGCAGGCTTCAGGCTGGACGCGCGCAGCGAGGTCAATGCCAACCCGCGCGATACCAAGGACCACCCGAACGGCGTGTGGACGCTGCCGCCGACCAACCAGCACGACAAGGCCGACGATGCGAAGTACCAGGCCATCGGCGAAAGCGACCGCATGACCCTGCGCTTCATCAAGCCGTAAGCCGGCATGCCGTAGCGCCAGCGCGGAGTGCCCCGTAGAGCCGAGCCGATGCTCGGCTCACCGCGCGCTGCGGCCTGATCGAATTCAAGGACATGGATAGTTGAAGAAGGTTCTGTACTTCGCCTTCGCATTGATGGTGCTGCCGCGGTTGTACGACTTCCTGTTCCATGCTGGTCACGTGCATGACCTTGTGGCGGCGGCAGGTTTTGCGGCGCTGCTCGTTGGTGGCCTGTGGGACGAACGTGCGCGAAGGGCCTGCCCACCGGTAACGCGGCTGCGGTACCGTGCCAACGCTGCCGCCACGTGCGGTGTCGTGCTGGTGCTCGTTGCGCTGTTGATGGAAGGGAAGGCCTTCGGCTGAGTAGCCGGTGATCGCGGCGGCGGTGCGGGAATGGGACAATGCCGCACCCGCCGCCTGTCGTTCCCGCAATGCTGATTGCCTTCAACAAGCCCTTCAACGTGCTCTGCCAATTCACCGACCGCAGTGTGCCGCCGCGGCCGACCCTGGCCGGTTTCGGCCTGCCGCCGCGCGTGTATGCCGCCGGCCGCCTGGACCATGACAGCGAGGGCCTGCTGCTGCTGACCGACAACGGCACGCTGGCGCACAGATTGACCGACCCCCGGCACAAGGCCGACAAGACCTACTGGGTGCAGGTGGAAGGCCTGCCCAGCGACGAACAGCTGCAGCAGTTGCGCGAAGGCGTGGTGCTCAATGACGGGCCGACGCTGCCGGCGAAGGTCGAGCACCTCGACCCTGCACCGTCGCTGTGGACGCGGGATCCGCCGGTACGCTTCCGCAAGACCGTGCCTGACAGCTGGCTGGCGATCACGATCCGCGAGGGCCGCAACCGCCAGGTGCGGCGGATGACGGCGGCGGTGAACCTGCCGACGCTGCGGCTGGTGCGGGTGTCGATGGGGCCATACCGTCTGGATGACCTGCAGCCGGGGCAGTGGCGGCAGATCGGTTGAAACAGAAAGGGCCGGATACCTCGCGGCATCCGGCCCTCTCGTAGCTGGTAGGGTCAGATCACTTCCGCAGGAAGGGCTCTGACCCGGGCAAACTCACGCGTCGCTGCCGATATCGCTGTGCTCGTCCACCACGGTGTCGTTGCGGCGGTCGCGCGCGTTGATGCGCTGCGCCTGGCCATTCACCACGTGGCCCTGGGCCGCCTTCTTCTTCTGCTGCTTGCGGTACAGCGCATAGCCCAGGAGGCCCACACCGACGGCAGCGGCGGCAATCGTCACTGCCGGGTTGCGGCGAGCAAACCTGGTGGCGACCTTGCCACCGGTCCTGACGGCGCCCAGCGCCGCGCCGGTCTTGATCCAGTCACTGGCCTGCGGGCCGAGATGGCGCAGGCTGCCACCGGCGCTCTTCAGGCCATCGCCGGCGCTGTGGGCCAGGTCCAGGGCGCGCTCCAGAGCGCGGTCGGTAATCACGGTCAGCTTGCTCATCTGTGGGGGTCCTTTGCCTCGGGTCGAAGTCCAGTGTCGCGTGTTGCCCGTAAACGGTATGTCAGCCGGGGGCGCGCGTGGTATGACGCGGCCGCGGCCATTCAGGATCAGGCAGGGATGGGGTCGGATCCCTTTCCCTTGCGGAAGGGCTCTGGCCCCAACCACCGCGCCCTGGGTCAGAGCCCGTTGCGTTGCAAAGGGATCCGACCCCGCCCTTCAGGTCCCGCGCGGCTTGGCGCGGTGCGTGGCTGTGGCCGTCCACGGATCATCCGGCCACGGATGGCGCGGGTAGCGGCCTTTCATCTCCTTTTTCACCTCGGCGTAGGTGTTCTCCCAGAAATTGCGAAGGTCCTGGGTGACCTGCAGCGGGCGTCCGCCCGGGGAAAGCAGGTGCAGGGTCAACGGTACACGGCCATCGGCAATGCGTGGCGTGTCGGCCAGGCCGAACAGTTCCTGCAGCTTCACCGCCAGCACCGGCGGCAGCGGTTCGCCGCTCCCGGTGTCCAGTCCGTAGGTGACCGGCCGCTCCAGCCCGGAGGGCACGGTAATGCGGTTCGGTGCGTGCCGCTCGACCAGCTGCCGCTGTGCCCATTCCAGCGGCGACTTCAGTGCCTCGCCGAAGCTGGATTCGTCCAGCGCATCCAATCGGCTCTTGCCGGCGAACGCGGGCTGCAGCCACTGCGCGCGGGTGGCCAGCAGCGCCGCGTCGCTGCAGTCGGGCAGGCCCAGTTCCGGCATCCAGCGCCGCAGTGACTCGACGCGCGCCTGCCATTGGCGCAGGCCTTCGGTCCACGGCAGGGCCTGCAGGCCGAGTTCGGCCACCGCATCGGTCAGCGCCTGCGCGGCATGTTGCGGGTCGACCCGGCCGGCCGAGCGGCTGTCCAGCACGATGCGGTCGAAACGGGTCTCGCGCAGCGCCACCAGGGCGCGGCGTTCGCTGTCCCAGCGCACCACGTCTTCGGTGACGAAGCGCTCCGGCCACGCCCTGCGCAGCTGGCCTTCATCCACCGGTGCGGCGCGCAGCAGCAACGCGTCACGTGCCTCGAAGCGCAGTTCACTGGCCACCAGCCATGGCTCGCCACGCAGATCGCTCGATTCGTGCAGGCGTGCACTGCGGCCATTGGCCAGCAGATAGCGCAGTGGATCGCTGGGGTGCTGGACACCAATCCGGTCGGGGAAGGCGTGCGCGAGCAGGTCGCCCAGTTCGTGCGCCTCGATGCTGGTAGGCGGCGTGGCGTCACAGCGCAGGCGCCGTCGCCACTGCTTGGCGGCAGCATCAATCGCGGCCAGCGCGCTGCGGTTGGCATCGGCCGGTGCGCGGCCGGCGCGGAATGCCGCCAATGCGCGCCACCGCGCTGCCAGCGCATCACCGCCCTGGCGCAGCGGATCGCGTGCTTCCAGCAGGGCGGCCAGATCGGCAGCCAGCGCCTGCGCGCGCGGATCGGGTGCGGCCAGCAGCATCGCCGCCATGCGCGGATGCGTGCCCAGCGCCAGCACGCGGCGGCCGAGCGAAGTGATCGCGCCGCTGCTGGACAGCGCGCCCAGCCGCTGCAGCAGTTCGCGCGCCGCACCCATCGGGCCGGCCGGAGGCGGGTCGAGGAAGCGCAGGTCGCTGCTGCCCCAGGCCGCCAGTTCCAGCGCCAGCCCGGCCAGTTCCACCTGGTCGATCTCGGCGCGGCGCTGCGGCTCCAGCCGCTGCGACTGCGGCCACAGCCGCCAGGCCACGCCCTCGGCCACGCGGCCGGCACGGCCGGCGCGCTGATCCGCTGAAGCCTGGGCGATGGCGACCACGTCCAGCCGGGTAAAGCCGCTGTTGGGGTCGTAGCGCGGCTCGCGCGCCTGGCCGCTGTCGATCACCACGCGCACGCCGGGCAGCGTCACCGACGATTCGGCGACGTTGGTCGCGAGCACCACGCGGCGGCGCCCATCGCTGGCCGCCTGCAGCACGCGCGCCTGCTGTTCCACCGGCAGTTCACCGTGCAGCGCCAGCACGTCGACACCGGCATCCAGTGATTCCTGCAGGCCGGCCTGCACCCGTGTGATCTCGCGCTGGCCGGGCAGGAACACCAGCAGGTCACCGGGGTGCTCGACCAGGGCCTGCTGCACCGCGCGGCGCACCTGCAACTCGAGTGCTTCATCGCGGCGCGCCGGGAAGTGGCTGATCGCCACCGGGTAACTGCGGCCCTCGCTGCTCAGCCGCGGTGCATCGAGGAAGCGCGCCAGCCGATCGCCGTCCAGCGTGGCCGACATCACCACCAGGCGCAGGTCATCGCGCAGCTGTGCCTGCACGTCCAGTGCCAGCGCCAACCCGAGGTCGCCACTGAGATGGCGTTCGTGGAACTCGTCGAACAGGATCGCACCGACCTCCTCCAGCATCGGGTCGTCCTGCAGCATGCGGGTCAGGATGCCTTCGGTGACGACCTCAATGCGCGTGCGTGCCGAGACCTTGTTCTCGAAGCGGATGCGGTAGCCGACCGTGCCACCGACCTCTTCGCCCAGCTGCCGCGCCATGAACAGTGCAGCGCTGCGTGCGGCCACCCGGCGCGGTTCCAGCAGGATGATCTTCCGGCCCTGCAGCCACGGCGCATCGAGCAGGGCCAGCGGTACCTGGGTCGTCTTGCCGGCACCGGGCGGGGCTTCCAGCACCAGCCGTGGCTGCAGGGCCAGGTGCTGCTGGATCTGCGGCAGCAGCGGGGAAATCGGGAAGAGCGGGGCGTTCATGTGCAAAGGATAAGGGGCCAGGGCAGGCGCAGGTACAATGCGCGGGCACTTTCCCCCGCGATGACCATGCACCTGATCGATATCGGCGCCAACCTGACCCACGACTCCTTCGACCGCGACCGCGATGCCGTGCTGGACCGCGCGCGCCAGGCCGGCGTGGTGCAGATGGTGATCACTGGTGCCAGCCGCGAGCACTCGCCGCTGGCCTTGCAGCTGGCACAGCAGCACCCGGGTTTCCTGTACGCCACCGCCGGCGTGCACCCGCACCACGCGGTGGAATACACCGAGGAATGTGATGCGGAGATGCGCGCGCTGCATGCCCACCCGGAAGTCGTGGCGGTGGGCGAGTGCGGACTGGACTACTTCCGTGACTTCTCGCCGCGCCCGGCCCAGCATCGTGCCTTCGAGCGCCAGCTGCAGCTGGCCGCAGACAATGGCAAGCCGCTGTTCCTGCACCAGCGCGATGCGCATGCCGATTTCATGGCACAGATGAAGAACTTCGAAGGCCGCATTGGCCCGGCCGTGGTGCATTGCTTCACCGGCGAACGCGATGAGCTGTTCGCTTACCTGGACCAGGACTGGTATATCGGCATCACCGGCTGGCTGTGCGACGAACGCCGTGGCGCGCACCTACGCGAGCTGGTGAGGAGCATCCCGGCCAACCGCCTGATGATCGAAACCGACGCGCCGTACCTGCTGCCGCGCACGCTGAAGCCGATGCCGAAGGATCGCCGCAATGAACCGATGTTCCTCTCGCACATCGTGGAAGAACTGGCGCGTGACCGTGGCGAGGACGTGGCGGTGACCGCAGCCAATGCCACCGCCGCCACGCGTGCGTTCTTCCGCCTGCCCGAGGCGGGTTGATCTGCAGCGCCGAGCCTACGCTCGGCTTGGCGCGCGCAGCGCGACCGACACGGAGAGCAGCCGAGCGTGGGCTATGCCGGCCGTCCTGACCGGCACCCTGCGGGCCGTCGCGCGCGACGTTGGCAGCGGCTCCAGCCGCTGCCTTCGGCCCTACAAAGCGCCATCCGGTAGCACGGGGCGATGCCCGGCGAGCGAAGCGGCCAGATCCTTCAGCCCTTCCCGGTACGTCGGGAACCGCGGCGCCCAACCCAGCGCTTCACGCGTGCCACGGCTGTCGATGCGCTTGTTGCTCTCATAGAAGCGCCTCAGGGTCGGGCTCAGCGCCGGGTCGTCCCAGGCCACGGCGGGTGGCATCGCAAATCCCCCCAGCTGCGCGGCAAACGCAAGCACATCCTGCGGCGCTGCCGGCTCGTCGTCGCTGGGCAGATACAACCCTTGTGCGGTGGGCCGCTGCATCGCGGCGACGATGGCGGTTGCCAGGTCCTGCACATGCAGGCGGTTGAACACCAGGCCCGGGCGAACCACGTGGCGTGCGCGGCCCTGCAACAACTGCAGCAGCACGTTGCGTCCGGGGCCGTAAAGGCCGGGCAGGCGGAACACCGCCGAGGCGACGCGGCGTTCCTCCGCCAGCGCACGCCATTGCGCTTCGGCGCGCAGGCGCTGCATGCCTGCCGCTTCGGTGGCATCGGCTGCGCTGCGCTGGTCGACCCAAGCGCCGGCGCGGTCGGCATACACCGAGGTGGACGACAGATAGCCCACCCAGCGCAACGTCGGGCTGGCCTGCAGCGCGGGCCGCAACAGGCGCAGCGCCCGGTCGCCCTCGGCATCTGGTGGCACGCTGCACAGCACGGCCTCGCACTGCGCGATTTCTTCGAGCAGCGCCGGAGAAGGCGCGGTATCGACGCGCAGTGTATGCCGCAGCAGGCCATCGTCGGCCGCCGGCACCGGATCGCGCACGGTGCCGGCGACGTGCACGCCCCGCGCCTGCAGCTGCCTGGCCAGCACACGCCCGCTCCAGCCCAGGCCGAGGATCAGTACCCGTGAGGGCAGCGCGCGGGCCGGCGCGGTCACACTCACGCGCTGCGCTGTGCCTGGTAGGCCTGCAGGCTGCTGTAGGCGACCTGCAGCAGCAGCGCTTCCTGGTCGGCCTTGCGCGCGCGCGCCAGCATGTCGCCGACGATCTGTCCGGCCTCCACCTGCTGGCCCGCCTCCAGGTCTCGCAGCATCGAGGCCTTCAGCGCCGACCCAGCCTGGGTCAGGGTGCCGCGTGCGATCTCCTGCGCGGCCTCGGGAATCGGTTCACCGGCGGCTTCGGCCACGGCCAGGCATTCGTCGTACAGGCCGCGCACGATGGCCTCGCCATCATCGGTGGCGACGATGGTGCCGATATCCGCACGCAGCAGGCAGGTGGCCGCCGCCAGTGCGGTGAGGAAGGTGTACTTGATCCATTGCTCCTGGCCGATGTGTTCGCTGGCCAGGTGATCGAGGCCGGCCTGTGCGCAGGCCGCGGCGAAGGCGCGCACGCGGGCGGAGACCGCACCGCCATCGCGCTCGCCGAAAGTGAGCTTGGCCGGCTTGCCCAGATGCAGCACGGCGCCGTCAGGCGCCTTGGTCGCGCTGATGAAGCACAGGCCACCGAGCACCGCGTCGCGACCGAATCGCAGGTCCAGCGCGTTGTAGTGGTGCAGGCCGTTGAGGATCGGCAGTACCGCGGTGTTCGCACCGACGGCCGGCGCGATGGCATCGATGGAACTGTCCAGGTCGTAGGCTTTGCAGCTGAGGATGACCAGGTCGAACGGCTGCTGCGTAGCAAGCGCAGGCAGGGCGTCGGCGGTGACGTGCTGCACCGGGAAGGCCGCATCGCCGAGCGGGCTGCGGATGACCAGGCCATCGCGCTCCAGCTGGGCGGCGCGTGCGGGGCGGACCAGGAAGGTCACGTCCACGCCGGCCTGGGCCAGCCGACCACCGAAGTAACCGCCGGTACCGCCGGCGCCGAGGATCAGGATGCGCATTGTACGTTCACCGTGTTCTGGGGGAATCAGAACTGCGATTGTGCCGGAGATCGCAGCCGGCGTCGGTGCCCTTCAAGGCATGGGGTCAGAACCGTTTTCCTGCGGGAAACGATTCTGACCCCAACGGTCCTGTTGCCGGCCAGCGGCCGGCACTACCACTGCGGGTGCAGGACCGCAGGCCCTGCAGGCCACCCTCAACTGCGCATGCCCACGCCACGGCGCAGCAGCCACAGCGCGATGGCGGTCAGCACCACCACGAAGCCGATCATCAGCGCATAGGCCACTGTCACCGGCACGTCGCTGCTGCCCAGCAGGCCATAGCGGAATGCGTTGACCATGTAGAAGATCGGGTTCGCGTGCGTGGCCGCCTCCGCCCAGGCCGGCAGCAGCTTCACCGAATAGAACACGCCACCCAGGTAGGTCAGCGGAGTCAGGATGAAGGTCGGCACGATGGCCACGTCATCGAACTTCTTCGCGTAGACCGCGTTGATGAAGCCGGCCAGCGAGAAGATCGTCGCGCCCAGCAGCACCGTGGTCAGCGTTACCAGCGGGTGCGGGATGCGTACCGGGGTGAAGAACATCGCGATGATCAGCACGATCACGCCCACCATCAGGCCGCGCAGCACGGCACCGGCCACGTAGCCCCACAGGATCACCCAGTTGGGCATCGGGCTGACCAGTAGCTCTTCCACGTGGCGGCCGAACTTTGCACCGAAGAAGGACGAACTGATGTTGCCGTAGCTGTTCTGGATCACGCTCATCATCACCAGGCCCGGCACGATGAACTGCATGTAGCTGTAGCCGCCCATGTCACCCACGCGCGAGCCGATCAGGCCACCGAAGATCAGGAAGTACAGGGTCATGGTGATCGCCGGCGGCACCAGGGTCTGGCCCCAGATGCGCATGATGCGGGCGACTTCACGGCGCACGATGGTCATCAGTGCGATGCGGTTGCGCTGGCCGTCGGTCAGCTCGGTGATGCTCATGCGGAGGTCTCCATGTTGCCGGTGAGGCGCACGAACAGCTCCTCCAGGCGGTTGCTCTTGGTGCGCATCGAACGCACGCGGATGCCGGCCTCGTTGAGCGTGGCGAACACCCGGTTGAGGTCCATCGCGCGTGGCATGTCGATGTCCAGCGTATGCGGATCCGGTGCGGTCAGGGTCGCGCCCTCGATCACCGGCAGCTGCGGAGGCAGGTCACCATCGATGTCCAGCAGGAAGCCTTCCACGTCCAGCTTGGCCAGCAGGGTGCGCATCGGCCCCTGCTCGACGATCCGGCCGTGGTTGATGATCGCCAGGTGGCGGCACAGGTACTCGGCTTCTTCCAGGTAGTGGGTGGTGAGGATGATCGTGGTGCCGGCAGCGTTGATCTCCTTCAGCACGCGCCACATGTCGCGGCGGATCTCGATGTCCACGCCGGCGGTCGGCTCGTCCAGGATCAGCAGGCGCGGGCGGGTCATCATCGCGCGGGCGATCATCAGCCGGCGCTTCATGCCGCCGGACAACGTGCGGCTCATCACCTGCGCCTTTTCCCACAGGTGGGCCCGCCGCAGCTCCTCTTCGGCGCGCTTCTCCGCTTCCGCGCGCGGCACGCCGTAGAAGCCGGCGTAATTCACCAGGATGTCGAAGGGTTTCTCGAAGAGGTTGAAGTTGATCTCCTGCGGCACCAGCCCGATCAGGCGCATCGTGGCGCTGCGGTGGCGCACCAGGTCGCTGCCGAACACTTCCACCTGGCCCTCGCTGAGGTTGACCAGGGAGCTGATGATGCCGATCAGGGTCGACTTGCCGGCCCCGTTGGGGCCAAGCAGGGCGAAGAAGTCGCCCGGAGCCACTTCCAGGGAAACTCCCTTCAGGGCCTGGGTGCCGTTGTCGTAGGTCTTGCGCAGGTCGCGCACGCGCAGGGCGGGTGCCGTATCGTTCTGGGATGCCAAGCTCGAAGCCTTCGCGCCCATGGGCTGGCGCTGGAGAGGGGCGGGGAGCGGCTATTATAGAAGACCCCGAGGGCTTGCCCCGGCTACACACTGTCCCGAAAAGTCGTGCCTGTTCAATTCCCCCTCAAGCTGGTCGGCTGCCGCATGCTGGCCCCGACCGTCGGCCACTACCAGTTCGTGCGTGACGATGGACAGCCGCTGGATTTCCAGCCCGGGCAGTTCATCCAGGTCCATTTCAGCTACGCCGACGGCACCGAAACCAAGCGCAGCTATTCGCTGGCAACCCTCCACGACCATGCGCTGGGCCCGGGCGAGGCGGTGGATATCGCGGTCAGTTTCGTGCCCGGTGGCGCCGCTACGGCGCTGTTCGAGGCGCTGGAACCGGGCGGCCAGATCAGTGCATCCGGCCCTTATGGCCGGTTCTGCCTGAATCCCGGCGACCGCAATACCCGCTACCTGCTGATCGCCACCGGGACCGGCGTCACTCCATATCGATCGATGCTGCCGCTGCTCGAGAAGGCGATCGCCGAGCGCGGCGTGCAGGTGCTGCTGCTGCAGGGTGCGCGCAGCCCGGCCGAACTGCTGTATAGCGAAGATTTCTACGGTTTCGCCGAAAATCAACCCAACTTCCGCTATGTTCCGTGCCTGTCTCGCGAACTGCCGGCCGAACCGCATCCGGACGTACAGCACGGCTACGTGCAGCAGGCACTGGCCGGCTTCACGCCGGACCCGGCCACCGACATCGCTTACCTGTGCGGCAACCCGGACATGGTCGATGCCTGTGCCGAGCTGCTGAAGGCCGCCGGCCTGGGCAACCCGCAGATCCGCCGCGAGAAGTACGTCAGCAGCAAGTAAGGCTCGAAGCGCGGAGGCGGCACGTGGCCGCCCCCGCCGTGTGGATCAGTTCAGTAGGGAATCCACGCATCACGCCAGGCAGAGCCTACGCCCGGCCGGTAGGGCTCGGCATCGACGTTGCACCAGGCGCCTTCCGGGAACGGGCGGCAGGCGTACAGGTTGCCGTCGGTGCCCTTCACCACGGTCTGGCCCGGAACGTAACTGCCAATACCTGCCGGATATTCGAAGTCATAGTCACCGGGCGGCGGATCAACGGGACCCGGCAGCTCCGTGTCGAGCTGGAAGCGATGACCGGGCTTGAGGTAGACGCGGTTCTCGGTGGCCGAGGCGACCGGGGTGATGACCCCGTCTTTCAGTACGCCCACCCGCGCGTGCTGGGCACTGGCATTCACCTTGCGGCCCAGGGCCAGCGGCCATTGCACGGCGGACGTCTGCCCGCTGGCAAGGGTGATCTTCGGGCTTTCCAGGTCATTGCCGCTGGCGTTGAACACGCGCAGGGTCAGGGTGGTGCCGGCCTCCAGGTCACCCCGCGCGGTAACGGCCCCTGCATCTTCCCATTCCGGTGGCGGGGTGCCGTCGCCCCCTTCGAAACGTACGTCGGCACAGGTATAGAACGCTTCGGCCGAGTCCGATCGTTGCCAGGTGTTGTAGATCACGTGCTGGCCGGTGCGCTGGGGGAGCGGGCAGTCCAGGCGGTAGATGCCATTGGCATCGGCGTCCACATGGCCCAGCGAGCAGAACGGTTCCAGATCGTCCCAGTGCAGGGGGCTGCCCGGTTTCCAACCTTCACGTGTCACGTAGAAGACCCAGTCGCGGGTCTTGTGGGGAGCCGATGCCAGGTACTCGAAGGTGTAGCGGCCACCGGCACCGGCGCGGATCGGCGTGGTCGACCAGTCCGTGCGATTCAGGTCCATTCCGCGGTACTTGGGGTTGCCGCCGCTGCACAGCTCGCCATCGGGGACGACCGCGCGATGGTTGCCGTTGGCGTCGGCCTGGTTGATGCCGGCCCAGTCGTAGAAAGGCTGCGCGCCCCCGATGTCCTTGGCCGCGGCGCAGGCAGGGTTGGTTGGATTCTCAGGGTTGGCCTGGCGACAGGCGTAGATGCGGCTGATCGGTTTTGAAAGCGTGCCGTGGGCGTGGGCGTCCTGCGCGGCGAGGAAACCCGCGCACAGGGAGGCCGCAGCTGCGGCGAGGAGGCGTGCCTGCATCGATGACGTCCTTTGCGGTATGGAGGGTCCGTTGAGTCTCCGCACCACATGGATCGTTCACCATTCAACGATTCCTAAAAGATCGGGGCTGCGAACCCGTTGGCGCTTCACATGCGATCTCCATCGCAGGCGACGCCGGCACAAGGGGCGGCACCGAAGTGCCACCCCCGTCACGCTCAGTACGCGATCCAGGCATCGCGCCAGGCGAAGCCGGTGCCCGGCCGATAGGCGTCCGCGTTGATGTTGCACCACGCGCCTTCCGGGAACGGGCGGCAGGCATAGAGCTTGCCGTCGGTGCCCTTCACCACGGTCTCGCCCGGCTTGTAACTGCCGAGGCCGGCCGGGTACACGAAGTCGTAGTCGTCGGCCGGCGGCGGATCGACCGGATCGATCGGACCCGGAATCCGGGTTTCCAGTTCGAAATGGTTGCCCGGCTTGAGGTACACGCGGTTCTCGGTGGCGGATGCCACCGGCGTGATCACGCCGTTCTTCATCACGCCCACGCGGGCGTGCAGGGCGCTGCCGTTGACCTTGCGGGCCAGCGCCAGCGGCCACTGGTTGGCAGCGGTCTGGCCAGCCGCCAGGGTGGTCTCGGGGCGTTCCAGGTCGTTGCCCTGGGCGTTGAACACACGCAGGGTCACGGTGGTACCCACCTCCAGCGCACCGCGCGCGGTGACCGGGCCGGCGTCCTGCCACTGCGGCGGCGGAACCACGCCGTTGCCGCCTTCGAAACGCACGTCCATGCAGGTGTAGAACGCTTCACCCGAATCCGAACGCTGCCAGGTGTTGTAGATGATGTGCTGGCCGCTGCGCTTGGGCAGCGGGCAATCCAGCTTGTAGATCTTGCCTTCGGACAACGGCACGTTGCCCAGGGTGCAGAATTCCTGCAGGTCGGCCCAGCGCAACGGACTGCCCGGCTGCCAACCGTCACGGGTGACATAGAACTTCCACTCACGGGTGGCATGCGGGGCGGGAGCATGGAACTCGAAGGTGTAGCGGCCGCGCGAATCGGCGCGGATCGGCGTGGTCGGCCAGTCCGTGCGGTTCAGGTCAAGCCCGCGGTACTTGGGAATGCTGGCGCTGCACAGTTCGCCGTCGCGCACCAGCTCACGGTGGTTGCCATGGGCGTTGCCGTGGGCAATCGCATTCCAGTCATAGAACGGCTGCGCGCCGCCGATGGCCTTGGCTGCGGCGCAGGCCGGGTTGGTCGGATTCTCCGGATTGCCCTCGTGGCACTGCTTCACGCGGCTGAGCGGCTTGGTCATGGTGCCATGGGCGAAGGCGTTGCCGGACAGGGCCAGGCCGGCAACGACGGACAGTGCGAGGACTGCCCGATGGGACAGATGCATGCAGGAACTCCTTTGCGACGTGTGGGAAATCCCGTGCAGTCTTCACATTCAGGCCCGCCGGCAATATCGGACAACGGCGAAATCGGCGGCGGCCATGTTCGATCTGCAACATGATGCTCACTGTGCAGCTCCGGGCGGAGGGCGGTGCACAGTGCGCCGCTTCCCGTGTCACTGGTTCAGCACGCGACCCACGCATCGCGCCGGTGGCATCCATGCCCGGCCGGCAGGCGTCGGCATTGACGCACCGCGAGTATCGAATCGCGATGCAGGCGGCGGAACTCCCGCAATTCCGATCCGTGGCTGAGCATGTGAAGCGCTTCCCGCAGGCGTCACCAGCGGCTGGACGGATGCGTTGGAGATCACGGGATCGGCGGGGCCTGGATCACGTCAGGATGCCCGCGCCACGCGACGTCCGCACCGACCCTGTCCACCTGGCATGAGAAACAGCCGTGCGCCGCATTGTGCAAGTGGACAAAGGCCACGGCAGGATCGTCGAACAGCGCATCCAGGCGGACGGCAACGTCGGTGCCCGCGCAGATCTGGGCGCCCAGCATCAGCGCCGCACGGTCATAGGCCCGCACCGAGATCGTCCGGCGTTCTACATAGGGTGGCACCTCGCCGGGCGGCAGCACGCAACGGGTCACCCCGCGTTGCACGAAGATCGGGCCGGAGGCGCGGTAGGGCGAGTGCAGGGGCAGATGGACATGCGAGAGCAGGAGCAGCTCGCTGCCGCTGGGTGGATCGCTCAGGCTGATCCGGCAGGGATGTCCCCCCGCGTCGCCCGCCCAGCGGCGTTGGATGCCCAGTGCAGCGAGCCTGCTGTCGTGCGTTTCGAACAGAGGTTGGAAGGGACGGTGATCGAGGCCGCTGAGGTACCAGGCGTTCATGGGGGTCTCCCTGTCTTTCCGCGGATTCTGCGCAAGCGCCCGCGGGCATGCTCGCCGTTTTCCGACTTCGCATCGCCAGCAGGCAGCGGCGGGTGGACGCGGCGGCCGCCGCCGGCATGGTGCTGCATCGGGCCAGGGGCGAGCGCCGCTATCGCCCGGCCGTGCCGTGCCGGCGGGCATTTTCTCGCCGTTACCCATCGCCGCCGGCGTCCTGCCCGTGTAATTTGGGTCACATCTTCCGCGGCAGCCCGTCGTGGTCGACAGGAACGTCCTCCAGGGGAAACAAGCACGATGCAAAGACACCACCGCGCGCTGGCCGGGATGCTGGCCAGCCTGTTGCTTGCCGGCTGCAGCCAGCCGCTGCCGGCGGGCGCCGGCAGCGCCAGCGATGCGCCCAGCCGCCGCTTCGGCAAGATCGACTTCCAGCCCTGCACGCTGTCCACCGAAGGCGCCAGCGCCAACGTCGAAGCGCAGTGCGCCACTCTGCAGGTGCCCGAGGACCGGGCACGGCCCGGAGGCCGCAGGATCAACCTGCGCATCGCCTGGCTGGAATCGGGCAGCAGCGGTTCCGGCCAGCCCGACCCGGTGTTCTTCCTGGCCGGCGGACCGGGGCAGGCGGCCAGCGAGGTGGCCGTCATCGTCGATACCGCGCTGCGCCAGGTGCGCAAGCAGCGCGACATCTTCCTGGTCGACCAGCGGGGTACGGGTGGCTCCAACCCGCTCAGCTGCCTCGATGCGGATGGCAGGGAACTGGCCATGGACGAGGATGCCGCGCCTACCGAAGCATCGCTGCGCGACTATGCCCAGCGCTGCGCCGCTTCGCTGCAGGGGCGCGCCGACGCGCGCTTCTACACCACCGGCGAAGCCATCGCCGACCTGGACGCCGTGCGCCAGGCGTTGGGCGTGGAGCGCATCAACCTGGTCGGCGGGTCCTACGGCACCCGCGTGGCCCAGCGCTATGCCGGTGCCTATCCACAGCACACGCGCAGCATCGTCATCGATGGCGTGGTGCCGAATGAACTGGTGGTGGGCGGTGATTTCGCCACGACGTTCGAGGACGCGATCGCGCTGCAGTCGGCGCAGTGCCGCAAGGATGCCGCCTGCAGCAAGCGCTTTCCGACCGATACCCGTGCGCAGCTGCGCAGCGTGGTCGACACCCTGCGCCGTGCGCCGGTCCCGGTCGAGTACCGTGACCCGGGCACTTACGCAAGCCGGAAGGATGTGCTGACCCCGGACAGTGTGGTCGGCCTGGCGTTCGCGTTCTCCTACGTGCCCCAATATTCCTCGCTGCTGCCGCTGGTTCTCGATGAAGCCGCACATGGCCGCTATGCACCGCTGGCCTCGCTGGCGCGCGGTGCGAACCGCAGCATGGATCTCCAGATCAACCGCGGCATGCAGTGGTCGGTGATCTGCAGCGAGGATGCACCGCGTTACCACGCGCCGGCCGAGGACCCTGCGCGGCTGCTCGGCAACGAGGTCGCCCGTGCGTTCTTCGCCGCCTGCCCGGTGTGGCCGCACCGGCCGGCGCCGACGGTCGATGCGGCGCCGCTGCGCAGTGACGTGCCGGCACTGTTGCTGTCCGGAGAGCTGGACCCGGTGACCCCGCCGCGCTATGCCGAACAGGTGCTCAAGGGCCTGCCCAATGGCCGTGCGCTGGTCGCCCGTGGCCAGGGCCACGGCACGCTGACCGCCGGCTGCATGCCGCGCCTGCTCGGCCAGTTCATCGACACGACCGATGCCAAGGCGCTGGATGCCGGCTGTCTGGACACGCTGAGCTACGTGCCGGCGTTCACCTCGTTCAACGGATGGGAACCATGATCGTCGCCGAAAACCTGCACAAGGCCTTCGATACGCGCACCGGCCGCATCCAGGCGGTGTCCAATGTCGGCTTCCGCGCCGAAGATGGCCGCATCACCGGCCTGCTCGGGCCCAACGGCGCCGGCAAGACCACGACCATGCGCATGCTGTACACGTTGATGGCGCCCGACCAGGGCAGCATCAGCGTCGACGGCGTCGACGCGGCGCGCAACCCGGTGGAAGTGCGCCGCCATCTCGGTGTGCTGCCCGATGCGCGTGGCGTCTACAAGCGGCTCACCGCGCGCGAGAACATCGCCTATTTCGGCGAGTTGCATGGCCTGTCGGCCGAACGCATCCGCGAACGCATCGAAGTGCTGTCGCACGCGCTGGACATGGGCGACATCCTCGACCGCCAGACCGATGGCTTCTCGCAGGGCCAGCGCACCAAGACCGCGATCGCCCGCGCACTGGTGCATGACCCGCGCAATGTCATCCTCGACGAACCGACCAACGGCCTGGACGTGATGACCACGCGCGCGCTGCGCCGCTTCCTGCTGGGCCTGCGCGAAGAGGGGCGCTGCGTGATCCTGTCCAGCCACATCATGCAGGAAGTGGGTGCGTTGTGTGACCACATCGTGATCATCGCCAAGGGCACGGTGATGGCGGCCGGCAGCGCCGATGAACTGCGCGCGCAGGCCGGTGAGGCCAACCTGGAAGACGCGTTCGTGAAACTGATCGGCAGCGAAGAGGGCCTGCACGCATGAGCATGATGTCGACCCTGATGACGGTGATGCGCAAGGAACTGCGTGACCTGTCCCGTGATCGCCGCACCCTTCTGCTGACCCTGCTGTTCGGGCCGCTGCTCTACCCGGTGCTGCTGCTGGGCATGGGCAAGCTGGCCGAGAGCCGGGTGCGCACCCAGATCGAGGCGCCTCTGCAGATACCGACCATCGGCGCGGAGAACGCGCCGAACCTGGTGCGTTTCCTCGCCGCGCAGGGCCTCAATGCCGCACCGGCACCCAAGGACCTGGCCGAGGCCATCCGCACCCAGGACATCGATGTAGCGCTGCGCATCAGCGATGATTTCGGCAAGGACTGGGCCGATGGCAAGCCGGCACTGGTGGAGGTGATCAATGACAGCACGCGTCGCGCTGCTGAAGTACCCAGCGCACGCCTGGAGGCGGCACTGGCCACCTACAACGGCCAGGTCGGTGCACTGCGCCTGATGGCGCGCGGCATCGATGCACAGGTGGCACGCCCGCTGGACGTGGCGCGCCAGGACCTGGCCAGCGCCGAGGCCAAGCGCGGCATGATCCTGTCGATGCTGCTGCCGGTACTGTTGACCCTGACCTCGTTCATCGGTGGCGCCTACCTGGTGATGGACGCCACCGCCGGCGAGCGCGAGCGGCAATCACTGGAGCCCCTGCTGGCCACGCCCGGCTCGCGCAGCGCCATCGTCAGCGGCAAGATCGCCGCCGCCTGCGTGGTCGGTTTCGTGTCGCTGCTGCTGACTCTGGTCGCGTTCAAGGTGAGCGCGCAGATCGCACCCGGCAACATCGGCCGCCAGTTCAACATGAACGTCGGCTCGATGCTGCAGATGCTGCTGGTGATGTTGCCGATGCTGCTGATCGGCACCTCGCTGCTGACCTTCCTGTCGGCCGCGGCCAAGAGCATGAAGGAAGCGCAGAGCCACATGACCTGGCTGATGCTGCTGCCGATGCTGCCCGGCTACGCACTGGTGGCCTATCCGCTGAAGAGCGAGATGTGGCAGTACGCCGTGCCGTTCCTGTCGCAGAACCAGATGCTGCTGAAGGTGATCCGCCACGAGGCCATCGCCCCCGCAGTCTGGGCGATCTATCTCGGCGCCAGCCTCGGCCTGGCCGCCGTGCTGTGGTTCGCCGCCGTGCGCCGCTACCACAACGAACGCCTGGCGATCTCCGGCTGACCGAAAAAGGGGACGGAGGGGATTAAGTCGTTTCTGGCTCTCCCGTCCCCTCCTTGCGGGGACGCCCTCGTTTACGCATCGCCACGGGGCGCCCCAGCGTGTGCTCCACCATCCGCAGGAAGGCAGCGTCCCCCATTGGGCACTGCCTGAGACTGTGCTTGCGGATCGCGGGCAGGTCGGCGGACGCATTGACATCACGCAGGAACGCTGCATACAACGTCGTCCTTTGCTGAGCGGTTCCTGCAAACGCCTGGAACGCAGGATGCTGTGTCAGCATCGGATCATCGCGTCGCTGAAGGTTGCCGTGCACGCTGGACCACGGATGATCTTCGGCACTGACAGCAATTCCGGCACGAACGGGGTTGCGTTCGATGTAGCGGTATACGCTGAGAAGATAAGCGTCGCTGTCGATCATTGAGGAATGGAAGCGACCCTGCCACAGAGGCCCACTGCGTCCGTGCCGCTGGTTGAACGCCTGCACGTAGTTGTTGCCGTGCATGCGCATTGCGTCGGCCAGCCCCTGCTGAGTGGAGGGCGTGGCCAGCAGGTGAATGTGGTTGTCCATCAGTACATAGGCATGCAGTGCAACGCGGTGCTTGAGGAACGCACTGTGCAACAGATGCAGGAACAGTTGGCGATCGATATCGTCGACGAAGATCGCCCCTTTGTTCACACCGCGCTGGACCACGTGATAGGCCTGGCCGGCCAGCATCAGACGCGCTTGTCGGGGCATGGGAGTCGGAGGTTGAAGGGCCCCCAGCCTGGCATCGCCACCGCGGAGCAGGACATCAGGTAATGCCGCGGAGGAGTGTCGGATGAGTCAAAAGCGACTTAATCCCCTCCGTCCCCTTTTGCGTACCGCGCAGGCGTCACGCCCATCTCGCGCTTGAACACGGCGATGAAGGCACTGGGCGTGTCGTAGCCCATCGACAGCGCGACACTGAGCACCGGTTCGCCAGCCAGCAGGCGTGGCAGCGACAGCAGCACGCGCAGGCGTTGCCGCCACTGGCTCAGCGTCGTGCCTGTTTCGGCCTGCCAACGGCGGGCCAGGCTGCGGCTGGACAGGCCGCTGGCGGCTGCCCACGCTTCGATGCTGCGCAGGTCGTCCGGCGAACGTGCCAGCGCCGCCGCGATACGTCGCAACCGCCGATCCTGCGGTTGTGGCAGGGCCAGCGGCAGGGGCGTGCTGGCGCTGATCTCATCGGCGATTACGCCGGCCAGGCGCGCCTGCGCGGCGTCCAGTGCCTGATGTGGCCAGTGCAGCGCGCGCGCGATCGCGGCCTGCAGCAGCGCACTGGGCTGGAAAATACGCGGCAGGGCGGGAAGATCCAGGCAGGCCTCGGCGCTGAAGTACAGGCTCCAGCCATCGAATCCATCTGCCGCCGCCAGTGCATGGGGCAGCGCGGAGGGGATCCAGGCGACGTGACCGGCGGGAAGCAGCCACTGCAGATTTCCGACCTCGATCCGCAGCAGGCCGCGGTGGGCGCCCAGGACCTGGCCGCGCGCGTGCTGGTGGCGCGCGGTACGGCGCCTTCCGGGCACGCGCAGCTGGGTGGCCAGCACGGTGGGGCCGTCCTCGGCGTCCGCCAATGCCGGATCAATCAAGCCGGTCGGTGTCTGATCTGCCATATCCATTGGCAGTTATACGGCAGAAGCGCCGATCCGCGCGCGCCACACTGGGCGCCCATTCCAACACGAGCCGCCCCGATGCAGCCACAGGACATCCTTCCCGACCACCAGAACGACGTGCAGGTGAACGGCCTCACCGTGCGCAAGGGCAGCGTTGGTGCCTTCCTTGCCAGCGTTCGCGACTGGCAGGATCCGTCCAGCGACGCCACCACGCGTGCCACTGCCGAAGCGGATCTGCGCGCGCTGCTGCCGGGCCTGCATGCGCTGGGCTTGTTCCAGGTGCTGGCGGCGCGCGATCCGGCCCTGCAGCGCCTGATCGATGGGGTGGCCTGAACGGACAAGGCCCGGACATGCCGGGCCCTGGGGTCATGGTGGGACGGAAACGACTTAATCCCCTCCGTCCCCTTTTATGCGGTCAGTTGCTGCCCGGTGCGAACACCAGGGTGCGACGGGTGGTGACCGGTGCGTTGACTGGCTCGAAGCGCCAGCGCTTCACGGCATTCAGGGCTTCACGGTCGAAGACGCGTCCCGGCGTCGCGCGCAGCACCCGGGCGTTCACCACCGAGCCGTCGGTACCGACGGTGATCTCCACCAGTACTTCGCCCGAGGTCCCCGAACGCAGGGCCTCGCCTGGATAACGCGGCGCCGGCGTGCTGACCGGACGCAGTGCCGGCGTGGCGGAGGCGGCGGCCTGGCGCGCGGCGCTGGCCTGCTGGGCGGCCGCCTGCTGCTGCTTCTGCTCGGCCTCACGGCGGGCGGCGGCCTGGCGTTCGGCCTCCTGCCGTTCGTTGTCGCGGCGTGCGGCATCCTGCTGGGCGGCGATCTGCTTGGCCGCCTCGGCTTCCTTGGCGCGCTGCTCGGCCAGGCGCTGTTGCTCCGCCTGCTGCCTGGCCCGGTCTTCGGCGTCCTTCTTCGCCTTCTCGGCGTCCGTCTCGGTGCGCTTGGCCGCGTTCTCGACACCCTTGGCCAGGCCCTCCCTCAGGCGCGGCAGGGCTGGCGCGGAGGCGTCCACCTTCTCGATCAGCGCGACCAGGCGCTGTGCTTCCGGGAAATCCTCGCGGCCCAGGTGCTGCTCGGCGGCAATCAGGGTGTAGGGCAGCAGGTCGGTCAGCGCGCTCTTCACCGAGGCGTCGTCCGGGGTCTTGTCGCGCAATGCGAGGTAATACTCGATGGCGTTGTCGCCGGCGGGAGCGTACATGCGGTTCTCGCGCAGCGCCTGGGTGGCCGACTCACGCAACTGCTCGGTGCCCATCGACTGCACCTTGGCCGCGACCACGGGTGCGGCGGGTGCAGCGGCTGCAGGAGCGGCGGGCGTGGGGGCCGGCGCCGGGGATTCTTCCTTGCCGGAGCAGGCGGCCAGCGCCAGTGCCAGGGCAACCGGCAGCCACCGGCGCGCGGCGGTGATCGTTGAGACGTGCGACATCCTGCTCCCCTTTAGAAGACGACGTGACGTAAACCATTGATATGCATGGCCGGGACCTGAGGTCCGGGCACGGCAGGGTGGCGTTTCCCGACGCCACCGCCGGCAACGGCGAGGGTGCAATCTAGCATCCCGGCCACCGCCACGTACAAGGGGCGGCGGCCGGGTGGGGCAACGGCGACCTCAGTGGTCGTGTGCCTTGTCGTGTGCCTTGCCGTGGCCGTTGGACATCAGCTTGTCGGTCCAGGCGATGCCGATCGCCGACAGGATGAACACGCAGTGGATGATGGTCTGCCACAGCACGCCTTCCTGGGTCATGGTCGTGCAGGTATCGACGCCAGCGTTGTAGAAACTGGTCGACGCCGACGACACCGCCGCTGCCCATTGGTCCGGTTTGCACAGCGGCAGTCCCTTCAGCGCGCTGGTGGCGATGAAGGTCTTCAGCAGGTGGATCGAGGAGATGCCGATGATCGCCATGGCCAGCTTCACCTTCAGCACGCTGGCGTTGACGTGGCTGAGCCACTCCGGCTGGTCCGGGTGGCCTTCCAGGCGCAGGCGCGAGACGAAGGTCTCGTAGCCGCCGACGATCACCATCACCAGCAGGTTGGAGATCATCACCACGTCGATCAGGCCCAGCACGATCAGCATGATCTGCTGTTCGCCCATCGAGACCGAATGGGACAGCAGGTGCCACAGTTCCTTGCCGAACAGGAACACGTAGACGCACTGGGCAAGGATCAGGCCCAGGTACAGCGGCAGCTGCAGCCAGCGCGAGGCGAAGATCAGCGAGGACAGCGGGGACAGGGGACGGGGACTGTGGCTCATGCAGGACAGTGCGTTTCGGGGGAGCCGCGAGGTTACCGGCCCGCCATGACGGTGCCAACCCAACTCACGCACTAGACTCCAGATTCCTTTCCGCGCCCCGAGCCGACGCCATGATCGACCTGTATTACTGGCCCACCCCGAACGGCCACAAAGTGACCCTGCTGCTGGAAGAAGCCGGCCTGGAATACCGCATCCACCCGGTCAACATCGGTTCGGGGGACCAGTTCAAGCCGGAATTCCTGGCCATCTCGCCCAACAACAAGATGCCGGCCATCGTCGACCACGCCCCGGCCGATGGTGGCGCGCCGCAGAGCGTGTTCGAGTCCGGCGCGATCCTGCTGTACCTGGCCGAGAAGACCGGCCGCTTCCTGCCCAGCGATCCGCGCGGCCGCGTCACCACCCTGGAGTGGCTGTTCTGGCAGATGGCCGGCCTGGGCCCGATGAGCGGCCAGATGGGCCATTTCAACGTGTACGCCCCGGAGAAGATCCCATACGCGATCGAGCGCTACGACAACGAAGTACGCAGGCTGCACGGGGTGATGGACAAGCGCCTGGCCCAGCATGCCTTCCTGGCCGGCGACGACTACACCATCGCCGACATGGCCAGTTACCCGTGGATCGGCGCCTACGACAAGCTGCCGGTGGATTTCGCCGCGTTCCCGAACCTCAAGCGCTGGCATGAAGCGATTGCCGCACGCCCGGCCACCCAGCGCGCCTACGCCCTGCGCCAGCAGGTGAACCCCAACGCCGGCAAGCCGCTCAGCGACGAAGAGCGCAAGCACCTGTTCGGCAAGCGCTGACCCCGGCATCTGAAGGTGGGTGCCGACCGTTGGTCGGCACTTGTCCGCACTGCTTATGGGCACAAGGTCATGCTGCCTTCCCGCACGGGCTTGGTTAGGATGGGGGGACGACCGCCCCGCGCCACGCGCGATGGCGGACCTGCCGTTTGCCGGGATCCTCCATGCGCCACCTGTTCGCTTCGCTCGCTCTCATGCTCGCCACCAGTACCGCCGCCCACGCCGAAAAGCTGACCCTGGAAGCCATCACCGGCCCACTGCCGCTGTCCGGCCCGACCCTGATGAAGCCGAAGGTGGCGCCGGACGGTTCGCAGGTCAGCTTCCTGCGCGGCAAGGACAGCGACCGCAACCAGCTGGATCTGTGGACCTACGACATCGGCAGTGGCCAGACCCGGATGCTGGTCGATTCCAAGGTGGTGCTGCCCGGCACCGAGACCCTCAGCGATGAGGAGAAGGCTCGCCGCGAGCGCCAGCGCATCGCCGCGATGACCGGCATCGTCGATTACCAGTGGTCGCCGGACGCGCAGCGCCTGCTGTTCCCGCTGGGCGGCGAACTCTATCTGTACGACCTCAAGCAGCAGGGTGCGGCAGCCGTGCGCCAGCTGACCCACGGTGAAGGCTTCGCCACCGATGCCAAGCTGTCGCCCAAGGGCGGCTTCGTCAGCTTCATCCGCGGCCGCAACCTGTGGGTGATCGACCTGGCCAGCGGCGCGCAGCTGCAGCTGACCCGCGACGGCAGCTCCACCATCGGCAACGGCGTGGCCGAGTTCGTCGCCGATGAAGAAATGGACCGTCATACCGGCTACTGGTGGGCACCGGATGACTCGGCCATCGCCTTCGCCCGTATCGACGAGGCACCGGTGCCGGTGCAGAAGCGTTACGAGGTCTATGCCGACCGCACCGATGTGATCGAACAGCGTTACCCGGCCGCCGGCGATGCCAATGTGCGCGTGCAGCTGGGCGTGGTCGCACCGGCCGCGGACGCGCAGCCGCGTTGGGTCGACCTCGGCAAGGAACAGGACATCTATCTGGCCCGCGTCGATTGGCGCGATCCGCAGCACCTCAGTTTCCAGCGCCAATCGCGTGACCAGAAGCAGCTGGACCTGGTGGAAGTGGCGCTTGATTCCAACCGCCAGCGCGTGCTCGCGCACGAGACCAGCCCGACCTGGGTGCCGCTGCACAACAGCCTGCGCTTCCTTGAAGACGGCAGCGTGCTGTGGTCCTCCGAGCGCACGGGGTTCCAGCATCTGTACCGCATCGACAGCAAGGGCAAGGCCACCGCGCTGACCCACGGCAACTGGCCGGTGGACGAGCTGCTGGCGGTTGATGAGAAGGCCGGCAAGGCCTATTTCCGTGCCGGCATCGAGACGTCGCGCGAAAGCCAGATCTATGCGGTATCGCTGCAGGGTGGCGAGCCGCAGCGCCTGTCCAGGACGCCGGGCATGCACAGCGCCAGCTTCGCGCGCAATGCCAGCGTCTACGTCGACAGCTGGTCCAACAGCACCACGCCGCCGCAGATCGAGCTGTTCCGCGCCAACGGCGAAAAGATCGCCACCCTGATCGAGAACGACCTGGCCGATCCCAAGCACCCGTATGCGCGCTACCGCGATGCACAGCGCCCGGTCGAGTTCGGCACGCTGACCGCCGCCGACGGCAAGACCCCGCTGAACTACAGCGTGATCAAGCCGGCAGGCTTCGATCCGTCCAAGCGCTACCCGGTGGCGGTGTATGTCTATGGTGGCCCGGCCAGCCAGACCGTCACCGACAGCTGGCCTGGCCGTGGCGACCATCTGTTCAACCAGTACCTGGCCCAGCAGGGCTACGTGGTGTTCTCGCTGGACAACCGCGGTACCCCGCGCCGCGGTCGCGACTTCGGTGGCGCGCTGTACGGGAAGCAGGGCACCGTGGAAGTGGCCGACCAGCTGCGCGGCGTGGCCTGGCTGAAGCAGCAGCCGTGGGTGGACCCGGCGCGCATCGGCGTGCAGGGCTGGTCCAACGGCGGTTACATGACCCTGATGCTGCTGGCCAAGGCGTCCAACCAGTACGCCTGCGGCGTGGCCGGCGCCCCTGTGACCGACTGGGGCCTGTACGACAGCCACTACACCGAGCGCTACATGGACCTGCCGGGGCGCAACGAGGCCGGCTATCGCGAAGCACGCGTGCTGACCCACGTCGATGGCCTGCGCTCGCCATTGCTGCTGATCCATGGCATGGCCGACGACAACGTGTTGTTCACCAACTCGACCAGCCTGATGAGCGCGTTGCAGAAGCGGGGCCAGCCGTTTGAACTGATGACGTATCCGGGTGCCAAGCACGGCCTGTCCGGCGCTGACGCGCTGCATCGCTACCGCGTGGCCGAAGCCTTCCTGGGACGCTGCCTGAAACCCTGATGCCATGCCGGGAAGGAGCCCGCCGATGACCCTGCCACCCCCTCTTCCGTCCCATGCCCCGGCGCCTGCAGGCTGGTGGCGCCGTCACTGGCGCTGGGCGATGCCGCTGGCGGTAGTGCTGGTGCTGGGCATGGCTGGCGGCCTGGCTGCCTGGAGCATGCTGCGCTGGGGCGAGGCTGCGCGCGAAAGCCCGCCGATGCGCGAAGCGTTGCGCCGCGCGGGTTGCAGCATCGAGCTGGTGACGGCCTTTGGCGAACCGCTGCGGGCAGGATCGCTGCCGCTGGGCAGCATGCAGACCGCGATCAATGGCCAACGCGACGTCGGCCTCACCGTGGGCCTGGAAGGGCCGCGCGCGCGCGGACGCCTGTTCGTGCAGGGCACCCGCCGTGACGATGCCTGGGATTACCCGGTGATGTACGTGCTGGGAGAGGACAAGCAGACGTTCGACCTGACCGCGCTGGATGATGGCGAGGCCGCACGGGAATGCGAGCTGCAGGCCTGCCGTGATCGCGGCGAATGCCCACTGACCGCTGCGCTGTGACCTCCGGCCGATTGTCGCCACCGCCGTGAGCGCGTAGGGTGCGGGCAACCCTGTCCTGGAGTGCACCATGAAGCCGATCGCATTGGCCGTCGCCCTGGCCCTGACCGCTGCCCCGTTGCTGTCCGCACCGCCTGCGCTGGCCGCACCCGCCGCCAAGGCCGCAACCCCGGCCAGCCCGGCCTGGGTGGCGCGCAGCAATGCGCTGGCGCAGATCCTGCTTGATGCCCAGGGCCCGTTCCAGCCGGAGGAAACCGGCTTCTTCGGCGTGCCCGGCTATGACGACAAGGTGGCCGACCTCGGCCCCGACAACGGCAGGCGCTATCGCGCCGCGATGGCCAAGGCGCGTGATGAACTGAAAGCGAAGCTGGCCACCGAGAAGGATCCCAACGTCCGCCAGGACCTGGAGATCATGATCCACGCTGCCAACCAGAACATCGAAGGCAGCGAGCTCAACGAGAAGTACCTGCTGCCGTGGAGCGATGCGCCGCAGACGGTGTTCAGCGGCCTCAACCTGCTGCTGTCCGACCAGGTGCCGGCCGAGCGCCGGGCCAAGGCCGTCGATCGCCTCAAGGCCTACGCCGGCCTGCAGCCGGGTGGCACCGCTTTCACCACGCTGGCGCGCCAACGCTACGAGGAGCGGCTGAAGGACAGCAGCCTGCTGCAGCCGACGAAGATTGAAGTGCAGCAGTCGCTGGACAATGTCGAGACCTACATCACCGGCATCGAGTCGCTGCTGGGGAAGTACCAGATCGCCGGCGCCGATGAGGCGATGAAGGCCCTGGCCGGGCAGATGAAGGACTACGCCGCCTGGACCCGCAGGGAAGTGCTGCCGAAGGCACGCACCGACGCCCGCCTGCCGGCGCCGCTGTACGCCTACCAGCTCAAGCAGGTCGGCATCGACATCGATCCGAAGCTGCTGATGCAGCGCGCGCAGCTGGAGTTCATGGAAACCCGCTCTGCGATGCAGCAGCTGGCGCCGCTGGTGGCAAAGGACAAGGGCCTGAAGGTGGCCGACCCGAGCGATCCGGTGGCGGTGATCCGCGCGCTGAAGGCCGACAAGATCGCCGACGACCAGCTGGAAGGCCACTACCGCAAGGTGATCGACGCGATCGATCCGCTGATCCGCGAGCACGCCATCGTCGACGTGCCCAAGCGCGCCATGCAGATGCGCCTGGGTTCGGCCGCCGAGAGCGCGGCCAGCCCGGCCCCGCATTTCCTGCCGGCGCCGCTGGTCAACAATACCGGGCAGCAGGGCACCTTCGTGCTGCCGCTGGGCAATCCGGCCGCGGGCCCGGGCGCGCAGTACGACGATTTCAACTTCGGTGCGGCGGCGTGGACGCTGAGCGCGCATGAAGGCCGTCCCGGCCACGAACTGCAGTTCACCGCGATGGTGGAACGCGGCGTGTCGCTGGCACGCACCATGTTTGCGTTCAATTCGGTGAACGTGGAAGGCTGGGCACTGTACGCCGAGGCCGAGATGGTGCCGTACGAGCCGTTGGACGGACAGATGATCGCCCTGCAGTTCCGCCTGCTGCGTGCCGCGCGTGCGATGCTCGACCCGATGCTCAACCTCGGCCTGACCGACCGCGCCAATGGCGAACGCGTGCTGATGGAACAGGTCGGCCTGTCCAAGGCGATGGCTACCCAGGAACTGGACCGTTACATGGTGCGCATGCCCGGCCAGGCCGGCAGCTACTTCTACGGCTACACCCGCATCCTGGAACTGCGCATGCAGACCGAGCTGGCACTGGGCGCGAAGTTCGACCGCCTGGCGTTCAACAACTTCCTGCTCGACCAGGGCCTGCTGCCGCCGGACCAGCTGGCCGACGCAGTGAACAAGGTGTTCGTGCCGAAGTACAAGTGATGCCTGCGCCGGGGTCGGATCCCTTTCCTGTGGAAAGGGATCCGACCCCGGGTAACGCAGGGCGTGGATCTATCGGGTCACCGCTGCGGTTGCGGCGTGATCACCTGTGCCGGCAGCCGGGCCGGCGGTTCCGGATTCGGTACCCAGATCGCCACGCCGGCGGCGCGCTTCTGCGTGGTTGGAATACCGATGCCGACGCCGCCGCCGACATGCGAGCCGAACGTGCCGGCACCCACCGACATGCCCACCGGTGAACCGCTGCTGCCCACCCCCATCAGCACCACGCCATTGGCGCCCAAGGCAGCGGCCTCGCGCTTCAGGCGGGCCACGGCGGCGTCGGTCTGGCCCTGGGTGCCGAAGCCCACGGCCGACGCCGACTCCAGCTGGGCGATTTCCTCGGAACCGGCGGGGGGCGTCGAATAGATCTGCACCAGGGCTGGATCGATCGGCGCACGGGCGCGGCCCAGCATCACCTTCGAGGTGCTGGCACAGCCGGCGGCGGCCAGCAGGATGGCCGCCATCGCGGCCCAACGCATGTTCATGGCATGACCCCTGTAGGACGGGAGGCGATCATCGGCGGGCCACTCTGAATCGGCGCCAACACCCGCGCCCGGCACGCACGGCCACACGCTAGCACGCCACCGGTGACAGCCCCGCCAAGGCAGTAGGCGGCAGCCACAGGAACGACTATGGTGGGTCCAGGAACCAACGGCAGGAGGGCGGCATGGGCGTGATCAGTCTGTTGTGGGGTGTACTGGCACTGTTGTGGATGATCCTGGCGCTGATTCCGCTGCTGGGCTGGGGCAACTGGTTCCTGATTCCGTTCGCTGCGGTCGGCGCGATCATCGCCGCGCTGGGCATCCTGTTCACCCATCCCAGCAAGCGCGGCCGCGCCTGGGCCGGGCTGGTCCTCAACGGCATCGTGGTGGTGGTCGGCATCTTCCGCCTCGGCCTGGGCGGCGGTGTGATCTGAGGCCCGGGCGCCGGGTGCGACCAGGCGTCGCAGGCACGCCGCCCATGTCGGGGCAGCGGCGTACAATGAACGACTGCGCGAGCCCCCCGCGTGCCTGTGAACCCGCGCCTGGCGCGGCTGCCCGATGATCATCCGACCCCGTCCCCACGGCTGGCAACTGCTGTACATCCTGCGTGGCTCGATCGTTCCGGCGATCGCCCCGAAAGTGCTGGCCATCCTGATCCTGTCCATTGCGGTGGCGGCGGTGGTGGAACTGGCGCCCCCGATCGGCATCGAGCGTGTCTCGGTCACGCCGTTCACCCTGCTCGGCCTGGTGTTGTCGATCTTCCTCAGCTTCCGCAACAGCGCCTGCTACGAGCGCTGGTGGGAAGGCCGCAAGCTGTGGGGCCAGCTGGTCTACGAATCGCGCTCGCTGGCCCGCCAGGTGAACCTGCTGTTGGCCGACGATGGCGACCGGCGACGTCGTATCGCCTACCTCACCACTGCCTTCGCCCACGCCCTGGCCGCGCGCCTGCGTGGGCGGATCGTCGCGCTGGTGGCCTTGCCGTGGCTGGACAGGCGCCAGCGCGAACTGCTGGGCCAACGCGAGAACGTTCCGGACGCACTGTTGTCGATGATCGCCGCCGAGCTGGCCCCGATGCTGCGCGCCGGTGAGCTTGATCCGATCCTCTACACCCAGCTCGAACAGCGCCTGCACGCGATGTCGTCAATCCAGGCCGGCTGCGAGCGGATCCTCAGCACCCCGCTGCCGTTTGCCTACACCCTGCTGCTGCACCGCTGTGCGTGGATGTTCTGCGTGCTGCTGCCGTTCGGCCTGGCCAGTTCGCTGGGCTGGGGCACGCCGGTGCTGTCGGCGGTGCTGGCCTATGCCTTCTTCGGCCTGGACCAGCTGGGCGAAGAAATGGAAGACCCGTTCGGCCTGGAGCCGAACGACCTGCCGCTGGACGCGCTGGTGCGCACGATCGAGATCGACCAGCTCGACGCGCTCGGCGAACGCCCCTTGCCCGAACCCCTGCTGCCGCAGGGCTACCTGCTGCAATAGCCACTCCCCGGAGCCTGCCATGTCCCATCCGCTGTACCGCCCGCGCCGCATGCGCCACGACGAGTTCTCGCGCCGCCTGATGCGCGAGAACACGCTGACCACCGACGACCTGATCTATCCGGTGTTCGTGCACGAACTGGCGGGCCGCACCGCGGTGCCGTCGATGCCGGGCGTGGAGCGGCTGTCGATCGAAGAGCTGCTGAAAGTGGCCGAAGAGGCGCTGGAGCTGGGCATTCCGGTGATCGACCTGTTCCCGGTCATCGATCCGTCGCTGAAGTCGCTGGACGCGTCGGCGGCCTGGGCCGAAGACGGCCTGGCGCAGCGTGCGATCCGCGCGCTGAAATCGCGCTTCCCGGAGCTGGGGGTGATGACCGACGTGGCGCTGGACCCTTACACCACCCACGGCCAGGACGGGATCATCGACGACAAGGGCTACGTGCTGAACGACATCACCGTCGAAGCACTGGTCAAGCAGTCGGTGTCGCACGCCGAGGCTGGCGTCGATATCGTCTCGCCGTCGGACATGATGGACGGCCGCATCGGTGCGATCCGCCGTGCGCTGGACGCCGACCACCACATCAATGTGCGCATCATGGCCTACTCGGCCAAGTATGCCTCGGCGTTCTACGGCCCGTTCCGTGATGCGGTGGGGAGCGCGGCCAGCCTGGGCAAGGCGGACAAGAAGACCTACCAGATGGACCCGGCCAACGGCGACGAGGCCCTGCGCGAAATCGCGCTGGACCTGGAAGAAGGCGCCGACATGGTGATGGTCAAGCCGGGCATGCCGTACCTGGACCTGGTGCGCCGGGTGAAGGAGAAGTTCGGCGTGCCAACCTTCGCCTATCAGGTGAGTGGCGAGTACGCGATGATGAAGGCCGCCTTCGCCAACGGCTGGCTGGACGAGCGCGCCTGCGTGATGGAGTCGCTGCTGGGCTTCAAGCGCGCCGGCGCCGATGGCGTGCTGACCTATTTCGCGCCGCAGGTGGCGCGGTGGCTGCGCGAGCGCTGACAATGGCGCCACGATAGACGGAGGACTGCGCGATGGGACCCGAACTGGGATGGATGCAATGGCTGATCTGGGGCACCGGCGTCCTGGTATTCGGCGCCATCATCGTCGCGGTCTTCATCGCGGCCTGGCGGGCTGGCAAACGCCCGCCGGAGCAGCTCTCCGCCGCCCGCCACGTGGCCCGTGAGCAGGCCCTGCCGGACAGCGTGCAGGCCGAGCTGGCCGCGCTGAACCAGCGCAAGGACAACGGCCAGCTGAGCGAAATGGAGTACGAGCAGCAGCGCGCCAAGGTGTTGTCGCGCTGACCGCGTGCCCGGGTGGGTGCCAAACTTGGTTCGCGCTTTCCCGCATGCCGGCCAAGGTTGGCATCTACCAAACGATCATCCGCGGATGGCGTGGATCTACCGCACGCACCTGGCGCATCCATCGCCCTGGTAGCCGCCAACCTTGGTTGGCGTTTGCCGTTACCGCGCGCCCCGCACGCACCCCGGCACCGCCACCACCTTCGGTACCGCCAGCCGGTACACGTCCACGCCACCGGCGCGGGGCGCCTTCGCCGCGCTGCTGGCGACCATCATCTCGCCCGGCCTGGCGTTGTCGATCACCGGCGCACCGGTCCAGCCGCCGGCCTGGTTGAACGACAGCCCCAGCGGCTGCAGTGCCGCGCCGCTCCACCCGCAGCCGCTGCTCCACACCTGCGCGGTGGCGCCGTTGCCGCGGCTGAACACCACGGCGCCGTCATCGCCCAGCCAGTCGCCGTCGGTTTCGTCGTCGGCGCTGTTCAACGCGCTCAGTGCGGTCGCCGGGCCACGCATGCCCTGCGCATCCAGCGTCGCCACGAACAGGTCCCAGCCGGCGCCACGGCCCTGCTGGCGGGCGAACAACAGCCGCTTGCCATCCACGCTCAGGGCTGGCCCGCGCTCTTCCTGGCGGCCGCCGTCACCCGCCAGCGGCTGGGCATCGCCCACCCGGCCATCGGCGGCCAGCGGGGCGCGATACAAGGCCAGTCTGCCCTCGCGGCCGGCCGCGAACAGCAGCCAGCGGCCATCACGGCTGAAATAGGGATCACGCACCTCACCGGCCACGCCTACAGCCAAGGACTGCGCGTGCTGCCAGCGGCCGTCGACCACCCGCGCCTGCCACAGCCCCCAGCCGGCGTCGCCGCGGCGGGCGAAGATGATGCGCTGGCCATCGGCGCTGATCGTGGCGCGGCCCTCGTCGGCGCGGGTCGAGACCACGCCCATCCCTTCGATGCCGTACTCGTTCAACGCCAATGCCGCCGGGGCAGGGAGTAGACTGGCGACAAGCACCAGCAGGGGCGGGGTGATGCGCATCATCCGGGTCCGTGCGTGAAAGAGCACCAGTCTAGCCAGCCTGAGGATTCCATGACCGACCGTTACGCCGTCTTCGGACACCCCGTTGCCCACTCGAAGTCGCCGCAGATCCATGCGACGTTCGGTCGCCAGGAAGGCATCGCGGTGGATTACCGTGCGATCGACCTGGCTCCGGACGCGTTCCTGGCGGGCCTGGAGGCCTTCGCCGCCGAAGGGGGCGTCGGCGCCAACGTCACCTCGCCGCACAAGGAAGCGGCGTTCTCGGCGTGCGTCACGCTGACCGCACGTGCGCGCCGCGCCGGCTCGGTCAATACCTTGCTGCGCAAGGGTGACCGCTGGCACGGCGACACCACCGATGGCATCGGCCTGGTGCGCGACCTGACCGACCGCCATGGCCTGGACCTGCGCGGCCGGCGCGTGCTGCTGATCGGCGCCGGTGGCTCCGCGCGCAGCGTTGCCCCGGCGCTGCTCGATGCCGGCATCACTGAGCTGGTGGTGGTCAACCGCACGCCGGAGCGCGCCGACGAGTTGATCGACGCGATGGGTGAACCGGGCCGCGCGATCAGCCGCTACTGGGAAGATCTGCGCGACCTGGGCGATTTCGAACTGATCGTCAACGCCACTTCGGCCGGCCGCGACCGCGACGTCGAGTTCAAGCTGCCGCTGTCGCTGGTCAATTCAATGACCACCGCCGTCGACCTGAACTACGGTGAGGCGGCCATCGCCTTCCTGGCCTGGGCGCGCGCGGCAGACTGCCGCAATACCGTTGACGGGCTGGGCATGCTGGTCGAGCAGGCGGCGGAGAGCTTCCTGCAGTGGCACGGTGTGCGCCCGCAGACCGACGAGGTCTACCAGTCGCTGCGCCAGGGCTCGGCCGTACTGGCCGGCGAGGACTGAGCGATGGATGGCACAACCCTGCTGGCGACCGTACTGAGCCTGGTGGGCGTGCGGCTGCCGGTGCTGATCGCGCTGTGCATCGGCCTGGTCTGGGTAGTCGGCGCGCCGCGCGATGCCACTCGCACCGGTGCGCTGGTCGGCCTGCTGCTGTTGCTGCTGGCCTGCCTGGGTGGCATGGCGGCCAGCATCCTGCCGATGTGGATGCTCGGTCGCGGCGACTTCAGCGTGGTGTCGCAGATGAGCGCCATCCTGGGCGTGCTGCGCTTCGCCCTGGCGATGGTCGAGGCCGTCGGCATGGTGCTGCTGGTGTGGGCGCTGGTGCGGCTGCTGCGGCTGCGTGGCAACGCGGTGCAATGATTTCCGGGTGACGGCCCTGGTCTGTCGCCAGCAGCGTCCGGCGTGTTCATCCGGCCGCCGGGCGTCGTCGCTGGCTTGTTCAGGCAGCGAGCGGCGGCGAACCTGGCCGGCCATGCGACAATGACCGGCCTGATCCAGCCACGGTAGTTCCCGGCGTGACCGAAACCGTCGCCGCTCCGCGCACGCTTGATGACACCTTGAAGGATGCGATCCGCAAGGCGTACACGACGCTGCAGGCCAATACCCCCGGCTTCTCCACCCGCCGCTCGCAGAGCCAGATGATCGGCGTGGTGTCGCGTGCGCTGTCGAAGAGTGGCGGTGTGGGTGTGGTCGAGGCACCGACCGGCGTCGGCAAGAGCCTGGGCTATCTCACCGCGGGTGTGCCGATCGCGCTGGCCAGCAAGAAAAAGCTGGTGATCAGCACCGGCACCGTGGCACTGCAGTCGCAGCTGGTCGAGCGGGATATTCCGAATTTCCTGAAGGCCACCGGCCTGGAAGCGACCGTGGCGCTGGCCAAGGGCCGCACCCGCTACCTGTGCACGCGCAATGCTGCCGAGGCGCACGGCGAAGGTGCGCAGGGCGGCATGTTCGAGGATGAGGCGCCGCTGTTCGACCGGCCACTGGCGCCGATCGAGATGGACATCGCCAAGCGTCTCACCGATGCCTTCACCAGCGGCGCCTGGGACGGCGATATCGACAACGCGCCGGAGACCATCAGCCCGGGCCTGCGCAGCCGCATCACCACGCCGGCGTCGGGCTGCGCCGGGCGTCGCTGTGCATACTCGGCGCAGTGCGCGGTGCTGCGTTCGCGCAATACGGTGCGCGATGCGCAGATCGTGGTGACCAACCACGCGCTGCTGCTGTCGGCGCTGTCGATCGGCGACAGCGACAACGGCCAGCCGTTGATCGCACCGCCGTCGGACATGCTGCTGGTGCTGGACGAAGGCCACCACATCGGCAGCGTGGCGATCGACCAGGGCGCGGCCAGCCTGGCGCTGGATGAAATGGCCAAGCGCACCGGCCGCCTGCAGATCCTGATCGCTGGCGCCTACCGCGCGGTCGACAAGGACCGTCTCGGCAACCTGCTGCCGAACGAAGCAATCGAGGTGGCCAGCAACGTGGCCAAGCAGCTGCGCGCGTTCCGTGACCACATCGAGCGGGTGTGGATGCCGGCGCCGGCGGACGAAGAGCCGATGTGGCGTGCGGCCAATGGCCGCCTGCCCGAGGCCTGGCGCGAACCGATCGAGGCGCTGGCCGACGATACCCGCAGCCTCTACAACTGGGCGCATGCCGCCACCGCACAGGTAGCCAAGGGCAAGCCGGACGATGCCGCGCGCGAGCGCCTGCAGCGCAACCTGGGCATGGCGCTGGAAATGATCGAGCAGCAGTACAACCTGTGGCAGGCCTGGCGCCGCGAGGACAAGGACGGCGCGCCGCCGATGGCACGCTGGGTCACCGCCACCCGCGACGGCGACCTGGTGCTGCATGGTTCGCCGGTGTCGGCTGCGCACGTGCTGCGCAAGCTGCTGTGGGATGAAGTGGATTCGGTGGTGATGACCTCGGCGACGCTGACCGGCGGCGGTGACTTCCAGTCGCTGGCGATCGACAACGGCATTCCCGAAGAGGCCGAGATGATCTCGCTGTCATCACCGTTCGACCTGCCCAACCAGGCCGAGCTGATCGTGCCGAAGTTCCCGGTCACCCCCGACGACCGCGAAGGCCATCCCCGCGAGGTGGCGCGCTACCTGGACACCGAGCTGGACTGGGCCAAGGGCTCGATGGTGCTTTTCACCTCGCGCTGGAAGATGGAGAAGGTGGCCGGTCTGATGCCGGCCGCGCGCCGCAAGCAGGTGCTGGTACAGGGCGAGATGTCCAAGACCCGGCTGATCGAGGAACACCTGCGCCGCGTCGAAGCGGGCGAAGGCTCGGTGCTGTTCGGCCTGAACTCGTTCGGTGAAGGCCTCGACCTGCCCGGCGAAGCCTGCACCACCGTGGTGATCACCCAGGTGCCGTTCGCGGTGCCTACCGATCCACAGACCGCCACCCTCAGCGAGTGGTTCGAAGGGCGTGGGCTGAACGCCTTCAACCTGATCGCCATCCCGCATGCGCTGCGCACGCTGACCCAGTTCGCCGGCCGCCTGATCCGCACCTCCACCGATACCGGGCGCGTGGTCATCCTCGATTCGCGGCTGCTGACCCGCCGCTACGGCAAGCGCATCATCGACGCGCTGCCGCCGTTCAAGCGGGTGATCGGCTGAGACGCACCGGTAGCGCTGGGCCATGCCCGGCGGAGAACCTCACCTGCTTTCCGGGTTCCGGCACCCTGGTCCATAGGCCTCCGCGTAGGGTTTGCCGAAGCAGCGCAGCAGTCCATCAAGCACGTCCAGGTTCGGCGGCCACGGCATCTGCACCTGTTGCCCGCCCTCGGTGGTGAAGTGGTAGCGACCGTCCTTGATGTTCTCCGCCATGGCGGTGGGCGTCGGTATCGCGAGCAGCCTCGCACGAGCCCTTTCAAGGGCGCTGCGGTCCTCGCGCAGGAACGCAACCATGCCATCCACATAGGCATTCCAGTATCCCGGGTCACCTCCGTTCACCGGCTTGTGGCTGCGTTCCATCAGCATGATCGCCTGTGCCGTCTGCCCCAGCTCCGCGCGCAGCTGGCCCTCGTGCCACGTGATGATGACATTGCCTGCTGCCTTGGGCAGTGCGCCGTAGGCGGACAGCAGATCGGCAGCCTCGCGGGTACAGCCACGGTCGGCCAGCGTGCGCCAGCCACCTGCCAGGTCCTGATCGAACCGACCGGGCTCCATCGCCAGCATTGCTGTACGGTCGTAGCGGCAGTCGGGCGCTTCTGGCGGTTCTGCCGGCGTGGCCATGGCAGCGGCCAGTGCAAAGGAAAGCAACATCATCTCAACCTCCCTGTCGGTGACCTCCTGACCAACATAACGCATCACGACGGGTAGTGCCGGCTGCTGGCCGGCAACCTCAATGATGTGGGACGCAGTGTGCAGATGCCGGCCGGCGGCCGGCACTACCGCACAGGGATCAATCACCGAGCAGGGTGGTGTTGCGCACGGCGCCCTTGTCGGCGCTGGTGGCGAGCAGGGCGTAGGCCTTCAGCGCACTGGTGACCTTGCGCGGGCGCGGCGCGCGTGGTTTCCAGCCACGCGCATCGGCGTCGGCGCGGCGCTGTACCAGCGTCGCCTCGTCCAGCAGCAGGTCGATGCGGCGGGCCGGGATGTCGATGCGGATGCGGTCGCCGTTCTCCACCAGGCCGATCGTGCCGCCACTGGCGGCTTCCGGCGAGGCGTGGCCGATCGACAGGCCCGAGGTGCCGCCGGAGAAGCGGCCGTCGGTAAGCAGTGCGCACTGTTTGCCGAGCCCCTTCGATTTCAGGTAGCTGGTCGGGTACAGCATTTCCTGCATGCCGGGGCCACCCTTCGGGCCTTCGTAGCGGATCACCACCACTTCGCCCGGCTGCACCTCGTCGGCGAGGATGCCGGCAACGGCGGCGTCCTGGCATTCATAGACGCGCGCGGGTCCTTCGAACACGTGGATCGATTCGTCCACGCCGGCGGTCTTGACCACGCAGCCATCCATGGCCAGGTTGCCGCGCAGCACGGCTAGGCCCCCTTCCAGCGAATATGCATGCGGCAGCGAACGGATGCAGCCTTCGGCGCGGTCCAGGTCCAGCGTCGGCCAGCGCGTGGCCTGGCTGAAGGCCTCCTGGGTGGGGATGCCAGCCGGGCCGGCCTTGAAGAAGGTGTGCAGGGTGTCGTTGTCGCTGCGCACCACGTCCCAGCGTTCCAGCGCTTCGGCCAGGCTGGTGCTGTGCACGGTCGGCACCGAGGTATCGAGCAGGCCGGCGCGGTCCAGTTCGCCGAGGATGCCGAACACGCCGCCAGCGCGGTGCACGTCCTCGATGTGGTACTTCGGCGTGTTCGGTGCCACCTTGCACAGCTGCGGCACGCGCCGCGACAGCGCGTCGATGTGGGTCAGGTCGAAGTCGACGCCGGCTTCCTGCGCGGCAGCGAGCAGGTGCAGGATGGTATTGGTGGAACCGCCCATGGCGATGTCCAGGGTCATTGCGTTGGCGAACGCGGCCTGGGTGGCGATGCCGCGCGGCAGCGCCGACGGGTCTTCGCCGCCGTACCAGCGATGGCACAGCTCGACGATCAGGCGGCCGGCGCGGCGGAACAGCGCCTCGCGGTCGGCGTGGGTGGCCAGCGTGGTGCCATTGCCGGGCAGCGACAGGCCCAGCGCTTCGGTCAGGCAGTTCATCGAGTTGGCGGTGAACATGCCCGAGCAGGAGCCGCAGGTGGGGCAGGCGCTGCGCTCGAACGCCGCCACCTTCTCGTCGGAGGCGCTGTCATCGGCGGCCACCACCATTGCGTCGACCAGGTCCAGCTTGTGCTCGGACAACCTGGTCTTGCCCGCTTCCATCGGCCCGCCGGAGACGAACACCACCGGGATGTCCAGGCGCAGCGCGGCCATCAGCATGCCGGGCGTGATCTTGTCGCAGTTGCTGATGCACACCAGCGCGTCGGCACAGTGCGCGTTGACCATGTACTCCACGGCGTCGGCGATGATCTCGCGGCTGGGCAGCGAGTACAGCATGCCGTCGTGGCCCATCGCGATGCCGTCGTCCACGGCGATGGTGTTGAATTCCTTGGCGACACCGCCGACCTGTTCGATCTCGCGCGCGACCAGCTGGCCAAGATCCTTCAGGTGCACGTGGCCGGGCACGAACTGGGTGAAGGAGTTGGCGATGGCGATGATCGGCTTGTGGAAGTCGCCGTCTTTCATGCCGGTGGCACGCCACAGGGCGCGGGCGCCGGCCATGTTGCGGCCGGCGGTGGAAGTGCGGGAACGGTATTCGGGCATGGCGGGCGGAACGGGCGGGCCGTACGACGTGGGGGTCGCCCGATCATGGCCAATTTTTTCGGTTGCTGCTGCAACCACCGGTGGTGGTCCGGCCGGGCTGCGCCCGGCACCCGCAGAGGCAACGTCCACGTCAACGTCAAAGGCGGGCGCTCCGTGGGATGGCGGGGTGGGTCCGGTGGCAGGACACCGGTGGATCCACGTCATGCGCGGATGATGGGGAATGACGAAAATGAAAGCCCGTTCATCTTTCGCACTTTGCCGATTCCGGTTGCTGGTCCGGATTTGGCATCATTGGGGCATTGATCCGTCGACAGGGCATGAGGCCATGAAACGTTCCCGCACCACCGCGCTGCTGCTGATGAGCGCTGCGCCGCTGCTGCTCACCGCCTGCCAGAAGGAGCCGGAGGTCAAGGTGCAGGAAGGCCTGTATACCTCGGTCGAGGCCTGCACCGAGGCGACCGGTGATCCGTCGTCGTGCCGCAATGCCTTCGCCGAAGCGCAGAAGCAGGCCGCCGACGCGGCGCCGAAGTACGCCAGCCGGGAAGACTGCGAGAAGGACTACAAGCCGGAACAGTGCGTGCAGCAGCACACCTCGGCCGGGACCTCGTTCATCGGCCCGATGATGATGGGCTTCTTCATGTCGCAGATGCTGGGCAACCGTGGCGGCCTGGCGCCGCAGGCGCCGACGTCGGCGCCGGCCTACCAGGACAAGAATGCCGGTTGGGCGCGCGCGGCACCGGGTGGCACCGGAGGCTTGAACACCGCCAGCGGCATCGGCAGCGGCAAGGCCGGCCTGGCCCCGGTCACCAGCGAGCCGAACCGCGCGGTCACCGCCAGCCGCGGTGGTTTCGGTACCACCAGCGCACGCCGCAGCAGCGGCAGTTACGGCGGCTGATCGATCCATGCAGCGCATCCGGATTGCCGCGCGTGCCCAGTGGCGGGCACGCGCGGACGAAGCGGGCTTCCGCTTCCACACCATCGATGGCCAGCCGTACTGGGATGAAAGCGCGTACTACGCCTTCACCCTGCGCCAGATCGAACAGGACATCGAAGACCCCAGCGCCGAGCTGCACCAGATGGCGCTGGACCTGGTCGGCGATGTCATCGGCAGCGAACGGTTGATGGACCAGCTGGCGATTCCGCCGCATTACCGTGACTGGATCGCCGACAGCTGGCGCCAGCGCCAGCCACATCTCTATGGCCGCCTGGACCTGGCCTACGACGGCACCGGCCCGGCCAAGCTGTACGAACTGAACTACGACACGCCGACCTCGCTGTTCGAGGCCAGCTTCTTCCAGTGGCAGTGGCTGGAAGACCAGCGCAACGCCGGCCGCCTGCCGCAGCACGCCGACCAGTTCAACGCGATCCACGAAGCGTTGGTCGAACGCTTCGGCGAGCTGGCCGCCCAGCTGCCGCCGCCGCTGTATTTCAGCGCCGTGGGCAGCTCGGAAGAAGATCGTGGCACCGTCGACTACCTGCGCGACTGCGCCTCGCAGGCCGGCCTGCATGGCCAGGCCATCGCGATCGAGGACATCGGCCTGTCCGGGGACGGCCGCTTCACCGCGCTGGATGATTCGGTGATCGGCACGCTGTTCAAGCTGTACCCGCTGGAAGACCTGATGGCCGAGGAATTCGGCCGCGCGCTGCCCGGCTCGGGCGTGCAGCTGCTGGAACCGGCGTGGAAGGCGGTGCTGAGCAACAAGGGCATCCTGCCGCTGCTGTGGCAGCGCAACGTGGGCCACCCGAACCTGCTGGAAGCGCACTTCGATGACGGCAGCACGCTGGCCTCGGGCTGGGTGCGCAAGCCGCTGTTCTCGCGCGAAGGCGCCAACATCGAGATGCACCTGGCCGATGGCAGCACCCAGCGCAGCGACGGCCCCTACGACGGCCCGGCGATCATCCAGCGCGCGCATCCGCTGGCCCGCTTCGAAGGCGGCTACCCGCTGATCGGCAGCTGGGTGGTGGGCGATCATGCTTGCGGCATCGGCATCCGCGAGGACGACAGCGCGATCACCCGCGACAGCGCGCGCTTCGTACCGCATGCGATCATTGATGAGGCGCCGACGCGGATCTACGTCTGATGGCGGTGCGGCGTTGGCCTGGCCGGCATGGGCGTGCCACGCCCGTGCCGGGTCGGCATTTCGATGACGGGCGCAGCCTGCAGGCCTTCGCGGACCGTGTCGCAGTCTGCTGCCATCGCTGTGACACCCCCGGTTGGGTGATCGCCCGTTGGGAACCTTATCGGTGGACCGCGCGTTTCCGCTGCACCGGTTGCAGCGCTGTGCTGGACAGCGGCGACTGGGTGGGCGCTGTCTGCGTGCTGGGCCGCCAACCCTGTGGATTCTGTGGGCATCAGTGGCTGCAGGTGTGTCGGCGGATTCCCGCCGGCACGCCCGCGCCTGCCTCGTTCCCCGCCCGATGCGCGCAGTGTGATCGCAGCACCGATGTTTCGGTCTCGGTGCGTCCGTTGCGTGACGCCGAGCCTGCCGATCCGCATTTCGGACTGCCGCTGCGCCTGGCCGAATCGACCCGCATGGGCCTGCTTTGGGCTTACAACGCTGAGCATCTGCAGGCGCTGCACGAGTACGCGAGCGCGACGCTGCGCGAGCACCACGGCCATCTTCGATCCATGTTCTCGCGCCTGCCGCAGTGGATGAAGCTGGCCCGCAACCGGGTGTTGCTGCAGCGCGCGGTGGAGCGGTTGCAGCGGCGGTTGCTGCGGGGCGAATGCTGACACGGCAGCCGAGCATGGGCTCGGCTCTACAGGAATCAGGCCTTCCCTAGAGCCGAGCCCATGCTCGGCTCAGAGCAACCCTTCGCGCTTCACTGCCAGGTAGCGTTCCACCAGTGCGCCGGGCAGGGCGTCGGCGGTCACGTCCAGCACCATCACCTTCTCGCTGCGCAGCGCTTCATGCGCCTTTGCACGCTGCTGCAGGTACAGCGCGGCGGCGCCGGCCCGTGCCGCCTCGTCCAGCGTCTGCACATCGCCTTCCAGCGCCGCATCCAGCTCGCGCTCGCGCAGGCTGGCCACGCACACCAGGTGGCGCTGCTGCAGCAGGCGCACAGCCGCCAGCAGGTCTTCGATGTCCTCGTCACGCACGTTGCTGACCAGCATCACCAGCGCACGCCGGCGCTGGCGCAGCGAGACCTCGGTGGCGGCGGCCAGGTAATCGGTGGCCACTGCGCGTGGCTGCAGGTCGTAGCTCGCGCGCAGCAGGTGCTCCACCGTACCCATGCCGCGCTGTGGCGCCACCCAGCGCCGTTCGCCGCCGGCGGCGAACAGCCCGGCGGCGTCGCCCTGGCGCAGCGCCAGGTAGGCCACCACCAGCGAGGCGTTCAACGCATGGTCGAAATGCGAGAGTCCGCCCTCGCTGGCCAGCATGCGCCGGCCGCTGTCGAGCATCAGCAGCAGCTGCTGGTTCTTCTCATCCTGGTACTCGCGCGAGATCAGCTTGCGGGCACGTGCAGTGGCCTTCCAATCGAGTTGGCGCAGGCTGTCACCCACGCGGTACTCGCGCATCTGGTGGAAGTCGGTGCCTTCGCCACGGCGGCGCTTCACGTGCGCACCGACCAGTCGCGAGGCCTGGTCGGCACTGAACAGAGCGAACCGGGTGAGCGGTACGAAATTCGGGTAGACCCGTACTTCCTGCGCTGGTGGCAGGAGGCGCTGCTGCCACCACAACCGCCACGGCGATCGCATGCGCAGGTGCACGCCGTCGAAACGGAAGTGCCCGCGCTGCAGTGGCTGCAGGTGGTAGTGCAGGGTAAAGGCGCGGCCGGCCTGCAGCTGCACGCGTTGCGGCAGCGATTCCAATGGCCAGCCACCGGGCACCCGATCAAATACCTGCACCGTCATCGATGCGTCCGCCTGAAGCCGCAGTGCAGCCCCACGGCGGACGCCCAGCGCCAGCGCCTCGGGCAGTTCACGCTGTACCAGAGGCGAAGGACGCCGCGTCTGCCGCCACAGGTCGAACACGGCCGGCAGCGCGATGACCGCTGCGGCCAGTCCCCAGCTCCAGTGCGGCAGCAATCCGCCCAGCACCAGGCTGCCCAGGGCAGCCCAGGCCAGCAGCAGCACCAGCAGCAGCGGGGCCGGCCTCATCGGCGCGGTGCTTCCACCTTGGCCAGCAGCGCGCCCAGCACGTCATCGGCGTCCTGGCCTTCAATCTGCAGCTCCGGGGCCAGCGCGATGCGGTGGCGCAGCGCCGGGCGGGCGATGTCGCGCACGTCGTCGGGAGTGACGAAGTCGCGGCCGGCCAGAACCGCCTGCGCGCGCGAGGCGCGCACCAGCGCGATGCTGCCGCGTGGGCCGGCGCCGACCGCGATGCCCGGCCATTTCCGGGTGGCGGCCACGATCCGCACCGCGTAGTCGATCACTTCGTCATCGACGGTAATCGTGGCGGTGGCGCGCTGCAGTTCCAGCAACTCGCCGGCGCCGAGCACGCGCGGCACCTGGCTCAGGTCGAAATCGCTGGCGGCGCGGCCACTGGTGATCGCCGTCACCATGCGCTTCTCGTCCTCCAGCTGCGGGTAGTCGATCAGCACCTTCAGCAGGAAACGGTCCAGTTGTGCTTCCGGCAACGGGTAGGTGCCTTCCTGCTCCAGCGGGTTCTGCGTGGCCAGCGCCATGAACGGCGGTGCCAGGGTGAAGGCCTTGCCTTCGATGGTCACCTGGCCTTCCTGCATCACTTCCAGCAGTGCCGACTGGGTTTTGGCCGGTGCGCGGTTGATCTCGTCGGCCAGCAGCAGGTTGGTGAACACCGGGCCGCGGCGGATCCTGAAGCTCTCGCTCTTCGGGTCATACACCGCGTGGCCACTGACGTCGCTGGGCATCAGGTCGGGGGTGAACTGCACGCGGCCGTAATCCAGCTCCAGGGCCTGCGCGAGTGCACGTACCAGCAGGGTCTTGCCCAGCCCGGGCACGCCCTCGATCAGGACGTGCCCACCGGCCAGCAGGGCTACCAGGATCTGGTCCAGCACCTCGGCCTGGCCGATGAAGGCGTGGCCGACGGCGTCGCGGATGGCGTCGACGCGTTCGATCAGGCGGGCACTGGTGGCCGCCGGCAGCTCGGGAACTTCGCTCATAGCAGGGATCTCATCTGGAGCAGCAAGCGGATGCGCTCGCGCAGGGCGGAGGAATCGTGTGGGGGGGGCGGGGTCAGCGCGCTGGCAACGCGGCCCTGCGGCCATTGCAGCAGTTCGGCAATGGCCTGGTCGCGGGGCGGGCCCTCGAGTGCGGCGGCGACCGGCGCACGCAGGCGCAGGCGGTGCAGGAACAGGGCGAGCACCGCGTCGTACAGGCGGGTGCCGTGGCCGTAGCGCAGCAACAGTTCGCCACTGGCGCGCACGTGTTCCAGCAGCGAACGGCGCTCCAGCACCGGTGACGGCAGCACGCTGCCGAAGCGCTGCGAGCGGGCCCACAGCCAGCCCAGCAGGGCCAGCAGCAGGGGCGCCCACAGCGGCCAGCCCTGGTAGAAGAGGCGCGCCCACAGCGACGGCGGGCGGCTGGCATAGACCAGCCAGAACGTTCCCTTGCCATAGTTCGGGTCAAGCAGGTAACGGGCCAGGTCGCGGTGGGAACGATCATGCAGGCCGTCGCTGGGCGTGCCGTTGGCGGCCGCCATGCGGGCCGCCGGTGAGTCCACCTCGCCGCGCATGAATTCCATGTCGGCCAGCACGCTGACCCTGCCCAGGCCATGGCGCAGGCGCGCGAACACCAGGTCACGATCACCGCCCCAGCGCCGCTCGGCCTGCGCACTCGCAGCGAAGCCGAGGGTGAAGCGGCGACCATTGCAGAATTCGACGTGGCCCGGATCGTCCTCGACGTGGAACGGCTGGCAGTCACTGCGCTGGAACAGGCTGTTCACGCCCAACTGGTCCAGCAACGGGCCCTGCGTGCTGCCCGCGTTGTCTTCGGCCGGTGGCGGCGTGCGTACCAGCAGATGGCCGCCGTCCTCGACCCAATCCAGCAGTGCCTTGGCCACCGGCGCCGGCAGTTCGCCGCTGTCCTGCAGCAGCACCACCGTGTCGTGCGCTCCCAACGCCATCTGCGTCAGCTCCAGCCGTGGCCGCGACTGCACCTCGGCGCCGTCGGCACGCAGCGCCTGGCCCAGCACGTACAACGGGTTGTAGGCGGCCTCGCCCTGTGGCGGCAGGTGCACGGTCTCGGTCACCCGCTCGTGCGTGCGCAGAAAGAGGATGGTCAGCGGGACGCCGAACAGCACTACCCCGCCCAGCAGCAGCGACCAGAACAGGCGCGGGCTCATGCCTGCCACCCATAGTGTTGGCGCAGGGTGGCAGCCAACGCGTCGAACTCGCCGCGGCTGGGCAGGCGGCCGCCGTAGGCGGCGTACTGCCACATGCGCACGATGCGCGCGAACAGGTCGCGGTCGGTCGCGTCGGGCATGCGCCGCGAGGCACGCAGGCACTGCGCTTCGGTGGCGCCGGGTGGAAGTGCGATGCCGCTGCGCTCGCCCACGGTGCGCACGCTGGCGCGGTACAGCAGGGCCAGCGCCTGCCGCGGCCGGCCCTGGTCCCACAGCAGGCCGGCCTGGGTGGCCACGTCGGGCGGCAGCACCACCGGCAGCTCGACCTGTTCCTCCCGTACCGCCGGTGCCGCTTCAGCCTTGCGTCGGCCACTGCCGCGCAACCACGGCAGCCACAATCGCGCGGTCAGCAGCAGCACCAGCAGCAGGATGCCGAGCAGGCCCCACAGGCCCCATTCGGCCAGCCGCGCCAACCAGGCGATGCCGGTCTTGCGGGTGTTGCGCCCGTTCTTGTGGGTGGCGTCATTCTGCGGCGCCTTGTCTTCCTTCTTCCCTTCCTCGGCCTGTTCGATCGGCTTCCAGCGCGTGACCTGGCGGGTCGGGCGCTGCAGCGGATCCTCATAGGCGCGGTTCACTGCCTGGCGGAAGCCGGCGGTATCCACCGGCGCTGCACCGAAGATCATCGCCGGCGTATTGGCGGGGTCGTTGGCCGCGGTGGCCGGCTCCTCCGCACTGTCTTCGTCCTCTTCGGCGTCGTGGGCCTGCTCAGCGGCTGCCTGCGCGTCCTGCGCGCGCACTGGCGCGGAGGCCAGCGGCAGGGCAAGGCAGAGCAGCAGCGCCAGCGTCGATGCAGCCGGCAGCAGCCGCTCGCGCAGGCGGCGCAGCGCGATTTCGACGTCCCACGCTTCCATCTGCGTACGCCGGTTCAGGTACAGGCCGAAGCCGGCGCCGACGTAGAACGGGCCGATCAGCACCGAGGCCAGCCAGCAGGCCAGGTTGAAGCCGAACAGCACCCACGCTGGAGTGTCCTCGCCGATCATGTCCCATGCGGCGCGCCACGACTCGGACATCAGGTCCAGCGGCATGAACATGAACACTGCGCCGATCGCACCGGCCACCAGCACCGCTTCGAAGGCCATGCAGCTCACGGTCAGCACCATCGCCGCGCCCGCCGCACCGGACGCCACTGCGCGGCGGCGTGCACCGCGCTGCGCCGGCGCATTGCCCTCCAACAGGTTGACTGGCAGGCACAGGCTGCGCAGCACGCTGAAGCGTCGCCACCCCAGGTAGCCCCAGAATCCCCCGTTGCCCCAGTTGTGCTGCGCGCGCAGCGCGGCCCACGTACCCACTGGTTCGCCGAAGATGCCGCGCGACAGCACGTACAGCGGTGCACGCTCGAACAGCGGCTTGCACCACCACATTGCCAGCCAGGCCCAGCCGAACGCATCCAACCACGCGCCCAGCGCATTGAAGATCACGAACAGCGGCGCACTGGCCAGCAGCCAGCTGCCCCACACGGCACGCGCATGGCGGCGGGACAGGGCACTGCCCAGCTCCATCGCTTCCCAGCCGCTGCGTGCGCGCAGCACCACGTCCAGGCGATCAATGCGCATCGCCACCCCCGCGTCCACCGCGCCACAGCCACAGCAGCACGCCTGCCCACAACATGCCCGCCACGCTGAACTTGCCCCACGCCGGTATGTCGCCAATCGACGACCAGAAGGCTTCGATGAAGGCTGCAACCAGCAGCATGAACGCTACGCCCAGGCACAGCCGGGCGCCGATGCGGCCGCCTTCGACCAGCGCATCGCGGCGGCGGCGCCGGCCCGGTGCCAGCAACCGCATGCCCAGCTGCAGGCCGGCGCCGCCGGCGATCACGATCGCGGTCAGTTCGAACGCGCCGTGGCCGACCACGAAGCGCCAGAAGGGATCGCCATGGCCGATATGCTGCAGGTGGCCGGCGACCGCGCCGATGGTCACGCCGTTGAACAGCAGCACCAGCAGCGTGCCGAGCCCGGCCAGCAGGCCGCTGGCGAAGGTACGCAGGGCGATGCTGATGTTGTTCATGATGTAGTGGCCGAACATCATCCAATCGGTGCCGCTGTCGCGTCCCAGGCGTTCGGCCGCAGGATCGTACATTCGCTCCATTTCGGCGATCTGGCGGTTGTCCATCAGCGAGTGGATCAGGTCCGGGTAGGCCTGCACCAGCACGAAGCAGGCCACCGCCGGCAGCGCGAACATCGCCAGAGCCACCCACATGCTGCGGGCCTGGCTGCGCACCAGCAGCGGGAAGTCGGCGACCAGGAACTCCAGCGCACTGCGCCAGCGCGTCGGCGGCGTGCGGTACAGCACGCTGTGGCCCTGCTGCATGAGCTGCTGCAGGCGTTGCACCAGTTGCGGGCTGTAGCCGCGCTCGCGCGCCAGCGCCAGTTGCTGGCACAGGCGACGGTAGCGTTGCGGAAACGCATCGTCGTCCAGGGCCAGGCCGCTGGCCTGCCGGCGCGCGCGGCGCGAGGCGCCGGCGCGGCGCTGCAGCCACTGCTCCAGTTCCTGCCATTCCTGCTGATAGCGGGCGACGAACTGTTCCTGCTTCATCGCCGCCCCAGCAACCAGTTGGCCATCGCATACAACCGCAGCACGCCGACTTGGCCATGGGTGCCGGTGAGCGGCTCGGCGATGCCGGCCAGCTCCTGCTGGCGCGCGGCCGACAGCCGCGGCGCGCGTTCGGCGAAGGCCATCAGCGCGGCCTGCTCCTCCGGGCGCAGGGGCTGGGGTGGGACCAGCACGCTGTCGATGGTCGGCGGCGGCGGCAGGTACAGCACTGGCGCATGCACCACCACGGTACCTGCCACCAGGTCGCCGAGGCGGCGGCCATGCGGATCGAACAGGCTGCTGACCAGGCCCAGCGCGTAGCCGAACGGCAGCATGTCCACCGTGCGCAGCAGGTTGCGGGTGATCGATGCCATCCAGCCGACCGGCGCACCGTCGCGGGACAGCACGCGCAGGCCCAGTGCGCGCTTGCCCAGGGTACGGCCCCACAGCGCCTCACAGATGATCGGATAGGCCCAGTAGACCAGGAACATCAACGCCAGATAGAGACCAGAGCCGAATGAGTCGAGCAGCGCCAGCGGGAACGACAGCACCCCCAGCACGGCGATGCGCACGCCAAGGTCGACCAGCCAGGCCATCGCCCGCGGCAGCGGGCCGGCCGCCGGCAACTGCAGCAGCACGCCCTCCGGCGTCACCACCTCACGGTAGGTATCGAGCATCGGTGCGGCCATCAGCGTGATGGCCTTCGTTGTGGGTGCCGGAGTCCTCTCCGGCAGGCAACCACAGGCATGGGGGTCTCGACAGGTCCTGGTCGGGCCCAGACTTTAGCAGAGCCGGGTGGCGGCGTCGGGTGCTCAGCCCAGGTATTCGTCCTTCAGCCGGACGTAGTGATCGGCCGAGTAGTGCAGCGACTCGATCTCCCCGTCGCTCAGCATGCGTGCCGGGCGTGCCGGGTTGCCCACCCACAGCTCGCCTTCGCCCACCACCTTGCCCGGGCCGACTACCGCCCCGGCGCCGACGAAGCCGTGGCGCTCCACACGGGCACCATCGAGGATGCAGGCACCCATGCCGATCAGGCTGTAATCGCCAATGCTGCAGGCGTGGATGATGCAGCCATGGCCCACGGTCACGCCCTCACCGATCAGGGTCGGGTAGCCGGCCCTGTTGTAGGGGCTGTGGTGGCTGACGTGGATGATAGTGCCATCCTGCACGTTGGTGCGTGCACCGATTCGAACATGGTTGACGTCACCCCGGATGATCGTGCCCGGCCATACCGACACGTCGTCGGCCAGTTCTACATCGCCGATGACCGTGCAGGCCGGATCGATGTACACGCGCTCGCCGAGGACGGGCATCTTGTCGCGGAAGGGGCGCAGCGGGTTCATCGGTGTCTCCGGAAATCAAGGCGTTCGCGACGATGATACCTGCGTGGCCTGCACGCCACGTGCTTACCGCAGGGTAATGGCGGCCGCTCGGCAACCTCATGGGCGTACCTGGATTTCTGCGGTTGCCGGCCAGCGGCCGGCACTACCAGACGCAGGCGCGGCCCATCATGCGGGCGCGTGCGTGGCCAGCATCCGCCGGAACAGTTCGTCCAACCACGCCGCGTCGCCATGGCCGGCCGGCAGCTGCGGCGCCGCGGCGCGGATCGCCAGTTCATGATCGATGAAATCGCTGATGGCCGCGATGCGCGGCCCGGCGGCAAGTTCGGCACTGCCCCGCTTGACCACCAACAACGCATCGACCGCCTCGCGTACGGGGCCGCGCGGCAGCGAGCGCTCCAGCAGGTCCTCGAACGCCATCGGTGGCGGCGTCCGCTCGTGCTCGATCCACTGGCAGGCCAGGAGCGGGCGAAGCACGTACAGGTATTTCTTGGTGCGCACCGTATCACCACGCAGATAACCGCGATGGTTGGAGCGCGCCATGTTGCAGTAGTGCCACCACGCGCCCAGTGGCGAATAGAAATGCTCGGCAGCCTGCCTCAGCAGCGCCACGGCACCGGCATCCTGCTGGTAGATGATCGGCGAGCGCAGCCACTCGATCAGCGTCGGGTTGGATTTTGAAACCAGGCGTAGCGCTTTGCGCAGGTCCCAGCCGCTGACATCCAGCTCATCGTCGATCGGCAGCTCGATGACATCGCGCTGCGCTTCGCCGGGCCCGGTGGCTTCGTTCACGCTCAGGTACCACGGCTGGCGGTGCACGTAGATGAAGCGTGCGTCGTAGTCGCTGTCAGGCGAGGAAAAGCCCCAACCACGGCTGCCCGATTCGCAGGCCAGCAGCACACGCACATCATGCGTGCGCTCGATGCCGGCCAGAGTGGCCAGGATGGCGGCGCGCTTGTCCGGCGCGATCGGGTGGAGACCGTCCATGCTGCACATTTCCCTGGTGGCGAGTGTGCCCGACTTTAGCGCACGAACGACCATCCACGATGCACGGCGTGCCTGTGTGGAAGTGCTTCGTGGATTCCGCCGGGCCAGGGCCGGTACCCGCCCGAAACGGCCAGTACCGCCTTACGCCACCCGGCCGCGGCGTGCGCGTTCCAGGTGCACCAGCAGCAGCGAGATCGCCGCCGGGGTCATGCCCGGGATGCGTTGCGCCTGGCCGATGGTCTGTGGCCGCACGCGCTCCAGCTTCTGCAGCACTTCGGCCGAAAGCCCGCGCACCGTCGCGTAATCGAAACCTTCGGCGATCGGCGTGGCTTCATGACGCTGTTGACGCTCGATCTCCTCGCGCTGGCGGTCGAGGTAGCCGGCGTACTTCACGCCGATCTCCACCTGCTCGGCCACCTTGCCATCGGCCACGGCCGGGCCCAGCGACGGCACCTGCATCAGCTGCGCGTAATCCAGTTCCGGGCGCTTGATCAGGTCCAGCACGTTGGTTTCGCGGCTGACCGCCACGCCCAGCGTTTCCTGCAGTTCGCGGCCCAGCGCGTTGGCCGGGGTCGCCCACAGTGCCCCAAGCCGCGCGCGCTCGGCGGCGACGGCGGCCTGCTTGGCCTCGAATGCGCTCCAGCGGCGGTCATCAACCAGGCCCATCTCGCGGCCGGCCGGGGTCAGGCGCTGGTCGGCATTGTCCTCGCGCAGCTGCAGGCGGTACTCGGCGCGGCTGGTGAACATGCGGTAGGGCTCGTTGGTGCCGTGCGTGATCAGGTCGTCTACCAGCACGCCCAGGTAGGCTTCGTCGCGGCGCGGGCACCAGCCGTCCAGCCCGCGCACCTGGCGTGCGGCGTTGAGGCCGGCCAGCAGGCCTTGCGCGGCGGCTTCTTCATAGCCGGTGGTGCCGTTGATCTGGCCGGCGAAGAACAAGCCGTTGACCAGCTTGGTTTCCAGCGAGGCCTTCAATCCACGCGGATCGAAGAAATCGTATTCGATCGCATAGCCAGGGCGGGTGATGTGCGCGTTCTCGAAGCCGCGGATGCTGCGCACCATCTCCAGCTGCACGTCGAACGGCAGCGAGGTCGAAATGCCGTTGGGATAGATCTCGACGATGCCCAGCCCTTCGGGTTCGACGAAGATCTGGTGGCTGGCCTTCTCGGCGAAGCGCACCACCTTGTCTTCGATGGACGGGCAGTAGCGCGGGCCGATGCCTTCGATCTGGCCGCTGTACAGCGGTGAGCGGTGCAGCGCGTCGCGGATGATCTGGTGGGTCTGTCCGGTGGTGTGGGTGATCCAGCAGCTGACCTGCTGCGGATGCTCGTCCACCGAGCCGAGGAAGGACATCACCGGGCGCGGCGAATCGCCGGGCTGCTCGTCCATCACGCTGTAGTCCAGCGAGCGGCCGTCGATGCGCGGTGGCGTACCGGTCTTCAGGCGGTCGACCTGGAACGGGCGCTCGCGCAGGCGCGCAGCCAGCGTGGTGGCCGGCGGATCACCCATGCGGCCGGCGGCGTACTGGGTCGGGCCGACGTGGATCTTGCCGGCCAGGAAGGTGCCCGCGGTCAGCACCACCGCCTCGGCGTCGAAGCGCAGGCCGGTCTGGGTGATGACCCCGCGCACGGCGTCGCCTTCGATGATCAGGTCGTCGACGGCGGCCTGGAACACGGTCAGGTTGGCCTGGCTTTCGACGATGGCGCGGATCGCCATGCGGTACAGGTTGCGGTCGGCCTGGCAGCGGGTCGCGCGCACCGCCGGGCCCTTGGAAGCGTTGAGCGTGCGCCATTGGATGCCGGCGCGGTCGGCGGCGTGCGCCATCGCACCGCCGAGGGCGTCGATCTCCTTGACCAGGTGGCCCTTGCCGATGCCGCCAATGGCCGGGTTGCAGCTCATCGCGCCCACCGTTTCGATGTTGTGGGTCAGCAGCAGGGTGCGCACGCCGGTGCGGGCCGCGGCCAGGGCGGCTTCGGTGCCGGCGTGGCCACCGCCGATGACGATCACGTCGTAACGATGGAAGGACGGGTTCATGGAGACTGTTCAGCTGGAGACGGGCGCAGCCGCTGGCGGCGCCGGGGTGGCGATTTTAGCGCCATTCGGGGGCCGCGACGCCGATGCCAGCGAACCGGCGCCTAAATCAACCCTAAAGTTGGCAGGGTTTTTGCAGATAACCCAATAGCACCCACCGTGGCTGGCGCCTTTTGGCGCTTGCGACCGGAATTGGAACAGGGGCCGGTACAGGCGCATGGTGGGGGAGCAGAGGGCCGGCAGTCGGGGGACTGTCCGGCCCTGTTTTTTCGGAGCTATCGGAAAGGGCCCCATCCACGCCCTGCGTGGATACCGCCGGGGCGACCCGAAAAACAAACGGCCCCGCAATGCGGGGCCGTCTGCCTTCAGAGGTGCCGACATCCGACAGGGCCGGAACAGGGGGGATCCAGATGTTCCTGTCGGATATCGACGTAGAGCTTTTTGCGGCGGCCCCTGTCGCTTTTGTCACTTTGTGACGCGGGCCGTCACTATTCCCGTAGAGTGCGGCTTGAACCGTGTGAAATGCAAGACGTTTCAGCGCTCAACTGTGCGCTGCGTCGCACGTTCCATGTTGCGCCACGGGGAACCATTCATCCTCGGCGCGCTCGGGGCCGGGGCAGGGCGGGCCTGCGGTGGCGGCGCGGAAGGCGGCATGCTGGACTGCGGCGGGCGACGCAGCGAATCCATGTTCCGCCACGGCGAGCCGCCGTTGGATGACGGCCGCGTCGGCGGCGGCGGACGGTTCTCGCCACCATTGCCGGGTGGGCGCGGCGGCGGGCGATGGTTGTGCGGCGGGCGATAGATCGGCCGCGAGTAGTACGGGTAGCCGTAGCCACCGTAGTAGCCGCCATAGCCGCCGTAGTACGGGTAGCCGTAACCGTAGGGATCGCCGGCCGGATAGCGGTACTCCACCGACGGTGCGCCGTGGTAGTAGCCGCCACTGCGACCACCGCCGACGTAGTCGTAGGTGGTGCAGCCGGACAGGGCCAGCAGCAGGCCGCCGACAAGCAACAGGCGCGTTTTCATGGTGGGTCCCCCCAGAGGACGGGTGTGCGGCCAGCTTCGTGCGCGGGCATTGAATCAGCCCTTAACTCCGCTGCCCAGAATGAATGGAGACGTAGGCCCGCATGCTGGCATGACCTGTGCCCCGGTCGCCAGCGCGGAGGCATACGTTAATCTTGCGTCATGAGCGATTCACTGTTGCCCCGTGCCGATGACGTCCTGCTTGCTGCTGCGAGGATCGCCCCGCATGCCAGCGTGACCCCGGTGCTGCGCTCGCGCACGCTTGATGCGCTGGCCGGCGCGCAACTCGCCTTCAAGGCAGAGCACCTGCAACGCGGCGGTGCATTCAAGTTCCGTGGCGCCTGCAACGCCGTGTGGTCGCTGGAGGCCGGCCGGGCCGATGCCGGCGTGGTCACCCACTCCTCCGGAAACCATGGTGCTGCGCTGGCGCTGGCCGCGCGGACCCGTGGCATTCCGTGCCACGTGGTGGTGCCGGAAGGCGCGGTGGCGGCCAAGCTGGCCAACATCGCGCGCCATGGCGCCACCCTCTGGCGCTGCCCGCCGACCACCGCCGATCGTGAGGCCGCCTGCGCCAAAGTGCAGGCCGATACCGGCGCGACTCTCGTCCATCCATACACCGACCCGGCGGTGATGGCGGGGCAGGGCACCGCCGCGCTGGAGCTGCTGCACAGCGACGGCCCGTTCGACGTGCTGGTCGTGCCGGTCGGCGGCGGTGGCCTGGCCAGCGGCACCGCGCTGGCCCTGCAGCATGCCAGCCCGCAGACGCGGCTGGTGCTTGCCGAGCCCGCCGGTGCCGATGACATGGCGCGCTCGCTGGCCGCAGGGGAGCGCCAGGGCGCATTCGTCCCCGACACGATCTGCGATGGCCTGCGTACCCTGGTCGGTGCGCCGAACTTCACGTTGCTGCAGGCGGCAGGTGCCGAGGTGATCGTGGTTGATGACACCGCGACGATGGCGGCGATGCGCCTGCTGTGGGAGGTGCTCAAGCAGGTGGTCGAGCCGTCGTCGGCCACCGTGCTCGCTGCCGTGCTGGCACAGCCACAGCGCTTCGCCGGCCTGCGCGTGGGCCTGGTGCTGTCTGGTGGCAATGTCGACCTGCCTGCGCTGCGCTGGGGCGCGCCATGAGCCGCGACCGGCACCGGCCTCGCACCGGCCTGCTGGGCTGGCTGTGGCGGTTGTCCGTCCTGCTGGTGATCTGGCTGCTGGGCGTGATTGCCTGGATCGTCTGGGTCGGTGAACGCGATCAGGCGGCGAAGGCGGACGCCATCATCGTGCTCGGGGCCGCCGCCTACGACGCCAAGCCGTCACCGGTATTCGAAGAGCGCATCCGCCACGGCCTGGATCTGTACGAGGCCCGATACGCGCCGCTGCTGATCTTCACCGGCGGCTATGGCGGCACCGGCGCGCGCTTCTCCGAATCGCAGGTGGCGCGCCGCTATGCGATCAAGCATGGGGTACCGGACGAGGCGATCCTGATCGAGACGGCGTCGCGCAACACCGTGCAGAACCTGGTCGAAGCCAAGCGATTGATGGACCAGCGCGGCCTGCACCGGGTGATCATCGTCAGTGACCCGCTGCACATGGCACGCGCGCTGCGCCTGAGCAAGGCGCTGGGCATCGATGCGCTGGCCTCGTCGACGCCGAGTACGCGCTTCCGCAGCTTCCACACCAGCTGGCGTTTCCTGGTGCAGGAAATCTACTTCTTCCACCGCGACCTCGTGCGCCCGCCGCTGAGTTCGCCGGCCAGCACCTGAGGCGGAAGCCCGTTTGGGGTGCCAATCTTGGTTGGCACTACCTGTCAGATCGCGATTCTGCCGGCACTGTGCCGACCAAGGTCGGCACCTGCCAGAGCGATTGGCGTACGGCGTGGCACTACCGGGTCAGGTCTGCTTGCGCCGGATCGGAATCGCCGATACCGGCACCGACGCCACGTCATGCCCGCCTTCGCGGATCGGGGCGCCGGGATCCGGTGCCCACGCATGGGCGTAGATCACCTCCCAGCTGCTGGGCAGTTTGCCGTCAGCGCGACGCATCGGCTCGTAGGCTGCCGCCGCCGCAGTGAATCGGCCCCGCCCGGTCAGCGTGTGGCGGCGGTCCACCCTGGCGTTGGTCGCACCCATCGCCCGCAGCTCGCGCATCAGGGCGGGCAGGTCGTCGTAGGTGAGGGTGAACAGGTCACGGTCGAGCACCGGGTCGCGGAAGCCGGCCATCATCAATGCATCGCCGAACTGCGCGATCTGCGCGAAGCGGCTCACGTGCGGACGATCGTCGGCGACGGCGAAGGCTTCGTTGAGTTCGACCAGCGTCTCGGGGCCGAACGTCGAGCACAGCAGCAGGCCACCGGGCTTGAGCACGCGGCGGAACCCGGCGAACACGGCCGGCAGGTCGTCCAGCCACTGCAGGCACAGGTTGCTGAAGATCACGTCCACGCTGTTGTCGGCCAGCGGCAGCGCGGCGGCATCGGCGCACAGGCGCTGGAACGGCTTCCACCAGCCGGCCTGGCGCTTGGCCTGGTCCAGCATCGGCAGTGCCACGTCCAGCGCGATCACCTGCGCCTTCGGCCAGCGCTTCTTCATCAGCGCACTGGCGTGGCCGGTGCCGGCGCCGATGTCCAACACCACTTCGGGCCTGCGTGCTTCCAGGTAGTCCAGTGACTCCACCAGCCGTGCCTGCACCTCGCGCTGCAGGGCGGCGGCGGCGTCGTAGCTGTTGGCGGCGCGGGCAAATGCGCGGCGGACATGGCGGGCATCGAAGTGGGACGGCATTGCGAAAGTCTCTCAGAACGTACCAGGGTAGGCGCCGCCGTCGATCAGCAGGTTCTGCCCGGTGAGGTAACCGGCCTGTGCACTGCACAGGAAGGCGCAGGCGGCGCCGAATTCGTCCGCCGTGCCGAAGCGGCCGGCGGGAATCTGCTGGCGGCGGCGCTCGGCCACTTCGCCGGCATCGCCGCCCTTGCCCGCAGCGTGGGCGAAGTTGGCACGCAGGCGGTCGGTGTCGAACTGACCGGGCAGCAGGTTGTTGATGGTGACGTTGTGCGCGACGGTGCGGCGCGACAGGCCGGCGACGAAGCCGGTCAGGCCGCTGCGCGCACCGTTGGACAGCGCCAGGGTATCGATCGGCGCTTTCACCGCCGAAGACGTGATGTTGACGATGCGGCCGAAGCTGCGCTCGATCATCGCGTCCACGGTGGCACGTATCAGTGCAATCGGCGCCAGCATGTTGGCGTCCAGCGCGGCAATCCAGTCGTCACGCTCGAAATTGCGGAAGTCGCCCGGCGGCGGGCCACCGGCGTTGGTGACCAGGATATCCACCTGCGGGCATGCGGCCAGCGCCATGGCACGACCGGCCTCGGTGGTGACGTCGGTGGCGACCGCGCGGACCTCAGCGGCGCCGGGCAGGGCGCGCAGCTCTGCGGCGGCGACCTGCAGTGCAGCCTCGCCACGGGCCACGATCACCACGTTGACGCCTTCGCGCACCAGCGCCCGCGCGCAGCCCAGGCCCAGCCCCTTGCTTGCGCCGCAGACCAGTGCCCAGCGGCCGTTGATACCCAGATCCATGCGTCAATCCAGCGGAATTCGGAGGGGGCTCATTGTCCGCCATCGGCCGGTGACAGGCCGGCAACGAAGTGTTGCAGGGCGGTGGCCACCTCGTCGGCATGGCCGAGGAACGGCGCGTGGCCGCCGTGGGCGATGGCCAGCGCCTGCGCGTCCGGGGCCAGTGCGGCGGCGGCTTGCATCGCCGCCGGAGACACCAGCCGGTCACGCTGGCCGGCGATCCACAGGCTGGGCCTGGCCAGCGTCGGCAGTGCCCCGCGCAGGTCGGTGCTTTCCAGCAGCCGCAGGCCTTCCAGCAGGGCGCGTTCGGTGGGCGCGCCGCGCTCGACCAGGCGCTGGCGCAGCGTGCGCAGCTCCCCGCGCGCGTGCGCCGAGCCCATCACGTCCAGCGCAAGAAAACGTTCCAGGGTGCCGCTGAAGTCGGTCGCCAGCTCGCGCCCGAACTGCTCGAACACCGCCGGTTCCACTGCATGCGGCCAGTCTTCGCCACGCACGAAGCGTGGCGTGGCCGCGATCATCGCCAGCCCGCGTACCTTGGGCAGCGTCGCCGCCGCGTGCAGCGCGAACAGGCCCCCCAGCGACCAGCCGCACCACACCGCCGGCGGCGTGGCCGCGGCAATGGCGTTGACCACGAACGGCAGGCGCAGCGGCGTGCTGTCCTCGCGGCTGTGGCCATGGCCCGGCAGATCAACCAGATGCAGGGTGAACCGATCGGCCAGGCGCTGTACCAACGGTGCGAACACGCCGCCCTGCAGGGCCCAGCCATGGATCAGTACCAGATCCGGCCCCTGGCCGGTGACATCGATATGCATGGGAAAACGACAGCAGGCTCAGGCAAAGACAGGCAACGGCGGTGGCGCGGCGTCGCGCACCGCCAGGTCCACGCGATCGCGCGCGCTGGCGATCGCGTCAACCAGGCCACGCACCTGTTCCGGCGTATGCAGCGCGGACAGTGTCACGCGCAGGCGTGCCTTGCCTTCGGGCACGGTGGGCGGACGGATCGCGCCGACCAGCCAACCGGCCTGTTCCAGCGCCCTGGACATCGCCACGGCGCGTCGATCGTCACCACACAGCAGCGGCTGGATCGGCGTTTCCGAGGCCATCAGGTCCAGCCCGTGGCGGCGTGCTTCGCTGCGGAACAGCGCGATCAGGTCGGTCAGTTTCGAACGGCGCCAGTTGTCACGCCGCGCCAGGCGCACCGCTTCCAGTGCAGCGGCGGCCATCGCCGGTGGCACAGCGGTCGTGTAGATGTAGGGGCGCGCGGTCTCGGCCAGGTGCTCGACCAGATCGTCGCGGCCCAGCACCAGCGCGCCGGAACCACCCAGCGCCTTGCCCAGCGTGACCAGCTGCAGCGGCACATCGTCCACGCCCAGCCCGGCGGCGGCGACGGCTCCCCGCCCATCGCCGACCACTCCGACGCCGTGCGCGTCGTCCACGTAGAACAGCGCTTGTTGCAGGCGAGCCACCAGCGACAACGCACGCAGCGGGGCGATATCGCCGTCCATGCTGAACACGCCGTCGGTGGCCAGCATCGCCGCGCCGTCGGGCGCGTGCTTGAGCTGGCGCATCGCACCTTCCGCGTCCAGATGCGGATAGCGGCGCAGGCGTGCACCGGCCAGCCGCGTCGCATCGAGCAGGCTGGCGTGGTTGAGCTTGTCCTGCACGCAGACATCGTGTTCTTCGCTCAGCAGCGCCTGCTGCACCGCCAGGTTGGCGGCAAAGCCACTGCCGAACAGCAGCGCACGCGGGTAGCCCAGCCATTCGGCCACTTCGCGCTCCAGCGTGTCGTGCAGGGCATGGTGGCCGCACACCAGGTGCGAGGCGCCGGCACCGGCGCCTTCGCGCGCAGCCGCATCCTGCAGTGCATTGACCACGCTGAACTGCTGGGCCAGGCCCAGGTAGTCGTTGCTGCAGAAGCCGGTCAGCCACTGGCCGTCCACCTCCAGGCGCACACCGTCACGCCGGCTGACCGTGCGTCGCGCGCGGCGGCGGCCTTGGGCATCGCGCAGGGCGCGTTGGGCGTTTAGGCGGGCGGTCAGGTCGGGGCGGGCCATGGCGGCTGAATGCGGCGACGGGGCGGCTAGGGTAGCGCGTTGCCGCGACGCGTGCCTGTACCCCGTCTCAGGCCGCGTGAGCGCAGCCACAGCCGGACGCATCGGCGCCGATGTCGGCGTGCACGGTGCCACCGTGATCATGGCCGGCGGCGTCCACCTGCACGGCCATCGGCTGCAATCCCAGCCGCGCGAACAATGCCAGGTCGCGCTCACTCTCGGGGTTGCCAGTAGTCAACAGCCGGTCGCCGTAGAAGATCGAGTTGGCACCGGCCAGGAAGCACAGCGCCTGCAGTTCGTCGCTCATCGCCTCGCGACCCGCCGACAGCCGCACCATCGAGCGCGGCATGGCGATGCGCGCCACCGCGATCATGCGCACGAACTCGAACGGGTCCAGCTCTGCACTGCCATGCAGCGGCGTGCCCGCCACCTGCACCAGCCTGTTGATCGGCACCGAATCAGGGTGCGCCGGCAGCGTGGCCAGTGCCAGCAGCAGGCCGACGCGCTGTGCGCGCGTCTCGCCCATGCCGACGATGCCGCCGCAGCAGGTCTTCAGGCCGGCATCGCGCACGTGCTCAAGCGTGTCCAGGCGGTCCTGGTACTGGCGGGTGTGGATGATCGAATCGTAGTAGTCCGGTGCGGTATCGAGGTTGTGGTTGTAGTAGTCCAGGCCCGCATCCTTCAGCGCGCGCGCCTGCTCGCCACTGAGCATGCCCAGCGTGGCGCAGGTCTCCAGGCCCAGTGCCTTCACCCCGGCGATCATCGCCGCCACCTTCGGGATGTCGCGGTCCTTCGGTGAACGCCACGCCGCACCCATGCAGAAACGCGAGGCACCAGCGGCCTTGGCCTGGCGAGCCTTGGCCAGCACCGCGTCGGTATCCATCAGCTTCTGCGCGTTCACGCCGGTGCTGTAGCGCTGCGCCTGCGGGCAGTACGCGCAGTCTTCCGGGCAGCCACCGGTCTTGACCGACAGCAGGGTGGACACCTGCACCCGCGACGGGTCGAAGTGCTCGCGATGGACCGCCGCAGCGCGGAACAGCAGTTCGGGGAACGGCAGATCGAACAGCGCCTGCAGTTCGTCGTGTTGCCAGTCGTGGCGGATGGAGGCAGCCATGGCGGAACCTTGGGGACGCGTGGAGCGAGGGCGGCAGTGTGGGTGGGTGTGGCAGGCCTGTCAACCATAGTAATTTTGAAATGGTTTACAGATCCTTCGTGAGTCAAGCACCGACACATGCATTGCATTTCACCGCATGCTGCAAGGCGTCCAGCCACATTGCCTGCTGCACAACGTAAGTGCTGGCGCGCAGACTCTTTCCCATGATCGATCTTTACTGCCTCCGCGGCCGCATCACCGCGCTGATCCTCAGCGAAGCCTGGCGCCGCCGCGCCGCGCTCTGGGGCGGCGCCGTGGCCGTGGCGCTGGTGGCCATCCTGTTCGCCAAGGCGAGCGACGCGGCGTTCCATCTGTTCCAGCGCATCACCTCGCACTCGCCGTGGTGGGCCCTGCTGCTCACGCCTGGCATCTTCGCGCTGCTGGCCTGGCTGACCTCCGGTGTGCTGAAGCCCACCCGGGGCAGCGGCATTCCGCAGGTCATCGCTGCGTTGGAAAAGCCGGACGAGCCGTTCCGCAGGACCAACCTTTCGCCCGCAGTCTCGGCCGGCAAGCTGTTGTTGACGTCGTTGTCGCTGCTCGGCGGCGCCTCGGTGGGGCGTGAGGGCCCGACGGTGCATGTGGGCGCCAGCCTGATGTACCTGTTCGGCCGCTGGTTCGACTTCAAGGACCCGCGCGAGCTTTCGCACTTCCTGCTGGCAGGTGGTGCGGCGGGCATTGCCGCGGCGTTCAACACGCCGCTGGCCGGCATCGTCTTCGCCATCGAGGAGCTCAGCGGCCGCTTCGAGCATCGCTTCTCCGGCACCCTGCTGACCGCGGTGATCGTCGGCGGCGTGGTATCGCTGGGCCTGCTGGGCAACTACACCTACTTCGGCCAGGTGAGTGCGCGACTGCCGCTGGGCCAGGGCTGGCTGGCAATCCTGCTGTGTGGCGGTGTGGCGGGCTTGCTGGGAGGCCTGTTTGCGCGCGCGGTGCTGGCCAGTGCGGCGGGCCGCCCGCGCTGGCTCGGGCAACTGCGGCAGCGGCACCCGGTTCTGCTGGCCGCAGGCTGCGGTCTGGTGGTGGTACTGCTGGCGATGGCGTTCGGCCAGGGCGCGTTCGGCACCGGCTACGAACAGGCACGCAGCCTGGTGCAGGGGCAGGCGACGGTCGGCCACGAATTCGGGCTGATGAAGCTGCTGGCCAACCTCGCGTCGTACGTGGCCGGTATTCCCGGCGGCCTGTTCTCGCCGGCGCTGGCGGTCGGCGCGGGACTCGGCCACAACCTGGCGGTGCTGATGCCGGGCGTGGACCCACGCGCGTTCGTGCTGCTGGGCATGTGCGCCTACCTGACCGGTGTGACCCAGGCGCCGCTGACCTCGGCGGTGATTTCGCTGGAGCTGACCGACAGTGGCGATCTGCTGCTGCCGATCCTGGCCACGGTGCTGCTCGCGCGCGGTGTGTCCGGGCTGGTGTGCCGGGTGCCGATCTATCGTGGGTTGGCGGAGCTGTTGATGGTACCCGCCGTTGCGCCACTGGGGCCTGGACAGGGCGAACGCCTTTCCTGACGGGCGGCGCGCTCCGCACCTGCGGGCAGTTCCGACACTGCAATCGGTGCTTCGCCGATGGCTGCACGCGGGGTGCGCCGTCAAACATGTGGGATGCGTATTGATCTCCTGCGTTCTGCAACCCGTGTCTCCCGCGCACTGCTTGGCGTCCTGCTCCCCTTGCGATGCCTGGTATGCAACGATCCTGGCCATGACGGCCTGGACCTCTGCCCGGCCTGCCTGGCAGAGCTGCCCTGGTCCGGTCGCGCGTGCCTGCGATGCGCCCTGCCGCTGCCCGGCAACGCACTGATCGTCTGTGGTACCTGCCGCGATGAAGCGCCGCCGCAGATCGCTACGCATGCCAGCCTGCTGTACCTGCCGCCGATCGACCAGCTGCTGGTGCGCTACAAGTTCCACCAGGATCTCGCGGCCGGGCGCCTGCTGGCGCAGTTGATGCAGCGCGCACCGCCGCCCTGGACCTGCCTGCCGCTGGTGCCGGTACCGCTGCATGCCCGCCGCCTGCGCCAGCGCGGCTACAACCAGGCCGCGGAACTGTGCCGGTTGCTGCCGATGCCGGTCTGGCAGGGCCTGTATCGTCGGCGGCATACCCCGCCACAGTCCGAACGTACGGCCGAGCAGCGCCGGGAGAACCTGTTCGATGCGTTCGACGTGCGTGGGCCGGTGCCTTCGCGGCTGACCGTGGTCGATGATGTGATGACGACCGGCAGCACGGTCATGGAGATCGCCGAGACGCTGCGCTGGGTGGGGGCAGAAGAGGTACGCGTATGGGTGTGCGCGCGGGTGCCGTGATCGCCACCTTCATCGCCGGCAGCTAGGATGGGGCCGGTTCCGGATCGAAGGAGTGGCCATGCATTCCCCCCTGTCTCCCCTGCTGTCGGCGGTTGGCCGTAGCTGGTGGATCCTTCTGCTGTATGGCCTGGTCGCTCTCGGCTTCGGCATCATCGCCATTGGCTGGCCGCTCTCGGCGGCGATGGCATTGGCCTGGACGCTGGGCGTGATGGCCATCATCGAAGGCGTCATCAGCCTGTTCGCGCTGGTCAGTGGGGGCAGTGGTGCCTCGCGTGGCTGGCTGGCGTTGTATGCCATCGCTTCGCTGGGCTTCGGCATCCTGGCGGTGATCAACCCGATGGCCACCGCCAGCGTGCTGGTGCTGTTCCTGGCGGCGTGGCTGCTGGTGGCCGGCATCTATCGAATCGTGTTCGCGATCCGCGTGCGCAAGCAGATCCAGGGCGAGTGGCTGCTGATTCTCAGTGGCGTGCTGGCAGTGGTGCTGGGCCTGCTGTTCGCGGCCAACCCGTATGCAGGCGTGGCGGTGACCACGCTGTGGATCGGCATCGGCAGCCTGCTCTACGGGCTGCTGCAGGTGCTGGTGGCGTTCAAGCTGCGGAAGCTGAAATGAGGACGGTGCTTTCGCTGTTGCTGGGGGCGGTAGTGACACTGACCGGATGCGCGCCGGGCGGCCTGCCCGATGCGCTGACAGGTGGCAAGGATCATCCGCCGCGTCCGGGCGTGGATGTGCGCCTGAGCGCGGTGGACGCAGCCGGCAAGGGCACGCCGGTGCAGTGGCAGGGTGAAACCCTGGCCCTGCGCGAGCCGCCGATTGCCGGCAGCGCCGACATTGCCGATGTGCGCTACGTGCTGGACCAGGACAAGCAGCCTGGCCTGCAGATCCGCTATCGGCCCGAAGCGCACCAGCGCATCCACGATGGCACGGAAGCACTGGTGGGCCAGCGAGCGGCGATCAGCGTGGATGGCCGCGTGCTGATGGTGGCGACGGTGAAAGGCCCGTTTGGTGAATCGATGATGCTGAGCGGGCTTCCGAGCATTGCCGAGGCGCAGGAGATGGCCAGGCACATCACGGGCCAATGACGGGCGCCCCAACAATCCCGTGCGACGTGCGAAGGGCGACCACGCTCGACCGCTACCGGGCGAACCGCGCCTCGATCTCTTCCAGGGACCTGCCCTTGGTCTCCGGCAACCAGAATGCGGCCACCAGGAAGAATACGAAGGTACACGCGGCCCAGAACAGGAACATGCTGGCGTAGCCGTGGTGGCCCACGGTGGGCAGGAAGAGGGCGGCAATGGTGGTGGACACGAACTGGTTGATCAGCAGCGCGATGCTCATGCCATTGGAGCGGATGCGGTTGGGCATCAGCTCCGATAGCGCCAGCCACACGCACACGCCGGGGCCGACTGCGAAGAAGGCGACGAACACCAGGATGCAGGCGGCTACTGCCCAGCCGTGCGCGGGCGGCGGTACCGGACCAATGCGGGCCTGTTCGATGCGCAGCGGTGCCTGTGCGGCACCGGCCGGATCGGCGAACGGGTTCAGATGGAGTCTACGGAAGAACGCACCGATCACGCTGTCCGGCTGCACGGTCCCGGCGCGCTCGATGCGCAGCTCGCGGTCGGTCAGGTTGTCGCTGCGCAGGGTACGCACATTGGTGAAGTCGCCGTAAGCGTACGACACCGTCAGCTGCATCGACCGGCCTTCGCTGTCGATGCCACCGCCCAGGCGCTGCCACTGCGCCTCATCCATCACCAGCTGCAGGTTGTCACCGCTGACTGCCGCCTGCAGCTGCGGCTGCACGTCGGCACGGCCGCGCTCGGCCTGGAAGAACAACGTGGCAGCGGCCAGCAGGGCCACGCAGATGCCGCCGCTGCCGAGCATCAGCAGGAACTTGCGGCCCTTGCGGTCGACCAGCAGCAGCGCGACCACGGTCATCACCGCGTTGAGCAGCTTGATCGCCACGTCGGCACCGTTGGCCACCGAGCCGGACAGGCCGGCCTGGTTGAGGATGTTCACCGCGTAGGCCAGCACCGAGTTGATGCCGGTGGCCTGGGTGCAGGCCAGCACCACGCAGGCGAGCACGAACGGCACCACGTAGCGGCGGCTGAGTAGTGGGTCGCGCCTGCCGTCGCTGCCGCTCGACTCCGGCGCCTGGATCTGCGCAAGCGTGGTTTCCACCTGCGTCGCAGGCAGCACCCGTTGCAGGCTGCGGCGCGCGTCGTCCACGCGGCCGCGACGCACCAGCCAGCGCGGCGATTCGGACAGCCAGAAAATGCCAGCGCAGAACAGCACGCCCGGCGCCAGGCAGCTCCAGAAGATGGTGCGCCAGGCATGGTCCTTCACCGTGAACAGTTCCTGTGCCTGCTGCGCAACCGGCAGCGAACGCACGGCTTCGGCGGCGGCATCCACCGCATGCGCGTGGTACAGGCCGATCAGGGCAGCCAGCACCAGGCCAACGGTCAGCAGCAGCTGGAACATGGCCGCGCCGCGCCCCCGTCGTTCGGGGCTGAGCACTTCGGCCAGGTACAGCGGAATCACGACGCCGATCAGGCCGCCACTGATGCCCTGCAGCAGGCGACCCAGCAGCAGTGGCGTGTAGCCGGAAGCCAGTGCCATGACCGGAATCGAGGCGGTGAACAGCACGCCGGCCAGCAGCATCGCACCGCGGCGGCCGATCAGGTCGGCGACCATGCCGGCGAACAGCGAGGACAGCACGCTGCCCAGCAGTACTGCCGCCACCACGAAGCCGAGCTGCTGGCTGCTGAGCTGCCAAGCGTGGCTGGCGGTCGCTTCAAGATAAGGCAGGGCGCCGGCGATGATGCCGATGTCGATGCCGTACAGCAGGCCACCGAGGCCGCCGATGAAGAGCAGGTAGCGTACGGGCCAGCGCGGGGCGGTGCTTGCAGTCATCGGCAGTTCCTGTGGTAGCGCCGGGCCAGGCCCGGCGGCGGTTCGTCGCAGAGTGCATTCTGTAGAGCCGAGCCATGCTCGGCTGCTTTCCGTTCCGATATCGAGGTTCCCCATGCCGCGCTTCGCGCGGTGAGCCGAGCATGGCTCGGCTCTACAGGGAGCCCGCGCGGCATCCGGGCCGCATCGCTTGCGTCAGGTCAGATCGACCAGGCGCCCACCGATGACCACCTGCAGCAGGCGCAGTTCGGCGTCCAGTACCACCAGGTCGGCACGGGCGTCGGGCGCGATGCGGCCGCGATCGCCCAGGCCCAGGTAGTCGGCCGGGAAGGTGGACACGCGCTGCGATGCGTCGGCCAGCTCCAGGCCCACGCGCACCAGGTTGCGCAGCGCCTGGTCCATGGTCAGCGCGCTGCCCGCCAGCGAACCGGTGGCCAGGCGCACGCAACCGCCACACTTGTGCACGCGCTGCTCGCCCAGGGCGTACTCGCCATCGGGCATGCCGGTAGCGGCGGTCGCGTCGGTCACCGCGTACAGGCGCGGAATCGCGCGCGCGGCCAGCCGGATCACGCCGGGGTGGATGTGCTGCAGGTCGGGAATGATCTCGGCGTACTGCGCATGTGCCAGTGCCGCCGCCGCGATGCCCGGGCGATAGTGATCGACGCCGGTCATGCCGTTGAACAGGTGGGTGAAGCCGGACGCGCCGGCCCGCAGTGCGGCCACGCCTTCATCGTAGGTGCCGGCGCTGTGGCCGAGCTGCACGCGGATGCCCATCGCTGAAAGCGCGGGAATCAGTGCGGTGTGCTCACCGATCTCCGGCGCCAGTGTCATGACCCGGATCGGCGCCAGCGCATGCAGCTGCTGCACCAGCGCCAGCGTGGCCTCGATCGTGCGGTTGGGTTGCGCGCCCAGGCGCTGCGGGCTGATGAACGGACCTTCCAGGTGCACGCCGGCAATGCAGGCGGCCTCGGCATCGGGCGCGTCCATCGCCGCGGCCACGCCACGCAGCGCATGCTCGATCTCGTCCAGGCCGGCGGTCATGGTGGTTGCCAGCAGCGTGGTGGTCCCAAAGCGCAGATGCGTGCGGGCGATGGTGCGTGCCACGTCGCCGCCCTGCATCAGGTCCACGCCGGCCGCGCCATGCACATGCAGGTCGATGAAGCCGGGCAGGATCACCGGCAGCTGCGGGTCATCGCCGCCGCTGTGGTCGTCCACCTGCAACTGGCGCACGTGCGAATCGAAGTGGACGAGCCCGCGCCGCCAACCCAGCGGGGTAAGGACGCGGCCTTGCAGGGAACGGGTGTCGGTCATGCGGCGGGCTCGGCGATGATCACTTCGATGCCAAGTCGCTGCAGTCCCTCGCAGGTCGCATCGTCGATGCCGGCGTCGGTGATGATGGCGTGGATCTGGTCCAGGCGAGCGATGCGGTGCAGGCTGACGCGGCCGAACTTGGAGGCGTCGGTCAGCACCACGACGCGGCGTGCGCGCTCGACCATGCGGTGGTTGAGCCGGGCTTCGGCCTCATCGTGGGTGGTCAGGCCAAACTGCAGGTCCAGGCCATCCACGCCCAGGAACAGGGTATCGAAGCTGTAGGAGTTCAGGCTCGCTTCGGCCTGGCTGCCCTGCAGCGAGAGCGACTGCTGGCGCAGCAGGCCACCGGTGAGCAGCACGGTGATGCCCGGCGCGTTGGCCAGTTCCCAGGCGATGTTCAGGCCGTTGGTCATTACCGTCACGTCGCGATGGGCGCGCAGGTGGCGGGCCAGGGTCATCGTCGTCGAGCCCGAGTCGATGATGATGTTATCGCCCGGCCGCACCAGCCGCGCGGAGCGCGCACCGATCGACTCCTTCAGCGGCAGGTTCAGTGCGTCCTTCTCGTGGATGTCCTGTTCCTGCGGCGGCGTGCGCACCAGGGTGGCGCCGCCGTGGGTGCGGGTGGCCAGGCCCTGCGACTCGAAGTGGGTCAGGTCGGCACGGATCGTCACCGCCGATACGCCGAAGCGCTCGACCAGATCGGCGACCTGCACCGAGCCGTGCTCGATCAGCAGCTGCAGGATCTGTTGCCGGCGGGAGCGGGTGTTGCGCATGGCCATTCTCGGTTTCGCAGGGAAAGGTAGAGATTAGCCGTTCGCAGGAACGCCGGCAGCCGAACTTGCGTTCTGCCTGCGGGCTCCGGCCTGGTTGGCGCTGCAGGCGCGGGCGTACTCGCCCAGGCACAGGCCGATCCGGTGCTGCACCAGTGCGGTGGGGGTGTTGGCCAGGGTGCCTTCGCGCACCGCGCGGTACTGCTCCGGAAGGTACTGGCTGAGCAGCACCAGCGGCGGCGCGTACTGTTCCAGGTTGGCGAACAGGGTCTGCACCGCCTGCACCAGCGCCGGCTCACCCCAGTAGTAACGGCAGCGGTCGCTGAAGGAATAGCTGCGCAGCAGGCGCAGTGCCGCCTCATCGCCCTGGTAGTAGGCCTGCCAGTACTTCGGCTGCGCCACCATCACCTCATCCAGCACCTGCGGCAGGCGCGAGCACTGCGCTGCCGGCAGCAGTTCGGCTTCGATCGCCGCCAGCGCGAACAACGCTTCGCGATAGGCGAAGGTAGCCGCCGGGCCGACCTTGAGGATGGCGAAGTGGTCGCGCACCAGCGCATGCAGGCCGCTTTCGCGCTGGTAGTCGGTCGAATGCGCTTCGAACACGATGCGCGGCTGCTGCTCGAGGAAGTCGGCCAGTTCGTGGGCGGCGGCCGCGTCGTATTCGTGCACGCTGCTGTGGTCGAAGTCCACGCCCGGCTGCACCACCATCGCGATCACACGCTGCCACGCATCGCGCAGCTGTGGCGTATCGAACGCCTGCCGATGGATGGCCAGGGTCTGCGCGGCGGCGGCTGGCGTGGTCACCTGCAGGCCGTCGGCGAGGGAAGCTTCGCCACCGGGGATCGGCACTTCGGTGCCGATCACGTAGACCGGCGGCGGCAGGCCGTGTTCGGCGGCGGTGCGCTCGGCGATCTCGGCCAGCTCGGCCGAGCGTGCGGCGACGATGGCATCGGGCAGCGGCACCGGATCGTCGGCGCAGGACATGCTGCAATCGAGGTGGATCTTGTGGAAACCGGCGGCGACGTAGGCTTCGATCAGCACGCGCGCGTGGGCCATCGCTTCGACGGCCGGGCGCTTCTGCCAGGCATTCGGGCCAAGGTGGTCGCCGCCCAGGACCAGCCGCTCGCGCGGGAAGCCTTCCTCATCGGCCAGCGCGCCCACGTAATCGCGGTACTGCGGCGGGGTCATGCCGGTGTAGCCACCGAACTGGTCGACCTGGTTGGAGGTGGCCTCGACCAGCAGCACGGTGCCATGCGCCAGCGCCACGTGCATGGCCGCGCGCAGCACCTGCTCGTTGCTGCAGCAGACGCTGTACAGGCCGACGTTGGCGCCGGCGCGGTGGGAAGCAAGCAGGGTCTGCAACGGGGACATGGTCACGCTCCGGTCAATCAGGAAAACGAGGGCTGGCAGGCGAGCAGGGCAGCGCCACGTGCGCCACCGGCATCGCCGAACCGTGGCGGCACGATCGGGGGGACCTGCACGCCATTGAACAGATGGGTGGCGATGGCGGCCGGCAGCTGCTGGTACAGCGGCGCGTACTGCGAGAGGCCGCCGCCGAGCACGATCACGTGCGGGTCCAGCGCCAACACCAGTGCGGCCAGGCTGTGGCCGAGCAGGTCGCGATGGATGTCCAGCGCTTTGCGCGCGCGGGCATCGCCGGCCTCGGCCAGGGCAATCACCGCGCTGGCATCGGCGGCGCTGCCACCGAGGTGACGTTCGACCATGGCCACACCGCTGCCGGAGACATAGCGCTCCACGCAGCCCTGCAGGCCGCAGCCGCAGTCCAGCAGCGGCAGGCCGTGGCGCTGCAGCAGGTGGCCGGGAACGCTCCAGTGGCCCCATTCGCCGGCCAGGCCATTGAAGCCGGACAGCAGCCGGCCGTGCAGGCAGAAACCGCCACCGGCGCCGGTGCCGAGGATGGCACCGAACATGCTGGCGTAGCCGTCGGCGGCACCGCCATGGGCTTCAGACAGGGCAAAGCACTGCAGGTCGTTGCCGAAATGCAGCGGGCGCGGCAGGCGCGCCTGCAGATCCTGCGCCACGCATTGGCCGGTCAGTGCGGGCACATTCGCGCTGAGCTGGCGGCCGCTGCGGCGGTCACGCACGCCGGGCAGGGCGATGCCGATGGCCGCATCGCTGCGCCCAAGTGCGGCGTCGGCCTCGGCCACCAGCGCCACCACCGCCTGCAGGAAGCTGCCGTAGTCGCCTTGCGGGGTGGCCACGCGGCGGCGCCAGGTGACCTGCATCGCCGCATCGCACGCCACCAGCTCGATCTTGGTGCCGCCGATGTCGATGCCGTAGCAGGCGTGGGCGATCAGCTCAGCCATGGTGGATGGTGACGCCCTTGACGACGCGGTTGACGGTGCCGTCCGGGAACGGGTTGTCCGGGGTCAGGCCCAGCGTGGCCGAGCGCTGCAGCGCGAACAGCTGCGCGAAGCCCAGCCACACCGGCGCCAGCCACGGATCTTCCAGCGGCGGTACGGTGAGGGTGTAGTCGTCATCGGCGCCGATGTCCGAATGCGGGCCGATCGCCAGCACCTGGCCGGCCACGCCGTCGCGGCGAAGTTCTTCCAGCAGGTCCTGTTCGTAGCGGCGGGCCAGTGGCTGCGCGCTGCGCAGCACTACCACCAGGGTGTTGCCATCCAGCGTCGACTTCGGGCCATGACGGAAGCCCAGCGGCGTGTTGGCCAGGGCCAGCACGCGGCCGGCAGTCAGCTCCAGCACCTTCAACGCACACTCACGCGCCAGGGCTTCCAGCGGGCCACTGCCCAGGTAGATTACGCGGTTGAAGGGGCGCTGCGCGAGTGCGGCGACAGGTGCATCCCACTGCGCCTGGCCTTCGCGGGCCAGCGCGGCGATCTGCTTCAGGCGCGCCACGCGCGCCTCCCACGGCGAATGATCGAACACGGTCAGTGCGGCCAGCAGCATGCAGGTCAGGCTGCTGGTCATGGCGAAAGCGCGGTCGCAGCTGGCCGACGGCATCAGCAGGGTGCAGGTATCGGCACGGCCGGCGCCACGACGGGCCAGTTCGCCATCGGCGTTGCAGGTGATGTCAAGGAAGCGCGCGTCATCCACATCGCTGCGCACGCGGTCCACCGCTGCCACGCTTTCCGGGCTGGAACCACTGCGGCCGAACGAGACCAGCAGGGTCGGGCGGTCGCGCTGCAGGTACAGCGCCGGGTGGGTCAGCAGGCTGGTGGTGTGCACCACGCGCACCTCGGCCGGCCACTGCGCATTGATCGCGTCGGCCACCATCTCGGCGATGAAGCCGGAGCTGCCGGCGCCGGTGAACAGCACGCGTTGGTTGGGGTCGTTGAGACTGTCGCCGAGGAAGGCCTGCAGGCGGTCGCGGGCACCTGACAGGTCGTCGGCGAGGGTGTCCCACAGCGCAGGCTGCTGGGCGATCTCGGTAGCGGTATCGGCTCCGCCCCGGCGCTGCCAGGCGGACACATCGGAAAGCAGGGTGACGTCCATTCGGAGGTTCCAGTTGGGCCAGCGCACCATCTGCGTTTTCTTTCGAAATGTCAAATAGCGAAAGTAAAAAGAAAGAAAACGAGCCTGGTCCTTTCTCCGGCGTTCCGGCGCCACAAAACGAAAGGACCGGCGAAATGCGGTATCGCACAACGCTTAACGGGGGGCTGCAAGCGGTTACACAAAGTATTGCGACGCACCAACTTTCGTTTAACCAGAATATATCTTCCTTTTTCCTTTCAATTTGTTGACATCTTTCGAATCGCTGCCCTAGAGTCGGCCCAATCGCTTTCGAAACGCCCGGTGAACGGGTTGGGAGTCCGCGTGGAAAACTGCGTTCGTCGCTCGCCGCTGATGCTGGCCCTGTTGCCTGCATTGATGCTGGCGTCCATGACGGCCCGGGCCGAGCCGGTCGGCAACCTTCGGTCGGTCAGCGCCAGCGCCAGCCGCGACGGCGTGCAGGGCTGGGACCTGCAGACCGACAACGGCGCGCGCATCCGCATCGAACTGCCGGCCACCGACATCATCCGCGTGCAGGCCGGCCGCAACGGCAAACTGACCGGCGCCGGTGACAAGGCCGCACCGATCGTGCTGCCGCAGCCCAAGGCGAACGTGCAGGCACAGCTGGAGGAAGACGCGCAGGAAATCCGCGTGCGTACCGACGCACTGGTCCTGCATGTGCAGCGGCAGCCGCTGCGCCTGCGCCTGGAACGTCTGGACAACGGCCAACCCACCGCGCTGTGGCAGGAACTGCAGCCGCTGGACCTGGATGCGACGCAGAGCGTGCAGGTGCTGTCTTCGCAGGCCGATGAAGGCTACTTCGGCGGTGGCCAGCAGAACGGGCGCTACCAGTTCAAGGGTCGCGAACTGGAGGTGTCCTATTCCGGCGGCTGGGAAGAGGGCGACCGCCCCAGCCCGGCGCCGATGCTGCTGAGCAGCCGCGGCTGGGGCATGCTGCGCAATACCTGGAGCAATGGCAGCTACGACCTGCGCGAGCCTGACCAGGCGACGCTGCTGCACCGCGAAGACCGCTTCGATGCCTACTATTTCGTCGGCGCGGGCCTGCCCAAGCTGATCGAACGCTACACCCAGCTGACCGGGCGCCCGAACATGGTCGCGCGCTGGGCGCTGTCCTACGGCGATGCCGATTGCTACAACGACGGCGACAACAGCAGGAAGCCCGGCACCGTGCCCGAAGGCTGGAGCGACGGCCCGACCGGCACCACGCCCGATGTGATCAACAGCGTGGCCAAGCAGTACCGCGCCAACGACATGCCCGGTGGCTGGATCCTGCCCAACGATGGCTACGGCTGCGGCTACAAGCAGCTGCCGGAAACGGTGAAGGGCCTGGCCGGTTACGGCTTCCGCACCGGCCTGTGGACCGAGAACGGCGTCGACAAGATCGCCTGGGAAGTCGGCAAGGCCGGCAGCCGCGTGCAGAAGCTGGACGTGGCCTGGACCGGCAAGGGCTACCAGTTCGCGATGGACGCCAACCGCCAGGCGTTCAACGGCATCCTCGACAACTCCGATTCGCGCCCGTTCCTGTGGACGGTGATGGGCTGGGCCGGCATCCAGCGCTACGCCGTGGCCTGGACCGGTGACCAGAGCAGCAGCTGGGACTACATCCGCTGGCACGTACCGACCCTGGTCGGCTCGGGCCTGTCCGGCATGGCCTACGCCAGCGGCGACGTCGACGCGATCTTCGGCGGCAGTGCCGAGACCTTCACCCGCGACCTGCAGTGGAAGGCGTTCACCCCGGTGCTGATGGGCATGAGCGGCTGGTCGTCGAACGCGCGCAAGCACCCGTGGTGGTACGACGAGCCGTACCGCAGCATCAACCGCGATTACCTGAAATTGAAGATGCGCCTGACCCCGTACATGTACGGGCTGGTGCACGAGGCCGCGCAGACCGGCGCGCCGCCGGTGCGTGGCCTGATGTGGGATCACCCGCGCGATCCGCATGCGCAGGATGAGACCTACAAGTACCAGTTCCTGCTCGGCCGTGACCTGCTGGTCGCGCCGGTGTACCGCAGCCAGGCCGCCAGCCGTGGCTGGCGCCGCGACATCCACCTGCCGGCCGGCGGCTGGATCGACTACTGGGATGGCCGCCGCGTGCAGGCCGCTGCCGATGGCCGCCAGCTCGACCGTCAGGTGGACCTGGCCACGCTGCCGGTGTTCGTGCGCGCCGGTGCGATCCTGCCGATGTACCCGTCGATGCTGTTTGACGGCGAGAAGCCGCTGGATGAAGTGACCTTCGACCTGTACCCGCAGGGCGACTCGCTGTACACGCTGTACGAAGACGATGGCAACACCCGCCGCTACCAGCGCGGTGAGTCGAGCACGCAGCAGATCCGCGTGCAGGCGCCGGCGCAGGGCAGTGGCCCGGTGCAGGTGCAGATCGATGCAGTGCAGGGCCAGTACACCGGCCAGCTGGCGCAGCGCCGCTACGGCCTGCGCGTACTCAGCCGGCAGGCGCCGCGTTCGGTGCAGGCCGGTGGCCGCGCGCTGCCCGCGCTGGCCGATGCCGCTGCCTTCAACAGCGCCAGCGAAGGCTGGTACTTCGATGCCAGGGACCGCCGCGGCACCCTGCATGTGCGCACCGCCATCCAGGACATCCGCCAGCCGCTGCAGCTGCAGCTGGACTTCGCGGTGGCCGCAGCGGGCGCCGACGATGCCTACCCGGCCGCACCGGTGCTGGGCCGCGAGCTGCCGGCCGACAGCCTGCTGGTGGTCAACCGCCCGGCCGAGGAACCCGGCCATGCCCTGGAGAATGCCTTCGATGACGATCCGAACACCTGGTTCCGCAGCGTGCGCAACCAGGCCGTGCGCACCGGCGCCCACGAATGGGTCATCGGCTTCGGCGAACGGAAGATGATCGACGGCATCGACATCGCGCCGCGCAACGACAAGAACTGGAAGCACGGCCAGGTACGCGATTACGAGGTGTACCTGGGTGACAGCAACGGCGAGTGGGGCGAGCCGATCGCGCGTGGCCGCCTGCAGCTGAAGGAAGGCGTGCAGCGCATTGGCTTCCCGGCCCACGCCGGCCGCCTGCTGCGCTTCCGCGTGCTGAGCGTGCAGAACCCGGAAGGCGACGGTGCCGCCAGCACCGACCCGATGGTCACTGCGGCCCAGGGCAGCGCCCGCGCGTTCGATGCGCTGCAGCCGCGCGACGTCGGCCCGATCGCGTTGTCCACCTTCCACATCCTCGAACACCAGGAACCGGAGCGACCGGCCCGGCAGCGCTATCTCTCCGAGCTGCCGGTGCCGGCCGCGCTGGCCAGCCAGCTGCGCACCGACCAGTCCTTCCGTGGCGACGCGGGCATGCGCATGAACGGCCTGCAGTTCCGTCGTGGCCTGGGCGTAGGCGCCAGCAGCCGCATCGATCTGCGCCTTCAGGGTGGCTGGCGCCTGCTGCGCGCCGATCTCGGCATCGACGACGCCTGCCGCAGCGCCGGTGGCCTGCAGTTCCAGGTTTGGGGCGACAACCGCCTGCTGTACGACAGCGGCCTGGTGAAGGCGCCCGGCGTGGTCAAGCCGGAGCTGGACATCCGTGGCCTTTCCACCCTGAGCCTGCGCACGCTGGGTGCGCAGGGCAGCCAACCCGCCCAGGTCTGCGCCAATTGGGCCAACGCCGTGCTGATCGGCCAGGAGGGCGACTCCGCCAGCATCGTCGCCCCATGACCCCCTCGTAACACCGCTCCTCCCCCGCCCATTCCGACTACGGCCCCCGTGGCCGTGGCCCGGGAGTGTTTTGCCCGCTGAACGCCCACGCGCTCACTTCTTTGCGCCGCACCCCTGCCAGGAGAGAACCCCGATGTTGCCCGCACGCCACCACCGCCCCCCCTGCCTTTCGATCGCTCCGCTGTCGCTGGCCATCGCCGGCGTGCTGCTGTCGGTCGCTGTTCCCGCCGTTGCCCAGGAGAGCAAGGGCGACGCCACCGACCTGGCCCGCATCGAGGTCACCGGCTCCAACATCCGCCGCACCGACGTGGAAACTGCGTCGCCCGTGCAGGTGATCAGTAAGCAGGACATCCAGAACATGGGCGCGCGCACGCTGCTGCAGGTTCTCGACAACCTGCCGGCCGCGCGCCCGGCACAGCAGGATTCGCGTTCGCTGTTCACCGGTTCCGACGGTGCCTCGCAGGCCAACCTGCGTGGCCTCGGTGCCCAGGGCACGCTGGTGCTGCTGAACGGCCGCCGCCTGTCGTACTACGGCGCGCCGGCAGGCTTCCAGACCCAGTTCGTCAACATCGACGCGATCCCGGCCGCCGCCATCGAGCGCATGGAGGTGCTGACCGACGGCGCCTCGGCGGTGTACGGCACCGACGCGGTGGCTGGCGTGATCAACGTGATCACCAAGCGCAACTTCCAGGGCGCGGAAATCAACTTCACCAATGACACCTCCTCGCGTATCGACTCATACGGCGAGCGCCAGGCCAGCATCACGGCCGGTTTCGGCGACCTGGCCGAGAACCGCTTCAATATCTACGGCGCGGTGAACATGTACCGCCGCGACGCGATTCCGCTGAGCGACTTCTACGACAAGCGTCCGGACCAGTACTACGTCAACAACCCGAACTACCTCAACAACCTGCGCCTGGGCGTGGGCAGCAAGCCGGGCGAATTCAACCCGGGCAGCTACTTCGCCTTCGATCCGGTCACTGGCCGCCGCGTGCAGGAAGCTGCGCCGGGCTGCAGGAACGTGCTGACCAGTGAAGCGGCCGGTCCGCGTTGCGTCTGGGAAACCTGGATGAACAACGAGATCGATGCCGGCGCGAAATCCGAGCGCAACACCGCCTACCTCAACGGCACGTTCCTGGTCGGTGACAGCACCGAGATCTTCGCCGAAGCGACCTATACCGACATCGACCTGCGCGCCAACGGTGGCACCCCGCGCGCCTTCAACACCACCACCGGCAACCCGACCAGCTGGTTCTCGCGCGACACCGGTACCCAGGTCAATCAGTTCCTGTATCCGTTCCTGGGGCCGAACAACGAGTACAACCACGCCAGTCCCGAACTGAAGGCAATGATGGGCGGTGTGGTCGGCCTGCAGTACCTGCTGCAGGACGCGGGCGCCAACTATTTCGGCCAGCGCAACACGGACAAGAGCTACCGTGTACTGACCGGGGCGCGCGGCAGCGTGGGCGACTGGAACTGGGAGACGGCCTTCGCGACCGCAGGTACCCACTCGACCACCTACCAGACGGTCAACGTGAACCTGAAAGGTTTCGAGAAGGCCTTTGGCCCCTACAGCATCGACCCGGGGACCGGCCGCGTGATCATCTCCGACCATCCGGCCTACCGGTTCGGTGAGATCAGCGAAGCCAACGCGGCACTGATCCGTGAAGCGTTCCCGACCTTCGACATCCAGTCCTGGACCCGCCTGCATACCCTCGATGGCAAGATCGAAGGCCCGCTGTTCCAGTTGCCAGCGGGTGAAATGCGCGCTGCGTTCGGCTTCAATGCCAGCCGCGAAACCTTCTACACCCCCGGCAACCCGGATGCCGCCGCCGGCCTGATCACCCAGCAGGGCGGCTCATGGTTCGACGGCGCACGCAACACCTATGCGCTGTTCGCCGAAACCGTTGCCCCGATTACCGCAAAGCTGGAACTGGATGCGGCATTGCGCGTTGACAAGTATCCGAACTTCAATGCCAATATCGCACCGAAGGTCGGATTCAAGTACCAGGCCTTCGACCAGCTGATGTTGCGGGGCACCTACTCCACCGGCTTCCGCGCTCCCAGCCTGGCGGAGTCGGGCAGCGGCGGCGTGTTCGCGCAGCTCGGCGGCTATCGCGATGACGTGCGGTGTGCCGAGACCAACGCCATCGCCAATCTGTTGCTGAAGTCGCAGCGCCCGGGTGATGTCGATCTGGGCAAGGGCCTGCTCAACGTCGATTGCAGCCGCACCGTTGCGCGCATGACCCAGCCGAACCAGGACCTGAAGCCGGAGAAGGCGAAGATCGCAACCTTGGGCTTCGTCTACGAACCTGCAAGCTGGCTGTCCGTGTCGGCCGACTACTGGTTCATCTATCGTGACAACGAGATCGTCGCGCCGGATTTCACCAAGGACACCGACATCATCTCCTCTACCCGCTCGCCGATCACGGATGCCGACCGCGCCAACCTGGCCCAGCTGGCGGCGATGTGCGCTGATCCAGCCAGTGGCGTGAACTGCCCGGGCGTGCTGCCTGGATACAGCGTGGGCAACGTCGCCAGCGTGGTCGGCCAGTACAAGAATCGTGGCAAGACACTGGTCGACGGCTTCGACATCGATGCACGCAGCCGCTTCTCGCTGGGTGACTGGGGCGGGCTGAACATCGGCTTGGCCGCCACCATCGCCAACCGCAACCGCTACTACATGGATGAGGAAAACGGCTGGTACTACGGCGACGTGGTGGGCTATTACAACAACCCGCGCCTGCGTGCCACGCTCAATGCCGACTGGACCTACAGGCAGGTGACCACCAGCATGTTCGTCAACTACGTGGGGGGCACCAAGTGGGCCCGTGACCAGGTGGATGAGCTGGACAACAACAAGGAGACCTGCACGGCCGGCTACCTGGCGCTGGAGAAGAGCAAGTGCGATGGCGCACCGTCGTGGTGGACCGCCAACCTCAGTGTCACCTGGCGCCCGGACGATGCCTGGAACCTGAGCTTCACCGTCAAGAACCTGTTCAACCGCCTGCCGTTCTACGATCCGAACAGCTTCCTGGGTGACTCCAGTGACTACGCGACCATCTTCGGCCGTGGTTACAGTGTGACCATCGGCTACCGGTTCAAGTAATCCGTTCGTGTGACCCGGCGTGCCGGCCCTGGCCGGCACGCCGCCAAGAGGAGAGATGTCTGCCATGAAGCGTAGGGAATTCATCGCGGCCAGTGCCGCTGTCGCCGCCAGCAGCCTGCTGCCACAGACCCCGGCATGGGCACGCGGGCGCAAGGTGCGCCTGGCCATGATCGGCACCGGCATGCGTGGCCTGGTGCTGCTGAAGGAGCTCGTGCGCCGCGACGACGTCGAGGTGATCGCGCTGTGCGACATCGAACCGATCATGCTCGGCCGCGCCATGGACATGGTGGCCAAGGCCGGCAAGCCGGCACCGAAGACCTATGGCCAGGACCGCGACACTAATGCGTGGAAGCGCCTGCTGGAACAGAAGGGCATCGATGGCGTGATCATCGCCACGCCGTGGGAATACCACGCGCCGATGGCGATTGCCGCGATGCAGGCCGGCGTGGCCGTGGGCTGCGAAGTGGTGGCCGGCATCACCCTGCAGGATCACTGGGATGTGCTGAAGACCCAGCTGAGCACCGGCACGCCGTACATGCTGCTGGAAAACGTCTGCTACCGCCGCGACGTGATGGCCGCGCTGCAGATGGTGCGCCAGGGCCTGTTCGGCGAGCTGGTGCACCTGCAGGCCGGCTACCAGCACGACCTGCGCGGCGTGAAGTTCAATTCCGGCGACCCGAACCAGCCCTACGACAGTGGCGTGGAGTTCGGCCCCAAGGGCTGGAGCGAAGCACGCTGGCGCACCGAGCATTCGGTGCAGCGCAACGGCGAGCTGTATCCCAGCCACGGCATTGGCCCATGCGCGATGTACACCGGCATCAACCGCGGCAACCGCTTCACCCACATCAACGCCTTCGCGACCAAGGCGCGTGGCCTGCACGAATACACCGTGGCCAAGAGTGGTGGCACCACCCACCCCAGCACCCAGGTGAAGTTCAAGCTGGGCGACATCGTCACCACCACACTGGCCTGCGAGAACGGCGAGACCATCCTGCTGCAGCACGACACGTCGCTGCCGCGCCCGTACTCGATGGGCTTCCGCGTGCAGGGCACCAAGGGCCTGTGGATGGACGTGAACCATTCGATCCACATCGAAGGCCGCAGCCCGCCGCACCAATGGGAAGAGTTCAAGAAGTACCAGGACGAATACGAGCATCCGCTGTGGAAACAGAACGCCGGCACCGCCGCGAGTGCAGGGCATGGCGGCATGGACTGGTTCGTCATCCACGCCTTCGTTGAAGCGCTGAAGGCCAAGGCACCGATGCCGATCGACATCTACGATGCGGTGACCTGGAGTGCGATCACGCCACTGAGCGAGCAGTCGATCGCCAACGGTTTCCAGACGCTGGAGTTCCCGGACTTCACCGCCGGCGCGTGGAAGCAGCGCAAGCCGATCTTCGCGTTCGATGGCAGGTACTGATCTGCCTTTTGTAGAGTCGAGCCATGCTCGACTGGTTTGAATGCAACGCCGCGCCATGCGCGGCGTTGCTGTTCGCGGGACCATAAGTACCTGTTCCACATGTTCACGATCGGGGCCGGCCCAACGCTGCGTGCACAGCATCCTGGGTAACGTGTACACGGATGCCACGCTGGATGGCCGCGTCGAAAAGCTCCAGGTCAGTAGTGCCGGGTCTCACGAACTCCCTACGTGGAAGACTTCGTGTTCGCCCATTCCTGCAATGGCGTCGATGGCCCGGGCCAGCGCGGGCGGAAGATTCTCATCGATCTGCGCCTTCAAGGCGCGGCTCGATTCTCGAACTGCAGTGCTTTCTTCACTGCAGTCAGAGGTAGGTCATACAGCCTGGCCACGCGACGCTCGTCGCCACCTTCGGCGCGCAGCGCCTCGACAATGGCGATGGTAGGAACGCCCGATTCGGCAAGGATGGGCTGACCAAAACTGCGCTGTGGATCAAATACCACCGCACGGGATCCCTTCAGTGGGAACCATCGTTCGGCACGATCATCGATGCCCAGTTCGATGCCGTCACGCAGCGAAGGTGCGATGACCTTGCGCATCACGTCCTGGCGCTTCACCACATCCACCAGTGCGGCATCGCCGCTGTCGCCCACGAGCTCCATGAAAATGCGGCGCCCATCGGTCTTGAAGCTCGTGCTGGTGAAGGGGTACTCCTTACCGAGCCGCTCGTTCAGCTCGACAATGGTTCGCCGCACCAGGTTGAGTGGCACGCCACATGCGACGAATGTGCGGACGAAGCGCAGCTCGATCAGATCGCGAAAGCCAATGCCGTCAATCTCTGAATCGGCCCATTGCGACTTCCACAGGGGAGGGCGGGCTTCCGGATTCCCGTGCTTCCGACCCTGGTAGCCCTTCAGCCATCGGCGCAGTTCCGACGAACTGCCGCCAATGAAGCGCGCAGCATCGGCGTAGGAATAGAGACCGACGCCGAGGCTGTCCTGTGCTGGCAAGGCGATACCCATGGCGCCGAGTCTACTCAATCCGAATGGAGCTGGAGTACGGAATCACATTCTGCGCCCTGCGGGACTCATAAACTGAGAACGGAGACATGCGCGGGCCAATCTGCCCGGTGATTGGCAGGCCGTAGCCGACAGGAAGATGGCGCGCCCGGAGGGATTCGAACCCCCGACCAATGGCTTCGGAAGCCACTACTCTATCCGGCTGAGCTACGGGCGCGTTGTAGAACCGCCGCGCCACCGGCCGGTGCCGGGGCGGGCATCGCAGCGCCATGAGGCGGTGCGGGAGGGGCATTCTATCCAGTTTCGCCGAACAAATCTCCCCCCACCGGCAAAGCCCTGCCGGAGGGGCAGGAGTATCCTATCGCCATGGCTGATACCCCCCTCACTTCGCCGCAGTCGCCGGCGACGCCGCGTTGGCGGCATTACTGGAGTCTGATGCGCGCTGATCGCCCGATCGGCACGCTGCTGCTGCTGTGGCCTACCTGGTGGGCGTTGTGGCTGGCTGCCGGCGGCCTGCCGCCGCTGTGGACGCTGTTCGTGTTCACCGCCGGCGTGTGGCTGACCCGCTCGGCCGGTTGCGTCATCAACGACTACGCCGACCGCTGGCTCGACCCGCACGTGGAGCGCACCAAGGCGCGTCCGCTGGCCACCGGTGCGATCAGCGGCCGCGCCGCGCTCGCCCTGTTTGCCATACTGATGCTGGTGGCATTTGGCCTGGTGCTGACCATGAACGGGCTGACCATCGGCCTGAGCTTCATCGGCGTGTTCCTGGCCGCCAGCTACCCGTACCTGAAGCGCTACACCCATCTGCCGCAGGTCTACCTGGGCATGTCGTTCGGCTGGGGCATCCCGATGGCGTTCGCCGCCGTGCAGGGCGAGGTGCCGATGCTGGGCTGGCTGCTGTATGCCGGCAACATCCTGTGGTCCACCGCCTACGACACCTGGTACGCCATGGTCGACCGCGAGGACGACCTCAAGATGGGTTCGCACTCCACCGCGATCCTGTTCGGCGACCTCGATCTGGTCATCCAGGGCGTGCTGTATGCATTGTTCCTGGCCACGATGGCGCTGGTCGGCGTGCGCGGCGGGTTGGGCGGCTGCTACCTGGCCGGCGTGGCCGTGGCCACCGCGCTGGTGGTGTACGAGTTCTGGATCTGCCGCAACCGCGAACGCGGCCCCTGCTTCAGGGCGTTCCTGCACAACAACTGGGTCGGCGCCGCGCTGTTTGCCGGCATCGCCGTGGACCTGGCGCTGCGTTGATCCGCGCAGCCGAGCGTGGGCTCGGCTCTACAGGTGGCCACCCCGAAACCGGATATCCGTAGCGCCCGGGCCCATGCTCGGGCGGCGGCGCGCAGCGCCGGGTATCCCGCCACCTACGACCAATAGGTGGCTGACAGCCCGCGCACCACCGCCCAGAATCGGGCCATCGAACCTGGGAGGGTAGGCGATGGCCTCGACGGCAGTAGGACAGGACGGCTGGATGGCGCGCGCTGCGCTGCGCTCGGCCGCCTGGGCGGAAAAATGGTTCCCCGATGCGTACGTGTTCGCGGTGCTGGGCGTGGTCATCGTCGCATTGGCGGCGATGGGCTTCGGCTCGACCCCGCAGGCGACCGCCAGCGCCTTCGGTGACGGCTTCTGGAGCCTGATTCCCTTCACCATGCAGATGGCCTTCGTGGTCATCGGTGGCTACGCCGTGGCCACCGCGCCGGTGGTCGCGCGCTTCATCGACTTCCTGGCACGGGTCCCGCGTACCGGTCGTGGCGCGGTGGTGTACGTGGGCCTGGTCAGCATGCTGGCCTCGCTGCTCAGCTGGGGCTTCTCGCTGGTGTTCGGCGGCCTGCTGGTGCGCGCGCTGGCCCGTCGTACCGAACTGCGCATGGACTACCGCGCTGCCGGCGCGTCGGCCTACCTCGGCCTGGGGGCCGTGTGGGCGATGGGATTGAGTTCGTCGGCCGCGCAGCTGCAGGCCAACCCGGCCAGCATGCCGCCGGGACTGGTGGAGATCACCGGCGTGCTGCCGTTCACCGAAACCATCTTCCTGTGGCAGTCGATCGCGCTGACCGCAGTGCTGATCCTGGTCTCGCTGCTGATCGCCTGGCTGACCGCGCCGGCAGCGGCCAGCGCCCGAACCGCCGAGGAGTTCCCCGGCGCCGCGCAGGCGGAGCCGGAGCCGCTGCAGCGACGCACGCGCCCGGGCGAATGGCTGGAGTACAGCCCGCTGCTGACCGTGCTGCTCTCGCTGCTGGCCTTCGGCTGGCTGTTCAACGAGTTCGCCAGCAAGCCGGTGGTCACCGCCATCGCCAACCTCAATACCTACAACTTCCTGTTCATTTCGCTGGGCCTGCTGCTGCACTGGCGCCCGCGCAGCTTCCTCAATGCGGTGGCCAAGGCGGTGCCGAGCACCACAGGCGTGCTGATCCAGTTCCCGCTCTATGGTGGCATTGCGATGATCCTCACCCACGCAGCCGGCGGCGATGGGCAGACCCTGGCGCACCGGCTGTCGAGCCTGTTCGTGCACGTGGCCAGCACCGATACCTTCGCACTGGTGATGGGCGTCTACTCAGCGGTACTGGGCTTCTTCGTACCGTCCGGCGGTGGCAAGTGGATCATTGAGGCGCCGTACGTGATGCAGGCCGCCAACGAACTGAAGGCGCACCTGGGCTGGGCGGTGCAGGTCTACAACGCGGCCGAAGCGCTGCCGAACCTGATCAATCCGTTCTGGATGCTGCCGCTGCTGGGCGTGCTGGGGCTGAAGGCACGCGACATCGTCGGCTTCACCTTCATCCAGCTGCTGGTGCACATCCCGCTGGTGCTGGGCCTGCTGTGGCTGCTGGGCATGACCCTGGCCTATGTGCCGCCGGTGATGCCCTGAATGCAGGTTGGCGTCCTGCGCGACCCGGGAAGCCAGCGCTCGTTCAGCGCGTCTTCCCGGTGGCGAGCGCCATGAATGCGCCCAATATTGGCCACGGCATGAGCACATGCCGAGCCCGCATGAATCCTTCAGCGGCTTGTGCCACAAGGGCTCCTGCGCGTTCATTCACGCGCGTACACACTCGTGTAGCCGCATGCCAACGCGTGATTAACCCGGCGCTGCAGACGATGGGCCCGTCCACCGCATCCCGCGCGTGGCTTTCGGAGAACGGACATGGCACAGCAGAACCAGAACCAGCAGGGCCAGCAGAACCAGCAGGATCAGCAGCAGGGACGTGGTCGTGACCAGCAGCAGCAACAGCAGCAGGAACAGCAGCAGCGCAACCAGCGTAACCAGCAGCAGGGTGGGCAGGACGAGGAAGAGTGAGCTCGGTGTCCCCCTCCTGTAGTGCCTGAAGCCCCGCCTCGCGCGGGGCTTCGCTTATTCCAGCATGCCGATCCGATGCAGGACCGGTGCTGCCGACAGGTCGTTCGGATTGGTGCCGGGCTGATCCTGTGGCACTTCCATGCCCATGCTGCGGTAAAGATCGACCCAGTGCTGGGCGATCTCCCCGGTCTGGGGATTGCGGAAATTCATCGGTTGCAGTGCGAACACGTGGTGCGCACGGAATGCACGCTCGATGAAGTCCGAGCAGTAATAGCTGTCCTCGTTCAACACATACGAGGTGTTGTACGGCTTGCCCAGCATCGTCCGCGCAGCGGCGACCGCATCCTTGATCGCCGCCTGCTGCGGCGCGCGCAGGCGATAAAGCACGATCTGCCGCTGCTTGGCCCGGGCGTCCTGGCGGAACTCGGCCAACGGCTGCCGGCGCGATCCCTTCTCGTCGGCATGCAGTACCTCCCAGCCTTCTGGCGCAGCGGCGACCAGGGCCACGTGATCGAAGCTGGGTGCGCCCTGCTTGCCGGTGGCATCGTCGATGGCCGCACTGAGGCCGCTGCGACCGGCGGTGACGAACAGCAGATCACCCTCTTGGACATCAACGGCCAGCGCTATGGCCGGCCACAGGGCGGGCAGCAGCAGGCCGATCAGGAGCAGGAGGCGATGCATGAGGACTCTCGGACAAGCGGAATGCCGGAATTGTAGGGTGCGCAGCAACCTGGAGCGACCGGATCGGATTTGGGGAGGAGCCCATGTGGCGCTGCAAGCGTGAGGACGAGTCGATCTGAAACCCGACCCGGCACAGGCGCGGCGGGCCAGTGGCTGCTAGGCTCGATCCCTGGTTCAGGCAGGGAGACGCCGATGCAGGCTTTCAGGAAGCGCACCACCACCGCCGCCGCCGTCGTCGTATTGGCGGTAGCCCCCTTCAGCGGCGCCCAGGCACAGTCGGTGCATGCCGATGACCGCGCCTACTTCGTCAGCGCAGCCGCCGAGCAGGCAGCGCGCGGCACGCTGGGCAAACAGGTAGAGGCCCTGCAGCACCTTGCGGGCGTCGCGCCCGTGGAACGCTTCCACCAGGCCGAGGCGCTGGAGGCGCAGTGCCTGCGCCATCACAGCTACCTGCACCTGCAGGCCGCCCGCAACGCACGTGATCATCGTCCGGCACAGGAACTGGACCAGATAACGGGATTGTGCAGCCGCATCGCTCGCAGCGGTCGTGCTGCACTGCGCGAGGCGCCCGCAGATGCGGCGTGGGCAGCGCCGTATGGATTCCTGCGCGCACGCGCATTGAAGGAGGCTGCCACCCCGGCCAACGCCGCGCTGGATAAGGCCGTGGAGGCGCCGGCGGATCCGGCGCTGGACAGCTTCGCGCGCCTGCGTGGGCAGATCCTGCGCAGCGCCGAGTACCCGCAGCTCGAGCACGGCGGCCGGCACTGGGACACGGGGCGCGACAGGCAGGCACTGGCCCGGCAGCCCGACCGCGCCCTGCGCGAGGCCGGCTGGAAGGGCTACTGGCAAGGCCTGCAATCGCGCCGTGAGCCGATGGCGTCGGTACTGCTGGGGCTGGTGCAGGTGAATGACGCCGCCGCGCGCCTGCAGGGCGATGGCTCGGCGCCGGCACAGGGCTACCAGCGCGTGGGTCTGGATACCGCCGCAGTGGATGCAACGCTTGCAGCGATCGAGCAGCATGCGGGAGACCGCCGCGCCTACCAGGACATGCTGCTGCGCCATGCTGCGCGATCCGGTATCGACGCGCCGCAGATCTGGGATACCACGGTACCCGATGCCGGCTACACGCCACCGGTGCTGACGCTGGCGCAGCTGCGCGACAACGCCGCCGACGCCATGCAGCACCTGGGGCCGGCGTACGTCGCCGAACTGCGCGCGCTGCTCGATCCGGCCAACCAGCGCATGGATCTGGCCACCGAACGCGGTAACCGCAGCCAGGACGCGTTCCCGGTGAGTGCTCCGGGGATGCCGGCAATGCTGTTCGTTGGCGTGCGTCGCGGTGATCTGGAAAGCGATGTCGAAATCGCGCATGAAGCCGGGCATGCCATCCACAGCGAGTGGATGCAGCGCGGTCACGCGTCGCCGCTGCAGCGCAATGGCAGCCCGTGGCTGACCGAGGCGTTCGCGATCTACAATGAGCTGCGCTTCCGCGACCAGCTGTACCAGCAGGCGCAGGACCCGCGTGCCAAGACCTATTTCCTGAAATCGCTGCTGGACGACATGGTGCTGCAGCTGTTCACCGCTTCCGAGGAAGCGCAGCTGGAGCGGTCGATCTACCAGGGCGTTGCCGCCGGCACGCTGGGCACCGCCGATGACCTGGACGCGCTGACCGGTCGGGTGCTCGCACGCTTCGGCCAGCAACCGGAGCGCTACCCGCAGCTGCGCAACACCTGGATCGGCAAGCGCCTGATGTATGAAGACCCGAACTATCTGGTGAACTACCTGTTTGCGGGTCTGCTGGCCGTGCAGCTGTATGTACAGGACCAGCGCGATCCCGAAGGGTTCCGTGCGCGCTATCTTGCCGTGCTCGGGGAGGGCTTCGACCGCGCGCCCAACGAGCAGGTGGCGCAACTGCTGGGGCACGCGCCTGACTGGGCGGCCCTGGTGGACGCCGATCTGCAGGTGTTCAACCAGATGGTGGCACAGCTGCAGGCGCTGCATGCGTGCATCGAGGCAGGGAAGGGTACGTGAGCATGCTGCCTGCAGGACAGCGGACTGCAGCCATGACGTGGCTGTTGTTGCTGCTGTGCCTGCTGCCAATGGCGGCGCTGGCGGCGACCCCGGTCCCGGCGCTGGACGATCCCGTGGTGGACACTGCCAACGTGCTGTCCGCTGAAACCCGCGCCACCCTGCGCACACAGGCGCTCCAGCTGCAGGCACGCACCGGTGCACAGCTGCAGGTCCTGCTGGTCGACCATGTGGGCGACGAGGGCATCGAGGCCTTCGCACAGCGGGTGTTCGACCAGTGGCAGCTGGGTCGCGCCGGTGTCGACGACGGTGTGCTGTTGCTGGTGGCGGTGCAGGATCGGCGCGTGCGCATCCAGACCGGCTATGGCCTGGAGGGTGCGCTACCGGACGCGTACGCCGCTCGCATCATCGACAAGGCGATCGTGCCGCGATTCCGTGAGGGCGACCTTGACCAGGGCCTGCTGGATGGAACGAAGGTCGTGGTCGCGCTGATCGATGGCGAGGACCTGCCCGCCTGGGAAGAGCCGTCGGCCAGCAACGTGCTGCCTGCGGACTGGCGGCGCGCAGACTCGGTGGTAGCGTTGACCTTGCTTGCCGGCTTCCTGGCCGGCTTGTGGCGCTCGCCGCCACCCTTTCCGCCGGCGAAGACCGAGGAGGATTTCAGCGGCAGCCGTCGCGAGCAGCGGCGCAAGGCACTGGCCGCCCATGCGTCGGCGCCGAAGCCGAGCTGGCCGACCTTGCCGGCCTGGGGGCGTCCGATGCTGCTGACAGGGGTGGTTGCCGCGGGCGCGCTGTCCGTGGCGTTGCTGCTGCCCCGCTACCTGCTGCCGGGCCTGTGCTTCGTAATCGCGCTGGGCGTGCCGGTGGCGGCCCTGCTCGGCTGGTGCTGGCGTCGCAGCCGTGGGGTGCGCATCGTCCTGCTCGGCATGCTGGTACTCAGCGCGGCCTTCCTGGTGCAGGCGCTGCTTCGTGGCCAGCTGCCACCGAGCCTGGCCCGGCACCTGCTGCTGCAGGCTGCCGCGGGTGTTGTCTCCCTGATGGTGTTCCTGCTGCTGCAGGCCTGCCGCACGCGCTGGAAAAAGAACCGCAGCAGCTTCGTCGTGCGCATGACGGTGCTGGTGCTGTTGACCCTCGGCTATGCCGCGGGCGTGTTGCTGGCGATCCATGGTGCCGAAGGTGACGATCCACGGTTGCTGGCAATGATCGTGTCCGGCGTGTGTGGCGTGCTGCTGTACTTCGTGTGGTTGTTCACCATGCTGCCGGGTGAGCGGGCACGTGGCCGGGTTTCGTCACGCCGCGCACGCAGCGCGTCCAGTTCGTCATCGAGCAGTTCGTCGTCGAGCAGCTCCAGCAGCTGGTCCGGAGGCGGCGGCCGCAGTGGCGGAGGTGGCGCATCGGGGAGCTGGTAGTTCAGGCAGCCTGCACCCGCCAGCCAAACGCAGCGTCCTCCACAACCCCCGGGCCAGCCACGTCGCCGATCCGCAGCAACAGCCCCTGGGCATTGGGCAGGTCCTTCTGTTCCGGGAACCAGCGGCGATCGGCGTCGACCACGATCAGCAGGCCTTCATCGTCGCCCATGGGTGCGAACTGCGGCGAAGGCGGGCTGATCGGTTGCAGGCCGAAGCGTTGCCCCGACTGTTCGCGCACGGCATCGACATCGTGGCTGGGCAGGCCGACCTCGCTCAGGCAGGTCAGCTCGTTGCCATGAAAGGCCCCCTGCCGCGCGCTGGCCGGCAAGCGCCTGCGACCGATCAGTTCCAGGATCAGGCCATCGGGGCCGGTGAAGTACACCGACTGTGACTGCCAGCTGCTTTCCAGTGCGAAGTACTCCAGCCCCTCAGGATTGCGCTGCAGCGGCGTGCGCTCACGCAGCCACGCCATCGCCTCGGCAAAGCGGTTGTCCGGTACGTTGAAGGCCAGGTGCACGCCGCCGACCGGACGGTCACCCGCCGGTTGCAGCTCGATCGTGCTCCAGCCGATATGGACATGGTTGGCGACCACGCGCTGCTGCAGCACATCGCGGAAGTACGCGGCGACGGCGGCGACGTCGGACACCGGCAGGGTGAGGTGCAGCAGGCGCATGATCGATCCTCCCTGGACACCCCTACTGTAGCGCCGGGCCTCGCCCGGCGGCCACTAGCGCAGGGACTGCCCGAAGAAGTGCACAGCGGCCTCCACCGCCTGCCGGTGGGTGTCCGCCTTTGGCGCGGTGGTCGCGCACAGGTCCGGCAGCTGTCGTAGACCCGCTGCTGCACAGGCCGCCAGGAAGTCGTAGTGGCCCACACCTGGCATACGCTTCAGCTCAGCGCGCGGAATCAATGCCTGCACTGCCTCGCCATTGGTCTGCGGTGGTGCAATCGTGTCCGCCTCGCCCAGCATGACCGCGACCGGCTGCCGCACCGCGGACAGCTGTTCGGGCGGGAACGCCTGCACGATTGCCGGGGCCAGCAGGAACACGGCGCGCACGCCGGGAATGGCGCGTGCGTCGTTGGCGTGGGACATCCACGGCGACAACGCGGGTGAGGCCGCAGCGGCAACACGCACCTCCATCGTGTGTGTTGCCGATTCCTGTTGAGGCCGGCAGACGCCGTCATCCGGATGTGCGGTGCAGAAGTCCCGCAATCGCTGCAGGTCCGGTCGCGCACCGGCTGCCAGCAATGCGGTGTAGCCGCCGGCCGAGAAGCCGATCACGCCCAGCCGGCCGGGATCGACGTGGGGGCCAAGCACTGGATCAGCTTGCACGGCCGCCAGTGCGGCACGCAGGTCATCGGCGCGCAACCAGGTCAGAAGGCTGCCGGGCAGGGTCATGGTGTCAACGCCGTTGTTGCCTGGATGATCCACCGCAATCACCAGATATCCGGCCCGCGCCAGCGCCGTGCCCAGCCAACCCATCATGCGCGCGCTGCCGCCGTTGCCATGCGAGAGCAGCAGGGTCGGCAGGCGATCACCCGCGACCGGCGCATCCTTGGCCGACCGGCCGACGTCGAACAGCGGCGCGTCGGGTGGACCGACGGTCAGCGCGCTTTCGCGGCTGCCGGCCTGTGCCGGATACCAGACCGTGTAGCGCAGCGCGTCGCGGTGCCCAGCGTCGCGCACGGCGGCGCTGGCCAGCGTCGTCGTGCCGTGGCGCTCGCCGGCGACGCCGCTTTCGCGGGCGGCGCCGACGCTCGCGAACGCCAGCAGCACTCCTCCCAGCACAGCAGCGGTCATGCGCATCTTCAACTCCTTGTCAGTGGGGACGTTCTTCCACCGGCAGCCAGATCTCCACGCCGCCGTTGCCGGTGTGCTCATCGAACCGGGCGTCATAGCGTTCCAGATCCGGTGCATCGGCAAGGCCCAGGTTGCAAGCAGGAAGATAATGATCCAGCAGCCAGAACCAGGTCGAGCGAATGGCCGAGATGTGCCCGTCGTGCCAGGCGACCAAGTAGCGACGCGCCGGAATGTCCACGCGTTGCCAGTGCGCAGGCACGCTCGGCACCGCGCTTGCCGGCAGTGCGGCGATGTAGTCGAAGCCGCCTTCGTCATCACTGTTGCAGCAGACGCCGAAGCTGATCGGCGCAGGCGCCGGCCACTCACGGTTGAGCCGTGCCCACTGACCGGGTATCGCACCACTGCTGTCGCGGGTATGCCGCGCGCCGACGCCCACTACCTGGAAAGCGGGCGTGTCGAGCAGGCGTGGTGCCTCACGGCACGCCGCTGGCGCATCATCCACGCGGATAGCCTGCACCAGCGTCAGCCCATCGGTTCCCTGTTCGCGTACCCGTTCCGGTGTCTGCCCGAACTGTTCGCTGAAGGCACGGGTGAATGCGGCATGGGTGGTGTAGCCGGCACCCAGCGCCACCTGCAGGATGTCACCGGCGCCGTCGGCCAGCCGCTGCGCGGCGGTGGTCAGGCGGCGCCCGCGCAGGTAGCGCACCACCGACGTACCGGTGCGGGCCTGGAACAGGCGCGACAGGTGGAACGGCGACAGCCCCACGGCGGCGGCAATATCGGCCAGCGCCAGTGGCCGGTCCGCGTGGGTTTCGATGTACCACAAGGCCTTGCCTGCCGCGCTCATCCCGCCGTTCCCCGAATCCAGTGCCGGCACATTAGCGGATTGGCGGGCGCGGCGTTTAGCAGTTCTTGCGCCTGCACGGCATCAAGCTGTCGTACTGACGTCATGCCTTCTTCACAGATCGCGCAGAGACTGCGCGCCTTGTCCAGGGCCTGCCACACCGCTGCAGGCGCTGGCCCTGTCGCGTCCTCCCGGAGCCCTGCCGTGCATCGTTCGAAGCTTTCGCGTTCCGTCCTCCTCGCCCTTTCCATGGCCAGCGCAGGAGGCGCGATCGCAGCGGAGGCCGATGCGGTCGATGCCACCAGCGGCAGCCGCGCCGTCCCCACCCAGCTCGACGCGATGCTGGTCACCGGCACCCGCGCCTCCAACCGCACCCAGTTCGAGACGCTGGCGCCGGTGGACGTGTTCACCAAGGAAGACATCCGATCCGTCGAGTCGACCGACTTGAAGGATGTGCTGGCGCAGCTGGTACCGTCGTTCGTGGTGCAGCGCCTGCCGATGGCGGACGGCCAGGTGTTCGTGCGACCGGCAACGCTGCGTGGCCTGTCGCCGGACCAGACCCTGGTGCTGGTCAACGGTCGCCGCTTCCACCGCAGCGCGCTGCTCGGCAACCGTGGTGCACAGGCGGCCGACCTGGCACAGATTCCGACCAGCGCGATCAAGCGCATCGAAGTGCTGCGCGATGGTGCGTCGGCACAGTACGGCTCGGACGCCATCGCCGGCGTCATCAACATCATCCTGGAGGACGGCGCCGGCACCGAGATCAGCGCCGGCTACTCGCAATATGCGCAGGGCGATGGCACATCGCGCGATTTCAGTGCGCGTACCGGCTGGTCGCTGGGCGACTACGGCAGCCTGGTGCTGTTCGCCGAATCGTCCAATTCCGATGCCACCTCGCGTACCCGCCAGCGCCCGGACGCCATCGCTTTCCAGGCCGCGCATCCGGAACTGGAGGTGCCCAACCCGGTGCAGCGCTGGGGCCAGCCGGAGCTGGAAAGCCGCCGCGTCGGCTTCAACCTGAAAGCCAACGCCAGCGACACGTTGGAGCTGTATGCCTTCGGCCTGTACAGCCACAGCGATGGCGTCAGCGATTTCAACTGGCGCAATCCGGACACCACCACCGGCGCCTATCGCACCACCGCCATCTTCCCCAGCTGGAACCTGCGCTCGCTCTACCCTGTGGGTTTCAGCCCACAGTACGGCAACGTCCAGAACGACCTGCAGCTGGTCGGTGGGCTGCGTGGCGAGATCACGCCCAAACTGCGCTGGGATGTCAGCGCGTCGTATGGCCGCAACGCCATCGACTACAGCCTGAAGAATTCGATCAATGCCTCGCTCGGCCCGGCCAGCCCTACCGCGTTCAATCTCGGCCGCCTGACCCAGGCCGAGAAGAACGCCAACGCCGACTTCAACTACGAATGGGACGTGGCCGCGCTGTCCCAGCCGATCAACGTCGCCTTCGGTGGCGAGTTCCGCCAGGAGACCTACCGAGTGCGTGCCGGTGATCCTGCCTCGTACGCGGTGGGCCCGGGCGCGGCTGCGGGCCTGGAGGCCAACTCCAACGGTGCGCCGGGCTTCTCGGCCAGCCAGGCCGGGCAGTGGAGCCAGCGCAGCAAGGCCGCCTATGTGGACATGGAAATCCCGCTGGGCGAGCGCTGGAGCATCGGTGGGGCCAGCCGCTACGAGGACTTCTCCAGCTTCGGCAGCACGCTGAACGGCAAGCTGTCGGCGCGCTTTGCGATCACTCCGGACGTGGCCCTGCGCGGCACCGTGTCCACCGGCTTCCGTGCACCGACACCCGCTCAGCTCAATACCACCAGCACTACCCAGGGCCTGGACACGCGCACGCTGCAGATCTTCACCAGTGGCCGCCTGTCGCCGAACGATCCGCTGGCGCAGCTGCTCGGCGCCAGGCCGCTGAAGCCGGAAGAATCGCGTACCGCCTCACTGGGCCTGACCTGGCGCAACGATCTGGGCCTGTCCGGCTCGGTGGACATCTATCAGATCAAGCTCACGGACCGCTTCAGCCAGTCTGCCAGTTTCGCCATTCCGGCCGGTACTCCCAATCCGCTGGGCTATACCTCGGTGAACTATTTCACCAACGACTTCGATACCACCACCACCGGCGTGGACGTGGTCGGCAACTACCTGCGCGACCTCGGCGCCGGCCGCATGACGCTGACCCTGGCCTACAACTACAACCGCACCCGCGTGGACAACGGCAGCACCTCGGTGGCCACCAACGAGACCCAGCGCGTGCTGTTCGAGGATCGCCTGCCCGAGCACAAGGGCAGCCTGACCGGCAGCTGGGACATCGGCGCCTGGTCGTTGATGGCACGCATGCGCTACTACGGCGCCTGGACCGATTCCAGCGGCAATGCAGTGGGCGATATCTACCAGCGCTTCGGCGCGATGAGCTTCCTCGACCTGGCCGTCGGCTATCGCATCAACGAACATCACAGCCTGCGCGTGGGTGCCGACAACGTATTCGACCGCTATCCGGACGAAGCCACGTTCCAGGCCAGTCGCGGCCTGGTCTACTCGCGCAACGCGCCGTACGACACCGACGGTGCCAACCTGTACGCACAGTACCGGCTGAGCTTCTGATGGATCCGGCCCGCCGTTCCCTGCTGCGTGCCGGTACCTTGCTGCCGGCTGCAGCCGCATTGCCTTCACTGCCCGCTGCGGCTGCCGCGCGATACGCTGCACCCATGCAGATCCCCGCAACGACCGTGGCGCCGGACGTGCTGGCCCGTGATGAAAGCTACTGGGCCGCCGTGGCCAGCCACTTCGACGTCACCGACGAAGTGAACCATCTGGAGAACGGCTATTGGGGTGCGATGGGCCGCCAGACGCTGGCCAGTTACCAGCGCCACACCGCTGAAGTGAACCGTGGCAACGCCTGGTACGGCCGTCGTGAGTTTCCGGCGCAGTACATGGCGGTGCAGCGGCAGGTGGCCGAACTGCTGGGCGTGGGCGCCGACGAGGTCGCACTGACCCGTGGCGCCACCGAAGCGCTGCTGGCGCTGATCGGCGGCTACAACCGCCTGCGGCCCGGCGACCAGGTGCTGTACGCCGACATCGACTACGACAGCATGATCGGCGCGATGCGCTGGCTGCAGCAGCGCCGCGGCGTGCAGGTCGAGCGCATCGCGCTGCCGGCAGTGCCCGACCATGCGCAGATCCTTCAGGCCTACGAGGCCGCGTTCGCACGGCTGCCACGCCTGAAGCTGCTGCTGCTGACCCAGGTCAGTCATCGCCATGGGCTGGTGCTGCCGGTGGCCGAAATCGCCGAACGTGCGCGCGCACGCGGCATCGACGTGATCGTTGATGCCGCGCATGGGTTTGGCCAGATCGACTACGCGGTGCCGCAGCTCAAGGCCGATTTCGTTGGCATCAACCTGCACAAGTGGATCGGTGCGCCGGTCGGCGTCGGCGCGATGTATGTGCGCAAGGGCCGCGTTGCGGACCTCGACCCGTACATGGGCGAGACCGACGATGGCCGCGTGGGCAGCCGTGTGCACACCGGTACGGTCAACTTCGCCGCTTATCTGGCGCTGCCGGAAGCGATCGCGCTGCACCAGCGTATCGGCGCGGCCAACAAGCAGGCGCGCCTGCGCTACCTGCGCGAGCGCTGGACGCTGCCGGCGCGGCAGATGGCGCATATCGAAGTGCTGTCCTCGCCGGACCCGGCGCTGGCCAGCGCATTGGCCAGCTTCCGCCTGCGCGGGCGCACCAGCGTGGCTGACAACATCGCGTTGCAGAAGCGCCTGCTGGACGAGCATCGCGTGTTCACCACCCATCGCGATGGGTTGGACTCCGGTGCCTGCGTGCGGGTGACGCCCTCGGTGTTCACCCGGCCGGCGCAGATGGATGCGCTGGTGCAGGCCCTCGCGGCGTTGGCCTGACCTCTGTCGATCTGGTACGGGCCGACCTCGGTCGACACGCGATAGACACCAATCCCCCGGCCCGCCAGGAGAGCCAACCGGCCGGGGGCACCACTCAACGCCTTACTTGGTTTCTTCCCACTGCACCACATCCGGCTCGGCCGCCCGGATCCCGGCGGTCGACAGCAGTCGGGTGGTCGCATCCAGGGCCGCGTTCACCGAGGGGTACTCGACAATCGCACGGCCCGAAGCCCTGGATACCTTCACCACGGTACCGCCGGTGGCGGTGGCCGCACGCTGGGCCGAGGCCGCGTCGGTGAAGAACACCTTGACCCGCGAGGTCGCCACCACCGGTGCACCGTCGTTGGATACGGCGGCGGCGAACTTGCTGGCGCCGGCGTCCAGGCGCGCCGCGGTGCCGGTGCTGCTGGCATCGGTGGAGCGCTTGCTGCGGGTGCCGGTGGCGTCGGTGCCCTGGGTGATCCGGAACCGGCCGCCCTTGACCTGCTGCACGGTGGCCGTCGGGGCCAGCTGGAAGCGGGTGCCGCCTACATCGAACGCGCGGCCAGTGGCGGCGGCTTTCAGTTCCTGTGCGTCCACGGTCGACAACGTCCTGGCCGCGGGGGCCTGGCCAGAACTCTGTGCCCAGGCGGGGAATGTCATCGCCGCGAAGGCGAGGGTGCTCAACAGAATGGTCGTCTTCATCATCAGTGCCCCAGAACGCGGATCTTGAAGAATTCGAGGTTGCCACGCGATGCAGCGTTCGCGGCCTGCCCCATGTCGGTCACTTCCAGTGTCCATGTGCCATTGCCGGTTTCATCCAGGAAGGCATTGCTGGACAGCAGGTCCCAGTTGGTGAAGTTGCGCTGGATCGCCACCGTGCCCTGCAGGCCCGAGCCGATCGAGGTGAACGCTGGCTGCACCACGCTGCGGGTGCCACTGGGCGACACCAGCACGAATTGCAGCTGGCGGGTATTGGTGTGGCTGACGCGGAAGCCGAGCTGTACCGACTCGACATTGCGCGCACCGTTGGCCACCTGCACGGTCAGGCGTGCAGCGGCGGCCGAGGTATTGCCGATGGCTACGCGGCGCGTGGTGTTGCGCCAGCCGGTATCCACCAGCGTACCCAGCGGCTGGAAGGTCTCGGCCACCTGCACTGCGCGTGCGGCGTTGACCACGCCGAAGCCGTACCAGTTGCTGAAAGCACGGTTGGCGGCGTTGACGGTCCAGCCCGGCACCAGGGTGCGGCCATCAGGCAGCGTCACCGCCGGCTGGTTCGGGTGGTTGCGCGTGGCGGTAGTGGCCAGGATGTACTTCACATCGCGATAGGACAGGTTCGGATTGGCTTCCAGCACCAGTGCCGCCACGCCGGAAACCATCGGCGCCGAAGCCGACGTTCCGTTCATCTTGGCGGTGTAGTTGCAGGTGCTGTCGATCGCCGACAGGTTGCTGTCCAGGGAGTTCTCGCGGCTGGCATTGGTATTGCTGCCCTGTGCGCAACCGGTCACGTCAGTGGTGACGATCGCCGGATCGTAGGCGCGTGCCACCAGTCCCGGTGCATACTGCGCCTGCAGGCCATACTCGCCGCCAAACGCCGACACCCACAGCGCCGAGCCGGTGGACGAGTACGACGAGCGCACGCCATCGGCACGCACCGCGCCCACCGTGATCACGTTGAACAGGTTGTTGCGCGGGTCGCGGCCGGCCGGCACGCAGCCAGTGCCGCGGTTCTTGGTGTCGGCGGTGCAGACATCCTGGGTGCGGCTGATCGAGGCATTGTTGAAGTTGTTGCCCGCCGACTTCACGTAGATGCCGCCTCGGCCACCACGGGTACCCGACAGCGCCTGTTCGTAGGAGCTGACGTCATTCTGGCTGAAGGCCAGCGGCAGGTTCGGGTTACCCGGGCCTGCACCCCAGCTGTTGTTGAAGACCTGCACGTCGGCCGACTCGGCACCGTCCCACCAGGCGTATTCGATGTTGGTCAGCTGGCTGCCCTGGGCGTCGGAGGCCAGGACGTTGAAGCCTTTCAGCGTTGCCGCCGGAGCCACACCGCGCACACCCAGGTTGTTGGCACCCACTGCACCGGCGATGCCACCCACCATGGTGCCGTGGTTGTCGGCGTCCGGATTGGAAGGCGTCGGGTTGTTGGAACCATTGGCGAAGTTCTTGCCGGCCACCGCCGCCACGTTGGCCGCCAGGTCTGGATGCGCGATCTGCAGGCCATCATCGACGATGCCGATGGTGACGCCCTGGCCGCGGATGCCATTGCGGAACAGGCCGTCTACGTTCAGATCGTTGCCGGCCACCGGCAGCGTATCGGCCGGGACCGTCTGCCCGGTGTTGAGCAGGTGCCACTGGATCCCCGCCAGTGGATCGGCCTGTTGGGCCTGGGCGGTGGCGGCCAGGCTGCCCAGTACCAGGGCAGTGGCGAGGGCCAGGCGCGCGGAGCGCGGTGGCGCGGTGCGTTGCGTGTGTCGCTTCATACACGGATCCTTCTGTTGTGAATCGGCATGGCAGGACGGCGGGGCGGAACTGCCCCATCGCAACGAGCCAAACGCGACACAACGAAGAACCCCCTACCTCTTCACGCCCGCAATGTGCATATCTGCCAATTGCGTCACAAACACTTAGTACGTCTGGTTATGACAGTGCAAACAAACATCTTCACGCGATCTTCGCGCGGTTGAATCTGAGTCGTGGGAAACAGGGAGAACTACTTGATGACCACACACATGAAGAACGAACGGAAGCGCGGCCGTGCGCGCGCGGACCAGACCCCGCTCTCGGTCGCCGCCATCCGCAAGGTGGTGCTGTCCGTGCATACGCGCAGCCACGACTACGGCGACGATGCCGATATCGCCGAGTTGCTGCCCGAACTGGCAGCATTCGGCATCACCACGGTGAAACCGCTGCGCCTGCTGATGAAGAAACACCGTCGCGCACTGCTGCAGGAGGAACGGATCGTCATGCGACGCGCAGAGACGCTGCATCTGCGCACCGAGTGGCGGCCCGATGGCATAGATGTGCATGCCAACACCAGCCGCTACGCCATCGGTGGCCTGGTCCGCACCAGCATGGAACACGAATTCGGCTTCGAGACAATGCTGCCCTTCCACGAGGTGCGCGAGGACGAGCCCGCGTAGTGCGGTGCTGACCGGTGGGTGCGGCAGTTCCGCCGGGCATCATCGCGCGCCCTCACATCGCGCTGTGCTACTACAGCCCGTGCACCCTTCCGCACGGAGCACGACGATGGTCAATCCGCTCGCCCAGGCCCATCGTGGCCTCGGCACCACGCTGTTCAGCCTGTTGAACCCGATACCCTTCGGCTTCTTCGTTGGCGCACTGATCTTCGACGCGATCTATCTCAACAGCGCTGAGGTGATGTGGGGCAAGGCCGCCGCCTGGCTGATCACGTTCGGCCTGCTGATCGCCATCGTGCCGCGCCTGATCAACCTGTTCGCAGTCTGGCGCCGCAACGGCACGGCCACCCGCATCGACCGCATTGACTTCTTCCTCAACCTGGTGGCTGTGATGCTGGCCATCTGGAACGCCTTCGTGCACAGCCGCGATGCGTATGCCGTCGCGGTGCCAGGCACGATCCTGTCGGCGCTGACCGTGGCCCTGATCGCCCTGGGCCTGATCCTGCTGTCACTGCAGCCGCCGGCGCTGCAGGGAGGTCGTCATGGCTAAGCACATCCTGCCTACCGTCGCCGCCTTGGCATTGGCCGCCCTGTCGGCCTGCGCCGGCAAGGCCGAATACCATCCCACTGACCAGTCCGGTGCACAACCGCCGTTGCCGGCACCTAAGAACTTCCTGATGCCGCCGATGCAGGTGCCCAAGGGCGTCGGCTGGGCTGATGGACAGACCCCCACGGTGGCCGAGGGCCTGAAGATCGAACGCATCGCCGCCAACCTGCAGCATCCGCGGCGCCTGCTGACCCTGCCCAATGGCGATGTACTGGTGGTGGAAGGCAACGGCCCCGGCGAAGAACCGGTCACCACGCCCAAGCAGTGGATTGCCGGAAAGGTCAAAGCGCGCTCGGGCAAGGCCGGCAAGGGCGGCAACCGGGTCACCCTGCTGCGCCGCACGCCGGGCACGAACACCTGGGCCCAGCACGTCTACATCGAGGGCCTGCATTCGCCATTCGGCATCCAGCTGATCGGCGACACGCTGTACGTGGCCAACACCGGCAACATCATGCAGTACCACTACGTGCCCGGTGAAACCCGCATGTCCGACAAGGGCCGCGAGTTCACCGACCTGCCCAGCACCATCAACCATCACTGGACCAAGGAACTGCTGGCCAGCCGCGATGGCAGCAAGCTCTACGTGGGCGTCGGCTCCAACAGCAACATCACCGAGAACGGCCTGGCCGTTGAATACCGCCGTGCGGTGGTGCTGGAAGTGGACGTGGCCACCCGCGGCAGCCGCATCTACGCGTCCGGCATCCGCAACCCGACCGGCCTGGACTGGGAGCCGAGCACCGGCCAGCTGTGGGCCGTGGCCAACGAGCGCGACGAGATCGGTGCCGACCTGGTACCCGATTACCTCACCTCGGTGAAGGAAGATGGCTTCTACGGCTGGCCCTACAGCTACTACGGCCAGCACGTGGACGAGCGCGTGCAGCCGCAGCGGCCGGACCTGGTGGCCAAGGCGATCGTGCCGGACTACGCCATCGGCTCGCACGTGGCGCCGCTGGGGTTGCTGTTCTACACCGGCCAGGCGTTGCCGGCGCAGTACCACGGCGGTGCCTTCATCGGCGAGCACGGCAGCTGGGACCGCTCGCCGTTGAGCGGCTATGAAGTGGTCTACGTACCGTTCAAGGACGGCAAGCCGACGGGACGGCCGCAGACCGTGGTCAGCGGCTTCGCCTCGAAGGACGAGAAGACGCTGATGGGCGCACCGGTGGGCATGGCCATGGATGCCGAAGGCGCGCTGCTGGTGGCCGACGACGTGGGCGACGTTGTGTGGCGGGTGTCGGCCAAGTAGTTCTGTAGAGCCGAGCCCATGCTCGGCTTACGCGCGGGTCTCCGTGCACCGAACGAAGAGCAGCCGAGCGTGGGCTCGGCTCTACAGTTCCGCGGTACTGCTGCGGAACCCGCTGAACACCGATTCCGCAGCAAACCCCACGCCGCTCAGCAGCACGCCGAAATACACCACCGTGGCCACCACGAAGCCATAACCGGCCGCCACCGCCGCGCCATCGCGCTGGATGAAACCAATCGCAAAGGACATCAGCGCCAATGCGGGCAGCGTGTTGCTGAAGGGGATCGGCCCGGCCGGGGCCATCAGCAGCAGGGTCGCGAACACCAGCATCAGGTTGTTCAGGCGCATCATCTTCTTCGAGCGCACCATCACCGCCAGCCGCATCGGCCGCGAAAGCCGCTCCATGCGGTGCACCCATTTCAGCGCACGGCCGAGGTTGGCCTTCAGCTTGTCGGTGGCGATCTCGCGACGGGCCAGCTTCTGCGGCACCCACAGCGGGCGGTTGCGCACCCGGCTCAGGCCGATCAGCAGGATCGAGGCACCAAACACGGTGCTCAGCCCGGGAATCGACACCGGGATGATGAAGATGGCCGAGAGCAGGATCACGATCAGCAACAGGCCTTCATCGCCCAGCGCGCTGAGCAGGGTGCCGACGCGCACCTGGTCGCCGGGCAGTTCGTCGATCATCTGCTCGATCTGCTGGGCCAGGGGCGCGCTGTCGTCGGTTTCGGGGGCACGGTAGGTCATGCGTCGCAAGGTTCTCCAGGGAAGGGCGGTCAACGGGCCGTCCTGCGGTGGGGGACGCACAGGCCCCTGAAGTATCCCGGCCAACGTAAGCAAAGAGGTGAACCGGGCATGAGGGGGTAAACTGGCGTGCCCCGCACGAGTTGAACGCAATGGACATGGGCCGCAGGCAATCGACCATCGAACTGGTCGCCATCGACATGGATGGCACGCTGCTGGACCCATCCCACCAGCTCACCGCCCGGGCCAGGAAGGCCATCGCGCAGGCCCGCGCGATGGGCGTGCACATCGTGCTGACCAGTGGCCGCCCCGTCCCCGGCCTGGCGCCGTACCTGCACGAGCTCGGCATCAACGGCAACGACGACTACTGCATCGCCTGCAATGGCGGCCTGGTGCAGCGCATCGGCACCCGCGAAACCGTGGTCGCGTATCCGCTCAGCTTCGACGACTTCCTGTTCTGCGAGCAGGTGGCCCGTGAACTCGGCGTGCACTTCCAGGCGCTGGACAGCCAGCGCATGTACACGCCCAACCAGGACATCAGCTACTACACCGTGGCCGACTCGCATCTCTCGCGCATGCCGCTGTCGTATCGCCGCGTGGAAGACATGGATCCGTCGATGTCCTTCATCAAGTTGATGATGATCGACGCGCCGGATGTGCTGGATGCCGCCATCGCGCGCCTGCCCAGCGAGCTGACCGAACGTTTCGCGGTACTGAAGAGCGCGCCGTTCTTCCTGGAAGTGTTCGACCACCGTGCAGGCAAGGGGCCGAGCCTGCAGAAGCTGGCCGAGCACCTGGGCATCGACCGCGCCAACGTGATGGCCATCGGTGACCAGGAGAACGACCTGACCATGCTGCAATACGCCGGTACCAGCGTAGCGATGGGTAACGCCATCGACGCGGTGAAGGCGGTCGCGCGGTTCGAGACCACCAGCAATGCCGACGAAGGCGTGGCGCGCGCGATCGAGGCCTACGTACTGCGTTGAGGCACCAAGCGGCGCTCAGCGCCTCAGGCCCAGCATGCAGTGCGGAGCATCGCGCTGGCTGCGGACGATGATCTCCTGCGCTCCTACGGTGAGCGAATGGTGCTGCTCGTGGTTCCGCGCGATCAATGGCGCACCATGGCTGGGTGGATAGATGAATGGCTGCAGGGTGTAACGCTTAGCCAACCGCTCCAGTGGGAAGCATGGCGTATCCACGAACGTGACGAACAGGAGGCGGATGTCATCGTCCTTGCCGCGTATCACGCGATACTCCACATTGTCGATGGCATAGCCATCGGCGGTCAGCATCGGCTGTGACCGGTAGATGCGCGGTCCTGCATCCTTCTCAAAGGAAAACGGCGCGATGATGCCCAGCTCATGCAACTGGGCCGGGCTGATCGGCGACGGCGTGGTGACCAGCGCGTCGATCAGGGCATCCAGACGCTGTGGGGAACGCACTTCAACTCTGTCGTGCGATTGCGCAGTTTCCATGCACGAAAGCAGTGTCACGCCAACGGTGGCCATTACTCTCCAGGTGGTCCAGCGGATCATCAAGGCTCCTGCCAATCCGGAATCGGGTATCTGAAGATACCGGACAGGACGATACCTGCGTATAGCCGCGCTGTACCACGGTGCAATGGCGGATGCGGCAGTGCGATGCAAGAATTTCGCACGTCGAAATCACTCCATCGAATTTTGAGGCAGAGGATCGTCTTCCTCTGCTGACCGTCGCGCACCGCGCCGTCACTCCCTCAACGCAATCGCATCGCCAGCCAAGGCGCCGACACCGGTGCTGCAACGCGCTGGGCGTGCGCCTGCGCCGCTCTCTCCCTGCACCTGGATCTGCCCATGAACACGCCACCCACGACGCGCCTCGCCCTGGCCATCATCGCCGCCATCACCGCACCTGCGTTTGCCGCCGAATCGGCTGACACCGCGCTCGACACGCCCACCACGCTCAATGCCCTGCAGGTTATCGCCACACCGCGCGGTGCGGCCGTGGCACCGACCCAGGTGGTCGGCCCCAACCGCTACATCATCAAGGCCGAAGACCTGGACGCGATGGTCACCGGCAGCAACGGCCTGGCCATGCTGAAGCAGGTACCGGGCGCCAGCTACACTGCCACCGATGGGCTGGGCCTGGATATCTCGGCCACCAGCCTGTTCGTGCGCGGCTTCCGCATGAATGAAATGGGCATCACCTTCGAAGGCGTGCCGCTGAACGACAACGGCTTCCTCTCGCTCACCGGCACCAGCGTGGTGAACGTGGGCGTGCCCGATGGCATCGGCGCGATCACGGTCAGCCCTGGCGGCGCACCGGTCAGCGTGTTCTCCAGCAGCGTCAACGGCGGCAGCCTGGAATACCGCCTGCGCGACCTGCAGGACACGCCCAGCCTGCGCGTGAAGCAGGGCGTGGGCAGCAATAGCACGTTGGTCACCATGGTATCCGGGCAGAGCGGCCAGCTCGGCGAGCAGGGCCCGAAAGTGCTGGTCGACCTGCAGCGCGTGTCTGCCGACAAGTACCAGGGCGAGGGCACGCAGAACTTCCTGCGCGGCGATCTCAAGTTGCAGCAGGACGTCGCCTGGGGCGATGTCACCGTGTTCCTGTCCGACAGCAAGGCCAAGGTCTGGGGCTACAACAACATTTCCTTCGACATGATCCGCAAGCTGGGCTGGAAAGCCGACATCTTCTATCCGGATTACGCGTGGGCCTGGTACGTGGCCTCGCCGGAGAACGCCGACAAGTCCTGTGGTGCATACACCTGCGGTGCGCTGTCCGAACTGATTCCCTACGACACCGGTCAGATTACCCGCGATCGCGTGTCCTCGGTGAACCATCGCTTCCAGATCAGCCCCGCGCTGAGCGGCAACGTGCAGCTGTACAACGCCAACAGCCACACCCAGGCCACGCTGACCGACCCAACCGTGCCGTCGCCCAACGGCGCGCCATTCTCCGAACAGGTGCAGACGCCGCGCCTCAGCCGGCTGGGCGGCATGCTCAACCTGCAGTTCGAGGCCGGCGCGCACACCTTCACCGCCGGCTTCTGGCAGGAGAAGAGCAAGGCCGCGGCGAAGACCGAGTGGTACCCGCAGCCGCTGCTGGGCGAGGGCCCGCCGCTGAAGGCCACCGGCCCATTCGATGTGTATGGGCCCGCATTCAAGACCGACAACGCATCGAGCTGGGTGACTCACTCGCGCCAGATCTACCTGCAGGACGACATCGCGCTGAGCAACACGCTGAAGCTGGGCATCGGCTTCAAGGCCGTGGACTTCCGTACCCGCGGTGGCGGCCTCGGTGATGCCAAGGACCGGCCGGTGAACGGCACGCTGCGCGCGAAGAGCAACTTCCTGCCGCACGTCTCGCTGTTCTGGAGCCCGACTGAATCCACCGATGCCTTCATCGACCTGGCCAACACCATGAACGGCTACCGCGTCGCCCAGCGCGGCAACATCGGCTACACGGCCTCGGCGTGGACCATCACCGACCAGGAAGAGTTCGACCGCGTGGCCGGCACGCTGCGCCCGGAGAAGAACTGGAACCTCACCGTGGGCGCCTCGCATCGTTTCGATCGGCTGACGATCACCGGCGACGTGTTCTACAACGACATCCGCAACCGCCTGCTGTCGGCCGCCATCGGCACCCAGTTCGCGCAGATCAACACCGTGCGGCTGATGCCGAAGATGCACGTGATCGGTGCCGACCTTGGCATCACCGCCGACCTGACCGACCACCTGCAGTTCTACCAGGGCGTGGCCGTGGCCCGTTCGTACTACGACAGTGATTTCGTCGTGGGTGACACGGTGTACCCGATCAAGGGCAACGCCCAGCCGGGTTACCCGCAGATCTCGCTGGTCAGCGACCTGTCCGCCCACTTCGGTGACTGGCGTTTTGGTGCCACCAGCACCTCGTACCTGCGCCAGCCCTTCACCTACGAGAACGACATCCGCGTGCCAACCTTCTGGCAGGTCAACACCTATGCCGCCTACCGCTTCGGTGCCGATAGCGCGGTGCCGGGGCTGGAGCTGCGGCTGGACGTGAGCAACCTGTTCAACCGCCACAACATCGGCACCGCCACCATCGCCGGCTCGTCGTTCTCGGGGGATTACCAGACCCTGCAGCGCAGCGCGCCACGGCAGCTGATGTTCAGTACCTCGATGGCGTTCTGAGGCGACGAGGAGCGGGACCCGAGGGGCGGGGTCAGATCTCTTTGCGCAGCAAAGGGCTCTGACCCCAGACCCAGCTTTGCGCGGCCGGCAGGGATCTCCCGGCAGCGACGCAAGGTTCCCACAATGTTGCTGGGTCATTCTGTTCGCATGGCACAGCACACCCCGCCAACCGAATTGTTTGGCATCGCCGGCCCACGACGGCCCCGGCAGGCGCTGTCCGTGGCACCGGCGATCGACCTGCAGGGCGAATACCAGTTCTGGCAGGTCTACGAACGCGTGGTCCGTCCGTTGCCCGGTGGGGGGCTGCGGCTGGCCTGGCTGGTGTGCCAGAAGGTGTATCGCGATCGCTGGCAGCACCCGCAGGATAGTGACGAGGTGGCACTGTCGCGGGTGCTGTTCGGCGGCAACATGACGGCTGGCCGGGCGTCAGAGCTGGCGGCGCTGCACGCGCTGGTCAGCCGTCGGGTGGCGTTGCTGGCGAAGCGGGGCGGGTGGATTCGGCAGCGTGATGCTGGGAGATTGCCATGCGGCTGCGCGGAAGGTGCCAAGCATGATTCCAACATCAGCTTCACCCTGGTCGCACCGCATGGAAATCCTGAGGCGCTCGATCACCCAATAGCCTGGCCCGACCGCCCCGGAATTCACCCGCCCGATCCGGCCTCGAACACCGGCATATGCAGCGTATTCGGAGTCGACTGTCTTTAATGTCGGCCATCAACCTGCGTGCCAGAAAATGGGTCCGCCCCTACAGGAACACCCATAAGCAGAAGGGCAAGCCTTGCATCCATGGCGGCCTCCTGCCGCTTTGAATTTGCCTGTTTCCCTGTGCGCTCCCCTCTTTCAGTTGGGCAGTTGAACTTGCCGCTGCCCCTTCCCGTCATCAGGAAACCATGTCGCTGCTGCATGTACGTCATGCCAGCAAAGCTGGCTATCATGGCCTGCGACTCGGCACGGGCGTGGTAGGCGACGGCAAAGGTTGTCCTCCAGGGCAAGGTCATGTTGGGAACAGTCCTGATGGTCGAGGGGAAGGGTGCGCGAGTACCTCGGCAGGTAGAGGGAATACGCGTTGCAGAACATTGGGATCGTCTGGAGAAGACTGCGATGACAAAAGCGAAGTGCTTTGCACTGGCCGTTGCGCTCATTCCCACGCTGGCCAGTGGTATGGCCAGGGCGGACGATGTCCTGTACGTAAACTATGCGCCGGATATGCGGTACTCGGCAAACGGGGTGGATTCGAGGCTGGTCATCCTGCGTGAGAAGGGACTGTTCGGGTATGGAAATGAGTTCGGCAAGCTGGAGGCCTGTCAGGCCGGTGGTTCCGCAAACTGTCTCAAGCTTGACCTCATGGCGCTTTACAGATTGCCGGATGGAGCGAAGATTGGCGACAGGTACAAAGAGGGCGAATTCACATTCACAGTGATTCGGGGTGTGTCTATTCCAATGCTGGCCGATGGCCGTGAAGTCCTGAAGGTGGATGTGGCCAAGGGCAGAGTGCGTGCCAATTCGTTCTATTTCGATAAGATCAAAGGTGTTATTGGCGTGGGCGTCAGGAACTTTGACAACAGCGCTATCCCAGAGTCGGTGTTCTTTCTGGATGGAGGGCGTGGCGTCTTCTCGAATGAAGCGGGCGAATCGCAACCGAGCAGCGCTTCCGATGCCTCGGACAGATTGTCGCGGTGACCGCTACGGGTACTCGCTGTGGCCTGCATGACTGCTGACATCTGTTCGAAGTACTCACGTGAGTCGGCCAAGCCCGGTGCCCCTGTTTTGGTCTAATAACGCCTGCATGCCTGCGCCATTGCTGCCCCATCCCATTTTTGCTGGCGGCGATGACGTTTTCCCGTTCGTCCATGTAATGGCCCACTGATCTCCTGCTCAGGTGTTACTTTCCCCAGAGGAGACACCGATGAGCGAAGTGGTGGAAGAAGAGATCAAGCGCTGGACAGCCCAGCGCAACTCGGCGCAGGTCCGGGCGATCAGGCTGCCGCCAAGCTGCACGAAATCCCGGTTGACGCCTTGGCGCTCGCCGCTCTGGAAAAGCAGGCGTCCATCGTGGGCATACTGTGACAAGACGTTGCCCGAGCCCGGCACATGGGCGAGGATGCGCAGGCCATGAGCATCGTATCGGTAGCTCTCCAGGCCATCTACGCCCCGCAGCCGGTTGCCATGGTCGAATGCATACCCTTGGCCGTTCTTGACCTCTAGGTTGCCCTGGACGTCATAGGCTAGGCCTGTGACCGTATTGCTGAGGCTGTCCCGCACATTGGTCAACCGGTTGTTCGCGTCGTACCAATAGTGGTGATCCTTGACTCCGGCCCGCGTCCAGCTCCGCAGGTTATCCAATGCGTCGTAGCCGAGATGAACTCGTTCGAGAAGGAACGGCGGCGCGTGCCGGTGTCGCTGCTGCCGGTGATCGCGCAGACCCCGGAGACCACGTTCGATGCGCTGGTCGCGCAGGACGCGGCACCGGCTCCAACCGCCGCGCCGAAGCAGCGCGGGCCGCAGAAGAAGATCAGGCAGCAGCTTGAACAGATCGAAGCGTTGTCGCCAGTCAAGCAGCGCGTCATTACGCAACTGATCGATTGGTGATTGCGGCGCATCAGTAGCCGCACGCCACCCAAAAAAAACGGACAAGGCCCCGCAATGCGGGCCTTGTCGTTATGGGCATAAGGAAGTGAGCCTGGAACCGTTACTGCTATTTATCAATGATTCAAAGCAACAAGAAAATGGCAATTAGAACAATCGGAGACAGCGCCAGCATGGCTCGCACTACAAAAAGTTGACGCTTGATGTTCGCAGGCCGAAAATTCTTTCGGCGCATCGCCATCAAGCACCAGCGCAATCACAGCTGATGAATTGCTCGACCCGACACCGCCGCGAGCGCCTAGATATTTGAAGTAATCTTGATCGATGTCCCTCAATTGGAACAACAAGCGGCGCGCTGCCAAATAGTAAATTCCCGCATAAGCCGCCCCAATTGCAATTATCACTTTAGCTTCCACGTCACGCCTCCCGGCTGCTCACTGCTGTTTATCCTCGAAGGGCGGCTTCCAATCGATAAAATTTATCGTCGGCGATAATTTCGCCAATTCGCCCGCCCCAACGCCTACTTTTGGGGTCACTTCGACCGTGCCACCAGGATTGAATTTAGCTTCAGCACCGCCGTGATGAATCGCGCCCCCCTTTACTTCTCCGGCGCCACTGAATTGAATCGGCGCATCAACTGGTCTATTCGAAAAGCTCAGTTCAAAGCCTTCCTTAGGCTGGATGGAGATATTTATATCTGCACCCTCACCAACTGGAATGAAGCCAATCTCTCCATCGCCACGCAAAAGGCTGACCGACCCTTCAATGCCTGGGCCTAATGCAATGCCAGCCTCAAGCCGAACATCAACCTTATCCAATTTCTCTGACACGGCGTTTGCTTTGTCTGATATCCATTGTGCTGAATTAACCAATTGGTTCCTTAAGTTCAATGTTTCGCAGAATGGGCATCGCCCATCTGGATCAGTGAATTTATAGGGATTGTTGAAGGCGTAGGCATAGCGATTGAAGAACCGCATATCGCCGTTGCTGTAGGCGGTGACCGGATGGACGGAGAGGAGGCACCCGCAGGTGGGGTCGTAATAGCGCTGCTGCATTAGTGCTACGAATGGCCTCTCCCCTAAGAGCACTTCGCGGAAGTGCGGGCCCGAGATTAAAGTTTCCCGCTTTCCTCTTCGCCCCTTACTTCAAAAAGCGACAAGGCCCGCATCGCTGCGGGCCTTGTGCTTAGGGACCGGTTAATGCCTCTGCCACGCGCTTGACTCGCTTACCATGTTTCGTTCAGAGGTAAGTGATGCAACCAGTGAGCTTATTGGCCTTCTCGACTTGTACGCTAATCAAATCCCTCGCACTTAGCGTCGCATTCGGCAAAACCCAATACACATTAACAAATATCTGACCGTTCTTCGCAGGGAATGGATTGGTCAAAACACTGGTCACACTGTCAACGTAAATCCGCTCACTATGACTATTGCCCCACTTTAGGGCGACGCAATCTAGGTTGGCCGACTCAATTTCTTCTTGGCCGATGATCTGAAGCGTCCCAAAAACCAGAGAACCCTGTCCATCAGGCTTGGAGGGTCTCACAGAAGTAAGTTTCGCGTTGACTGTCGCACCGTCAACCTGAATTGATTGTGCGGGAGCAGTAGCCGACGGACATCCGGCGAGAAGCGAAACCAAAAGTGCCGATCCAATTATCTTCTTCATCGTTTTTTGTCCGGGTTTTCGATCTTGACTGCGTTTTTATCGTTCTTCACTTCAGACATCCACGAGTTTGGCTTCACCGTAGTAGCGGGGTTTGACACGGTAATTCCAGCGCCAGATCCATTGACGACATCCACGGCGGCATCGGTGCAGTTGTTGCTATACAAGTTGTATTCGGTCTTCCCAGAGTTGTGGGCGTCTGCACTCTTCACAGCGCTATCGGCAATTTTTGCATCTTGCTTAGATGTTGTACTAATCCTTAGCCCATCCGCCGGGACAGCCTTTGAATCGACAGGCTGGATGCTAACGCCTGCCTGCGTGCTACGACCTGAAACAAACCCGTAATCCCCGCTCGAACCGCCATCCCCAGCGGCGCCTTGGTCGTACTGGTACCAATTGCCTTTCCCATCTTGGAAATAGAGGCTCGTATGACCATTGCCACCCGCACCATTCGGGTCGACCGAGAAGACGACATCACGTCCATCCGGATCAGTGAACTTGTAGGGGTTGTTTAGGGCGTACATGTATCGGTTGAAGTTCGTCATCGGCTTTTCATAAGCCGTGACAGGATCAACGCTTAAGAACCTACCGATAGTCGGGTCATAATAGCGCTGCTGCATGTACGTCAAGCCAGTGATGCCATCCATGACATGTCCGGTGTACCCCGGTCCATCCACCACCTTGCCGATGGCCGCGCCAAAAGGCTCGTAGTACGTCCGCTCCTTTACTTGTCCGGACTGGTCGGTGCTGGCTACGGGGCTGCCCAGCGCATCGGTGTGCAGGTAGGTTGTGGTAGCGATGCCGTTCCTGTGCTCGCGTCTGGCGATCAGGCTGCCGCCAAGGTGCACGAAATCCCGGTTAACGCCTTGGCGCTCGTCGCTCTGGAAAACCAAGCGTCCATCTTGGGCATACTGTGACAAGACGTTGCCCGAGCCCGGCACATGGGCGAGGATGCGCAGGCCATGAGCATCGTATCGGTAGCTCTCCAGGCCATCTACGCCCCGCAGCCGGTTGCCATGGTCGAATGCATACCCTTGGCCGTTCTTGACCTTTAGGTTGCCCTGGACGTCATAGGCTAGGCCTGTGACCGTGTTGCCGAGGCTGTCCCGCACATTGGTCAACCGGTTGTTCGCATCGTACCAATAGTGGTGATCCTTGACTCCGGCCAGCGTCCAGCTCCGCAAGTTATCCAATGCGTCGTAGCCGAAGCGATGCCAGTGGTCGCCGCCAAAGTGGCTCGAACCAGCAGATACGAGGCGGTCCAGATGGTCATAGGTCATGTGTCGGTCGTAGTCAGCACCGAGCGCTACATCATAGACATCGCTGACATTGCCATTGGCGTCGTAGCGGATATCGAAGTCGATAACGCCTGCGTCCGTGCTGCGCGCCGGCAGTTGCCGCGTGTTCTGTCGCAGCGAATGAACTATGCCATTGCCGTAGGTGAACTGACTGATGGCGCCATTTGGGAAATAGCGCACATTGCTGGCAAAACTTCCCACACCGGTGGGCTGGCCGAGAGCATTCGGAGCGTAATCAGCCAGCAATCCGCTGGGCCAACCCTGACCAGCTACGTGGCCATTGGCGCTGTAGGTGTACGTGATTGTGCCGTCGTACACACCTGGTTGCTCCAGGCGTTCGGCTGTCAACAGGCGGCGCTTGTTATAGGCGTAGTGGTTGTGGGTCAGTGACCCAGCATCGTTCGAAGTGGTCACCTGCGATGGCAGGCCATCAGGTGTATAGCTCCACACCTGATTGCCCAAGCTATCAGGGAATGTCAGGCGCGCCAGCCGGTTGCGCGCGTCATAAGTGCGCCTGACAACGCTACCGCTGGCTTCGGCGGCTGCGCGATCACATGAATTTGGGTCAGGAAGGTTCAGGCCGGAGGCACTCCAGACCAAGTTGCCGGACGCGTCATATTCCATCACCGTCGAACCGGTTTCCGGTTCGATCACCTTGCACAGGCGCTGTTGCGCGTCATACACGTAGCGCCGTGACAGATTCAGCGGTGGTGGCACCCGATGCAAACCTGAGTTCGCCAACAAGGCGTTTTCTGCGCCGGCTGGAGATATACCGTGCACGTAGACGAGCTGGTTGGCATGGCTTGCACGCAAGCCGTCATCCACCTCAACGCTGAAGCGATGCTGGCCGCCCGTGCTCTGGCACGCGGCCGCCACGCTGGGATCGCTGGCTTGGTTGGCCGGCAGTGCTTTCCAGAAAGATCCGGTTCCATAAGAACCATTGACATAGACGTGCACGTAGATCGGCGCCGAGTATCCACTGGAGCATGCCCAGCCCCTGAGAAAATACCTGCCGCTCGCGTCCTGTGTAATGCCGTCGATGTTGCCGCGGATGACCGACTGTTCCACCACCACAGTGATCGGTGCGGAAGTCGTACTCTTGCCATTGTTGTCTGTGGCCGTGCCGGTCACTGAATGGCTGCCCGGTGCAACATTGGCCCAGGTGAGGCCGAAGCCAGCACTTGTACTGCTGCCGATGAAGGTGCCGTTGGCATGGTAGTCCACGCGTACGACCTGGCCGTCCGGGTCACTGGCCGTGGCACTCAGGTTCACTTGGGCCGGGCCGATGAAGGGCTGGCCAGTGGCCGGATTGAGCGAGATCACCGGCGGCCGATCTCCCGGTTGGACAACGGTGAAACTCACGGATTTGCTGGAGGTGCCGCCGAGGTTGGATCGAGCGGATGCACGCAGCGTGTAGCTGCCTGGTCCCAGGCTGCTCAGTGTGTAGCTGAGTGTACTGTCGCGGTTGGTGGACGCCAGCACCTGGGTGCCCTGCAGGATCTGCAGCTGGCTGACGTACACGCCATCATCAATGGTAAAAGCCGAAGCCGTGGCGGTGACCGTAGCTGGTGCCTGGTAGACAGCCCCGTTGACCGGTGAGCCGAAGCTGACGCTAACGTAGGGGTTCGATTGTGCTCTGGACAGCGGGGCAACTAGCACCGACGCGAGAACGATAAGGCGCAGGAGAATCATGTGCATGCCACTCATTCTTCGCTTGTTCAGCGGTCCGGGCCGGAGCGGGAAATTTCGATGGGTTTGCCGAAGACGTTCCGAGTGATCAGCGTGGAGACGCCCTGCGGTGCATCGATGCGGGTGGGCAGGCTCTGGTCCGGGGTGTCCCACGCCTGGAACTGCTCACGGGTAGAAAATCCACGTGGATTGATCGTTTCGCGTTGGAAGCCGGCGAGGTAGTTGACGGTCGTTGTCAATTCGCCCTGTTCCGAATCCTGCAGAGTCTGCACGACACGGTCCAGGCTGTCATAGCGGGTGGTTATCCCTGCAAGCGAGCCACGCACATCGCCTACGCCGCGTGTGGGGTAGGAAACGAAGACCCTGCGACCCAGCCGATCGTAACGTTTCACCACCTGGGTCGCTGTCTGCGCATCGCCCACATCCTGCTCTTCCTCCAGCACTGGTCGCCAGAATGCGTCGAAATGCACGCGTCTGCGTCGATTTCCCTCGGTCTCGGTCATACGCCAGTGACCCGCTGGCAGGCCGTACTCTGCGCCCGCGCGCTCGAATATCCGTGAAACCGGATTCCAGGCCACCACATCGCCTTCCGGGTAGGTCTGTCCGGACAGACGGCCCATCGCGTCATAGGAATAGGTAGTGCTGAAGCCGTTCTCATCGGTGGTGCGGGTGACGCGGCCAAGTGGATCCACGGTTGCGGATTCGGTAGTGCCATCGGCATGGCCTATAACCTGCGGTATGCCACGGAACCAGTTCGAGGCGATAGTGATGTTGCCGTTGCCGTCGGTCACGCTCTCGACCTGACCGTCGGTGTAGTAAACCAGTTGCATCTGGCGCTGGTTGAACCTGTACTGCTCCACCGGCAAGGCGGTGTTCACATCGAAGATGGTGCGTTCTATCTCCGCACCGGTCTCGGCATTGATGCGCCTCGCGATCTGTCCGAGCACCCAGCGGCTCGCGTCATCGTAATACTGCAGTGCTTCGGTACGCTGGTACCCCAAGCTGCTGTTGGCCACCGTGGTCAAAGGTCGGCCATGTCCATCCAGAGATGTATGGCTGCTGCGGAAGGTCACGCCATCACGCGAGATGGTTGTCTCAATGACGGGCCGGAGGTACTCGGCCGTATAGCCGGCAGTCCGGGGCTGCTGTGTGCTGCCCAAGCGAGTGGCGAACTGCGTTGCGGGCAGTGGCCACTGGTAGCGTTGCCGGGTGATCTGCAGGACCTGCTGAGGGCCGCCTCCCTGCTCTACGCTGAGCAGCTTGCCTTCGTTGTAGCGATAGCTGTTGCCGTAGGTGTACCTCATCCAACGGCCTTCCGGTTCGGTGACCGTGGTAACGGCGGTGCCCGCGCAGCTGTCATCCAGGCAACGTGCTGCGGCACAGTCACCACTGGTGCATGTTGGACCGGTGCCCGGTGCCCAAGAAATGGTGCCGCCGTAGCTGTAGTTCCATTCGGCGGGTTCTACTCCAGGGCCGGAAAGCACCTTCTTGCGCAGCACTGCGCTGTGGTAGGCCAGCGGATACTGGGCAACGTCATCGTTGGGATTGTTGTCGGGTGTGGAATAGCCGTTGCACACCATGGGCACATTGCTTCTGCCGCGCAGACCATAGCCCACGGTGAATTGGCCCACTGCACCGGAAGGATGCACGATCTGCGCCGTTGCGCCGGGCTCGTTGACCATGTGGCCGGGATATCCGCAAGTTCTCAGAATGTCCTCAGGGGCCGAGGAGCGCTCGTATTGGAATTCAAGATGACTCATAGCGTAAGCGTCGATCGACCAGCTGCTCCCATCAGGTAGATCGACGCCGACCAGAGTGCCGATGCCCGCAGCGGGATAGGTATAGCGGTACCGCCACGTCTGCACTCCGTTGCTGATATGTTCGATGTGCCCCTGTGCGTTATAACTGATGGACACGGACCTGCCATCGCTGGCAGTGATTGCTTCCAGGCGCACGGGTGCATTGGCAGCATTGTTGTAACGGTAGGTCACCCAGTTCCCAAAACGATCCTCGACCCGGGTGGCATACAGCTCGGCACGACGGCGCGGTGCGGTGATGGTCGCCAGTGTATTGGATGAGGCTACCGCCGGCTCGAAGAAGCCTGCCTCCCAGTCGAATGTGTAGCGCCTACCGTCAGGCGTGTGCGCGATGAAGCCCTCGCCGGCACTGTTCTGTCGCGCTGACTTGCAGGAGAACCAGGTAAGGTCCTGGGTCAACCATGGATACGGACCACCCGCAGCAGGCCGGGGAACGTTGTTGGTCTCCGCCACCAGCATTTCCTGGCTGCCACGACCGGGCAGTATCAGACGATTACCCTGCCAATAGTCGGAAGAGCGGAACGTGCGGCCGCCGACGGTGCCTGGGGGCGGTGCACCCGTTCCATTGTTGCTGCAGGGACTGGCCCAGCCGGTACTGGCGAGAAATACACCGGACAGGCGCGGCAATTCCAGATTCCAGTCAGCCATGGGCAGGTCGTCGTATCGGTAATCGGCTCTGTTGCCAACCGACATCGTGCGGGATACCTCGATTGGTATACCCACGCCGGGCAGGACCATGTCGATGGCGGAAAATCCGAGCGCACCGGAATACAGGTCCACGCTGTCGCCAAACAAGCCGGCGTCCATAGTGGTGAGATCGACTTGCCGCTTGATCAGCTTGTCGTACTCCTCCCAAGGATAACGAAACTCCTGGGCGGTGCACACGGCGGGCACCAAAACAGCGACGAGGGCAAAGCTCCGCAGAAGCATGATCACTCCATTGAAGACGCATGGGGCCCTGGCCCATAATGCCGAAGGCAGCGGAACCAAGGCAAGCAAAACGACGTGCATTCACAAGGAGCTCGAGTAAGTGAGCTCCGTCCGGGTATTCGCTGTTGCAGCATGCGCTCTTCCCCAAACGCATCGGGCGCAGTATCGCCACAGTATTTCGTGTGAGTCAATCAACCCCCGCACCCCTGTTTCGGCGGTAACTACCGGCGTCCATGGGGGCGAGGCGTGGCGTCGGTGTGATCGGCCGGGCTCTGGCGGCCGGCATTACAGTCCGGGCGTCGAGCGGCCGCCGCCGGCGGATGCTCCCCGGTCCAACTGCCGGTAGCCAATTGCCTCGGCCAGGTGCGCGGTCTCGATGCGATCACTGCCGGCAAGATCGGCAATCGTGCGTGCCACCCGCAGAATCCGGTGCATTGCCCGTGCGGACAGCTGCAGGCGCTCGATGGCCTGTTCAAGCATGTCCTGATCGCCCTCGCTCAGTCGGGTACAGGCCCGCAGCGCCACCGGCGGCAGATGGGCATTGAGCCCACCACGCGCCTGCTGCCGGGCATGGGCGGCTTCCACCCGTGCACGCACCGCTGCGCTGGGCTCGCCCAGCGGCGTGCTCTCCCGTAGTTCCACCGCATCCATGCGCGTAACGCTGATATGCAGGTCGATGCGGTCCAGCAACGGACCGGACACGCGTGCGCGGTAGCGGTTGATGCGCTCATCACTGCACAGGCAGCGGTTGCTGCGGTCGCCAGCCCAACCGCATGGGCAGGGGTTCATCGCAGCCACCAGCTGGAATCGCGCGGGATACTGCACGCTGCGCGCCGCGCGGGCGATGCGGATGTGGCCGGATTCCAGCGGCTCGCGCAGGGTTTCCAGTGCGCTGCGATTCCACTCAGGAAGCTCGTCCAGAAACAGCACGCCGTGATGGGCCAGCGAGATCTCGCCGGGACAGGGCGGATTGCCGCCGCCCACCAGCGCCGCCGCACTCGCACTGTGGTGGGGAGAGCGGAACGGCCGTTGCCGCCAACGCCGCGGGTCCAGCCCCTCACCGCTCACCGAAGCAATCGCGGCCAGTTGCAAGGCCTCAGCTTCCTCGGTGTCCGGCAACAGGCTGGGCAGACGCGAGGCCAGCAGCGTCTTGCCACAGCCAGGGCTACCGATCAACAACAGATGGTGCCCACCGGCGGCGGCCACCTCCAACGCGCGCCGCGCATGCGCCTGCCCGCGCACGTCGGCCAGATCGGGCAGTGGCAACGGTGTCGTATCCACGCGCTCCACGGGTGGCAGCAGGCGCGGATTGCCCAGCCCGGCGCAGCACTCCAGCAACGTGCGCGCTACACGCACATCAGCGTGCTCGGCCAGCGCCGCCTCGGCGGCATTGCCCGGCGGCACCACCAGGATGCGCCCGGCCTCAGCGGCCGCGATCGCAGCGGGTAGCGCGCCCGCCACCGGCCGTAGTTCACCGGTCAGGCCCAGCTCGCCCAGGAACTCATACTGCAGCAGCGACTGCGGATCAACCTGGCCACTGGCCGCCAGAATGCCCAGCGCGATGGCCAGATCGTAACGCCCACCTTCCTTGGGCAGGTCGGCAGGCGCGAGGTTGAGTGTGATGCGCCGCTGCGGAAAGTCGAAGCGGGCGCAGAGCAGGGCGGCACGCACGCGCTCGCGCGATTCGCGCACGCTGGTCTCGGCCAGTCCGACAATCTGGGTGGCAGGCAGGCCACCAGAGAGATGCACTTCCACCCGCACCAGCGGGGCATCGACCCCGGCGCGGGCGCGGCTGTGGACCAGCGCCAGGCTCATGTGTGGTTTCCTGTAGAGGGGCGCTTGATGCTGTGGCAGCTGTTCTGCGGGGGCTATCGGGAATTGCTGGTGGCGTGGCTAGGGGGATTCTGGAAAGGCGTGTTCAACAGCGAAGTTGGAGGGCGATATAGTGGCTCCATGCGCGCCAAGGTGGGGGCGCAGAAGACTTGCTCAGCTATGACGCAGAGAAGTGGGTATGCGAAAGTCGATTCCGCCGTGGGCTGGGTTCCTCTCTTTCATTGGTTGCCCTTCGTCGTCCGGTCTGCGCGTGGGTGTGAGCAATGAATCCGGAGAGGCGATCTATCGGGTCAGATTGTGGGCGCTGAGAGCCAGCTGCCGGAGGGTATGAAACCGTCTGGCAAGACCGAGCCTTGGATGAGGGGGATTTCCGTGAAACGCGAGCGAATACTTCAACCTGATCATGGAGTACGCGTCGCGGAACGTAAGGATAGGACCGAAGGGGCGATGATGAAGCTGAGACTACTGGCCACAGCAGTTGCGTTGGCCACCATGGTGGTAAGTATCCCTTCCAGGGCGGATGATGTCCTATACATAAACTACGCGCCAGATATGCGGTACTCAGCAAATGGGGTCGATTCCAGGTTGACCATACTTCGTGAGAAAGGTCTTTTTGGGTACGGCAACGAGTTCGGCAATCTTGAGCCTTGTCAAACTGGCGGTTCCTCGGACTGCCTTAAGGTTGACTTCATGGCGCTCTACAAGGTGCCTGATGGAGGGAAGGTTGGTGACAGGTACAAGGAGGGTCAGTTTACCTTCGCCGTGGTAGAGATCCTCTCCATTCCCATGCTGGCCGATGATCGCGAAGTTCTGAAGGTGGATGTGGAAAGGGATGGCGTCCACGCCAACTCCTTCTACTTCGATAGAAAAAGGGGAGTGATCGGCGTTAGAGTCAGGAACATCGGCAATAGCGCTATTCCGGAGTCGGTGTTCTTGCTCGAGCGAGGCAATGGCGTTTTCTCAAGTGAAGAGCGCAAGCCGGACTAAGTTGAGGCGGCCGTGAATGTCCCAAGACTGGTACGGCGTAGTTGCCTGGATCCCACTGCCGGTTGGAGGTGCTGATCGCCTCCGACCCTGACGTCGCTTCGGAGTTCCGAACCACCGATAAGATCAGCGCTTCATCGATCAGTACGGGGCAACTCAGGACGGGGGGACGTCGGGTGGCGTCGTGTTATGGACGGCCGGTCAGGGGGATTCTCGTCAATCGCGGTGCGGCGCCCCAGATAGACACCGCTGCTCATCAGGCATCGCCCCATTGAAGCGCCCAAACCGCGCCTCAACCCACGAAGGCCCCGCACTTTCCACCAGCAATCGCCCCTGGCTCTGGTGCAGATCCAGCCACCGCTCGAAGCTGATGCGCAGACGCTCGATAGCCGGCGCCCGCCATCGTGCATCGGCAGGCATGCGGATCAGTACACGCGAGGGCGCGTTCTCCACGTCCATCACCACAACGCCCTTGCATCGGACCTCAAAGGACGTTGCGCTGGCATGGCGCGCGTGCAGTTCAAAGCCTTCGTGGGCCTTCGCGGTCACAAAGCCGCGCGCATCACTGTGCAGCAGGCGGTAATCGGCCGGCTGCAGCTTCTGGTAAGCCCACACCTGGTCGCCCACGGGCTCGGGCCACTCCACCCACATCGCGCCGATCACCGCGATGCACATCACCGCAGCGGCAAGGCCGTCCATCTTCATTCGTCACCCCGCACACCGGCAGAAAGCTCCGCGCCATGAACGCGCTCAGTCCTTGGGTCGCATCCGCTCGTGGATGAAGGCGGTCAGCGCCAGATCGGCCATCACCAGCCCCTCCATCACCCGGTCGCCCACGTACTGCTCCGGCGCGCCGTTCTGGCGCGTGCGCTCGGCCGCCAGCAGGATCTCCTGCACGATGCGTTGGCCGGTGAGCGCGCAGTCGGCGTCGGACAACGCCATCTGCCGGCTGCGCAGGTGATGCCGCTCGGGCCAGGGCTGTCCGTCGGCGGCAGCACCCGCGCCGATGGCGTGCGGGATGGCGATGAGGCTGTTGGGATCCAGGGCTGGTGCGGCCGAGGGCGCTCCCTGGATCGGGCGCGGGGGCGGGGAGTGTGGTGTGGTCATGGCGGGCTCCGTGCATGCAGGCAGAAGCCGCCACCGATAAAGGTGGCGGGCAGAGCGTGGCTCGAAAACCGGATGTTGGGAACCGGCGGGTACAAGACCCCCACGCCCCGCCCGCCATAGCCGGCAGACGGATTGCCAGCCGGCACCACGCGCGGTGGTGCCGGCTGGCAAGCGCAAACTACTTCCCAACAAAACGGGCTTTCGAGTCCCGACCACCGATGCACGGTGGCGCAGTAACGATTACCTGCTGTTGTTCGGAATGCCAACGGGTTGGGGTCAATGCCGCCAAAACCCGAGACGCTTTTCGCATTGTCGCATAGCCCCGGATACGGCGAGAGCCTTGGCGTGCTAGGTGGAACGGCACTTCTGGAACGGAGTCGTCAGAACCTTCCGCCAGAGATGCAGGGAGCGGCAAATGCGACAGCACTTGGTAGGAGAAAGCGTATCTCTGCAACTAACAACAGCGGCGTTAGCCAGTTGAATCTGGCCGCTCGCGGAACCATGCCCCGAGCTGGCCGTTGTGTGCGAAGTGGCGCAGTTCGAATTGACGAGATTCATGAATGACGTGCCGCCATCGGGCACAGCCATACTTCTTGGGGGTTTGTTCCGGTTGGTGCTCTGCTACCCAGCGAACGGCTGTGTCCAGGTTCACCCAGCCGTCGATCGCCCGTTCCCGGAAGGCCTGTCTCAGCGCGCTGACAATGCCTGTGAGCGGCCAATGGATCTGCCCATCAGGCGCGATGCCGTTGACCAGAAGATCATGGAACTGGGGTGACTGAACCAGATCCGCAAAGGCTTGCGCTCCCCGCGCAACATCTGCCGCAAGTGCACGCAGCCGTTGAAACTGGTGCTCGATCTGAGCGTAGGAATGACTGAGTGCAGCCTGTGCCTTTAGGCATCCCTCGACAGTCTGGATATCGTGCTGCTGAATGAAGTGGTGAACGAGCATGTTCCTGAGGTTCACCAGTTCGCGCAGGTCGGCTTGCAGCGTTGCGTGGGATTGCTCTGGCAAATTTAGCCCCATGTGCAGAGCGATGAAGCTTGAATCGCTGTCGTAACCCGATGGGGCGCCAGGGGCTTCGCCGCCCTCTTTCACCACGCATTCGGCAGTTAGTTGAGCTACCAGCCCCCCCATTGTCTTGCCGCTGACCTCTGCTTTGCGCTTGTTCAAGGCCATTGGGAGTGTTTCCGGCGTACCGAACAACTTCTGAAAGGCGAGCATGGACTTCATCAGCTGCTCGCACTGCTGAAGTCGCAGAATGCAATGGCCCAGAAGCCGTTGCACTTCGTGCTGTGCACCGACAATGTGATTCTGGTCGACGGCGGGCATGGAAAACCTGAGCATGGGACACGTCGACTTTACAGCTAAAGATGGTGGAAGTTCAGGCGGGACCAGAATGGTGAGAATGTTGTCTGCATCGCTTGCGGGGCATGAGTGACTTTCCGCCTATTGACCCCTTAGGGCGTCGCGCAGAATCTGACTACCGCTGTAGTCATCCGGAGCTGTCCTGCCCGGAGCAGGAAGGTTCTGCGGCGTTTGAACCGATTCCACCCACTGGCGCAGGCCCAAACAAGGATCACTGTACGTGCTACGCCGCAATCGACTTCTTCTGTCTACGGGTCTGGTCCCGCTTCCGTGGTTTCTGTTCTGGACCAGCGTTGCCGCCGTGTTCGCGCCGGGCTACAACCCGCTTGCACAGCACGCCAGCGAGCTGCTGCAGGCGCCAACGCTTGCAAGCATCTGCGCCAGGATCGCCCTCATCGGCTCCGGCGTGGGCTTCATGGCGTTTTCCATCGGGGTATGGCGGGAGTCCGGCCGCCGGATTGCCCTAGGCGCGATCTGCTGGATGATCTTTGGCATCTCCATGCTGACCAACGGGCTTTGGCCCATGGGCCATCCGATGCACGGCTTCTACACCATTGGCATCGCAAACATCATTGCACCGGCGATGTCGCACATCGAATTGAGCGCGTGGTCTGCCAACCGAAGGGCGTACGCCGTGACTGCTGCGGCGAGCGTCGCGGGGATCGTCTATCTCTGGTTGAACGTGGTGGGAGCGGACCCGGAGGGGTTCAGGGGGTTGACCCAGCGCGTGTTCTCATCGATCAACTCGCTGTGGCCGTTCCTGGTTGCGTTGTATCTGCCGCGAAGGGGTTCAAGCGCGCTGAAGGCGCAGCCTGCGCATTGATGGAAGGGTATGCTGCACTTGGACGATGATTGAGCGTGCGGAGTTGAGAGCAAGATGAGAATCTTTCGCCGCCAGCTGATCTACGTCCAAGTGCACCAGGACCACTTTATTGCGCGCTTGGTCGGTGGAGACAGGACCATCCGTCGCCAGTGTCATGCCCTTGGCAATCGCGCGGGCCCTATCAAGGACTTTTCTACCCTCCAGCCCCAGCTCAAGGCGATCTTCTCGGAACTCCTGCCTGGGTTCTCTCTCGCCAAGCCGTGGGGGATTCTGCACTTTGATCCGGTTGAGTATCCGGTCACGAAGGAAGAACTGGCAGGGTTTCAGAAGGCTGCCATGCGAAGTGGTGTGAGCTTCTGTTTTCTCTCCACGTGGGAGCAGCGGCACGAAGACAGGGATCTGTTGGAGATGTTCAAGTAGGGTTCGGCCCGATACTTCGTTCTAGGCCAAGCAAATTCGTGGTTGGGCCTGTTCGAGGCACTGCGAGAGTCCGCTTTTGGCCGAAAGCAGACGCGGCGGGGCCAGAGAACGCGGCAAGAAAATGCTAGGGTCCGCTCTCGACCTTCGACATCCATTCATCTCGTCACATTCTTATGAGGTAAAGCCGAAAACCTGCCATTCTGCGATTTCAGGCGACGTCGGGGGGGGGGGCGCCACTTTTTCGTTCGCCTGACGAGCCCTCAGAAAATATCACGACCCGCCATCAGTCCCTAGATCAGCAGGGGATCGACCACCCCGCAGTCACCGGTTGGTAACGGCATGGGAGCCGCTCAGGAGTGACTTCCACCAAAGGAACGTGTGGTCCACCTCCGTGCACTGGGCATCAAAGAGGAATGCCGCGTCGTGCCTTGTCCTTGATCCAGGCGGCAACCTTGTCGACATATGCCCAGACATCGTCGTCATCGGGATGAACATAGTTGGGAGCTTTTGGGTCGCTGCCCAGCGACTCGAAGATGTTGCGCAGCCACCTTTTGCTTCTGGGAACAGCCAATCCCGGCAGCCAATGCTCGACTTCGCCATGCCTCAGAACGAACAGGCCATACTGATCAAGGCGGTCAAAAAGATTCTCGGCCTTTTCTTTCGCAGTGCCACTGAGTAGGGAAATTCCACCAGCTGACTTGGGATTCTTGTTGTCTGAGATAAGATCTGACCAGACGCCTGCGCGTTCTATTTTTATAGATTCGTGAGGCTTCGGGTAATTTGTGGCTTCCAAGAGGACTGGAAAGTTGGTCTCGGTGTTGAGTGCGTCGATGTCAAGAATGACCGCAACGGGTATCCCAAGTACCCTAAGCGGTCCAACTATCTTGTTCACTGAATCCTTTCCGTTAGCATTGAGGAAGAGGGTGTTCGGCGCACCTCGTCCAGACTCCTCTGCAAGAAGCCGCTCGTTGATCTCTTGGTAGAAGGCTCGGTCCGCATCCGCTTCGGTAACCACGACGCCTTCGTAGAATACTCCCGACAGAGCATTCGCAGAACGCAAAAGTGGCTCCTGCATCATGACGCGGATGTAGTCATTCGATAGCATTCGAGCAGTAGCACTGCCTTGCTGATAAGTCAGGCGGACGACATTGATCTTTACTCCCGACTGGATCGCGCCCATCAGGAACTGGCTGCTATGGGTTGATACAAAAATCTGCTTGTCGCCTTGGCTCGCAGTGTGGGCGATCTCGCGGCCAAGTTTGTAGGCCAGCGTGGGGTGCAGAAAGGCTTCGGGCTCGTCGATGATCATGATTTTCGGGTCGCCGGCGCGCAGTTCCAGCAGCATGCCCGTAAAGGCCTTCATTCCATCGCTCCACTGATCAGTGGGGCGAGCATTCCTCATCCATTCCAGCGTGGCGTCCTCTACGCTGCGCTCATTGGGTGGTGGCGTACTCCCGTATCGTAACTGGATTGATGCGCCCTCGGAAATGTCCATGCCCAGATAAAGGCCGAACGCATCGAAAAGTACGTCTCGTAGCAACTGTCGGCGGGTGTCGTTCGTTAGAATCCTGGCAAATGTGTTTTGCGGGTCCTTCAGGTCGCCTCTGCTCCTTTCTGCGATCAGACCAATCCTGTTTGCTCCATCGAGAATGAGCATATGTCGGGCCGCATACTTCCGAGCAAATTCATTTATGTTCTCGTCGGGATTGAGCAAAATGTTGCGGAAAGTTGGAGCGTGGACTTGCATCCGCCAAGCTCCAAACTTTAGGTACACGTGATCAATGTGATCCACTTCTCCCGGGCTGCGCCTGTGATCCGTCCAGGCTTGAAGGAGCGCGTCGATCTCTTCGGTGCTGTGTTTGCGAAACTTGATTCCATCAAGAATTGCACGATGTGTATTTCCATTGCTGCATAACTCGGCAATTTCGCGCAGAACCATACTCTTCCCCGAGTTGTTTGGTCCGACGAAGATGGTAACGGCAGGCTCGTCCAACACCAGTGGGTCCGACCCTTGGGCAGCGCCAAAGCGAAACCTTGCTTCCTCAATGAGCACCAGAACCTCCTCTAGAAACATGATTGTTAGACGGAATAATCCGACCGTGCGTGCCGATACTGTTGCATCCCACGCCTTTGACCGCAAGGTGCTGCGTATCTGTCCCCGTGGTTCGCCCGAATGGGAGGCCTTCAGCTCCACAACCCTTCACGGATATGGCAGTTGCTTAAGGAACGGCAGGTCTCGAGAATGTCGCAGTCACCTTAAGGTCGGACATGAAGGCGCATAAATAGCGTCAGCGCTTCAGACGGAATAGTCCGCTCATGGCCGAGAGCCAACATCAACAGAACGCACGCAACTGAAATCCAATAACCGTATTCGATCACTCCCTGGTAACCCTCCGGTTCTTCGGGGATGACCCCATTCCAGCCGAGATCACTGCCTTGCTTGGCGCGAGGCCAACTGCCGGGCATCACAAGGCCAGCAGCTTACAGGCATCCAACCCGACGCTGTGCGCATTGCCAGGACCGGAAGCTGGCGACTCAGTGCGGCTCGGCGTGAGCCTGAAGATCTGGAAGCGCAGATCTTCGAGATCCTCGATCAGCTCACCGGCGATCTCGCCGTATGGCAGGCTCTGGCACGCTTCCGACCTGACCTGTTCTGCGGTCTTTTCATGGGCAGCCGCAATGATGGTGTCTCGCTTTCGCCTCGCGTCCTGCTCGCCCTGGGAGAGCGCGGCATCGAGCTCGGGCTGGATATCTATGAAGCCGATGAAGAAGTGGGCAACGCCCAACGCCAGCAGGTCATCAGTTGATGATCTCCCCACTTCCCGAAGCGACAAACGCCTTCAACTGCCGAACGAACTCCGCGTCGTAGAGCTCCCACTCCACAATCTCCCCAACCACCCGCAACGGCTCCGCACTCCGATACGACCGCGTCGGGTTCCCGGGAAACTTCTTGTTGGTCACGTTCGGATCGTCTTCAAACGGCCCGGTCGGCTCCACCACATACACGCGCGGTCGCCCTTCTCCCCGGGCCATCTCCGCAGCCAGCCCGGCGCCCTTGGCAATCGTGGTGAAGTAGATGTGGTTCATCACCACACTGTCGCGATAGTTGGAGCGGAAGCCTGCACTCAGCAACTCGCCCACCGCCAGGTCAGCGCGGGTGCCGTGATAGAACGGCCCGGCGACCTGGTCGCAGGTGTCATGCGAAACGGGTGTCCATTCGGTGTCCTGCGCCATCGCTGCTGCCCCTCTCTATGCTGCCGGATCGACAGGCCGGCGAGTCTAGGGCGCCCGGTGGGCCTTGCTGCAAGGCCCCATCCGGGAAATAATCTGTAAACGGGAGGCGCGGTGCGCCTCCTTTTTTCATTCTGCGGTGCCGCGCCCTTCCAGCTCGCGCACGGCGGTTTCCAGCGCATCCAGCTTTTCGCGGGTCTTCAGCAGCACCGCGCGCTGCACTTCGAACTCCTCGCGGGTGACCAGGTCGAGCTTGGCCAGGCCGGCCTGCAGCGCGCTCTTGAAGGTGGCCTGCAGTTCCTCGCGCGATTCGCGCAGGCCCGGCGGCACCAGGTCGCTGAGGCGACGGGCGAGGTCATCGATTTGGTTCAGGTCGATCATGGGGTGCTCCGTGGGGGGGGGGCCCGTGCATCCGGCGCGGGCAGGCCGATCGGGCACAAGGATACTGCTGGCACCCACTGCCCGGACAGGCGGCAGCGGCTTCGCACGGGCCGCGTTCAGGCGCTATCCTCCACGCCGGAAGACTGGAGATAGACGATGAAGATGGTCATGGCGGTGATCAAGCCGTTCAAGCTCGACGACGTGCGCGAAGCGCTGGCCGAGCGTGGGGTCACCGGGATCACGGTGACGGAAGTGAAGGGCTTTGGTCGCCAGAAGGGCCACACCGAGCTGTACCGCGGCGCGGAGTATGTGGTCGATTTCCTGCCGAAGGTGAAGCTGGAAGTGGCGGTAACCGATGACCAGGTGGAGGCGGTGGTTGAGGCCATCGTGAAGGCCGCCGGCACCGGCAAGATTGGGGACGGCAAGGTGTTCGTGTACGACCTGGGCAGTGTGGTGCGTATTCGTACTGGCGAGCTGGACGCGGACGCGCTGTAACCCGGTTTGTGTAGAGCCGAGCCCGTGCTCGGCTGCATTTCGCGCGACATCCAGGAAGAGCAGCCGAGCGTGGGCTCGGCTCTACAGGAAGCGGAGCGGCGCTTACCGGCGCTTGGCCCACGTGTAGAACCGCTTCCAGCCCTGCCGCACAGCCGCGACCCAGCCCGGGTCCGCCACCAGGGCGGCCTGTGCAGCGCTTGGGGCTTGGCCGGTCACGCGCTGGCGGATCTTCAGCAGGTTCTTCATGTCGCTGCGGCGCATCTGCCGGCTCAGCGGATTGCGGCGCAGCCAGCGCGGGGCGCGCCAGGCCGAGGTGAAGTCCAGCAGTACTGGCACGCCACCGCTGACCACCACGTTGGTCCCATGCAGGTCGTTGTGGGTGATGCCGGCGGCGTGCAGGCGGGTAAGTGCGTGCTGCAGCTGCTCGAACACTTCATTGCCCACGGCCTGCGCGGTGCTCAGGGTCTGGCCGGGAATGAACTCCATGCCCAGTGCCAGTCCGCCCAGGGTGCCGAGCAGCGCGGGGGCGTGCTTCCATCCGCCCAGCCGCTGCAGCATGCGGGCTTCGCGGCGGACCATCAGCCGGGCGATCAGGGAAACCGGGGTGCCGCGGTAGCGGGAGTAGTCCTTCACCACCGCCGGGCGCCCGTCCAGGCAGGTGCGGTAGACATCGGGGGCCAGGAAACGTTCGCCGCGCTTGAGCAGCAGCGGCGTCACAGCATCATCGACGCAGGACGGGGTGGGGGATGCGGAAGTATTCATGGAGGGGCCTCGGACGACCCGGTGGGCGGCGCTGGGCGTCAAGCGAACCGGTGTTGCAGGGGGTAATGAAACTTTCGTTAATTTTAGTACTCGCCGGTTCGCTATTCCACGATTTGTCGGAGAAATGTCAGGGTCGTCGCTGGAACAGTTCGTCGCGCGAGATCGGACAATAATGTCTCACTTCCGCCGCTGTGAGTTGAAAATCAAAGACTTGGCGGACACCACCGCGCGTTCATATGCGGAGCGCTGAACATCGCGCACGCCCGGCTTGACCCGGGTGCACGCCCTGCCGACCATAAGCTGTCAACCGCGTCATCGGCGGCCGCACCCATCGGCACGTCCCCGTCCTGCCGCGTGCCCACCGGTGCTGGCCGCATGGCCCTGCTCCGCCCCCATTCCCGTTCCGGCCACGGCTGGAGGAAACTGTTTTGATCATCAAGATTGTCCTGGCAGCCCTGTTCGTGGCCTGCGTGCTGTACATCCACTTCCGTGGCAAGGTCCGCGCGCGCTGGTCGCGCCAGCTGCTGGACCATTCCAGTTTCATGGCCCCGATCAACGTGGTCATGTACCTGTTCTCCAAGGTGCCGACCACGCCGTTCCTGGACCCGGGCAAGGAATTCCCGCAGCTGGAGCCGCTGCGCCAGAACTGGCAGATGATCCGCGACGAGGCGCTGGCGCTGCGCGACGCACAGAAGATCGCTGCCTCCAGCACGTTCAACGACGCCGGCTTCAATTCGTTCTTCCGCCGTGGCTGGAAGCGCTTCTACCTGAAGTGGTACGGCCCGTCGCACCCGTCGGCGAAGACGCTGTGCCCGAAGACCACGGCGCTGATCGAGTCGATCCCCGATGTGCGTGCGGCGATGTTCGCGCAGCTGCCGCCGGGCAGCGAGCTGCGCCCGCACCGTGATCCGTTCGCCGGTTCGCTGCGCCTGCACCTGGGCCTGGCCACGCCCAACGACGATGCCTGCTACATCGAAGTGGACGGCATCAAGAAGAGCTGGCGTGACGGCGAGTGGATGATGTTCGACGAGACCTACATCCACCATGCGCACAACGAGACGCAGCAGGACCGCGTCATCCTCTTCTGCGATATCGCCCGCCCGCTGCGCTTCGGGCTGCCGGGGCTGTTCAACCGCGCGGTGGCCGCCACGCTGCTGGCCGGTGGTGCTTCGCCGAACCTGCCGGGAGACCCGACCGGTGGCGTCAACAAGGCGTTCGGCGGCCTGTACAAGGTGCGCCTGAAGGCCAAGGCGCTGCGCGAGCGCAGCGTGGTGGCCTACCAGCTGATCAAGTGGGGCCTGGTGGTGGCGGTGATTGCGGGCATCTGGGCGCTTTGACTGTAGAGCCGAGCCCATGCTCGGCTGGGTTTACCGCAACCTGTCCGAAGAGCAGCCGAGCGTGGGCTCGGCTCTACAGAAAGCAGAAAACCCGCGCTGTCGCCAGCGCGGGTTTTTGTTTGGATCAACCCTTCAATGCCGCCTGTACGAACGGCGGGGTCACCAGCACGCCGGTGTGCAGCGCGGCGGTGTAGTACAGGGTGTTGAAGGTCTTGGCGGCCGAGTCGGCCTGGCGGAAATCGAAGCTGCTGTCGCCCTTGCGCGCCAGGGTCACGCTCCACCAGCCGGTGGGGTAGCACGGCTGCGGGAACGGCAGGGTCTTGAACGAACCGAAGCCGGCCTTGCCCATCTCGGCGCGCATTTCGTTGATCAGTTCCAGCTGCATCAGCGGCGACTCGGACTGCTGCACCAGGATGCCGTCGTCCTTCAAGGCCTTGAAGCAGCTTTCGTAGAAGGCCTTGTTGAACAGGCCTTCACCCGGGCCGACCGGGTCGGTCGAATCGACGATCACCACGTCCACGCTGCCGGCCGGGCAGTTGGCCATGTAGGCCACGCCGTCGTCGAACAGCAGCTCGGCGCGCGGGTCGTCGTTGGAATCGCACAGTTCCGGGAAGTGCTTGCGCGCCATCACCGTGACCTGCTCGTCGATATCGCACTGGGTCACGCTCTCCACGCCGGTGTGCTTGAGCACTTCGCGCAGGGTGCCGCAGTCGCCGCCACCGATGATCACCACGCGCTTGGGCGCGGCGTGGGTGAACAGCACCGGGTGGCTGATCATCTCGTGGTAGAAGAAGTTGTCCTTGCTGGTCAGCATGATGGCCCCGTCGATGGTCATCAGGTTGCCCCAGTCGGTGGTCTGGAAGATCTCGATCTTCTGGAACGGCGACTGCACCTCGTCCAGCTTGCCGGTGATGCGGTAGCCAATGGCCGAGCCGGTGCGCTCGAAATGCTCGATGTACCAGTTGTTGCTGTCAGTCATGGGAAAACAGTCCTGTTCGGAGGGGTGGAGCCGGGCTGGCGGGCGGGGCCGCGTGGCACAGATGCCACATCCGGACGGATCGGCCCGTTCAGGTTGGAACCTGTCACGGGCGCGGGCGCGCATGATAACGAACCTGTGGGCATATAGGCGTTATCATGCCCCCCCTTTTATTGCCAACAAGGCCGACTGAAATGACCGATTGGTCCCTCGACCAAGCCCGCAAGACCTACTCGATCCCGCATTGGGCGGACGGTTACTTCGACGTGGATCAGGCCGGGCACATGGTGGTGAGACCGACCGGGGCGGACGGCCCGGTGGTATCGCTGCCCAAGGTGGTGGACGCGGCGCGCGCGGCCGGGGCCAAGCTGCCGCTGCTGGTGCGCTTCCCGGACATCCTCGGCCAGCGCCTGGGCAAGCTGCAGGCGGCCTTCGCCCAGGCCCAGCAGGACTGGGAGTACAGCGGTGGCTATACCGCGGTGTACCCGATCAAGGTCAACCAGACCCGCGGCGTGGCCGGCACCCTGGCCAGCCACCACGGCGAGGGCTTCGGCCTGGAAGCGGGCAGCAAGCCCGAGCTGATGGCCGTGCTGGCGCTGTCGCGCCCGGGCGGCCTGATCGTCTGCAACGGTTACAAGGACCGCGAGTACATCCGCTTGGCCCTGATCGGCCGCAAGCTGGGCCTGCAGACCTTCATCGTCATCGAGAAGCCGTCCGAGCTGAAGCTGGTGCTGGAAGAGTCCAGGGCGCTGGACGTGAAGCCGGGCCTGGGCGTGCGCATGCGCTTGGCCTCACTGGGTGCCGGCAAGTGGCAGAACAGCGGTGGCGACAAGGCCAAGTTCGGCCTGTCGCCGCGCCAGCTGCTGGACCTGTGGAAGTCGCTGCGTGACACCGAGTACGCCGACTGCCTGAACCTGCTGCACTTCCACATGGGCTCGCAGATCTCCAACGTGCGCGACATCGCCAACGGCATGCGCGAAGCCACCCGCTACTTCGTGGAGCTGTCGCGCCTGGGCGCGAAGATCACCCACGTCGACGTGGGCGGTGGCCTGGGCGTGGACTATGAAGGCACCCGTTCGCGCAGCTTCTGCTCGATCAACTACGGCCTGCATTCCTACGCCAGCAACATCGTGCAGCCGCTGGCCAATGCCTGCGAAGAGTTCGGCCTGACCCCGCCGCGCATCGTGACCGAGTGCGGCCGCGCAATGACCGCGCACCACGCGGTGCTGATCGCCAATGTGTCGGAAGTGGAAGAAGCGCAGGAAGGCCGCGTGCCGGACCAGCACGACGACGAGCCGGCAGCGATCCGCCACCTGCGCGAGATCCACGACGAGCTGGACGTGCGCCCGGCGGTGGAACTGTTCCAGGAGGCGCAGCATTTCCATGCCGAAGGCCTGGCCAGCTACGCGCTGGGCCAGATCGACCTGCCGCAGCGTGCGCGCATCGACGACCTGTTCTACGCCATCGCCCACGGCGTGCGTGCGCGCCTGAGCTACGACGAGAAGAGCCACCGCCCGGTGCTGGACGAACTGAACGAGCGCCTGGTCGACAAGTACTTCGTCAACTTCAGCGTGTTCGAATCGATCCCGGACGTGTGGGCGATCGACCAGGTGTTCCCGATCGTGCCGATCGAGCGCCTGGACGAGGTTCCCGACCGCCGCGGCATCATCGCCGACATGACCTGCGACTCCGACGGCATGGTGGAGACCTATGTCGAGAACGAGAGCCTGGACAGTTCGCTGCCGCTGCACAGGATGAATCCGGGCGAGAGTTACCGCATCGGCTTCTTCATGGTCGGTGCCTACCAGGAAATCCTGGGCGACATCCACAACCTGTTCGGCGATACCGACGCGGTTGAAGTGCTGGCCGACGCCGATGGCTATGCCATCACCCAGCAGCGCCGCGGCGACACCACCGACGTGATGCTGGATTACGTGGGCTATCGCCTGGACGAACTGCGTGCCACCTATGCGCAGCGCGTGGCCGCGGCGCAGCTGCCGCCGGAACGCGCGCAGGAACTGTCGGACGCGCTGGAAGCCGGCCTGACCGGTTACACCTACCTGTCCGACGAACCGCTGGCCTGACCGGCGGCGCCGGGCCTGCCCGGCGCTACCGTTGCCAATGAGCGCGCGCGCGATCTTCCACCTGTTCCTGCATGCCGCCGTGCCAGCCCTGCTGGCATGGCTGTTCTGGCGCAAGCGCTTCGCCTCGGCCTGGCTGCTGATGCTGCTGGGCTGGATCATCGACCTGGATCATCTGCTGGCCGATCCGATCTACGCACCGAACCGCTGCAGCATCGGTTTCCATCCGTTGCACACTGCACCGGCGATTGCGGTGTATGCAGGTCTGTGCGTGCCGAAGAAAACGCGGCTGGTGGGCATCGGGCTGATCATCCACATCGTGCTGGACGCGATTGATTGCTGGTGGATGCACCACCGCTGATCGGGTGGCGGACCGAGCTGAGCGCGGGCCCGGTTCTGCGGGAGCCTCCGTTGCTCGGGCACCTGTTGCAGAGCCGAGCCCACGCTCGGCTTTGCGGCCAACCCTAGCCGAGCATGGGCTCGGCTCTACCGCGACGCGGTGGGCAACCACACCGTCGCGCGCAGGCCCGGCTGCGCATTCTCCAGCGCCACGCGCCCGCCATAACTGGCGGCGATATCGCCCACGATCGCCAGCCCCAGTCCACTGCTGCCCTCGCGCTCATCCAGTCGCACACCGCGCTGGGTGACCCGTTCCAGGGCGTCTGCAGCCAGCCCGGGTCCGTCGTCGCGAACCTCGATGCGCAGCCGGCCGTCGCTGATGCCTGCTTCGACCGTGACCTGCTGCCGGGCCCAGCGCCCGGCGTTGTCCAGCAGGTTGCCCAGCATCTCCTCCAGGTCCGCACGGGCACCGGCGAACTGCAGCGCAGGATCAATGTTCGCCGCCGTGAACGTGATGCCACGTTCGCCATGCACGCGTGCCATCAACCGGCACATTGCCTGCGCGACCACCGCGACGTGGGTGCGCTGGCGATGGTCGGCGGCCAGCCCTGCGGCCAGGTAGCGATCGACGCTGGCCTGCATGCGTGCGCTCTGCTCGCGCACGGTGGACCTCCAGTCCACGCCGTCGCCGTCGACCTCGGTGGACAGCACGCTCAATGGGGTCTTGAGCGCATGGGCCAGATCCTGCGCGCTGGTGCGCGCCCGCGCGACCATGCGCTGCTGGTGGTCCAGCAGCGCGTTGAGTTCTTCACCCAGCGGCGCGACTTCCGCGCCCAGTTCCTGCGTCTGGATGCGCTGCGCGTCGCCACGCCGCACTCGTTCCAGCTGCGCACCCAGGCGATGCAGCGGGCGCAGTCCGAACTGCACCTGGCTGGCCAGCACCGCCAGCCACGCCGCGACCAGTACACCCAGGGCGATGGCGGTGCGCTTGCGGAACGCGGCAACATCCGCATCCAGCGCGCTGCGGTCGGTGGCAACCACGGCCACGAACGGCTCACTGGCGCGTGGCAGGCGCACCTGCTGCACGCGCGCGCGGAGGGATTGCTGCAGCGGCCCGGCCAGGTTGCGCGTGGCCGGCGCGGCACCGGTGACTGGCAGGGTTTCATCCCACAGCGAGCGCGACTGCAGCAGCACGCGGCCATCGGCAGCGGCGATCTGCCAATAGGCGCCGGAGAACACGCGCTGGAAGCGGGCGTCGTTCGGTTCCTGGCGCAGCAGCAGCTGGCCGTCGGTGCCCATTTCCATCTGCGCGACCAGGGTCAGCATGTCCTGCTGCAGTTCGTGGTCGAGGCGGTCACGCGCGCTGCGCTTGAACAGCTCGCCGAGCAGGGCACTGGCCAGCAGCGAGACCAGCAGCAGGCCGACGCCACCGGCCAGCAGCAGGCGCCGCCGCAGTGAGGGTTGCCACTTCATGGCGCGGCCAACCGCCAGCCCTGGCCGCGCACGGTCTGGATCAGCTCGATGCCGAGCTTGCGGCGCACCCGGCCCAGCAACACGTCCAGTGCGTTGGAGTCCGGGTCATGGCCACCGTCGAATACCTGTTCACCCAGCCGGTCTCGGCCGATCACCTGCCCGCTGTGGTGGATGAAGTAGCTGAGCAGGCGGAACTCCTGCGGACTGAGCGACAGCGGTTGCCCATCCAGCTCGAAACGGGCTGCGTTGACGTCCAGTTGCAGCGGACCGCAGTGCAGGCGCGGGCTGGCGTGGCCATGGCTGCGGCGGATCAGGGCGCGCAGGCGCAGCACCAGTTCGTCGGCCTGGAACGGCTTGGTGAGGTAATCGTCGGCCCCGGCGTCGAAGCCGGCCAGCTTGTCGTGCCAGCGCCCGCGTGCGGTCAGCACCAGCACCGGAAAGCTGCGGCCATTGCCGCGCCAGCGCTCGATCACGCTCAGTCCGTCCAGCCCGGGCAGGCCCAGGTCGACGATGGCCGCCTGCAGGTCTTCGATCTGGCCGATCTCCTCGGCCTGGCGACCATCGGCAACCAACTCCACCACATAGCCGGCCTGTTCCAGCAGGGGCACCAGGCGCTGCGCCAGTGCGGCATCGTCTTCGGCCAACAGGATGCGCATCAGTCGTCGAGCTCCGTCTTCAGCAGCTTTCCGCTGCGCGCATCATAGTCCAGCTCCACCACCACGCCGTCGCCGCGCAGGATCTCCACTTCGTAGACGCCGTCGTCCAGCTCCACTTCCAGCAGCTGGCCCGGGTAGCGCTTGAGTGCATCGCGCACCACGCTTTCCAATGGCACGTAGCGGCCCTGCTGCACGGCGCGGCGCGCGACCTGCTGCGCCGGGTCCTGTACGGGCGCGGCGGCGATCGGGGCGTTGGCCAGGGCCAGCAGCAGGGGCAGGGTGGAGAGCATGCGGGGGCGCAGGGAGGACGGTGGGAACAGGCGTGAGTGTGCCGGCGGTGACTAACAGCCGGCTAACAGTGCCGGCTAAGGCGTTGTTAACCACGGGGTGCATCGTGGCGTTGCCGGGATGGTCCGGCCACGAACACGATCAGGAGAACCCCCATGTTGAAGTCGCTCATCCTCGCCACTGTCGCCCTGCTGGCCATCGCGCCGGCGGTACAGGCGGCACCGCTGGGCATGGCCCAGGTCGAACAGACCCTGCGCAAGGCCGGTTACACCCAGATCCACGAGATCGAACGCGATGACGGCCTGTGGGAGGCCGACGTGAGCCGCGCCGATGGCCGCTTCAGCGAGGTCTACGTGGATCCGAAGACCGGCGAGATCTTCGATGAGCACAGCGGCCGCGCGCTGCTGGCCGCCGAGCAGGTGCTTGCACGGGCGCAGGCCCATGGCCTGCGTGAGATCCATTCGCTGGAACGTGACGGCGCGACGTGGTCGCTGGAAGCCCGCAATGCACGCAACCAGAAGGTGGAGGTGCGCCTGAGCGGTTATGACGGCCGCATCCTGCACAGCGAGCGCGAGGGCTGGCTGGATTGACGTTGGCCTCTGTAGAGCCGAGCCCATGCTCGGCTTTGCGGCCAACCGTAGCCGAGCATGGGCTCGGCTCTACAGGGCTGGCTTACCAGCCGTACGGCGGCGGGTAGTCCCAATAGCCCGGGCCGCGGCCGTAATAGCCGCCGTACGGGCCGAAGAAGCCCGGGCCCTTGCCTTCGCTCACATGGATGTTGACGTTGACCCCGTGGGTCTTGCCCTCATCGGTGGTGTAGTTCTTGCTCAGGTTCAACGTGGCCGCGTTGTAATGGCTGTTGCCACCGTTCTTCGAGTAGCCGATGCCGGTGGTGAAGCTGCCTGACACCTTGACCTTGTCATCGGTCACGTCGGCAATCCTGGCGTCGTCGTGCACGCGCGGGCCGCTCTTGTCACCGTAATAGGTGCCGGGAGGGTCCTGCTGCAGGGCCGGGTCGTTGAGGTAGCGCATCGGCGCCTGCGGCAGCGTCAGGTCCAGGCCGGTCGCCTGCGGTGCGGTGGCACCCGCGGCGGACTGGGCCAGCACGGTTCCCGGCAGGGCCAGGCACAGCAGCAGGGTCAGGGGGCGGATCATCACGGCGCTCCAGCAGGCAGGTGGCCACGCAACACGCGGCGGTACAGGCCGACGCTAGCAGGGGTTGCTTGAATGATGCCTGTCGGCGCCCCGTAGAGTCGAGCCATGCTCGACTGCATCCGGCAAAAGCAGTCGAGCAGGGCTCGACTCTACAAGAGGCGGGCGCTACGGCAACCGCCCGAATCCGAACAGCCCGTCCAGCGCATGCTTCCGCCGCTCGATCCGGGCCCGCAGCAACTGCGCGCCAATCATCGAGTAAGTGATGCCGTTGCCGCCATAGGCCATGGCGAAGTGCACCCGCCGACCCCATTGCCCGTGCGCACCAAAGAACGGCAGGCCGTCTGCGGTCTCGGCGAACGTGCCGGCCCACGAGAACGCCGGCACCGGATCCAGCTGCGGGAACCAGTGCAGCAGCTGTTCCATCAGCCTGTCCGCCTTGCCGTGCACGCGCCGGTCTCGGCGCGCCGGGATGTCGATGGCATCGTCCAGGCCACCCACCAGCAGGCGGCGGTCGCCCGTGGCGCGCAGGTACAGGTAGGGGCGGGCGCTTTCCCACACCATGGTGCGCTGCAGCCGGCCCAGCACGAGCGCATCCAGGGGATCGGTGATGAACGCATAGCTGCTGCGGTTGCGCGCGACACGCTGCTCGAGCCAGCGCTGGTTGGCGTAGCCCATCGCCAGTACGACGTGGCGGGCGCGTATCGAGGCACCGGCCCCGGTCACCGCCGTCACGCTCCGTGCGCTGGGTTTGAGCGTATGCAGCACCGTGCGGTCATGCACCTGTCCGCCGCGGCGCCGTACCCGCCTGAGCAGGCCGTAGGTGAGGCCGTAGGGATCGACCCGCGCCGCCTGCCGGGTCAGCAGGGCGCCACCGGCATCCACGCCGAAGCGTTCGCGCAGCGCTTCGCGGCCCAGCCAGCGGGCATCCAGTCCAATGTCACGGCGCGCAGCGCCTTCGGCCATCAGGCGCGGCACGTCGCGCCGCCGGCTCGCCAGGTACAGGCTGTCCATCTGCCGGAAATCCACCTCCTTCAGCCCACGCGCGACTTCAGCCAGTGCCGGGATCGCATCGGCACAGGCACGGTACGCCAGGGCGGCAGCATCCTTGCCATGGCGCTGGGCCAGTTCCAGCAGGTGGGTGTCGATCTCGTACTGCAGCAGCGCGGTGCTCGCGGCCGTGCTGCCCCAGCCGATGTCGCGCTGCTCGATCAGCGCCACGTCGTGGCCATGGTGGGACAGCTCGTCGGCAATCAGCGCACCGGTGATGCCGCCACCGACCACCAGCACCTCGCAGCGCAGATCCTGTTCCAGCGGCGGAAACGCCTGGATCAGGCCATTGCGTATCGCCCACCAGGGGTAGCCGCTCTTCAGGTCCATGCGCGGGTGCGGTCAGGCGGTGCGCTTGCCGGTATGCGGGGTCTGGATCAGCCCGGACAGATCGAAGCCCTGCAGGCGGGCGACCGCCAGGTAATGGTCCTGCACCGTTGCCTCCATGTGCGGTTCGCGTGCCAGCAGCCACAGGTACCTGCGGTCCGGGCTGCCGACCAGGGAGACGCTGTAGTCCGGGGCGATCTGGATCACCCAGTAGTCGCCCTTGGCAAACGGCAACCAGCGCAGGCCCTTGGGCAGGAAGCTGACCTCCAGGCGCGCGCTGTCGTTGTCGACGGCGCAGGCCTCGCCGGCGGCCTCTTCGATCTCGCCGTCCATGCGGCAGCGGTTGGTGACGCCGACGTTGCCGTTGTCGAGCAGGGTGTAGTGCGCCGATACATCGGTGCAGCCTTCCGGCTCGTGGCGCATCGGCAGGCGGGCGATCTCGTACCAGGTGCCCAGGTAACGGGGTAGCTTGAGGTCGGCGACGGTCTTCAGCGGCGGGTGCTCGGTCATCGGCAGTGGTGGCAGGGGTGGGCCTCCACGATGCCGATGGGCTCGCCATGGGCGGGTGAAGCCGGGGCGACGGCCGTGTCCAGAACGTTCTGTCGCTCCGGCACGGGGGCGTTGACGCCAACGTGGCGGTATCCTGCCGCCAGCGCCGCATTTTTCCCGTTCCGACCGAGGTGGAGAGGCCGATGTACCAGGTGATCCTGTTGAAGAGTGAATCCACGTTCGCGCGTGAACAGTGGCCGCAGGTCGATGACCTGGTCGACTACGAGGGCGTGAGCTACAGCCTGCGTGCCGGCCCGCGCCAGCCGCTGCCGACTGACCACGACTGGCACCCGGTGGCGGTGTATGCGCCGGATGAAATCACCGAGGAAGAGTTCCAGGACTGGTACGCGCTGCTGCAGCCGACGGTGGAAGAGCTGCGCCTGAAGTATTGATGCTCGGCGCTGACGGGGCCGCCCATCCGCCCTTGACCGCCTGTGCCGTATAGTCGCGCGCAGGCGCGGTGGTCCGCGCGAAACGGTGTGTCTGGCGTGTCTTCCTTCCTGCGATCGATCCGTGCACGGGGGCCCTGGTGGGCCGTATTGCTGTGCACCGCCTTCCTGCTGTCCGTGCCGGTGCTGGCGCAGGAGGAGGACCCCACGCCGAAGCAGCAGCTGGCGGACATCGATTCGCGGCTGAAGGATGTCGACCGCAAGCGTGGCGACGCGGAAGCCATCGAGACGCTGGCGATGCTGTCCGAGAATGCCTCGCAGGCGCGGCGTGATGCCGAGGCGCTGGAAAAGGCACTGCAGCCACAGCTGGATCGCCTCAACGAGCAGCTGGCGCAGTTGGGCACGCCTGCGCAAGGCACGACCGAGCCACCCGAACTAGCGGCGCAACGGCGCACCATCACCAAGCAGCGCGACGGCGTGGCCGCATCGGTGGCGCAGGCCAAGGCCAGCGCCGTGCGCGCGCAGCAGCTGGCCACCGATATCGAGCAGCAGCGCACTGCGCAACGTACCGAAGAACTGGGCCAGAAGGTTGCCTCGCCGCTGTCGCCCGCGTTGTGGAGCAAGGTGGCCGAGCGCCTGCCGATCGATATCGCGCGCGTTGCGCCGTTGGCCGGGCAGGGACGCGATGCGCTGGTCGCCGGCATCCGCACCCACGGCTGGGGCACCCCGCTGCTGGGGCTGGTGGCCGCGCTGGTGATGATGTTCCCGCTGCGGCTGTGGCTGCGCGCGCTGGGGCGGCGCTTTGCGGCTTCGGATCGGGCGCCTGACGGCCGCCTGCGCCGCTCCGGCCTGGCCATGTGGCTGCTGCTGGTCGGCACGCTGCTGCCCGGCTATGCCGTGGTGGTGCTGATGGCGGCGCTGGATGCCATCGATGCGATCGCACCGCGCCTGCAGGTGGTGGCCGATGGGCTGGAGACGGCTACGTTCCGCGCGGCATTCATCGCGGCGCTCAGTGCCTGCATGCTGGTGCCGCATCGGCCCTCGTGGCGCTTGCTGAACCTGGATGACACCGCCGCGCTGAAGCTGCGCAAGTACGCCTGGGGCGCTGCAGCGCTGGCCTGGTTGAGTACGGTGCTGGTGGCTCTCGACCAGGCCACGCGCACCAGTGATGTAACCACGGTGGCGCTGGATGGCCTGATTGCCCTGACCTATCTCGGCCTGATCATGGCCATGCTGGTGACCCTGGCGCGCCTGCATCGGCGGCAGACCGCCGAAGCCGAGGCCAAGCTGGAGGCGCAGGCCGATGGCGTGGGCGCGGCCACGCCGGTTCGCCGCAGCAGCTGGCTGGTATTGGCTCGCGTGGCGGGCAACGTCGCTGTGGTGGCGGCCATCGCTGCTACGTTGCTGGGCTACCTCAACCTCGCCAAGTTCGTGAACCAGCAGTTGATCGGCGGCAGCATCGTAGTACTGGCGGCGACGCTGCTGTTCAAGTTCGTCGATGACCTGAGCACGTGGGCGCTCAATGCCGACAGCAAGGTGGGCCAGACCATCCTGCTCAGCACCGGCCTGAGCGTGTCGCGGTTGGAGCAGGCGGGCGTGCTGCTGTCGGCGGCGCTGCGCACGGCTGTCGTGCTGCTTGCACTGCTGGCGCTGGTGGCGCCCTTCGGCAACATCGGTGCGGTAGTGGAGCGCTTCTCTTCGCTGTTCAGCAGCGGCATTCCCATCGGCGGAACGACGCTGCAACCGGTGCGCATCGCGCTCGCCGTGCTGGTGCTGCTGGCCGGGCTGGGTGTGACCCAGCTGGTGCAGCGCTGGCTGACCGACACCTACCTGCCCAAGACCGAGCTGGACCTGGGCGCACGCAATTCGGTCAGCACGGTTGCCCGCTACGTCGGCATCATCATCGCGGTGATCTGGGCGCTGTCGGCGATGGGCCTGCAGCTGAGCAAGCTGGCATTGCTGGTCAGCGCGCTGTCGGTCGGCATCGGTTTCGGCCTGCAGGTGATCACCCAGAATTTCGTCTCAGGCCTGATCCTGCTGGCCGAGCGGCCGGTGAAGATCGGTGACTGGGTGAAACTGGGCGACCAGGAAGGCGACATCCGCCGCATCAGTCTGCGCTCCACCGAGATCCAGGTGGGCGACAAGTCGACATTGATCGTGCCCAATTCCGAGCTGGTCACCAAGACCGTGCGCAACATGACGATGGGCAACAACCAGGGGCGCATCCAGATCCAGTTCGCGGTACCGCCCAGCACCGATGTGGGTGGCCTGCGCCAGGCGTTGCTGGATGCGTACACCGCGCATGCCAACGTGCTGAAGCAGCCGGCGCCGACGGTCTACATCGACAGCATTGCCGGTGGCCAGATCACCATCAACAGCTTCGCTTACGTGGCCAGCCCGCGGCAGGTCTACGCCACCCGCAGCGACCTGTACTTCAGCCTGCTGCAGATCCTGGCCGAGCGGAGCATTCCGCTGTCGACCCCGACCGACATCCACATCACCCGCGACCCGCAGGAGTAAGGGTTGTTTTGCAGGTCTGCGCCCTGCACCCGCTACGAGCCGGAGCAACGGCAACAGCAACAGCAACAGCTGATTTCCTGCGGGATGGCGGGTTGGGTCCGGTTGCGGGAGACGCCGTAAACCCCCAGGCCGGCCCAGCCGCTGGCGGCTGTGCGTTCGGGCGCTTGCGAAGCAGTGCTTCGCAAGCAAAGCGCCCTCACCCATGGGGGCTTGGCCGCGGCATCCATGCCGCGGACACTCCCGCGACCGGACCCACCCCGCCTTCGACAGTTTCCCGCGATCTGTCGGAAATGCTCTTGGGGTCAGATCCGTTTTCCGGAGGAAAACGGATCTGACCCCATCTTGATTTTCGATATCTGACAGATTGTGTCGACCAAGGTCGACACCTACCGACAGCCGCAGAAATCTGTCAGAGGTGGGGCGGCGTCGGAGTGCGGGGTGTCAGCCGCATGGATGCGGCTGCCAAGCCTACAGGGACGTACTTGCGGCGTCCCCGCACTCCGACACCGCCCCGCCAAACCACGGATTGCACGCTGTTGCTCTGGCTGTTGCTCCGCGGGTGCAGGGCGCAGCCCTGCAAAGAACCCCTATCCTCGCGGCCGGCTGCGCGAGGGCACCAGCGCGAAGGTATCCACGGCCAGCTTCTCGGCATGGTTCAACCACGCGCGGATCTCCAGGTCATCCACTTCGTGGTCCAACCCGAAGGACACATTGATCCTGCCGTCGGCATCGGGCTGCACCCACTGCTGCGCCAGGACGACTTTGCGCTGCGAGGACACCGCTTCGATCCAGAAGCCGCGATCGGGGCGCGTGCTCGCCACCAGCTGCAGCATGTACTGGCCGGCGCGGGTACGGCGTCCCTTCTGGGTGATCATGTGCGCCTGGCGAACGCTCGGGCGCGGGCCCTGGAACGCATCCAGCGGGGCATCCACGGCGATGCCGCCGCGCAGGTCGTTGTCACGGTACAGCTTGATTCCGTTGTCACGGTTGACGAGCAGGGCGCACCAGTCACCGTCGGCCGAGCCATCCTCGAATGCGGTGCAGCGATCAACATAGGCCAGCGTGTTGTCCGGATCGGCGTCATCGAACTGGCGCGAGGTGTTTTCCAGGTACACCGACTTCAGGCTCCAGTCCTTGTCGTACTCCAGCAGCACCGGCGGCTGCACGTGCTGCAGGCCGACCACCACCTGGTCGTCGGCATCGATCTTCAGCTCACGGGTGGGTTCGCCCAGCCATAGCGAACGGGCGAAGGCGAGGTACTGCGGGTAGTCGCGGCCACCCTCGCGCTGGGCCGCGACGCTGGCGCTGGGCGCGCGCTGCGCATCGATCAGCGAACGGCCAAAGCCCATCGTCTTCAGATCCGGATCGAGCAGGCTGAGCAGGGTCGCGCCGGAATCCAGCGTAGTGCCGGCGTCGACCGTGAGCTGGCGCGGCGCAATGCCATCGCCGAGGAACAGCAGCAGGTTCTCGCGCTTCTGCCGGGCCAGGATGTGGGTCAGGTCGTTGGGCATCGCCAGATGGTCCGAGGCGATCACGATCAGCGTGTCCTTGCCGTACGGGCTGGCCTGGATGCGCTGCACCAGCTGCGAGATCAGGCGGTCGCTGCACTTGAGCGCGTCGAGCATGCTGATGTTGCCGTACCGGCTCTGGTACCGCTGGCCCTTGCAGGCTACCGGCAGGTGGCCTGCCGGGTGGTGGGTATCCATGGTCAGCGTGGTCAGCATGAACGGTGAACCGGCGCGCGAGAGTTGTTCGAAGCGCTGGTAGGCGGCATCCAGCAGCACGTCATCGTGCACGCCCCACGGCGAGTAGTGCATGCGGCCGATCTTCTTCTGCTGCTTGAACCAATCCAGGTCGTGCACCTCGTCGAAGCCGTGGCTGGCCAGGAACTGGCCCTTGCCGGCGAAACGGCCGCTGGCACCGCCCAGGTAGTGGTTGGTATAGCCCTGCTGCTTCAGGTAGTCACCCAGGCAGACGGCCTTGGGCAGGAAGCTGCCCATCCGGTCCATGCTGTTCTCGTCACCCTGCGAGGTGGTCAGCGGCACGCCGCACATCGACGACACCAGGCCGGCGATGGTCCAGCCGCTGCCTTCGGCCGAAGCCAGGCCGCGCACATCCAGTGCCCGTGTCGCCAGGCGGTTGATGTTCGGCATCAGGCCCGGAAATACGTTCTCGTCCAGATACGTCCGCTCCAGGCTTTCGCCGTAGATCCAGACCACGTTGCGCGGGCGTTGCAGCGGCCGCGTCGGTACCTGGTACTCCGGTGCGATGCGGGCGAAGTCGACCGGGCGCAGTTGTTGGTACAGGCGCTGTCCATCGCGGGCCAGCGGGCTGATCACGATCGTGGCCACCCACACCGCCGCGAAGCCGGCGAACCAGGCACCTCCATGGCCGGGCCGGCGCCAGCGCTTCACCCGCGTGGCAAACAGCGGCAGCAGCGAGACCAGCGCCAGTACGATGAAGCCGGCGATATAGCCCTTGAAGTCGGCGATGCCGGCACCTTCCATGTCGGCACCCAGGTGGTACAGGGTGGCGGCGTTCAGACCGTCACCGGAAAGCTTGTCGATCAGCCACCACGCGCTGAGCGTGAGCAGCAGCAGCGAGAATGAAGCGGCTTTCCACCACACCCACTTGCCGGAGGCGAGGAACAACCAGGACAGCAGCAGCAACGACAACAGCAGTATCCAGAGCATAGGCAGTTTCGGCAGCGACGGGATGTTGATGGACGTCGTACCGACGCGTGTCCATCCGACCGGCGCTGCCGCAAGCACATCCACATGACAGGCCGATGACCCGATAGTGCATGCACGAACCTGACTGAAATGTTTGTTGGAATGTCGCGCGCGACATCGCCATCAAGAGGTAAAACGGGCGTGAAATGCATCGTTGGATTGCATTAAAAACCACGTGAATACGGAATTTTCGCGCTAACGATGCCCGCGCTCCTCGCGCGCGCGCGCGCGCCGATCAAAGAGCAGCGCACTGATGACGATCCCGAGGCCCAGCACCACGCCGATCAGCATCAGCAGCAGGGCAATGGCCGGATAGCCGAATACATGCCAGCCCGTCTCGAGCTTCATCATCAGCGAGGACGCCATGATCAGCGCCGCGCTGATGATGCCGGCCGCCACCCGGTTGGCGATTTTCTGCAGGTTCTCCATCAACCGCGACTCTTCCAGCCCGGTCACCTTCATCTGCAGGCGGTTTTCGGCCAGCAGCGCCATGATGTCCGAGAGCTTGCGCGGCCCATCGCGCAGCAGCTGCTGCAGTTCCATCGCCTCGCTGGCGATGTTGGCCGCCGACAGCGACTTCTTCAGCCGCGCGCGCATCACGTGCTGCAGCTGGCGCTCGACGATGCGCCGCGTATCCAGCTCCGGTGCCAGCAGCCGGCATACGGTCTCCAGGTTGAGCAGGGCCTTGCCCACCAGGCTCAGCTCCGGCGGCGTGCGCAGGCCACAGGCGGTGGCGGTGCGAACCATGTCCAGCACTACGCGGCCTTCGGAGAAGCTGCCACCGACGGCGTAGCGCGCGATCAGCTGGCCGGTCTCGCGCAGGTAGCGCTCTTCATCGAAGGCCTCCAGCCGCGTGCTGATGCTGATCAGGTCGTCGGCCACTTCCTCGCCTCGGCCATCGACGGCGGCGAACAGGATCTTCAGCAGGCGCTCGCGCAGGCGCGGCGGCATGTGCGCGACCATGCCCAGGTCGAAGATCGCCAAGCGGCCATCGGGCATTACCCGCAGGTTGCCCGGGTGGGGATCGGCATGGATCTCGCCATGCACGAAGATCTGGTCCAGGTAGCCACGGATCAACGCCGCGGCCAACGGCTCCATGTCCTGCTCGGTACGGCGTACACCGGAGATCGCATCCACGCGGACGCCGGTCGCCAGCTCCATGGTCAGCACGCGCTGGCTGCTGTAATCCCAGATCGGCTGCGGTACCCACAAGCGGCGGAACGGCCTGAGATGACGACCAAAGCGGGCCAGGTTCTCGGCTTCGGCGTGGTAGTCCAGCTCCTGCATCAGGGTCTTGGCGAACTCGTTGAGCCAGTCTCGCAGGCGCACCCGGCGGCCCACCTGGGTCAGGTGGTCGGCCGCCAGCGCGAAACTGCGCAGCACCTCCAGGTCCGAGCGCAACTGGGCGGCCACCTCGGGCTTCTGTACTTTCACCGCGACTTCCCGGCCATCATGCAGCACCGCGCGATGCACCTGCGCGATCGATGCACACCCCAGTGGTTCGGGATCGAACGCAGCGAACAGCTTGTTTACCCCTGCGCCCAGCTCCTGTTCGACGATGGCGTGGATGCGCTCGACCGGAAGTGGCGCGACCTGCTCCTGCATGCGCTCCAGTGCGGTGGCGAACTCCACCGGCACCATGTCCGGGCGCGTGGACAGCATCTGGCCCAGCTTGACGAACGTGGGCCCCAGCGCCTCCAGGTCGCTGACAAACTGCTCCGGATTGCCGTCGGGCGGTGTTTCAACCTGGCCGGCGGCGGCATCCAGGTTCATTCCGGAGAACACGCCGGAATGGCGGTAGCGCATCAGAAGGCGCAGGATCTGGCTGCGCCGGTTCATGCCTTTGACCAGCGGAGGATTGCCAGTGGCGGTGGGCGAATTGCTCAAGCGACGCTCCTTGCAGGCGGCATCCTGCAGCACCGGGCCCTGCACGGTGGATCGGGATGGTTGCCCCAGTCTGGCCGGAGCAGGGTAGGCGCGCGGTGAATCCGATGTCTTCCGCAGTCCACGCCCGATCGGTCAGAATCGGTCCATTCCCTTATTCATCTTTGGACGCCCCATGGCCGGTGCCAGCCTGTTTGCCCTGCTCGACGATATTGCTTCGCTCCTTGACGACGTTTCGGTGCTGACCAAGGTCGCGGCGAAGAAGACCGCGGGCGTGCTGGGGGACGATCTGGCACTGAACGCGCAGCAGGTGACCGGGGTCAATGCCAACCGTGAGCTGCCGGTGGTGTGGGCGGTGGCCAAGGGATCGCTGGTCAACAAGGTGATCCTGGTGCCGGCGGCGCTGGCGATCAGCGCGCTGGAGGCTTGGCTGCACAGCCGCGGCTGGAACGTGCCGCTGATCGTTCCGTTGATGATGATCGGTGGTGCCTACCTGTGCTTCGAGGGCGTGGAGAAGCTGGCGCACCGCTTCCTGCATTCTTCGGATGAGGATGCGCAGCATCAGGCCGAGCGCCGCAGGGCATTGGCCGATGCGCAGGTGGACATGGTGGCGTGGGAGAAGGACAAGGTGAAGGGCGCCATCCGTACCGACTTCATCCTTTCGGCCGAGATCATCGTGCTGACCCTGGGGGTGGTCGCGACCGCAGCCTTCACCAACCAGATCCTGACCCTGAGCGTGGTCGCGCTGGCGATGACCGTGTTCGTCTACGGACTGGTGGGGGGTATCGTCAAGCTCGACGACGTCGGCCTGTACCTGTCGCGCAAGGGGGGCGCCCTGGCGGTGCTGGGTCGCGGGCTGGTTGCTTCTGCGCCCTGGTTGATGAAGTTCCTGTCGGTGGCGGGCACCATCGCCATGTTCCTGGTCGGTGGAGGCATCCTGGTCCACAACGTGCCGGCGCTGCACCACGCGGTGCAGGCGCTGGGCGGTGAAGGGCAGTGGGGTTGGCTGGTCAATGCGGTGGGCAACCTGGTGGTCGGGATCATCGCGGGTGCCATCGTGTTGGCAGCGGTGACCGGTTTCCAGAAGCTGCGCGGGAAATGATTTGTAGAGCCGAGCCCACGCTCGGCTGCTCTACGGCGCTGCGCGCCGCCGCCCGAGCATGGGCTCGGGCGCTACAGCGTCTGCACGCTGGTTCCTCACCCTGCCTGCACGCGGTTCTTGCCCTGCCGCTTGGCTGCATACAGCGCCTCATCCGCGCGCCGCAGCAGGGCCTCGGCGTCATCGCCGGGCTGCCACTGCGCCAGGCCGGCGCTGAAATGCACCGGGATGCGCCGGTCCTGCACGGTCAGTACGCGATGCGCCAGTGATCGCTGCAGGCGCTGCACTGTGGCCATGCTGTCGGCGCCCGGGGTGTCCGGCAGTACCAGCACGAACTCGTCACCGCCCAGCCGCGCGATACCGTCGGTGGCGCGCAGCAGCAGCTTGCACGCGGCCACCAGGTGCTGCAGTACTGCATCGCCGCCTGCATGGCCATGGGTGTCGTTGGTCTGGTGGAAATCGTCCAGGTCGATCACCGCCACGCCCAGCGGTGAGTTGTTGCGTGCGGCACGGGCCAGCTCGCGCTGCAGCAGTTCGTCCAGGCCGCGGCGGTTCAGCGCCTGGGTCAGTGGATCGATGCGGGCCAGGTGACCGGCGGCGCGCAGTTCCTGCTCCAGCTCGGCAATGCGCTGCTCTGCGCGCTCCACTTCCTGCCGCGCACTGGCCAGATGGTCGCGGGCCTGTGCGGCCTGCTGCTGCACCTTGCCAGTGTCGCGCATCACTTCCTGCAGCAGTTGGTTGAGATCGGCGATGCTGCGCGCTTCGCGCAACTGCAATGCGTAGCTGCTGATCCGGTCGTGGTACTCGCCGGTGCTGGCGGCCATGCCGTCCATGCGGTCGATGAACTCCCCCATCAGCCCGCGCATCGCTGCCTTCGAATCGTCGATGCCCTGGCGAAGCAGGCCCTGCCTGTAGATCACCTCGCGCAGTTCGGCGCGGGTACGCTCCACCGCCTCGGCTGCCAATGGCCGGTCCAGCAACTGGCGCACCGCTGCGATCTGGCCCTGCAGCCAGCTGCGGTCATCCAGCAACTCGCTGACGTTCTCCAGCAACAGTGCGAACAGTTCCAGCAGCAGGGCCTGCTGCTCCTGCCAGCTCTCGGCACGCACGCCGACCTGATGGCCGAGCTCGCGCACGCCCTGTTCGATCGGCTCAAGCGCGGTGCCCGGCTGCCACTGGCGCAGGCGCAGGGCCAGCGCCTGTGCCTGTTCGCGCAGGTCCGGGTCGTGCTGCAGCAGCGCCACCACTGCGCCGCCCAGCAGCAGCCGCAGCTGCTCGGACAGGCGCAGGCTCTCCGGTTGCCCATCCGGCGAATGCTGCTCGATGGTACGGATGTACTTGTCGATCAGCTGCCGCATCGCACGGCCGTAACGGGGCCAATCGGCGCTGGCCTGCGCCGATTGCAGGCGGTCACCCATGTCGCCCAGTTCTCCGGGCAGGGTGGCCATGCCATTGGCAAACGCTGCCAGCAGTGGCTCCGGCGCGTCGGCCCCCGTGAACAACTGCTGCAGGGCCGCGCTACCGCCGCCCTGCAGCACCACGCGGTTACCCTGCCCATCGCCGGCCACCGCGCGCACGCGTGCCGGCGGCCCGAGGGCCGTGCCGGATGCGGGGCGGTGTTCGGGCTGGTCCGTCATGAAGCAGATCCTGGGGCTGGCAGGGGTTGGTTCCAGCATATCGGCGCGGCCACCGACGGCTTGAACGGCTACGATGGCGACAGGATGCCGCAGTGGAGGTGGGGATGCGCGTGATGTTGCTTGGAGCCACCGGACTGGTCGGTGGACTGGCCCTGCCCAGGTTGCTGGACGACCCGCGCTGCAGCGCCGTGGTGGCGCCTACTCGTCGCCCCCTGGCGTTGACCCTCGGCAAGCTGGAGAATCCGGTGCTGGCGTTCGACGCGCTGCCCGCCTCGCCCGGGTGGGCGCGCGTGGATGCGGTCATCTGCGCGCTCGGCAGCACCCTTGCCCAGGCGGGCAGCCGTGCGGCCTTCCACCGAATCGACCATGACTACCCGTTGGCGTTCGCCCGGCTGGCGCAGGCGCAAGGCGCACGGGCCTATGTGCTGAATTCCGCCGCCGGCGCCAATCCGCAGTCGCCGGTCTTCTACAGCCGGGTGAAGGGCGAGCTGGAGCGTGACCTGCGCGCGTTGGGCTTCGCCTCGTTGACCCTGGTCCGCCCAGGGCTGATCGGGGGCGAGCGCAACGAGGTGCGCCGCGGCGAGCGTTTCGCGTTGACGGTACTCGGGGCGCTGGGGCCGGTACTTCCGCGGGCATGGCGGATCAATCCGGCCGGTGAAATCGCCAAGGCGCTGGTCGAGGCTGCGCTGGCCCCACAGCCGGGCGAGCATGTGGTGGCATCGAGCGCACTGGTCGGCTGATGTCGCGTGCACTGCGCCTGACCCAGCTGCTGCAGCTGCTGCGCCGCCATCGACGACCGGTGGCCGGGCAGGTGCTGGCCGATGCGCTGGGGATCAGCCTGCGTACGCTGTACCGCGACATCGAAACGTTGCGCGAGCAGGGTGCCGACCTGCGTGGCGAGGCCGGCGTCGGCTACCAGCTGGCGCCGAGCGATACCCTGCCACCGATGACCCTGCCACCGGCCGAGATCGATGCACTGGTGCTGGGCCTGCGCTGGGTCGCGGCGCGCACCGAGCCGGCGCTGGCCGGGGCTGCCCGTGATGCCTTGGCGCGCATCGCGCATGTGTTGCCTGCGGCGCGCCGCGAAGCGCTGCGTGACAGCGGCCTGCGTGTGGGTCCCTCACGCCCGGGCATCAAGGTACCGTCCGCGCGCCTGCAGGCCGTGCGTGAGGCGGTCGGTTCGCAGCAACGCCTGCAGTTCGGCTACGAGGATGCGCACGGCCAGCGCAGCGAGCGCATCGTCTGGCCGTTCGCGCTGGGCTACTTCGACGAAGTGCCGATGCTCGCAGCGTGGTGCGAGAGCCGTGGGGACTTCCGCCATTTCCGGTTGGACCGTATCCGCCAGGTGCGCGTGCTGGAAGAGCATTATCGAGTACCGCGCGCCACCCTGCTACGGCGCTGGCAGAAGGCACAGGGCATCGCGCCGGACTGGCTGGATCGCTCATAACCACAGCAACAGCCAGGAGCGGGGGTAGAGTCGACTGTTAGTCGACTATCGCGCGCAGCGCGGGGTTTAGGCAGGTTGAAGGAAGAGAGCAGTCGACTAACAGTCGACTCTACTGACAGAATCTGTCAGCAGGGCCGCAGCACCATGGAGGCTCCCAACAACGGAGCTTCCCCATGTTCAAGCCCAGTACCCTGCTGCAGTACGTGAATGACGTCGCCGCCAGCGCCGCCTTCTACAGTGGCATTCTCGGCGCGCCACCGATTGAGCAGTCGCCCGGGTTCGCCCTGTTCCTGCTCGGCGATGGCGCCGCACTCGGCCTGTGGCAGCGCGATGACGTGCAGCCGCCGGTGTCCGCACAGGCCGGTGCGGCCGAACTGGCGATGGTGGTCGCCAGCCCCGACGCCGTGCAGCAGATGCACGAGGCGTGGCGTACGCTCGGCGTGCAGATCCTGCAGCCGCCGGTGATGCTGGAATTCGGTCATACCTTCGTCGGTGTCGATCCCGATGGCCACCGCCTGCGCGTCTACAGCCGTGCAGAAGGCTTGGTGGCGCGCGACTGAGCAGAAGGGTAGGGAACCGCACCCGGTTTCTGTACGTACGTCACGTTGAGGGATTTTCCTACAGGTTTCTAGGATTTTTCTGCGGTTTCCGCCGAGGGTTCCATGCTAGCTTCTGCCCGTCGACACTGCAGCGGGGCAACTCCAGCGTGGCTACCACCTTTCCCCGTCCCGGGCGCGCCCGGGGCAGAGGCAGGATACGTGTCCCCGGGGCGGCACGGTCCGCCGTCGCCCCGCTTCTGGTTTCCCTGTTCCTTCTGACATCTGCGACAGGATGTTCCGCCATGAATGACACCGGACAGCAAGCGTCCCGTTTCCACGAACAGCAGTCCACGGCTGCGGGCAAGGCCCAGCTCGTCCAGTGGGCAGGCCCCGGCAGCGTACTGGCCGAGGCGGTGCAGCACCTGCGTGCGAAAGGCTTTGACTGCCAGCCGTCGCAGCCGCAGGCGCCCACCATCAAGGCCGCTTTCTACTGCAGCCTGCAGACGCCACCGCCACCGCCGGCAGACCAGCGGGTTACCGCGCCGCCCACGCCGGTGCACTGGATCGTGACGCTGGAATCGGAAGACGGCGTGCGCGTGCAGCACCTCGATGTGTCCCGTACGCCCGCCCATCTGGGAGATTGAGCCATGCCGGATGGCAACGCGAAGATCATCGTAGGGGCCAGCCCGGTTGCGGCCGGGCGGCGGCATACCTACCTGCTGTTCGAACATTCCGATGGCAGCCAGCAGGTGGTTCGCGGCGGCCCCGATACGCAGCCTGAAGGCAATGCGCTGTCCAACCTGGCCGGCAGTACCCTGTTGGGCTCGGACAACTACGGCCATATCCAGGTGGATGCAGCGCCGTATGAACCGCCGCAGCAGTTCGTCAGCCGGCGCCAGGCCGATGGCAGCCATGCCCGGGTGCCGCTGGACCAGGCGCGGCTGGATGATCCGGCACTGCAGCGCAATGCCGAGGGCAAGGTGATGGTGGGCGAGCAGCGCTCGCCCGACTGGCCGCTCCCCGGCGAGACCCACGAACGCCAGGTGGTCTGGCAGGGCAGCGACCAGGAACTGGAAAAGAAGCTCGCTGCGGCCAAGGCGGCCGGGCAGCAGATCAACGATGCACAGATGGAGTATTCGCCGCTCTACAACAACAGCAACGGCGTCACCAGCACGTTGATGAAGGCGGCCGACATCACGCCATCGCTGCCCAAGGACAAGGACGGCAAGACCGTGGACGCGCCGGACTTCGGCGAGAACCTGCACCAGGATGTCGGCCTTGGCTCGCACCGCAGCGGCTACTGGTTCGATGGCAAGCAGTGGTACGACGGCGACGACCGCAGGATCCAGCCGCCGCGCGATGGCGAGAAGACGGTGCCGCTGGACCCGGACGCGAAGTCGCATTCCGGTTCGGGCCCGTTGCGCATCAGCGCCAATGACGGCGCGGCACCACGGCAGGGCGGCAATGCTGGCTTCTCCACCGGGGATGCGGAACTGGACCGCATGGCCAGTGCCTTGTATGCCGGCGACGATGCCGCCTTCAATCGTGCCACCGCGAACATCGCACAGTCGCCGGAAGTGGCCGCATTGGCGCAGCAGGGCCAGGCGGCCCAGGAGCAGGTGCAGGTGCAGGCCCAGAACGCGGACGCCGCACAGCGCCATCAGCCGCACGCACGCAGCATGGACGCCTGAACGGCGCACCGGGGGGAGCGGACAGGGTGGGCGAACAGGACCCCGCCGCCGTGCTGGCGGCGCTTCAGAACTCTCTGCGGCTGCAGGCCGCCATGCTGTCCAGGTTCGAGCAGCGCGAGACGCGCATGCAGGCAACCTTTGACCAGTGCGTGCAATCGCTGCAGGCGGACATGGAGGCACTCAACCGCAAGGTTCAAGCCATCGTGGGCGGTGCCAGTGCACGCATCGCATCGGATGCGAAGGACGCCGTGGCACCCGTTACCGCACAGTACGGGCGCGATCTTGCCGCCGCTGCCACGGTCCTGCGGCGTACCGGCGCCACGCTGTGGATGTGGAGCATCGCCGCCGGTGGCCTGCTGGTGCTGGTGCTGATCGTCGGCTGGGCGGTGCTGGGCTATTACCGCGGCGAATTGGCAAGCAGCAAGGAAGCGCTGCAGCGCTACGACGATGCGTTGCCGGTGCTGCAGGCGTACTACGCTTCGGATGCGGCGATCTGCGATGGCCGCGTGTGCATCAACCCTGAAGCCGGCACCCCACGCGGTGGCGGCGACAAGCCCTACCGGCGTGCCAAGGCGCGCCACTGAAGCCGGCACGCGGATGAAGAAAAGGCTGCGATCCCGGAGGATCGCAGCCTTTTGCATTTACCGGCCTGGGCGGTGGATCAGTTCGCCAGCGCCAGATCATCCATCAGCGCGCGCAGGAAGCGGGCGGCTTCACCGCCGGTGGCTGCGCGGTGGTCGAAGGTGACCGACAGCGGGATCACCTTGTGCGCTTCCACGCCGCCCATCACCGGGGTCATCTGGTGGCGGGCACGGCCGGCACCGACGATGGCAACGCACGGCGGCACCACGACCGGGGTCGCGTAGCGGCCGGCGAACATGCCGAAGTTGGACAGCGAGATGGTGTAGCCACTCAGTTCCGAGGCGGCGATCGAACGCGATTCCACCTGCTCGCGCAGGCGGTTGACGCCTTCGCGGATGCCACGTGCATCCAGCATGTCGGCATTGCGCAACGCCGGCACGAACAGGCCGTCGTCGGTGTCCACGGCGATGCCGATGTCGACTTGCGCGTGCAGGGTGCGGGTCAGCGCTTCGCCATCGAACCAGGCGTTCATCGCCGGCACCTTCTGCGCGGCAACCACGATGGCACGCACCAGGCGGGCGGTGACGTCGTTGCCCGGCAGCCAGGCGTGGATGTCGGCGTCGTCGTTCAGCGTGGTCGGCACGACCTTGCTGTGTGCGTCGGCCATCACCCGCGCCATGTTGCGGCGTACGCCCTTCAGCGGCTCCGGCTGGCCCTTGGCAACCACGCCCGGCGGCTGGGTACGCATCGGCTTGCCGGCGGCGGACAGCGGGGTGCGGGTTTCGCTCTGCGCCGGGGCAGGCACCTGCACCGGCGCGGCATACGCGGCGGCTGCAACCGGCGCCGGAGTGGCGCCAAGCTTGGCGGTGCCGGCGGCGGCGGCCTGCTTGACGTCGGCCATGGTCACCGCGCCGTCGCTGCCGGTGGCACACACGCGGCTCAGGTCCACGCCCAGCTTGCGCGCCATCGCACGCACGGCCGGCACGGCCTTGACGCCACCGACGGCCAGGGCCTGTTCGGTGTGCACGGCATTGGAGCTCTGCATCGCGCCGACCACGGTACCGGCGTCATCGCGCTCGGCCTTGGCATCTTCGGCGGCGGCCGCTGCCGGACTCGGCAGCGGGGGCGGGGTCGGTGCCGCTGCGGGCGGTGCCGGGGCGTGGCCATGGCCGTGGCCGGTGTCCTGGCCATCGGCGCGCTGCGGCAGGCTCGGGTCGATCTCGAAGCTGGCCAGCACCGAGCCGGTCGCGATGATGTCACCGGCCGCGCCGGACAGCTTCAGTACCTTGCCGGACACCGGCGAGGGCACTTCCACCACGGCCTTGGCGGTTTCCATCGAGACCAGCGGCTCGTCCAGCTTGATCACATCGCCTTCCTTGACGAACCACTCCACGATGGTCGCGTCCGGCAGGCCTTCGCCCAGGTCGGGCAGGTTGAAGTTCTTGGTCTGGCTCATTTGCAGTTCTCTTCCAGCAGTTCCAGTTCGCGGGCCGGCAGCCAACCCGTCGCGCCATTGGCGCGCTCGGACCACCACCATCCGCCGTGTTCGTGATGCAGCTTCACCATCTCACCGCTTTCCACATCCAGCTCGCGGGCGTCGTAGTCGCGCAGCGCTTCGGCGCGACCCTCGTCCAGCAGCTGCAGCCAGGCGATGGGCGCCCATCCAGCGCGGCCATCGTTGGTGCGTACCCAGGCAAAGGCCGGCCATTCCTCGTCACGTACACCGACTTCGACGATCTGGCCGGCACGGAACCGGAGCGGGTTGGGATATTGGCTGCGGTAAGCCGCCAGCAGGCGGGCCCGCATGTCAGCCCGCCGCCACCGCGCGCTTGGCCGCGGTCACGATCCGCTCAACGCTCGGCAGGTACTTCATCTCCAGGCGGAACAGCGGAATGTGGGTGTCGTAGCCGGTCACGCGCTCGACCGGGGCCAGCAGGTCGTACATCGACTCCTCGGCCAGGCGCGCGGCGATCTCGGCGCCGAAGCCCGCGGTCTTCGGGGCCTCCTGCACGATCACGCAGCGGCCGGTCTTGGACACCGACTCGGCGATGGTGGCAAAGTCCAGCGGACGCAACGTGGCGACGTCGATGACCTCGGCACTGATGCCTTCGCCGGCCAGCTTGTCGGCCGCTTCCAGCGCTTCCTTCACCTGCGCACCCCAGGCCACCAGGGTCACGTCGGTGCCGTCGCGCAGCACGAAGCACACGTCCAGCGGCAGTGCCTCGCCATCGTTGACGACCACTTCCTTGTACTGGCGGTAGATGCGCTTGGGCTCCATGTAGATCACCGGATCGGGATCGCGCATGGCGGCCAGCAGCAGGCCGTAGGCACGCTGCGGGCTGGACGGCAGCACCACGCGCAGCCCCGGCACGTTGGTGAAGATCGATTCGTTGGCTTCGCTGTGGTGCTCCGGCGCGCGGATGCCACCGCCCCACGGCACGCGCAGCACCATCGGGCAGTGCATGCGGCCACGGGTACGGGTACGCAGGCGCGCGGCGTGGCAGATGATGTGGTCGACCATCGGGTAGACGAAGCCGTCGAACTGGGCTTCGGCCACCGGCTTCATGCCCTGCGCGGCCAGGCCGACGGTGAGGCCGGCGATGGTGGTTTCATCCAGCGGGGTGTCGAGGATGCGCTGCGAACCGAAGCGCTGCTGCAGGCCGGCGGTGGCGCGGAACACGCCGCCGTTGACGCCCACGTCCTCGCCCAGCACCAGCACCGACGGGTCGTGTTCCAGCTCCCAGGCCAGCGCCTGGGTGATGGCTTCGATCAGGGTGATGGGGGTAGCGGTCATTGCGATGTCTCCACCGGCGACAGCAGCACTGTCGGCGGCATTGGCCTGGGAAGCGGAAGCGCCCGTCTTGATGTCATCCATGGCGCTGCTCCAGGGCAATGGCAGCCGCGCGCTGGGCCAGCAGATCCGGCGGCGGATCGGCATACAGGTAGTCGAACATCGCCTCGACCGGCTGCACCGGGGTGTTGAGGTACTGGTTCACTTCCTCGTCGACCCTGGCGGCGCACTGCTCCACCCAGGCCTTTTCTTCTTCTTCGCTCCACACGCCCTGGGCGGTGAGGTACTTGCGCAGGCGCAGCATCGGCTCACGGGTCCAGGCGTCCTTCACCTCGGCGTCGTCGCGGTAGCGGCGCGCGTCGTCGGCGGTGGTGTGGTCGGACAGGCGATAGGTCATCAGTTCCAGCACGGTGCCGCCTTCGCCGGCCAGGCCGCGTTCGCGGGCCTGTTCCATCGCGGCCAGCACCGCGATCAGGTCGTTGCCGTCCACCTGCAGGCAATGCAGGCCCCCGGCCAGGCCCTTCTGGGCCAGGGTTTCAGCACCGGTCTGCGCCGAGCGCGGCACCGAGATGGCCCAGCCGTTGTTGACGATGCACAGGATCAGCGGGAGCTTGTAGGCACCGGCGGAATTGAGGGCGGCGTAGAAGTCGGTCTTGGAGCTGCCGCCATCGCCGCACACCGCCACCGCGATCTGCTGTTCGTTGTTGAGCTTGAACTTCAGAGCAGCGCCGGCCGCATGCAGGCACTGGGTGGAGATCGGCACGCAGAACGGGAAGTCCTTCACCGCGTTGCCGGTGAAGTCGTTGCCGCGCTCGTCGCCGCCCCAGTACATCAGCACATCGTACGGGCGCACCCCGCGCATGAACATGGCGCCGTATTCGCGGTAGCTCGGAGCGAACACGTCACCCTCGCGCATTGCCGCGCCGATGCCCACGTGCGCAGCCTCGTGGCCCAGGCAGGCGGCATAGGTGCCGAGCTTGCCGGTGCGCTGCAGCGCGATGGATTTGCTGTCGAACGTGCGTACGTACAGCATCTGCTTGAACAGCGGTACCAGGACCTTGGGATCGCGCAGCGAGGCGGGCAGGTCATCGCGGACGAGCTTGCCGTCCGCGTCCAGGTACTGCAGGTATTCGATCTTGAATTCGGCGGCAACCGTCATTGCGTACTGCACCTTCGACAGAGAAGTTACAAATGATATGAATCGCCATGTTAAGGAACGCGTACGGAATAGCCTTCCTGCGCCGCAACACGCCGATTCCCCTTTTTACCCCTGCCGGCGGGTGGGGGGCCAATAACAACAACGTATTCAGTCGTTGCTGCAAAGCATCAGAATACGCCTCTGGCTGACCGCCAGTACAACGCCCCGGAGGGTTCCACGCGCAGGCCGGGAATCGGCCGATGCTCCACGGCCCGGCCGCACACCCGGGTATCGTCCCCGGACGGCTGCCAGCGCGGCGGCAACGCGTTACCCTTGCCGCCCCTGTTCCGGTCCACTCCATGTCCGTCGACAACAACCAACGCGATCTCGAAGCCGGCATCCACACCGACCTGCAGGGCCGGCTGACCTACGGTGGCTACCTGCGGCTGGACCAGCTGCTCAGCGCGCAGCAGCCGCTGTCCAACCCGCCGCACCACGACGAGATGCTTTTCATCATCCAGCACCAGACCTCGGAGCTGTGGCTGAAGCTGCTCGGCCACGAACTGCGTGCCGCGATCGGCTTCCTGCAGCGCGATGAAGTGTGGCAGTGCCGCAAGGTGCTGGCGCGCAGCAAGCAGGTGCTGCGCCAGCTGACCGAGCAGTGGTCGGTGCTGGAAACGCTCACCCCGTCCGAGTACATGGGCTTCCGCGACGTGCTCGGCCCTTCCTCGGGCTTCCAGTCGCTGCAGTACCGCTACATCGAGTTCCTGCTGGGCAACAAGAACGCGCAGATGCTGCAGGTGTTCGAGCACGACCCGGCCGGGCAGGCGCAGCTGCGCACCGTGCTGGAGGCGCCGAGCCTGTACGAGGAGTTCCTGAAGTACCTGGCCCGTTTCGGCCATGCCGTCCCGGCGGTCTACGAGGCCCATGACTGGACCCAGCCGCATGTGGCGGACGACGCACTGCAGCCGGTCTTCGAACGCATCTACCAGGACACCGACCGTTACTGGCGGGAGTACGCGCTGTGCGAGGACCTGGTCGATCTCGAGACCGCCTTCCAGCTGTGGCGCTTCCGGCACATGCGCACGGTGATGCGGGTGATCGGGTTCAAGCGCGGTACCGGCGGCTCGTCCGGCGTCGGCTTCCTGCGCCAGGCGTTGGAGCTGACCTTCTTCCCCGAGCTGTTCCAGGTACGCACCAGCCTGCAGGCCGCACCCCCGGCCGCGCGGGATTGACCCCCATTCAGCTTCATTCCCGGCCGCGGGCTGGATCGTTTCAGATGCAAGTTCAGCGAGCAGGCCGGCACCTGCCTCAAACGGCGTGTATTTGACGTGAACGCCACAAGTCGGTGATCCTCGCGCGTTGCTTCACTGCACATTGGATGTGCTTCGTCATCCACCGAACCAGGAAATCCGCATGAGCGTAAACGCCACTGCGAACACCCCAGAGCCGGCCCTGCCGGACTTCAAGACCACGATGGGCCACCCGCGCCCGTTGTGGATGCTGTTCATGACCGAGTTCTGGGAGCGCTTTGCGTTCTACGGCATCCGCTGGGCGTTGGTGCTGTACATCGTCGCCCAGTTCTACAACGGCAACGCCGCCGGCGAAGGCGACGCCAGCCGCGTCTACGGTGCCTACCTCGCGCTGGTGTACGCCGCCGCGATCTTCGGCGGGTACGTGGCCGACCGGGTGCTGGGCTACCAGCGTTCGATCCTGGTCGGCGCGATCATCATGGCCGCGGGCCTGTTCATGATCTCGCTGCCCGAAGAACACCTGTTCAAGCTCGGCCTGGCCACGATCATCGTCGGCAACGGCCTGTTCAAGCCCAACATCTCGACCATGGTCGGCAAGCTGTACGGCCTGAAGGACGAGCGCCGTGACTCGGGCTTCACCATCTTCTACATGGGCATCAACATCGGCGCGATGATCGCCCCGGTGCTGACCGAGTACCTGGCCCGCAAGGTGTTCGGTACCGATGCGATGCCGTCCTACAAGGTCGTGTTCATCGCTTCGGGCGTGGGCATGCTGATCTCGCTGGTGTGGTTCTACATCGGTCGTGCCGGCCTGAAGGGCATCGGCGCACCGCCGGCCGGCGCTGAAGGCTTCGGTCGCATCGTGATGGTGCTGGCCGGTGCCGTGGTCGCCATCCCGGTGGCCTACTTCCTGCTGGCCACCGGCGCTACCGCGCTGGCCTGGATCCTGGGCGCGATGTTCACCGCCCTGGCCGTGCTGCTGCTGGTCGAGGGTATCCGCGAGGGCAAGGTGCAGCGCGACCGCGTGATCGCCATGCTGATCATCTTCGCCTTCAACGTGATGTTCTGGATGTTCTTCGAACAGGCCGGCAGCTCGTTCACCTTCCTGGCCGAGAACATCGTCAACCGCCAGTTCGGCAGCTGGACCTTCCCGACCGCATGGTTCCAGTCGGTCAATTCGGTGGCCATCATCACCCTGGCGCCGGTCATCGCCTGGATCTGGGTGGCCATGGGCCGCGCCAATCCGTCCATCCCGCGCAAGTTCGGCCTGGGCCTGCTGTTCAACGGTGCGGCCTTCGCCCTGCTGATGTTCGCCCTGTCGCAGATGGTGGTGGACGGCAAGATTCCGTTCTGGACCCTGTTCATGGTCTACGTCATCCAGTCCGTGGGTGAGCTGTGCCTGTCGCCGATCGGCCTGTCGATGGTGACCAAGCTGGCCCCGGTACGCCTGGTCGGTTTCGGCATGGGTGGCTGGTTCCTGTCCACCGGCATCGGCAACAACCTGTCGGGCATCTTCGCCGGCGTGGTCAGTGGTGAAGGCGGCATGACGGTCGGGTCGGCCCTGAAGGGGTATACCTTCGGGTTCTGGGCCCTGATCGGTTCTGGCGTGCTGCTGTTCCTGATCGCCCCGTTGATCAACAAGCTGATGCACGGCGTCAAGTAATGATGAGAGGGTAGAAGGCATGCGTAGCAAGCTCGGTGGTGCAGTGGTGGTGGTCTGTGCGGCGCTGATCGGTGCCTGTTCCCAACCGCCACCGGCTGACACCGCCGAGCCCACGCAGCCCCTGGATACCCGGCCCACCGAGCCACCGGTCGCTGATCCCAGCGAACCGGTGGCCTCGGGCAACACCCCGGTGGCGGCCGACATCGCCGCCATCGCCGGGCTCGGCGCGCAGTTCGACCCGGCCCGCAACCCGGCCGATGACCTGGCCACTGCCAAGGTGGAAGCCCAGCGGGGCAAGAAGCGCATCCTGCTCGAGGTCGGCAACGCGGCCTGCGATCGCTGCAGGGCGCTGGACGAAACCGTGGAAGGCAACGGCGACCTGCGCCGCTTCCGCGATGCCCACTACGTGTGGATGAAGGTCAACGCCAGCGATGAGCAACCCAACACCGCCTTCCTTGCACAGTTCCCGGTGATGGAGCGCGATTACCCGCGTCTTCTGGTGCTCGACGCCGATGGCAGCCTGCTGGTGTCGCAGGCGACCGGCGAACTGCGCAAGGGCGAAGCCTTCCAGCCGGCACGGGTGAGCGCCTTCCTCAAGCAATGGGCACCGGACAAACCGGAGTAGGGGAGTGCCGGCCGCTGGCCGGCATGCTCTGGAGGGTGCCGACCGCTGGCCGCCAACCCCGGTGGGTGCCGACCGTTGGCCGCCAACCCCGGTGGGTGCCGACCGTTGGTCGGCACAGAAGTGCATCCACGCCCGCGCGAATCTACTGCGCGCGCCGTCACACTCTTCGAATCGGCGTCTCAACTTCACTGCATGTACGCCGTTACCGGCAAGGACCTCAGTCGACACCCCGTCGATGCAACCTACCGGAACGCCCATGCACAGCGACCACGCCGAACGACCTGAACCCGCCAGCGACCTGGCCGGGGGCGGGGCAGGCGAGGGCGTGACCCTGCCGCCGCCGGAGGCCCTGCTGGACGATGCCGGTACCGGCGAGGCCACCGTTGAGCTGGCACCGCCGCGCCACCGCCTGCCGCAGATCGCGTTGCCCGACAACGTGATGCTGAAGGGGGCCGTGCAGAAGCTGGTCGAGCAGAAGTCGCGGCTCGATGGATTGGCCGCCGAGGGCCAGCTGGCGGGGCTGCTGCCGCCCGAGTGGCAGGGCCATGGCGTGCGCGCGATCGAACTGTCCACCTTCATCCAGGGCGTGCTGCCGTTCCTGCAGACAGGCGAACGTGGCGAGACTGCCCCGGCGCGGCTGCCGGTGCGCCACGTGCTGGGAGACGACAGCCGCTGGGGCCTGGACGATGTCGCCGAGCCGAAATCGCTGGCCTGGTACCTGGCCAGTGACGAGCGCGCCACGGCTGGCAGCAAGGATGCTGCCGAGGCGTACCTGGTGGGCGCGCTGGGCCTGGCGTGGATGCAGGAGGGGCGCAGCCGCCCCGGCTTCCTGCGCGCGATGGGACAGGACAGCCTGGCGGCGCGGGTGACCATGCTGGGCTATCCACCGGCCAACGAACTGGCGCTGTACAGCGTCACTGCGCACGGCCAGCCGCAGATCTGGTGCGTGCATGGCCGCCGCCGCATGCGCCCGCTGGTGGCGCCGTGGCTGAGCGTGCCGGTGCTGACCGCCTACGGCGTGCCGGCACCGGTGGCGTGGCCGGCCAGCTTTCCAGCGGTGGAGGCCGTGGCCGAACTGCTCTCCGCCGCACGCCTGGGCCGCGCGCTGCCGGAAGTGGACCTGGCCAAGGCGGTGGCGAAGATCGCCGAGGACGCTGCGTCTGAAGCCTGGCAGCCGGTGAGCCTGCTGCAGCTCAATACCTGGTCGCCACGCTGGCACTTCTTCCTCGGCACCTTCGTCGGCCTGCCGTCGCTGCTGCTGGTGGCCGCGGCGCTGGCGCTGCCGGGGGCCGTGGAAGCGGCCACGGTCGCTGCCTCGCTCGGCTTCGCCGGGGGCGCCATCGCCGCGCTGGCGGTGCCGTGGATCCACGCGCGGCGCAAGCATCTGAGCTGAAAAAAGGGGACGGAGGGGATTAAGTCGCATCAAGCACATGAGTGCTGATTACGGCTTAATCCCCTCCGTCCCCTTTTTCTTGTCAGACCCCTTCGCCCATCCGCTCCAGGCCTTCGCCGGCCAGGCGCAGGATCAGCTTCTCCAGCAGCTGCTCCTCCTCCTCGCTCAGCACCGACATCAGCTTGCGGGTGATCTCGATCACCATCGGCGCGATGGTCTCGTAGACCTCGAAGCCGGCGGCCGAGAGTGCCAGCACCGAGCGGCGGCGGTCGTCACCGTGGGTCTCGCGCTTGATGAAACCCCGCTCCAGCAGGCGGGCCACGGCGCGGCTGACTGCCACCTTGTCCATCGCCGTGCGGTCGGAGACCTCGCTGGCCGAAGAACCCGGGTACAGCGCCAGGATGGTGATCACCCGCCACTCGGGAATTGCCAGGCCGTAACGATCACCGTAGAGCTTGGCGATGTTGCCGCTCACCCGGTTGGACAGCACGCTCAGCCGGTACGGCAGGAACTGTTCCAGGTCGAGCAGGACGTGCGAGGCACGCAGGCGGGTCGAAGCGGGATCGGCGGGGCTCATGTTGCGGTGCACCTTGCTGGTGGTTTCAAGTGTAACTATAAGTGTTGGGTCCAGACCCTGCATTCTCGCCGGGTCCTTACCTGCCCGCACCTGGTTTGTACCGATGCGGTACCGATTCGGAGCCACGCCATGAATACCGCAGTCCCGACCGCCTCGCATCCCAATCCCGGCATGCAGGTCACCACCTTCGAGAACCCGATGGGCATCGACGGCTTCGAGTTCGTCGAGTTCGCCGCCCCGGCCGGCCGTGGCCAGGAGCTGCACGCGTACTTCAGGAAGATGGGTTTCAGCGCGGTGCTCAGGCACAAGCAGCGTCCGATTACCGTCTATCGCCAGGGCGACGTCAACTTCCTGGTCAATGAAGACCCCGATTCGTTCGCCGCCGACTTCGCCGAGAAGCACGGTCCGTGCGCCTGCGGTTTCGCCATCCGCTTCAGGAAGCCCGGCCAGGAGGTCTACCAGGCGGCGCTGGGCAACGGCGCCGAAGCCATCGCCTTCAAGCCGGACAGCAAGGCGGTCGGCGCGCCGGTGATCAAGGGCATCGGCGACTGCATGCTGTACCTGGTCGATCGCTACGGCGCGGCCGGCAGCATCTACGACGGCGACTACGAACCGATTGCCGGTGCCGACCCGCATCCGGTGGGCTTCGGCCTGACCTTCATCGACCACCTGACCCACAACCTGTACTTCGGCAACATGCAGCAGTGGTCGGATTACTACGAGCGCCTGTTCAACTTCCGCGAGATCCGCTACTTCGACATCAAGGGCCTGAAGACCGGCCTGGTGTCCAAGGCGATGACCGCACCGGATGGCATCGTGCGCATCCCGCTGAACGAATCGTCCGACCCGAAGAGCCAGATCAACGAGTACCTGGACGCGTACAAGGGTGAGGGCATCCAGCACATCGCCTGCTTCACCGAGAACATCTACGAGACCGTCGAAGCGATGCGCGCGCAGGGCGTGGACTTCCTCGACACGCCGGACACCTACTTCGAGGTGATCGACCAGCGCGTGCCGAACCACGGCGAGGACGTGGCGCGCCTGGCGAAGAACAAGATCCTGATCGACGCCGATCCGGAAACCCATCAGCGCAAGCTGCTGCAGATCTTCACCCAGAACTGCATCGGTCCGATTTTCTTCGAGATCATCCAGCGCAAGGGCAACGAAGGCTTCGGCGAAGGCAATTTCACCGCGTTGTTCGAAAGCATCGAGCGCGACCAGATCCGCCGCGGCGTGCTGTAAGGTCCTGGGCAGCGCCGGGTCACGCCCGGCGCCTGCTTGCCTGTAGAGCCGAGCCATGCTCGGCTGCTTTCCGTTCCGGTCTTGCCGTTTTTCAGGAGCCCCCATGTCCCCCGCCATCACCGCCCGTGGCTACCAGTCCGGCTTCGGCAACGAGTTCGCCAGCGAGGCCGTCGCCGGCGCGCTGCCGGTCGGGCAGAACTCACCGCAGAAGGTGGCCCACGGCCTGTACGCCGAACAGTTGACCGGTACCGCCTTCACCGCGCCGCGCGGCAGCAATCGCCGCAGCTGGCTGTACCGGATCCGTCCGGCGGTGACCCATGGCGAGTTCACCCCGTTCGCGCAGTCGCAGCTGCAGTGCGATTTCGGCGCGCAGCCGGCCTCGCCGAACCAGCTGCGCTGGAGCCCGCTGCCACTGCCGGAGTTGCCGACCGACTTCGTCGAGGGCCTGTACACGATGGGCGGCAATGGATCACCCGACGCGCATGCCGGCGTCGGCATCCATCTGTATGCCGCCAACCGCGACATGGTCGGCCGCTACTTCTACAACGCCGATGGCGAGATGCTGATCGTGCCGCAGCTGGGCGCGCTGCGCCTGCTGACCGAGCTGGGCGTGATCGAGATCGAGCCGCAGCAGATCGCGGTGATTCCGCGCGGCGTGCGGTTCCGCGTCGAACTGCCCGATGGCCCGAGCCGCGGTTACCTCTGCGAAAACTACGGTGCGCTGCTGAAGCTGCCCGACCTCGGCCCGATCGGCTCGAACGGCCTGGCCAATCCGCGCGACTTCGAGACGCCGCATGCGGCATTCGAGGACGTCGATGGCGATTTCGAGCTGATCGCCAAGTTCGAAGGCCGCCTGTGGCGGGCGCCGATCGACCATTCGCCGCTGGACGTGGTGGCCTGGCACGGCAACTATGCGCCATACCGCTATGACCTGCGTCGCTTCAACACCCTCGGTTCGATCAGCTACGACCATCCCGATCCGTCGATCTTCCTGGTGCTGCATTCGCCCAGCGACACGCCGGGGACCAGCAACATGGACTTCGCGATCTTCCCGCCGCGCTGGCTGGTGGCGCAGAACACGTTCCGCCCGCCGTGGTTCCATCGCAACATCGCCAGCGAGTTCATGGGCCTGGTGCATGGCGCCTACGATGCCAAGGCCGAAGGCTTCGTGCCGGGTGGCGCATCGCTGCACAACTGCATGAGCGGGCATGGTCCGGACGCGCCGACCTTCGACAAGGCCTCCCATGCCGATCTGTCCAGGCCGGACGTGATCGCGGATACGATGGCCTTCATGTTCGAAACCCGTGCGGTGATCCGTCCGACCGCGCAGGCGCTGGCCGCCAGCCACCGCCAGGGCGACTACCAGCAGTGCTGGAACGGCCTGCGCAACAACTTCCGCTGACCCGGAAAAGGGGACGGAGGGGATTAAGTCGCAATCAACGCAGGTTTGCTTGAAACGACTTAATCCCCTCCGTCCCCTTTTCGTCCCCTTTTCGTTCAGGCGGCTTCAGTGAACGCTGGGCAATGCTCCAGCGGCAGGGCCTCCAGCAGGCGTTGCCGCACGCGCTGGCAGTAGCCTTCCGAGGCCAGCGCGGGCAGCGAGCGCATCGCCGACTGCAGACGCTGCAGCACTTCGCATTCCGCGCGTGCCTGCTGCAGGTCGCGGAACAACATGGCGGCCTGGGGGTGGCGCTGCATTTCCAGGATGCCCAGCATGTAGACGCGCGCGGCCACCAGGGAGCGGCGGCGCCCGATCGGTGCGGCCGGGGGAGATGCGGGGCCAGGCGCTGGTGTCCCCGTGCTCAGGTAGCCCGCCCGTACCAACTGGATGACCATCGCCGGCGCCTCCTGGCCGAGCAGATCGACCAGGTCGGCAACGGTGCGCTGGCCGTCACACAGGATCAGCAGCCGGCGCTGGCGCATGTCCAGTGGCGCATGATGGGCCTGAAGCGCGGTTCGGGCGAGATCGGTCTTGCGCGGTTGCATGGAAGCGGCAGCCAGGTCGGTGCATGCCGAGCCTGAACGAAGGCGATGAAACGGCGATGACAATGCAGCGCCTGCACGCGCGCTGCGCTAGCGTCCAGCCATCCTCAAGCCACGGAACCGCACCGATGAAGCACCTCCCGATTGCTGGCCTGTTGCTGCTGTCCCTTGCCGCCTGCAGTGGCGGCGATGACAAACGAGGCGCGGCCGGCAGCGGCAGCGATACCGCGGCGGAAACGGCCTCGGCGACCGGGCCGGCACGCTCCACCGACCCCGATCTGGCGGCCCGCCCTGCCAATGATCCCCGCAGTGACAGCCCCGCGCGCCTGGACGGCTTCGCCGGCGCGCAGCTGGGCGCCGGCATTGCCGCGGTACGCAGCGGCTTCGGCACGCCGCTGCTGGGGCTCGGCACCGACGCCAGCGGCAAGCCGCTGCCCACCGATGACAGCAATGATGGCTGCTATTTCCTGCGGCCGCAGGATGCCCAGGATCCCTACCTGATGATCGAAGGCCGCAAGCTGGTGCGCTACGACGTGCGCAGCGCCGCCATCACCGCGCCGGGCGGCGGCAGGGTCGGCATGACCCTGGGGGAATTGCAGGTGCTGTATCCCGAGCGCGCCGACGTCGGTCCGGACAAGTACGACGAAAAGGCCCAGCACCTGCGCGTGAGGCCGGCGCGGGAAGGCGGCGCGGTACTCGACTTCGCGCTCGGGGCGGACGGCCGGGTCGCTGCATGGCGCGTCGGCCATACTCCCCAGGTCGACTACGCGGAGGGCTGCGGTTGATCCCTGATCCTTGACCCAGGGCCCCGCCTTGCGCGCGGGACCCGGGTAGAATCGCCCACGACCGCTGGGGAGTGCTCGATGATCGCCATTGCCATCGCCTGGTTCCTGCTCGGCCTGCTGCTGCTGGCACTGGGCGGGGACTCCATCGTCAAGGCCGTGTCCGGCCTCGCCCAGCGGTTCGGGGCCCGCCCGTTCACCGCCGGGCTGCTGCTGCTCGGAATGGCCACCTCGCTGCCGGAACTGGCAGTCAACGCGCGTGCGTTGGCAGTCGGCCAACCTGAGCTGGCCCTGGGCAATGCCGTGGGCAGCAGTGTGGTCAACCTGGGCCTGACCCTGGCCGTGGCGGCGATCGCTGCGCCACTGCTGCTGCGCGCGCGCCTGCAGGCGGCGCTGTGGTGGTCATTGCTGGCGGCCGGTGTGCTGCTGATCCTGTTCGGCCTCGATGGCCGTCTCGTGCGCTGGGAGGGCGGCGTGCTGCTGGCCGGCTTCATCATCGTACAGGTGGTGCTTCTGCGCCGTGGCCGCGGCGAGGCCGCCGAGGTGCAGGCCACCATTGCCGAGTCCGCACTGAGCCGCACCAGCCTGCCGCTGAACATACTGCGGGTGCTGATCGCCGCGCTGGCCCTGTACTGGGGCGCGCGCCTGGTGGTCGATGCCGCAGCGGACTTCGGTACCGCGCTGGGCTGGACGCCGTTGCTGGTTGGCCTGCTGCCGGTGGCAGTCGGCACCGCGCTGCCGGAGGTCGCTGCCGCCATCGCGGCCGCGCGTCGCGGTCATGGCGACATGGTGCTTGGCCACGTGCTGGGTTCCAGCGTGGTCAACCTGCTGCTGGTGGTCGGCGCAATGGCGCTGCTGCAGCCGCTGGCGTTGCCGGCCTCGTTCGTGCGCCTGGAGCTGCCCGCGTTGCTGGCATTCGCGCTGGTGCTGTATCCGATGCTGCGTGGCGATCTCAGGATCAGCCGGGGCGAAGGCGTGATCCTGCTGGTCGCGTTCGGCGGCTGGTTCGTGCTGGAGCTGCTGCTGGTCGGCGCACCGATCCTGTAGAGCCGAGCCCATGCTCGGCGGCTGTTCGTGCCACGGCGAGCGCGGGCCTGGCTCTACCGCAGATCCACGCCACGCGTGGATCACCCATGCCGTGTCGACCCACGGTCGGCACCCACCGGCACAGGGTTACCGATTCTGCGCGGGCTCTTCCTCCCGCACCGGTTCCGGCGGCGGCAGCTGTTCTTCGGCAGCGCGTTCGTTTCCAGGCAGGCTGGGGCGGGTTTCCATCAGCAGTGACAGCGCGGCCTTGGCCATCATGTGTGCGCTGATCGGCGCGGTAATGAACAGGAATACGGTGATCAGCAGCTCGCGCGGCTGCGGGTCCTGGCCGAGGAAGATGTGGTAGCACACCGAGCACACCAGCACGCAGCCCACGCCCAGGGTGCTGGCCTTGGTTGGTGCATGCAGGCGCTTGAAGAACGTGGACAGCTTCACCAGGCCCAGTGCACCGACCAGGATGAAGAAGGATCCGAACAGCAGCAGGATCGACAGGCCGATCTGGATCGCGGTGATCATTCGACGATATCCCGGCGCAGCACGAACTTGCTCAGCACCACGGTGCTGCCGAAACCGAGCATGGCGATGACCAGTGCGGCCTCGAAGTAGATCGCGGAGTTGAGGTACATGCCGAACAGCATCAGCTCGGCGATCGCGGTCACCGACAGGGTATCCAGGGCAAGGATGCGGTCGGGCACGGTCGGGCCGCGCAGCAGGCGCCAGGTGGCCAGCAGCATGGCCAGGCCGACCACGTGCATGCACACCACCAGCGTGGTCTGGATGATCTGGAATCCAGTCATGGGAAGATCTCCATCAACGGGGCTTCGTAACGTCGCTTGATCGTATCGATCAGGTCCTGCGGATCTTCCAGGTGGAGCACATGCACCAGCAGGTATCTGCGGTCGTCGCTGAGCGCGGCCGAGACCGTGCCCGGCGTCAGCGTGATCATGCTGGTCAGCGCGGCGATGCCGTGGATGTTGGCAATGTCCAGCGGCAACCAGATGAAGCCCGGGTGGATGTTCTTCTCCGGGCCCAGCACCTGCAGGGCGACGCGGATGTTGGACATCAGGATGTCCCACAGGGTCACGCACACCAGCCTGGGCAGCGGACGCAGCGTGCCGATGCGGGCGAACTCGCGGTCCAGGCGCGCGGCAAACAGCGGCACCACCACGCCCAGCGCCAGACCCAGCACGAACTGGCCGAGGGTGAAGCTGTCGGACATCAGCAGCCAGAACGCCACCACCATGATGCTGAGCGCGGGCGAGGGAATGAGGCGACGGAACAGGGAATGCTGGGCGGTCATGGCTGGCGGATCTCCGGCGTGGTCGCGCGCAGCTGCTGCACGTATTCGCTGGGATGCAGCAGCTGTGCGGCGGTGGCGTCGGTGTAGCGCATCAGCGGTGCCGCGGCCAGGGTCATGCCGATGCCATAGGCGAGCAGGAGGCAGGCCGCATACAGCTCGACCCGGCGCAGGCGAGCCTTGCGCGGCTTCGGTGCATCCGGATCAACTGGCGGCACGCGCCAGAACAGGCGGATGCCACCGCGGGTCAGGCCCATGATCACCAACAGGCTGCTGGCCAGCACTGCGGTCCATACCGGGCCGGTGTACTGCGCCGGCATGCCGGCCAGCAGGGCGGCCTTGGCCAGGAAACCGGACAGCGGCGGCAGGCCGGCCACCGACACCGCGCCGACCAGGAACAGCACCGCCGGCGTTTGCCTGCCCGGCATCGGTGCGACCACTTCCTTGCGGTCGCTGGCGCCGCCACGGCGGCGGCGGACCAGGTCGGCGATGAGGAACAGCGCGGCAGCAACGAAGCTGCTGTGCGGCAGGTAGTACAGGCCGGCCGACAGCACCTGCGGCGTGCCCACCGAGAAGGCGATGAACAGCGTGGCCGCGGAGACGATCACCAGGTACGAGATCAGCACGCGCAGGCGGGTCGCGGCCAGCGCGCCGAGGCCACCGAGCACCAGCGTCGCCACGCCGGCCCACAGCAGCCAGTCGCGGCCATAGCCAGCCATCGCACCGGCGTCGTCGCCGAACCACAGCATCTGGATGCGCAGCACCGAGTACAGGCCGACCTTGGTCATGATCGCGAACAGCGCGGCCACCGCCGCCGGTGCGCGTGAGTAGGCTTCCGGCAGCCACAGGTACAGCGGCATCAGTGCGGCCTTGGCGCAGAACACCAGCAGCAACAGGCCCATCGTCGCCTTCACCAGGGCCAGCTGCGCCGGTGGCACGTCGGCGATGCGCTGCGACAGCTCGGCCATGTTCAGCGAGCCCAGCGAGGCATACAGCAGGCCCAGTGCGATCAGGAACAGGGTCGAGGCGGTGACGTTGAACACCACGTAGTGCAGGCCGATGCGCATGCGCAGGCTGCGGCCGCCACTGAGCAGCAGGCCGTAGGAGGCGATCAGCATCACCTCGAAGAACACGAACAGGTTGAAGATGTCGCCGGTCAGGAATGCACCATTGAGGCCCACCAGCTGGAACTGGAACAGCGCATGGAAGTGTGGTGCGCGGCGGTCCCAGCCCGAGCACGCATGCATCAGGCAGGGAATGGCCAGCAGCAGGGTGGTCAAGAGCATCCACGCCGACAGCCGGTCGGCCACCAGCGCGATGCCCAGCCGCGACGGCCAGTCGCCGAGCAGGTAGACGTTGATGTCGCCACCGGCGGTGGAGGCGAACAACAGTCCCACCGCCAGCGCCAGCGCCGACAGCGAGGTCCAGGCCACCGCGCGCTGCACCCTGGGGCCATAGCGGCGATGCTCGACGAACAGCGACAGTGCGGCGCCGACCAGTGGAATCAGGATCGGCAGGATCACCAGATGATTCATGCGCGGTCCCCGCCCTGGCGCGGCGGCACGCTCTCATCCTGCAGGTCGTCGTCCGGCTCGTGGGCGTCCACGTGGTCGCTGTGGTTGTCGCTGCGGCTGCGCATGGCCAGCACGATGCTGACCGCAGTCATCGCGAAGGCGATCACGATTGCGGTCAGCACCAGCGCCTGCGGCAGCGGGTCGGTGTAGTTGCCAAGGTGGCTGTCCACGCCTTCCTGCAGCACCGGCGCCTTGCCCAGCACCACCCGGCCGCCGGCGAAGATCAACAGGTTGGTGGCATAGGACAGGAAGGTCATGCCAAGGATCACATCGAAGCTGCGCGCGCGCAGCAGCAGGTAGATGCCGATGGCGGTCAGCACGCCGATCGCGGTGGCCAGGGCCAGTTCCATCAGTGCATCTCCCCGGTGCGTGCCGAACGGCGTTGCAGGTCGATCTCTCCCTTGCGGGCGGTGCGGGTGCGCGATGGCTTCACCGTGCCCATCATCGACAGCATCAGCATGGCGCCGCCGAACACCACCAGGTACACGCCGATGTCAAAGCCGATCGCGCTGGCCAGCGGCACGTCGCCGATCAGCGGCAGGTGCAGGTCGAGGTGGCCGCTGGTCAGGAACGGCACGCCGAACAGCATCGAGGCGCTGCCGCTGAGCAGTGCGATGAGCAGGCCCATGCCGATGCAGCGGATGTAGTCGAAGCCGAAGCGCGATTCGACCGAGGCAGTGCCCTGGATCACGTACTGGATCAGCAGTGGTACAGCCAGCACCAGGCCGGCGATGAAGCCGCCGCCGGGCGCATTGTGACCGCGCAGGAACAGGAAGATCGACACAGTAAGGGTCAGCGGGAACATGATCTGCGCCAGGTCGGCCGGTACCGGCAGCTTGATTGGCGGCCCCGGCATGATCTGTTCCGGGGCCATCCGCGTGCGCCGCAGCAGGGCGTGCACCACCAGCGCGGCGATGCCGAACACGGTGATCTCGCCGAAGGTATCGAAGCCGCGGAAGTCGACCAGGATCACATTGACCACGTTCTGGCCGTACGCCTCGGGCAACGCGCGGCCCAGCAGTTCGCCCGCCATGGTATTCGGCGGCAGGGTCATCGCGGTGTAGGCCAATGCACCGAGGCCGGCACCGGCGATGATCGCAACCACCGCATCGCGTCGCTTGCGCCAGCGCGGCCGCTCCGGCCCGGACTGGGCGGGCAGGTAGTTCATGCCCAGCAGCATCAGCACCAGAGTCACCATTTCCACCAGCAGCTGGGTCAGGGCCAGGTCGGGCGCGGACAGGAACACGAAGGTCAGCGCTACCATCAGGCCGACCCCGCCGACCAGCAGCACCGCCAGCAACCGCTGCTTGTAGATGCGCAGGGTAGCCACCGCACAGGCCATCATCACCAGCCACAGCGCCCAGCCCAGCAACGGAATCGGCTGTGGTTTCGTCCAGTTCGGCGACGCCGGATTGGCCACGAACGGCGCGGCGGCGACCACGATCGCCACCAGCACCAGGCCCAGCAGCATGCGCTGCAGGCTGCCGTTGGCGATGCCGTTGGTCAGGCGCATCGCCAGCGCGGACACCGCATCCAGCTGCGCGTGGAACACGTTGCGGCCGGTGCTGACATTGGTCACGGCGTGCAGGTTGATCAGCTTGCGCAGGCCGAGGTACAGGGCCACGCCGCCGACCACGCCAGCCGCGCTCATCGCCAGCGGCAGGTTGAAGCCGTGCCATACGGCCAGGCTGTATTCGGGCATGGCCGTGCCGAGGATCGAGGCGGCGGCAGCATGCAGCACCGGTGCCACCGTCAGTGCCGGCGCCACGCCCACCGCCACGCAGATCACCACCAGCAGTTCCACCGGCACCTTCATCCAGCGCGGCGGCTCGTGCGGTACGCGATCCAGGCCTTGCGGGCCAGGGCCGAAGAAGGTGTCGTGGACGAAGCGCAGGCTGTACGCCACGCCGAATACGCCAGCCAGCAGCGCAGCAATCGACACCGCCGTGCGCATGATTCCCGGGCCCCCGGCCGTGATCGCTTCAGCGAACAGCATTTCCTTGGACAGGAAGCCGTTGAGCAGCGGAATGCCGGCCATCGCCAGCGAGGCGATGATCGCCAGAGCGCTGGTGAACGGCATCAGCTTTCTCAGGCCGCCCAGCCTGCGCATGTCACGGGTGCCGGTCTCGTGGTCGATGATGCCGGCGGCCATGAACAGCGAGGCCTTGAAGGTGGCGTGGTTGAGGATGTGGAACACGCCGGCCACCACCGCCATCGGCGTGGACAGGCCGAACAGCAGCGTGATCAGGCCCAGATGCGAGATCGTCGAGTACGCCAGCAGGCCTTTCAGGTCGTGCTGGAAGATCGCATTCCAGGCACCGATCAGCAGGGTCAGCGCGCCGATGCCGCTGACTGTGTAGAAGAACAGGTCGCTGCCGGCCAGCGCCGGATGCAGGCGCGCCAGCAGGAACACGCCGGCCTTCACCATGGTGGCCGAATGCAGGTAGGCCGAGACCGGTGTCGGTGCCGCCATCGCGTGCGGCAGCCAGAAGTGGAACGGGAACTGCGCGCTCTTGGTGAAGATGCCGGCCAGCACCAGCAACAGCGCGTACGGGTACAGGGCGCTGGCGCGGATCTGCGCGCCGGCAGCCAGCACCACGTCCAGGTCGAAACTTCCGACGATGCGGCCGATCAGCAGCACGCCACCGAGCAGGGCCAGGCCGCCGCCGCCGGTGATCACCAGCGCCATGCGTGCGCCCTCGCGGGCATCCTGGCGATGCGACCAGAAGCCGATCAGCAGGAAGGAGCTGATGCTGGTCATTTCCCAGAAGATCATCAGCAACAGCAGGTTGCCCGACAACACCATGCCGAGCATGGCGCCCATGAACAGCAGCAGGTAGCAGTAGAAGCGGTGCGCGTTGTCCTGCTGGCTCAGGTAGTAGCGCGCATACAGCACCACCAGCGCGCCGATGCCCAGCACCAGCCCGGCGAACATCCAGGCCAGCCCGTCCAGGCGCAGAGCGAAGTCCAGGCCGATCTGCGGCAGCCACGGCACCAGCGTGCGCACCACCTGGCCCTCGAGCACCGCCGGGGTCAGCCAGCCGAGGCAAGCCAACCCGCCCAACGGCGCCAGCGCCGCCAGCCAGGCAGCCGTCGAGCGCGAGCTACGGGGGAAGGCCGCAACGGCCGCTGCCATCAGGAACGGCAGGGCCAGCAGCAGGGGCAGGCTGGGGAGCACGCAGGGAATCCATGATTCACGAGCAGGTCAGGGAGGATAACAGGCGGCCAAATGTCGCCGAAACCCATCGAACAGCGATCAACTGCAGGTAACGTCTACTGATTCATTTTTTCTGCGTTGCGGCACCCCTGTCCGCGGCGGCAATCTGGCCTGGCGCCGCGACCGCTCTGAACCCGCGAAGGCAGACCGGAGGCCCTGTCGCACAGGGACTGTCGCCAGTCGCTTGGCGCGGGGGAGTGAATCACCGGCGCAGGCTGGCAGGGCCGTCGTGGACTGTGGGTGACGGAATTCGCTCGTTCAGGAAATGACCGCCGGCGGCGGCCGAGGGCAGGTCAGTAGCGCCAATCGAGCTGGCGGTAGAGCTTGGCCATCACCCAGGCCGGGCCGATCAGCAGGTAGGTCAGGTCGGTCAGGAAGCTGGGCTTTCGGCCCTCGAACTTGTGGCCGATGAACTGCGCGATCCAGGCGACCACGAACACCCCCGCTGCCAGCCAGCGCAGGGCGTGCAGGCCGATCTCGGCCTCCAGCAGGCGGCACAGGCAGCCGAACACGAAGAACTGGATGAGCATGCCGATGCCGAGCGGGCGCGACAGCTTGTTGTAGAAGCACCAGGCACTGAACATCGCCAATGCCGACCAGATGCCGTACTGGAACCAGGTGATCAGCGGTGGAATGCACCACAGCAGGGCCACCACCGACCACAGGATCGCCGGCACCGCCACCACGTGGATGCGCTGGTTGATGGCATTGCGGTGGTCGTCGGAGTAGCTGGCGAAATAGCGGTCGATCGGCCGCGCAAGCTGGGTGGTGGTCTGCATGCTGCGTCGCTTCCTCGGACAACGGTAGTGCCGGCCGCTGGCCGGCCATCCAGAGCATAGCCGAGTTCGCGAGGTTGCCGGCCAGCGGCCGGCACTACCGAACGCGCCCCGGCCTTTCCGGCCGGGGCGCGGGCACATCAGTCGACGCTGATCCCCGCCAGGCGCTGCAGCGCCTCGGCGTACTTGGCGCGGGTGCGCTCGATGATGTCTGCCGGAATGTTCGGGCCCGGAGCGGTCTTGCCCCAGTCCAGCGTTTCCAGGTAATCGCGCACGAACTGCTTGTCGTAGCTCGGCGGGCTGGTGCCCACTTCGTATTCGTCGGCCGGCCAGTAGCGCGAGGAGTCGGGCGTCAGCATCTCGTCCATGATGTACAGGCGGCCATCGGCGTCGGTTCCAAACTCGAACTTGGTATCGGCCAGGATGATGCCGCGTTCGCGGGCGTAATCGGCGGCAAACTTGTAGATGCGCAGGGTGGCGTCACGCACGCGCTCGGCCAGTTCGGCACCGACCTGCTTCACCATCGCGTCGAAGTCGATGTTCTCGTCGTGATCGCCGACGGCGGCCTTGGTCGAGGGGGTGAAGATCGGCTCGGGCAGCTGCTCGGCCTGGCGCAGGCCATCGGGCAGGTCGATGCCGCTGACCTTGCCGGTGCGCTGGTAGTCCTTCCAGCCGCTGCCGATCAGGTAGCCGCGGGCGATCGCCTCCACCGGCACCGGCTTCAGCTTGCGGGTGACCACCGCGCGCCTGGCGTACAGGGCCGAGTCCACGCCTTCGGGCAGTACGCTGGCCACGTCGATGCCGGTCAGGTGGTTGGGCATCAGGTGCGCGGTCTTGGCGAACCAGAAGTTGGAGACCTGGCAGAGCATCTCGCCCTTGCCGGGGATCGGATCGGGCAGGACCACGTCGAACGCCGACAGGCGGTCGGTGGCGACCATCAGCAGGTACTCGCCCGGAGGGGTTCCGGCCGGCAGCCGCTCGCGCGGGATATCGAACACATCACGCACCTTGCCGCGGTGGCGCAAGGGCAGGCCGGGGAGATCGGATTGCAACAGCGTGGTTGGCACGGGCACTCCTGGGGCTTCGTCGAGACGGCTGCCCAGGGGACCCGGCGGGCCCGCAACTGGTCAGCGGGCGGCCTAGTGTAAAGCGGTCCGGGCCGGCTGTGACGTAAAATGAGCATCCATTTCGTCCGCCGACCCCGGAGCGCCATGCGCTGGTACGGAAAACTGCTCGGATTCATCGCCGGCGCCCTGCTGTTCCGGCCCAATCCGCTGTTCGGCGCGGTGGTCGGCCTGCTGCTCGGCCATGCCTTCGACGCGGACTGGTTCCGCCTGAACAAGGAGAATCCGTACCGGGAGCTGGGGCTGACCTCCGAGGCTACCGATGCGGAAATCGAGCGCGCCTACCGCAGGCTGATCTCCCAGTACCACCCCGACCGGCTTGGCGGCGCCGCCCCCGAGCTGCAGCAGCAGGCCGAGCAGAAGTCGCGGCGGATCAATGCCGCCTACGACCGCATCAAGACCCTGCGCAAGCGCTGACCCCCCTTTCCCCTCGTTGCAAGGCCCGGCCATGTCCCACTGCCTCATCGCCCCTTCCATCCTGTCCGCCAACTTCGCCCGCCTCGGCGAGGAAGTCGACAACGTCCTCGCCGCCGGCGCCGACTGGGTCCATTTCGACGTGATGGACAACCACTACGTGCCGAACCTGACCATCGGCCCGATGGTCTGCCAGGCCCTGCGCAAGCACGGCGTGACCGCGCCGATCGACGTGCACCTGATGGTCGAGCCGGTGGACCGCATCATTCCGGACTTCGCCGAGGCCGGTGCCACCTACATCAGCTTCCACCCGGAAGCGAGCCGCCACGTGCACCGCACCATCCAGCTGATCCGCTCGCTGGGCTGCAAGCCGGGCATCGTGCTCAATCCGGCCACGCCGGTGGACATCCTCGACTGGGTGCTGGATGACCTGGACCTGGTGCTGCTGATGTCGGTCAACCCGGGCTTCGGCGGCCAGGCCTTCATCCCCTCGGCGCTGGACAAGCTGAAGGTGGTGCGCAAGATGATCGACGCCAGCGGCAAGGACATCCGCCTGGAGATCGACGGCGGCGTGAAGGCCGACAACATCGGCGAAATCGCGGCCGCCGGCGCCGATACCTTCGTGGCCGGCTCGGCCATCTTCAATGCCACGACCCGCTACCAGGACGTGATCGCGCAGATGCGCGCGAACGTCGCTGCGGCACGAGGCTGAGCCATGAGTACGATGGCCGTGTTGAACATCCGCCCGGCCACCGTGGACGATGCAGGCCTGATCCTGCATTTCATCCGCGAGCTGGCCGTCTACGAGAAGGCCGAGCATTCGGTGCAGACCGACGAGATCGGCATCGCCGAAAGCCTGTTCGGGCCCGATGCCACTGCACGTGCACTGATCTGCGAAGCCGGTGGCGAGGCCATCGGTTACGCCGTGTATTTCTACAACTACTCGACCTGGCTGGGCCGCAAGGGCATCTACCTGGAAGACCTGTATGTCAGCCAGGAAAGGCGCGGCATGGGGGCCGGCAAGGCGTTGCTGAAATACATCGCCCGGCAGGCCGTGGCCGAAGGCTGCGGCCGCTTCGAGTGGTCGGTGCTGGACTGGAATACACCGGCCATCGAGTTCTACACCGCTGCCGGTGCGAAGCCGCAGGACGAGTGGACGGTGTACCGGCTGCAGGGCCAGGCGCTGCACGATTTCGCCAACGGGTGAGATGACGTGCATCCACGCACGGCGTGGATCTACGGCCGGGCAAAAAAAAGCCACGCCCATCACGGGCGTGGCTTCGCTGCATGCGTGGGAGGCTGATCCTGCCTCCATCCGTCGTCCCTGCTATGGACTCCCATTCTCACGGGTCTGAATGACAGGCATGTGACATTCACCATGGGCGAACGGTGTGTTGCTAGCCTGTTGGGCCTCCCATCGGAAGCCGCCCATGACCGCACCGCGCTGGCGCCTGATCCTCAACGGCAAATCCGCTGGCAACGATGAACTGCGCGACGCTGTCGGCCACTGGCGCGGGCAGGGCATGCAGCTGGACGTGCGGGTGACCTGGGAAGACGGCGACGCCGAACGCTACGTGGCCGAGGCGATCGATCATGGCGTGGACGTGATTGTCGCGGCGGGCGGCGACGGCACGCTCAGCGCGGTGGCTGAAACACTGGCCCACCGCGAGGAACCGGCAGAGGCGCTGCCGTCGCTGGCGCTGGTCCCCTTGGGCACGGCCAACGACTTTGCCACCTCGGCCGGCATCCCGGCCGAACCGAAGGAGGCCTTCGCACTGATCGGGCAGGCGCCGCCGCGCGCCATCGATCTGCTGCGCGTGGACGCCGATGGCACGCCGTGGTGGTGCGCCAATCTGGCCAGCGGTGGCTTCGGTACGCAGGTGACGGTGGAGACCGATGCCGGCTTGAAGAAGATGCTGGGCGGGCTGGCCTACGTAATCACCGGTATCGCCAAGCTTGGTCGCATTGAAGCGATCACCGCGCGGCTGTCCGGTCCGGATTTCACATGGGAAGGCGGCTTCATTGCGCTGGGTGTCGGAAACGGCCGCCAAGCCGGCGGTGGCCAGCAGTTGTGCCCGCAGGCGCTGATCGATGATGGGCGGCTGGACGTGACCGTGCTTCCCGAGCTGGAGGGGGAAGTCACTGCGACCCTCGGCCAGATGCTGAAGGCCGGTACCCAGGCCGCCCTGGAGCAGCTGGCCACGCGCGCGCGACTGCCGTGGCTGCAGATCGAATCGGAGCATCCGTTGATCCTCAACCTGGATGGCGAGCCGGTGCAGGCGCGCCGCTTCCGCATCGAATGCGTGCCGGGCAGGGTACGGATGCATCTTCCGGCTGGCTGCCCGTTGCTGGCTGGGAAGGGGAGGTAGAGTCGACTGTTAGTCGACTGCTTTTCGTTCCGACGGCGTAAAACCCCGCGCTACGCGCGCAAGTCGACTAACAGTCGACTCTACCGGTCCGCGTCGTCGGTTCCCGTGGCTGGCCCCGGCCGTGCCGTGGTTCAGTTTTCCAGGGTTCCCCTCCCGCCTCAGCTGCGATACAGTCAAGGGGTGTCCAGCCTGACGACCCCGCATACCCTTTCTTCCGCACGCCGTTGGTGGCGATGGTGGCCCGTTGCCGTCGTCCGCCCCCATCACGCTGTGTCCCGGAAGGAAAGTCGTCTTGAACTCGCACGCCCAGTTTCAGCAGCAGGCCGCTGAAGGCCACACCCATATTCCCGTCGTCCGTGAAGTGCTGTCCGACCTGGACACGCCGCTCTCGGTCTATCTGAAGCTCGCCGACGGCCCCAACACCTACCTGTTTGAATCCGTCGAAGGCGGCGAGCGCTTTGGTCGCTACTCGATCATCGGCCTGCCGGCGCGCCGCGTGTACGCCTTCCACGGCCACACGCTGACCGTGCGCGAAGACGGCCAGGTGGTGGAAACCCGCGAGGTGGCCGACCCGTTCGCCGAAGTCGAGGCGCTGCGCAGCGCCCACTCGGTGCCCAAGCTGGACGGCCTGCCCGGCTTCACCGGTGGCCTGGTCGGCTGGTTCGGTTTCGAGTGCATCGGTTACATCGAACCGCGCCTGGCGCCGCCGGCCGGCCGCGATGAGCTGGGCACGCCGGACATCCTGCTGCTGCACTCCGATGAGCTGGCGGTATTCGACAACCTCAAGGGCCGCCTGTACCTGATCGTGCACGCCGACCCGCGTACCGGGGGCGCTTTCGAACAGGCGCAGGCGCGCCTGGATGCACTGACCGCCAAGCTGCGCGCGCCCGGTGCCGGCTATCCCGCGCCACTCAACAGCGACGTACTGGACGAATCCGATTTCGTTTCCGGTTTCACCCGCGAAGGCTTCGTCGATGCGGTCCAGCGCAGCAAGGAATACATCCGCGCCGGTGACATTTTCCAGGTGGTGCTCAGCCAGCGCCTGAGCGTGCCGTTCAAGGCGCGCCCGGTGGACGTATACCGCGCGCTGCGTGCACTGAATCCATCGCCGTACATGTACTTCCTGGATGTCGGCGACCTGCAGGTGGTCGGTTCCTCGCCGGAAATCCTCGTGCGCCTTCAGGACGGTGAAGTCACTGTGCGACCGATCGCTGGTACCCGCCCCCGCGGCGCCACCGTCGAGCAGGACCTGGCGCTGGAAGCCGAACTGCTGGCTGATCCGAAGGAACGCGCCGAGCACCTGATGCTGATCGACCTCGGCCGCAACGACGCCGGCCGCGTGTCCAGGGCCGGCACCGTGGAAGTGGGCGAGCAGTTCGTGATCGAACGCTACAGCCACGTGATGCACATCGTCAGCGAAGTGACCGGGCAGCTGCAGCCGGGACTCAGCTATGCCGACGTGCTGCGTGCGACCTTCCCGGCCGGCACCGTCAGTGGCGCACCGAAGATCCGCGCGCTGGAAGTGATCCGCGAACTGGAACCGATCAAGCGCAACGTCTACGCCGGCAGCATCGGCTACATCGGCTGGCACGGCGATGCCGATACCGCGATCGCGATCCGCACCGCGGTGATCAAGGATGGCCGCCTGTACGTGCAGGCCGGCGCCGGCATCGTCTACGACTCGGACCCGGGCAAGGAATGGGACGAGACGATGAACAAGGGCCGCGCGCTGTTCCGCGCCGTTGCCCAGGCCGCCAAGGGCCTGTGAAGTTTCCCGTGCCGTGGCCCGCGCCGCGGCACCTTCCGCTGTTCCCATCCAAGACAAGGAGTACCGCATGAAGCTGCTGAGCGCATTGCTGTGGTCGTCGCTGCTGGCCACGATGGCCCCGTCCGCGTGGGCGCAGGCCAACACCCTCCCCTCGCAGCCGCACCTGCTGGTGAAGGGGCAGGGCACCCGCACGGTGATGCCCGATCGGTTCGGCCTGCAGTTGAACATCGAAGAGACCGACATGGATGCCGACGCCGCGCGCCGCCGCGTACAGGACAACGTCGCCCGCGTGCTGGCGCTGTTCAAGCAGCACAAAGCGGTCGACGGTAGCGTGCGCGCGGACAACCTGCGGATCGGCCCGGCGACGCGCTATGAGCAGAACCGGCAGGTCTTCGTTGGTACCCGTGTATCGCGCCAGCTGCGCGCCAGCTTCGCCAGCGCAAAGGCCATGCAGGACCTGCTGGGTGCACTGAAGGCCAACGAGAACGTGCAGGTCAACAGCCTGGCCCCGGCCTACTCGGGCGAAGTGGCGCTGCGCCGCGAGCTCAAGGGCGAGGCGGCGGCCCAGACCCGCCAGTCCGCGCAGGGCCTGGCCAAGGCCTATGGCACGCGGATCACCGGCCTTTACAGCATTTCCGATGTGGCACCGAGCTTCGCCTATGGGGTGCAGGCCGGGCGATGGCCCGGCGGCGACGATGAGGTCGTACCGCCCAGTCCCCCTGCTCCGCAGGCGCCTGCCACGCTCGATGGCACGGGTTCGCGGCTGGCAGGCGAATCCATCGAAGCCGCCCCCATCACCTACACCGAAAACGTGTACGCCATTTTCCTGATAAGCGACGGAACCTGACCATGTTGTGGATGATCGACAACTACGACAGCTTCACCTACAACCTCGTGCAGTACCTGCAGACGCTGGGCGCCGAGGTGAAGGTGGTGCGCAACGACGCGATGAGCGTGGACGAGATCGCTGCGCAGAAGCCTGAACGCATTGTCATCTCGCCTGGCCCGTGCACGCCCAACGAAGCGGGCGTGTCGCTGGCGCTGATCGAGCGCCTGGGCCCGACCACGCCGATCCTCGGCGTGTGCCTGGGCCACCAGAGCATCGGCCAGGTCTACGGCGGCACGGTCATCCGCGCCGGCAACATCATGCATGGCAAGACGTCGCCGATCCGCCATGAAGGCAAGGGCGTGTTCGCCGGCCTGCCCGACCGCTACCAGGCCACGCGCTACCACTCGCTGGTGGTGGACAAGAGCAGCCTGCCGGACTGCCTGGAAGTGACCGCCTGGACCGAGAACGACGACGGTTCGATCGAAGAGATCATGGGCCTGCGCCACCGCCGGTTCCCGGTGGAAGGCGTGCAGTTCCATCCCGAATCCATCCTCACCGAACACGGGCACGCCCTGCTGCGCAATTTCCTGCAGCGCCCCGCAGCCTGATCCAAGGAGCATTCCCATGAGCTTCTCCCCCCAGGAAGCCTTGCATCGCACCATCGAGCACCGCGAGATCTTCTTCGACGAAATGGTCGACCTGATGCGGCAGATCATGCGCGGCGATGTCTCGCCGATGATGACTGCGGCCATCCTCACCGGCCTGCGCGTGAAGAAGGAGACCGTGGACGAGATCGCCGCGGCGGCCACCGTGATGCGTGAATTCGCCCGGCCAGTGCCGGTGGCCGACACCACGAACCTGGTCGATATCGTCGGCACCGGTGGTGATGGTTCGCACACGTTCAATATCTCCACCTGCGCGATGTTCGTGGCCGCCGCCGCAGGCGCGCGCGTGGCCAAGCATGGCAATCGCAGCGTGTCGTCGAAGTCGGGCAGCGCCGATGCACTGGAAGCGCTGGGCGCGGTGATCGAGCTGCAGCCGGAGCAGGTAGCGCAGGCCATCGAACGGACCGGTATCGGCTTCATGTTCGCGCCGATCCATCACCCATCGATGAAGGTCGTCGCACCGGTGCGGCGCGAGATGGGCGTGCGCACCATCTTCAACATCCTCGGCCCGCTGACCAACCCGGCCAGCGCACCGTCGGTGCTGATGGGCGTCTTCCATCCCGACCTGGTGGGCATCCAGGCGCGCGTGCTGCGCGAGCTGGGCACCGAACGTGCCATGGTGGTCTGGGGCCGCGACAACATGGACGAGATCTCGCTGGGCGCTGGCACCCTGGTGGGCGAACTGCGCGATGGCAGGGTGCGCGAGTACGAGATCCATCCGGAAGACTTCGGCATCGCCATGTCGGCCAGCCGCAACCTGCGCGTGGACGGCCCGGAGCAGTCCATCGCGATGCTGCGCGCGGTACTGGACAGCGAGCCTGGCCCGGCGCTGGATATCGTCGCGTTGAATGCCGGCGCCGCCCTGTACGTGGCCGGCGTGGCCAGCGACATCGGCGATGGCCTGGCCCGCGCCCGTGCCGCCATCGCCAGTGGCAGCGCCCGCCAGCGCCTGCAGCAGTATGTTGAAGCCACCCGCGTGCTGGTTGCCTGAGCGCGCCGTTCAGCCTGACCCCGTCGATGGCCGATAATGGCCGTCCTCACCGCCCCCCGCACCGAACCGAAGACGATGAGCGACATCCTGCAGACGATCCTGGCCCGGAAGGCCGAAGAAGTGGCCCAGCGTCGCGCCCAGCGCCCGCTCGCAGAGCTGCAGGCCGCCGTGGCCAGCGCCCCGCCGGTGCGTGGCTTCGTGCGCGCGTTGCAGGCGGCAGTGGCCAACGGGGACCCGGCGGTCATTGCCGAGGTGAAGAAGGCCAGCCCGTCCAAGGGCGTGATCCGCCCGGACTTCCGCCCGGCCGACATCGCCGTCAGTTATGAATTCGGGGGGGCCAGCTGCCTGTCGGTGCTGACCGACGTGGACTTCTTCCAGGGCGCAGATGCCTACCTGCAGCAGGCGCGCGAGGCCTGCACGCTGCCGGTACTGCGCAAGGACTTCGTGATCGACGCCTACCAGGTGTACGAGGCGCGCGTGCTCGGGGCCGACTGCATCCTGCTGATCGTCGCCGCGCTGGACGACACCCAGCTGGCCACGCTGTCCGAACTGGCGCTGTCGCTGGGCATGGACGTGCTGGTGGAAGTGCACGACATCGATGAACTGGAGCGCGCGCTGCAGGTGCCGGCACCGATGATCGGCATCAACAACCGCAACCTGCGCACCTTCGAGGTGTCGCTGCAGACCACGCTGGACATGCGGACCGCGGTGCCGCGTGACCGCCTGCTGGTCACCGAGAGCGGCATCCTCGGCCCGCAGGACGTGGCGCTGATGCGCGATGCCGGCATCCACGCGTTCCTGGTCGGCGAGGCCTTCATGCGCGTGGAAGAACCGGGCGAGGGCCTGCGTCAGCTATTCTTCGCGGCATGACAACGCACTATCCGACGCCGCGCGATGACGCGCCGCTGGTGGTCTTCGACTTCGACCACACCCTCTACGACGGTGATTCGGGCACCCACCTGTTCGCCTCGCTGATCAAGCGCAACCCGCTGCGCATGCTGGCGGCGGCGCTGGTCACGCCGATTGCCGGGCCGATGGTGGCGCTGCTGCCGACCCGGCGCGCGGGCATTTCGATCTACGTGTGGATCGGCAGCTTCGGCCTGCACCGTGCACGTGATTTCAACAAGGTGATCGACGCCTACGTGCTGCGCAACGAGGCGCAGATGCGCGCAAAGCTGCTGCCGCAGGCGCTGGAAGTGTTCGCCGCGCACCGCGCCAAGGGAGATCGCGTGGTGGTCGCGACCGGCGCACCGCCGGAGCTGGCACGCGCGATCCTGGCCTTCGTCGCCCACCAGGATGTACCGGTGATCGGCACCGAGGTCGGCCCGCGGCTGGGCGGCGTTGGCCCGACACGCCACTGCCACAACGAAGAGAAGATGCGCATGCTGCGCGAGCGTGGCTATGGCGACATCGATATCGCGTACTCCGACAGCAGCGCCGACCTGCCGCTGCTGCTGGCCGCCAAGGTGCCGGTGGTGGTGAACCCGAAGCCGGCCCGGGTGGCGTTCTTCCGCCGCGTGCTGCCGGCCGGCACCCGCATCCTCAACTGGGGCTGCGTGGACCGGGGCGGCGACAAGGCGTAGCCCGGGGTCAGATCCCCGTAGGGGCTCTGACCCCATCGCACGATGACGGACCTGCCGGCCGCTGGCCGGCAAACGCTCAGCGCCCCAGGTGACCGTACACCGCATGCCCGATCTGGAACAGGCTGATGCCCAGCACCAGCACGCCAACGGCCACCAGCACCCAGCGCTCCTTCACCCGCTTGACCAGGATCGCGGCCACCGGGGCCGCCATCATGCCGCCGACCAGCAGGCCGGCCACGATCTGCAGGTGCTGCATGCCCGTCGACAGCAGGAAAGTGGCCGACACCGTGAGCGTGACCACGAACTCGGCGGCACTGACCGTGCCGATGGTGGTGCGCGCCTGGCCACCGCGGGCAAGCAGGGTGGAGGTGGCGATCGGGCCCCAGCCGCCGCCGCCACTGGCGTCGAGCAGCCCGGCGAACAAGCCCAGCATCGGAACCCGGCGGATTTCGCCCCGCGGCATCCAGCGGCCTGCCGCGCGGGCCAGGATGACCACGGCCAGCACCAGCAGGTACAGATAGATCAGCGGCCGGATGATCTCGCCAGGAACCTGGGTGAGCACGTACGCCCCCAGCGCGCCACCGAGCGCACCCGGCAGGGCCAGGCGCAGGAACAGGCGCCTATCGACATTTCCGGCTGCAAGGTGCGACACGCCCGAGGCGCCAGTGGTGAACACTTCGGCGGTGTGAATGCTGGCGCTCACCTGCGCCGGTGGCAGGCCCATGCTCAGCATCACCGACGAAGACACCAGCCCGAACGCCATGCCCAGCGCGCCGTCGACCAGCTGCGCGCCGAGGCCGATGAGAATGAACCACCAGAATTCGCTGCTCAGCTCCATGCGACGAGCCTAGCCCAGCAGGCCGCGCAGGGGCCGTGTAGAGCCGAGCCCATGCTCGGCTGCCTTCGGCGTACCGCAGCCGAGCGTGGGCTCGGCTCTATCAGGATGGCCGCAGCGTTGGGTTGCCTCGCAATCAACGGGTGCCGTACAGCACCACGGTCTTGCCGCGTGCGTGCAGCAGGCCATCGGTCTGCAGCTTCTTCAGCACGCGGCCGGCCATCTCGCGCGAGCAGCCGACCAGGCGGGCCAGCTCCTGGCGCGAGACGCGCAACTGGCTGCCCTGCGGATGGCTCATCGCTTCCGGCTCCTGTGCCAGGTCGTGCAGGGTGCGCACGATCCGGTCGGTGACATCCAGGAACGCCAGGCGGCTGGCCTTGCGGCTGGTATCGAGCAGGCGCTTGGAGATCTGCTGGCCCAGCGCATACAGCAGGCGCGGGGCATCGGCCGACAGCGGGCCGAGGAACAGCTGGTGCAGCCGCTCGTAGCTGATCTCCGCCAGCTCGCAGGCGGTACGGGTCCGCAGGATCACTTCGCGGCGGTCCGATTCAACGAACAGGCCCATCTCGCCGACGAATTCGCCGGCACCGAAGTAGCCCAGCACGAGCTCGCGATCATCATCTTCCTCGGCCATGATGGAAACCGAGCCGCTGATGACGTAATACAGGGTTCCCGCCGGGTCACCGGGTCGGAAGACGTCGGTACGGGTGGGATATCGCCGCCGGTGGCTGTGCGCCAGGAAACGATCGATTGTGGCGATATCCAAGGCCAGTGGACTGCTAGCTAGGCGCACGGTTGACACGATAGGAGCGCTCCCTCTGCGCATGAACGGATTCACGGGGTGGATGGCGGAGCTTAACCAGCGCAATTGTTAAGGGCAAACAGTGTGCCAGAACTCTTGCGTCTTCACGTTCCCCCCGGGGGCAGTTTGCCCCATAATTCCCCCTTTCCCTTCTTACACAGGAATCGACCGCCGTGGTCAAGCCGTTGCCTCGCCTGAGGCTGCAGGGTTTCAACAACCTCACCAAGGCGCTGAGCTTCAACATCTATGACGTGTGTTACGCGCGCACCGAAGAGGAGCGTCAGCGTTACATTGAATACATCGATGAAGAGTACAACGCCGACAGGCTGACTCAGATCTTGACCGATGTCGCCGAGATCATCGGCGCCAACATCCTGAACGTGGCCCGCCAGGACTACGATCCGCAGGGTGCCTCGGTGACCATCCTGATCTCCGAAGAGCCGGTGATCGACAAGAAGCTGGCCGGCAAGGAGCTGATCTCCGACGCCGTGGTCGCGCACATGGACAAGAGCCACATCACCGTCCACACCTACCCGGAAACCCATCCGCAGGAAGGTATCGCGACGTTCCGCGCGGACATCGACGTGGCGACCTGTGGCGTCATTTCCCCGCTGAAGGCCCTGAATTACCTGATCGAAAGCCTTGAGTCGGACATCGTGATCATGGACTACCGTGTCCGTGGCTTCACCCGCGATGTGAAGGGCAAGAAGCACTTCATCGACCACAAGATCAACTCGATCCAGAACTTCCTGGCCAAGAACATCAAGTCGCGTTACGAGATGTTCGACGTCAACGTCTACCAGGAGAACATCTTCCATACGAAGATGCACCTGAAGGACTTCGACCTGGACCAGTACCTGTTCGAGGAAAAGGCCAAGAACCTGTCGTTCAAGGAACGCATGAAGATCGAAGCGCTGCTCAAGCGCGAGATCGAAGAGCTGTTCCACGGCCGCAACCTGTCCGAGTAAGCCCCGTGCGCGGTGCCCGCAGGCATCGCCACCCAGGCGGGACGACCCGCCCTGTGGAACCTGCGTCGCCAGCGCGATACGGTTCCACGGTGATGTACCGACCCACGGCCCGGTGTGAAAACACCGGGCTGTTTCGTTTTTCAAGAAAGGTAAGGAGCCCCCACCCATGCCCTGGATCTACCTGCTGCTGGCCGGCCTGTTCGAGATCGGCTTCGCCCTCGGAATGAAGTACTCCGAAGGCTTCAGCAAACCCCTGCCCACCGTCGCCACGGTGGTGTCTGCCCTGATCAGCCTGTACCTCATGAGCCAGGCGATGAAGAGCATTCCGGTCGGCACGGCCTATGCGATCTGGACCGGCATCGGCGCCATGGGCGTAGCGGTGCTGGGCATCTACCTGTTCAACGACAGCGCTTCGCCGGCCCGCCTGGCCTGCGTGGGCCTGATCGTGGCCGGTGTGATCGGCCTGAAGCTGGTCTCGCCGAACTGATTGATGGCCCGACCAACGGTCGGGCCCCACCGTCGGCCCCCCCCCGCACCTCCTGGTAGGCCCGTACCGTTGGTGCGGGCGACCGCTTCAAATGCGGTAGGCGATGGTCTTCATTACCCTGGAGGCCAGCGCCATCGCGCCGGGTATCGGGAACGGCAGGCGGCGGGCACCGGCCTGCTCGGCATGGTCCGCATGGCGGGCCTCGTCTTCCTTCATCACCTGGATGACCGCGCGGCTGCGCAGGTCGCCGGCGGGCAGGTCGACCAGATGCTCGTCCAGGTGGGCCTCCACCTGGCGCTCGGTCTCGACCACGAAGCCGAGGTTCCAGCCGTCACCGCGCAGCCCGGCCAGCGTACCGATGGTATAGCTGCCGGCGTACCACAGCGGGTTGAACAGGCTCGGGCGGCTGTCCAGTTCGCCCAGGCGCGTCGCGCACCAGGCCAGGTGGTCGGTTTCCTCCTGTGCCGCCTCCAGCAGGTGCTCGCGCGTGGCTGGGTCACGGGCCACGGCGGCCTGACCGAAGTACAGTCCCTGCGCGCAGACCTCGCCCACATGGTTGATCCGCATCAGCCCGGCCGCGTGCCGTCGCTCCGTGCGGTCCATGCCTGGCTCGTCGGTGCCTGCGGCGGGGTAGGGACGGGCCGCGGGCGGATTGCCGAACACCGTGTCCAGGGCGCGTTGCGCCTCTGTCAGCAGGTGGTCCAGCGGGGTGATCTGGCGGAGCACGGTCATGGCGGCATGCGGTGGAGCAAAGGACCCCCCGATTCTCGCCCGGCCCCGTCCCCGTGCCAACCCGGAGACGGGCAGGCTTGCAAAGGCGGCCAGGCCTGCGTACAATCCCGCCTCTTGCGCTTTACCTTTCACAACGCGTGGCAGAGTTCCGGCGAGCCCTTCGCCGCAATGAGCCCGACCTAACCTAGAGTTCTTCATGAGCACTTTCACTGCCAAGAACGAGACCGTCCAGCGCGACTGGTACCTCGTCGACGCCGAGGGCAAGACCCTGGGCCGTCTCGCCACCGAGCTGGCCCGCCGTCTGCGTGGCAAGCACAAGCCGGTCTACACCCCGCACGTTGATACCGGCGACTACCTGGTCGTCATCAATGCAGAAAAGATTGCCGTCACCGGCAAGAAGCTGCAGGACAAGATGTACCACCGTTTCACCGGCTACATCGGCAACCTGAAGACCGAATCCCTGGCCCAGGCGCTGGAGCGCCACCCGGAGCGCGTGATCGAGATCGCGGTCAAGGGCATGCTGCCGAAGGGCCCGCTGGGTCGCCAGATGTACCGCAAGCTCAAGGTCTACGCCGGCACTGAGCATCCGCACGCCGCACAGCAGCCGCAGGTTCTGGATATCTAATCATGGCTATCACTCAAAACTACGGCACTGGCCGCCGCAAGTCCTCCACCGCTCGCGTGTTCCTGCGCAAGGGTTCGGGCAACATCACCGTCAATGGCCGTCCGCTGGACGAGTTCTTCGGTCGTGAGACCGCGCGCATGATCGTGCGCCAGCCGCTCGAGCTGACCAAGAACACCGAAAGCTTCGACATCCTGGTCACCGCCACCGGCGGCGGCACCACCGGCCAGGCCGGTGCGATCCGCCTGGGCATCGCCCGCGCCCTGGTCGAGTACGACGAAGGCCTGAAGTCCGAGCTGCGCAAGGCCGGCTTCATGACCCGTGACGCCCGTGAAGTCGAGCGCAAGAAGGTTGGCCTGCACAAGGCTCGCCGCGCCACCCAGTTCTCCAAGCGCTGATTCACCGCGCCTGGCTGGGTCCCCTCGGGGGCCCGCTGGTTGGAAAAGCAAAAGCCCGGCTTCGGCCGGGCTTTTGTCGTTTCGGGGACATGCGTTTCGAGGTTGCGGGCCAGCGGCCGGCACTACCCATGGTTTCGCATCTCGGAAGGGGTGGGGTCAGAGCCCTTTCCTTTGGAAAAGGATCCGACCCCGGGCCTCTCTCTCTGGAGGAGAGCCCCCTTGATGTTCAAGGGGGTGCGCCGACAGGCGCGGGGATAAGGTGGAATGCGCGACCAAATTAAAAGCAAAAGGCCAGATCTTTCGATCTGGCCTTTTGCTTTTAATTTGGCTGCCCCGGATGGATTCGAACCACCGAATGCCTGAGTCAGAGTCAGGTGCCTTACCGCTTGGCGACGGGGCAATGTAGGTGACGCTATTTTCTCACTCTTCACGCTGAAAAACAACTTGATTTCCAATGTGGTGGCTATGGGTGGACTCGAACCACCGACCCCAGCATTATGAGTGCTGTGCTCTAACCGGCTGAGCTACATAGCCTTGGTGAGCCCGCTATTCTGCGGATGTGTACCGCCCCTGTCAACACTTTTGTGCCGTGCTTGTGGGTCGACAGGCGGCGTGGGATAGTCCCAGCCAGTAGATTTTTTAGGAGTCCGCATCGTGATCGATCCGGACGGCTATCGACCGAACGTCGGCATCGTGCTGATGCGGCAGGATGGCCAGGTGTTCTGGGCACGACGCGTGCGCCGGGACGGCTGGCAGTTCCCGCAGGGTGGCATGAACACCGACGAGACGCCTGTCGAGGCCATGTATCGTGAACTGCAGGAAGAGACCGGCCTGCTGCCCGAGCATGTGGAAGTGCTCGGGGCAACCCCCGGCTGGCTGCGCTACAAGCTGCCGGCACGGGCCATCCGCCGCAATGAACGGCAGGTCTGCATCGGTCAGAAGCAGGTCTGGTTCCTGCTGCGGCTGACCGGCGATGAATCCCATGTACGCCTGGATCACACCGACTCGCCCGAGTTCGATCATTGGCGGTGGGTGGATTTCTGGTATCCGGTGGAACACGTGGTGATGTTCAAGCGCGGCGTCTACGCACGTGCCCTGCGACACCTGGCGCCGCTGGCGCGCGGAGTGGCCGGGCAGGGCGTCACCGCCATGCCCAAGAGCGCCGCCGAGGCCTGGATGCCGGGCCATACCGCCGGCCATGACCGCCCCCGCAAGCGCCCGCGGACCCGGGGCTATTGGCCCAAAAAGGCGCAGGGCGACGGCCCGGGCAGCTGACCGGGCTGAACGGTATCGAGAATGATTCAGGTCAATGATTGACAACCATTCTCGTTTCCATTGGAATAGCGGCCAGGCCACTCCTGGCCTGCCAGCCCGGTTTGCGCCTGTGTACGTCTGCATCTGCAACGGAGTCACCGACCACCAGATCCGCGAAGCCGCCAGCCAAGGGGTCAGCTCGGTGGCCGAACTGACCATGCGTACCGGTTGCGGCGCCACCTGCGGTTCCTGCCTGGACATGGCCGGCGAACTGCTGGCCAAGGCACGTGCCACCCACGACCTGCCCTTGCCGGTGCTCGGACTGGCGCAGGTCGCCTGACCGCCTTTCGCGGTGCAGTGACGCCGCGTTTTCGTTTCCTTCACCCGCGCCCGCGCAGGCCAATGCGCACGATTCGCGTTCCTTCACCGACGCGCGCGAGGCGTTAAAGTGCCTGCGTTTTCAGCGTGCAGGAGCATCCCATGAAGGGCGATACCCGGGTCATCGAATTCCTCAACAAGGTCCTCTACAACGAGCTCACCGCGATCAACCAGTACTTCCTGCACGCCAAGATGCTGAAGAACTGGGGCATCAAGGAACTGGCCGAGCACGAGTACAAGGAATCGATCGACGAGATGAAGCATGCCGACATGCTTGCCGACCGTATCCTGTTCCTCGAGGGCCTGCCCAACTTCCAGGCACTGGGCAAGCTCCGCATCGGCGAAAACCCGACCGAAATCCTGCAGTGCGACCTGTCGCTCGAGCGCGAGGGCGTGGTCACGCTGCGCGAGGCCGTGGCCTATGCCGATTCGGTGGGGGACTATGTCAGCCGCCAGTTGTTCGTGAAGATCCTCGATTCGGAGGAGGAACACATCGACTGGCTGGAAACCCAGCTTGACCTCATCGAGCGCATTGGCGAGCCGAAGTACCTGCTGAGCAAGCTCGAAGAGTAAGTCAGCCGGCCAGGCCGGCGCGATGCTGTGCCAGGTAGCCGGTCAGTGCCACGCGCGCGCGGGCGAATTCGGCAACCAGCAGTGCCACGGCCACCGCAGGGCGCTGCAGGCTGCCGTTGCGTGCTTCGTGCTCGATGCGCCGCGCGACCGCCGAGAGCGACAACGCGCCGACGTTCGCACTTGAGGACTTCAGGCTGTGCGCAACGGCCTGCATGCGTGGTTCATCGCCGTTCTGCGCGGCCTGCTGCAACTCCTGCACCATTGCCGGAGCATCGTCCAGGAACACCGCCACGATCTGGAGGGCGGTGTCGCCGATCACTGCGTGCAGTTCGTCCAGCACATCGCGGTCGAGCACCGGTTGCGGCGGTAGCGCCACCTGCTTTTCCGGGTTCTGTAGAGCCGAGCCATGCTCGGCCGATGCAGCGCGACCGGAATTGGCCGTCAGCCGGGCATGGCCCGGCTCTACAGAAGGTTGTCCAGGTGATGCAGCGTTCCTGCCACCCCAGCGCTGCAGCAGTGCATGAAGGGTGGCGCGCGTGATCGGCTTGGACAGGTAGTCGTCCATGCCGGCCTGCAGGCAGCGCTCGCGGTCGCCGGCCATGGCATTGGCGGTCATCGCGATGACCGGCAGCCGCGCGCGCCCGCTTTCCGCTTCCTCCGCGCGCCACTGGCGCGTGGCTGCATAGCCGTCCAGCACCGGCATCTGGCAATCCATCAGCACGACGTCCAGGCCGCCCTCGCGCAGGGCCAGCAGCGCCTGTTCGCCATCGGCCGCGTTGCGTACGTCGCACTTGAACGCCCGCAACAGGTGATCGGCGACCATCCGGTTGACGGTGTTGTCCTCCACCAGCAGCACGCGCAGGTTCAGCGGCGGCAGCGCAGCCGCCTGTTGGCCGTCTCCGGCGTCGGCGAGCAGCGCGGCAGGGCGCGCCTGCGTTACCGGTGCGGCCAGCAGTGCGTGCAGTGCCGCATCATCGAAGTGGGCCGGCAACGCGTGCTGGTGCGGCCGCGGAGGACCTGCGTCGTCCTGCAGCCACAGCACCTGCAGCGCGTCGTCCTCGCCCCGTCCGGCCAGCACGCGCTGCAGTGTGGCTTCGCCGCCGCGGCGTGCACGGGCATCGACCAGCAGCCACGCCGGCGCAGGCTGTCCCGGGCGGGGCGCAGCGCGGAGGCGCTCGACCACCGCATCCAGCTGCTCCAGCGCCTGCACCTGCAGGCCGTGGTGGTCGGCGATGCGCCCGACGCGTGCGTGCAGGGCGCCATCGGCACTGAACAGCAGCAGAGGGGCCGGTGAGCGCGCCATTGCCGGCAGATCGCCAGGGACCTTCAACAGCGGAATCTCGAACCAGAAGGTGGCACCGTGGCCGGGCGTGGACTGGACACCGATACGGCCCTGCATCAGATCGATGATGCGCTTGCAGATGGCCAGGCCCAGGCCGGTCCCGCCATAGATCCGCGTGGTCGAAGCGTCGGCCTGGCTGAAGGACTGGAACAGGCGTGCCTGCAGCGCTTCGTCGATGCCGATGCCGGTGTCGATGATCTCGAAGCGCAGTTGATGCTGCGCCGCGCCTTCGCCCAGCCGCTGCACGCGCAGCTGTACCTGGCCGCGGGCGGTGAACTTGATGGCGTTGGCCAGCAGGTTGCTCAGCACCTGGCGCAGGCGCACCGGATCACCCCGTACCGGCAGGCGCACCGCAGGGTCCAGCTGCAGGCTCAGCGTCAGGCCCTTGGAGTCGGCGGCGCGCTGCATCAGTTGCACCACGCCGTCGAGCAGCTCGCGCAGGTTGAAGCTGGTGATCTCCAGCTCCAGTGCCTGTGCTTCCAGCCGCGAGTAGTCGAGGATGTCGTCGACAATGCGCAGCAGCTGCTGCGAGCTGGCCGAGGCGGTGGCCAGCATCTGCCGCTGGTCCTCGCCCAGGGGGCCGCGCGCGATCAGCTCCAGCATCGGCAGGATGCCGTTCAGCGGGGTGCGGATCTCATGGCTCATCGTGGCCAGGAACTCGCCCTTGGCCAGTGCGGCCGCCTCGGCGGCCTGCTTGGCCTGCAGCAACTGCTGCTCGAGCTGGCCCTGGCGTTCATTGGTAAGGCGCAGCTGGTCGCGCTCGCTGGCCAACCTGTTGCGTTCGTCCCGCAGCACGTCCAGCGCACGGCCACGGGCGCGCAGGCGAATGCCCATCGGCAGCAGTGCGATGGCGGCTGCCGCAAGCGCCACCAGCAGCGCGCCCCACAGTGGCATGTCAGAGCACCGCGTTGTGGAAGTCGAAGTTCAGGTCGCTGCCGGCCGACTGCACCATGTTTCCCTGGATATAGTCGACGCCACCGACCCACATCGCTGCCGCTGCCTGTGGATCCTCGATCTGCTGGCCGATGATCTGCAGTCCCGCAGCGTGTGCCTGTGCGATCACTTTCCGCAGGTCCTCGCGCGTGGCCGGGCTGGAATGCGTGCTGGAGAAACGCGCGGCCATGCGCACGAATGACAAGGGCAGCTGGGTCAGCAGTGCATCGGATTCGCCACTGGGCTCGAACTGGCTCAGGCAGAAGCGAACCCCGGCACCGGCCATGCGCTGGCAGAACTGCTGCAGCAGCACCGTGTGGATCAAGGCATCCGGCAGCCGCACATCGATCACCAATGCACTGCCGGGCAGGTCGCGCTGCTGCAGCGATTCCAGCAGCCAGTCGGCGAAGGCATCGCGCTGCAGGGTGCGCAGTGATTGCGAGACGAACAGGCTCAGGGGCGGGGTCGCGTGCCGGTACAGGTCCAGCAGGCCCAGGGCATGGTCCATCACCTGCTGGTCGAGGTCGGCGATGCGTCCTGCGGCTTCCGCCGCCGGGATGACCTGGCCGGCCGACAGGACCGTGCCATCGCTCTGGCGCAGGCGCAGCAGAAGCTGGTACTGCGCGGAACTGCTGCCGGTAACGGCAACGATCGGCTGGTAGGCCAGCGCCAGTTGCCCTTCCAGCAGGGCCAGGTGTTCCTGCCCGGTGACCGCCTGGCGGTGCACGTGGCCGGCGACGCCGGCACTCAGCAGGCGCGCCTGCAGGGTGGTCCGCTCCACCGCCTCCAGCGCGCTGCCGGCATCGTCGAAGCCCGGCGACAGTGGCGCGTAGCCGACCACGCCACGCAGATGCACGGATTCGTCGTCGCGGATCACGAAGGCGCGCGCTGACAGCTGCTCGCGCAGGCTCGTGGCAACACCCTCCAGGCCGTCTTCATCGGCATTGCGGGCCAGCAGCAGGAAGCTGTTGTCGTTCAGGCGCGCCAGCAGGTGCGGATGGCCGGCTTCGGCGAGACGCTGCCCGGCCTGCACCATCAGGCGTTCGAAGGCGGCATAGCCATAACGTTCGCGCAGGCCCAGCGCGCTGGCGACTTCGATGAAGAACACGCCGCCGTGATCGTGATGCGCAAGTGCGGTGTCGAGCTGCTGCAGGACGTGCTGGCGCGTGGGCAGGCCGGTTTCCGGATTGCTGGTGGCCGGAGTGCCGGGTGCGCCAGGCAGGGTCGCGGCCTGTGCACGCGCACGGCGGATCCGGTTGGCCACGGCCGCGATCAGGTGGCGCGGGCGGATCGGCTTGCTGAGGTAGTCATCGGCCCCGCTGTCGAGCACTTCGAACTGCCGTTCCGGGTCCGGGTCGCCGCTGAGGAACACGATCGGCAGCAGCTGCAGGCCGGGCTGCTGGCGGATCAGCGCAGTCAGGCGCATGCCGTCCAGGCCGGGAAGGTGCAGGTCCATCAGGATCAGGTCGGGACGATGTTCCCTGATCGCCTGCAGCGCGCCATCGGCGTCGCCGTGCACGATCGCCTGCATGCCGGCGCCATGCAGCACGCTCTGCGCGAACAGGGCCTGGGCGCGATCATCCTCGACGATCAGGACACGGTAGGGCGAATCGGACGGCGATGGGGCCTGTTCGTTGTTGCCTGCTTCGTCCAGAGCGACCGGGCCGGGCAGCGGCGGCGGTGCGCCGTTGGGCGGCGGCGCCGCGCCGCTTGCCGCCGCGGATGGGATCACGGCGGGACCTGCCGTGTCACGGGCCCAGCGTTGCCAGTGATCGGCCGGAGGGGTTTCAGCGCGTCCCGGGCGGGCGCCCGCGGGGGATTCGAATGCGGCCATCGGTGCTCCTGGTGTTCGCGTCCATTATGCGACAAGCCCGGCGGTCAACCGCTGCCGGCCTCTCCCGGCGGTGCCGCCGATGCACCGCGTGCCAGCCAGCGCACGCCTTTCCACAAGGTGCGCCAGACCAGCCAGACCAGCAGTGCGCCGGCCAGGCTGCAGGCCAGCACCACTCCCAGTGCGATCCACGGGTGCGCCAGGGCCAGGGCCAGCCCACCCACCACGACGGTGTCTTCGGCGACCGAAGCGATCCAGTTGCTAGCGGGTTCCGGCGAGGTATTGAGCAGGGCACGGGTGCCCGCCTTCAGGCCATGGCTGGCCAGCGCGACGCCGGCGCCGGCGGCGAGAGCGCCGGTACCCAGCTGGCCATCGGGCGACAGCGTGGCGGCGGCGAGGAAGGCACCGGCAGGCACGCGCGCCAGCGTCTGCACCAGGTCCCAGGCCGAGTCGACGCCGGGAATCTTGTCGGCGAAGAACTCTGTCACCGCCAGTGCCGCCGAGGTGCCCAGCACCCACCACGATTCCGTGGCCTGCAGTGCGGGTGGCAGGTCGACCCAGCCGAGCAGGCCGGCCAGGCCGACGCCGAACACGGTGAGGTAGACACGGATGCCGGCCAGCCAGGCCAGCAGGATGCCGATCACGAACAGGTGGGCTTCGGTCATGGCGGGGCTCCGGCGACGGAACTGTGCAGGGGGCCACACTATCGGCGATGGCGTGCCTGAACGCCACCGGCGCTGGCCAGCCACGGCGCAGGAAACCCCTCGTCCTGGCATACACTAGTCCGTCGCTTGCCACAGGGGCCGTACCGGCATCGTCCCGCGATGCCCCGGAAACCACCCATGAACAACCGTCCTCCCATGCGCGTGCAGGTCCGCCTGCCCGGCGCGCCGCAACCGCCGACCGACCGTCGCCGCCTGCTGGTGATCGGCGGCATCTGGCTGCTCAGCCTGGTGCTGGCGGCGCTGGGCGGCTGCTGGATGGCCACGCCGCGCGATGCGCAGGGCCAGCGCCTGCAGGCTGCCGAGAAGCGTGCCGAGGTACTGCAGGCGCAGGTGACCGAACTGCGCCAGAAGCAGGCCACGCTGGAAGCTTCCGATCGCATCAGCCGCGCCGCCAACACCGAAGTACAGTCGTCGCTGGCCGAACGCGACGAAGAAATCGCCGGCTTGCGTGCCGACGTCGCCTTCTATGAGCGACTGGTCGGTTCGACCAGCCAGCGCAAGGGCTTGAATACGCATTCGATCGAGTTCAGCCCGGAAGCGGCCGGGACCTGGCAGTACACCGCCGTGCTGACCCAGAATCTCAACCGCGGGGCCATCAGCCAGGGGCAGATGCGTTTCACCGTGGAAGGCGTGAAGGACGGCAAGCTGGCCACGATCAGCTGGGATGATCTGCACCAGCGCAGCAAGGTGCCGGGACAGGACTACTCGTTCCGGTACTTCCAGCAGCTCACCGGCAGCGTGATGCTGCCGGCTGACTTCACCCCGCAACGCGTGCGGGTGACATTGGGGAGTGGTGCGGGGGGCACCACCCAGGTATTCGACTGGAAACAGGCCGGTGCGCCGGCCAGCAACGGGGAGTAGGCAGATGTTCGGAAGCAGCAGATCCAACCGCGAGAGCCAACTGGTGGTAGATGCCCTGATCGGCAATCAGGTGGTGATCCATGGTGACGTGGAATTCAGTGGGGGGTTGTACGTGGAAGGCCGTATCCACGGCAAGGTGATCGCGACCGAAGGCGCCAGCGCCGCGACCCTGACGGTCGCCGAGCATGGCGTCATCGAGGGCGAGATCCGCGCCCAGGTGGTGGTCATCAGCGGCCGCCTGGACGGCGATGTGCACGCCACCGAGAAGGTCGAGCTGACCCCGAGCGCGCGGGTCAACGGCAACGTGCATTACCAGGTGGTAGAGATGAATGCGGGCGCGCAGTTGAACGGCCGCCTGATCCACGCCAGCGCCCCGGTTGCGGCACTGCCGGCCCCGGACGGCCAAGAAGCCCCGGCCGGCAAGGACGATACCGCTACGCGCCGCAAGCTGGCTGAGGCGATGGCTTGAAAGCCATCGTCGGCGGCCCCATGCTGACGCCATGAGCACGCTAGTCTCCCTGCCCGGCGCCACTCCGGCCGCCGCGCCCGATTACCAATCGCTGGAGCGCCCGCTGAACTTCACCGAGTCGGCGGCCGCCAAGGTCAAATCCCTGATCCAGGAAGAGGGCAACCCCGACCTGGCCCTGCGCGTGTATATCGAAGGTGGTGGCTGCTCGGGTTTCCAGTACGGATTCGAGTTCGACGAGAACCGGGCCGAGGATGATCTGGCGGTACAGACCAGCGGCGTGACCCTGCTGGTCGATCCACTGAGCCTGCAGTACCTGATGGGCGCCGAAGTGGATTACACCGAGAGCCTGACCGGCGCCCAGTTCGTGATCCGCAACCCGAACGCGAAGACCACCTGCGGCTGCGGCAGCAGCTTCAGCATGTAACCCGGCGCGGGGCCTGCCCCCGCGCCACAAGGTGCGTGGTGCGAGCTCCACACTCACAGCGGGTTGCTGCAAAGTCTGTGGCTTGCCACCCGCATCGATTGGCGGCACGCTTGCCGGATGCTCAAGACTCCTTCGCCGCTTTCCGGTTTCGCCTTCGTCGGCGAACCGCTGGAGCGCGCCGATGCCCTGCGCGCAGATGCCGATGCACTGGCGCGTCTGTGGCCGGATGCGCGCGTTCTCGTCCTCGACCAGGATGGCAGCGCCTTCACCGGCGATGACGACCAGCCGCTCGCGCTGACCGGCGCCGACATCGGGGGCGGCCCCGGTGCCGCGATCTTCCTCGGCCTGCGAGGCGAACAGGCCTGGTTCTCGGTCGAAGCCACCAACGTCACCGTCACTGCACCACGCCGCCTCGACCTGCGCCAGGCCGCCCTGCTGTGGCCGGTGGCCGACGCGACCGCCTTCAGTTACGCCCGCGGGATGTCCTACTGGCACTCGCGCACCCGCTTCTGCGGTGTGTGTGGCAGTACCGTGGCGTTTGCCCGCGGTGGCTTCGTCGGCCGCTGCACGCAGTGCTCCACTGAGCACTATCCGCGGGTCGACCCGGCCGTGATCGTGGCGGTGGAGAACCAGGGCCGGCTGCTGCTCGGCCGCCAGTCGAACTGGGCGCCACGGCGCTACTCGGTGCTGGCGGGTTTCGTCGAACCCGGCGAGACCTTCGAGCAGACCGTGGCACGCGAAGTGCACGAGGAGAGCAAGGTGCGGGTCACCGCCTGCCAATACCTTGGTTCACAGCCGTGGCCGTTCCCCGGTGCGCTGATGGTAGGCTTCCGCGCCCAGGCCGAGGACGACCTGCCGACCGTGGACGGCGAGCTGGAAGATGCGCGCTGGTTCAGTGCTGAAGAGGTGGGCGCGGCATTGGCGCGTGATCTGGAGGACGATGGCCAGGGTATCCGGCTGTCGCCGCCGATCTCGATTTCGCGCGGCCTGATCGAACACTGGTATCGCCAGCAGGCGGGTTGAGCCCAGGCGCCCGCCGGATGGGGGTTTCCCTGTATTGCCACCACCTGAACACGCCTCGGGTTACAGTCCGTTTCACCGCTTGGGACACCGCCATGACCGGTAAGGTAGCGGCGCCGAGCGTTCTGTTTCGTAGGGAGACCCGCCATGTTCACCACCCTGGCCGCCGTGCTCGTGGCACTGGCTCTGGGCCATGTGGCCCCGGCCGCTGCCGCATCGCTGCGCCGTTTCGAGGGCTTCCGGCGCTGGCTGGGCTGGCTGGATGCGCGTGGCGGCAAGGCTTGGCAGGGGCCGGCCGGTGTCGTTCTGGCGCTGCTGCCGCCGCTGGTGCTGATGGCACTGCTGGCATGGCTGCTGCGCGGGGTGCTGTTCGGACTGCCGTCGCTGTTGCTGGGCGTGGCCGTGCTGGCCTGGTGCTGGGGGCCGCGTGACCTCGACCGCGATATCGAAGCAATCATCGATGCCGATGATGCAGCGACGCGGCAGGCGGCCGTGCGCAACCTGCAGTCGGCCGGCGGCAGCCTGCGCGAGGACGTGCCATCGCTGGTCGAAGCGACCGCGCTCAATGCGCTCCGGCGCTGGTTCGCGGTGCTGTTCTGGTTCCTGCTGCTGGGCCCGGCAGGTGCGCTGGGCTACCGGCTGTTGGCGCTGATGGCGGAAAGCCCGATGCGCGCGCGCGTGCCGGTGGAACCGCTGGCGCTGGCGCAGCGACTGCTGGGCTGGATCGAATGGCCGGTCGCGCAGCTGATGGCGTTCTCGATGGCATTGGTCGGCAACTTCGATACGGCGTGGAAGGCTTGGCGGCAGGCCCATGGCGAGCGCCTTGCCGATGGCATCGGGTTCCTGGGGGCGGTGGCGCGGGCCAGCGTCAACGCTGAACTGCGCGAGGATGCGCACGATTACACCGAGGCGGGGCTGCTGCCGGTGTGGCAGCGGCTGCCGGATCTGCGCGATGCGATGAGCCTGGTGTGGCGGATGCTGCTGTTGTGGCTGGCGGTCCTCGCCCTGCTGGTGATTGCAGGCTGGGTGACGTAGTTGTTTTGCAGGGCTTGCAGCCCTGCACCTGCAAAGGCCAAAGCCAAAGAGAACGCCAAAGCCAAAGCCAAAGCGGCTCTGGGTTGCTGAGGGTTGGGCGGGGCGGTGTGGGGCTGCAGGACACGCCGTAAACCCGTCCCTGGGGGCTCGATGGCGCCATCCATGGCGCCAACGGTCCTGCAGCCCCACGCCGCCCCACCCCCGACGGATTCCCGATGACGGATGTTCTGTAGAGCCGAGCCATGCTCGGCTCCGAGCGAGCGAAGCGAAGCGATCCGCTTCCGCTTTTGATCTTCTTTTTCTTTTCCGTGGTGGACGCACACGGAAACTGTCCGTGGCCGGGCGGGATGGGTTTGCGGGGGTGTCCGCGGCATGGATGCCGCGGCCAAGCCTCCACGGACGGATTCACGGCGTCCCCCGCAAACCCATCCCGCCCGGCCAACCCCAAGGCTTCTGCCTTCAAACGCCGCCCACCACGAGGGGCTGCGCCGTCGGCTGGAAACCTAGATCGGTGCCAGCGCGGTGAATGGCGCCCACGGCAGGTTGCGCAGCAGCGCATAGCCGGGAAGCACCCAGAGCCAGAACGTGGGATTGGCCAGTATCCGCATCAGCGGATCGAGCACACGTGGACGGATGCCGGCGACGTTCAGCAGCATCAGCAGCAGGAATGGCAGGCTGATGACCAGCAACGGGTTCATCCCCATCGCGCCGGGCAGGTCGAAATGGACCAGGGAGTACAGGCAGCGCGTGCTGCCGCAGCCCGGGCAGTACAGGCCGGTCAGCGCGTACAGCGGACAGCCCGGCAAGGGATTGCCGGCGGCATACGGATTGACGTTGCGCAACACCGCCGCAGCACCGGCGGCGAGGCCGGCAGAGGCCAGCAGCGGCGCCCAGCGGGCGAATCGGGAGCGGGCGGGAAGCGCGGACATGCAGCAACGGATCCGGCGCGGGCGCCGGATCCGTCCAGGGGCATCAGTAGCTGCTGCCGCCGCTCATGGCGCCCATGCCGCCCACGGCGACAATCAGGATGCCGTACAGCACGCCGACCACGACGGCCGCGATCGCCGACCAGATGGCCCACTTCTTGGCCTTCGCCGAGGATTCCTGCGCGCCGGCGATGTCGCCAGCCGCCAGCTTGCCGTTGACCTGGGCGGCGTAGACGATCGACACGATGCCGGCCGGCAGGCAGCAGAACAGGGTGCTCAGGATCGCCCAGACCAGATTGTTCGGGACCTGCGGAGTAGCGGTGTTCATGGGTTCAAGCTCCTTGATGGGTGGTAGTGGTGAATTACGTTTCGGAAAGAGCGCCCAGTACGGCCAAGCCGCCGAACAGCCCGAACCACAACAGCAACAGGACCGGGAGGGCCACGGCCGAAGCCACTGCCCACCAGCCCGCCTTGCGCGACGCGCTGTAGGCCCCCGGCAGGTCGCCCGCCGCGCGGCGGCCATCGACCTGGGAGGCATACACGATCGACACCACGCCCAGCGGCAGGCAGCAGAACAGCGTCGTCAGGATCGCCCAGACCAGATGGTTGGGGATGTAGACCGGACGGCTGAGCGGTGGTGGTTGATTCAAAGCGAGACTCCATTCCTCGGTGGCCGGCCATGGTGCATTGGCCGGACCTCCCCCCTGTGGGTGCGTAATCTACCTCAACCCGCGCTGCATGTATGCGGTTACAGTCAGATACTGGCGTGTATGGCCATTGACCGGGCGCTTTTGACGGGCCCCTGTAAGGAAACAGAGGCCGTGCCTGCAGGGGGAATGGGGCTGTTGCCTGGAAGGGTTACCGGCGGCCGCGCGGCCGATCAGGCGTGATCGCCACGCAGGGCCCGCACCTGGGCCTCCAGCACCGGGGCGCGGGTGGTGCGGCCATCCACCGCCGGTGCGGCCACCACCTCCACGGTGGCGCGGAAGCGGCGCGGTACGCGCATGCGGCCGAGGCGGCTGTCGCGCCGGCTCCACATGCTCGACCACATGCCGCGCAGCGCCATCGGCACCACTGGCACCGGCCGTCGTTCGAGGATCTTATCGACGCCGGACTTGAACGGCGCCATCTGCCCGTCGCGGGTCAGCGCACCCTCGGGGAAGATGCACACCAGCTCACCCTCGGCCAGCGCAGCGTCGATCTCGTCGAACGCGCGCTGCATCAGCGCCGGGTCTTCGCGTGCACCGGCAATCGGGATCGCCTTGGCGGTACGGAAGATCCAGCGCATCACCGGGATGTTGAAGATCCTGTAGTACATGACGAAGCGCACCGGGCGCGGGATCGTCGCCGACAGGATCAGGGCGTCCATGTAGCTGACGTGGTTGCAGACCAGCAGCGCAGCGCCCTCGTCGGGCACATTCGCCTCGATGCCGTGCGGGCGCAACCGGTACAGGGTCCGCACCATCAGCCAGCTGAGGAAGCGCATCAGGAATTCGGGGACGATCGTGAAGATGTAGATCGCCACCAGCGCGTTGGCGATGGCCAGCGCCAGGAACAGTTGGGGAATGGTCAGATCGAGAAGGCGCTGCGCTGCCAGGCTGATCAAGGCGGCAGCGACAATGAATCCGGAGTTCTGGATGTTCAGTGCGGCGAACACGCGCGACATCTGCGCCTTGGGGGTGCGGCTCTGGATCAAGGCAAACAGCGGCACCACGAAGATGCCCGTGAACAGGCCGATGCCGACCAGGTCGATGACGATGCGCGGGCTGCCGGGGTGCTGGAGGAACCGGCCGATGTCCAGCCCGTGTGCTACCGCCTCGCCGCTGCGGGCGAAGTACAGGTCGAGCAGGAATGCGGTCATGCCGAACGCTCCCAGTGGCACGAGGCCGATCTCGACCGTGCGCGCAGACAGCTTTTCGCACAGCAGCGAGCCGATGCCGGTGCCGACCGAGAACAAGGCCAGGGCGAAGATATACAGGGTGGGCTCGCCGCCGAGGTTGGCCACCGCGTAGGCCGGCAGCTGCGAGGTCAGCACGGTGCCGAAGAACCAGAACCAGGACACGCCCAGGATCGAATTGCGCACCGCCTTCTGCTGGCGGGCCATGCGCAGCACTGCCAGTGATTCCGGCAGCGGGTTCCAGTTGATCTTCAGGTTCGGGTCACCGGCATCGACCCTGGGAATCAGCCGCGCGGCGATGTTGCCGCAGATGGCCAGGGCAATGACCGCGCACGCGGCCACCACCGTGCCGTGGCTGCCGGCGACGGTGAACACCAGGCCGCCGACGATCATGCCGGACAGGATCGACATCGACGTGCCCATCTCGACCAGGCCATTGCCGCCGGTCAGTTCCTCGGGCTTGAGGACCGACGGCAGCACCGAATACTTCACCGGGCCGAACAGGGTCGACTGCATGCCGGTACAGAACAGTGCGACCAGCAGCACCGGCAGGCTCTGGAAGAGGAAACCGGTGGCCGCCAGCGACATGATCACGATCTCCATGGTGGTGGTGATCACGATCAGCCGTGATTTCTCCAGCTTGTCGGCGATCTGCCCGGCCAGTGCCGAGAACAGGAAGTACGGGAGGATGAAGATGGCCGGCGCCAGCGTGGCGTACAGTCCCAGCTCGTCCTCCGGCACGGCCATGAACAACAACATGCTGATGATGGCCTGCCGGTACACGTTGTCATTGAACGCACCCAGCGCCTGGACGACGAAGAACGGCAGGAAACGGCGCTGGCGCAGCAGGACGAACTGGTTATGACCGGACATGGAGCCTCCTTGACCGGCGCAGCCTAGCATTCCTGCCCATCCGTCGGGACTGCGGTGGGGTGCATCCACGCATGGCCTGGATCTACCGAAGCCCCATCGCCGTGGGTGCGGACCGTTGGTCCGCACACTGCAGGGGGCCTCAGACGATATCGTCGACCACGCCGCCATCCACCCGCAGTGCGGCACCGGAGGTGGCCGAGGCCTGCGGCGAGGCCAGGTAGACCACCATGTTGGCCACTTCCTCGACCGTGGCAGTACGCTGGATCACCGAGGACGGCCGATGCTCCAGCACGAACTCGCGGCCGATCTGCTCCAGCGGCTTGCCGCTGCGCTGGCGTTCATCTTCGAACATCGCAGCAAAACCGTCGGAGAGCGTTGGCCCTGGAAGCACCGCGTTGACGGTGACACCACTGCCGGCCACGCGCTTGGCCAGGCCGCGCGACAGCGCCAGCTGCGCGGTCTTGCTGACCCCGTAATGGATCATGTCGGCCGGAATGTTGCGTGCCGATTCGGAAGAGATGAACAACACGCGGCCCCAGCCTGCATCCACCATCGCAGGCAGCAGCGCCCGCGACAGCCGCACGCCGGACATCACGTTGGTCTGCCAGTAGCGTTCCCAGGTCGCGTCGTCGGTCTTGAAGAAGTCTTCGGGGCCGAAGATGCCGGCGTTGTTGACCAGGATGTCGATCCTGGGCAGCCCAGCCAGCAGCGTGTCGATGCCGGCCGCATCGGAAAGGTCGGCGGCGACGCCGAGCACGTCGGCGCCCGGTACCGCGGCGAGCACGCGTTGGCGTGCCCGCTCGATGCTGTCGCTGCTGCGGCCGTTGAGGATGACGCGCGCACCGGCGACCGCCAGGCCCCGTGCGATGGCCAGTCCGATGCCGGCAGTGGAGGCGGTGACCAGCGCGGTGCGCCCGCCGAGTTCGATCTTCATGGGGGAATCCGGAGCAGGAGGGGGATCCAGTATCCGCGCGCTTGCGTGATCGGAATGCCGCGCTGGATGCAACACGATGTTGCGCCGCCGGCATTGCCGAGGTCAGGCCAGACCCAGCACCGCTTCGTTGGCCGCTGCCCGCACCTTCGGCAGCATCCGCAGTACCAGTGCCATCTGCGTACGGATCAATTGCAGCTTGGGCGGCATCGGCTCGTCGATCTGCTCGAGCTCGGCCGCGACCGCACGGTCGGCATCATTGTCATCTTCGGTTACCCGCTGCCGCGCCGCCAGCGCCGTAGCCAGTTGCTGAAGCGCCTTGCGGACGCGTTCGCCGGCAGCGAGCGCCAGGGGATCGGTGGCAAAGCTGTCCACCTGGTCGCGATGCGCACCCAGCGCCGAGAGATGGCCGAGCAGGGTGTTGGACAGCGCCAGGAAATGGAAGCCGGCATCCAGGTTGCGACGCACGTGGCCGGGCTCGCGCAGCATGTTGGAAAGCGCGGTCGACAGCGCGGCGTCGGCATTGTGCATGTCGCGGCGGGCGATGCGGTAGGCCAGGTCGTCGCGCATGCCGGTGCGGTACTGGCCCAGCACGGAATCCAGGTAGCGCGCGGCGGTCTCCAGCACGCGCGCCAGCACCAGATGCAGCTGGCGGCCCTGCCAGTCGGGCAGGATCAGGAACGCAGCCGCAGCGGCGATCGCACAACCCAGCAGCGTGTCGACCATGCGCGGCACGATCAGCACGAAGCCATCGCCGATCAGGTTGAAGCAGGTCAGCGCCATTACCGTGATCGCCGCCGACGCCACCAGGTAACGGTCGGTGCGGGTGAAAAAGAACAGCAGCGCCGACAGCAACGCGATCAGCAGCTGTACGTGCAACTGCGGGAACAGCTGCAGCAGCGCCCAGGTCAGCACCAGGCCGGCGACGGTGCCGACGATGCGTTGGGCCAGGCGCTGGCGGGTGGCGCCGAAGTTGGGGCGGCACACGAACACGATGGTCAGCAGCACCCACGAGCCGTTCTGCGCATGGAACAGGCGGACTGCGGCGAAGCCGGCGATCAGTGCCAGTGCCATGCGCAGGCCATGCCGGAACAGCACCGAGCCGGGCGTGAGCTGCTGGCGCAGGCGGACGCCCATCTCGCGCAGCGTGTGCGGATTGCTGTCGCGCAGGCGGGTATCGACGTTGTCGAGGCTGGCCTCGGAGCGTTCGGCGTCCAGCAGGCGGCGCTCGATGCTGCGCAGGTTGTGCACCAGCAGGTCCAGCGAGCCGAGCAGGCGCTGCCAGTGCGGCCGCTGCTGGTCGCGCAGGTAGGCGAGCGCGTCGGCCAGGTCGAGCCCGGCCTGCTGGTTGCTTTCGCCATACACGAAGGGACGGCGCAGGCGGATTGCTTCACCCAGCCGTGCACAGGCCTGGCCCTGCAGGTCGAGCAGGCGCTGGCAGCGGTACAGCACGTCGCTGTGGAAGAACGCATCGACCAGCGCGCCGTAGGGATAATGCGAGGAGCTGGCGCGCTCATGGAAATCCTGCGCCATGTAGTACAGCCGCAGGTACAGGCCGGAGTTCACGCCGGGGCGTCCGGAGCGGCCGAAGCGGGCCAGGATCGCAGTCTTGGCTTCGTTCAACGCACCGACCACGCGCCGGTTCTGCTCGGCCAGGTCGAGCTGGCGGCGTTGCAGGTCGGCCTCGCGAACCGGTTCGAACAGCGCTGCCTTCAACTGCAGGTAACGGCCCAGCTCCTGGTACAGCCGCGCTACGCGTTCGCGCACCGGCCGGTTGGCGAACAGCGCGGCCCACAGGATCGACAGAACGCCGTACCAGGCCGCTCCAGCCAGCAGGTGGCTGACCGCTTCCAGGGCGCTGTGCAGGTCGCTGGCGCCATGCTGCTCAAGCCCGATCATGGTGTAGATCGCCAGGGTCACCGTGGCCTGGGCAATGGAGGCATAGCGCTCGCCGAGCGCACCGAGCAGGGTCAGGCCGAAGGTGGACAACGACAGGGCGGCGATGAAGACCCATGGCCACGGGAACAGCCAGATCACCGAGGCCGCAGCGATGCAGAAGCACAACAGCGACAGCAGCACCGCCTTGGCCCGGCCCCACCAGTTGTCGTCGGTCTCGGCAATGGCGCTGGCGATGATGCCCAGGAACACACCCGGCAACGCGGTGAGGGCCTCCAGCTGCCAGCACACGGCAACGGCCGTGGCCAGCGCGATCAACACCCGCAGGCCGTAACTGGCCTTTTCGTGGGCCCACAGGCGGCTGAGGCGGGATTCGCGGACGGTCATGCAGGCTCGGTGGGGGGATCTCCCACCATTATTGCGGGTGCGGGGTGAAGGGGACAGCCCGCGCGGGAATACCCCGTAGTGCCGGGCGACACTACGGTTTGCCGGGCGCTACATGTCGAACCGCACGCTCAGGGCGAGCGTGCGCGGCAGGCCGACGCCTGCATTCGACCAGTATCGGCGGTTGGCCAGGTTCTCGACGCTGGCGCGCAGGATGACCGGGTGGCCGGAGGCCAGCAGCCGATAGCCCACCCCCGCGTTGACCAAGGTGTAGCCGGGCAGCTTCAGGGTGTTGGCAGCGTCGTACCAGACGTCGCCGTAATGGCGCAGCACGGCATAGGTCTCCAGCCCATCCACCCATGGCAGCTGATAGTTGGCGTGGAGCACGCCGCTCCAGCGTGCCGCGCCCGCAGTGCGGTTGCCTTCCTGCGATGCGCTGGCGGCGGACAGCCTGTCATAGGTCGGGTCGAGCCAGGCCACGCCGCCGCCCAGCACGAATGCATCGGTCAGGTGCAGGTCAGCGCTGGCCTCGATGCCTTCGTACAGGGTGATACCGTCCTGGACCAGGCGCTTGCCGGCCGGGGTGAGTTCATCGATGTTGGCGCCACGCTCGAGCCGGAACGCCGCCAGGTTCGCATTCCAGCGTGCCGCCTCGACCTTCGCGCCGATCTCGTACTGCTTGCTGATGGTCGGGTCGAGCACGTCGCCCGCGTTGACGTAGCCGTTGCCCACGCGGCTGCCCGCTTCCAGCGATTCGATGTAGCTGGCATACAGCGTGACCGCCTCGCTGGGCTTGAACATCACGGCATAGGTCGGTGTGACCGGGTAGGTGTGGTAGCGGCCCTTGGTCTCGTAGTCGTTGTAGCGCCAACCCGCCAGTACCGACCAGCCGCTGCCGAGATCGACGGTATCGCTTGCGAACAGCGCCTGCTGCACGGTCTCGTCGCCTCGGGTCATCACCCGTGAACCGACGGCGTCGTGGCGGATGGCGTGGTGCCGGTACAGGTTGGCGCGGCCGATCAGGTTCCACTCGTAGGGACGGTCCCAGCCCAGCCCGGTCTGATGGCTGGTGCCCGCCACCACTTGATGGCGCAGGCGGCCGGTGCGGAAGCTGCCCTGCAGCATCGCCTGGGCCAGCTTCCACTCGTTCTTGCCCCCCAGTTCGTAAACGTTGACGTCGTAGTCGCCGTTGGGTGCATCGATGTAGGCGAAGATCTTGTTGACGTCGTTCCAGGAGGTGGTGACGCCGTAACTCAGGCTGGCTTTCCAGTCGCTGTTGATCTGCCAGTTCAGCGCCGTCGACAGAAGGCTGGATCGGGTGTCGTAGTAGGTGCCGGGTACGCCGTTGTCGGTATCCCCGGCAATCGGTCGCGGCAGCGATGTCAGGCCACGGAAGTAGTACTGCGGTGCTTCGCCGCTGAGATCGCGGGACTGGAACACGCCGTCCACAGTCCAGGTCAGGGCGTCACCGAACCGGGCATCCAGCGACAGGGCACCGACCTTGCGGTCAACGCGGCCACCATTGAAGGTCTCGCCCTTCTCCTGGAAGGCGTTGAAGCGGTAGCCGAACATCTGCTCGTTGCCGAAGCGGCCGCCAACGTCGATGCCGCCGCTGACGATGCCCCGTTCGCGCCAGCCCAGCTGGGTGGAGAAGGTGGGCGTGTCGGTGGGCTTCTTGGTGATGTAGTTGACGATGCCGCCGGGGGCACCGAAGCCGTACAGGAATCCGCCCGGACCTTTCAGTAGATCGACCTGTTCCATCACTTCCAGCGGCCATTCGGTACCCCAGGAAGACACCTGCAGGCCATTGACGCGATAGCTGTCGAAATTCAGTTCGATACCGCGATTGCGGATCGGCGAACTCCAGCCACTGGCATAGGCGCTGACCTGGGTGCTGACCGAGGGATCGAGCAGGAAGGCCTCGCCCAGTGACACCACCTGGCGTTGTTCGATCTGCTCGCGGCCCACGGCGGTGATCGCGAACGGAGTGTCGCGCGCGGCGCGGTCGCCCAGTGCGCCGGCGTCGGTATGGGCGCGTTCGGCGGTGACCTTCACCGCATCCAGATCGGTGGGGTTACGGCTGACGGCCGGCGCTTCGGCATGGGCAGCGCAGGCGGAGGACAGGGCGGAGGCCAGCAGGGCCAGGCGGGGAAGACGGGAAGGCAGCATCGATGATGGTCCTCGACGGACGGCCACAGGCCATCCGCCCACGGGTGAGGGAAGGGCAGTGGCTGGGATCACGCAGGCGTGCCGGGAACCGGCAGCGGGGCGCCGCTACAGGGCGCAGGACCATGGCTGGATGAGAATTGTTCTCTTTTCGTTGCGGTGCGTCAAACCCGCAGGCGTGCGGACCAGCCGTCCGCACCCACCAACCGTACCCACGGTAGTGCCGGCCGCTGGCCGGGAGATTCGCTGCACGAGGAAGCCGGCCAGCGGCCGGCTCTACCGAAGCTAGGCTCGCTGCGCGCGCTTGAGCAGCTTGGCTTCGCGCTTGCGTGCGCGGCGTGCGCGCCAACGTTCGGCCAGGCAGGAGAAGATCACATACAGCGCCGGCGTGCTGAGCAGGGTCAGGCTCTGCGAGAACAACAGGCCGCCGATCATCGCGATGCCCAGCGGGCGGCGCAGTTCGGAACCCTCGCCCAGTCCGATCGCCAGTGGCACGGCGGCCAGGATCGCCACCATCGTGGTCATCATGATCGGGCGGAATCGAACGATGCTGGCCTCGCGCGCAGCCTCGCGTGGTGCCAGGCCGTGCTCGCGCTGTGCCACCAGCGCGAAGTCGATCATCATGATCGCGTTCTTCTTGACGATGCCGATCAACAGCACGAGCGCGATCATCGAGATCACCGACAGCTCGGTGCTGGTGCCGAACAGCGCCAGCAACGCACCCACGCCTGCCGCCGGCAGCGTGGACAGGATGGTGACCGGATGGATCAGGCTCTCGTAGAGCATGCCCAGTACCAGGTACACGGTCAGGATCGCGGCGAACACCAGGACCAGCATGTCGCTGGGATCGGAGTTGAAGCCGAAGCCCGCGTCGTCGGCCAGGCGGATGTCACCGGGCATGCGCATGCCGGCCACGGTGGCGTCGATGATCGCCTTGGCTTCGCCCATGCTCACGTTCGGAGCCAGGTTGTAGCTCAGGTCCATCGTCGTGTACTGGTTCTCATGGGTGATCTGCGACGGTGCCAGCCCCGGTACCTGGGTGGCCACCGCCGTGATCGGCACCATGTCGCCGTTGCGCGCGCGCACGTACACCTCATCCAGTGCCGCTGGCGTCGCCGTCTGCGAGGGCAGCGCGTTGACCACCACGCTGTACTGGTTGATGTCGGAGTAGATGGTCGAGATCTGGCGCTGGCCGAACGCACCGTACAGTGCACCGTCGATGGCACCCACCGACACACCCAGGCGCGCAGCCTTGGCGCGGTCGATCTGGATGTTCTGGCGCAGGCCGGCATTGTCGACATCGGTTCCGACATCGCGCAGCTTCGGGTTCTTCTTCAGTTCCGCCTGCAGCCTGGGCAGCCATTCCTGCAACGCGGCCAGGTCGTTGCCCTGCAGCGAGATGCGGTACTGCGCGCCCTGGCTGGCGCCGCCGCCATCGTTGCTGGGCAGGTCCTGGATCGCACGCAGGCGCAGCTGCAGGTCGGGGTAGCGGTCGGCCTTGGCGCTCAATCGGGCCAGCGCGTGCGCGGTGGTTTCGCGGCGGCCTTCCTTGCGCGATTTCAGTTCGATGTTGAACTGCGCACTCGACCCTTGGCGGCCGCTGCCCAGGCGCACGCCCACGGTCTTCACCGCCGGGTCGGCCATCAGCATGTCAGTGATGCGGCGCTGGCGGGCCACCATGTCCTCGAAGGAGACGGTGGCGCTGGAATTGGCGCGGCCCCAGATCAGGCCGGTGTCCTGTGGCGGGAACGCGCCCTTCTTCACTGCGCCGAACAGGAAGATGGTGACGCCGATCAGGATCAGTGGGGTCAGCGACAGCAGCAGCGCATGCCGCAGCGAGAAGTCGAGGAACACGGTGTAAAGGCGCAGCATGCGCGCGTGGCCGGCATCCAGCCAGCGGCCGAAGCGCGACGGCGGCGCCTTGTGGTCGTGGGCGCTGAGGAAGCGGCTGCACAGCGCCGGGGTCAGCGTCAGCGAAACGATCATCGAAACCACGATGGCCGCCACCAGGGTGACGGTGAACTCGCGGAAGAACGCGCCCATCATGCCGCTGGCGAACAGCAGCGGAATGAATACCGCCACCAGCGAGGCGGTGATCGAGACGATCGTGAAGCCGATCTCGCGTGCACCGGCCAGTGCCGCCTGCATGCGCGGCATGCCCTCATCGAGGTGGCGCATGATGTTCTCGATCACCACGATCGCGTCGTCGACCACGAAGCCGATCGCGATCACCAGTGCCAGCAGGCTCAGGTTGTTCAGGGTGAAGCCCATCACGTACATCACCAGCGCCGCACCGGCCAGCGACAGCGGCACGGTGACGGCTGCGATCAGGGTGGGCGCCAGCCGCCGCAGGAACAGCGCCATGGTCAGCACCACCATCGCCAGGCTGATCAGCAGCGTGATCTGCACTTCATGCAGCGACGAGCGGATGGTCGGAGTGCGGTCGAAGTAGGGCGTCAGCGTGGTGCCCGGCTGCAGGTAGTCGCGCAGGGCCGGGATCTGCGCCTTGACCCGGTCCACCGTCTCGACGATGTTGGCGCCGGCCCGAGTGAACACGTACATCACCACCGCCGGCTTGTGATCGAACCAGGCGGCCTGGTAGGCGTCCTGCTGGCCATCGTAGACGTTGGCGATGTCCTTGAGGCGGATCACCCGGCCATCGCCCTGGGTCTTGACTACCAGGTCGGCGAAGTCGGCCGCGCGTGCCACCGAGTCGTTGGCGATGATCGCGGTGGTGGTGTTGCCGTCGCTGAGGAAGCCGGTGGGCGAGGTGACATTGGCCGCGCGCACGGCATTGCGCAGGTCATCGGCGGTCAGGCCCAAGGCGTTCATCAGGCGCAGGTTGACATCGACGCGCACCGCAGGCGTCGAGGCACCGGCGATATCGACCGAAGCGACGCCGCTGATCTGGCGGATGCGTTGTGCCAGCAGCGAATCGGCGACGTTGTACAGCTCGTCTGCCGATTGCGTCTGCGAGGTCAGCGCGATGGCGATCACCGGGTCATCGTTCGGGTTTGCCTTCTGGTACATCGGCGAACCCATGCCCGAGGGCAGGTCAGCCTGCGCCGAGTTGATCGCGGTCTGTACGTCCAGTGCGGCCGAATCGATGTCGCGGCCGCTCTGGAAGATCATGAACACCAGCGAGCTGCCTTCCGAGCTCGATGAACGCATGCGGTCGATGCCCGGCAGCTGGCCGAGGTGGCGCTCCAGCGGCGCGGTGACCGTGGAGGCCATGGTCGCCGCATCCGCGCCGGACTGGCTGGCGTGCACGAAGATCACCGGGATCTCGATGTTCGGCAGCGCCGACACGCCCAGGCGCAGGTAGCAGATCAGGCCGACCATGAACAGGCCGATGGCCAGCAGGGCGGTGCCGATCGGACGGCGGATGAAGGGACCGGACAGGTTCATCGTGCGGCCGCCCACGGCAGCGGGGCGTGGATCATGCCTGCGGCTCCTGCAGCGAACCATCGCGCAGCGCACGCTGCTCGCGGCGGCGCGCCAGCCACTCCGAGAAACGTTCCATGTACAGGTAGATCACCGGCGTGGTGTACAGCGTCACCAGCTGCGACAGCAGCAGGCCACCGACGATGGCGATGCCCAGCGGGCGGCGCAGTTCCGAGCCGATGCCGGTGCCCAGTGCCAGCGGCAGCGCGCCGAGCATGGCCGCGGCGGTGGTCATCATGATCGGTCGGAAGCGCAGCAGGCAGGCGCGGCGGATCGCTTCGTGCGCGTTGGCACCCGCGCGGCGTGCCTCGATCGCGAAGTCCACCATCATGATGCCGTTCTTCTTGACGATGCCGATCAGCAGCACGATGCCGACGATGCCATCCACCGACAGGCTCAGCCCGCACAGCATCAGCGCCAGCAGCGCGCCGACACCGGCCGGCGGCAGCGTGGAGATGATCGTGATCGGATGGATGTAGCTCTCGTACAGCACGCCCAGCACGATGTAGATCACCACCAGCGAGGCCAGCAGCAGCCACACCACATCGGTCTGGCTGCCGGTGAACTCGGCGGCCTTGCCGATGAACTCGGCATGCAGGTGGGCGGGCATGTCCAGGCTGTCCTTGGTCTCCTGGATCGCGCGCACGGCTTCGGACAGCGAATAGCCCGGCGCCACGTTGAACGAGACCGTCACCGCCGGCAGCTGCTGCTGGTGGCTGACCACCAGCGGCGCGCTGCTGACCTTGCCTTCGGCCAGTGCCGACAGCGGGATGATGTTGCCGGCGCCGACGGTGATGCCGGTGTTCTGCGCGCCGATGCCGGTGGCGGTCGAGGAGTTCGACGAGGTGACCTGGCCGAAGCTGGTGGCGTTGGTGCCGGTCAGTGCGCCGGCGCCATTGGACGCCACCGCCAGCTGTTCCATCAATGCAGTGCTGGTACGGAATTCCGGTGCCACTTCCAGCACCACCCGGTACTGGTTGAGTTCGGTGAAGATGGTCGAGATCTGGCGCTGGCCGAATGCATCGTAGAGCGTGTCATCGATGGTCTGCATCGGCACGCCCAGCACGCTGGCCTTGTCACGGTCGATGTTCAGTTCAAGCGCGCGGCCCTGGTTGGACAGGTTGTTGTCGACGTCGGCCAGCTCCGGGCGCTTGCGCAGTGCCTCGGTCAGGCGCGTGGCCTGGGTCGCCACCGTCGCCGAATCCACGTCTGACAGCGAGTACTGGTACTCGGTGGCGGCCACGCGGGTATCCAGGGTCACGTCCTGCACCGGCTTCAGGTACAACGCAACGCCTGGAATGCCGGCCACCGCCTTCTGCAGGCGCGGCAGGATCTCGTCCAGCCCGTCACGCTGGCTGCGTTCCTTCAACACGATCGACAGCTGGCCCTGGTTGAGCGTGGGGTTCATGCTGCCGGCACCGATGAAGGCCGACACGCCGGTCACGTCCGGATCCTGGCGCAGCGCTTCGGCGACCTGCATGGTCCGCTGTTCCATCTGCGGGAAGGCGATGTTCTGGTCGGCCTGCACCACGCCGGTGATCAGGCCGGTGTCCTGTTCCGGCAGCAGGCCCTTGGGAATCAGGATGTACAGCAGCACGGTCAGCACCAGTGCGCCGCCGGCCACGGCCAGGGTCAGGCGCTGATGGCCCAGCACCCAGTCCAGGCTGTGTTCGTACAGGCCGACGGTGCGGGTCCACAGGTTCTGCCTGCCGGCGGCCGCTGCGCGCTCATGCGCGTCCTCGCCTTCGGGCAGGGCATCGGGCTTGAGCAGGTAGGCGCACATCATCGGGGTCAGCGTCAGCGAGATCAGCATCGACAGCACCACGGCGATGCTCAGTACCCAGGCGAACTCGTGGAACAGGCGGCCGGTGACGCCGGGCATCAGCAGCAGCGGCAGGAACACCGCCACCAGCGAGACGGTCAGTGAGAGCACCGTGAAGCCGATCTGGCGCGCACCGATCTCGGCCGCTTCCTTGCCGCTCTTGCCCTGCTCGATGTAGCGCACGATGTTCTCGATCATCACGATCGCATCGTCGACCACGAAGCCGGTGGCGACCACCAGCGCCATCAGCGAAAGGTTGTCCAGCGACATGCCGGCGAACGCCATCACCGCGAAGGTGCCGGCCAGCGACAGCGGCACCGCCACCGAGGGAATGATGGTGGCCCACAGCCGGCGCAGGAACACGAAGATCACCGCCACCACCAGGCCGATGGTGAGGATCAGGGTGAACTGCACTTCATGCACCGACGCACGGATGGTCTCGGTGCGGTCGTTGAAGACTTCCAGGTGCACGTCGGCCGGCAGCACGCCCTGCAGCTGCGGCAGGATCGCGCGGATGCGCTCGACCGTCTGCACGATGTTGGCACCGGGCTGGCGGCGCACCTCCAGCAGCACCGCCGGCTTGCCATCGGCCCAGGCCGCCAGCTGGTCGTTCTCCACGCCATCAACCACCTCGGCCACGTCCGACAACCGCACCGGGCGGCCATTGTTGTAGCTGATGATGGTGTCGCGGTACTCGGCGGCGCTGGCCAGCTGGTCGTTGGTGCCGATGCTGTAGGACTGCGTCTTGCCGTTCAACGAACCCTTCGGCGCGTTGACGTTGGCCTGGGTCAGCGCGCTGCGCAGCTCTTCCAGGGTCAGGCCCATGTTCGACAGCTGCGCCGGATTGACCTGGATGCGCACGGCCGGGCGCACATTGCCTGCGATCGAGACCAGGCCGACGCCCTGCACCTGCGACAGGCGCTGGGCCAGGATCGAGTCGGCATAGTTGTTGACCTCCCGCAGTGGGCGCGTGTCCGAGGTCAGCTTCAGGGTGACGATGGCCGCGTCGGCCGGATTCACCCGGTTGTAGACCGGCTGGTAGGGCAGCGACGAGGGCAGGGTGGCCTGGCGGATCGCCGCCTGCACGTCCTGAGCGGCGATGTCGATGTCGCGGTCCATCGAGAACTGCAGGATGATCGTCGACAACCCCGCCGACGAGTCGGAGGTCATCAGCTCCAGCCCGGAGATCTGCCCGAACTGGCGCTCCAGTGGCGTGGTGACCAGCGAGGCCATGGTGGTGGCGTTGGCCCCCGGGTACTGGGTGGTGACCACCAGGCTGGGTGCATCGATTTCAGGCAGCGCCGACACCGGCAGCTTGCGATAACCGAGGATGCCGAGCAGCAACAGGCCCGCCATCAACAGCGAGGTGGCGATCGGGCGGCGGATGAAGATCGTCGAAAAGCCCACGGACTGATCCTTGCTGGCACTTCAATGTCGGCGCCGGCAGGTTCGCCGGCGCGAGGGAAATCGGCAGCCTGCGCTCAGCGCGGGCCACCACCGCGACGGCCACCGCCGCCCGCGTTCTTCTGCTCGGCCGCCTTCAGTTCGGCCTCGGTCGGTGCGGCCGGTGTCTCGCCCGGCTTCAGCGCGGTGACCTTGCTGCCCGGCTTCAGGCGGAACTGGCCTTCGCTGACTACCCGCTCGCCGCCCTTCAGGCCTTCGGCGATCTGCACCTGGCTGTCACCCACTTCCACGCCGCTGCGCACGGCCTGCATCTTCACCGTGCTGTCGCCCTGCACGACGTAGACGTACTCACCATCCGGGCCTCGCAGCACGGCCTGGGTGGGAATGACCACGCCGCCGGCGATCGTGCGCAGTTGCATGCGCACGTTGACGAACTGGCCGGGCCACAGGCCGTTGCCGGTGTTGTCGAACACGGCGCGTGCCTTGAACGTGCCGCTGTCGGCACTGATCAGGTTGTCGATCACGTCGAGCTTGCCGTCGCCGGCCAGCACGTGCGAATCGGCGCGGTCCAATGCAGCCACCGGCACCGTGCCCGCGGCCTGCGCCTGGCGCACGTCGCCAAGCTGGCGCTCGGGCAGGTTGAACAGCACGTGGATCGGATGGATCTGGGTCAGCGTGACCAGTGCCGTGCCGGCGTTGGCCACGTTGCCGGCATCGACCGCGCGGATGCCCGCGATGCCGGAAATCGGCGCAGTGACCTTTGTGTACTGCAGCTGCACCTGCGCCGAGCGCATGCTGGCTTCGTTTGCCGCCACCGCGCTTTCATACTGTGCCACTTGGTTTCGTTGTGTATCCAGGTCGGTCTTGGCGACGTACTGGCGATATTCCGGTGCGTTCGAGCGCTGGTAGTTGGCGCGTGCGGTAGCCAGCAGGGCTTCGTTCTGGCGCTTGGCCGCTGCGGCCTGGTCATAGCTCGCCTGCGCGGTGCGCGGGTCGATCACCGCCAGCACATCGCCCTTCTTGACCTCCTGGCCCTCGCGGAAGTTCAGGCTCATCAGCTGGCCGCCGACCTGCGGACTGACGGTGACGGTGTTCATCGCGGTCACCGTACCCAGCGCGCTGGCATAGACCGGCACGTCCTGGCGCATGGCATCGACCACGGTCACCGGCACCGGACCGGCATCCGGGTCTTCGCCGCCCTGGCGCGCGCCCGCCGCGGGTTTTCCAGCCTTGTCCTTGCCTCCACCGGCGACGCGCAGGCCGACCACAGCCAGCACCAGCACCGCCACGACCAGCAGCACGATCTTCCAAACACGTGACATTACGAGGGACTCCAAGAGGACTGGACCGGGCAGGGCCGGGGGCAATGCGCAAAGCATACCTGTGCCACATCACGTTTCCTGCATGACGGATGGGACGGGCGCTAAGACCCGACCCAGGCGGAGAGGTTCCCGTGGCGGCAGTGTTGCCCTACATTCAGCTGGAGCCCCTTGTTGTGGAGACCATGATGCGTCGTTCGCTGCTGCTGTCCGCCCTGCTGCTGGCCCTGCCGGCCCTTGCCCACGCCCAGGACGGGCAGCGCCCGGAAGTGAGCGCCGCCGCCCAGCGATTGCAGGCCAGGGTGATCGAATGGCGCCGTGACTTCCACCAGCACCCGGAACTGTCCAATCGCGAGTCACGGACCTCGGCCGAAGTCGCCAAGCACCTGCGCGCGATGGGCCTGAAGCCGAAGACGGGCATCGCCCACCACGGCGTGGTGGCGATCATCGAGGGTGGCAGGCCCGGTCCGAAGATCGCGCTGCGCGCGGACATGGACGCGTTGCCGGTGACCGAGCAGACCGGCCTGCCGTTCGCCTCCAAGGCCACCGACCAGTACCGCGGGCAGACCGTGGGCGTGATGCATGCCTGCGGCCACGACGCGCATACCGCGACCCTGCTGGGCGTGGCCGAAGCGCTGGTGTCGATGAAGAAGGACCTGCCGGGCCAGGTGATGCTGATCTTCCAGCCGGCCGAGGAGGGTGCACCGCCACCGGAAGAGGGTGGGGCCGCGCTGATGCTGAAGGAGGGGTTGTTTGCCGGCTTCAAGCCCGAGGCAGTGTTCGGCCTGCACGTGTTCTCCAGCGTGCAGGCGGGGCAGATCGCCGTGCGGGGCGGCCCGTTGATGGCCGCCTCGGACCGTTTCGGCATCAAGGTGATCGGCCGCCAGACGCATGGTTCGGCGCCCTGGAACGGTGTTGATCCGATCGTCGCCACCGCCGACCTGGTGGGTACCGCGCAGACCATCGTCAGCCGCCGCGCCAACCTGTCCAAGCAGCCGGCAGTGCTGACCTTCGGCGCGATCAACGGTGGCATCCGCTACAACATCATTCCCGATGAAGTGGAAATGGTGGGTACCATCCGAACCTTCGACGAAGGCATGCGCCAGCAGATCTTCGCCGACCTGCGCAACGTGGCCGAGCACACCGCGGCTGCGCATGGCGCGAAGGCGGTGACCGACATCTACGAGTCGGAAGGCAACCCGGCCACGGTGAACGACCCGGCGCTGACCGCGAAGATGCTGCCGAGCCTGCAGGCGGTAGTGGGCAAGGACAACGTATACGAGCCGCCGCTGCAGATGGGCGCGGAGGACTTCTCGCTGTACGCGAAGGAAGTGCCGGGCATGTTCTTCTTCGTCGGTTCCACCAGCGTGGGCATCGACCCGGCGACGGCGCCGGCCAACCATTCGCCGAAGTTCCTGCTGGATGAGAAGGCGCTGGATGTCGGGTTGAGGGCGCTGCTGCAGGTGAGCCTGGATTACCTGCACGGTGCCGGCACGCCTGCGGGGTGAGGGTTTCCGGCAGGGCTTGCAGCCCTGTACCCGCTTGAATCAACGGCAACGTCAACGGCAAAAAGGGAGCTGAATTTCTGTTGGTTGGGCGGGGCGGTGTGGGCCTGCAGGACACGCCGTAAACCCGTCCATGGGGGCTCGATGGCGCCATCCATGGCGCCAACGGTCCTGCAGGCCCACACCGCCCCACCTCCGACAGGTTCACGCGCCTGTTGGTAGGTGTCGACCTTGGTCGACACGGCAGACGTCATGGACGTCTGAAGGATCGGCTTTTGATCTTGATTTTTCTGATCTTTCCCGTGGTGGTGCAGGAAACTGTCCGTGGCCGGGAGGGTGGGTTGGCTGGGGGCGTGAGCCGCATGGATGCGGCGACCGAGCTTACATGGACGTACTTGCAGCGGCCCCTAGCCAACCCACCCTCCCGGCCGACCCCGAGATCGTGCCTGAACCACCGCGGAGGGGCTTCGCCGTTGGCCGGCCCGGCCGAAGGCCCGCCCCGCCCGCGATACAATGAAGCCCATGAACACCCCACAGGATTCCAGCCTCGGTCGCGAGGTCAGTTACCCGTCGCAGTACGATCCCGGCCTGCTGTTTCCCATCCCCCGCAGCGGCGCCCGCGCCGAGATCGGCCTCGATGACGCCGCGCTGCCGTTCGTCGGCCACGACCGCTGGCATGCCTTCGAACTGAGCTGGCTCGACCCGCGCGGCAAGCCGCAGGTGGCCGTGGCCACCGTGCAGGTGCCCTGCACCTCGCCGCGCCTGATCGAATCGAAGTCGTTCAAGCTGTATCTCAATTCCCTCAACAGCACCCGCATCGACAGCGCCGAGGCACTGCGTGCGCGTATCGTCGCCGACCTTTCGGCCTGCGCCGGCGCGCCGGTCCAGGTCGAGTTCGGCCTGCCGGGCCTGCGCGAGGTGCCGCTGGGCGAATCCATCGATGGGCTGGACGTGGAGATCGACTGCTACGGTCCGCCGCAGGCGGGCTTCCTCGCCGCCGATGTAGGTGAGGTGGTGGAGGAAACGCTGGTGTCCGCACTGTTGAAGTCCAACTGCCCGGTGACCGGCCAGCCGGACTGGGCCACGATCAGCCTGCGTTACTGCGGGCCGAAGATCGATCGTGCTGGCCTGCTGCGCTATCTGGTCAGCTACCGCGAGCATGCCGAGTTCCACGAGCAGTGCGTTGAGCGGATCTTCAGCGAGGTGTCCGCGCGCTGCCAGCCGCAGTGGCTGGAAGTAGAGGCCCGCTACACCCGCCGGGGGGGCCTGGACATCAACCCCTGGCGTGCCAGTCCGGGCATCGCCGCCCCGGCCGCGACCTACCGCGAACTGCGCCAGTAAGCGCCGCGGGCGATTACATCAGGTAGCGCCAGCCGCTGGCCGGCACCTGCGTGGAACCCACGTTCAGGACAAGCCGGCCAACGGCCGGCACTACCGGGTACCCGCGATTGTTCAGCCGCCCCCGGGGGCGGCTTCACATCTGCACCATCCCCATTTAACAACTGCCGTGTCAACGTGCGAGCCACGTAGTCATGCAGACGGGAGTTGTGGATGAGTACCGAGAAGAAGGCCGATTTCTCCGGCGTCAGCAGCAGCGTCGACAGTACCGCCCAGCAGGTGCCCAAGGCGGACTTCTCCGGCGTCAGTGCTTCGGTGGACAGTACCGCCGACGTTGTGGGCGGCGGCACCTACACCGTGCAGAAAGGGGACTCGCTGTCGAAGATCGCCAAGCAGCATCTGGGCGATGCCAATGCATGGAAGAAGATCTTCGAAGCCAACCGCGATGTACTCGATGACCCGGACAAGATCTTTCCGGGCCAGACCCTGAAACTGCCGCCGAAGTGAGCCGGCGCTCGCACGCCGTCCGACAATCCCTGGGAGGAACCCCGAATGATCAAGACCACCCCGCTCCAGACCGCCCTCATCGCCGCCCTGCTGGGCAGTGTTGCCCTGGTCGGTTGCAAGAAGAAGGAAGAGTCCACTGACAACAATGCCGCTCCGGCCGCGACCACCCCGGCCGAACCGGCGGCGCCGGCACCGATGACCGGTGCACCGCCGCCGATGACCGAGACCGCTGCGGTCAGCGTCTCCGCGGTCACCGTGGGCAAGACCGCCGCCGCTGACAAGTCCGTCGCGCCGACGGCCCTGTTCGCTCCGAAGGACGACATCATCGTCTCGGTCAAGACCGACGGCGCCGCCAACAATGCCAATGTCGGCGCAAAACTGACCTTCCAGGATGGCCAGGTGGCCGGCGAACAGAGCGCTACGCTGAATACCAGTGGTGCGGAGACCACCAACGTCACGTTCAAGAATGCAAAGGGCTGGCCGGCCGGCAAATACCGCGCCGAAGTCACCGTCGATGGCAAGGCGGCTGGAACGCCGCAGGAGTTCGAGGTCAAGTAAGCCCTGCCGACTCTCTCCCGGCAGGGCTCACGATGGACGCAGCCGCAAGGCTGCGTCTTTTTTGTCAGCCGCGTGCGGGGGCGTCCGGCGCGGTGGCGGGTGCCTGGCGCGCGGTTTCGGCAGCCTGCTGGGCCGAGAGCTGCGCACGGGCGGCGAAGTCCTGCCCCTGCGGCGAGGCCAGCAGGTCGCGCATTGCCGTGGACAAGTTGTCGCCACCACCGTCGCGCGCGCCCGCAAGCAGGGCGTCGACGCCGCCCCGGGCCGGGTGCACGTCCCCGGTGTTCGAGGACAGTACCGGATACTTCGGATCACGCAGCTTCTCGATCTGCTCCGGCGTCGTCATGCGGTTGTCGATGCCTGGCTCGAGCACTCCGCCGAAGTCCCGGACCGGCACGCCCATGATTTCGCCGAGAGTGCGATACGTGGAATTGCTGTTCACCGTTTCCCCGAACACCTTGAAGCCATAGTTCGGATAATCCAGGTCCAACTGGTTGAGCTGGCCCTGGGCGGCCACCGCCGCATTCCAGCGCCCGAGTATTTCTTCCTTGCTTCCGGTCAGCGCGGTCCTGTGCTGCTGCCCGTCCTGGATGTAACTTTCGGCCGTGGGCCTGATGCCGTGTTCGGCCGCGAACTCCTTATCGTGCGCAAAGTGCCACACGCGCAGGGAGTGCTTCTTCTCGTCAGTGCCGATCGGCACGGCACGCTGGGTCTCGCGGTCGGTGGCCAGGCCATGCAATTCGGCCAGCGCCTTGCCCTGCGGATCGCGCAGGACCCAGAAATCGTGGCTGCCGACACCGGCCACTGACAGCGACCGGGCTTCAATCGAATATCCGTCTGGCATGCATCCTCTCCTTAGATGATGTCTACGCGGGCCTGCCACGGCCTGCGCCGTGCCCGAAGTTCCCTCAGGGGGTCGCCAGGCACTGCGTGAAGCCTTCTTCGAACGTCTTCAGGCCGGCCTCGACCCCCTGGTCGACAAAGTAGGCGCCAGCGCCCCGGAGGCGCAGCGAAACCGAGCCGGATTCGGGGTCGTGCTGCAGGTGCAGGCGGAAGCCGCTGACGTTGTTTTCGGGGAAGTTGCCCGTTTCCAGCACCCCGTGCTGCATGTCCTCCCGGGTCACCTTGTGATCCCAGAGCGCCTCCTCCTCGCCGAGCTGCGCCAAGCGTTTCCGGGCGCATTCGAAAACCCTCCCGGTCGGTGTCTGGGGAGCGATCTTCAGGGTCCTGGAAGCTTCGGGAACCGCGTGGGCGGAGTCAGACATCGCGCATCCTCCTGATGCAAGCATGGCCAAGAACAACGTTGCGGCTGACGGCAGCCGGGGTGTCAACATGACGACGATCCTGTTTCGTCCATTCCGCGCGGAATATACGCGGAACCAGGGTTAAGGGCGCATGAGCGCGGCTTCCTGGCGGCGACCTGCGCCCTGCGGGGACACACCGTTGCAGTACCGCCGCGTATGGGATGGCTTTGCCCCGCGCGGCTGAAAACGCGACAATGCGGGGGTTTCCCCGCCGCGCGCCCACCCTGACGGCGACGGGGGAAAGCGCGGGGTCCGACCCTGCGCGCGGCACGGTTGCACGTGGCCCGGCGCTTGCGCCGGCCTTCCCCTGAGCACTGCTACAGAGTCCAAGTCCCCCATGTCCAAGATCCTCTACACGCTGACCGACGAAGCCCCGTTCCTGGCCACCCAGTCGCTGCTGCCGATCGTCGATGCCTTCACCGCCACTGCTGGCATCGTGGTGGAAACCCGTGACATCTCGCTGTCCGGCCGCATCCTGTCGCAATTCCCGGAACTGCTCAGCGACGCGCAGAAGGTCAGCGATGACCTGGCCGAGCTGGGCCAGCTGGCGACCACCCCGGATGCCAACATCATCAAGCTGCCGAACATTTCCGCTTCGGTGCCGCAGCTGAAGGCCGCCATCAAGGAACTGCAGGACCAGGGCTATCCGCTGCCGGATTACCCGGAAAGCCCGGCTGACGACCAGCAGCGCGACTACAAGGCGCGCTATGACAAGGTCAAGGGCAGCGCGGTGAACCCGGTGCTGCGCGAAGGCAACTCCGACCGCCGCGCACCGCTGTCGGTGAAGAACTACGCGCGCAAGCATCCGCACCGCATGGGCGCCTGGGCGTCGGATTCGAAGTCGCACGTCGCGCACATGGACGCCGGTGATTTCTACGGTAGCGAGAAGTCGGCCACCCTGGCCAACGCCGGTTCGCTGAAGATCATCCTGCACGGCAACGACGGCAGCACCGTCGTGCTGAAGGAAAAGACCGCGGTCAAGGCCGGCGAGATCGTCGACGCCGCAGTGATGAGCCGCAAGGCACTGGCCGCGTTCATCGGCGAGCAGATCGCCGATGCCAAGGTCCAGGGCGTGCTGTTCTCGCTGCACCTGAAGGCGACCATGATGAAGGTCTCCGACCCGATCATGTTCGGCGTCGTCGTCGAGGAGTTCTACAAGGACGTGTTGGCCAAGCATGCCGATGCCATCAAGCAGGCCGGTTTCGATGCCAACAACGGCATCGGTGACCTTGTCGCGCGCCTGCCGTCGCTGCCGGATGCCACCCGCGCCGCCATCGAAGCCGACCTGGCTGCCGAGTACGCGCAGCGCCCGGGCCTGGCCATGGTCAACTCCGACAAGGGCATCACCAACCTGCACGTGCCCAGCGACGTGATCGTTGACGCCTCGATGCCGGCGATGATCCGCGATTCCGGCAAGATGTGGAATGCCGAAGGCAAGCTGCAGGACACCAAGGCCGTCATCCCGGATCGCTGCTACGCCGGCGTGTACCAGGCCGTCATCGACGACTGCAAGGCGCATGGTGCCTTCGACCCGGCCACGATGGGCTCGGTGCCGAACGTCGGCCTGATGGCGCAGAAGGCCGAGGAGTACGGCTCGCACGACAAGACGTTCCAGATCGGCGCCGATGGCGTGGTCAAGGTCACCGATGACGCTGGCAACGTGGTGTTCGAGCACCCCGTGGAAGCCGGTGACATCTGGCGCATGTGCCAGACCAAGGACGCGCCGATCCAGGACTGGGTCAAGCTGGCCGTCGAACGCGCCCGCCTGAGCAATACCCCGGCCGTGTTCTGGCTGGATGCCGCGCGTGCCCACGACGCGCAGGTCATTGCCAAGGTCGAGCAGTACCTGAAGGACCACGACACCGCCGGCCTGGACATCCGCATCCTGCCGCCGGTGGAAGCCACCGCGTTCTCGCTGGGCCGCATCCGCAAGGGCGAGGACACCATCTCGGTGACCGGCAACGTGCTGCGCGACTACCTGACCGACCTGTTCCCGATCATGGAACTGGGCACCAGTGCCAAGATGCTGTCGATCGTGCCGCTGATGGCCGGTGGCGGCCTGTTCGAGACCGGCGCCGGTGGTTCGGCCCCGAAGCACGTGCAGCAGTTCGTGGAAGAAGACTACCTGCGCTGGGATTCGCTGGGTGAGTTCCTCGCCCTTGCCGCGTCGCTGGAGCACCTGGGCAATCGCTACGACAACGCCGCCGCCCGTGTGCTGGCCAAGGCGCTGGACGAAGCCAACGGCCAGTTCCTCGACAACGACAAGTCGCCGTCGCGCAAGCTGGGGGGCATCGACAACCGTGGCAGCCACTTCTACATCGCGCTGTACTGGGCGCAGGCCCTGGCTGCGCAGGACGAGGACGCTGCCCTGAAGGCACGCTTCGCACCGCTGGCCAAGGCGCTGGCCGACAACGAGCAGAAGATCGTCGACGAACTGATCGCGGTGCAGGGCAAGGCTGTGGACATCGGCGGCTACTATCGTCCGGACCTGGCCAAGGCCAGCAAGGCGATGCGCCCGAGCGCGACCCTCAATGCCGCGCTGGAACAGCTGCGCGGCTGATTATCACCGTTCGGTCTGCTGTGACACGGAAACCCGCGCTCCGGCGCGGGTTTCTTTTTTGGCTCTGGGGGTCAGATCCCTTTTGCCCTGCAGGAGGGATCTGACCCCGAGCGATGAAACCGTGACATCCGTCGGCCGTCGGAACGCCGTCAACGGGGCATGAAACTTGCCCGCGATGGCTGTCGCAGAAACGCTCTGGGCAGATCTTCGACAGCCATCAATCTGAGCAGTCGATCACGACGGCCGTTGTTCACGATGGCCTAGCCTTGGCGACAGGAGGTCACCGGGGAGGTGGCCGCACGGGAGCACGGATGGCGCGTGTGCTGGTGGTGGGAACCGATATCCAGGGCGAGCAGGCACTGCTGCAACGGCTGCGGCTGGTGTCGGCACTGCCGGACGGCCACATCCGGCGCAGCCAGAACCTGGACGACTGCGACCTTCTGGTCATCCGCGATACGCCGGCGCTGCGCAATGCGGCCCAGCGCATGCGCCAGCAACGCCCGCGGCTGCGGTGCTGGATCGAGGACATCGGCGGCCAGCTGCGCGACGGTGATGACCATCAGGCCGTGCTGGATGACGGTGCCATCGGTCGCGCGCTGCGTGGCATGCAGCGGCCGCCCGAGCCTCCGGTCGTACAGGCGGCCACGCCGGTCCGGCTGGCTGATGGCGCGCATGCAATTACCCGCCTGCTGCGCGAACGCCTGCCGTTGCGCCAGGGGCAGGCCCTGCTCAGTGATGCGGGCGAGCCCCTGCTGCTGATGGACCTGGAACACGACCAGGCGGTCCTGATGCAGGAGCCGGCGACGGGGCTGGTGGAACGGTTGGCCGATGCGTTCGATCGCCTGCAGCTGGATGCACTGACACCTGCGCGGCTGCTGGCACTGGCCGGTGATCGGCCACGGCAGCCGCTGCGGCCATTGTTGTGGCAATGGGCGCAGCACAGCCGTCATTGGCAGGCGCTGGACGAGCGCCTGCGCACCGCCTCGGTGAAGCTGCTGCGCTGGCCCGATTTCCGTGTGCTGGGCCACGACCATGATGGCTTCCGCCTGTGTTCGCTGTTGCTCAAGCGCGCCTGTACCGTGGGGGAGTGTGCCGAGCTGCTTGATCTGCCCACTGCGGCTGTGCGCGATTTCATCCACGCGGCCTATCTGTGCGGCTACGCGCAGCTGCAGGGAGCGCCGGCCGCGCCCGCGCTGACCGTGCGCACCGCCGGCAACGACAGCGGCCTGCTGGCCCGGCTGTGGCGCCACCTGCGCGGGAGCGAACGCAATGCGTGAGCACAAGGTGGTGGTGCTGGGCGGAATGGGCAGTGGCAAGTCGACCCTGGTGCGCAGCATCGCAGCGGGTGTTGTGATTGATACCGATGTTGCCAACAGTGACCGCGTCGGAGCCGACAAGGCATCGACCACGGTGGCGCTGGACTATGCCGATATCGACCTTCCCAATGGTGAGCGCCTGCGGCTGTACGGAACGCCTGGCCAGCAGCGCTTTGATTTCCTGTGGCCGATCCTGCTGCAGGGCGCGCGCGGCGTGGTGCTGCTGCTGGATGCGCGTCGTGCTGACGTGGCCGCTGACCTGGAGGCCTATCTGCGGGTATTGCGGCCGTATGCACGGGCACTGGCACTGGTGGTGGCCGTGACCCATTTCGACCAGGTACCGCATGCAGTGCTGGATGGCTGGGCTGCGCGTGCCTGCCTTGACGAGCAACCGTTGCCGTTGCTGGCGGTGGACGCACGCGATCGCGAACAGGGACTGATGCTGATGGATGTGCTGATGGGTGAGATGGAAGCGCACGCGCTGGTGGCCGCGCATGGCTGATGGGCAGGTGGCGGCCTTGCCCGACGCAGGCCAGCGCGAACGGCTGCAGCCGCTGCTGCAGGACCTGCGGCAGCGGGTTGAGGGCGTACGTACCGTGGTGCTGGCCAGCGTTGATGGCTTCGCCCTGGTCAGTGCCGGCGCCGAAGGGCGCGGTGAACGGCTGGCGGCGATGACCAGCGCGATGCTGGCCCTGGCAGCGGCGGTCGGGCGCGAACTGGTACTGGGGGATCTGCAGACACTGATGCTCGAAGCAATGGGTGGCAAGGTGCTGATGCTGGCCATCCACGCCGACGGGCGCGCACCGCTGCTGTTGATGGCGGCGTGCGACCCGCGCAGCGTAATGGGCCAAGTGCTGTGGCAGAGCAGGGAATGTGGCCAGGCGATCCTGGCCGAACTCGGCGGATCGTGAGCCCGGCCGCAGGGGAACGAGGGGCTCGAACCAACACCGACAAGGGGTGCGACGTGGCTGGATTGAATGAATCGTTGAACGCGCTGATGGATATCGACGGCGCGCAGGCAGTGGCGCTGGTCGACTACGAAAGCGGCATGTTGCTGGGCGAGGCCGGTACCGGGGTGGACATGGAAGTGGCTGCCGCCGGCAACACCGAAGTCATCCGCGCCAAGATGAAGACCGCAGCTTCGTTGAACCTCAACGACAGCATCGAGGACATCCTCATCTCGCTGGGCAAGGCGTATCACATCATGCGCCCGGTTGCCAGGAAGAAGGGCCTGTTCTTCTACCTCGTGCTGGATCGTAGCCGGTCCAACCTGGCACTGGCCCGACGCAAGGTGCAGGACGTGGAGGCCGAACTGGCAATCTGAGCCGCCGAGGCGTTGTAGAGCTGAGCCATGCTCGGCTGTTCCTGCCTGTACAGCCGAGCGTGGCCTCGGCTGTACAGCAGTCCGGAAGCGGCCCAGCGGGGTCCGGCCCTACACAAGCCGCCCCACGCCAGCGTATGGTGGAGCCGGTCCCTTCCGGTGAGCGGTGCATGTCCGAGCCTCACATTGCTGCGGGATTGGCGCCGCGGATCGCGGGCGCCATCCGCGATGGCTTCGAGCATTACCATGCCCGCTTCGCGGCGATCACCGCGCGTGCGCGGCAGCGCTTCGAGCAGCGTGACTGGGGCGGTGCCCGCCAGGACGCGGTCGAGCGCATCGCCCTGTACGATCTTTGCATCGCCGAGCAGGTGGACGCACTGCGTCGCCTGGCCGGCGAAGCCATCGGTGAGCGCGCGCTGTGGCTGCAGGTGCATGTCCACTACAGTGCACTGCTGCAGGGGCTGATCGACGCCGAGCTGTACAAGACCTTCTACAACACGTTGTCGCGACGGTTGTTCGCCACCCGCGGCGCGGACCCGGCGCTGGAGTTCATCGCCTTCGATGTCGAGCCGTCCGATGCGATCACCCATCCCGTGGCGCGTCACACCTATGCGGTCTCGCCGACGCGGCCGGTCGAGGCGCTGCAGCGGGTCCTGGCCGATTACCGCTTCGGCATTCCCTATGCGCACCAGCTGCGTTGCGCAGCGGCCATCGCAGTGCGCCTGCAGGATGACCTTGCGCATTGGGGCGATACACCGGTGCGCAGCATCGAACTGCTGGACACCGTGTTCTACCGCGAGCGTCGTGCCTATCTGGTGGGGCGTGTGTTCGGCGAGCATCGCTTCTCGCCCTGCGTGATCGCACTGGTCAACGACGAGCGCGGCCTGCGGGCCGATGCGGTGCTGACCCGGCGCCGCGATGTTGCCCACCTGTTCGGGGTTTCGCGCAGTTACTTCCAGGCCGACCTGGCTACGGTAGGGGACGCAGTGGTGTTCCTGCGCAGCCTGTTGCCGGGCAAGCCGATCGACGAGATCTACACCGTGCTTGGCCGTGCCAAGCAGGGCAAGACCGAGCGCTACCGCACCTTCTTCCGCCACTTCAACGAGCACCCGCAGGAGCGGCTGGTGCAGGCCGAAGGCACGCCTGGCATGGTCATGGCGGTGTTCACCCTGCCCAGCTACCCGCTGGTATTCAAGCTGATCCGCGACCGCTTTGCCTGGCCGAAGGCGATGTCGCGGCAACAGGTGGAAGAAAAGTACGCGCTGGTGTTCAACCTCGACCGTGTCGGTCGCCTGCTTGACGCGCAGCCCTACCGCTACCTGCGCTTCCCGCGTGATCGTTTCGCGCCGGCGCTGCTGGACGAGCTGCTGCAGCAGTGCGGGCGGAGCGTGCGCATCGATGGTGACGAGGTGGAAGTCGCATTGTGCTATGTGCAGCGCCGCTTCCGCCCCTTGAATCTGTACCTGCGTGAGCAGGGTGCGGACGCGGTGCGTGCGGCGGTATTGGACTATGCCCAGGCGATCACCGACATGGCACGCAACAACATCTTCCCAGGCGACATGCTGCCGAAGAACTTCGGCGTGTCGCGCCACGGTCGGGCCGTGTTCTACGACTATGACGAGCTGTGCCTGGTCAGCGACTGCGTTTTCCGCGCCTGGCCACAGCCACGTACGCCGGAGGAAGCGATGGCTGATGAGCCGTGGTTCCACGTGGGGCCGCGCGATGTGTTTCCCGAGCGCTTCGGCCCGTTCATGGGCCTGCCGGCCGGTGAGTTGGCCGCGGTCCGCGAGCACTTCCGGCATCTGTTCGATCCGGCATGGTGGCAGGGCCTGCAGGAACGCTTCGCCCGTGGCGACTATCCGGACACCCCACCCTACGCGGGCATCCATCGGTTGGCCTGACACGGACTGTCATCGGCGTGGAGACTGGGATAGGCTCGTCCTCCATCACCAAGGATCCGGCAATGATGCGTTCCCCCCTGTTTCTCGCCCTTGTTCTGGCCGTGTCGAGCGGCGCTCCGCTGTTTGTGGGCGAGGCCAGCGCACAGACGACGCGCGCAGTGCGTGCCACCACCGAATTGAGCATGACCCTGACCGGGAAGATCGAGGTCACCGCAGAGGGCACGGTCAGCGCCATGGTGCTCGATCAGAAGGGGGACATCAGCCCGGGTGTTGCCGACTTTGTTGAGCGCACCATTCGTCCTTGGCGCTTCGAGCCGACACGGGCCGACGGCAAGGCCGTTGCCGTACAGGCACCGCTGCGGGTGCGCCTGCGTGGCAAGTCCACGGGCAACGGCGACTACGAAGTCAGCATGAGCAGCGTGGATTTCAGCGAGTACGACCCGAAGGCCACCGATTCGGTCACTGCAAAGGACCTGAAGCCGCCGCGTTATCCGGATGAGGCGTTCAGGATCGGGGGCCAGGGGGATGTGATGCTGGTCATCAAGGTCGCCCGTGACGGCACGGTGGCCGATGCCATCGCCGAGCAGGTGAACATGACCGTGGCCGGGCCGGAGCGGACCATGGCCAAGCTGCGCGATGTGCTGGCCAAGGCCAGCATCAAGAGCGCCCGCACGTGGACCTTCAATCCCCCGACCAGCGGCGAGGACGTTGCCAAGGAATTCTGGTCGGTGCGCGTGCCGGTGAGCTATGCGCTCTCGGACGACCGCAATGCCGCGTTCGAGCGCAATGGGCGCTGGCGGGCATTCATCCCGGGGCCGAAGCAGCGAGCGCCGTGGGTTTCCGATGACGCCGCGCAGACCGGCAGCGACCTGCTGCCCGAGGGCGGCATCTACATGGTGGACGGTGCCAAGCGTGGCCTGCGCCTGCTGACCCCGCTGGAGCAGGGCTGATTCCACGCGTGTTCCAGGCGTGGGGCCGGGTGGCCCGGTTCCGCGTCAGTCGGCGTAGGGGTAGACCACTACCCGGTTGCGGCCCTGTTCCTTGGCCATGTACAGGGCCTTGTCGGCCAGTCGCAGCGCCTGCTCGGCATCGACGTGGAAACTCGGGAAGTGGGCCACGCCCACGGATACGGTGATCGTGCCGACCGGTTCGAACGGATGATCGGCGATGTGCTGGCGCAGGCGTTCGCCGGCCTGGCGTGCCGCATCAGCGCCGATGCCGGGCAGCAGCAACAGGAACTCCTCACCGCCTGCGCGGCAGAGGATGTCGCTGTCGCGCGAGTAACGGCGCATCTGGTCGGCGATGTGGACGATGGCGGCATCGCCGGTGTCATGGCCGTGGCCATCGTTGATCGATTTGAACCGATCGATGTCCAGCGCCAGGATCGCGAACGGGATGCCCTGCACCTGCAGGGTGTCCAGCGCCTGCTGCAGCCCTCGGCGGTTGAGCAGGCCGGTCAGCGGATCGGTGCGGGTGGCGCGGTTGAGCGTGCCGATGCGGTCCTGCAGTGCATTGAAGCTGTGCAGCACGGCCTGCTTGAGCTGGGCGACCTCGAAATACCAGGCGCGGATGCCGCTGACGTGGTTGATCGCGTTGCCGGTGTCCTCGCCTCCCTGCACGTTGCGTGCGAGCTGCCACAACGGCAGCGAAATGCGGCGGGCGAACCACCATGTGGCCAGCAGCGACAGCAGGCCGATCGGGATCGCGTTCCAGATCACCGCGGTCATCAGTCGCGACAGTGGCTGCAGGGTCGCCTCGGTCGGGCGCTGGGCGACGATGCCCCAGCCGGTCGCTGGTACCGGCGCATAGCCGGACAGCATCAACACGCCAAGATTGTTGCGCACCTGTTGCGCGCCGCTCTCACCGCGCACCACGGCTTTCACGGCGGGGTTGCCGACGACGTAGTCACCCACCCGCTGGCTGTTGGCGTGGTACAGCAGGCGGCCATGGCGATCAACCACGTACAGGTAGGAACCATCGCGGTAGTAGTGCTTGCCCAGCAGCGTATGCAGCGCACTGCGCTGGCGCAGGTACAGGGTGCCGCTGACATAACCGCGGTAGTGGCCCTGGCGATCGAAGATCGGGTGGGACAACGACACCAGCAGCTTGCCGGTCGTTGACTGGTAGGGGTCGCTGATCATCGGCTGGCGCGCCGCAAGGGCCGCATTGTTGCCCGTGCTGTTGAGGATCTCGCCCTGCAGCTGCAGGGTCTGCGGTGAGGTTGCGATCACCAGGCCGTCGGCATCCACCACCAGCGAGGAGTTGAAGCTGTTGGTCTGCAGTTGCAGGCGGCTGGCTTCGTCCTGCGCCTGTTCCGGGTCAAGGTCGCCCTGGCCCAGCCGGGTGGCTGCGTAGGCCAGCTCCTGCTGCGCGGCCAGCAGGAAATTCTGGGTGGTCTCGGCAAGCTTGCTGGCGTAGACGCGGTTGGCCTCCAGGGTATTGCCGACCAGCTGGTCACGCTGCACCCGATAACTCGCCAGCAGGGTGTTGGCCAAGGCGATGATGGCGCTCAGCAGGGCCAGGGCGAGAATCAGTTTGCCCAGGTTGAGGCGGGGGGACAGCGTTCGCATGCGTCGACGGATCCGGCAGCAGGCTGGACCCGACCGGTTCTCCGGAAGGGGCGACAGCGGGAATCGATGGCCAGGCCCGCGGGGGCCGGGCAGGGTGTCGGGCGAATTATCGCCAAAAGTCGACAGCGGCAAAGTGAAGCCGGTCGCCCCGCAGGCAAAAAAAAACCTGCCGCAGCGGGCGGCAGGTTTCCTTCGATGCGGTGCCAGGGCTTACCGCTTCATCGAGCCGAAGAACTCGTCGTTGGACTTGGTGTTCTTCATCTTGTCCAGCAGGAATTCCATCGCGGCCATTTCATCCATCGGATGCAGCAGCTTGCGCAGGATCCAGATCTTCTGCAGCAATTCCGGCTCGATCAGCAGGTCTTCGCGGCGGGTGCCGGAACGGTTGATGTCGATGGCCGGGAACACGCGCTTTTCAGCAATGCGGCGGCTCAGGTGCACTTCGCTGTTGCCGGTGCCCTTGAATTCTTCGTAGATCACCTCGTCCATCTTCGAGCCGGTATCGACCAGCGCGGTGGCGATGATGGTCAGGCTGCCGCCTTCCTCCACGTTGCGCGCGGCACCGAAGAAGCGCTTCGGGCGGTGCAGGGCGTTGGCATCGACGCCGCCGGTCAGCACCTTGCCCGAGCTCGGCACCACGTTGTTGTAGGCGCGGGCCAGGCGGGTAATCGAGTCGAGCAGGATCACCACGTCCTTCTTGTGCTCGACCAGGCGCTTGGCGCGCTCGATGACCATTTCGGCCACCTGCACGTGGCGTGCGGCCGGCTCGTCGAAGGTCGAGCTGATGACCTCGCCGCGCACGGTGCGCTGCATTTCGGTCACTTCTTCCGGGCGCTCGTCGATCAGCAGCACGATCAGGTGCACGTCCGGATGATTGGTGGTGATGGCGGTGGCGACCTGCTGCATCATCATGGTCTTGCCGGCCTTGGGCTGCGACACGATGAGCGAACGCTGGCCCTTGCCCTGCGGTGCCATCAGGTCGAGGATGCGGCCGGTGATGTCTTCCGACGAACCGTTGCCACGCTCCAGGGTGAAGCGGCGGCGCGGGAACAGCGCGGTCAGGTTCTCGAACAGCACCTTGTTCTTCGACGCTTCGATCGGCTCGCCGTTGATGGTGTCGACGATGTTCAGCGCGAAGTAGCGCTCGCCGTCCTTCGGGAAGCGGATGCGGCCGGAGATGTGGTCGCCGGTGCGCAGGTTGAAGCGGCGGATCTGGCTGGGCGAAATGTAGGTGTCATCCGGGCCGGCCAGGTAGCTGGCTTCGGCCGCGCGCAGGAAACCGAAGCCGTCCGGCAGGATTTCCAGCACGCCGTCGGCGGCGACGCCGTCACCATGGCGGGTCAGTACCTTCAGCAGGGCGAAGATCACGTCCTGCTTGCGGGCGCGGGCCACGCCCTCGGAGATCTGCAGCTGCTCGGCGATTTCCAGCAGCTTCTGCGCCGGCATGCGCTTGAGATCGCTCAGCGAATAGACCGGGAAGCCTTCGGGGACGTTGGCATGCGGGCGCGGCACGAACGGCTGCTGCTCGCCGCCATCGTTGGGCATGCCATCGTCGCGGAAGCGGTTGTTGCGATCACGATCCCGGTCACGGCGGTTGCGGAAGCGGTCGCGGCGGTTGCCCTGGCCCTGGCCCTGCTGGCCGTTCTGGTTGTAGGGGTTCTGGCCCTGGTTCTGGCCGCCGCCCTGGCGGTGAGGCTGCTGTGCCTGGCCGGATTCGCGGCCTTCGCCACCTTCGCCACCGCTGCTGCTGGCGGGGGCCTCGGCGGCCGGCGCGCTCGGCGCAGGCGCGGTTGCCGGCGCCGGCGCCTCGGGCGCGGCGGCCAGCGGCAGGGTCGGCTGCGCCGGAGCGGCGCTGGTTTCGGCGGCTGCCGGAGCGGCGGCCTTGCTCACGCGGGGCTTGCGCACACGCTTTTCGGCGGGCGCATCGGCGCTGCCGGTTTCGGAAGTGTTATCGGACAAGAGCGTTATTCCTCGCTTGAAGGTGCGAGCGCCCGGCTGGGGCGGCGAACGTTGGGAATGGGTCTGGAAGGAACTGCGTCCAGAGGGTGCGGCACGCGAACGCGGCCGGATATGCCGACACTATCATCGGCCTGCGGCGCCATGCAAGGGTCGCCGGGAACGGCATTCATCATGGGCGCGGTACGCCCGCCGGCAGCCGCCCTCAGCGGCTGCCGGAGAATCGAGGGATCAGGCCAGGGCCTTGTCCAGCAGGCCGGCCAGCTGGGCCTTGCCCACCGCACCGATCTGCTCGCCGACCTTCTCGCCGTCCTTGAACACGACCAGGTACGGAATCGAACGCACGTGGTACTTGGCAGCCAGTGCGCGATTATGGTCAACGTTGACCTTGGCGATCTTGGCGCGGCCCTGGTACGCATCGGCCAGCTCGTCCAGCGCCGGGGCGATCATCTTGCACGGGCCACACCACTCGGCCCAGAAATCGACCAGCACCGGCTCCTTGGAATTCAGCACTGCGCTATCAAAGTCGGCATCGCCGACGTGTACAACCTTGTCGCTCATCTTGGTTTCTCGTCTTGGATTGCACCCGGCCATGCCGGAGGTGGGTGAACTGGGCCATGCCCGGTGGCGCGACCCTCGTCGTTGCCTCGCGGCGCATTGCCGCGGTGCGTTCGGCGGGATGCCTGGACGCTCACGGCCGGCAGTGTACCCCTATCGCGGGGCAGGGACAGGCGCCGACTGGAACCCAGCGTATCGTGATCGCTTCGAAGCCTGGTATGTGTCGGATTTCACTGTCTTCCAGGAGATGGGGCTGGCAGTGGGCGACAACCAGTGCGCTTTGCCCTGGCGTTCAAGTCCGGTGTGGCTGGGTGAAGGCGGGTCGTCTCCTGGGTGTCTGAGACGGGGCATTCCAGTTTGCCCGCCCGAGTGCGGTAAACTGGGGCATTGTGCGGCGCGGACCGAAGGGTCCCAGTCTGCCAACCCGCCGCAGGGGCCGCAGTTTGCGACGGTGCCCCTAGACGATGCAGTGCCGCCCGCCCCATGCGCCGGTGGCCATACCAAGACGGACTCATGAGCGACAAACCGCTGACCGATTTGACCTTTTCCTCCTTCGAGCTGCATCCGGCCCTGCAGGCCGGCCTGGAAGGAGCCGGATTCACCCGCTGCACCCCGATCCAGGCGCTGACCCTGCCGGTCGCGCTGGCCGGCGGTGATGTTGCCGGCCAGGCCCAGACCGGCACCGGCAAGACCCTGGCATTCCTGGTCGCTGTCGTGAACCGCCTGCTGAGCAAGCCGGCCCTGGCCGACCGCAAGCCGGAAGATCCGCGCGCGCTGATCCTCGCCCCGACCCGCGAGCTGGCGATCCAGATCCACAAGGATGCGGTGAAGTTCGGTTCCGACCTGGGCCTGCGCTTCGCGCTGGTCTACGGCGGCGTCGACTACGACAAGCAGCGCGAGATCCTGCAGCAGGGCGTGGACGTGATCATCGCCACCCCGGGCCGCCTGATCGACTACGTGAAGCAGCACAAGGTCGTCTCGCTGCACGCCTGCGAGATCTGCGTGCTGGATGAAGCCGACCGCATGTTCGACCTCGGCTTCATCAAGGACATCCGCTTCCTGCTGCGCCGCATGCCGGAACGCACCACCCGGCAGACCCTGCTGTTCAGCGCCACGCTCAGCCACCGCGTGCTGGAGCTGGCCTACGAGCACATGAACGAACCGCAGAAGCTGGTGGTCGAAGCCGAGACCGTGACCGCAGCACGCGTGCGCCAGAAGCTGTACTTCCCGGCCGACGAAGAGAAGATCCCGCTGCTGCTGGGCCTGTTGTCGCGCAGCGAAGGCGCCCGCACCATGGTGTTCGTCAATACCAAGGTGTTCGTCGAGCGCGTCGCCCGCGCGCTGGAAAAGGCCGGTTACCGCGTCGGGGTGCTGTCCGGCGACGTCCCGCAGAAGAAGCGCGAGAGCCTGCTCAACCGCTTCCAGAAGGGCCAGCTGGAAATCCTGGTGGCCACCGACGTTGCCGCGCGTGGCCTGCACATCGATGGCATCAAGTACGTCTACAACTACGACCTGCCGTTCGACGCCGAAGACTACGTGCACCGCATCGGCCGTACTGCCCGCCTGGGCGAGGAAGGCGATGCGATCAGCTTTGCCTGCGAACGCTACGCGATGAGCCTGCCGGACATCGAGGCCTACATCGAGCAGAAGATTCCGTCCGAGCCGGTCACCAAGGAACTGCTGACCGCGCTGCCGCGCCCGGAACGTCCGGCCCCGGCCGCTGGCGAAGAGGGCGAAGAAAACGAGAGCGTCGGCCAGATCTTCCGTGAAGCGCGCGAAGCCCGTGCCGCCGAGGAAGAGCGTCGCGGCGGGGGCCGCAGTGGTGGCCGCTCCGGCAGTGGTGGTGGCCGCAGTGGCCGCGACGGTGAGCGCAGCGGCGAACGCCGTCCGCGTGGCCCGCGCAAGCCGCGCGTGGAGGGCGAGCAGGGCGCTGCCGCGCCGGTCGCCGGTGCCGATGGCGCCGCCGCCCAGACCCCGCGCCCGCCGCGCCCGCCCCGTGCCGAAGGCACGCCGGAAGGCGTGGTCGACGGCGAGCGCAAGCCGCGCAAGCGTCGCCGCCGCCGCCATGGCCGCCCGGTCGAGGGCGCCGAGGGCGTGCAGGCCCATTCCGGCAACGGCGCCAGCCCGGTGACTCCGGTGCAGGTGGTGGCCAAGCCGGTGCGCACCGCCGCCGACAGCGGTGATTCGTTCCTGACCCGCATCGGCCGCAAGATCCGCCGGATGCTGTCGGGCAGCTGATCGGCGCTGCCGATCAGCGGGTAGCACCCGACCGTTGGTCGGGTGGCTTTAAGGGCGTGCCGGCCAACGGTCGGCACCCACCGTCTCCACGACGCCGCGCCGGTCCTGCATAATCGGGGCATGAGTGTCCTGCGTTTCGACAATGTCAGCAAACAGTACGCCGGTGGCCACGAGGCGCTGATCGATGTCAGCTTCGAGGTCGCACCGGGCGAGATGCTGTTCGTCACCGGTCATTCCGGTGCCGGCAAGAGCACCCTGCTCAAATTGATCCATCTGGACGAGCGGCCCAGCCGCGGCGCGGTGGTGTTCGACGAGCGCAACCTGCTGAAAGTGCGCGGCGGCGATGTACCCCGTCATCGCCGCGCGGTCGGTGCGGTCTACCAGGACCACCGCCTGCTGATGGACCGCTCCATCGCCGAAAACGTGGCACTGCCGCTGATCCTGCGCGGCACCCGCCGTGGCGATATCGGCAAGCGCGTGCGCTCGGTGCTGGAGCGGATGGGCCTGGGCCACCGCGAGAGGGCATTACCCTCGCAGCTGTCGGCCGGCGAACAGCAGCGCGTCGGCATCGCCCGCGCCATCGTCGGCGAGCCCAAGCTGCTGGTGGCCGATGAACCGACCGGCAACCTCGACCCGACCCTGGCGGCGGAGATCATGGCCCTGTTCGCCGAACTGCCCTCGCGCGGCACCAGCGTGCTGGTGGTCAGCCACGACCTGCCGCTGCTGCGCCGCATGCGCAAGCGCGTGCTGATCCTCGACCACGGCAGGCTGGTGGATGACATCTCGCCGCAGGACCTGGCGGAGTGACCATGGCGAAGAACGAAAACAGCGAAGCCGCCGCGCCGTCGCGGATGGGCGTCTGGTTCCAGCACCACGTGCACAGCGTGGTGTTCAGCCTCGGCCGCGCCTGCCGCAAGCCGTGGGCGACCCTGCTGACGGTGATGGTCATGGCGCTGGCGCTGGCACTGCCACTGGGCCTGTCGATCGCGCTGGACAACCTCAAGCAGTTCGCCGGCAGCGTGCAGCAGTCACGCGACATCAACGTGTTCCTGAAGGGCACGGTTGATGGCCCCGGTGCGCTGCGCCTGGCCGGCCAGCTGCGTGACCGCGACGACGTCGCTGAAGTGAAGGTGCAGACGCCCGAGCAGGGCCTGCAGGAGCTGCGCGATGCCGGCCTCGGCGAGGCGATCGACGCCCTCAACGACAACCCGCTGCCCTCGCTGCTGGTGATCACGCCGGGCCAGGGCAAGGACGACGCGCGCCTGGCGCGCGCGCTGGAGAGCCTGCCGGAAGCCGACCTGGTGCAGCATGATGCGCTGTGGCGGCAGCGCCTGGATGCCTGGCTGGCCTTCGGCGCGCGCCTGGTGCAGGTACTGTCGGTGCTGCTCGGTGCGGGTGCCGCGCTGGTGGTTGGCAACACCGTGCGCCTGGACATCCAGGCCCGCCGCGAGGAGATCGGCGTGCTGCAGCTGCTCGGTGCCAGCGATGGCTTCATCCGCCGCCCGTTCCTGTACCTCGGCGCGTGGTATGGCCTGGGCGCCGGCGCGGTGGCGCTGGCCCTGATCGGCGCCGCCGGTGCTGCCCTGCGCGCACCGCTGGCCGAACTCTCGCGCAGCTATGGCAGCCCGTTCGTGCTGCACGGCCTGGACCTGCTGCATGGCGGCCTGGTCCTGCTTGGCACGCTGCTGCTGGGCTGGCTCGGCGCCTGGCTGGTGACCGGCCACTTCCTCCGCCAGACCCGCCCGACCGACACCTGAGACCGGCATGCAACCGCAAGCGCTGAAACACCTTGAGGGGCCCGCCACGCGGGTGATGGTGGTCGATGGCTCGAAGCTGGTGCGCAAGCTGATCGCCGACGTCCTGCAGCGCGACCTGCCGGGCGTGGAGGTGATCGGCTGCGACAGCATCGAAGACGCGCAGCAGGCGCTGGCACAGGGCCCGGTGGACCTGGTGACGACCTCGCTGACCCTGCGTGATGGCGACGGCCTGGCGCTGGCGCGGATGGTGCGCGAAGCGGCCGGCCAGGCCTATGTGCCGGTGATCGTGGTCTCCGGCGATGCCCAGCAGCACTTGGAGCAGCGCCGCTTCACCGAGTACGTCACTGACTACTTCGACAAGGCGCTGGGCCATGAGGCGCTGGCGACCTTCATCCGCGGCTACGTGCAGCCGCAGACCATTCCCGGCGCGACCATCCTTTACATCGAGGACAGCCGCGTGGTGGCCGAGGCCACCAAGCGCATGCTGGAACGCCAGCAGTTGAACGTGCTGCACGTGGTCAGCGCCGAAGAGGCGTTCACCCTGCTCACCGCCGAGTCGCTGGGCCGCAGCCGGCACCGCATCGACCTGGTGCTGACCGACGTCACCCTGAAGGGCGAACTCAGCGGCCGCGACGTGGTGCAGCGGGTGCGCGTGGACTTCGGCTACGGCAAGCGCCGCCTGCCGGTGCTGGTGATGACCGGCGACGGCAACCCGCACAACCAGACCGGGCTGCTGCAGTCCGGCGCCAATGACCTGGTGCTCAAGCCGATCGAAGAGCGGCTGCTGGTCACCAAGGTGCTGTTCCAGCTGCGCCTGGCCCGGTTGAACGATGGACCCCTGATGCGATGAAGTGGTGCGATGATTGATGAAGTAGTGGAAGCCCCGACGATCCAGCTGGAACCCAGCTGGAAGCAACAGGTCGGCGACTACCTGTTGCAACCGCAGATGCGCGAGTTGTCCAGCTTCCTGCGCCAGCGCAAGGCCAGTGGTGTGGCGGTGTTCCCGCCCGGCCCGCAGATCTTCGCTGCGTTCGATGCCACGCCCTTCGAGCAGGTGAAGGTGGTGATCCTCGGCCAGGACCCGTACCACGGCCGCGGCCAGGCCCATGGGCTGAGCTTCTCGGTGCCGCCGGGCGTGCCGGTGCCTCCCTCCCTGCTGAACATCTACAAGGAGATCGAGAGCGATCTCGGTATCCCGCGTCCGGACCACGGCTGCCTGATCCCGTGGGCGCAGCGCGGTGTGCTGCTGCTCAATGCCGTGCTGACGGTGGAAGAGGGCAGGGCCGGCGCCCATCAGGGCCGTGGCTGGGAAGGTTTCACCGACCACGTGGTGGATGTGCTCAACCGCGAACGCGAAGGCCTGGTGTTCATGCTCTGGGGCGCCTATGCGCAGCAGAAGGGCAAGGTGATCGATACCCGCCGCCACCGCGTGCTGAAGGCACCGCACCCGTCGCCGCTGTCGGCCCATCGGGGCTTCCTCGGCTGCCGGCATTTCTCGATGGCCAATGAGTACCTGCAGCGTCGCGGCCAGGCCCCGATCGACTGGTCCCTGCCGCCGCGTTCGGCACTCTGATCGACGGCAGGTGACCCGGACTGAACGCCGGACAACATCCCAGGGCCTGAATGGGCCGTCGGAACGGCCCGTTCAGCTCCGCTTGACCGGAATTGGGCCGCATTCGGCGGGTAATTGGTTGAATTTCAAGGGATTGTGAATCCCGAAATGCGTGCTCGCCCCTGTCATCAAATCGCGCTAGGGTAGGCTTCTGTTTGGGACCAGTGTTGCATCAATGGGACGCTGGAACTTTTTCTTCCTTTAGCAGTCCAAATCCCGGACTGCTAAGATGAGCCCCATGAGCCAGAACACCTCTACTGCCCTTGTGGCAAACAATCTCCCGATTCCCAGTGCGCTCGGTTCGCTGGATGCCTACATCGGTGCCGTGCACCAGATCCCGGTGCTGTCGGTCGATGACGAACAGGACCTGGCCCGTCGCTTCCGCGACAACAACGATCTGGACGCGGCACGCGAGCTGGTGCATTCGCACCTGCGTTTCGTGGTGCACGTGGCCCGTGGCTACAACGGCTACGGCCTCGCGCTGGGCGACCTGATCCAGGAAGGCAACATCGGCCTGATGAAGGCGGTCAAGCGCTTCGACCCGGACATGGGCGTGCGCCTGGTTTCCTTCGCGGTGCACTGGATCCGTGCCGAGATGCACGAGTTCATCCTGAAGAACTGGCGCATCGTGAAGGTCGCCACCACCAAGGCGCAGCGCAAGCTGTTCTTCAACCTGCGCAAGTCGAAGACGCGCCTGGGCTGGATGAACGCGGCCGAAGTCAGCGCGGTGGCCAAGGACCTGAACGTGTCCGAGCGCGAGGTCATGGAAATGGAGTCGCGCCTGTCCGGCCGCGATATCGGTTTCGATGCGCCGGCCGATGAGGACAACGAGCACGCGCCGCCTTCGCCGGCCGCATTCCTGGTGGCAGACGATGAAGACCCGTCGATGGCCTACGAACGCGCGGACAGCGAGGACAACCAGATGCAGCTGCTGCGCGAAGGCCTGGCCGAGCTGGACGCCCGTTCGCGCGACATCATCCGCCGCCGCTGGCTGGATGCGGACAGCAAGGTGACCCTGCAGGAACTGGCTGACGAGTACGGCGTGTCGGCCGAGCGCATCCGCCAGGTCGAGGCGAACGCGCTGAAGAAGATGAAGGCGCTGTTCACCGCGTAAGGCGGGATGGCGTCGCAATTGTGAAAGGCTCGGCAGCAGTGCCGGGCCTTTTTCGTTTGTGGGGCCTGGCTGCGCATGGCGTGGCTCTATTCTGACGCCAGGACGGTGATTGCGCCGACCGGATCATGTGCTGGATGCTGATGTTCACTCCGTACCACTCAGTGGCACGGTATGATCATGCCACGGGTCTTCCGCACACGCAGTTTCAATCGCAGCATGCGCAGGACCACCCTGTCCGACGCTGCGCTGTACCGGTCGGTACGTGAAATGGAGGCGGGTCTGGTGGATGCTGATCTTGGCGGCGGAATCTTCAAGAAGCGCGTTGCCTTGCCGCGGCGAGGAAAGCGTGGGAGCGTTCGAATCATCGTTGCCACACAGCGAGGCGGGCATTGGTTCTTCCTTTTCGGCTACGAGAAGAATGAGCGTGCTGCGATCACGAATGCGGAACGCGATGCGCTGCAGTTGTACGCATCGGAGTTCCTGAAAATGAGTACGGCGCAGTTGAATCGTGCCGTGGAGTACGGGGATCTACAGGAGATCGGCCATGACGAAGACCCCTGAGCGACGGCGCGCGAAAAGTGCGCTTCTTGAAGCGGTGCATGATGCCGCTGTGAGTCTGCACGCACACGGCTTCATCGATAAACGTCGATTGAGCAGCTACGAAGCGCTTTGCCTTGAGCCGGTCCCTGAGTACAGCAGTGCCCAGATACGTGCCCTGCGTACGTCATTGCAGCTCAGTCAGTCGGTCTTTGCGGGAGTTCTCAATACCAGCGTTTCCACCGTACGCAGCTGGGAGCAGGGCGAAAAGAAGCCCAGCGGACCGTCACTGAAGTTGCTTAACCTGATCGACCGGAAGGGCCTCGAAGCTGTCCTGTAAAGCAAAGGCCCGGCAATGCCGGGCCTTTGCTTTACCGTGGTATTCAATCCACGCCATGCATGGAAGCGGGGCGTGCCTCACCCCTCGCGCGCGATCGCGCGCCAGCCGATGTCGTTGCGGTGGAACTCGTTCGCCCAGTTGACCTTGGCTACGCCGGCATAGGCATTGGCCTGCGCATCGCGCACGCTGTCGCCCAGCGCCGCCACGCACAGCACGCGACCGCCTGCACTGACCACCTGGTCCTGCGCATCCAATGCCGTGCCGGCGTGGAATACCTTGGCACTGGCCGGCACATCGTCCAGGCCGGAAATCACGTCACCGGTGATCGGCGCTTCCGGGTACGGCCTGGCGGCCATCACCACGCCCAGCGACGGGCGCGGGTCCCATTGCGCTTCCACCTGGTCCAGGCGGCCATCAATGGCCGCTTCCACCAGCTCGACCAGGTCCGACTGCAGGCGCAGCATCACCGGCTGGGTTTCCGGATCGCCGAAGCGCACGTTGAACTCGATCACCTTCGGTGCGCCGCTGGCATCGATCATCAGGCCGGCGTAGAGGAAGCCGGTGAACGGGATGCCGTCGGCGATCATGCCCTGCACGGTCGGGTTCACCACCTCACGCATCACGCGGGCGTGTACTTCCGGGGTGACCACCGGGGCCGGCGAGTACGCGCCCATGCCACCCGTGTTCGGGCCGGTGTCGCCGTCGCCGACGCGCTTGTGGTCCTGCGAGGTGGCCATCGGCAGCGCATGCACGCCATCCACCATCGAAATGAAGCTGGCTTCCTCGCCGTCGAGGAACTCCTCGATCACCACGCGCGCGCCGGCATCGCCGAAGGCGTTGCCCGAGAGCATGTCACGCACGGCGTCCTCGGCTTCGGCCAGGGTCATTGCCACGATCACGCCCTTGCCGGCGGCAAGGCCATCGGCCTTGACCACGATCGGTGCGCCCTTGTCGCGGATGTAGGCCAGCGCGGCGTCCACGTCGCTGTGCACGGCGTAGTACGCAGTGGGGATGTTGTGGCGGGCCAGGAAGTCCTTGGCGTAGGCCTTGCTGCCTTCCAGCTGCGCGGCGGCAGCGGTCGGCCCGAAGATACGCAGGCCGGCGGCGCGGAAGCGGTCGACCACGCCGGCCACCAGCGGCACTTCCGGGCCGACCACGGTCAGCGCCACGCCTTCAGCCTGGGCCAGCGCCAGCAGGCCGTCGATATCGGTCACCTTCACCGCCACGTTGCGGCACTTGTCTTCGCTGGCGGTGCCGGCGTTGCCGGGCGCGACGATCACTTCGGTGACACGGGAGGACTGGGCCAGCTTCCATGCCAGGGCGTGTTCGCGGCCGCCGGAGCCGATGACGAGGATCTTCATGGGACAGGGTTCTCGGGTACGGAAAAGAAAAGCCGGGCAGGGCCCGGCTTGGTGATGCGGATCAGTGGCGGAAGTGGCGCACGCCGGTGAATACCATGGCCAGGCCATGTTCGTCGGCGGCGGCGATCACTTCGGCATCGCGCATCGAACCGCCCGGCTGGATGACCGCCTTGATGCCAGCGGCAGCGGCGGCATCGATGCCGTCGCGGAACGGGAAGAACGCATCGGAAGCCATCACCGAACCTTCCACCACCAGGTTGGCATCGGCGGCCTTGATGCCGGCGATGCGCGCCGAGTACACGCGGCTCATCTGGCCGGCGCCCACGCCGATGGTGCGGTTGTCCCTGGCATAGACGATCGCGTTGGACTTCACGAACTTGGCGACCTTCCAGGCGAACAGCAGGTCGGTGAACTGCTTGTCGGTCGGCGCCAGCTTGCTGACCACCTTCAGTCCGTCGCGGGTCATGCCGCGGTTGTCCGAGGACTGCAGCAGCAGGCCCGAGCCGACGCGCTTGCTGTCGAAGTTGTTCAGGCCAGCACCGTGCGGGATGCGCAGCACGCGTACGTTGGCCTTCTTCTGCGCGTATTCCAGCGCGGCTGGCTCGTAGTCGGGGGCGATCAGCACTTCCACGAACTGGCGGTCCAGGATCACCTTGGCGGTGGCGGCGTCCAGCGGTTTGTTGAAGGCGATGATGCCGCCGAAGGCGCTGGTCGGGTCGGTGGCGTAGGCCAGCTCGTAGGCATCGCCGTTGCCGGCACCCACGGCCACGCCGCACGGGTTGGCATGCTTGACGATGACGCAGGCCGGCGCATCGAACTGGCGGACGCATTCCCACGCGGCATCGGCGTCGGCCAGATTGTTGTAGCTCAGTTCCTTGCCCTGCAGCTGCTGGAACGTGGCCAGGGTGCCCGGCACCGGGTACAGGTCGCGGTAGAACGCGCCGCTCTGGTGCGGGTTCTCGCCGTAGCGCAGGTCCATCACCTTCACGAAGGTGGAATTCATCTGCGCCGGGTACTCGGCACGGACTGGCACGGCCGTGTCGGTGGCGGTGACCGCCGACAGGTAGTTGCTGATCGCGGCGTCGTACTGGGCGACGCGGTTGAACGCGGCCACCGAGAACGCGAAGCGGGTGGCGGCCGACAGCTGGCCGCCGTTGGCGTCCAGCGAAGCCAGCAGTTCGGCGTACTGCGACGGATCGGTGGCCACCGCCACGCGGGCGAAGTTCTTGGCCGCCGACCGCAGCATCGCCGGGCCGCCGATATCGATGTTCTCGACCGCGTCGGCCAGGGTGCAGTCGGCCTTGGCGGTGACCGATTCGAACGGATACAGGTTCAGCACCAGCAGGTCGATGGCGCCGATGCCGTGCTCGGCCATCACCGCATCATCGACGCCCGAGCGGCCCAGCAGGCCGCCGTGCACCATCGGGTGCAGGGTCTTGACCCGGCCATCCATCATTTCCGGGAAGCCGGTGACCTCGGCCACGTCCTTCACGGCCAGGCCCGCATCGCGGATCGCCCTGGCGGTGCCGCCGGTGGACAGCAGCTCCACGCCGCGTGCCGCCAGCGCAGTGGCCAGCTCGACCAGGCCGGTCTTGTCGGAAACGGAGAGGAGGGCCCGGCGGACGGGCAACAGATCAGCAGTCATGGGGGCGGGATCAGCAGCGGAGCGGGGCCGATATTGTAGGCGGTGGCGGC
>NZ_LYVJ01000002.1 GCF_001676385.1 Stenotrophomonas maltophilia | reverse complement strand
GGTGGGGCTGCCGGCCGTGCGCCTGTCCGGAGACGTCGCAGGCTGGCGGCGGAATCAGCGTCGGGGCGTGTAGCGACCCTTGGACTGGCTGAGGAAATGATACGTGTTGTTCTTCGAATCCACCTCGAAGCCGACACCGGACTGTTCCATGCCGGGCCGGGTCATGGTCACCTGCGCATCGGTGCGGGCGCGGTTCTCCCGGGGGAACACGTCCAGGTGGTCGGTGCGGAAGGTGGTGGGCACCACGCCCGGGCCGGCCGGGCTGTCGCCAGCGACATTGCCGCGCAGCTTCAGTTCATCGCCCTTGGCGCTGAGCCAGCCGGTTTCGGCGCGCAGGGTCCAGTGCTTGCCGTCCTTGTCCGGCATCTCGAACAGCGGGGTGGTGAGGTTGATCGTCTGGTCGCCGCGCTGGCGCTCCAGCCGGGGCGCACGCAGGGTGGTGGATTCCTTGCCCTTTTCGTCCAGCGCGACGATCTGGAAATCGTGCAGGATGTAGTCCACGCCGATGTCCTGGCCTACCTTGGCCGGCCCTTTGTCACGATTGCGCAGTGCCGCCCAACTGCTGATCAGCGCGGCCAGCAGCAGGCCGATGCCAAGCAGGGTGCGCCAGTTCAGAGAAGGAGCATTCATGCGCCGAACCCCGCCAGCACCGCATCGACCCGGCCCTGTGCGGCCAGCAGCACGTCGCACAGTTCGCGCGCGGCGCCCCGCCCTCCCTCCGCGCGGGTCTGCCAGTGCACGCGCTCGGCGATCCACGGGTGGGCGTTGGCCGGGGCCACTGCCAGCCCGACTGCACCCAGCGGAGCGAGGTCCGGCAGGTCGTCGCCCATGAATGCCACCTGATCCAGGCCGATGCCGTGCTGCGCGCAGAGCGCCTGCACGCTGGCCAGCTTGTCGCCCACGGCGATCTGGGTGTCGATGCCGAGGTCCGCGCCGCGCCGGAGCGCAGACTGGCTGTTGCGCGCGGTGATCAGCACGGGGTGGATGCCGTGCTGCTGCAGCAGCTTCAGGCCCAGGCCGTCCTGCACGAAATATGCCTTGCTCTCGTTGCCGTCCCTGTCGTAGTACAGCCGACCGTCGGTGAGGGTGCCGTCCACGTCGAAGCAGGCCAGGCGGACACGGGCCGCAGCGGCATGCAGGTGGGCGGGGAAGGCGGGCAGGGGGGACCAGGGCATCAGGGCAGCGGGCTCGGCGGGGTCGGGTGGCACTACAGACTGAATGGGGTCTACGGACTGTCGGTTAAACCACCCGGGCCCGCAACAGGTCATGAATGTTCAGGGCGCCGACCGCGCGACCCTGGCCATCGACCACGATCAAGCCGTTGATCTTCTGGGTTTCCATCTGCCGCGCGGCCTCGACGGCCAGCTGGTCGGCACCGATGGTGCGCGGGTTACGGGTCATCACATCGGCGATCTTCGCGGTGCGCACGTCCAGTGCGCTGTCCAGCGCCCGGCGCAGGTCGCCGTCGGTGAACAGGCCGATCAGCACGCCATCGGCGTCGACCACGGCGGTCATGCCCAGCCGCTTGCGGCTCATTTCCACCAGCGCCTCGCTGAGGCTGGCCTCGGCGCCGACCCGGGGCAGGTCCTCACCGGTGTGCATGACGTCGGTGATGTGCAGCAGGAGGCGGCGGCCCAGGCTGCCGGCCGGATGCGAGCGGGCGAAATCGTCGGCAGTGAAGCCGCGCGCATCGAGCAGCGCCACGGCCAGTGCATCGCCCATCGCCAGCGAAGCGGTGGTGCTGGAAGTCGGCGCCAACGCCAGCGGGCAGGCCTCGGCCGGCACGCTGACGTCCAGGTGGACATCGGCAGCCGTGGCCAGGCTGGACTGCGGCCGGCCGGTCATGGAGATCAGCACGTTGCCCTGGCGCTTGAGCACCGGCAGCAGCATCAGCACTTCGTCGGACTCGCCCGAGTAGGACAGGGCCAGCACCACGTCATCTTCGGTAATCATGCCGAGGTCGCCATGGCCGGCCTCGCCCGGATGCACGTAGAAGGCCGGCGTGCCGGTCGACGCCAGGGTGGCGGCGATCTTGCGGGCGATATGGCCGGACTTGCCCATGCCGGTGGCGACCACCCGGCCGCGGCTGGCCAGAATCGCCTGGCAGGCCTGCTGGAAGGCCCCGCCCAGGCGGGAGGCGACCGCTTCCAGCGCCTGCCGCTCGATCTCGAAGACACGGCGGCCGCTGGCGACCAGGCTGGCCGGATCGACGGAACGGGGGGGCAGGAGGGACTCGGCCATGCGGACGCCACGCAGCGGAAGTAGAATGAGCGCTCATTTTATTAGGAAAGCCCGTTGGACGCCGACACCATCCGCAACCTGATCGAAACCGGCCTGCCCGGCGCCCGCGCCGACGTGCGTGGCGACGATGGCGTGCATTTCGAAGCGACCGTGGTCTGCGAGGCCTTTGCCGGCAAGATACCGTTGGCCCGCCACCGGATGGTCTATGCCACCCTGGGCGACCTGATGGGTGGCGCGATCCACGCGCTGGCGCTGAAAACCGTGACCCCGGCCGAAGCCGGCTGAACCGCAGAAGATCCCGAATACATGGCCAAGATCGTTGTGACCGGCGGCGCTGCGCTGCACGGTGAAGTGAGCATCTCCGGCGCCAAGAACGCCGTCCTTCCCATCCTCTGCGCGACCCTGCTGGCCGATGAGCCGGTGGAGATCACCAACGTGCCGCACCTGCACGATGTGGTCACCACGGTGAAGCTGCTGGGCGAGCTGGGCGCCAAGGTCACCATCGACCAGGGCACGCTGTCGCGCGGCAGCGCGATCGTGGTCGATCCACGCTCGGTGAACCAGCACGTGGCGCCATACGAGCTGGTCAAGACCATGCGCGCGTCCATCCTGGTGCTGGGTCCCCTGCTGGCCCGCTATGGCGCGGCCGAAGTCTCGCTGCCTGGCGGCTGCGCGATCGGTTCGCGTCCGGTCGACCAGCACATCAAGGGCCTGCAGGCGCTGGGTGCCGACATCGTGGTCGAGAACGGCTTCATCAAGGCCTCGGCCAAGCGGCTGAAGGGCGGCCACTTCACCTTCGACATGGTCAGCGTCACCGGCACCGAGAACGTGCTGATGGGGGCCGTGCTGGCCGAGGGCACCACCGTCCTCGACAACTGCGCGATGGAACCGGAAGTGACCGATCTGGCGCATTGCCTGATCGCACTGGGCGCGAAGATCGAAGGTGTCGGCACGGCCCGGCTGACCATCGAAGGCGTTGAGAGCCTGTCCGGTGGCCGCCATGAAGTGCTGCCTGATCGCATCGAGACCGGTACGTTCCTGGTCGCGGCAGCCATGACCGGCGGCAGGGTCACGGTCAACCGTGCGCGCCCCAACACCATGGACGCGGTGCTGTCCAAGCTGGTCGAGGCCGGTGCGAAGATCGAGACCACCGACGACACCATTACCCTGGACATGCAGGGCCGGCGGCCGAAGGCGGTCAACCTGACCACCGCGCCGTATCCGGCGTTCCCGACCGACATGCAGGCGCAGTTCATGGCGCTCAACTGCGTGGCCGACGGTGTCGGCGTGATCAATGAAACGATCTTCGAGAACCGTTTCATGCACGTCAACGAACTGCTGCGCCTGGGCGCGGACATCCAGGTCGAAGGCCACACCGCCATCGTGCGGGGCAGCGAGCATCTCAGCGGTGCACCGGTGATGGCCACCGATCTGCGCGCTTCGGCGTCGCTCATCCTGGCCGGCCTGATGGCCAGCGGCGAGACCACCATCGACCGCATCTACCACCTTGACCGTGGTTACGAGAACATCGAAGAGAAGCTGTCTTCGCTCGGCGCCACCATCCGGCGCGTGCCATGATCCTGCGCGGCAGGTTCAGCCCGCGGCGCAAGGCACTGCTGGTGCTGGTGCTGATCGTGCTGGCGTGGCTGGGTTATGCCTGGTACGCCGACATCGCGATCACCCGGGGCATCGAGCAGAAGGACATGGACTGGAACGGCGACGGCACGGTCTCGCGCGACGAGATCATCCAGTCGTTCTACGCGGTGGCGGTGAACGACCGCCAGGACGGAAACCGCCATTGCCGCACCTTTGTCTGGCGGGGGAGCGGCGAGCAGATCCGGGTGGACTGCCGCACCGAGTTCAAGCCGGCTGAAGCGCTACCGGCCGAAGCGAAGAAATAAGAAAACGCCCGCGCAAGCGGGCGTTTTTTTGCGTGGGTGGGGTCAGAGCCCATCCCGGAGGGGATGGGATCCGACCCCGGCACTCAGTTCATCGACTTGATGGTCAGGTCCAACGCGTCGCGGCCGCTTTCCCGCTGCAGCATCCGCGCCGGGACCGGGAACTCCGGCACGATCCAGGCGATCAGCTCCTTGTTGCCATCCGCACGCGAGACCTTGGTGGCCTCGTAGCTCCTGCCACCCACGGTGATCGACTCCTTGCCGACCACGCGGTAGGTCATGTTCTTGACCCGGCCCTCGTCGACCATGCGGTAGGTCAGCGGCTTGCCGGCAGCCAGGTCGCGCGCGATCGCCAGGTTGATCAGCAGCGCATCCATGTCACCGGATCTCAGGGCGATCGGCCCGGCGCGGTCCGGCTTGATGTCGCCGGTCCAGGTGGCCTGGTTGCTGGTCCAGTTGTAGTTGGCCTGCACATTGCGCTTCTTCACCAGCAGCGCCGATCGGTCCTGGCTGCTGAGCGGGCGCAGCTGTCCACGGACTTCCTCGAACACCGTGCTCTGGCTGAGGTCGGCGAGCTGGTTCTTCACCTGCAGGCTGTAGCGCCATCGGTTGGCACCTTCGCTGGCCAGGGTCATGGTGCCGTTGGCCTGCATGCCCATGTAGCTGGCCAGGTAATCGGCCTTGAACGGCTGCAGGGCCATGGCCGGCAGGCTGGCCACGGACAGGGCGGCCGCGGCGATCCAGGTGAGAGGGCGGGTCAGGGTGCTCATGCTCAGACTCCTTGGTATTCGATCAGGCGCAGGTCGACGCGGTCCTCGCCGTCTTCGCGTTGCAGGATGCGCACCGGAGTGGGGACACCGTTGGCGATCCAGAGAATGGTCTCGTTGTTGCCGCCGTTGGTCCGGTAGACCCGCAGCGCGTTGTAGGACAGGTCGCCGACCTCGACGTTCTCGGTCTGCGGCGCGGCCTGGTAGTCATGCTGGCGGACCTTGCCCATGTCCACGTAGCGGTAGTGCATGGTGGTACCCGGACGGGCATCACGCATGATTGCCAGGTTGATCAGCAGCGCGCTCTGGTCGCCCGGCTGCAGCGCAATCGGCTGCGCACGCTTCTTCTCGACATCGCCGCTCCACTGCGCGGTACCGGCCTGCCAGTCGTACGTGCCGACCGCCTTCTTGCCGAGGAACAGGCCCTTGCGCACCGTGCTTTGGCTAAGGGGGGCGTACTGGCCCCCGCGCTCCTCGAATACCGTGCTCTGTTCGATGTTCAGGCCCAGCACGCTGGCGAAGCCGCGGCGGCCGACCACCTGCATGTCCACCCGCCACTGGTTACCACCGGTATGGGTGACCTGCATGCTGGCATCGCCGGCCTCCCGGCCCTTGTAGAAGGCCTGGTAGGTGGCGCTGAACGGCTGCAGCGGCGGCGGCTCCCAGGCCAGGGCCGGCAGCATCGGTGCGGCCGGGGCGGCGGGAGCCTGCGCGGCTGGTGCCGGACTCGGCGGCGTGGGTGCCTGCTGGCCCCGGCCCGTGCCAGGGAACACGGCAAGCGACAGCAGCAATGACGTGGGCAGCAGGGTCGAGGTCTTCATGGAGGACAGGGCCGCAGGGGGAAACAGGATGCCAGCCGCGCAGTCAGCAGGGCGTGTGCATCGGTATCACCGGTTCAGGTTTCCGGCGGAATCTAGGACCAACGGGCTAAACAGGGGGTGACCGTCCAGCCACGGCTGGCCCTTCCGTTCAGCCAGGCGCCCGGCGCACAACAGCTCCAGCGTGGCGATCAACAGCGGGTGCTCCACGGCCAGCACGCGCTCGGCCAGCGTCTGCGCATCGTCGCCTGGCAGCACCGGCACCCGTGCCTGGGCCAGCACGGAACCGGCGTCCAGTTCGGGGACCACGAGGTGCACGCTGGCACCGTGCTCGGCATCGCCGGCCTGCAGCGCCCGCGCGTGCGTGTCCAGGCCCTTGTGCAGTGGCAGCAACGAGGGGTGGATGTTGACCAGGCGGCCATCGAAACGCTGCACGATGCCGGCGCCGAGGATGCGCATGTAGCCGGCGCAGACGATCCAGTCCGGCGTGACGGCGGCCAGTGCATCGCCCAGTGCCTGCTCGTAGGCGGCGCGATCAGTGAATTCCTTCGGCGCGTGTGCCCAGCGCAACGCCGGGCCGACACGCTGCAGGGCCTGTGCCGTGGGGCGGTCGGAAAACACGCCGACGACATCGGCGGGCAAGCGGCCGCTGCCGATCGCATCAAGGATGGCCTGCAGGTTGCTGCCACGGCCTGAGGCGAGCACCGCAATGCGGGTGGACGGGCTCATCGCGGTGCACTCGGCCGCATCAGCGGCCAGGCCAGCAGACTGCCCACGGTGGCCAACAGCATGTCGGCATGCGCGTCCCACATGTCGCCCTGCTGTCCGTTGTAGGCCTCGGCGGCATCCGGCGACAGCGCAAGCGCGATGGCCCACTCGAACCATTCGTAGGCCAGGCTGGAGCACATCACCGCCATCACGGCCAGGGCGAAGGCCTGGCCCGCGCGCAACGCCGGCCACGCATGGCGGGCCAACTGCAGCAGCGCAGGGGTGAAGCAGGCGCCATACAGGAAGTGGATGAGGCGGTCGAAGTGGTTGCGACGCCAACCGAACGCCGCATCGGGTGACCAGCCGGTCAGCGCCTGCACCCAGGCGTCATAAGGCACGTTGGAGTACAACCAGCGGGCCGCCACGCAATGCAGGATGATGAAGCCGCAGATCGCGATGAACGCGCCGTTGCCCAGCCAGCCGCGCCGGTCCACCCACAGCAGGGTGGCCAGTCCGACCACGGTCAACGTGCTGTGCAGGGCCTGTTCGACGGGCCACAGCGGATGGACCCAGCTGATCGCGAACACGGCCAGCGTCGCGGCAAAGGCCAGCTTCTTGGGCGCCGAAAAGCGGTAGGTACGGACGGCGTTGGTTGCGGCAATGGCAGGGCAGGACATGTCGGTCGATCTGGAGGGGGACGGTCGTTTGCCTGCCGGCTCAGACACTGACGTGGTCGCCGCGGTCAAACAGGGCGGCCATGTCAGGCTTGGACAGGAAGACCCAGGCATAGGCGGTCAGGGCCATGCCCAGTGGGCCCGCCAGCACCGCCAGCCACGCCGCGCGCCGGCACCAGGCCAGCCCGGTGCGATGCGACAGCAGGCGCGCGGTATGCAACTGCACGAAGCCGAGCACGGCAGCCAGCAGCGCGACCACGCCGTAAACCGTGGCCAGGGCCGCGCCATCATCCAGGCCGCGCGAGCCGGCGACCAGGCCGATGAAGCCGAGAAAGGCCAGCGCGGCCACCCAGTGGAAACCCGCCAGCGCGTAGAACAGCACTTTGAGCGTCTGCAGGTGGCTGGCCAGTTGCAACTGCGCCAGGGTCTGCCGTGGCAGCGGCGGCGGGGCGCCCTGGATCGTCATGCCGCCGTTCCCGGTACGTCGAAGGCGGCCTTGATCTGCGGGCGCAGCAGCGTGACCAGGGTGAACACCCCCAGAACGGTGCCGAGCGGCGCGCACAGGCAGAGCAGGCCGGCCACGATCAGGCACAGCAGGTGGCGACGGCGTCGGGCCAGGCAGCGACCGGCATGGATGACGAATGCGGCCATGCCCAGGCCGCCGGCGACGAACACGGTTCCCAGGATCGTGAACACCCAGCCGAACAGGCGCTGCTCGGCCGGCGACGAGGGCTGGCCCCCGGAGTTCATCGGCAGATGGCCGCTCAGCGCACTGATGCCGAGCACGATGTACACGACGAAGAACAGCGAGAGCAGCGCGATCAGGCCACCGAACACATAGTGGGCGATGGACAGCGCGCGCAGGTGGTCGCCATCCTGCGTGCTGAACGCCGGTACCGTCGCCAGTGGCGGCGGTACCGGGGTGGGGGCCAGGGGGGGCGTTGCGTCCATGCGGGATCCTCGGGGTCGGGTTCAGCCGATGCGGACGCGCTCGGCGCCTTCGGCGGTGACCACCTGGCCGATGGTCCAGTGCTCCAGGCCCTGGGCCTTGACCGCCTCGGACACCGCAGCGACCTGGTCGGCGGCCACGATCAGCACGAAGCCGATGCCGCAGTTGAAGGTGCGCCACATCTCGCTGTCGGCCACCGCGCCTTCCTCCTGCAGCCACTGGAACACCGGCGGCAGGGGCCAGCTGGACGCCTGGATGTCCAGGCCGAGGCCGTCGGGCACCACGCGGATGATGTTCTCGGTCAGGCCGCCACCGGTGATGTGGGCCATGCCGTGGATGGCCCCGCCGTGCGACTTCAGCAGCGACAGGACCGGCTTGACGTACAACCGGGTCGGCGCCATCAGCGCGTCCACAAGCTTGACCCCGCCTTCCAGTTCCAGGTCGGCCGGGCGGCCGGCACGGTCGTAGATGCGGCGCACCAGCGAATAGCCGTTGGAATGCGGGCCGGACGAGGCAATGCCGATCAGCACGTCACCGGCGACCACGCTGGCGCCGTCCTTCAGCTCGCTTTTTTCGACCGCGGCGACGGTGAAGCCGGCCAGGTCATACTCGCCCGGTGCGTACATGTCGGGCATTTCGGCGGTTTCTCCGCCGATCAGGGCACAGCCGGCTTCGGTGCAGCCGTTGGCGATGCCGCCCACCACGGCCGCGGCGGTATCCACGTCGAGCTTGCCGGTGGCGAAGTAGTCCAGGAAGAACAGCGGCTCGGCACCCTGCACCAGCACGTCGTTCACGCACATGGCGACCAGGTCGATGCCGATCGTATCGTGGCGGTTCAGCTGGTGCGCCAGCTTCAGCTTGGTGCCCACGCCATCGGTGCCCGAGACCAGCACCGGCTCGCGGTATTTGTTGGACAGGTCGAACAGGGCGCCGAAGCCGCCCAGGCCGCCCATCACTTCCGGGCGGAAGCTGCGCTTGACCAAAGGCTTGATCCGCTCGACCAGCGCATTGCCGGCGTCGATATCGACACCCGCATCGCGGTAGGTGAGGGGGGAGGGGGCGGAAGACGGGGTGTTGGTCACGGGCGTCGGCGCTGGCAGGGGTTGAACGGGCGATTTTAACAGGCCGCATTGGCGCAAAGACCGTATTCGGGCAACAATTCCCCCCGGATACGTCGAGCCAATGGATGTCCTGATGCGCCGCAGCCTGATTCTGACCCTGCTCATTGCGCTGAGCCTGCCGGTGGCCACGATGGCCCAGAGCGGCCTGCGCACCGAGGGTGATGTCGCCACCGCCACTGGCGCGTACGAGGCCGAAGTGCCCGTCAACAGCCAGGCCGAAGCCGATCGCAACGGCGCCCTGGCCCGCGCCCTGAGCGTGGTGCTGGGCAAGTTGTCCGGCGATCGCAGCGTGATGTCGCGCCCGGGGGTGGTGCAGGCGCTTCGCAACGCCAAGGACTACGTCGCCAGCTACGACTACAAGCAGGACCAGAGCGTGAGCGCCAGCGGCGCCCCCAGCTTCCGGACCCTGCTGGTGGCCCGCTTCCGCGAGGATGACGTCGATTCGCTGGTATCGGCGCTGGGCCTGCCGCTGTGGCCGCAGCCGCGCCCGAAGCCGGTGGTGTGGTTGGCCGTGGACGACGGCAGCGGCCCGCGCCTGGTCAGCGTGCAGCAGGCCAATGCCGCCCGCCCGCTGCTGAATCGCGCCATCGAGCGCGGCTACAAGCTCGGCCTCCCCAGTGGCGGCGCTGCCGAACAGGCGCTCGTCGGCGCCATCTGGCGGCAGGACACGGCCGCGGTGGCTCGCGCCTCCTCGCGCTATTCGCCGCCGATGCAGCTGATCGGCAAGCTGTACCGCGCCAACGGCGGCTGGAAGGCGGACTGGGTGTTCGTCGACAACGGCCGTGAACTGAACAAGTGGTCCAGCAATGATGCCAATGCCATGCGGGCGATGGCGGCCGGTGCCGATGGCGCCGCCGATGCGCTGGTCCGGCGGTATGCCAAGGCGGGGGCCGCCACCGGTGCGGCGGGCACATATCGCATCGTAGTGACCGGTATCAACAGCGCTGATGACTACCTGCGGCTGGCCGCCGGGTTGCGCGAGGTGCCGGTCGTGCGCAACGTCATCCCGCTGCGCGCTTCGGCTGGCCAGCTGGAACTGAACCTGGAAATGACCACGGGCCTGGCGGGCTTCAATCGCATGCTGGGCGACGGGGGCGTGCTGGTGCCGGCAGCGCCGATGCCAGCGCCGATCGACGACACCACGGGTGCGCCGGCGCCAGTCAGCAACGAGTACCGCTTGCGATGATCCAGACTCCGGAAGCCGAGATCGCGCAGCTGCTGCGCTGGCTGAAGTACATCCTGTTCGCCGGCCTGATCGGCTGGGTGGTCTGGCTGCTGGCGCCGATCCTGACCCCATTCGTGCTGGCATTGGCGCTGGCCTGGCTGGGCGACCCGCTGGTGGACCGCATCGAGGCCACCGGCCGTTCGCGCATGACCGGCGTGGTGCTGGTGTTCGCGGCCATGGTGCTGGTGATCGTGGCGCTGCTGCTGGTGCTGGTGCCGATGATCGAACGCCAGATCACCACCCTGATCGCGGTCGCGCCACAGGCCCAGGTCTGGCTGATGGAAAAGGGGATTCCCTGGTTCGAGCAGAAGACCGGCCTGGAGGTGATGCAGTGGCTGGATCCGGACCGCCTGATCGAATGGGTGCGCAGCCACTGGCAGCAGGCCGGCGGCTTCGCCACCACGTTCATGGGCTACGTCTCGCGCTCGGGCTTCGCGATGGTGACCTGGGTGGTCAACATCCTGCTGCTGCCGATCCTGGCGTTCTACTTCCTGCGCGACTGGGACAAGCTGGTCGAGCGGGTGGCGTCGCTCATCCCGCGCAACCACATCGGTACCATCAGCGCGCTGGCGCGTGAATCCAATGAGGTGTTGGGTGCCTTCATCCGTGGCCAGTTCCTGGTGATGCTGGCGCTGGGCGTGATCTACGCCGGCGGCCTGTCGCTGGTCGGCCTCAAGCTGGGCCTGCTGATCGGCCTGATTGCCGGCCTGATCAGCTTCATCCCCTACCTGGGCGCGACCACCGGGATCCTGATGGCCATCGTGGCCGCGCTGGTGCAGGCACAGGGCTTGGACCTGAAGCTGCTGATCCTGGTCGGGGTGGTATTCACGGTCGGCCAGCTGCTTGAGAGCTACGTGCTGACCCCACGCATCGTCGGCGACAAGATCGGCCTGCACCCGGTGGCGGTGATCTTCGCGGTGATGGCCGGCGGCCAGCTGTTCGGTTTCCTCGGCATGCTGCTGGCGCTGCCGGTGGCGGCGGTGAGCAATGTGCTGCTGCGCTACGCCCACCAGCGCTACCGCCAGAGCGAGCTGTACGCGGGCGAGAAGCCGGCGATCATGCTTGATGGCGTGATCGACCAGCCTCATATCCTTCTCGATCCGAATGACAAGGGCCCCGACCTGAAGTGATGGGTGTGCCGCAACTTCCGCTGGCCCTGCATTACCCGCGGGACCAGCGCCTGGAGACCTTCATCGGTGCGCCGGATGGCGCACTGGCGCAGCTGCATGCGATCGCAGTGGGTGCCAGCCACGATTGGGTCTACCTGGAAGGCGCGGCGGGCACGGGCAAGACGCATCAGGCGCTGGCGATGTGCTCCAGCGCCGAGCAGGCCGGGCGCCTGCCAACCTACGTCCCGCTCGCCAGCGCCGCCGGCCGCGTGCGTGCGGCACTGGACGGACTGGAGGCACGGGAACTGGTGGCGCTGGATGGCCTGGACGCGGTGGCCGGCCACCGTGAGGATGAAGTGGCGCTGTTCGATTTCCACAACCGCGCCCGCGCTGCACGCGTGACCGTGCTGTATACCGCGCAGAAAGCACCGGGCGAACTGGGGCTGGTGCTGCCGGACCTGCGCTCGCGGCTGGGCCAGTGCGTGCGCGTGCGGTTGCAGCCATTGGATGAGGAAGGCCGCGCGGCGGTGCTGCGCGAACGCGCGCTGCGCCGCGGCCTGGCGATCGACGAGGCGGCCATCGAGTGGCTGCTGTCGCACACCGGGCGCGAGCTGGGTGGACTGATCACGCTGCTGGACTGGCTGGACCGCGAGTCGCTGGCGGCGAAGCGGCGGATCACCGTGCCGTTCCTGCGCCAGGTGCTGGAAGAAGGCCGGCCTCGTTACTGAGGGTGGGGGTTGTTTGCAGGGCTGCGCCCTGCACCCGCCGAAGCCGAAGCAACGTCAACGTCAAAGGCGGGCTTCCTGAGGGGAGGCGGGGTGGCTCAGGTTGCGGGGGACGGCGCAAGTACGTCCATGTAGCCTCGATCGCGCCATCCATGGCGCTCACGCCCCCGCAACCTGAGCCACCCCGCCTTCGACAGGTTCCCGCGATCTGCCCGGACTGCGTACTGCACTGCTGTTGGTGGGTGACGACCTTGGTCGACACGTGTCTTGCTTATGGTGGGTGACGACCGTTGGTCGTCACCGGAGCAAGCGCAGCGAAGCGACCCGCTTTTGCTCTTCTTTCTTCCGTGGCAGGACGCGCACGGAAACTGTCAGAGGCCGGGCGGGGTGGGTTCGCGGGGGTGTCCGCGGCATGGATGCCGCGGCCAAGCCCCCAGGGACGGGTTCACGGCGTCCCCCGCGAATCCACCCCGCCCGGCCAAGCAAGGCTTCTGCTCTCAAAACATCCAGCCACGAGGGGCTCAGCCGTTCGCCGCCAACTCCGCATCCAGTGCGCGCAGGCGATCCACAGTCCCGACGTCGGTCCAGCGCCCGCGATGATGCTGTCCTGTGATCAGCCCCTGCGCCATGAAGTGCTTCTGCAGCGGCACCACCGAGAACCTCGGCGGGACCCACTCGCTGCCCGGCGCATCACCGATCACCGCGCGCCAGTTGGCCACGATCGAGGGGCGGTAGACCCCGATGCCGGCATAGGTCAGGCAGGGCCCCTGGCGGTCATGGTGCAGCCGGCCCTGCGCGTCCAGCCGGTAGTCTCCGTCCGGGTGCTGCGCCGGATTGTCGACCAGCACCAGGTGGGCCTGGCCCTGCGGCTCGCGCGGTAGCGTGGCGAAATCGAAATCGGTCCAGATGTCGCCGTTCACCACCAGGAACGGGGCGTCGCCCAGCACCGGGAGTGCATTGAGGATGCCGCCGCCGGTTTCCAGTGGCGTCTGGCCTTCATGCATGAAATGCAGGCGCAGGCCCCATTGGCTGCCATCGCCCAGCGTTGCCGGGAACTGCTCGGCCAACCAGGCGGTGTTGACTACCACGTCGCGCACTCCCAGCGCCGCGAGGCGTTCCAGGTGCCAGGCGATCAGCGGCTTGCCGGCCACCACCAGCAACGGCTTGGGCGTATGCAGGGTCAGCGGGCGCATGCGCTCGCCGAGACCGGCGGCAAAGACCAGCGCCTTCATCGCGTCACGCGCATCGGTGCGGCCAGCTCGGCCAGTGCCGGCTTGATGCGCTCTTCCAGCAGCCGCTGCAGCGGCGCCAGTTCACGGTAGCGGGGCAGCACTTCGTCCAGATAGCCGATGAAGCGCGGAGCGTCGTCCAGGTAGTGGCCCTTGTTGTCGCGGTAACGCAGGCGGCAGAACAGGCCAAGGATCTTGACGTGGCGCTGGATGCCCATCCAGTCGGCATCACGCAGGAAGGTGGCGCGGTCGGGCACCGGCAGCCCGGCGTCATGTGCGCGCTGGTGGTACTGCGCCAGCCACGCGTCCACCCGCTGCAGCGGCCAGCTCAGGAAGGCGTCCTTGAACAGGCTCACCGCGTCGTAGGCGACCGGGCCGCGCACGAGATCCTGGAAATCCAGCACGGCCGGGCCGTCGTCAACCGGCATCAGGTTGCGCGGCATGTAGTCCCGATGGGTCATCAGCTGGGCCTGGCCGAGCGCGTTGTCCATCAGGCGGCGGTGCACCAGTTGCAGGCCTTCGATCTCACCGCAGTCCAGCTGCAGGTTCAGGTGGCGCTGCAGGAACCACTCGTCGAACAGGCCGGCATCGCGCTGCAGCAGCGCTTCGCCGAACTGGCCGAAGTCGGCCGGCACCGGGATCGCCTGCAGCCGCAGCAGCTGTTCGATCGAGCGGCCGAACCATTCATCGGCGTTGCGCTCGTCGAGGATTTTGGCCAGGGTCGGGCCGCCGAGATCTTCCAGCAGCAGGAAGCCGGCCTCCAGGTCCTGTGCCAGCAGCGCGGGCACGCGCAGGCCATTGTCGTGCAGCAGCCCGCGCATGCGCAGCCACGGCCGCGGATCTTCCAGCCCCGGCGGGGCGTCCATCACGATGTGGCTGCCGCGGGCGCTGGTGGTACGCCAGTAGCTGCGCATGCCGGCATCGACCGAGGCGCGCTCGACTATGGCGTTGGCATCCTCAAGCTGGATACGGGCCCACTGCAGGCGCTGCGCGCTGCGCTGGGGATCGGAGGCGGGTTCGGTCATGCAGGCCTGTCCGGGCGCACCATGCGCCCTGCGTCGGGAACGGGGAAGAAAAGGAACCGGGTCAGCGACGGCCACTGAACAGGCGCAGAAGGGCCAGCACGGCCACTGCACCCACCACGGCACCGAGGAAGCCGGCCGGCTCACCGGGGGCGTACCAGCCCATGTACTGGCCGAACCAGCCGGCCAGCAGGGCACCGACGATGCCCAGCACGATGGTCAGCAGGCAGCCCATGCGGTTGTTGCCGGGCATGAAGAAGCGCCCGAGCAGGCCGACAACGAAGCCGACCAGCAGGATATACAGCCAGCTGGTGCTGCCGAACAGACCATTCATGCGCGCCGATTCCGCTTGGGTGTGGACGCAGCCTAGCAAGGCCGGGCTGCGTCCGTCACGGGTGCTGGTCAGCAGCAGCCGTGGTCGCCGTGGCGGGTGCCGCTGTCGGCCGCCACCGGCGAACCGCTGGTCTCGCCGCGCAGGCTGGCCGCGTAGTGTTCGCTGATCACCTTGGACACGCAGGCGGTGACCTTCTTGCCCATCGGGATGTGCAGGAACTCGTTCGGGCCATGCGCGTTGGAGTGCGGGCCGAGCACGCCGGTGATCATGAACTGCGCGCCCGGGAACTTCTCGCCCAGCATGCCCATGAACGGGATCGAGCCACCTTCGCCCATGTACATCGCCGGCTTGCCGAAGAAGGCCTGGCTGGCATCGTCGATGGCCTTGGTCAGCCACGGCGCCATGGCCGGTGCGTTCCAGCCGGTGGAGGCCTTTTCAAGGTCCAGGGTGACCTGCGCGCCGTTCGGCGGATCACGCAACAGGGCCTCCTTCAGCAACTCGCCGCAGGTCTTGCCGTCGGCGGTCGGCGGCAGGCGCAGCGACAACTTCACCGAGGTCTGCGGGCGCAGCACGTTGCCGGCCGATTCCAGCGGCGGCATGCCGCCGATGCCGGTGACCGACAGCGCCGGACGCCAGGTGCGGTTGAGCACCAGCTCGGTCAGGTCCTCGTTCATCGGGCGCAGTCCGTCGACCATCGGGAATTTCTCGAAGATCTCGGTATCGACCACTTCAGCAGCGCGCCTGGCCTGTTCCAGGCGTTCGGCCGGGATCTCCACGTTCATGCCGTCGATCAGGATGCGGCCGGTGTCCTGGTCCTCGATGCGCGACAGCAGCTGGCGCAGCAGGCGGAAGCTGGACGGCACCACGCCGGAGGCATCACCGGAGTGCACGCCTTCGTTGAGCACCTTCACGGTGAAGTTGCCGCCGGTCAGGCCGCGCAGCGAAGTGGTGCACCACAGCTGGTCGTAGTTGGCGCAGCCCGAATCCAGGCAGACCACCAGCGACGGCTTGCCGATGCGCTCGGCCAGGTGGTCGACGTAGGCCGGCAGGTCGTAGCTGCCCGACTCTTCACAGGCTTCGATCAGCACCACGCAGCGCGCGTGCGGCAGGCCCTGGGCCTGCAGCGCCAGCACGGCGGCCAGCGAACCGAAGATGGCGTAACCGTCGTCCGCACCGCCGCGGCCATACAGCTTGTCGCCGCGCAGGACCGGCGTCCACGGGCCGAGGTCGTCGTCCCAGCCGGTCATTTCCGGCTGCTTGTCCAGGTGACCGTAAAGCAGGACGGTGTCGTCGCCGGTCTCGGCGCCGGAGGCAGGAATTTCCAGGAAGATCAGCGGGGTACGGCCTTCCAGGCGCACCACTTCAACCTTCAGGCCGGGCAGCTGCTGGGCCTTGGCCCAGTTCTCCATCAGGGTGACCGCCTGTTCCATGTAGCCGTTCTGCACCCAATTGGCGTCGAACATCGGCGACTTGTTGGGAATGCGGATGTAGTCGACCAACTGCGGGACGATTTCGCTGTCCCACTTGTCATTGACGAATTGGCCGAGCTTGGCGCTGTCCATCTGAAACTCCGGTTGCATGGGCTGATCCGCGCATTCTACGCCTGTGCCGCGGGTAGGGTTTTTCCTACATCACGTCGGGTATTTGGCTGGCTTACGGAAATCCGGGAAACCGATAGGCTGTGCACATGTGGTGACGGACACTGTTCCTGCCGACGGGATTGCCGGTCGGGGCGGCCAGAATCACAAGGAGATACACGTCGTGCCTTGGAGTGTCGTGTTGAGGGCACTGGTGCTGGTCATGGGGATCGCCGGGGCGCATGCCGCCGAACCGATCGACATCAACCGCGCCGATGCCCAGGCGCTGCAGCAGGGATTGACGATGGTCGGAGCCGCCAAGGCCGAGGCGATCGTCGAGCACCGGCGCAGACACGGCCCGTTTCACAGCGTCGAGGATCTGACGCAGGTGAAGGGGATAGGGAAAGCGATCGTCGAACGGAATCGGCAGCGGATCACCGTGGGCAACAGGTTGTTGCCGGCGGATCCGGTACCCGGATCGGTACCGGTGCGGACCGTACCCAGGCGCTGACAGCAGGAATCGTCGGAACCGGCAGGAAGCTGGTTCACCGGACACGGACAGGATGGCCGTGCCCACCGACTGCCGCAGGACGCGGCACCAATCACCAGGAGGGTGGCATCACAGACCTGTGGAAGGGGCTGAGATACAAGCAGGACATACGCGGCCGCGTGCAGGATGCGAGGCCGTCCCCGCAGCGCAGGAAGCGAGGGGACGGCAGCAGGCCGACAAGGACGTAACGATTGCCCGGTACGACACAGGGTTGTGTCGCCGGGCAATTTCATTTCCGGCGCCGGATCTTGCCGCGGCCACTACGGGCTGATGGTGTACGGTGGCCGCTCCACAAGGACAGGACACCCGCTGGATGGCTCCGCATCGCCGCACGCCCCTGATCATCGCCCTTGCGCTGGCCCTGCCGTTGCCGCTGCTGGCGCGCGCTGAGGCTCCGGATCCTGCCAGGCTGGCCGCTGCTGCGGCGGGAGCAGGAGCGGCAAAAGTACGGGGGCCGACCGACCTGAAGCCCGGCGAATACCTGTGGCATCCGGAAATCTCGCCGACCGGCCCGATCGTGCTGGTGGTCAGCCTCGATGAGCAGCGCGCCTACGTCTACCGCAACGGTATCGCCATCGGCCTGACCACGATCAGCTCGGGCAAGGCTGGCCACGAGACGCCGACCGGCGTGTTCACCATCCTGCAGAAGGACAAGGACCACCGCTCCAACCTCTACAACAGCGCGCCGATGCCGTACATGCAGCGCCTGACCTGGGACGGCATCGCCCTGCATGGTGGCAGCCTGCCCGGGCACCCGGCCTCGCATGGCTGCGTGCGCCTGCCGCAGGCCTTCGCGCAGAAGCTGTTCAGCGAAACCCAGCGCGGCGACACCGTGGTCGTGGCCGATGCCAAGAGCGCGCCGATGACCCTGGCCTATCCCGCCGTGCTGGCGCCGGTAAACGCGCGCGGCCAGGCCCTGCCGGAGACAGCGGGTGGCGCGTCGGCGCAGGCCTGGTGGAACGACGGGGCGGCCCCGGCCGGGCAGGTCGGCATCCTGGTCAGCCTGCACGACCAGCGCCTGTACGTGCTGCGCGATGGCGTGATGATCGGCGAATCGCCGCTGAAGGCCGACGCGCTGCCGGCGTTCCAGGGCACCACCCTGTTCGTGATGGGGCAGGGCTACAGCGATACGCCCAGCCCGCTCGATGTGAACCAGCGGCTGCACCAGTGGACGGCCTATCCGCTGCTGGGCCAGGACCGGGCCCAGGCCACGCCGGACCTGCTGGCCACGCCGTCGCTGCCGATGGCGCTGCCGGCCGATTTTGCCCGCCAGCTGTACAGGGTGCTGGTGCCGGGCACGACCCTGCTGGTGACCTCGCTGCCGGCGGTCCGCCCAAGCCCGGCTGAATCCGGGATGCAGCCGGTCTTGGAATCCGAGCCGCCAGGGCCCACCCTCAAGGACAACTGAGTCCTGCGTTGTGCCCATGACTGCATCCCGCCTGTGCCGGCTGGCCACCTTCGGTCTGCTGGCGATTTCTGCCAGCGCGCCGGCGCTGGCACAGACGCCCGCCCTCGCCACCAGCGCCGATGACCTGGCTGCCGCGCTGTCGCGCAGCGCGCCCAGGGCCGACCGCCACGTGCTGCAGCTGGCGGCGCACGCCATGCGCTGCGCCCTGCAGCGGCCGGAGCTGGGCATCAACGGTGATCGCCTCAGCGTGATCGACTATTCGCGGCCATCGACCGAGCCTCGGCTGTGGGTGTTCGACCTGGCCAAACAGCGCCTGCTGTTCGAGGAATGGGTGGCGCATGGCCGCAACAGCGGCGAGAACCGCACCGAGCACTTCTCCAACCGCGATGGCAGTTACATGTCCAGCCTCGGTGCGTTCACCGCGCAGGAGACCTACATGGGCGGCAACGGTTATTCGCTGCGCCTGGCCGGGCTGGAGCCGGGCTTCAACGACCGCGCGCGCGAACGCGCGATCGTCATCCACGGCGCGCCGTACGTGAACCCGGCCACCGCACAACTGCAGGGGCGGCTCGGCCGCAGCCTGGGCTGCCCCGCGGTGCGCCTGTCGGTGGCCAGGCCGCTGATCGACGCGTTGCGTGGTGGCACGATGGTGTTCGCCTATTACCCTGACCAGGACTGGCTGAAGCACTCGCGGCTGCTGGGCGGTGAGTGCAGCGGCCAGGGCACGCTCGCTACGCGCTGATGCATGACGGCGCGCGGCATGATGCAATGCGCCGATGAACATCGACTCCCTGCTGCACACCCCGAGCCAGGTGATTTCCAGCCTGGACTATCGCCGCGAACGTTGGCGCAACGGCCTGGGCTGGACCCGTGAGATCCTGCGCCTGCCGGCACAAGGCGATGACTGGGCGCTGCGCCTGTCGGTGGCCGAGATCGAGCAGGACGCCGCGTTTTCCGCCTTCCCCGGTGTGGAGCGTGAACTGGTGCTGCTGCGCGGCAACGGCGTGCGCCTGCGCTTCGAAGATGGCCGCGTGGCCGAGGTCCTGCCGCCACACGGGCGCGTGCGCTTCGCCGGCGAGGAAACGCTGCACGGCGAACTGGTCGATGGCACCACCCACGACTTCAACCTGATGTGGAAGCGCGGGTTGTTGCAGGCCGAACTGCTGCATCGGCCACTGGTCGGCTCGATGTTCTTCTTCTGCGAACCGGGCGTGGCCTGGGCGCTGCATCTGCTGGCCGGTCATGCCGACTTCGGCGCCGACAGCACCCTGCCGGCGCTGCAGGCTGGCGATACCGCATGGTTGTCGGCCCGTGAGCGGCGACGGCATGCGCTGCAGGGCGGCGGTGAGTTGTTGGCGATCCGGGTGAGCGCGGCGAAGGGATGATCCCCTGGCGGCGGGCACGATGCATGGCGTGGATCTGCTGGAAAGGTGGTTGCCAACATGCGTGGACACGCGATCCCGTAGAGCCGGGTCCATGCTCGGCTGCGGTGCCGTCAGCCGAGCACGGGTGCGGCTCTACATCGCCTAATACACATCACGCCGGTAACGGCCGGCCAGCAGCAACGCTTCCTTGCCCGCCGCACCCAGGACCTGCTCGATCACCGCGTCCACTGCCGGGGCCATGCCCTGCAGGCTGCCGCAGACCAGGATCGTCGCACCTTCATCGACCCATTGCCGCAGCGTTGCCGCTTCGGCCAGCAGGCGGTCCTGCACGTAGCGATGTGCGCCACCGTCGCGGCTGAACACCGCATCCAGGCGCGCCAGCGTGCCGTCGGCCAGCATCGCCTGCAGCTCTTCGCCGAAGTGGAAGTCGTGCGCAGCGGTGCGCTCGCCGAACAGCAGCCAGGTGCGGTGCGCGCCTGAGTGTGCGCGCTCGCGCAAGTGCGCACGCAGGCCGGCAATACCGGTGCCGTTGCCGATCAGCAGCAGCGGCACATCGGCGGCCACGCCATGGAAATTATCGTTGCGGCGCAGGCGCAGCTGCACCGTTTCCCCGACGACCGCGTGATCGCACAGCCAGCCGCTGCCGATGCCTGGCGTGCCGTCGGCGCGCAGTTGCCGACGCAGCAGCAGCTCCACCGCACCGTCGGCCATTACCGAGGCGATCGAGTACTCGCGATGCGGCAGTGGCTGCAGGGTCGCGAGCAACGCCGGCAGATCATCCGGCGGGACCCGCGAAGGCAGGTGCGAGCGTTCGACGCGGGCCAGCAGCGTCTGCCCGTCGTCCAGCACCGTGTCCGCATCGAAACCCTGCGCATCCAGCCAGGCGCGCGCGCTGTGACGGGCATGCTGCGGGCCGATCTCGGCAATGTCGCCGGCCTGCCACTGCGCAGTGGCGGCGGGAGGCGGCTGCAGGCGCAGCCAGTACACCGGGCCACCCGGGCTGCCCGGGTTCAGATGCTCGCGCCGCAGCAGCGTCCACGGCTGGTACTCGGCCGGGGTCCAGTCGGGCAGTTCGCTGGCGTCCGCGCCGAGTTGTCCCAGCAACTGTTGCCAATGACGCAGGGCCCCCGGATCGGCGTTGTCGACCTCGATCGCATCGAACAGCGGATGCGCACCGTGCTGGCGGAGCCACTGGTCGAGCTGGTGGCCGAATCCGCAGAAGTGGCCATAGCTGCGGTCACCCAGCGCCAGCACGGCGTAGTGCAGGTGCTGCAGCGACGGCGGCGTGGCCATCACGCCGCGCAGGAAGGGCAGGGCGTGGTCGGGTGGATCGCCCTCACCGGTGGTGCTGGCGATGAACAGCGCGCGCTGGCTGCCGGCCAGCAGCGCTGCATCCACCTCATGCAGTCCGCGCACGCGCGCCGGGAGCCCCGCGCCGCGCAGGACTTCGGCGCTGCGTTCGGCGAGTTCGCGAGCGAAACCGGTCTGGCTGGACCAGGCCAGCAGGATCGGCACGGTATCGCCGGATGCGGCATCGTTGCGCGGGCGTCCTCGCCACCACAGTGCAGCGCAGGCCAGCGCGTACAGTACCGTGGCGAGCACCGCGATCTGCGAGTGCCGCGCCGGTGGCGCGCCCTGCCACCAGGCTTCGCCGAGGTGCAGGCGCAGCAGCGCCCAGCCGATCAGCGCCAGCAGGAGCAGCACCAGGGTGTTGCCGAGCCAGGCGCGCGACGGCCGAGTGCTCATGCGTCCTGCTCGTCGAGCAGGCGCTGGAAGGCGCTGCTGAGAAATTCCTGCGGGCCGTCTGCGGCGCGCTGCAGATAGCGCGCGGCCAAGCCTTCGCGTTCGGCCAGCGCCATGCCCTGCTCGCGACCGAGTACGGTCAGCGCAGTGGCCCAGGCATCGGCGTGCATCGCGTCGTCGGCTACCACGGTGACCGCTGCGGCAACCTGCCGTACCGGTCTGCCGGTACGCGGGTCGAGACTGTGGCTGTAGGCCTCGCCATCGGCCTGGTACTGGTGCCAGCGATCGCCGGAGGTGGCCACCGCCTTGCCGTCCAGCGCCAGCACCCGTGGCGGAGCATCGGTTTGCGCGTCTTCTTCCGGCGCGGATTCCACCAGTACGCGCCACGGCTGGCCGTCCGGTTTGCGGCCGTAGCCGGCCAGTTCACCGCCGACCTCAATCAGCGCTGCGGCAACGCCTTGTCCACGCAGCCACGCGGTGACGTGATCGACGCCGAAGCCCTTGGCGATGGCAGAAAGATCCAGTTCCAGCCCGCCCGGTTGCAGCAGCGCATCGTCCTGCCACTGCAGGCGCTGCCAGCCGCACCGTTCGCGGGTGGCCTGCAGGAGGCCGGCATCGGGCTGGCGGCGTTTACCGGCATGGGCACCGAAGCCCCACAGTGCAACCAGCGGACCCACGGTGGGATCGAACGCGCCGTTGCTGGTGGCGGCGATCGCCTGCGCACAGGCCAGGACGTGGCGCGTTTCGGCGGGCAGCGCGCACCACTGGCCGGCCTCGGCGCGGTTGTAGCGGCTGATGTCCGAGCCGCACTCCCAGGTGCTCATCTGCGCGACCACCTCATCCAGCCGCGCCTGGATGCCAGCATGCAACGGGTGCAGGTCGCGCTGGCACGGGGCGACCAGCGACACGCTCCAGGTGGTGCCCATGGTGGTGCCACCGAGGCGGGCGATGTCGAGCAGGGGATCGGTCATGGTGGTGTGCTGCGGGCACGATGCCGGGTGCCCGGCATCGCGCTCCAGGCCATTACTGCGGCAGTACCTCCAGCGTGGCGACGTAGCTCAGGCGGCGCTTGGCGGCCTGCTTCACCGAAGTCTTGCTGTCCTCGGTGCCGGTTTCCAGCCAGTACATGCCGGCTTCCGGCCAGGTCACCCTGATTTCGCCCTTGGCATCGCTGGTGACCTTCAGCTCGTCCTGCGCGTTGCGGTAGCGGGTGGCGCCACGCACGATCTCGAATTCCAGGCCTGCGGTCGGCTTGCCGTCGACCAGCACGCGGAACGTCGCTTCCTCGCCAGCGAACAGATCGTTCGGATGGCCGACGGCCACCAGCTCGATGCCACGGTTGGTCGGCTTCAGTGCGGTGTCGTTCGGCGCGCCGTTGGTGACGAAGGTCTCCACACGGCCGACCGACTGGCTTACTTCCAGCTTCTTCGCGTCCTTGGGCAGTTCACCGAAGGTGGCGGCGCTGCCGCGCCAGCGCTTGCGCTCGCCGTTCTGTTCGTAGGTGGCGAACAGGCCGTCATTGACCGACGCGATGCGGTAGGTGCCCGGCTGCTTCAGTTCGATGTCGAACACGCTGCGGTACTTGCCGGTGGACGCGTTCTGCGGCTGCACGCTGCTGCCGTCCGGCGCGGTGATCACCAGCGATTCCAGGCGCAGCGGCACGTGGTTGAAGTAGAACAGGTCGTTGGAGACCGCACCATCGACGGTGATCCACGGTGCATTGCCGGCGATCACGGTCTGCGAGGGCAGCAGCCAGGCCTTGTGGGCCAGGGCGGAGAAGGGAAGGGCAACGGCCAGGGCGGCGGCGAGGACAAGCGTGCGCTTCATGCGGAAGACTCCAGTGGATGCGGGGTGATGCGGCAAGGAGAAGGGGATTACGACTTAATCCCCTCCGTCCCCTTTTCAGGGTTTGACGGCGAGGGTGACCTGGCCCAGTTCGGTGCTGCCCTGCGCCTTGCCGCTCTGCGCGGCGGTGGCCGGCCAGGTGAAGGGGATCTTCAGCAGTTCACGGCCGCCAACTTCGCGCACTGCTTCCACTACCAGGGTGTAGTTGCCCGGGGCCAGCTGTTTCAGCGCCGGCTGCCTGTCGTTGAACGACAGCGCGTGCCGGCCGGCGGGTCGGGTCGGGCCGGTCACGCCGTCCACCGGTACCTGCAGGGTGCGGCCGCTCTTGCGCCACCACTGGCGCAGGTCGGGCAACCACTTGGTGCCGTGGCCTTCGCTGTTGCCGGTCTGCTGGTACCAGACCGACAGGTTGGCCGCGACTTTCTGGTCGGCGCCTTCCAGCCATACCGCCACATACGGGCGGTGGTATTCGGCCACGCGGAGCGTGGGCACTTCGACGTTGATGTCCAGGGTGGCGGCGTAGGCCGGCGAGGTGGCCAGCAGCCCGCTGAGGGCGATGGTCAGGGTGACGCGCATGGGGCGGCTCCGGGAATGGGGAAGGTCAGTGGATCAGCAGCAGGGCGACCAGCAGTGGAATCATCAGGCCGAGGCCGACCAGCGGCCAGGTCATACGCCGCTGCCGCGCATGCAGGTGCAACAGGAACAGGCCGGTGATGCAGAACACCAGGCAGGCCACGGCGAACAGGTCCAGGAACCAACCCCACGCCGGACCGGCGTTGCGGCCCTTATGCAGGTCGTTGAGGTAGGACACCGCGCCGCGCGATGTCGATTCGTATTCCACGGCGCCGGTCTGGCGATCAATGCTCAACCAGGCGTCGCCGCCGGGCCGCGGCAGCGACAGGTAGATCTCGTCAGCCGACCACTCGGCCGGGCGCCCGCCGATGGCAATACCCAACTGCGCATCCAGCCATTGCCGGGCGGGGCGCGGGATTGGAGCGTTGCCGTCCTCACGCGGGCCGAGTTGGCCAAGCAGCGCGGCGGGCAGTTCCACGTGCTGGTTGTGCACCTCTGGCTTGGCCTCGATCTTCGCCGCATGGTTGAGGGTCAGGCCGGTGACCGCAAACAACAGCATGCCGACCAGGCACACCGCCGAGCTGATCCAGTGCCACTGGTGCAGCGTGCGCAGCCAGAAGCCGCGGCTTTGTTGCTGCTGCACGGTGGAAGGGGCAGGGCGGGTCACGGCAGGGTAAGGGGTGGCCAGGGATTGCTCATTACATCATTGATGAGAATAGCTCGCAATTGCGTTGCTCGGTTCCGTGTTCCTCCAGCGGGGAGCCTGTGCCGGTCGAGGTCGGTGTCTGCCGGGGCAGCGGGCGCTCAGACCTCGCTCCAGCGCCGCAGCAGGTTGTGGTACACGCCGGTCAGCTGCAGCACTGCTTCGGCGTCGCCGCCGGTCTGTCGCAGGCGCTCGATCGAGCCGTCCATTTCCCACAGCAGGCGGCGCTGCACATCGTCGCGGACCATGCTCTGCACCCAGAAGAACGATGCCACGCGCGCACCGCGGGTAACCGGCCGGACCTGGTGCAGGCTGCTGGACGGATACACGATCAGGTCGCCGGCCGGCAGCTTCACTTCGTGCTCGCCGTAGGTATCGCTGATGATCAGCTCACCGCCTTCGTACTCGTCCGGCGCCGACAGGAACAGCGTGCAGGAAATGTCCGAACGCAGCTGTTCGCCGTTGGCCAGGTTCATCACCGCGCCGTCGACGTGGAAGCCGTAGGTGCCACCACCGCTGTAGCGGTTGAAGCGCGGCGGCAGGTATTTCAGCGGCAGCGCGGCGCTGAAGAACAGCGGGTGCCGGGCCAGTGCGACGAGGATGATCTCGCCGAGCTCGCGGCGCAGCGGCGACGCTTCGGGCAGCTGCTGGTTGTGCTTGGCCTGCGCGCCCAGATGGCCGACGGTCTCGCGGCCATCGGTCCAGTCGGCGGCATCCAGCCGGCGGCGGAACTCGGCGACCTGCCCGGTGCTGAGGATGTCGGGGATGTGCAGCAGCATGCAGGACTCCTCAGAGGGAAGGCGGTGCGACCAGGGCGCGCACCTGCGGATGCGGGGACGCGGCCAGCTCCGGCACGATGTGCGCCATGAACGCCGGGCTGCCGTGGGCCAGTGCAAGCCGCAGCCAGTGCACGGCCTGTTCGATCTGGCCGGCCTGCAGCAGGATCGAGGCGTAGTTGGCCTGGCCGCGGAAATCACCGGCTTCGGCCGCGCGCTGGTACCAGGCCAGGGCCGCCTGGGGGTCTGGTGCGGTGTCCAGGCCGTCTTCGAGGTGGCGGGCCAGCAGGTTCATCGATTTGGCGTGGCCCAGGTGCGCGGCACGGGTATACAGGGCCAGTGCCTGTGCGCGGTCCTGCGTCACGCCGCGGCCGGTGGCCAGCAGGTTGGCCAGGTTGTACAGGCCCCAGTCCAGCCCGGTGTCGGCGGCGCGCCGGTACCACACCGCCGCCAGTGCCGGATCGGGCGCAGTGCCCCGGCCCAGTTCATGGCAGCGGCCAAGCATGTTCATCGCCATCGGGGCGCCATTGTTGGCGGCGGTTTCGTACCAGAGCAGGGCCGCCGAGGCGTCCGGCGTGGTGCCTTTGCCTTCCATGTGCATCTGCGCAAGCAGCAGTTGTGCTTCGACCTGCCCGGCCTGCGCGGCATCGCGCACATTTGCGAAGGCCGCCTCTGGATCGTGCAGCAGCAGCTCGGCCAGGGCATCGCTGTCGATGGAGGTACGGGTCGCCATGGGGTGAGTATCGCCGGAAACAAGAACGGCGGCAGGAGCGCCTGCCGCCGTGGTGGAGCGGAGTTACATCAGAACTTCACGTTCAGTGCCAGGGTGGCCGAGCGACCCGGGGCGATGCTCGCGTAGTGCGAGGCATAAGCCTTGGTGAAGTAGGTCTTGTCGGTCAGGTTCTGCACGTTGAGCTGCAGGCTGATGTTGTCCTGGAGCGCGTAGCTGGCCATGGCGTCGAAGCGGGTGTAGCTGGCGATCCACTTGGTGTTGGCGACGTCACCGTACTGCTTGTCCGAGTAGAACGCACCGGCGCCCACGGTCAGGCCGATCGGGAAGCGGTAGGTGGTCCACAGGTTGGCGCTGTGCTTGGCGGTGTTCGGGAACACGTTGCCGTTGTACGGCGAGGGCACGTAGACGTTGGAGGGGCAGGTGCGGCCCACCGGTGCGCCACAGACGAAGCCGTTGTCCTTCAGCTCGGAATCGAGGTAGGTGTAGCCGCCATACAGGCTCCAGGCATCGGTCAGTTGGCCGTTGAAGCCCAGCTCGAAACCGTTGATCTCTTTCTTGCCGGCGTTCTGGCTGGTGCCATTGTCGACGGTCACGCGCGCGTTGTTCATCACGGTGTGGAAGATCGCCGCAGTGAGATTCAGGCGCTGGTCGAACAGGTCCCACTTGGTGCCCAGCTCGAGGTTCTTCGTATCCTGCGGCTTGAGGTCGGCCACGGCGGCACTGAGGCCGTCCGAACCGTCACCGCCGTCCATGCCCGGCGGGGTCGAGGAGGTACCCCAGGACAGGTAGATGCTGCCGTTGGCGACCGGCTTGAACACGACGCCGGCCTGGTAGTTCAGGAAGTCGTTGTCGTTGCGCACGCGGGTCGGTGCCTTGCCGGCCACCGGTGTGGTCAGGGTGGTGCGGAAGTCGTCGTAACGCAGGCCGAGGTTGACCATCCACTGCTCATTGAGCTCGATCGTGTCGAACACGTAGGCCGAGGTGGTCCTGGTGCGCTGTTCGACGTCCAGTGCCTTGTCGCTGCGGTACACCGAATGGGTGGCCGCCCACGGATCGCGCGGGTCGGGATTGGCGAAGTCGGTGCAGTTGTAACCGGTGGCCGCGCCGGTGGTCGGGCACTTGTTGTTGCCGGTCAGCGGATTGCTGGTGCCCGGAGTCATCAGGTAGCTGCCGCGGGTCATCTTCTCGTCGCTGTATTCCACGCCCGCGCTGTAGCTGTGCTTGAGCGCACCGGTCTGGAAGGCGCCGGTCAGGCCCAGTTGGTCGGCGAAGCTCTTGACGTCGACGGCGCGGCTGTTGGTACGGCGCCACAAGGTGCCGTAGTTGTTCGGGTTGCCCTGGCTGTCGTCTGGCTGGGTCCACAGGTAATCGTTGCTGGTGTTGCCCAGGCGCGCGATGTTGCGCAGCTTGTGGCCGCCAAAGTCGTAGCTGGCATCCAGGGTGCTGATGTCGGCGCGGGTGCGCTGGAAGTCACGGTCGACCAGCCCGTAGTAGTTGTTGCGGTCCGGCACCATCGGGCGGCCGTCGACCCACTTCGAGGCCGGCGCTCCGTTCGGGTTGCCGTACGGGAAACCACCGGCGTCCGGCAGGTCATCGCTCTGCATGTGGTAGTGGCTGGCGATCAGCTGCGCCGGGCCGTTCAGGCCGAACGCGATCGACGGTGCGATGCCCCAGCGGCTGACATTGGCGGCGTCGCGGCCGGCGATGTCGGATTCGTGCTTCATCAGGTTCAGGCGGGCGGCGATGCCATCGCCCAGCACGTAGTTGGCATCTACCGTGCCGCGCGCGTAGCTGTCGGTACCGAGGCCCATGCTGGCGTGGGTCTCGTTCTTCAGCTTCGGCGTCTTGCTCACCAGGTTCAGGCTGCCGCCACCGGAATCACGGCCGCCGTAGGCCGAGCTCGGGCCCTTGACCACTTCCACCTGCTCCAGATCGAACACTTCGCGGGTCTGCGAACCGACATCGCGCAGGCCATCGACGAAGACGTTGCTCTGTGAATCGAAGCCGCGGATGAAGGGCCGGTCACCGGTCGGGTTGCCGCCTTCGCCGGCACCGAAGGTGATGCCCGGCACCATGCGCAGTGCATCCTGCAGGTTGGTTGCACCGGTTTCGGTGATCAGCCTTTCCGGCACGATCGACACCGACTTCGGGGTGTCCAGCAGTTCGGCGGTGAACTTCGGCGAGGACGGATTGAACCAACTGCCGCGCACCTGCACCTTGTCCAGCTCGGTGGCGTTGCGGGAACCGGCGTCGGCGCCGTCGGCAGCCTGCGCGGCCAGCGGCGCGAAGCCGGCGGCCAGGGTGGCGGTGGCGAGCAGGGAAACGCGCGGGGCGTACTTGCGGGACGTGATGTAGGTCATGGCGTGGGCGGTAGTGGCCTGGATTGGAAAAGGGCGAGGACGAGCCCGAGCGGGTGGGCGTGCGTCGACAGGCGGGAAATGGTTCTGCAGGGCCGAGCCACGCTCGGCGGGCAGTAAACGCAATCAGGCGCACGGCAACGGCCGCAGGGCGCCTCAGCTGGCGTGCGGTGCGGGCGGCGCGTGGCTGGGATTCAACCGCAGCGCGGGATCGTGCAACTGCCAGCGCAACGCCTCGGAGCGCCACAGCGGGATATGTGCGATCAGGGGCGCGCGCAGGGGGGGCAGTCCGGCGCAGGGCGAGCTGCCCCCGCCATCCAGGGGCGGCTCCGGTGCCGGAGCGGCGTGCTGCGGGCATACGTCTGCCGGCGGTGCAGGAGGCAGCGGCGCGGCCTGGTGAAGACCGTCAGCGTTCACCTGCCAGCCGTGGGCGGAGAGTTCGTCTCCACGTCCTTCGTGCAGTGCCGACCAGCCCAGCAGCAGCGTCAGCAGCACGGCCACGGCCAGCGGCCACCCCTGGCGGGCGAGCTGGCACAACGTGGTGGTGGGCGCGGGCGAAGCCATGACGCAGGGGCAGGGTCGTTACGAAGATGTTACGTAGAATAACATCAACGATAATGATTCGCATATGCGCAATCGAGCCGGCGGTCCCTGTGGCCCGGCAGGGCCTTGGGAGGCCCTTCAGCAGGTTTCAGTAGATCTACCCCATGGGTGGACGCTCTTCACGCAGGATCGCCCTCAATCCCGGTCGTCGCGCGTCCAGACGGCGTCGTGTTCGCGTTTCACCGGGAACTTGGGTACCGGGGTATAGGCCGGGGCGCACAGGGCGCGGCCATCGCGCACATCGAAGCGCGCACCGTGCAGCACGCATTCCACGCTGCCTTCGGTGGTGTTGAACTCGCCTGAAGACAGCTCGAACTCTTCATGCGTGCACTGGTCTTCCAGGGCGTACAGCTCACCGTCCAGGTTGAACACCACGATCGGCGTGCCGGTCACTTCGTCGAACACGCTCTTCATTTCGCCCGGCAACAGCTCGTTGCCGGTACAGACGAAGGTCCAGGTTTCGCTCACGCGACCGCTCCGGCCAGCGGCTTTTCCAGGATCTCGAAGCGCAGGTCGTCGCGCTTGGGAATGCCGAAACGCTCGTCGCCGTAAGGGAACGGCTTCTTGATGCCGGTGCGCTGGTAGCCGCGGCGCTCGTAGAAGGCGATCAGCTCGTCGCGCACGTCAATCACCGTCATCTGCATCACCGGCACCTTCCATTCGCGTGCGGCGTGCGCTTCGGCCGCGTCCATCAGCTGCTTGCCGACGCCGCCGCCCTGCTGCGCCGGGTCGACCGAAAACATGCCGAAGTAGCCCTTGCCGTCGACGTCGGCGACGTGGGCGCAGGCGACCAGGCGGCCCTCCCGCTCGGCCAGCAGGATGGTGGAACGCGGACGGTCGAGGTCGGCCTGTAGGCCTTCGGCGTCGATGCGGGCGCCATCCAGCAGGTCGGCTTCGGTGGTCCAGCCAGCGCGGCTGGCGTCGCCGCGGTAGGCCGAGGTGACCAGGGCGATCAGGGCGGGGATGTCGGCCGGCGTGGCGGCGCGGAAGGTGAGGGTGCTCATGGGGACATTCTAGGTGGGGTGGCGGCGGGCGCAAATGGGGGAGTGGGGTCAGATCCCTTTCGCAACGCGAAAGGGATCTGACTCCGGTATCTACTGACTCAACGGCAGGCCATGGACCGACTGGCACGGGCCCGGAATCGGCGGATGCTCGGGGTCAGATCCCTTTGCGCAGCGAAGGGCCCTGACCCCCTGCTACCAGGAGCAGCCCATGCCAAGGCCACGGCGCATCGATGCGCCCGGATATCCGCAACATGTCGTCCAGCGCGGCAACAATCGTCAGCCCGTGTTCTTTGCGGATGGCGACCGCGTCGCCTACCTGCGCCTGCTGTGTCATCACGCAGGTCAGCAGCAGTGCCGGGTCCACGCCTATGTGCTGATGGACAATCACATCCACCTGCTGGCGACGCCCGATGTGTCCGGCGGCTTGTCTCGGATGATGCAGGCGGTAAACCGGGCCTACGTGCGCCGAGTGAACGATCGACAGGGCCGCACGGGAACCCTGTGGGAAGGGCGTTTCCATTCAACGCTGGTCGGCACTGATCGGTATCTGCTTGCCTGCCAGCGCTACATCGAACTCAACCCGGTCCGTGCGGGAACAGTGGCGCGCCCAGGGGACTATCGCTGGTCGAGCTATCGGGCCAATGCGTGTGGCAAACCCAATGCGCTGCTGGAGCCGCATTCGGCATTTGAGCTGATGGCTTCTGATGCGGATGAACGGTGCAGGCGCTATGTGGAGTTCATCAAGGAGGGCATTCCTGCCGCAGATCTGGCGGCGATCCGGCGAGCATTGCAGTCGCAACGGCGGTTGCTGGGAATGCTGATGGGGTCAGAGCCCTTTCGCATCGCGAAAGGGATCTGACCCCGGTGTGCCGGCTCAGCCCAACAGCTTCCGCACCTTCGTCAGCGCGGTCATGAACCGCTCGATCTCTTCGTGCGTGTTGTAGAACGCCAGCGAGGCACGGCAGGTAGCCGCGACGCCGAAGTACTGCAGCAGCGGGTGCGCGCAGTGCTGGCCCGAGCGCACGGCCACGCCTTCCAGGTCGAGCAGGGTCGCCAGGTCGTGCGCATGCGCGCCGTCGATCAGGAACGAGACCACGGCGGCCTTCTCCGGCGCTTCGCCGATGATGCGCAGGCCGTCGACGCGGCGCAGCTCTTCGGTGAGGTGCGCCAGCAGTTCGGCTTCGCGCGCTTCCACGTTCTCCTGCCCCAGTTGCCGCAGGTAGTCGGCGGCAACGCCCAGGCCGATGAAACCGGCGATGTTCGGGGTGCCAGCTTCGAACTTGTGCGGCGGGTCGTTGAACACGGTGCCGTCGAAGCTGACTTCCTTGATCATCTCGCCGCCACCGAGGAACGGCGGCATCGCATCCAGGTGTTCGCGGCGGGCCCACAGTGCGCCGGTACCGGTCGGGCCACACATCTTGTGGCCGGTGATGGCGTAGAAGTCACAGCCGATCGCAGCCACGTCGACCTTCCGGTGCGGCACGGCCTGCGAGCCATCAACCACGGTGATGATGCCGCGCTTGCGCGCTTCGCGGCAGATCTCGCGGACCGGGTTGACCGTGCCCAGCACGTTGGAGACATGGGTGACCGCCAGCAGCTTGACCTCGGGGGTCATTGCCGCGCGCAGCGCATCCATGTCCAGTGCGCCGTCAGGCGTGATCTCGGCCACGCGGATCGTGGCGCCGGTACGTTGCGCAACCAGCTGCCACGGCACGATGTTGGCGTGGTGCTCCATGCGTGACACCAGGATCACGTCACCGGCCTTCAGCCGTGGCAGCGCCCACGAATACGCCACCAGGTTGATGGCGAAGGTGGTTCCGCTGCACAGCACCAGCTCGCCGGGGCGGACGTTGAGGAAGCGGGCCAGCGTGTTGCGCGCGCCTTCATAGGCGTCGGTGGCTTCGCTGCCCAGCGCGTGCACGGCACGGCTGACGTTGGCGTTGTAGCGGCGGTAGAACTCGTCCACCGCGCCGATCACCTGCACCGGCTTCTGGCCGGTGTTGGCATTGTCGAAATAGACCAGCGGCTTGCCGTGCACTTCGCGCATCAGCAGCGGGAAGTCGAGGCGCACGCGGTCCCAGTCGGGGGCCCCGGTGTGTGCTTCGATCGGGCGCGGGGTGGACAGGTTCATGCCACACCCGCCTCGGCCAGGGCCTTGTCCAGGCGACGAGCCAGCTGCTCGCGCAGGGCATCGGGCAGGATCTTCAGCGGTTCGTGGCAGAACGCAGCGCTCAGCAGCGCCTGTGCCTGTGCCTGCGGCAGGCCGCGCGAGCGCAGGTAGAACAGCGCGTTGGCATCGAGCTGGCCGACAGTGGCGCCGTGCGCCGCTTTCACTTCATCGGCGTCGATCACCAGCGTCGGTTGGGTGTCGATCTCGGCGTCCGCCGACAGCAGCAGGTTCTTGTTGGACAGGTTCGCGTCGGTGCCATCGGCGCCTTCGCGGATCTGGATGCCACCATGGAACACCACGCGGCTGCGGTTGGCGGCTACGCCGCGCCACAGCAGCTCGCAGGCGGTATCGCGGGCGATGTGGTCGATGCCGAGGCGGGTTTCGACGTGGCGGCGGCCATTGCCGAGCAGCACGCCGTTGGCGGTCAGCTGGGCGTTGTCGCCTTCCAGTCGCACATTCAGTTCATGGCGGCTGAGCGCGGCGCCCAGTTCCAGGTCGACGCGGTGGTACTGCGCGTCGCGGGCCAGCACGGCGTCGGTGCGCAGGAAGCTGGTCTGGCGCGCGCTGCCGGCCTGCACGCGGGCGTGCTTGAGCACGGCGTCGCGGGCGACGTGGGCATGCAGCACGGTGTTGTCCAGGTGGGCGGAGTCACCGACGCTGAAGCGGTGCTCGACCACGCCGAGGCTGGCGCCGGCACGCAGTTCGATCAGGTGGCGGTGATGCCAGGCCAGGTCGGTCTCGCCGGCCACACTGGCGAACACCAGCTGCAGCGGCGCTTCGACCTGCACGCCTTCATCCACGCGCAGCACCACGCCTTCATCGGCCAGCGCGGCGTTGAGGCGGGCGAAGATCTCCTCGCTGCGCTCGTAGCGGCGGCCAAGGAAACGCACGGCGTCTTCGCCGGAGGCCAGTGCGGCCGACAGCGGCTGCAGCTGCACGCCGGCCGGCAGGTCCTGCACGTCGCTCAGCGCGGCATCCAGGCGGCCGTTGACGAACACCAGGCGCGGTGCCGGGATGTCGTCCAGCAGCGCGGCGTCCAGCGCCGGGCCCTGCAGCGGTGCCGCAGCAAACGCACGGCGTTCCAGCTGGCGCAGCGAGGTGTACTTCCAGGCTTCATTGCGGGCGGCCGGCAGGCCGTCGCGCAGGGCCGCATCCAGCACTTCGCGGCGCGCATCGCTGCCGCAGAAGGCCTGGGCCATCGAGTCGAGCAGGGCGCTCATCAGACCGCCGCCTCGGGCACGACCCGATCCTTCAGGAAGTCGTAGCCGTGCGCTTCCAGCTCCAGGGCCAGTTCCGGGCCACCGGTCTTGACGATGCGGCCGTCGGCCAGCACGTGCACCACGTCCGGCTTGATGTAGTCCAGCAGGCGCTGGTAGTGGGTGATGACCAGGAACGAACGGTCGGCGGCGCGCAGCGCGTTGACGCCGTCGGCCACGCTCTTCAGCGCGTCGATGTCCAGGCCCGAATCGGTTTCGTCCAGGATCGCCAGCTTCGGTTCCAGCACGGCCAGCTGGAAGATCTCGTTGCGCTTCTTCTCGCCACCGGAGAAGCCTTCATTGACGCCACGATGCAGCAGTTCGTCCTTCAGGTGCAGCACCGCCAGCTTCTGGCGCACCAGCTTGAGGAACTGCATGGAATCGAGTTCTTCCTCGCCGCGTGCCTTGCGCTGCGCGTTGAGTGCGGCGCGCAGGAAGTAGGTGTTGTTTACGCCAGGGATCTCCACCGGGTACTGGAACGCCAGGAACAGGCCGGCAGCGGCGCGCGCTTCCGGGTCCTGCTCCAGCAGGTCGGCGCCGTCGAACTGCACGCTGCCTTCAGTCACTTCGTAGCCGTCGCGGCCGGCCAGGACATTGCCCAGGGTGGACTTGCCGGCGCCGTTCGGGCCCATGATGGCGTGCACCTGGCCGGGCTTCACGTCCAGCGAGAGGCCCTTGAGGATTTCCTTGTCGCCGATGCGGGCGTGGAGGTTTTCGATCTTCAGCATGGTGGGGATTTCCGTGGGGCGGGCCAGGGCCCGCCGGTAAAGAGATTGCGTTTGCGAGGGCCAGGGGCGGGCGGTCAGCCCACCGAACCTTCCAGCGAGACTTCCAGCAGCTTCTTGGCTTCCACTGCGAACTCCATCGGCAGTTCGCGGAACACCTGCTTGCAGAAGCCGTCGACGATCATCGACACCGCGTCTTCCTGGCTGATGCCACGGGCGCGGCAGTAGAACAGCTGGTCGTCGGAGATCTTGGAGGTGGTGGCCTCGTGCTCGACGGTGGCGCCCGGGTTCTTCACCTCGATGTAAGGGAAGGTGTGGGCGCCACACTGCTTGCCGATCAGCAGCGAATCGCACTGGGTGTAGTTGCGCGCGCCATCGGCGTTGCGGTCCACCTTCACCAGTCCGCGGTAGGTGTTCTGGCCGCGGCCGGCGCTGATGCCCTTGCTGACGATCTTGCTCTTGGTGCGCTTGCCGACGTGGATCATCTTGGTGCCGGTGTCGGCCTGCTGGCGATGGTGGGTCAGCGCGACGGAGTGGAATTCGCCGACCGAGTCATCGCCCAGCAGCACGCAGGAGGGATACTTCCAGGTGATCGCCGAGCCGGTTTCGACCTGGGTCCAGGTGACCTTGCTGCGCGCGCCGCGGCATTCGGCACGCTTGGTGACGAAGTTGTAGATGCCGCCGACGCCGTTCTCATCGCCCGGGTACCAGTTCTGCACGGTGGAGTACTTGATCTCCGCATCTTCCAGCGCCACCAGTTCGACCACCGCGGCATGCAGCTGGTTCTCGTCGCGCATCGGCGCGGTGCAGCCTTCCAGGTAGGAGACGTAGGCCTTGTCCTCGCACACGATCAGGGTGCGCTCGAACTGGCCGGTGTGGCCGGCATTGATGCGGAAATAGGTGCTCAGTTCCATCGGGCAGCGCACGCCCTTGGGAATGAACACGAAGCTGCCGTCGGAGAACACCGCCGAGTTGAGCGCGGCGAAGTAGTTGTCACCCACCGGCACCACGGTGCCCAGGTACTGGCGCACCAGCTCCGGATGTTCCTTGATGGCTTCGGACATCGAGCAGAAGATCACGCCCTTCTCGGCCAGTTCCTTGCGGAACGTGGTGCCCACGGACACCGAGTCGAACACCGCATCCACTGCCACGCCGGCCAGCCTGGCGCGCTCGTGCAGCGGCACGCCCAGCTTGTCGTAGGTGTCGAGCAGTTCCTGCGGCACCTCATCCAGCGAGGCGTACTTCGGGCCCTTCGGCGCGGAGTAGTAGCTGAGCGCCTGCAGGTCGATCGGCGCGATCTCCAGCTTGGCCCAGTCCGGCATCGGCATCGTCAGGAAATGGCGGTAGGCGTCCAGGCGCCACTGCGTCATCCACTCCGGTTCGTCCTTCTTGGCCGACAGGGCACGGATGGTGTCCTCGTCCAGGCCCGGAGGCAGGGAGTCCGATTCGATCTCGGTGATGAAGCCGGCCGAATACTTGCGGCCGAGCTGCTCGTGGATCTCGCGGTTGGGGGTGTCGTCGTGGGCGACGGTTTCGATGGTTTCGGTGGCCATGGGGGCTGCCTGTGGATCAGGAGACGACGTCGACAGCGATGGTGCGGCGCTGTTCGTCATCGGCAAGGGGAAGAGGGGGCAGGATCTGCGCGAGGCTGACATCGCGCAGGGCCTCGGAGACCACGTCGTTGATCAACCGCCAACTGCTGCGCGCGCCGCACTTGGGCGCCATGCCGCACTGGTGGTGGTCGTGGCTGCATTCGGTCAGGGCCAGCGGCCCTTCCATCGCTTCAACCACCTCGAACAGCGAGATGTCGATGGCCGGGCGGGTCAGGCGGTAGCCGCCACGGACCCCGCGCAGGCCTTCGACCAGGCCGGCCTGGGCCAGCGGCTTGAGCACCTTGCTGACGGTGGGGGGCTCCAGGCCGGTGAATTCGGCCAGCTCGGTGGCACTGAGCACCTCGCCCGGACGGGCGGCAAGCACGGTCAGCACGACGGTGGCGTAATCGGTGAGCTTGGTGACGCGCAACATGGGGATGCGAGTGGTTCTTAAAGCGGACTGAAATTGTACGCTTTTATCCGCCGCCATCCAACCCGGGTATTCAGCTGGCGCTGGGCCTGATCCCGGCAGCGGGCCTGCCGCCCGGGCCGCCATGCTGCACCGGCCGGGTGAATTCCGCAATTGCCCGGAATGGGTGAGAATCCGGGTTCCTTTCGCTGCAAACAGCCTGTGCCGATGCCGAAGAAGATCCAAGCCCGCAAGTCCGCCATCCACGGCAACGGCGTGTTCGCCGTAGCCCCGATCAAGCAGGGCGAGCGCGTGATCCAGTACAAGGGCCTGCTGCGCAGCCACGGCGATGTCGATGCCGACGACAGTGGCGACGTGGAAAGCGGCCACACCTTCCTGTTCACGCTCAATGACGACTGGGTGATCGACGCCAACTACAAGGGTAATGACGCGCGCTGGATCAATCACAGCTGCGAGCCCAACTGCGAGGCGGTGATCGAGGAAGACGAGGAGGGCGACAGCCGGGGCGACAAGGTCTTCATCGAAGCCCTGCGCGACATCGCGCCGGGCGAGGAGCTGACGTACAACTACGGCATCGTGCTGGCCGAACGCCACACCGCGAAGCTGAAGAAGATCTGGGAATGCCGCTGCGGTTCCCCCAGGTGCACCGGGACGATGCTGCAGCCCAAGCGCTGACCCGATCTGTAGAGTCGAGCCATGCTCGACTGCTGTTAGCCGGTCATTGCTGGCCACCGTGCGGAGCCGAGCATGGCTCGACTCTACGAGAAGCCGCCGGGCTTGGCCCGGCGCAGCCTTATTTGCCCAGCACGGCGGCCGGCACCAGGTTGCCCAGGTTCTGGTTGAAGGTGACCACCAGCTTGCCGTTCTTCACCTGCGCCGACTGCACCTGCAGCGCGCCGAGCATGCCGGCCACGGCCGGATCCAGCTTGTAGATCGGTTCGCGCTGGGCATAGTCGCTCAGCCAGGCATTGAGCAGCCCGCGGGTACGCGAGTCGAGCCGGCCGCCCTGGTTGGCCGGGGTGAAGTCATCCACGCTCGGTTGCTGCAGATGGAACCCCTGGGTCTGTGCGTCATAGCGCAGGCCGCTGCTGAGCTTCACCGTACCCAGCCTGGCCGGGGTGCCGCCGGCGGTGGCCAGGGCCACGTCCATGCCAAGATTCAAGCGTTCGCCGGCCGGGAGGCTCAGCCGGGGATGGCTCATGGTGAGCGCGATCAGGCCGCCGAGGGCGTCCTGGGTCCGCGGGAAGCTGCCATCGAGGTATTGCTGCACATCGCTGGCACCGACCGACAGTTCGCGGCCTGAAATGGACGGGGCGGCCTGCGCGCCGATGGCAGCAGCGATCAGCACGGTGGAGGCGGCGAGGCGGGTCGTCAGGGAGCGCAGGCGCATGGCGGTGACCGATGGATGCAGGTTGGATGGATCAAAGAGTAGCTTTGCCGGCTGAATCGCGCGTGCATGCCGGGGCAGTGGTTCAGTCCAGCGTTGGCCGCAGCTGTGCCGACTGGATCTGCCAGCGGCGGCCGTCGGTGCTGGGTTGCACCCGGTACCAGCCACCGAAGTGGAGCGTGCCGGTGGCCGTGACCGCGCGGACCTGCACCGGCACTTCGAGCAGGCGGGGCGGTTGCAGATCGTCGCGCGCGACCGGGACCTCGCTGCGCAGGCGCAGGGTCCGCAGATCCTGCAGTTGCCGCAGGGCCGCATCGTCGGCATGCCGCGGGTCGCCCGGTGGGATCGCCCAAGCGGCGTCGCTGGCACTGCGGTCGCGGTTGAGCAATGCCGCCACATAGCGGTTGAGGACCACCGACGGCGGGTCGGCGTCGGCGGCCACTGCCGCATACAACGTATCGGCAGAGGGAGCGGAGGACGCGGGTGCTGGCACCTCGTCGGTGGAGGGGGCGGTCGTAGCCTCCACCGGCAGTGCTTCAGTGGCCGTCACCGCGGGAACGGCCGCGGCATCCGGTGGTGTCGGTCCGGAACACCCCGTCAGCATCCACGGCACGACCAGCAACAGAAACCTGCGCATGACTGCCTCCTCCCCGAGGCGACCAGGAGGGATGCAGTGTATCGGGTGTCACGTACTCAGCGGGAGGAGGGCAGCTGTTCCAGGGCGTCCAGCGCCGGCAGCACCTGCGCGGCGATGGTCGCCACGGCATGGCCCTCGGTTGCGGCGTGGCGCTGCACGATGTCGCGCAGCAGCTGGGTAGCGATCACCAGGGTTGCGCGCTCGTCGCCACTCAGGCCGGCGGTGCGCGGAGCCATTTCCAGCAGGCGCATCAGGTCGCGGCTGGCACGGTGCTCCAACTCGATGGTGCAACGCCCGGTGCACTGCAACCCGTCCTTTTCGATGGGGGTCACCGAGATCCGATAACGGGTGGAGGGGCTGGCCATGAGGGGTGCTCGCCGTAGCTGTGGAGGATGTGCCCACGATAGGCAAGGCGACCGCTGGCGGCGACGGCTGCCGCTGCACGCAGTGTTCCACCCGATACGTTCCGGTGGCCGGACAGGGCAGTCCCGGCCAATGGCAACGGGACTGTGAGCGGAAAAGCGGGGGCCGGGAAACGCTGTGTTGCGGCCGGCGTGCTGGGCGCATCCGCACTGGTGCGATCCACGGCCTGCACAAATGAAAACGGGACGGCCAGAGCCGTCCCGTCGGAATCCACTTTCGGGCGCGCGATTACAGCGCGGCGTCCTTCAGCTTCTTCAGCGGACGCACCTTCAGCTTGGTGGTGGCCGGCTTGGCGGCGAACCACTGTTCTTCCTTGGTGAACGGGTTGATGCCCTTGCGCTTCGGCTTGGCCGGCACATTGACGGTGGTGATCTTCAGCAGGCCCGGCAGGGTGAACGAGCCAGCGCCCTTCTTGTGCACCGAGGAGGCGACGGCGCTTTCCAGCGAGGCGAGCACAGCGCGGACGTCCTTGGCGATGACGCCGGAGGCTTCAGCGATGTGTGCAACCAGGCCGGACTTGGTCAGCACTTCCTTGATCGGCTTCGGAGCGGCCGGCTTGGCGGCTGCCTTCGTCGCGACTTTCTTCACTGCCTTCTTCGGGGCAGCCTTCTTAGCGGTCTTTGCCATGGTTTCCTGTTCCGTGAACGGTTGGTTGTTTGGTCGGCGCCGAACCCCGTCGGCAAGCGCAATGTAGGGCAACTCTCGGGCGCCGCCAATAGCCCGAAGCGCGGAAAGTGCATGTTTTTTCATATCCAGGCCGATTCAGTACATGACCTGTGGCAGGGGACAGGGGCTACGGTGCAGGCGCGGCGGCGGCGGTGGCAGCATCGGCGGGATGCGCGAAACTACTGAAAACAAGGGAAAATACGCGACGGACTGGCTGGCAAGTGCCCGCGCGCGCGGCTGTGGGCGGTGGCCGGCGGCATGCGGCCAAGCGACGCAGGGCTAACGTCTGCCATGCGAGGGTGGGCGTTCATCACCGCAACGCAGGAGCACGACATGGGAATCTCGCGACATGCCACAGCGCACTGGGAAGGCGATCTGAAGTCGGGCAAGGGGCAGTTGAGCACGCCGCAGAGTGGCTTGCTGGACAAGACACGCTATGGGTTCAACAGCCGCTTCGGCGACGAGAAGGGCACGAATCCGGAAGAGCTGATCGCGGCCGCGCATGCCGGCTGTTTCACCATGGCGCTGTCGGCCAAGCTGGGCGAAGCCGGCTTCACCCCGACCGCGCTGGACACCGAGGCCAAGGTCGACCTGTCGCTGGAAGGCGGCCCGCAGCTGTCGCAGATCCGGCTGAAGGTGAAGGCGGTGGTGCCCGGCATCGACGCGGCGCAGTTCCGCGCCATTGCCGATGACGCCAAGCAGAACTGTCCCGTGTCCAAGGCGCTCAGCGCGGTGCCGATCAGCCTGGAAGCCGAGCTGGGCTGAGCCGCCGCCTCTGTAGAGCCGAGCCCACGCTCGGCTTCAGCAGATGCCGTGATCTGGCCGGAATGCAGCCGAGCGTGGGCTCGGCTCTACCCCCTTACCAGTCAATGGTGCCGGTAATCACCGTCTGCACCTGGCCACCGGACCAGACGTCCCCGTCCTCATCGACCCACAGGGTCAGCCTTGCATCATGGCCGACTTCGCGGCCCTGGCTGACTTCGAACGGTGCGCGGCCGTGGGGCAGCGCGCCGCGCAGGTCCAGCCACGCGGCCAGCACGGCGTTGGCGGCACCGGAGGCGGCGTCCTCGAAGCGGCGGCCATTGCCGACGAAGGCGCGCACGGCCAGATCGAAACCCTCGCTGCCATCGCTGAACGCATAGGCGAATACGCCCATGCTGTCGGTGGATTCGGCCAGTTCGGCAATCGCATCCCAGTCCGGGCGCAGGGCACGCAAGGCCGCTTCATCGGCCACCTGCACCACCCACCAGGTGCGTCCGCCCCGCATGCGGGCCGGCGGCAACCTGCCGAGCGGCCAGCCTTCCAATGCCGTCCGCAGGCGTGGGTCGGTGGCGTCGGCGGTCTCCGCCAGCTGCGCGCGCGGAGTACGGATGGCAATGCGCTGCTGCGCGCCCTCGCCGCTGACGCGCAGCGGCAGGCTGCCGGCAAGGCCATCCTGCATCAGCACGCCGTCGACCGGCGTGGCCAAGCCCGCGCGCAGCACCGCATGCGCAGTCCCGACGCTGGGATGGCCGGCGAACGGGACTTCCTTCTGCGGGCTGAACATGCGCAGCCGGTAGCTGGCACCGGCGGCCTGCGGCGGGAACACGAAGGTGGTCTCGGGCAGGCGCGTCCAGCGCGCGATGGCCTGCATGCTGGCGTCGTCCAGGCCCTCGGCGTCGAGCACCACGGCCAGCGGATTGCCGGCGCCAGCGCGCGGGGAGAACACATCCAGCTGCAGGAAACGGCGGGTGGTCATCGGGGCGAAACTCCAGGATCGGGTGGCGCGCAGCTTAACGTGCCGTTGCAGCGCCGAGCCTATGCTCGGCTGCCGTGTGGTGGGCCGCAGCCGAGCGTGGGCTCGGCTCTACGGCCAACGGATATGCCCCTCAATGACCGGCTGCACCTGGCCGCCGATCCAGACGGTGCCCTGCGCATCCACCGACACCTGCACCTGGCCATCGCGGCCGACTTCGCGGCCTTGGCTGGCAATGTAGTTTCCGTGGTCGCCGGCGGGCAGCGCATTGCGTTGCCGCAGCCAGGCGCCGATCAGCGCATTGGCGCTGCCGGTGACCGGGTCTTCCGGCACGCCTGGTGCATCTGCCGGGCAGAATGCGCGTACGACCCGGTCATGACCGGGGCCGGTGTCGTCGGCGAATACCGCCAGCCCGGTCGCATCGGTGGCGATGCTCCAGTCGCGCAGCGCTTCCATGCCCGGCACCAGGCTGCGCACGGCAGCGGCGTCGCGCAGCGGCAGCAGCCACCAGCGTGCGCCGTTGTCCCACAGTTCGGGCGCGTGCCCCTCGGCTGCGAGAGCCAGCAGCGCCGTGGGCGCTGCGTCGGCTGTCGTGGCCAGCCGACGGGCCGGTGGGCTGGCCAGTTGGATCTCCAGTGCCCCGGCCGGGCCGCTCACCCGTACCGGCAGCAACCCCGCCGCGCATTGCTGCAGCAGGGCACCGTCGCGTGGTTGGACCAGGCCGCAGGTCACCGCCGCCCAGGCTGCGCCGACGCTGGGGTGGCCGGCAAAGGCCAGCTCGCAGGTCGGGGTGAAGATGCGGATGTGGTAATCGGCGCCGGGCGCGCTGGGACGCAGGAAGAACACCGTCTCGGACAGGTTCAGCCAAGCGGCCAGGGCCTGCATCTGGCTGCTGGAGAGCCGGTCGGCCTCGAGCACGACACCCAGGGGGTTGCCGGTGCCGGGGCGGGGGGCGAAGACATCGAGCTGCAGGTAACGAAGAACGGCCATCTGCGGGGGCATTGCGCTTAGAATCGGGGGTTCCGCCCCCGAGGGCGGCTTCCCCACATTCTACATAGCCAATCCATGTCAGCTTCCCCCCTTGTCGATCGTTGGATCGTACTGAAGTTCGGCGGCACTTCGGTGTCGCGTCGTCACCGCTGGGACACGATCGGGAAGCTGGCGAAAAAACGCGCGGAAGAAACGGGTTCCCGGGTGCTGGTGGTGGTTTCGGCGCTGTCCGGGGTCACCAACGAACTGACCGCGATCGCCGATGGCGCGGCGGACAGTCGTGATCGCGTGGCCGCATTGGTGGAACGCCATGAGGGCTTCCTGGCCGAGCTGGGCCTGGGCCGCGAGGTGCTGGCCGAGCGCCTGGCGGCATTGCAGGGCCTGCTCGACGATGCGCGTGCGGCCACGCGTCCGCTCGACTGGCAGGCCGAAGTGCTGGGCCAGGGCGAGCTGCTGTCCTCGACCCTGGGCGCGGCCTACCTGCGCGCCTCGGGCCTGGACATGGGCTGGATGGACGCGCGCCACTGGCTGGCCGCGCTGCCGCCGCAGCCGAACCAGAGCGACTGGTCGCAACGCCTGTCGGTGAACTGCCAGTGGCGTGCGGATGCCGGGTGGCTGGAGCGCTTCCGCGCACAGCCGACGCGCCTGCTGATCACCCAGGGCTTCATCTCGCGGCATGCCGACGGCGGCACCGCCATCCTCGGCCGCGGCGGCTCGGATACTTCGGCCGCGTACTTCGGCGCGCTGCTTGGTGCCAGCCGCGTGGAGATCTGGACCGATGTGCCGGGCATGTTCAGTGCCAACCCGAAGGACGTACCGGACGCACGCCTGCTGACCCGCCTGGACTATTACGAAGCGCAGGAAATCGCCACCACCGGCGCCAAGGTGCTGCATCCGCGTTCGATCAAGCCGTGCCGCGATGCCGGCGTGCCGATGGCCATCCTCGATACCGAGCGCCCGGAACTGCCGGGCACCAGCATCGACGGCAGCGCCGCGCCGGTGCCGGGCGTAAAGGCGATCAGCCGCCGCAACGGCATCGTGCTGGTATCCATGGAAGGTATCGGCATGTGGCAGCAGGTCGGCTTCCTGGCCGATGTGTTCGGCCTGTTCAAGAAGCATGGCCTGTCGGTCGACCTGATCGGTTCGGCCGAAACCAACGTTACCGTGTCGCTGGACCCGTCCGAGAACCTGGTCAACACCGATGTGCTGGCCGCCCTGTCGGCGGACCTGTCGCAGATCTGCAAGGTCAAGGTGATCGTGCCGTGCGCGGCGATCACCCTGGTCGGCCGTGGCATGCGTTCGCTGCTGCACAAGCTCTCGGATGTGTGGGCTACCTTCGGCCGCGAGCGCGTGCACATGATCTCGCAGTCGTCCAACGACCTGAACCTGACGTTCGTCATCGACGAGGCCGATGCCGATGGCCTGTTGCCGATCCTGCACGCCGAACTGATCGACAGCGGCGCGATGCCGGTGGAAGAGACCGAAGTGTTCGGGCCGCGCTGGCGCGAGATTGCTGGCACCGTGCGCCCGCGTGGCACGCCCTGGTGGTGGGGCCAGCGTGCGCACCTGCTGCAGCTGGCCGACGCCGGAACGCCGCGCTACGTGTACCACCTGCCGACGGTACGCGCCCGCGCCCGCGCGCTGGCCGCAATCAAGCCGATCGACCAGCGCTACTACGCGATCAAGGCCAACAGCCACCCGGCCATCCTGCAGTTGCTGGAGGCCGAGGGCTTTGGCCTGGAATGCGTGTCGCACGGCGAACTGAAGCATGTGTTCCAGCACCTGCCGGAGCTGTCGCCCAAGCGCGTGCTGTTCACCCCCAGCTTCTGCCCGCGCAGCGAGTACGAGGCGGCGTTCGCGCTCGGCGTAACCGTCACCGTCGACAACGTCGAAGCACTGCAACGCTGGCCGGACCTGTTCCGCAACCGCGAGCTGTGGTTGCGCGTGGACCTGGGCCGTGGCGAGGGCCACCATGCCAAGGTCCGTACCGGTGGCAAGGATTCCAAGTTCGGCCTGCCGATCGCCCGCGTCGACGAATTCGTGCGCGCGGCCACCGATCTGGGCAGCCGTGTGGTTGGGCTGCATGCCCATCTGGGCAGCGGCGTGGAGACGTCCCAGCACTGGCGCCTGATGTGCGATGAGCTGGCCGGTTTCGCCCGCCGCATTGGCAGCGTGCAGACCATCGACATCGGTGGCGGCCTGCCGATTCCATACAGCGACGAAGACGAGCCCTTCGACCTCGAAGCCTGGGCCGCCGGCCTGGCCGAAGTGAAGGCGTTGCACCCGGCGTTCCGCCTGGCCATCGAGCCGGGTCGGTACCTGGTGGCCGAGTCCGGGGTGTTGCTGGCCCACGCCACCCAGGTGGTGGAGAAGGATGGCGTGCGCCGCGTCGGCCTGGATGCCGGCATGAACGCGCTGATGCGCCCGGCGCTGTACGACGCCTGGCACGACATCGAAAACCTCAGCCGCCAGGGGGGCTATGCCGAGGCCGCGTTCGATGTGGTCGGCCCGATCTGCGAGTCCAGCGATGTGCTCGGCAGGCGCCGCAGGTTGCCGGTGTCGACCGCACCGGACGACGTGATGCTGATCGCCGACGCTGGCGCCTATGGCTATGTGATGGCAAACACCTACAACCAGCGGGCGCTGCCGCGCGAGGACGTGATCGAATGATGGCCTCCTGCCACCTGCACCCGCCCACCGACACGGCCCGCGCCAGCGCGTGGGCTCGTGCCTGACCGGATTCACCATGACTGCTTTCGACAAACACCAGGTTTCCTGCTTCCGCTTCGTCCGTTGCGAATTCGCCGCGGACACCGGTGTGGCCCGGCTGGTCTACGCCTTCGATGACGGCCCGGAGATGGTGGAAACCGTCTCCGTGCCGGGGGCGCCGTTCGTGCTGGACGACGCGCGCGCGGCCGCCGTGCAGCGTGCGCTGCAGTTGCTGCACCTGATCGCGGGTGTCAGCTACTACAAGGCTGGCGTGCCGGCAACGGTCAGCATCGACAGCTATGCCATCGATGCCGGTACCGCAGCGCTGGTGGAGGCGATCTACCTCAATGGCCTGGGTGAGTTTGCCTATCGCAATGGCCTGAACCTGCGCGGGCGCTTCCGCCTGCCGGTGCAGGGCGAGGCCGTGCAGGCACCGGTGCTGGGCCTGAAGCCGCATGCGCTGGTGGCCATTGGTGGCGGCAAGGATTCACTGGTCAGCATTGAAGCGCTGCGCCGCGCCGGGGTCGATGAAACGGTGACCTGGATCGGCGGCTCGCAGCTGATCCGCGCCTGTGCCGAACGCACCGGCCTGCCCACGCTGAACCTGGGCCGCGCACTGGCGCCGGAGCTGTTCGAGCTCAATCGCCAGGGCGCCTGGAATGGCCATATCCCGGTCACTGCGGTCAACTCGGCGATCATGGTGCTGGCCGCGTTGCTGCAGGGCGTGGACCAGGTGGTGTTCTCCAACGAGCGATCGGCCAGCTACGGCAGCCAGATTCCGGGAACTGGTGAAGTGAATCACCAGTGGTCCAAGGGCTGGGCATTCGAGCAGGCGTTCGGCAACCACGTGCAGGAGCGCGTGGCGGCGGATCTGCAGTACTACTCGCTGCTGCGGCCGTTGTCCGAGCTGGCCGTGGCCCGGCAGTTCGCCAAGACCGACTTCTACGACGCGCATTTCTCCAGCTGCAACCGCAACTTCCACATCCTCGGCGAGCGTCCGGTGAACCGCTGGTGTGGCGTGTGCCCGAAGTGCCATTTCGTGTTCCTGGCGCTGGCACCGTTCATGCCGAAGACGCGCTTGGTGCGCATCTTCGGTCGCAACCTGCTGGACGACATTGAACAGGCCGGTGGCTTCGACGCGTTGCTGGAATTCCAGGACCACAAGCCGTTCGAGTGCGTCGGCGAAGGCCGCGAGTCGCGAGCGGCGATGGCGACCCTGGCGCAGCGCCCGGAGTGGAAGGAAGACGTGCTGGCGAAGCGCTTCTGCAATGAAATCCAGCCGCAGCTGGACGCCACCGAACTGGATCTGGCGCCCCTGCTGCAGCTGCAGGGCGAGCACCGCATTCCGGCGGCGCTGTGGGAACGGGTGCGTGAAGATTTCAGCGCTTGAGGGAAAGCGCGTTGCGCTGTGGGGCTGGGGGCGTGAAGGCCGTGCGGCATTTGCCGTGCTGCGTGAACGCCTGCCGACGCTGCCGCTGAGCCTGTTCTGCCCGGCAACCGAAGCCGAGGCCGCACGCGCGGAAACCCACGGGGGGCTGGATGTGCGCGGCGAGCCGTCGGCAGAGGCGCTGGCCGCGTTCGAGATCGTGATCAAGTCGCCCGGCATCAGCCCGTACCAGCCGATGGCGCTGGCGGCGGCGGAACGGGGCACGGCCTTCATCGGCGGTACTGCACTCTGGTTCGCCGAGCATGCGGCTGACGACGGCATCGTGCACGACACCGTCTGCGTGACCGGTACCAAGGGCAAGAGCACCACCACTGCGCTGGTCGCACACCTGTTGCGTGCAGCCGGCCATCGCACCGGCCTGGTCGGCAACATCGGCCTGCCGCTTCTGGAAGTGCTGGATCCTCGGCCCGCGCCGGAATACTGGGCGGTGGAACTGTCCAGCTACCAGACCGGTGAAGTGGCGCGCAGTGGCGCCCATCCGCAGGTGGCGGTGGTGCTGAACCTGTTTCCCGAGCATCTGGACTGGCACGGCAGCGAACAGCGCTACATCGAAGACAAGTTGCGCCTGGTAACCGAAGCCGCGCCACGCATCGCGGTGCTCAACGCGGCTGATCCGCACCTGGCCGCACTGCAGCTGCCGCACAGCGAGGTAGTCTGGTTCAACCAACCGCAGGGTTGGCACATGCGCGGCGACATCGTGCATCGTGGCGAGCGGGCCGTGTTCGATACCCGCAACACGCCGCTGCCGGGGCGGCACAACCGCGGCAACCTGTGCGCAGTGCTGGCCGCGCTGGAAGCGCTGGGCCTGGATGCGGCGGCTCTGGCGCCTGCGGTGCAGGATTTCCGTCCGTTGCCGAACCGCCTGCAGCGGATCGGTGTGGCCGATGGGCTGACCTACGTCAACGATTCGATCAGCACCACGCCACATGCCAGCCTGGCGGCGCTGGAGTGCTTCGCCGGCCAGCGCATCGCACTGCTGGTAGGCGGCCACGATCGTGGCCTGGACTGGACCGATTTCGTGCAGCACATGGCGCATGACCTGCCGCCGGTGGAGATCGTGACCATGGGCAGCAACGGCCCGCGCATCCACGCGATGCTGCAGCCGCTGGCCGACGCCGGTCGCTTCGGCTTGCATGCCGCCGGCGATCTGCCGGAGGCGATGGCCTTGGCGCGCGCCGCGCTGGACGGGCAGGGCGGCGTGGTGCTGCTGTCGCCGGGCGCGCCGAGTTTCGGTGCCTACCGTGACTACGTGGCGCGTGGCCGTCACTTCGCCCAGCTGGCCGGTTTCGACCCGGACAGCATCAGCGCGATCCCGGGGCTGGGGATCGCCTGAACCGCCGGTTCGGGGTCGGATCCCTTTTCCGCAGGAATGGGCTCCGACCCCATCCACGCGTGGCGTGGATCTACCATGGGCACATTCCCGGACGGATTCGAGAAGCCCGATGTGCACCTTCATCACCGTATTCCTGCCCAGCACACTGGAGCACGCTACAGCGGCCGCGATCTTCGCCCGCAGCGGCCGGCGTCTGTCCGCGCAGGCGTCGCCCAGCCTGCAGCAGGCGGTCGGGTCCGACTGGCTGCCGTGGCTCAGTGCCGCGCACTGCGACTGCGGTACTGCGCTGGGCTCGATGCGAGCCATGCCGGAGTGGAAGGGCGATGCGGAACGCTGGCGGAAGAAGGGCTGGAGCGAGGCGAAGATTGCCCGTGCACAGGCCGAGCAGTTGGCGCGGCATGAGCAGGATCAGCAGGTGCGCCGGGACGAAGCCTTGGTCGACGCCGGCCAGTGGCTGCAGCGTATCGACGCGCTGTTGCAGGCTGGCGCAGCGCGCGTCGGCCTACTGGTGCGTGATTATGATGGGGCTGTGGGCGCCCGGCAGCCGAAGCCACCGGAGTGTCGCTGGTCATGGGCGCAGTTGGCCGCTGCAGATCTGCTGGCGTTGGAGCGGGGCACGTTGCATTGGGTCGAACGCGGGTAGTGCCGGCCGCTGGCCGGCAACCCGCCGGGAAATTCATCCACGCATGGCAAGGATCTACTATTCCTCGTTGATGAACGCGTAATCGCCCTCGATCAGCTGCTGCAGGTAGGCATCGAAGCTGGCCGCGATCACCGCATAGCTGTCCGGATCGTGCAGGTAGCGCACCACCTGGCCGACGGTGCCGCCCGGCGCCGGGTTGAAATCCAGGTACAGCATCGAGGTGCCGCCGTTGTTCATGCAGTGCGAGAAGCACAACCGGCGGCTCATCGGCAGATCGGCGTCGATGCCTTGGCCCAGGATCTCCGGCTCGTCATCCAGCCATTCTTCGTAGATCGAGCGGATGCTGTCATCCCACTGCTGCTGGTCCTCGAAGATCTGCGCGACCGAGCGCAGGTAGTACGGGTAGCCGCCGTCCTCCACGTCCGAGCCGAGCATCAGCACGCAGACCTTGCCGCCGGGGTACTCCCGGTAGTGGGTGCCATCCACGCGCGACAGCAGTTCCACCAGGCTGTCCGGCACCTGCGGCCACTGCGCGCGCAGGCGTTGCAGGTCCCCGGCGCTGGCGCCCTGCACATGGGCCCACTGCGGGGCGTCGTCGGCAGGCAGCCGCGGGATCAGGCCAGACAGAAATCGATCGACAAGGTTCATGCGACAAGAAGGGGACGGAGGGGATTAAGTCGTATCCAACCACACCTGCGTCACGCCGCCAATGCAGAATGCGACGCGGGAGGGGCAATTGCGGCTTAATCCCCTCCGTCCCCTTTTTCTTGCGGAGCAGGCGCATGAATCGTTGGCGATGCGGTGTGGCGATGATGCTGGGGTTGGCAGCGATGCCGGCGTGGGCGGCGATGAAGACCCAGCCGGTGGAGTGGAAACACCAGGGTACGACCTTCAGTGGCGTGCTGGTCTATGACGACGGCGACAGCGACAAGCGCCCTGGCCTGGTGATGGTGCCGAACTGGAAGGGCGTGAACGAATCGGCCGTCGAGAAGGCCAAGCAGCTGGCCGGCGATGACTACGTGGTGCTGGTGGCCGATGTCTACGGCAGGGACGTGCGGCCAAAGACCGATGCCGAGGCCGGGCCGGTGGCCAGCAAGCTGCGCAACGACCGTCCCCTGCTGCGCGCCCGCGCGCTGGAGGCGGTGAACGTGCTCAAGGCGCAGGCTGGCAGGGTGCCGCTGGACGCCAGCCGGATCGGTGCGGTCGGCTTCTGCTTCGGCGGCACCACGGTGCTGGAACTGGCCCGTGCCGGTGCGCCGCTGGCCGGTGTGGTCAGCCTGCATGGCGGGTTGGGTTCACCGCTGCCGGCGCAGGCCGGTGGCAGCCATCCTTCAGTGCTGGTGCTCAACGGGGCCGACGACAGGAGCGTGACTGCCGAGGACATCGCCGCTTTCCAGAAGGAAATGGACGCGGCCAAGGTCGATTGGGAGTTCACCAACTACAGCGGCGCGGTGCACTGCTTCGCCGAGCGCGATGCCAACAGTCCGCCAGGTTGCCAGTACAACGAGCGTGCGGCCAAGCGCGCCTGGAAGGCGTTGGACGAGTTCTTTGAGGAGCGTTTCATGTAGTGCCGACCAACGGTCGGCACCACCCGCCCTGGTAGGTGCCGACCGTTGGTCGGCACGCCGCCATCAATGCGAGCGCTGCACTGCGTAGCGGGCCAGGCCACGCAGGGCGGCCACGGCATCGTTGTCGGCCAGGCCATCGAGCGCGCGCTCGGCAGCCTCGGCATATTCTTCGGCGCGACGGCGGCTGTACTCCAGGCCGCCGGTGGCGCGGATCGCGGCCAGCACTTCCGGCATCGCCGAGGCGTCGCCGTCCTGCACGATGGTACGCAGGCGCTCGCGGGTGGCGTCGTCGGAGTGGGCCATCGCATGGATCAGCGGCAGCGTCGCCTTGCCTTCGGCCAGATCGTCGCCGAGATTCTTGCCCAGCTCCTCGGCATTGGCCGAGTAGTCCAGCACGTCATCGGCGATCTGGAAGGCGTAGCCCAGGTGCATGCCGTAGTCGAACAGGGCCTGCTGGGTTGTTTCATCCACTCCGCTGGCCAGCGCACCCAGGCGGGTGCCGGCGGCGAACAGCACCGCGGTCTTGCGCTCGATCACGCGCAGGTAGGCGGCTTCGTCGGTGTCCGGATTGTGCACGTGCAGCAGCTGCAGCACCTCGCCCTCGGCGATGCGGTTGGTGGCATCGGCCAGGATCTGCATCACCGCCATGCGCTCCAGTTCGACCATCAGCTGGAAGCTGCGCGAGTACAGGAAGTCGCCGACCAGCACGCTCGGCGCGTTGCCCCAGAGCGCGTTGGCGGTGCTGCGGCCACGGCGCAGGCTGGATTCGTCCACGACGTCGTCGTGCAGCAGCGTGGAGGTATGGATGAATTCGATGATCGCCGCCAGCTGGTGATGTTCCGGACCGGCCTGGCCGACCGCGTGGCCGGCCAGCATCACCAGCATCGGGCGCAAGCGCTTGCCGCCGGCGGAAATGATGTGGTCGGCGATCTGGTTGATCAGCACGACATCCGAAGACAGCCGGCGCCGGATCAGGGCATCGACGGCGGCCATGTCGGCCGCGGCAAGCGACTGGATCTGGGGCAGGCCCAGGGCGGGACGGGTGTCTTCGGTGATGGTCATGCGATCAGGCTTTCAGGCTCACCGTTGATTATAGGCGCTACCCGTGAATTCCGTCGCATGCCGTGCTGGCCCGCCGCTGCGGCCCGGACGCGCCTGCCGCCCGCGTGAATACGTATGCAGGCTGTGCCATGCCCGGGAGGCCGCCGCTAAGCTTGCGGAATCAGGATTTCGGCCCGCTGCCGGCGGGTCCCGCATGCCCGGAGGGGGGCTGTCGATGTCGCACTATCCATGGTGGCGCGGAGCCGTCATCTATCAGATCTACCCGCGCAGTTACCTCGATGCCAACGGTGATGGGGTGGGCGATCTGCCGGGCATCATCCAGCACCTGGACCACATCGCCGCACTGGGCGTGGACGCGATCTGGATCTCGCCGTTCTTCAAGTCGCCGATGGCCGACTTTGGCTATGACATCGCCGATTACCGCGACGTCGACCCGCTGTTCGGCACCCTGGACGACTTCGACCGTCTGCTGGCCAAGGCCCACGGCCTGGGCCTGAAGGTGATGATCGACCAGGTGCTGAGCCACACCTCGATCGAGCATGCCTGGTTCCGCGAGAGCCGCCAGGACCGCAACAACCCGAAGGCGGACTGGTACGTCTGGGCCGACCCGCGCGAGGACGGCACCCCGCCCAACAACTGGCTGTCGCTGTTCGGCGGATGCGCCTGGCAGTGGGAGCCGCGCCGAGAGCAGTATTACCTGCACAACTTCCTGGTCGATCAGCCGGACCTGAACTTCCATCACCCGGATGTACAGCAGGCCACCCTGGACAACGTGCGCTTCTGGCTGGACCGCGGCGTGGATGGCTTCCGCCTGGATGCGATCAACTTCTGCTTCCACGACGCACAACTGCGCGACAACCCGGCCAAGCCCGCCGGCAAGCGGGTGGGCCGCGGCTTCAGCCCGGACAACCCGTACGCCTACCAGTACCACTACTACAACAACACCCAGCCGGAGAATCTGGCGTTCCTGCAGCGCCTGCGCGCCCTGCTGGATCAATACCCGGGGGCGGTCAGCCTGGGCGAGATCTCCTCGGAGGATTCGCTGGCGACCACCGCGGAGTACACCCGTGACGGCCGCCTGCACATGGGCTACAGCTTCGAGCTGCTGGTGGACGACTACAGCGCGGCCTACATCCGCGATACGGTGTCGCGCCTTGAAGCGGCGATGACTGAAGGCTGGCCGTGCTGGGCGGTGTCCAATCACGATGTGGAGCGGGCGGTCAGCCGCTGGGGCGGTCACCCGGCCGACCCGCGCCTGGCCCGGATGCTGGTGGCGATGCTGTGTTCGCTGCGCGGTTCGATCTGCCTGTACCAGGGCGAGGAGCTCGGCCTGGCCGAGGCCGAGGTACCGTTCGAGGCCCTGCAGGATCCCTATGGCATCGCCTTCTGGCCCAATTTCAAGGGCCGCGACGGCTGCCGTACACCCATGCCGTGGACCGATGCGCCGCTGGCCGGCTTCACCACCGGGCAGCCCTGGCTGCCGATCCCGGCCGAGCACCGGGCGGCGGCGGTGGCCGTGCAGGAGCGCGACCCGCACTCGGTATTGGCGGCTTTCCGTGCGTTCCTGGCCTGGCGGCGTAACCAGCCAGCCCTCCTGCATGGCAACATCAGATTCATTGAAAGCGCCGAGCCGGTGCTGCTGTTCGAGCGTATGCTTGCAGATGAAACCCTCCTGCTGGCCTTCAACCTGTCGGCCGAGGCGGTGAGCCATCCGCTGCCGCCTGGCAACTGGCAGCAGGTGGCGGTACCGGGCCCGGATGCGGGCATGGTGCAGGGCAATGAACTCCAGCTGCCGCCACGCGCGGTGTATTGCGCCCGGCGCAGCTGACCGTTTTCTCCGGTGGCGGTACTTGCGGGGACGGGGCCGACGCGCCCCGTCCCTTTTTTGTGGGCGGCATGGCCGGGCGCCGGTCGGTGGCCTGCCGGTGACCGGGCGAAAGAAAACCCGCTGCCTGCGCAGCGGGTTTCCGGTCCTGCTCCCTGGCTTCCGTCGCCGGGCATGGCCCGGCGCTACCGATGGGGTGGTTGCCGGCCAACGGCCGGCACGACCCGGTGGTGGTCAGAACTTGTAGTTGACGCCCAGCATGTAGGTGCGGCCCCACTCGATGTACTCCAGCGGGCGGTCCTTGCTGCCGGCATAGGTGCGGTACGGCTCATTGGTCAGGTTGCTGCCCTGCAGCAGCAGGGTCAGGCCGCGCAGGGCACTGCTGTCGCTGAAGGTGTAGCTGACCTGTGCATCGGTCACGTTCTCGCCCACCACGTAACGCAGGCTGCGGTTGCCGTTGAAATTGCCGATCTCGCCGATGAAGTCCGAACGGCGGCGCTGGCTCACGCGGGCCTCGAAGCCATTGCGCTCGAAGTAGGCGGTGAAGTTGTAGACGCGGTCGGACAGGCCGGGCAGGCTGATCGGATCGGTGCCGACGCTGGAGGCGCTTTCCGGGTCGAGGATCTTGATGTCACTCTTGTTGAACGTCGCGCTGGCCTGCACGCCGAAGCCACGCAGGCTGTCGGTCAGCATGTCCAGCGGGAACGACGCGGTCAGTTCCAGGCCTTTCAGCGTGCCGCCCTTGCCGTTCTGCGGAGCCGAGAAAGTACCGGTGGTGAGCACGGGCGTGGTCATGCCCGGCGGTGGCACGTAGCTGCCCAGCAGTTCGGTGAAGTCGTAGTCGTCTACCGACTGGGTATAGACGTAGCTCTTCAGGTCCTTGTAGAAGATCGCCGCGGCCACATAGGCCTTCTCGCCGAAGTACTTTTCGTAGGACAGGTCCAGTGCGGTCGCGCGCCAGGGATCCAGCAGGGGATTGCCGCCGCTGCCGCCGGGGCGGCCGGTGCTGGTGTCCACGCCGAACTCCAGGCCCGCGCGCATCTGGTCCACGCGCGGGCGCGCGACCTGCTTGGCGGCGGCAAAGCGCAGCGTCTGCTGGTGCGGGAACAGGAAGGCCAGGTTCAGGCTTGGCAGCCAGTCATTGTAGGTCCGGCCGTTCGAATAGGGCTGGATGTTGTTTCCGGCGGCCTGCGAGCTGTCCCAGTAACGCGAGTCCGAGCTCTGGTCGGTGTGCTGCATCTGCACGCCGATGTTGCCGCGCACGCCGACCACGCCGATGTCGGTATTGATGTTCAGGCGCGCCCAGGCCGTGGTGATCTTTTCCTGCACGGTCCACGACTTGGGAATCAGATAGTCCAGGTTGTCGACCGGATTGAAGGTCATGTAGCGCGCCACGGCGGCAGGCACGTTCCAGGCCGGAATGGTGCCGAGCCCGGCGAAGCCGAGGTTGACCGGATCGTACTGCAGGTCCGGGGCGATATTGGCATCGCCCTGTGCACCGAGCAGGATGTTGCCTTCGGACTGGGTTTTCACCTTGCGGCGATCTGCGTAGTTCACGCCGATGTCCAGGTCCGGTGCCCACGATGCCATCGCTTCAGGCAGCGCGATGGTCGCGGCCAGCTTGGCCCCCTTCAGCCGATCCTCCACCTTCGGCACCTTGCCGTAGCCGGAGCCGTAGATGGTGTTGGTCAGGAACAGCGCGTCAGGGTTGGAGTAGTCCAGACCCGGGCTGATCTGCGAGAAGCCGTCCTGCCGGATCGCCACGCCGATCGTATCCAGCTGCGGCATGGGAGTAAGTTGCAGGTTGTTCTCCAGGTTCAGCTCGTCACGCGTGGCCTTGGAGTAGTTCAGGTCGGCGACCAGTTTCACCCCGGCGAAGTTGAACTCGTTGTTCCAGCCGAAGGCGTCGATCTTGTCCTTGCGCTTGTTGTACATGCCGCGCACCAGCGGGTAGACGCCGCTGGCGGTGCCACCGGTGAAGGAGCCGTTGGCATTGATCTGCGGGTTGCTGATCAGCAGGCCAGGCATATAGCCGCCGTTGTAGTTGCTCAGGTTGAGTTCGAACTGGTTGGCGGTGTCGATCTGCTCGGCTTCGGTGTGGAACGCGTCGAAGGTGCTGGTCCAGCTGTTGTTCGGCCGGAACTGGATCGTGGCCATCACGCCGTCGCGCTTGTTGTTGCCGGTACGGCGCAGTGCCTTGATGCCATCGGAGAAGTAGGTGCCGGCACCCACGCCCGGGCGGTCGCCCTTGTCGGTATGCTCGGTGGTCCACGGCTCGTACAGGCCGACCTGGTTTTCCTGGATCGGCATGTCGCTGTGCGCATAGCCGATGGCGATGCCCAGGGTCTTGTCAAGGAACTGGTCGATGTAGCTGGCACTGAAGCGGTTGCCGAACTCATCGACGTTGGCGGCCTCGCCCAGCGAGCTCTTCTGCAGGCGGCCGCTGACCGCGATGACGCGGTCGGGGAAGCTCAACGGGCGCGCAGTCTGCATGTCGATGGTGCCGGAGAGGCCCTGGCCGACCAGTGCCGCATCAGGCGTCTTGTACACGGTCACGCCATTGACCAGCTCGGACGGGTACTGGTCGAACTCGACGCTGCGATTGTCGCCGGTACTGACCACTTCGCGGCCGTTGAGCAGGGTGGTGGCGAAGTCCGGCGACAGGCCGCGCACGCTGATCACCTGCGCACGGCCGGCCACGCGCTGCGCGGCCAGGCCGGGCAGGCGCGAGATCGATTCGGCGATGCTGACGTCGGGCAGCTTGCCGATGTCTTCGGCGGAGATCGCCTCGACCACCGAAGTGGCGTCCTGCTTGACCGCGATCGCGCTCTCGATGCCGCGACGGATGCCGGTGACCTGCACGGTGTCCAGGTTGGTGGCGGCGGTGCCGGCTGGCGGCGTGGTGTTCTGCGTGGATTGAGCCGAGGCCAGCGACGGCGCCAGCACAACGGCCAGCGCCAGACTCAGCGCGCTGCGCTTGTGGTTCAACATTTTCCCCTCCCAGGCAATGTTGCAGATCGATTTGTGAGCGTTCCGGCGGGGCCGTGAACGTGCGACGCGGTGGCCGCTGTCGTCGCCGCTATGGTAGGCAGCGCATACTTCGCGGGAATCACCCTGCATACGTATTCAATGGCGGATGCAGGGATGTAATCGCTTTCAGGTGTCTCGTTCTGTAGAGCCGAGCCCACGCTCGGCTGCGTTCTGGTGCTGCGCACCGCCGCCCGAGCGTGGGCTCGGGCGCTACAGGGACGCGCAGGCCCGAAAACGTTCAGTGAACAGGCGTGAAGCGGATGGCCTGGCCGCCGCCCGGTGCCAGCACCAGCGTCAACGCGTCGGTACTGGTGACCTCGCGGGTTTCGCGGGCGAACGCAAACGGGTTGCTGCGGAAGTCAGCATCCTCGCCATCACGGTAGACCTCGGCGCGATAGCGCACCCCCGGTTCCAGGAAGCCCAGCGAGACCGGCAGCACACGGCCATGCTCGTCGGTGATGCTGCCCAGGAACCAGTCGCGGCTGTGGCGGTCGCGGCGCACGATCGTCACGTAGTCGCCCACTTCGCCATCGAGCACGTGGCTCTGTTCCCAGTCCACCGCCACGTCCTCGATGAAGCGGAACGCTTCGCGGTGCTGCAGGTAGTGCTCGGGCAGGTCGGCGGCCATCTGGATCGGGCTGTACAGCACCACGTACAGCGCCAGCTGCCGCGCCAGCGTGCTGGGGATGGCCTGGCCGTGGCGGCCCTTCAGGCTGAGGATGCCGGGGGTGTAGTCCATCGGCCCGGCCAGCATGCGGGTGAACACCAGGTTGACCTCATGCTCGGGCGGATTCGGCGGCTGGCCCCAGGCGTTGTACTCCATGCCGCGTGCGCCTTCGCGCGAAATCCAGTTGGGGTAGGTACGACGCAGGCCGGTGTCCTTGATCGGCTCATGCGCGTTCACCGACAGCTGCCGGCGCGCGGCTTCCTGCACCACCTTCAGGTGATGGCGGGCCATGAACTGCCCGTCATGCCACTCGCGCCACAGCGGCCCACCGGCCGGGTTGCGACGGTCCACCTGGCCGTCGTCGCAGACGTAGCCGGTCTTGAACTGGTCCACGCCGAGCCGCGCATACAGGTCCAGCGCAGCGCCCAGCTGGTCCTCGTAGTGCTCGATGGCGCAGCCGGTTTCATGATGGCCGATCAGGTGCACGCCCTTCTTCAAGCCATACGCCGACAGCGCTTCGATATCGAAGTCCGGCGTGGCGCGGGTGAAATCGAAGTCGTAGCCGTTGCCCACCCACATGCCGTCCCAGCCCGGGTTCCAGCCTTCCACCAGCACGCCACGGAAGCCGTGTGCGGCGGCGAAGTCGATCACCTTCTTCGTCTGGGCGGTGGTGGCCGCATGCTTCGGCCCGGTCGCCCAGCTTTCATTGTCCAGGTGCATCGACCACCACACGCCCAGGTACTTGGCCGGCTTCACCCAACTCACATCGCCCAGTGCGTTGGGTTCGTTGAGGTTGAGGACCAGGTCCGATTCGACCAGGCCGCCGGCGCGGTCGGCGATCTGCAGCGTGCGCCACGGCGTGGCGAAGGGCAGGGCGCGGCGCACCTTCCACCCTTCGGCCGAGGGCGAGAGCTGCGCACGCAGGCGCTGGCCCTCGGTGCGGCGCAGCCACATGCCGGCGTAGTCCACCAGCGCGGCCTCGTGGATGGCCACGTGCAGGCCATCGCGGCTGCGCAGGGTCATCGGCGTATGCACCAGCGGCACCTCGCGCAGCGGCGTGCGCTGGTACAGGTATTCGTAGTGGATCGGCTCGCCGGCGGGAATCCACCAGGCAGTGGACTCTGGCGCGATGGCGAACTCGGTCAGTTCGTCGTCGATGATCGCCTCGCGCAGGTTCGGCTGTTCGGGGAACACGTAGCGGAAGCCGAGCCCGTCGTCGTAGACCCGGAACACCACATCCAGCCGGCGCTTGCCACCCGTGGTTTCGGCCAGCTGAACGGTCAGTTCGTTGAAATGGTTGCGGGTGACCCGGCGCTCGCCCCAAGGCTGCTCCCAGGTGTCATCGATGCTGCGCCGCTGCTGGCCCAGCAGGGCGAAATCGCGATCCAGGCGGCCGTCGCGCAGTGCGAAGCCGAGCTTCGAATCCTCCACCACGGTGTCGCCGAGGCGCTCGACACGGTAACGCGCGGTGCCGCCGTCCAGCACCAGGCTGACCTTGAGCACCTTGCCCGGTGATTCGACACTGGCGACCTGCGGGGCCGCGTATGCCAGCGAGGCCGCGCCCAGCAGGGCCAGGCCGAACAGGTGCGCGAACACCGTGCGTACAGCAATGGGTGACATCGGCATGGCCCCTCCCAAGGCACCGTTGGCCGATCCGGACCATAAGCCAGCGAGGCAGGCGTGCTGCCGCGCGATGCCATGAATACGTATGCAACTGGACGCAGCCGACAGCCCCGCGTCTACCATGGGACCAAGGCACCTTGAGGGAGGGGCCGCGCCCGCCGACCGGCAACGGTGTTGCGGACCTACAACGCGTGCAGAGAGGGAGGGAGGCCGACGGGCGCAAGCCGGTCCGCCGCTTCGATGCTGAAGATCATTTGCCTGACCGCTGCCCTGGGGGCAGCGCTGGAGTCGACCGCGCAGGCGGCCGACCTGCAATTCGACGGCCGCCATGCGCGTGCCGAAGCCGCTGCCAAGGGCAGCTTCGTGCTGCATGCGCGCACACCGGAAGGGCGCGGCGAGGTGCGCATCGCGCCCATGCCGATGCGCAGCCAGACCGGCAGCGTGATGTTCGATGCGTTGTTCGCGCTGGCCCAGCAGGAGCTGGACCAGGACCGCGTGGATGCGATCCGCGATCCGGCGTTCGACGAGGGCCGGCCGGTGCCGTGCGAATGCTTCCAGACCGGTGCGCGCTGGCCCTATGTCTGGACCCGCGATGTCAGCTTCGCCGCCGATCTGGCGCTGGCGCGGCTGGATCGGCAGCGCACCCGGCAATCGTTGCAGTTCAAGCTGTCGGCGGCCCGCGATGGGCATACCTCCGGCCTGTTCGTCGCACAGGACACCGGTTCCGGCGGCAGCTGGCCGATCAGCAGCGACCGCGTGGTGTGGTTCCTGGCCGCACGCCATCTGCTGGACGATCGCTCATTTGCCGATCAGGTCTGGCAGGCGCTGCAGGGCACGCTGGCACAGGACCGCGCGATGGTATTCGACATGCAGATGGGCCTGTACCGTGGCGAGACCTCGTTCCTGGACTGGCGCGAGCAGACCTATCCGGACTGGACCCGCGAGGATGTGCGCTTCATCGGTGATTCCTACGCGCTGTCCACCAACGTGCTGCACTACCAGGCGCTGCGCCTGGCCGAACGCCTGGCGGACCAGCGCGGGGATGCCCGCGCGGCCGAGTACAAGGCATGGGCCGATGCGTTGGCACGGCAGATCGATGCGCGCTTCTGGCGCGAGGATACCGGCCAGTACATGAGCTACATCGGCGAAGCCGCACACCCGGTGCCGTACGCCAAGATCGATTTGCTCGGCCTGTCGCTGGGCATCCTGGCTGAAGTGCTGCCGCCCGAGCGCGCGCGTCGCGCGCTGGCCGCCTACCCGATGGGGCCGGCCGGCAGCCCGGTGGTCTGGCCACAGGAAGCGCAGCAGCCGATCTACCACAACCGCGCCATCTGGCCGTTTGTCAGCGCCTACTCGCTGCGTGCGGCGCGGCAACTGGATGATGCGCCGCGCATCGCTGCCGAAATCCGCTCGCTGATGCGCGGTGCCGCGCTGGCCGGCTCCAACATGGAGAACTACGAGCTGGTGACCCAGGCGGTGCACGTGGACGAAGGGGCGCTCAGCGGCCCGGTGGTCAATTCCGAACGCCAGTTGTGGTCGGTGGCCGGTTACCTGTCGATGGTGATCGAGGGAGTGTTCGGCGTGCAGGACGATGGTCGCGTGCAGCCCAAGCTGCCGGCCGTGCTGGTGCCCGAATTGTTCGGCAAGCAACGCCGCATCTCCCTGGAGGCCAACGGCAAGCGTTATGTGCTGGAGCGGCCGAAGCAGGTGGGTGATGGCCTGCTGGTGGCGGGCAAGGTCACCACGCGCGGTGCCACCACCACCGTGCAGCTGGTGCCTGCCGCAGCAGCCACGCGCAGTGACACGACCACCGCCGATGCCAACGCGCGTGCACCTGCTGCACCGGCCGCGCCGCAGGCACGCCGCAATGGCAAGGGCTGGACCGTCGCGGTCGCTGCCGGCCAGGTGCTGTGGCAGGACGGTCGGGCGGTCACGGCCGACAACGGACTGGCACGCATCGGCGACGATGGCCTGCAGCATTGCCTCAGCCTGACCGCCCGCGAAGGGTCGCTGGAGTCGCTGCACAGCCCGATGCTCTGCATCGGTCCGCAGCAGCAGCTGAAGGGTGCAAAGCGCTGGCAGTTCACCTCGGCCAAGGCCGGGCAGGTGCGCTTGCGCCTGCAGTACCGCAACCCGAACGGGCCGATCAACACCGGCGTTACCGCTGCGGTGAAGCAGCTCGTGCTGCAGTGCCCGGGCCAGCCGTTGCAGCGGCATACGGTTACCTTGCCGCACAGCGTGGCCGTGCAGGATTCGACCTCGGCCACGTTCGCCGTACCCAGGGGCCGCTGCACGGCCACGCTTGAAGAAGGGTTCAACATGAGCGCGCTGCAGCACTTCGCGCACTACACTGGTGGCAAGGGCGGGCGCGAGGGCGTGCTGAACCAGGCCCAGGTGCAGGCGCTGAAACTGGCACCCGTTGCAGCCGCAGAGGTCGCACGATGAATCGCCCGGCCAAGCCGCAGCTGTCGTTCTGGCAGATCTGGAACATGTGTTTTGGTTTCCTCGGCATCCAGTTCGGCTTCGCCCTGCAGAACGCCAACGCCAGCCGCATCTTCGAGACGCTGGGCGCGGATATGGATGCGGTGCCGGGGCTGTGGATCGCGGCGCCGCTGACCGGCCTGCTGGTGCAGCCGGTGATCGGCTACCTCTCCGATCGCACCTGGACGCGCTGGGGCCGCCGCCGACCGTTCTTCATGATCGGCGCGGTGCTCACCACGCTGGCGCTGCTGGTGATGCCAAATTCGCCGACGCTGTGGATCGCTGCCGGTACGCTGTGGGTGCTGGACGCGTCGATCAACGTGTCGATGGAGCCATTCCGCGCCTTCGTCGGCGACCAGCTGGCGCCACGGCAGCGTCCGGCCGGCTACGCGATGCAGAGCTTCTTCATCGGCGTGGGTGCCATCGTCGCCAGCTTCCTGCCCTTCATCCTGGCCCACTTCGGCGTTGCCAACACCGCAGCCGCCGGGGAAGTGCCCGACACCGTGCGCTATGCGTTCTATTTCGGTGCGGTGGTGCTGCTGGCAGCGATCACCTGGACGGTGGTCAGCACCCGCGAATACTCGCCGGCAGAGCTGGCCGGTTTCGACGACGCCGAGCCTCCGGTACACCATGCAGCGGCTGCGATCAGCGGCCCGGCGCCGTGGACCCAGGTGCTGGCGTGGCTGGGGCTGGGCGTGCTGCTGGCCCTGCTGATCGCCTGGCGGCAGGGCGACAGGATGCTGTACGTGCTGGCGGGCCTGTGTGCCGGCTACGGACTGCTGCTGGCACTCGCACGCGCGTTGCCGGCCACCCACATGCTGGCCGCCATTGTAGGCGACCTGCGCGCGATGCCGGTGACCATGCGTCGCCTGGCCTGGGTGCAGTTCTTCTCGTGGTTCGCGCTGTTCGCCATGTGGATCTACACCACTGCCGCGGTGGCCGGTACCCATTTCGGTTCGACCGATCCGCAGTCGGCGGCCTACAACGAAGGTGCCAACTGGGTAGGCGTGCTGTTTGGTGCCTACAACGGCTTCGCCGCGTTGGCGGCGGTGCTGATCCCGCCGATGGTGCGGGCGATCGGCCTGCGCTGGAGCCACCTGGTCAATCTGTGGCTGGGTGGTGCGGGCCTGGTCTCGCTGATGTTCATCCACGATCCGCACTGGCTGCTGCTGTCGATGGTCGGCGTCGGCTTCGCCTGGGCGTCCATTCTCTCGCTGCCGTATGCGCTGCTGTCCGACAGCGTGCCGGCATCGAAGATGGGCGTGTACATGGGCATCTTCAATTTCTTCATCGTGATCCCGCAGCTGGTGGCGGCCAGTGCGCTCGGCTTTGCCCTGCGCGCCTGGCTGGGCGGCCAGCCGATGCAGGTGCTGGTGCTGGGCGGCTGCAGCCTGCTCGTCGCCGGGCTGTGCGTGCTGCGGGTTCCGTCCCGTCCGGAGGTGGTGTGATGCGTGGTGCGCTGTCTGTTGCTGTTTCCCTGGTGCTGCTGGCCGGCCATGCGGCGGCCGCGCCGCGCCCGGACTATGTCGGTACCACCGAGCCGTTCGCCAGCGATGCGGTGTACTTCGTGGTCACCGACCGTTTCGTCAACGGTGATCCGTCCAATGACCACCGTGACCAGGGCGGGCAGCATCGCACCTTCGATATTCCCGTGCCGTGCCCGGACAAGGTGGACGGCAACATCGGCTACCTCGGTGGCGACTTCCGCGGTGTGCTCGACAATGCGCAGTACATCCGCAGCCTCGGCTTCGGCGCGGTGTGGATCACCCCCATCGTCGACAATCCTGACGAAGCCTTTACCGGCAGCAAGCCGATCAGCTGCACCAGCACGCTGACCGACCGCGGCAAGACCGGCTACCACGGTTACTGGGGCATCAATTTCTACGAGCTCGACGAGCACCTGCCCAGCCGCGACCTGGACTTTGCCGGGCTGACCAAAGGCCTGCACGGCGCCGGCCTGAAGGTGGTGCTGGACATCGTCGGCAACCATGGCTCGCCAGCCTGGACCATGCCGACGCGGCAGCCGCAGTTCGGGCAGCTTTTCGACAAGGACGAAAAGCTGGTTGCCGACCACCAGAACCTGCCGCCGCAGGAACTGGATCCGAAGCACAACCCGCTGCATGCGTTCTACAACAACATCGGCCCGGTCGACGGCAAGGATGGTTCGATCTTCGACGGCAATCTGGCCGAGCTGTCCGACTTCAACCAGGACAATCCGGCGGTGATGGACTACCTGGTCGGCGCCTACCTGCAGTGGACCGCGCAGGGCGTGGACGCGCTGCGCATCGACACCATCGGCTGGCTGCCGCATCCGTGGTGGCATGCCTTCGTCAAGCGCATCCGTGCCGAGCACCCGGGCATGTTCATGTTCGGCGAGGCTTTCGACTACGATGCCGCGCGCATCGCCGAGCACACCTGGCCGGCCAACGCCAACGTCAGCGTGCTCGACTTCCCGTTGCGCGGCGCACTGGAGCAGGCCTTCGGCACCGCCGGCATGGGCTTCGAGACCCTGGCTGAGCCGCTGCACCTGAGTGGTGGTCCGTACGCCAATCCGTATGAGCTGATGAGCTTCTACGACAACCACGACATGCCGCGCCTGCAGGCCAGCGACAACGGCTTCATCGACGCGCACAACTGGCTGTTCACCGCGCGCGGCATTCCGGTGGTCTATTACGGCTCGGAGACCGGCTTCATGCGTGGCCGCGCAGAGCACGCCGGCAACCGGGCCTACTTCGGCCAAGCGCGCGTGGACGCCGCGCCGCAGAGCCCGATCTTCGCACCGCTTCAGCGCGTCGCCCGGCTGCGTGCAGCGACTCCGGCACTGCAGCGTGGCCTGCAGGTGAACGAGCGCCTGCAGGGCGACGAGGCGGTGCTCTTCCGCGTGCTGCAGCACGGTGGCGTGGCCCAGACCGCGCTGGTACTGCTGAACAAGGGCGACCAGGCCCGGACCTTCACGGTGGCGCGTTACGTCCAGGCGGGCCGCTGGCGCGATGCGCTGGACGGCGGTTCGGTGCGGGTGGACGGCGCGCTGAAGGTGGACGTGCCGGCGCACGGGGTGAAGGTCTATGTGCTGGATGCCGCCGTGCAGCAGCCTGCGCTGCAGGCCGAACTGGACAAGGCGATGGCCGACCAGCGGGCGCGGGACCAGCGTCTGGGGCGTTGATGGGCCTGGGCCGGGCGGCTGTAGTGCCGAGCCAATGCTCGGCCGCGCTTCTACGGAACGCAGATAGGGGCAGCCGAGCGTCGGCTCGGCTCTACAATAGGCCCCCTACCTCCCCGCCGTACCGCCATGACCGACCTCGCCCCGCAGACCCCGATCGAAACCCTGCTGAAGGCTGCGATGGACGGCGCGGTACCGATCCGCGGCTTCATGGAGGCCTTCGTTGCCTCCGAGGTGGTGCTGCTGACTGGCAGCCTGGTTACCCCCGACGGCAGCGGCTTCGATCCGCTGCTGTTCGACAAGCAGGGCACCCTCCATGTGTCGGTGTTCACCGATCCGTCGCGGGTGGGCATCTACAGCCAGCAGGCAGCGCACCAGATCCGCTGGCGGATGCTGGACGTGCTGCGCCGCGTGCCGGGCGGCTACGGCGTGGTGATCAACCCGGGCACGCCGCTGGGCTTCGAGATCTCGCCCAGCGGCATCGGCGAGATCCTCAAGGACTTCGCCCAGGGCTGATTGTCCTGTAGAGCCGAGCCCATGCTCGGCTGCCGTTCGCGCAATGCCGGATCGGTCGAGCACGGCTCGAAGCTACAGAACGCTTCCCTTCGGGTGCCGTACGCGATCCCCTTTGGATGACACCAGGATCGAGGCTCTGCCATGGAATTGAGGGAATTACCTGCCGGCTCACCGGCACGATCACGCCATTCCCGCTCCGCACTGATCTTCCTGATCGCAGCCATCGTCGCCGCGCTGGTGTCCGTGCCCCTGCTGCGCGCGGTGGGCATGGTGCAGTGGCCGGCATTCGTCATTGCCTGGCTGATCAACCTGGGCGCGGCTTGGCATCTGGCCCAGTGGGCGCACCAGCAGGGCCGTTCGGCGTGGGCATTCGGGTTGCCGGCGGCGCTCGGTACCGTCGCTTCGATCGTGGTCTATGTGCTGTTGGCGTTGCTGGGGCCGAAGGCCGGGGCACGCTGAACCTGCGCGCCTGTCGCGGGTAGTTTGCCGAGCACGGCTCGGCACTGGCACTAGGGTACGACCAAGCCAAACAACGCGGGCGAGGCCAAGAGCGATGCCGGCCCAGCGGCGCCTACCCGCGCAGCGACGATTCCCGCACCACCAGCTTCACCGGGATGCTCTGGCTGTCCACCGGCTGCCGGCCGATCAGCGCCAGAAGGCGTTCCACCAGCAGCTGTCCGGCCTGCTTGGTGTCCTGCTGCACGGTGGTCAGCGCCGGCGACACCGAGGCCGCCAGCGGGATGTCGTCGAAGCCGGTGACCGCCACGTCCTGCGGCACCCGCAGGCCGGCCTCGCGCAGGGCCCGCATCGCGCCGATGGCGATCAGGTCACTGGCCGCGCAGATCGCATCGACCGGCGTTCCGCGTGCCAGCAGTGCCTGGCAGGCGTCCTGGCCGGAAGCTTCGGTGGTGATCGCGTCGTGCTGCAGCCCCGGCTCGGCGCTCAGGCCGTGTTCCTGCAGGGCGGCGACATGGCCACGGTAGCGTTCCTGGAATTCGGGGTAGTGGCTGGAGGCATGGCCAAGGAAGGCAATGCGGCGGCAGCCCTGCCGCAGCAGGTGGGTGGTGATGTCATGCCCGCCCTGGAAGTTGTCGCTGCCGATCGAGACACCGGGCTGGCCGGGCAGGGCAGCGCCCCAGCGCACGAAGTGCGTGCCCTGTTCGACCAGCCGCTGCAGGCGGTCACGCGACTCATGGTAGTCGCCGTAGCCGAGCAGGATGATGCCGTCGGCCTTGTTGCTGTCTTCGTAATCGGCCTGCCAGTCGGTGGACAACTGCTGGAACGAGACCAGCAGGTCCTGCCCGTGCAGGGCGCAGGCGCGGGTGATCGAGCCCAGCATCGAATGGAAGAACGGGTTGATCAGCGAGTCGTCGTTGGTCGGGTCCTCGAAGAACAGCAGGGCCAGCGTGCCGGCATTGCGCAGGCGCAGGCTGGAGGCGTTCTTGTCGACCTTGTAGTTCAGCTCGCGGGCGATGCGCAGGATGCGCTCGCGGGTCTCGGCGTTGACCATCGGGCTGCCGCGCAGGGCCCGCGACACCGTGGGCTGGGAGACCCCGGCCAGGTGGGCGATGTCCAGGGAGGTGGCTTTGCCTTTGATGGTCATGGGCACGTAAAGGGGAGCAGGGGGCGATGCCGGGGCATGATGCCATGGGCAGAGGCGAATGCCCTCCGGTCCCCCGCGGGAGCGAGGGTAAGTCTTTGCCGGACAAGGAAATCGGTTCAATCCGTCGGTGTGGGCGGGGTCTTCTGACCGGGCAGAAGATGGCGGCAATGCTAAGATGCATCGTTCTTGCATTCCCCCAATTTCAACAGGGGCGGCCCAGCGTACTGCACCCCCGGCCGGGGACGTGCTATCACTGGCGGCCTGCCCCTGGACAACGGACGAAGGTACCTATGGCGCGCGGCATCAACAAAGTCATCCTGGTCGGCAATCTCGGCAACGACCCGGACGTGAAGTACACCCAGAGCGGCATGGCGATCACCCGCATCAGCCTGGCCACCACCAGCGTCCGCAAGGACAAGGATGGCAACCAGCAGGAACGTACCGAATGGCACCGCGTGGTGTTCTTCGGCAAGCTGGGCGAGATTGCTGGCGAGTACCTGCGCAAGGGCAGCTCGGTCTACGTCGAAGGCAGCCTGCGCTACGACAAGTACACCGGCCAGGACGGCGTGGAGAAGTACTCCACCGACATCGTTGCCGATGAAATGCAGATGCTGGGCGGCCGTGGTGAAGGCGGTGGTGGCAACTACGGCGGCGAGCGCCCGCAGCGCCAGCAGGCGCCGCGCCAGGAGTACGGTGGTGGTGGCGGCCAGCGTGGCGGCCAGGGCGGTGGCTATGGCAACCAGGGCGGCAACCAGGGCGGCGGTTACGGCAACCAGGGTGGCAACCAGCGCCCGCAGCCGCAGCAGGCTCCGCCGATGGACGACTTCGCTGACGACGATATTCCGTTCTGATCGAACGCCCGTTCGCAGCAGAAAAAGAAGGCCCCGCTCATGCGGGGCCTTTCTTTTTTCCTCGTCTCCTGCGGCGTTGTGCCGCGCAACATCCGTTTTCGTGCACCGCGACTTGCAAAGGATCAATTTCCTCCTCTATGGTGCAATCGATTGCATTGCAGCGAATCGTTGGCGTTCGACACCGGTTGGGAGGCCGGAAGGTAGATGTCCATCCGCTCGATCAGACCGGCCCCGCCCCCGGGCCTCACGCGGCGCGATGCGCTGCGCATGGCCGTCGCCAGCAGCGTGGCCCTGTGTACTGCGGGGGCGATGCCCGCATTGGCCGCCACTGCGCCGCTCAAGGGCAATCTGAAGCACGCCGTCGCACGCTGGACCTTCCCGCAGCTGCCCGTCGCCCAGCTCTGCGCGACGGTGAAGGACATTGGTTTTGCCGCCATCGATCTGGTCGGCCCCGAAGACTGGTCCACGCTGAAGGCTCACGGCGTCTACAGTTCGATGTGCAACGGCGCGGAGCTGGGCTTGACCAAGGGCTTTGCCGGCCGTGAGTTCCACGATGAGCTGGTGGAGCGCTACACGCGGCACATCGACCTGGTCGCCGACGCCGGCTACCGCAATCTCATCTGTTTCTCCGGCAACCGCAATGGCATGGATCCCAACGAAGGCATGGCCAATGCCGAAGCCGGGCTCAAGCGCATCCTCGGACACGCCGAGAAACGCGGCGTGGTGCTGGTGATGGAACTGCTGAATTCCAGGGTCGACCACCGCGATTACCTGTGCGACCACTCGGCCTGGGGCGTGGAGCTCTGCCAACGGCTCGGCTCGGACAACTTCGGCCTGCTCTACGACATCTACCACATGCAGATCATGGAAGGCGACATCATCGCCACCATCGGGAAACACCATGCCTGCTTCAAGCATTACCACACTGCAGGCGTGCCTGGCCGGCATGAGATCGGAGACCAGCAGGAGCTGAACTATCCAGCCATCTGCCGCGCGATCTGCGACACCGGTTTCGAGGGGTATCTGGCGCAGGAGTTCATGCCTGCAGCGCCCGATCCCGTTGGTTCATTGCGCGAGGCGATCCGCCTCTGCGACGTCTGAAACGATATCCACCCAGGTGAGAAACCCATGGCAGATAATCACTACGACGCCATTGTTGTTGGCTCGGGAATCAGCGGCGGTTGGGCGGCGAAGGAGCTGACCGAAAAGGGCCTGAAGGTCCTGATGCTGGAACGTGGCCGCAACATCGAGCACGTCAAGGACTACGTCAACGCGATGAAGGAGGCGTGGGACTTCCCGCACCGCAACCGTCCGACGCAGGCGATGAAGGCAAGGTTCCCGGTGCTGATGCGCGACTACGGGCTGGCCGAGAACCTGGAAGGGATGTGGGCGAACGAACAGGAGTCGCCCTACATCGAGACCCAGCGCTTCGATTGGTTCCGTGGCTACCACGTCGGTGGCCGCTCGCTGTTGTGGGGCCGGCAGAGCTATCGCTTCTCCGACCTGGACTTCGAAGCGAACCTCAAGGAGGGCCTCGCCACCGACTGGCCAATCCGCTATGCCGACATTGCGCCGTGGTACGACTACGTGGAGAAGTTCGCCGGCATCGCCGGTACGCGCGAAGGGCTGGACGTGCTGCCCGATGGCGAGTTCCTGCCACCGATCCCGCTGAACATCGTCGAGAAGGACGTGGCCGCGCGGATCAAGAAGGCTTTTGGCGGAACGCGGCACATGATCCACTCCCGCACTGCCAACATTACCCAGCCGATGCCCGAGCAGGGCCGTGTCAACTGCCAGTACCGCAACAAGTGCATCCTGGGCTGTCCCTTCGGTGCCTACTTCTCCACGCAGTCGGCGACGCTGCCGGCGGCGATGAAGACCGGAAACCTGACGCTGCGGCCGTTCTCGATCGTCAAGGAAGTGCTCTACGACAAGGACCGCAAGCGTGCGCGTGGTGTGGAGGTCATCGACGCCGAAACCGGCCTGACCTACCAGTACACGGCCAAGGTCATCTTCCTCAATGCATCCTCCTTCAACTCGACCTGGCTGCTGATGAACTCGGCCACCGATGTGTGGGACGGCGGGTTGGGCTCCTCGTCGGGGGAGCTCGGGCACAACGTGATGGACCACCATTTCGGTGCGGGTGCCTCGGGCCGGGTCGAGGGCTACGAAGACAAGTACTACTTCGGCCGTCGTCCCTGCGGTTTCTACATTCCGCGGTTCCGCAACGTCGCCGCCGACAAGCGCAGCTACCTGCGCGGATTCGGCTACCAGGGCGGTGCCAGCCGTACCGGCTGGTCGCGCGAGATCGCCGAACTGAACATCGGTGCCGACCTGAAGGAAGCGCTGACCATGCCGGGTGACTGGCGCATCGGCATGACCGGGTTCGGTGAGATGCTGCCGCACCACGACAACACGATCCGCCTGGACCGCGACCGCAAGGACAAGTGGGGGCTGCCGGTGCTGGCGATGGACGTGTCCATGCGCGCCAACGAACTGGCGATGCGCAAGGACATGGCCGCCGATGCCGCCGAAATGCTGGAGGCCGCCGGCGTCAAGGACGTGAAGATGCACGACAATGACTATGCCCCAGGCAAGGGCATCCATGAAATGGGAACCGCGCGCATGGGACGTGACCGCAAGAGCTCCGTACTGAACGCACACAACCAGGTCTGGGATGCGCCCAACGTCTATGTGACCGATGGAGCCTGCATGACCTCCAGCGCCTGCGTGAATCCCTCGCTGACCTACATGGCATTGACGGCCCGTGCCGCCGACCATGCGGTGCGCGAGCTGAAAGCGGGGAACCTGTGATGGATCGCCGCGAACTGCTGAAGATGATCGTCGCCGCCACCGGCGCGGCCATGGTCGGCCTGCCGGCGCTGGTGCAAGGGCAGGTGCCGGCCGCGGGCGCGATGCCCGCGTTCTCCGATGCCGATATCGGCATGCTGGACGAGATCGCCGAGACCATCCTGCCAAGGACCCGGACGCCAGGCGCGAAGGATGCCGGTGCCGGCCTGTTCATGGCGACGTTCGTCAGCGACTGCTACACCGCCCGCCAGCAGTCGGTATTCCGTGCCGGCCTGGCCGACATCGACAAGCGCGCAGGTGGCCGCTTCGTGTCGCTCACGCCGGAAGCGCGCACCGGGTTGCTGCGTACACTGGATGCCGAAGCCAAGGCGCGCAATGCAGACGTGACCGAAACCGGAACGCCCGAAGAGGGCGAGGCGATGCCGCATTACTTCACGATGATCAAGCAGCTGGCCATCTTCGGCTTCTTCACCTCCAAGGTCGGTGCGACCGGGGTGCTGCAATACGTCGCCGTGCCGGGCCGTTACGACGGCGACCTTGCCTACGTTCCCGGTACGCCTGCGTGGGGGACCAGCTGATGGACGACACCAGGATGCCCCGCGTTCTGCTGGCCACCGCGGGCCTGCTGGCTGCTGCGGCGGCAGTCGCGCAGGACGGTGCTGATGCTGCGCGTGACCCAAAGCAGACCGAAGTGTGGACCCCCGTACCTGCGGTCGTGGCGGCACCAGCGGGCAGGGCGCCGTCCGACGCCATCGTGCTGTTCGACGGCAAGGACGTCTCGGCATGGGAGGGGGAGCAGGGAGGACGTGTGCCCTGGAAGGTCGCCGATGGCGCCATGACCGTCGTACCGGGCAGCAAGGGTATCCGCACCCGGCAACGCTTCTGCGATATCCAGCTGCATGTCGAATGGCGTACCCCCACCGAAACGAAGGGCTTCGACGGCCAGAACCGGGGCAACAGCGGGATCTTCCTGCAGGAGCTGTACGAGCTGCAGGTGCTCGACAGCTACAACAACCCGACCTACGCCAACGGCCAGGCCGGCTCGATCTACAAGCAGGCGATGCCGCGGGTGAACGCCTCGCGCGCACCGGGTGAGTGGCAGGCCTATGACATCGTCTGGAAGGCGCCGCGCTTCTCGCCGGGCGGCGGGCTGACCTCGCCGGCGCGCATCACCGTGCTGCACAACGGTGTGCTGGTGCAGGACGACACGGTGGTGGCGGGCAGGACCGAGTACATCGGTCCCCCCTCCTATTCGCCGCACGGGTGTGCGCCGCTCTACCTGCAGGAGCATGATTCGAAGGTCAGCTACCGCAACATCTGGGTGCGCGAGCTGTAACGCCGTTGCCGGCTATTTCGCCAGGTAACTGGCGAGGTCGTCGATCTCCTGCTGCGACAGCTGGGCAAAGGGGGGCATCAGTCCCCCCCCTTTCCTGATCTTGTCCTTGACCTGGGCGGGCTGCAGCCGCTTGCCGACGTCGGTGAGCGCCGGGAACGTCGGCGGTACGCCGGCGCGTTCCGCGCCGTGGCAGGCAGTGCAGTGCTGGGCGTAGAGTTTCGCGCCGGCGGCGGGATCGTCCTTGGCCCAGGCTGCCGCTGCATGGCTCACGCCGCCCAGGGCTACGGCCACTGCCAGGATCATCTTCATGGGGAACTCCTTCATGCGTCAGTGCCGTGCACGGGCGGGCACGTTGGGCAGGTGTTCACGCAGGTAGTCCGCGCCGGCCTGGATGACCTTGGCCGGGTCGCGTGGCTGGTCGTGCTCGAGGATGTACCACTGCACGTTGGCGGCCGCTGCGGCGGGCAGGATCGCGTTCCAGTCCAGCACGCCCTGGCCGACCGCAGCGAAGCCACCTTCGTCTTCGGCCTGGCCCTTGGGCGCATTGTCCTTGGCGTGTACCGCAAATACGTGGCCGCGGAACTTTCCCAGCATCACGGCCGGGTCCAGGCCCGCGCGCGCGACCCAGGCCAGGTCCAGTTCGGTCTTCAGGTCGGGGCCGGCGGCGGCGAACAGCAGTTCCAGTCCGGTGCGGCCATCGAAGTCGACCAGCTCGAAGTCGTGGTTGTGGTAGGCCAGCTGCATGCCCTTGCCGCGCACCTGCCTGGCAATCCGGCCCAGCTCCCGGCCCAATGCGGTCCAGCCGGCGGCATCGCGCGGGCGGTCCTTCTGGTCCAGGTAGGGCACGACCAGCATGGTGTTGCCGATCGCGCGGTTGAAGGCCACCACGCCATCAAGGTTGTTGCGCAGCTCGGCCAGCTGCACGTGCGACGAAACCGCCCTGATCGAGTACCGGTCCAGCAGCTGCTTCAGTTCCGCGGCGCTGGTGTTCTGCGTGCCGACGGTTTCCACCGCATGCACGCCCGCGCTGCGGACGATCTCCAGCTGCTGCTCGAGCGAGCCGGCATTGCGCAGTGTATACATCTGCACCGCGATGGGTTGCTGCACGCCGGTGGCTTCATGTGCGAAGGCGGGCAGAGCGGCCATCAGCAGCAGCATGAGGGTTGCGGTCCTGCGGACAGGGGTTTTCATCAATGGATCCTCCCGGGGTCAGGCGATGGTGGTCCAGGCACGTGTCCTGGCCGATGCAATGACGCGATCGACGATCCGCGCCGAGCGCGCGCCGTCTTCGAACGTGGGCAGGCCGTCCGGTCGCTCGCCCTCGATGGCGTGATAGGTGTCGGCGACAAACGCCTCGAAGCACTGGCCATAGCCCTGCGCATGCCCCGCTGGCAACACCGACAACCGGCGCTGCTCGGCGCTGCCGGCACCGGGGCCGCGCACGAAGATCTCCTCGCGCTGCTCGGGCCGGCCGATCCACAGCCGTTCTGCATCCTCCTGGTTGAAGGCCACGCTCGCGTTGGCGCCATCGATCTCGAACCAGAGCCGGTTGTGGCGCCCGGCCGAGACCTGGCTGACCGTCAACGACGCCAGCGTGCCTGCGCCGGTCCTGAACATCGCCGTGGCCACGTCCTCGCTTGCGACCGCCTGCATCGCGCCACCCGCCGCCGGGGTGCTGAAACTCTGCGCGCTGACGGCGCCGCGCTCGGCAATCACGGTAGCGAACGCCGCGCTGACCTCGGCCAGGCGCTCGCCGCTGACCCATTCCACCAGGTCGCACCAGTGCGAGCCGATGTCGGCGAACACGCGCGATGTGCCCCCCAGTGTCGGGTCTACCCGCCAGTTGTTGCTGGCCGGGTCCAGCAGCCAGTCCTGCAGGTAGCTGCCATGGATCAGGTGCAGCGGCCCCAGATCGCCCTGCGCGATGCGCGCACGCGCCTCGCGGACCACCGGGTGGTAGCGGTAGACGAAGGGGACGGTGGCGACCAGTCCGGTCGAGGCGGCCAGCGCCGCCAGCGCCTGCGCATCGTCCAGCGTCGTCGCCAGCGGTTTCTCGCAGATCACGTGCTTGCCGGCTTCCAGCGCGGCCTGCGCCATCGCGCGGTGCAGGTGGTTGGGCGTGCAGATGTGCACGACCTGTACCTGCGGATCAGCGACGACGTCCTCGATATCGCGATAGGCGCGCGGGACATTCCACGCGTGCGCCACCTCGCGCGCGCGCTGCGGCGACGAGGCGGCCACGCCGCGCACCTCGGCGCCAGCCAGCAGTGCCGCGCGGCGATGCACCGCGCCGATCATGCCGGTACCAATGATGGCGATTCCAAGCTGGGGCATCGGCCGGTCTCCTCAGGGTGTGGACGACGCGGCCGCAGCCACCGGGCGGTCGCGGAACAGCAGCAGGAAGGCGATCAGCACCACCAGTGCGACGCCGGCCGGGAACAACCAGATCTGCTGCCAGTCCGGGCCCGCTGCAGTGGTGAAGTGCTCCACCACGGCACCGGACAGGAAGGTACCGATCAACATGCCCACGCCATAGGTGGCCAGGGTGATGAAACCCTGCGCACTGCTGCGCGCGGCGGGGCCGGCGTGTGCGTCGGTGTAGATCTGGCCGGTAACGAAGAAGAAGTCGTAGCAGATGCCGTGCAGCACGATGCCGATCACCAGCAGCGGGAAGCCACTGCCCGCATCGCCGAAGGCGAACAGGGCGTAGCGGAGCACCCACGCCGCCATGCCGACCGCCAGCATGGTCTTCACCCCCAGCCGCACGAACAGCAACGGCATGGCCAGCATCAGCAGCACTTCGGACACCTGGCCCAGCGACTGCAGGCCCGCGGCGCCGCGTACGCCCAGATCATTGAGGTAGGGGTTGGTGAAGTTGTAGTAGAACGCCAACGGAATGCAGATGGCGATGGAGGCCAGGAAGAACACCAGGTAGGCGCGTGACTTCAGCAGCCGGAGCGAATCCAGGCCCAGGATCTGCCCAAGCCCGGCATCGCGCTGCTGCGCCAGCGGCGGCGTGTGCGGCAGGGTGAAGGCGTACAGGCCCAGCACCAGCGCCGCCAGCGCTGCCATACGGAAGGTGAGTTCGAGACGATGCGCCTGTTCCCAGCCCAGCCAGCCGATCAGCACGCCTGCGACGATCCAGCCGACGCTGCCGGCCACGCGTACCAGCGGGAACTGCTTTTCAGGCGACTGCATGTGGCGCATGGCCACGCTGTTGGCCAGCGCCAGCGTCGGCATGAACAGCAGCATGTAGCCCATGATGCAGGCAGAGAACAGGTTGAAGCTGGTTGCCGTGGAGGCCAGCCACAACAGCACCGCCCCGGCCAGGTGCAGCACCGCGAGGATGCGCTGCGCCGCGAAGTAGCGGTCTGCGATCAGGCCGACCAGGAACGGCGCCACGATGGCGCCGATGGACTGGCTGAGGAACGCGGTAGCCACCTGGCTCGCGCTGGCCTGCAACGGGCCCTGCACCAGGTAGGTTCCCAGGGTGACGAACCATGCCCCCCAGACGAAGAACTGCAGAAACATCATCGCGCCCAGGCGCGACATTGCGTGCGACATGGCTTGCCCTCCCGGGGCGGTAATGGTTCAGATTCCCAGCATGCGGTGCAGTGATTCCGGATCGGTGCCGCTCCCGGCGAAATCGTCGAAGGCGCGTCCGGTTACATGGATGATGTGGTCGCGGATGAAGGCCGCCCCCTCCCGCGCACCGTCTTCCGGGTGCTTCAGGCAGCACTCCCATTCCAGTACCGCCCACCCCGGGAAGTCGTACTGCGCGAACTTCGAGAAGATCGCCTTGAAGTCGATCTGGCCATCACCAAGGGAACGGAACCGGCCCGGGCGATCGATCCAGTCCTGGTAGCCGCCATACACGCCGCTGCTCGCGCTGGGGCGATACTCCGCGTCCTTGACGTGGAAGACGCCGATGCGGTCGTGATAACGGTCGATGAAGCCGAGGTAGTCCATCTGCTGCAGCAGCAGGTGGCTGGGGTCGTACAGGATCTTCGCGCGCGGGTGGTGATCCACCACGTCGAGGAAGCGCTCGAAGGTCGCACCATCGTGCAGGTCCTCGCCCGGATGGAGCTCGAAGCACAGGTCCACGCCACAGGCGTCGAAAGTGTCCAGGATCGGTCGCCAGCGACGGCCAAGTTCGGCGAAGGCTTCTTCCACCAGGCCGGGCGGGCGCTGTGGCCAGGGGTAGAAGTAAGGCCAGGCCAGCGCGCCGGAGAACGTGGCGTGCGCGGCCAGCCCCAGGCGCTGGCTGGCCTGCGCCGCCAGCCGCAGCTGCTCCATCGCCCAGGCCTGGCGCGCGGCCGGGTTGCCGCGCACGTCTGCGGGTGCGAATCCGTCGAAAAGGCTGTCGTAGGCAGGATGGACCGCGACCAGCTGCCCCTGCAGGTGGGTGGACAGCTCGCTGATCTGCAGGCCGTAACCGGCCAGCATGCCGGCAACATCGTCGCAGTAGGTCTGGCTGCGTGCCGCCTCGGCCAGATCGAACAGGTGGGGCGCGGAGGTGGGCACTTGTACGCCAGAATAGCCGAGACCCGCGGCCCACCCGGCCAGCGTGTCCAGCCGATCAAAAGGAGCCGTGTCGCCGATGAACTGCGCCAGGAACAGCGCTGGACCCTTGAGCGTCTTCAACGTGATTCGCCCTCGATGCAATCGATTGCATTATCCTAGCAGGGGCGCACGCAGGACCTGTTGTGCACTGCACAGCGGACAGGAGAACTAACGCCATGGCCACCATCTACGACATCGCAAGGCACGTCGGGGTCTCCGCCGGCACGGTGTCGCGGGCACTGTCCCGGCCCGACAAAGTCCTGCCGGCCACCCGCGCGCGCATCGAGCAGGCCGCCGCCGCATTGGGCTATGTCCCCAACACCGTGGCCCGCACCCTCAAGACCCACCGCAGCGGCAAGATCCTGGTCACCGTCCCGGACATCGCCAATCCATTCTTCGCCCGGATCCTGCAGGGCGCGGAAGACGCTGCGCAGGCGGTGGGCTATGCCGTTCTGCTGGGCGATACCCAGCATCAACCCGATCGCGAGGAACGCTACGCGCAGATGCTCCGGCGCAACGAGGCCGACGGCATGATCGTACTGGGGCATCGCCTGCCGCCCACGGCGCGCGAAATCGTCGAGCAGCGCGGCGCGGCCGCGCCGGTGGTCAATGGATGCGAGTTCGATCCCGCACTGGGTATCCCCAGTGTCCACATCGACAACGCGGCCGCGGCGCGCACCGTGATGGAACACCTGTACGGACTGGGACATGAGCGGATCGCCGTGGTCGGCGGTCCGACCGACAATCCCCTGCACCAGCAACGACTGGAAGGGGTGCGGGCCGCCGGCAGGGCACGCGGCCGCCTGCGCCAGCTGAGCATCGTGCCCGGCGATTTTTCCGTGGAATCCGGCCATGCGGCCGCGATGGCGCTGTTGACCCGCGCGCCCGCAGTGACCGCGATCTTCTGCTTCAGCGACCAGATGGCGTTGGGTGCCCTGGCCGCCTGCCGCGACCTTGGTATCCGCGTGCCGGAGGACCTGTCCATCGTCGGCTTCGACGACCTGGCGTCCTCCCGGTACCTCACGCCCCCATTGACGACCATCAGGCAACCCATGCGCGAGATCGGTGAGCGCGCAGTAAACCTGCTGCTGGCCATCATCGAGCATGTTGACGTGCCGCTTCAGCAGACGCTGGATTTCAGCTTGATGCTGCGGGGGTCGACAGCGTCGCCCAAGGGCAGGTGATCGGCGATCCAGACCGCCCGCGCCGCCGGTCGCCAGGTGCAGCGATCGGCCGGTTCCCGGGACGGCCCGCAGTGCGGTGCCTCCGCGCTGCGATGGGCGGCAACCGGCCTTGATCCGCCATTGACGCAGGGATGGCAGACTTGCCGCAGGCGTCCGCCTGCGTGGGGGGAATGTGCGATCGCTCAAGGGAGCCGGCCATGCCGTTCTTCACTGACCCGGCGGACGGAGCGGTCGAAGGCGTGGGCGCAGCCCGGCGCATCGGCTGGATGCGTTTCGTCGGCAACGGGCTGGGGGCAATACCCATCGCCTCGATCATTCTCGAGCGCCACGACGGTGCACTGGCCTGGACACTGCTGCTGCTCAACGCCTTGGCGTGGCCAGCGTTGGCGCTGCGCTTGACCCGGCGCGCCGGCCAACCGGCGCGGGTGCAGTTCCGTTGCATGGTGGCCGATTCCTTTTTTGGCGGTGGCTGGATCGCCTTCATGGCGCTGAGTGCGGTGCCCAGCGCGCTGTTCGCGGCGCTGCTGATGGCTGACAAGATCGCCGCCGGCGGCGTGCGGCTGGCGCTGCGGGCGACGCTGGCGCTGGTGGCGGGGTTCACACTCACCTGGTGGGGGTTGGGCTTCCCCTACCAGCCCGTTTCATCTCAGCGCACGATCGTGCTGAGCGTGCCGTTCCTGTTTGTGTATGGCATCGGCCTCAGCATCCTCAGCTGGCAGCTGGCGCGCCGGGTCAAGTCGCAGAACCGCCAGCTGCAACGTCTGAGCCGGATGGACCCGCTGGTCGAACTGGCCAATCGCGGCTTCCTGATCGCGCGTGCACAGCAGGCGCTCGACAGGGCGCAGGCGACGGGGAGTTGTGATTGCCTGCTGATGCTTGATGTCGACGACTTCAAGCACCTCAATGATTCATATGGGCATCGCACCGGCGATGAGGTGTTGCGGCGGATCGCCTCGACCCTGCGTACCATCGCCCGGCCCGGCGACATGCCGGCGCGGCTGGGCGGTGACGAATTCGTGGTGCTGCTGCGTGGCTGCACGGCAGCGGAGGCGATGCTCGTCGCCGAGCGGATCCGGTTGCGCCTGCGCGAGTCGGCGGAGCAGGCGACGCCCGGCGTTGAATTCAGCGTCAGCATCGGCATCGCCGCGACGCCACGCGACGGAAATGTGGAGGACTGGCTGGCACTCGCCGACCGGGCGCTCTATCACGCCAAGCGGCAGGGCAAGAACACGGCCAGCTGCGGCGAATGACGAGCCGCGACCGGTCGTGGCCCGCCTGCAGTGCCGGCCGGAACCGGATCATGGCCAAGAGGTGGAGCGGGCCGGCCGCGCTCGTAGCTCCAGCACGCTGTAGCTGGATCGTCGCTGCCGATCCTCTACCATGGGCCACCCCGTCCGGACGCGCTCCCATGCAAGACACCGTCGTAGCCCAGTCCAAGCCCCCCGTTCCGAGGATCGCGGCCTGGCTGATGATGCTGCTGGGCATGTGGCTGGCGCTGAAGCTGGGCCTGGTGGTGACCCTGCTGTCGGGCCTGCTGGTGTTCCAGCTGACCCATCTGCTGGCCTCTACCGTCGAGGGCCGGTTGCCACCGGGGCGCGCGCGGGCGGTCGCGGTAATCGTGCTGTCGGCGGTCATCATCAGCGCGCTGGTGCTGGCCGGTATCGGCGTGGCTTCATTTTTCCGCAACGAGACCGGTGGACCGGATGCGCTGCTGGCGCGGTTGATGGACATCCTCAACACATCGCGGCACCAGGTGCCCGCCATGCTGCAGCCCTACATCCCCGAGGACATGCCGGCATTGCGCGCAGCGCTCAATGAGTGGGCGGCCGAGCACCAGCGCCAGCTGGGCGTGGCCGGTACGTCGGTGGTGCAGGTGGGCGTGCGCGTGCTGATCGGCATGGTACTGGGCGCGATGATCGCGCTGTATGACGAACTGCCGCTGCCGACGATGGGGCCGCTGGCACAGGAACTGATCGGCCGCACCGGCCGCCTGGCCACCGCGTTCCGCCAGGTAGTGTTCGCGCAGGTGAAGATCTCGCTGCTCAACACCGTGTTCACCGCCATCTTCCTGCTGGGCGTATTGCCGCTGTTCGGCGTGCACCTGCCGTTGTCCAAGACCCTGGTGCTGATCACCTTCGTTGCCGGCCTGCTGCCGGTAGTGGGCAACATCATCTCCAACACCATCATCACCATCGTCGCGCTGTCGGTCTCGTTCTACGTGGCAGTGGCGGCATTGTTGTACCTGATCGTGATCCACAAGCTGGAGTACTTCCTCAATGCGCGCATTGTCGGCGGCGAGATCCAGGCCCGTGCCTGGGAGCTGCTGCTGGCGATGCTGGTGATGGAGGCGGCGTTCGGCCTGCCGGGCCTGGTGGCGGCACCGGTGTTCTATGCCTATGTGAAGCGCGAGCTTGTGGATCAGCGCTGGATCTAGCGTGGTAGACGTTGAAGTCATCCCGGCCGGTCGTGTTCCCTGCGCAGGACCCGTCCGATCATGTGACGTGCCACGGGCCTGGGAATCGGCAGGCCGCGCCAGCGCATCGTGCCGACCCGGAACGTCGCGCTGGCGGTGGCCAGCAGGCGACCGCTGGGCGAGGTCAGCCGTCCACGGGTGAAGATGATGCTGCCCTTGCTGTGCTCGATCTGCCCCTGGCCGAGGATGCGCCCGGGGCGGGCCGGGCTCACGAAGCTGGTCTTCGATTCGACCGTCACCGCCAGCCGGTTGGGCGGCAGCATCGCGTAGATCGCCGGCCCCATGCAGTCGTCCAGCATGGCTGACAGGAACCCACCCTGGATGTTGCCCATCGGGTTGGTCAGGGCACTGCTGGCATCGAACTCGACATTGATCTGGTCCTGTTCGGGATCGTGGCTGATGAAGCGCCATCCGAGCAGCAGGCCGGCCTTGGACGGAGGAAGGTCGCCGTTGATCACGCTGTACAGCAGGGACTGGGGATTCATGCGGGGAAACCTCGATAGGGGGAGGTCAGGCGGGTTGCAGCAGTGACAGCAGGGACAGCAGGAAACCGATGCAGCACAGCGCGACCACCACGGCACCGGCCGATACCGGTGTCCTGGCACCGGTACGCCGGCGCACGCCGGCCGCCACCGCGACCGGCGGCAACGTGGCCAGCAGGCAGAACCCCTGGAAGGCGATCAGCTGCGGCAGCGCGAAATGGCCACCGAGGAAGATCAGCAGGGCCAGCATCACTCCGGCGCCGGCCAGCGCGATCCAGCCTGCGCCGACCACCTTGATCAGTGCCATCAGCAGCACCTGCATGCGTGGCTGGATGCCGGCCCATGCCAGGCCGACCGCTTCACCGTGGTAAGGCATGAATTCCGAGCGTTTCAGATAGGCGGTCGCGAACAGCGCCACGACGAAAAAGGCCAGCAGATAGCTGCTGAACGCGAGCCAGGCGAACAGGTTCATGAGCTGCCATCCATGCGGGTGCGGGGAGGGAACCGACGGCCAGGGGAGATACCCCTGGCGGTCGACCGTGAGGCAATTCTTGAACGGTGCTCTGTTAGCCGTGCGTGGTGTGGACCGTCGCCTTTCCTGCATCAGGCGTTAACGAGCAAGGGGAGTTGCAGGATGCATCACAATGGCGATGTGACTGGTTTCGCGGCTTCTGGCGTGGGGAAGCCTTCCAGCTCCAGTCGCATGTGATCGAAATCGAGCGTCCAGGACGGGAATGCAGCCAGCACGTCCCAGCCGAGAACGCCCTGGTTGCGCACGCTGACGTCGGCCGGGTCCTGCAAGGTCACCGCCAGTGTCGGCAGCACCGCACGCTGCGCGGCGATCTGTACCGCAGCCTGCGGCCACTGCGCGACCGCGCGCTCGCTGCTGCCGCCGGCACCGGCCATCCGCTGGCGCGTGACCGGCAGGTCCTTCACTACCTGCGGGTGGGCGCGAGCGAAATGCGCCGACAGGTTCGAACGGCTGGCGCCGCTGTCCAGATGCAACGGCACCGCGATACCGTCGATGCGTGCAGCGACGTACAGGTCGCTGCCTGCCAGCGCGAGGTTGCGGGGCAGATCGGCTGTACCGGCACCCGGTTGCGGCAGCAGCGTGCCATCGCGGCCGAAACGGATGCGCCCCATCGCGCGCAGCACCGGAAAGCCGATGATTGCGTCGATGCGGTAACCACCGGGCACCGGCATGTCCAGTTGCGCATCGTCCAGAACCAGGAACACCACATTGCGGAGGTCCAGCCCGGCCAGCTGCAGGCGGTCGGCGACGGCGACGCGAGTGGCGACGGCGCGCCGGCTGGAACTGCCGACCGTGGCGGCGCCGCGGATCTCCAGGCCAAGCCGCTGCGCGGCGCTTGCCGACACCACCGACAGGTTGGCGCCGGTATCCAGCACCGACTCCTGCACGTGGCCATTGATGAGGACGGACGTGCGCGGCAGGCCGACCTTGTCGCGCATGAACGCAGCGGATGCGGGCGTGAACTGCTGTACCCGCTGCGACGGTGCGCTTGCCAGCGCCGCGGCCAGTGTCGCCAGGATCTGGTTGCCTTCCACCGCGTCGCGGTCGACGCCGCATTGTGCAGCGGGTTCCAGGGCGGCCTGCGCTGCACGTGCGGCACGTGCGTAGTCGGCCGAAGCAAAGGCGGCATCGGCGATGACCCGCTGCGCCAGCACGGCATCGCACGTGGTCTCGCCACGCTGGGCGATGAAGGCCTCGGCGAGGCTGATCGCCTGCCGCTCGCGCAACTGTGTGGCTGCCAACCGTGCCTGCGCCAGCAGTGGCCACGGCGCGGGCAGCGCGGTCGAGTCTTCAGCCAGTGCCGCAAGGTCGCCGTCAGCTGCATCGCGTAGTCGTTGCCGGGCGTCGTCGGCGGAGAGCGGTCCGGCCCAGGCCGGAAGGGACAACAGCATGCACAGCGCGGGTATCAACACGGCGCGGGTGTGCCGCTGCTTGGAATGTGAGATCATCCGGAGTATCCTGTGAATGAATAAAAACTTTCTGTAAAACAGAAATTACTATGCGTGAAGAAGAAAAATCAAGACGGCTCGTCCGAGCCGCGCGGCGGCTGCGTTGGGTGGCATGGGCGGGCGTCGTGCTGGCGCCGCTGATGACCGTGGCGGCCGTTGCCGATGCCTGGCTGGGCGGCAGTGGACCGTTGCGCGCGGAAATGGATGCCGGTGGCCTGCCCCTGGCCTGGGCCGCTGCGATCGCGGTGCTGCAGGGCGCCCTGGTGGCCGCGGCCTTGTGGCAGCTGGCGCGGCTGCTGGGGCAGGTCAGCGTTGAGCGCCTGTTCCCGCTGCAGGGCAGCCGCCGCTTCGAGCGTTTTGGCGGCTTGCTGTTGTTGGCTGTGCTGGTCAATGGCGTGCTGGCGCCGGGGCTGGCGGCGCTGCTGTCGGCCCGTGCGGACGGCCGTCTGCGTCTGTCCATCGAGGGTGCCGACCTGCTGGCCGTGCTGGTGATGCTGGTGTTGTGGCTGGTGGCCCGCTTCCTCGATGCCGCTGCGCGGTACGAGGACGATCACCATTCGATCATCTGAGGCGCCGATGGGAAGCATCGTCATCCGCCTCGACGTCATGCTGGCGCTGCGCAAGGTGCGCTCGCGCGAGCTGGCGCAGCACGTAGGCATCACCGAGTCGAACCTGTCGCTGCTCAAGTCCGGGCGCGTGCGTGGCGTGCGCTTCGACACCCTGGCGCGGATCTGCGAGTACCTGGACTGCCAGCCGGGTGACCTGCTGGTCTACGATCCGCATGCCGTAGATGCAGACGAATGAGCGTTGCCGGCACCCCGCAGGCACAGGAGCTGGTCCCCGGGGCATCCGGTGCCGCTGGCGGTGGATACCTGCGCAGAGGGGACACCGGCGGTGGGAGCCGCCGGGGACACATCTCGATGCGGGCGAGGCAGGAGGTGCGGCGGGCATGGCCCGGCGCTGCCGGAAGCCGGCCACGGCTCAGAGGACGAAACCTCCGTCGATGGTCAGGCTGCTGCCGGTCATGTAGCCGGCCTCCGGCCCAGCCACCCAAGCGGCCAGTGACGCGATCTCGGCGGGCTGGGCGATGCGGCCCAGCGGTACCCGCGCGGCCAGCACTTCATCCAGCCCGGCGGTGATGTCGGTCGCGGTCGGGCCGGGCTGCAGGTTGTTGATGGTGATGCCACGCGGGGACAGCTCCAGCGCCAGTTCACGCACCAGTGCGGCCACGGCTGCCTTGCTCATCGCGTACAGGCTGCTGCCCGGTGAACCGGTACGCACCGCAGTGTTGCTGCCGATCGTGATGATGCGGCCGCCGGCGGACAGATGCGGCAGGGCGGCCTGGATTGCCAGTACCACGCCGCGGACGTTGACTGCCAGCAACTGGTCGAGCGTGGCCAGGTCCACGCTGGTGATCGGGGTGTGCCGGTACAGGCCGGCGTTGATCACCAGTACATCCAGTCCATCGAAGGCCTGCGCGGCGGCGGCCACGGCCTCCTGCAACGCACTGGCATCACTGCTGTCGGCCTGGAAGGCCACGGCACGGCCACCCTGCGCACGGATGGCATCAAGCTGGGCCTCGGCCCCATCGGGGCGCGAGACATGGGTAAGTGCAACGTCGTGGCCTTCGGCGGCCAAGCGTTGCGCGATGGCCGCGCCGATGCCGCGGGAACCGCCGATGACCAGTGCACGGCGACGGGGAGAGGATGCAGTCATGTGGATACTCCGGTGGGAGGGCGGTCAGGCCGCCGGCAGGGAAGGACGGACGTGGGCGCTGCGGCGCAGCGACTGCGCGCGCTTGGCGATCCAGCGCACCACGAAGGCGGTGAACAGCAGTGCAGAGGGAACCGCATACCAGAAGTTGCCCGGCACGCGCTTGAAGTACGAATAGGTGAATACCGCCGCGATGATCCACATACCGGTCACGTGCAGGCGACGCCATGCCGTCGGCCCCATGCGCCGCGCAATGCCTCGGTGCGAGGTGATCGCCAGTGCCAGGATGGCGATGTAACCGACCGTGCCCGGCGCATTGGCCAACGCGGAGCGCGCCGGCCAGAACGCCGGGTTGAGGATGCCGAAGGTTGTGATCGCGATTGCATGCAGCAGGTGCGAGAACGCGAAGGAAAGGCCGACGATGCGGCGTTCGCGGAGCAGGAATCGAGTGAATGGCCCGGGCAGCAGGCTGGCGAACGACGACGCCGTGAACGCCACCAGGAACAGCAGGAACGATGTGCGTGCGGTGACCCGGATCGCCGCACGGCTGCCTTCGACCACGTCGGGTTGCAGGGCGAAGGCTGCCAGCGCGAACGCCATCAGCATCACGGCGAGGGCAACGAACAAGCGCCACCCGTGCAGGAAGGAAGGAATGGAAGTCGTCATGGTCAGGCCCTCGATGAAGGAGAAGTTCGGGCAGGGCCGGCGTCTGGCCGGCGATCCCACACCGGCACCAGCACACCGGCCGAGCACATCTGCGCGAGCAGCGGTGCGCACGCGGTCCGGAGTTCAACAGCCGCCACGCCATGCGCGTCGGCCAGGGCCTGGAGGGCGTGGTCCACGCGCATGCCGTCATCGCCGAAAGCCGAAAGCAGCGAATAGGCCAGCGGGGCCAATGCGTCGACCTGCAGGCTGAAATCCGGCAGGCGCCGCATCAGCAGCAGCGTGGGCGTAGCGGCGCGGACACCGTCCAGGACGACGTCCTCGTGTACCGGCCACTGGTAGCCCAGCACGCGCACTTGCGCCGACACGGCCAGCAGGTCACCGGCTGCCGGTGCGCGTTGCAGGGGCGGGCAGGTGGCGGGTGCCTGGATGTACAGGGCCTGCTGCGTGCTTTCGTAGTGCGCCAGCTCGGCCGCCCAGCCCGGCAGCGCGATCTGCTCCTGCAGCGCCAGCCAGCCGGCGAACTCACCGGCGATCTGCGGGAACAGCGGCGTATGGCAGGCATGGCACGCGTAGTAGCGCTCGACCACGTCGCGCCAGCGCGGGGCTCCCAGCTGTTCCTGCAGGCGCGGCAGGCTGCCGGCGAGCAGGCTGTCCAGGCTGTCGATGCACAGGCGGCGATAGACCGCCAGGCGCCGCTCATCGATTCCAGCGGGCGCCGGCCGCGACGGATCGCGGACATGGTCGGCCCAGCGCCGTTGCAGTGTGGCCAGTGACTCAACCATGGGCCACCTCGGGCAGCAGCACGTCGGCCTGCGCCTGGCGGATCTGCCCGACCTCGGCCAGCAGTTCGGCCAATGGCGGGAAGTTGAAGTCACGCTCCAGCAGGGTCGGGCGCACACCCACCCGGGCGTAGGCCTCGCGCAGCAGTGCCCAGACCACGCCTTTCACCGGTGCGCCGTGGGTGTCGATCTTGAAGCCGTCGTCCTCGTCGAAATGCCCGGCCACGTGCAGCGAGGCGACGCGCTGGGCCGGGACGCGGGCCAGGAACTCGAAGGCGTCGTAGCCGTTGTTGCAGGCATTGACGAAGACATTGTTGACGTCCAGCAGCAGGTCGCAGTCGGCTTCGTCGAGCACGGCGTTGATGAACTCGATCTCGCTCATCTCCGCGCCGGCAACCGCGTAGTACGAAATGTTCTCCACGGCGATGCGGCGGCCCAGCGCATCCTGCACCTGCGCGATGCGGCCGGCGACATGGCGCACCGCCTCGGCGGTGAACGGCAGCGGCAGCAGGTCGTAGACATGGCCACCGGCGGCGCAGTAGCTCAGGTGCTCGCTGTACAGCTGTACCTGGTGCAGGTCGAGGAAGGCGCGGGTCTGTTCCAGCAGCGTGCGGTCCAGTGGATCCGGGCCGCCCAGCGACAGCGACAGGCCGTGGCAGGTCAGGCGGTGGCGCTCGCTCAGCTGGCGCAGCGCGGCGCCGTGTGCGCCACCGACACCGATCCAGTTGTCCGGCGAACACTCGAGGAAGTCGACGGCCTTCGCCGGCATCGTGAGCAGCTCGTCGATCAGGCCGCGGCGGAGGCCGAGGCCGGCGCTGTCAGGCGGGAGGGGCAGGGACATGGCGGATGCTCCAGGAAGAGGGCGCCGCCGCCAAGGCGGCGCCGGGGGCGGTCGCTCAGTCGGCAACGCGGGAGAACAGGCCCTTCGGCATCGGCTTGCCGTTGGCGGTGTAGACGCTGCGCAGGTAGTCGTGTGCTTCCTGCTCGGTGATGTAGCCGTCATGGTCGGTGTCGATGCGGTCGAATTCGGCGGCACGTGCGGCGGCTACGGCGTTGAATTCGGCACGCGAGACCTTGCCGTCATGGTCGCGGTCGGTGCGGGCGAACGAAGCGTCACCACACTTGCCTTCGCCGCACTGGCCTTCGGCCACCTGGGCCTTGCCGGCGGGCTTGCGGGTAGCGGTCTTGTTGGCCCCGCACTTGCCTTCACCGCACTTGCCTTCGGCGGTGGCGCTCGTGGCTACGGCGCTGATCGCCAGCGGCTGGATCGCTGCGGCCTGTCCGGCCAGCAGCAGGCCACTGGCCAGGGCGATGCCGATGGCACCGATGCGCGGCAGGCGGGAGGAGGGGGGGTTCTTGGTCGAGACGGACATGGTGATGACTCCTTGGAATGGCACGCCAGGCGTGCGGGATGGACGCCGCTTGAAGGCGACGGAAACGAAGGGAAGAAGCGCGGGAAGGGGCGAAGCGGATCAGGTGGTGCGACGACGGCGCAGCGCGTGGCCCAGCAGCAGTGCACCGCCGAGCAGGGCGCCGCCCAAGCCGATGCCAGGCAGCAGCGCGGCAACCGGCAACAGCAGAGCGATCAGGCTCACGCCCCAGCCGAGGCCGTCGTTGCCGGCCTCGGCACGCTGCGGGCCGGCCAGCAGGCGGTCCAGGCTGAGTGCGCCGCCGCCATTGAGGATCAGCGGCAGGAGCATGGCCAGGAACAGCAGCGGCAGCTTGAAGTTGCCGTAGCCCTGGTCGGTGATTGCGTAGCCCTGCCAGAGTTCGCCGAGGCTGTTCCACTGGTCGGGCCAGTGCACGGCGGCGATGGCGACGATGGTGAGGACCCAGAAGATGTAAGCGACCGAGCGCGTGGCCAGGCCCACCAGCAGCATCACCGCCCCCACCAGTTCCAGCCAGGTGGCCAGCTGCCAGTTCAGCGACGCGGGCAGGGCGGAGAATGGGAACGGGAAGCGACCTTCCAGGTCGGCGAACCAGTTCTGGCCGCCCAGCTTCTCGCGGCCGGATTCAAAGAACTCCCAGGCCAGCAGGGTGCGCAATGCCAATGGCGAGAGCCAGCGGCCGACGGCGTCCAGGCGGGGGGTATACATGGAAGAGGCGGTGCTGATCATGGTGGTGTCCTGCGGGCCAGTGGTCGATGGGGGCCATTGCAGGCGATGCAGGTATCGGCAACGTGTGCCGTTGCCCGGGGTTTTGTCAGCGACTGTGGTGCAGGCGGGGTTCGGTACAGTCGGATACAAAGCCGCCGTGGGCAGCGTCCCGTGGGCGATGCCCGGCGGGCGAATGTATCGAACTGTAGGAACCCCGCCGCGCCGTACATTCCGGTACAACTTCGCGTGGCGGAGAAACAGCAGCGATACACCCACAAGCGGAAATGGCCACTCCCAACCCGGAGTGCCACCCATGATCCGTACCTCGTTGCTTGTCGCCGCTCTCGTCGCTGCCGGCGCTGCTTCTCCCGCCTTCGCGGCGCAGGCCGTGGCCGACGCGCCGCCCACGGTGATCCTCGTGCACGGCGCCTTCGCCGACGGCTCCAGCTGGAACAAGGTCATCAGCACCCTGCATGACTGGAAGCTGCCGGCGGTGGCGGTGCAGAATCCGCTCACTTCGCTGGCCGACGACGTAGCCGCCACCCGTCGCGCCATCGCCGCCGCGCCCGGCAAGGTGGTGCTGGTCGGCCATAGCTGGGGTGGCACGGTCATCACCGAGGCGGGCAACGACCCTAAGGTGCAGGCGCTGGTATACGTGGCCGCGTTCGCACCGGATGCCGGCCAGTCGTCGGCGCAGCAGGGCGAAGGTTTTCCGGCCAGCCCGGGCCTGGCCCGCCTGCAGGAGAAGGACGGCTACCTGACATTGCCGGCCGAGTCCATCGCCCGGGACTTCGCGCCGGATGTGATGAAGAAGTCGGCTGCGTTGCTGTACAGCACGCAAGTGCCGTTGAAGGCGTCGGCCCTCGGTGAGAAGGTCACCAGCGCTGCATGGCGCAGCAAGCCGAGCTGGTATGTGCTCAGCCGCGACGATCGCATGTTGTCGCCACAGTTGCAGGCCGCCACGGCGCGCCGCATTGGCGCGCAGCTGCAGTCGATCGGCAGCAGCCACGTGTCGTTGCTTTCGCATCCGGCGCAGGTGGCCGACAGCATCCTGGAGGCGGCGGGCGTGAAGCCGGCGGAGCTGCCGCTGGCCGAGCAGGGGGGCTGAGCAGTGGCCGCGCTTCGTGCTTATGCGCTGCCGCTGCTGCTGGGCCTGCTGGGCGGCGCGGCAGTGTTGCTGGCCTGGCCCAGCGCGAACGCCAGTGCACAGCCGGTCGACGCGCCCGCGATGGGATTCGAAGGCGGGGGGCCCTGGCACAACAGCCCACCGATTGCGTTGCAGCAACTGCGCGGCCAGGTGGTGCTGGTGGAGTTCTGGACCTACAGCTGCAGCAACTGCCTCAACGTGGCGCCTTACGTTCATCGGTGGAACGAGCGCTACGCGGCACGGGGCCTGAAGGTGATCGGCGTGCATACGCCGGAGTTCGCCTATGAAGGGCTGCCCGGCAACGTGCGCAAGGCCATCGCACGATTGGATGTCACCTGGCCGGTGGTGCAGGACAACCAGTACCGGATCTGGAACGCCTGGGGCAACCGCTTCTGGCCGGCGCTGTACCTGCTCGACCGGCACGGACGGGTGGCCTACCGCCATTACGGCGAGGGCGACTATGCACGTACCGAAAGCGAGATCCAGCGCCTGCTGGCCAGCCCCTGAGCCGCGCTACCATGGCCGCGCCGCGCGGCCTTGTCCCTTGCCTCCATCGAGAACGCGATGAACCACGTACCGCACATCCTTGTCGTCGACGATGACAGCGAGATCCGCCAGATGCTGGCCGACTACCTGCAGCGCAACGGCCTGCGCGTGAGCCAGGCCGACGGTGGCCGGGCGATGCGTACGCTGCTGGACACGCATGCGGTGGACCTGGTGGTGCTGGACGTGATGATGCCGGGCGAGGATGGCCTGAGCCTGTGCCGCAACCTGCGTGCCGGCAAGCATCGGGCGGTGCCGGTGGTGCTGCTGACGGCCCGCGATGATGAGACCGATCGCATCATCGGCCTGGAGATGGGGGCGGACGACTACGTGACCAAGCCCTTTTCCTCGCGCGAGCTGCTGGCGCGCATCAACGCGGTGATCCGGCGCACGCAGATGCTGCCGCCGAACCTGCAGGTGAGCGAGGCCGGCCGCCAGCTGGCGTTCGGCGACTGGCGCCTGGACACCACTGCACGCCATCTGCTGGATGCCCAGGACACCGCCCACCCGCTGAGCGGCGCCGAGTTCCGCCTGCTCCGCGTGTTCCTTGACCACGCCAACCGCGTGCTCAGCCGCGACCAGCTGCTCAGCCTCACCCAGGGCCGCGATGCGGAGCTGTTCGACCGCTCGATCGACCTGCTGGTCAGCCGCGTGCGGCAGCGCCTGGGCGACGACGCGCGTGAACCGATCTACATCAAGACCGTACGCAGCGAAGGCTATGTGTTCAGTGTGCCGGTACGCTTGCTGGGGCCGGACGAATGACCGGCGGCGCATGGCTTCCGTGGTGGCCGCGCACGTTGTCGGCGCGCCTGCTGCTGCTGCTGCTGGGGGGATTGGCGCTGGCCCACGCCCTGTCGTTCGGGCTGTTGTTCTTCGAGCGCTACCAGTCCACCCGCAGCATGATGCTGCGCAACCTGGATGAGGACGTCGCCGTCAGTGTCGCGCTGCTCGAGCACCTGCCGGCGGACCAGCGCGAGGCCTGGATTCCGCGGCTGGAGCGGCGTACCTACCGTTATCTGTTGCGCCCGGCGCTGGCCGGTCCTGCGCTGGAGACCGACCGTGCACGCCAGGTCACCGCCATCATCGACGACAGCCTGCAGCATCGCTATCCGCTGCAGGCGCGCCAGCTGGCGCGCCTGCCTGAGCGGTTCGAGGTCGAACTGCGCCTGCATGACGGTACGCCGCTGACCATCGAAGTCACCCCGTCCGGCCTGCCGCTGGCGCGCTGGCTTCCCGTCGTGCTGCTGGTGCAGCTGGCGCTGCTGCTGGGGTGCGCCTGGCTGGCGGTGCGGTTGGCATTGCGCCCCTTGAAGCAGCTGTCGCGCGCGGTGGAGCACCTGCAGCCTGGCAGCGAGGGCCCCGCACTGCCCGAAGATGGTCCGGCGGAGGTGGGGAGGGCGGCGGCCGCGCTCAATGCACTGCAGGCACGCATCCGCGGCCACGTCAGTGAGCGCCTGCAGATCCTGGCCGCGATCTCGCATGACCTGCAGACGCCCATCACGCGCATGAAGCTGCGGGTGGAGAGCCTGCCGGAAGACAACACCCAGCAGCGCCTGCTGGCGGACCTGGACCACCTCGGGCAGCTGGTGCGCGAAGGCGTGGCCTATGCGCGCAGCAGCCATGTGGCCAGTGGCGTGCCGGTATCGATGGACCTGGCGGCGTTCCTGGCCAGTGTGGTCGGTGACTATGAGGACATGGGCAAGCCGGTCAGTGGTGGCGCCGCGCAGGGAATGATCGTGCGGACCTGGCCGCAGCCCCTGCGGCGCGTGGTGGGCAACCTGATCGACAACGCGCTGCGCTATGCCGGTTCGGCCGAGGTCGCTGCCGGGCGCGATCAGGCCGGCAAGGCATGGATCAGCGTTTCCGATCGTGGCCCGGGCATTCCCGAGGACCAGCTGCAGGCCGTGCTGGCTCCGTTCCACAGGCTGGAAGGTTCGCGCAACCGCGATACCGGAGGCACCGGCCTGGGGCTGGCCATCGCCGTCCAGCTGGCGCAGTCGCTGGGAGGCTCGCTGCAGCTGCACAACCGCGAAGGCGGTGGCCTGCGGGCAGTATTGCAGTTGCCGGGGGCGGAACCCCCTGCCGTTGCCAAAGGGGGCTGACTTCCTGCGCGGCGAAGAGGGTGCGACCGGGTTGCAGCGGCCTGCGCGCAGGGCACGTTCCATTCCTGGCGCGGGCTGTGCCGGTGCAGGTGAGCCTGATCGCGTGTTCGGACAAGCACGGTCGGCCGGATGGGGGGGGCCGCCCCGCAGGAGCCGTTGACGCTGCCCGGGTTGATCCCGGGCAGGACCGCAGGCCAGGCAGTCAGACCTTCAGGGTCTGCGCGATGTCGGCCAGTACCGCAGCCGCGTCCACGCCGATGGCGATGGATTGCTGCACGTGGCCATCCCATACGCTGGGGCCGAAGGCCAGGCCTTCCGGCTTGGGAATGGTCATGCCACGGGCGAGGCCGTCAGTGGCCACGCGCACGCTGGCGCGCTCGAACTGGAACAGTTCCGGCCGGGTCAGCGCGATGCAGGCACAGCAGTCATGCACGACCATGCCCTTGTGCCCGGCCTGCAGGTAGAAGTCCACGTAATCCTGCGACAGTGCGCGCACCAGCTCGGCATCGGCACCGCCGATCGCGGCCAGCGTATCCAGGCCATCGCGGTCCATCTCCACGCGGGTGGTCACGTCCAGGCCGATGGCGGTGACCGGCCACTGCGCGGTGAACACCCGATCGGCGGCTTCGGCATCGCCCCAGATGTTGGCCTCGGCGGCCGGGGTGATGTTGCCGTTGACGTGGAAGGCGCCTCCCATGATCACCACGCCACGCACCAGGCCGGCGATGTCCGGAGCCTGCTGCAGGGCCAGCGCCAGGTTGGTCATGCGGCCGACGGCGACCAGGGTCACTTCGCCCGGGTGGGCACGGACCAGATCGATGATCAGCTGGTGGGCCGGACGTGCATCGGCGGCGGCGTCCAGATGCTCCGGCACCGGGTAGTTGCCCAGGCCGTTATGGCCATGGATATGCACCGGCCAGGCTTCGGGGGTGGCTTCCGGCTGCAGCGGGCCGGCGGCGCCGCGCGCGATCGGGGCGGCAAAGCCCCAGGCCTGCTTCAGGAAGAGGGCGTTGTGGGTGGTCGACTCCACCGAGGCATTGCCGAAGGTGGTGGTCACGCCGATCAGGTCGATCTGCGGATGCTTGTGCAGGTACAGCAGCGCCAGGGCGTCGTCGACGCCCGGGTCGGTATCGAAAATGACTTTCAGCATGTTGTTGTTCTTCTTCCGTGTGGTGCGGGGGACACCGGCGGCCTGGGAGCAGGCCGGCGCGCCCTGCATTGTCCCATCTTCATGACAGGCAGGGCCAATGCCGCAACACGGACCCGGGGTGCGGGTGCCCCACCAGCGGCTGGATGCATGCCACGGCCGCCTCTGCCCGCCGGCGCTCCCCGGGAGCAGGCGGGATGGAATCCCGTCCGGCACCCGCCGGAGGCGGATCAATGCCTCAGAACGTCCACCGCAGGCTGGCTGCGACGAAGCGCGGTTCGCCGTAGTTGTTGTAGTCCAGGTTCGCCCAGTAGGTCTTGTCCAGCGCGTTGCGCACGCTCAGGGTTGCGGTCCAGTTGTCGTTGATGCGGTAGTTGGCGTTGAACTGCACCAGCGAATAGGCGGGCTGGTTCACCGTCACGGTGCCGCCGAGGGGGTAGGCGATGTTGTAGCCCTGCACCTTGCTCTGCCACTGCACGCCACCGCCAATGCTCAGTCGCTGCAGCGCGCCGCGCAGCTGCAGCTGGGTGTTGAGCTGCAGCAGGTCCTCGGGCGGGTTGGCGTACAGCAGGTCGGTGGCCGCGCGGGTCACCTTGACGTGGGTGTAGCCGGCATTGACCGTCCAGCCCGGCAGGATCTCGCCGTTGACGTCCATCTCCCAGCCACGCGCCTTGGTGCCGTTGACGCCGATGTAGGCCGACGTGCCGTCGCTGAGCGAACCTTCCGGCACGCCCATGTCACGCACTGCATAGTTGTCCTGCTTGGCCTCGAACACGGCGGCATTGGCGGTCAGGCGGCCGTCGAACCACTGCGTCTTGATGCCCGCCTCCAGGTTCGAACCCTGCACCGGCGCCAGCAGGTTCTCGTTGCGGTCCTTGTAGTTCTGCGGATTGAAGATCTCGGTGTAGCTGGCATAGGCCGACACGTTCGGGGTGATCTCGTAGACCAGGCCCACGTACGGAGTGACTTCATCGCTCACCTTGTACGCACCGCTGGTGCCGGTATAGGCGCCGGCGGCGTTGTAGGAGCGGGTGAGGGTTTCCCAGCGGCTCAGGCGCGCACCGGCGATCAGCGACAACGGATCGGCCAGGCGCAGGCGGGTGGCCAGATAGACGCCGCTTTGCGTGGTCTTGGCTACGCGGCGTGCGCCGGTGCGCTGGTAGGTGACCTCGGAAATGTCGCCGTTCCAGGAGTACACGTTGGGGATGTAGTAGCAGCGTTCACGCCCGCAGGTTGCCCAGTCGCCCGGGAAGTTCAGCGCCACGGTATTCGTGGTGCCTTCCAGGTCCGACCATTGCGCGCCGATGGTGAGGTCGTGGTCGCGGCCGAACAGCGGGAAGCTGCCGGTCAGGTAGGCATCGACATTGCGGCGGGTGTCCTTGGAATCACCCGCGGCGGCGCGCAGGAAAATGCCCGAGCCGGTCACCGGGTCGGGGTTGCCGGTGCCGTACAGGCGCACGTTCTGCACGTTGCCGCGGGTGTAGGCGGTATTGACCTTCAACAGCCAGTGGTCGCCGAATCGCTGTTCCAGGTTGGCGAAGGCGGTGTTGCTCTCGCGCTTCCAGTAGCTCCATTCCGGCGACAGGTTGGTCGAGCGCGGCAGGTGCGCGAAGTTGCCCTGGCTGTCGAAGAACGGCACGGTGCCCCACGTGGAGCCCATCGGGTTGTTGTCCTGGGTCTGGTAGCCGACGGTGACCGTGGTACTGTCGGTGACATCACCTTCCAGCACCGCCATGCCGGCCATCTTGTTCTCGTCGTAGCGGTCGTAGTACAGCCCACGATCGGTGTAGGCGGCGACCACGCGGCTGCGGAAGCGGCCGTCATCGGTCAGCGGTGCGGTCACGTCGGCTTCCATGCGGCGGTAGTCCCAACTGCCGGCGCTCACCGAGAACGACGCGTCGAATTCCTTGCCCGGTCGCTTGCGCAGCAGGTTGACCGTGGCCGACGGCACACCCGCGCCGCTGAGCAGGCCGTTGGCACCGCGGATCACTTCGATGCGGTCGTAGAAGGCGGTGTCGTACTCCTGGTTGGTCGAGCCGCTGTAGGTGGGAATGCCGTCGACCTGGAAGTCGGTGATGACGAAGCCGCGCGCGTAGTACAGCGGGCGCTGCGTGTCATAGAAGGACACGCTGACGCCGGTCACGTTGCGCATCACGTCGTTGATGCTGAACAGCGATTCGTCCTGCAGCCGCTGCAGGCTGATCGCGGTGGCCGACTGCGGGGTCTCCTGCAGGGTGATCGGCAGGCGCGTGGTGCTGGCCGGCGGTGCCGACTGTTCGGCGCGCACGCTGATCCGATCCAGCGTCTTGGCGTCGGCAGCGCCGTCGGCGGCGGCGAACGCGCTGGAGGGGGCCAGCAGGGCCAGCGACGAAAGCAGGGCGGCCGGTAGCAGCGCGCGGCGGGGCAGGCGGTTGTGGAAGTTCGGGGACATGGTGGGCTCGAAGCGTGGAGGCGGGGAAGGGCGGCAACAGTCGTCCGGCACCCGGGCGGCGGCTTCGGGCACGGTCAGGTCCGTCTGCTGAAAAGCGCGGTCACTGCGCGGGGTGCAAATGTAAATAATTCTTAACAACATTACAATTCTTGTCATTGGGCGCAGGGTTTCCGGCACGGGGCATCGCTTTCTGTGGAGCCGAGCCATGCTCGGCTGCTTTTTTGCCGTAGCCGAGCATGGGCTCGGCTCTACAGCAGGGAGTGGCCCAAACGCGAACGGCCACCCGAAGGTGGCCGTCCGCCTGCATCGGAAGGAATGTGCGGGCTTACAGCGCCTGCAGTTCCTCATTGGCGTTGCGCTTTTCCTTGGCCGGTGCCGGAACCACTGCCGGTACCACAGCCGGCGTGGGCGATGCTGCGTTCGCATCCACCGGCACTTCCAGGTAGGGCAGATGCAGCGCCTGGCTGGTCATCGAACGGATCTCGTTGACCAGCGCGGCGCTGTCGTTGAGCTTGCGCCCGTACGACGGCACGATCTCGCGCAGGCGGGCTTCCCAGCCGCCCTTCATCTGCTCCGGGAAGGCCTTGGCCATCAGGTCCAACATGATCGGCGGCGAGGTCGACGCGCCCGGCGAGGCACCGAGCAGGGCGGCAATGGTGTGGTCCCTGTCGGTCACGATCTCGGTGCCGAACTGCAACACCGGGCCCTTCAGGGGGTCACGCTTGATGATCTGCACGCGCTGGCCGGCGGTGATGAGCTTCCAGTCGCCCGGCTTGGCGTTGGGGAAGTACTTCACCAGTTCGGCCTGGCGATCGGCATCGTCCAGGCGCGCCTGGCCCATCAGGTACTGCACCAGGTCGAGGTTGTCCTTGCCCACTTCCAGCATCGGGCCAACGTTGTTGTGGGTGACCGAGGAGTACAGATCCCACCACGAGCCGTGCTTGAGGAACTTGGTGCTGTACAGCGCGAACGGCCCGAACAGCACCACCGGCTTGCCGTCCAGCTTGCGTGCGTCCAGGTGCGGCACGGACATCGGCGGCGAACCGGTCTCGGCCATGCCGTAGGCTTTCACGCCATGGCGAGAGGTCACGTCCTGGCCCTGGAAGGCGAGGAACTGGCCGCCGACCGGGAAGCCGGCGTAGTCCTTCGATTCCGGAATGCCGGACATCTGCAGCAGCTTCAGTGCGGCGCCGCCGGCACCGATGAATACGAAGCGCGTGTGGGTGGTGGTCTCGGTGCCGGCCTTGAGGTCCTTCACCGTCACGTTCCAGCTCTTGTCAGCGTTCTGCCGCAGCGCGGTCACTTCATGGTTCAGGTGCAGGCTGAAGTTCGGGCTGCGCTGCAGGCCGGCGGTCAGCTGGCGGGTGATCACGCCGAAGTTGACGTCGGTGCCCAGGGGCATCCACGTTGCGGCGACCCTCTGCTTCGGGTCACGGCCTTCCATCAGCAGCGGTGCCCACTGCCTGATCTGTGCCGGGTCCTCGGAGTACTGCATGCCGTAGAACAGCGGGTTCTTCACCAGGGCCTGCTGGCGCTTGTGCAGGTAGGCGATGTTGTCATCGCCCCAGACGAAGCTCATGTGCGGCGTCGGGTTGATGAAGTCGCTGGGCTGGCTCAGCCGGCCCTGCTTCACCTGGTGCGACCAGAACTGGCGCGAGACCTCGAACGATTCGGCGATGCCGACCGCACGCTTGGTCTCGATGCTGCCGTCGGGCAGCTCCGGGGTGTAGTTGAGTTCGGCGAACGCCGAGTGGCCGGTGCCGGCGTTGTTCCAGCCGTCGGAGCTTTCACCGGCGACGCCGTCGAGGCGTTCGTAGACCTGGATGTTCCAGTCCGGCTGCAGTTCCTGCAGGTAGGTGGCCAGGGTGATGCTCATGATGCCGGCGCCGACCAGCACCACATCGACGGGCTTGTCGTTGCTGGCGGCGGGCACCGAGCGCTGGGTCAGCGGCCAGTACAGGAACAGCGCGGCGGCCAGCAACAGCAGCACGAGCAGGGCGAGAAGAGCCTTGCCAAATTTCTTCATGGGGGCGGGATCGTTGGCGGAGGGGAAGGGGTCAGGATGCGCGTGGGGCAGGGAAAGGGCGTGAAGAAACAACGCCTTGCAGCATCCCGACGCGATTTTAACCGGATCCGGTCCGGTTTTGGTGCAACGCAGCATCCGGCCGGCGGCCCTCTACCGTAGCGCCAGGCCATGCCCGGCGACGCTGCCGTCCCTGCGGATGCCGATGCCGCCCGGCCGCGTGGCGGCGAAGGCGTTTCCCGGGAGTGCAGGCAGCCGGGTCAGTCACTGCCGACGGTGAAGTACTCCACGGCGAAGTAGCCGATCTGGTAGGCCAGCGTTGCCAGCACCAGGCGCAGCTGTGCGCGGCGGCTGCGCAGCCGCCAGCCGAGCACGGCCACCGCCAGCATCAGCGCGGCATGCAATGGGTACGCGGTTCCCAGCAGCTTCCAGCGGCTGCTGCCCTTGATGGCGGTATCGACCAGGTCAAGCAGGGTCAGCGCAGCAATCACGCTGAAGATCCAGCGCCGCCGTTGCATCAGGTAGTTCCCGTAGCTGCCGTATTCGCGCAGGTCGTCGGGAAACAGCAGCGCGCACAGCAGGAACCAGGTCGCGCAGTAGACGATCACGAACAGGTAGGTTTCAAACGTCCAGCGGTGCACCTCGATGAGGCGGAATTCCCACCACCAGAAGGTCACCAGCGATATCAGCGTCCACGCCACCCAGCCCAGGTGCAGGGCCGAGCAGCCGCGGCGCCGGGGATGCTCGATGATCTGTGCCAGGCCCTTGAGCACGGTGGTGATCGACAGGCCAAGGATGATGCCCATCACCACCCGGATGTGCAGGAACAACGGATCGGTCTGCATCGCGGCGCTCCGTGTCGGATGCTCCGATGCTGGCACAACCGGGCGACCCGGAACGGACCCCGGTCACGCGGAGAAAAAAGGGACGGAGGGGATTAAGTCGTATAAGGCCAATACGACCTGCACGGCAGAAGCGACTTAATCCCCTCCGTCCCCTTTTGGCTGGCCAGCGTCAGCGCCTGCGACGCACCAGCGCCGAGGAGGCATCCAGCACTGCCCGGGTCAGCAGGGCCATGGTCTGCACGTCGCCCTTCCAGTGCTGCCAGTACAGCGGCACGTCTTCCCACGCGCGCTGCCGCACGTAGACCAGGCGGCCCGCGTCCAGGTGGCGCTTGACCAGCGGCAACGGGTTCATGGTCCAGCCCATGCCGCCCAGGTTGGCCTGCACGAACGCACGGGTGGAGGGAATCCACCAGGTCGGCGCGGTGCTGGGCAGGTCGTCCCCGGCCATGCGCCGGGCAAAGCGAGACTGCATTTCGTCCTTGCGGTTGAACACCAGTACCGGCGCCTGGGCCAGCGCCTGCGCGGTCACGCCCTTGGCGAAGTGGCGCTCGCGGAACCCGGGCGTGCAGGTCGCCGCGTAGCGGATGCTGCCCAGCGCATGGATCTGGCAACCCTGGACTGGCTCATCCAGCGTGGTCACCGCGCCCAGCACCGTGCCCTGGCGCAGCAGCTCCACGGTGTGGTCCTGGTCTTCCACGCGCAGGTCCAGGGTGGTGCCGGTGGTCTGTGCGAACTGGTAGGCCGCCTGCGGGAACCAGGTTTCCAGGCTGTCGTGGTTCACCGCCACCGGGATGCTGGCCTGGGGAAGGTCCTCGTCGGCCAGGCCCATCCGGTGCAGCGCATCGTGTTCGAGCAGGGCGGTCTGTTCGGCCAGCTGCACCAGCACCTGGCCTTCGGCGGTGGCGGTGGCCGGCGTGCCGCGCTTGACCAGCAGTCGCCCGACCCGGTCCTCCAGCGCCTTGACCCGCTGCGAGATGGCGGAGGGCGTGACATTCAGCGACTGCGCGGCGCGATCGAAGCTGCCTTCGCGGATCACCGCAGCCAGGGCGCGCAGCTGGGCATGATCGATACGCATCGTATTAAGCTCCGCTAATGTTGGTTTAGGAAGTTTAGCTCGTCTTTTCCATGTTGCGACGCGACAATGGCGCCCGTTCCGGTGCTGTCCGCCTTTGCGAGGCACCGTCCCCCCCAAGCAAGACAAGGCAGTGAATCCCATGTTCTCGGTCATCTCCGCCAGCACCGGCCTCGGTGCCTGGTTCTCTGGTGCAGCTACCGGCATCGGCCTGTTCGCCGTGGTCGGCGCCCAGAGCGCCTTCATCCTGCGCCAGGGCATCCTGCGCAAGCACATCGTGCCGGTGGTGGCCACCTGTGCCGCCATCGACGCGATCTTCATCTTTGCCAGCGTGGCCGGCCTGCGCACGCTCACCTCGGCCCTGCCATGGCTGACCAGCGCCGTGCTTTGGACCGGCGTGGCGTTCCTGGCCTGGTACGCGATGAAGTCGGCGCGCCGGGCGATCGCCGGGGGCGGCGGCATGGGCGACGCCGACAGCGATGACGGCAGCCGTCGTGCGGTGCTGATGGCGGCGGTCGGCTTTTCGCTGATCAATCCGCATTTCTGGCTGGACATGATGGTGATCGGCTCGATCGCCGAGAATTTCGGCAACGCGCGCATGGCCTTCGCGGCCGGTGTGGTCACCGCCAGTTGCCTGTGGCTGACCGCGCAGGGCCTCGGTGCCCGCCTGCTGGCACCCCTGTTCACCAAGCCCAGCACCTGGCGCGTGCTGGACGGCAGCATCGCCGTGATCCTCAGCATCCTGGCCCTGACGTTGGCCGTGCGCGGGGTCCACTGACCCCGGCGCACGCCCCCCCGAACCCACGTCCTGACTCTCTCTCCAAGGTAGTGGTAGCGACGGCACCGGCAACGGTGCCGTCGCTTTTTTCGCCCGCTGGTGTGCGGGCCGCGCGCGCGCCTAGAATCGGCCAACCTGGACAGGGTGTCCGGGCAGAGAGGGGGAAGGATGCGAAGGACACTGTTCGCCGCGCTGTTGTGCGCGGTGGTGGGGGGGGCGTCGGCGGGTACCGGCGAGGTGGATCTGGGCAAGTACCTGAAACCGGAGGCGTTTTCCGATATCAAGATCTCGCCTGACGGCGATTACATCGCCGGTACGGTGCCGCTGGAGGATTCCACCGCGCTGGTCATCCTGCGCACGTCCGATCGCAGGCCGGCGGGAGTACTGCGCCCGCCGTCGAGAAACCACGCAGATTCGTTTCAATGGGTGAGCAACGAGCGGTTGCTGGTCGGCCTGGCCGAAAAGCTGGGCACACTCGATACGCCGCAACCGACCGGTGAACTCTACGGCGTCAATGTCGACGGCAAGGGCGGCGAGCTGCTGGTGGGTTACCGCGTGCAGGGACGCGGGCTGGGCACGCGCATCCAGCCGAAGAAGGTGGAAGCTGTGGCGGCGTTCCTCACCGATGAACTGCCCGCCGATGACCGCAACGTGCTGATCGCGGTATGGCCGTTTGCCGAAGACCCTTACACCCGGGTCGAACGGCTTGATGTGGTCAGCGGGCGCCGTGTGCGCATCTCCGGCTCGCCGGTGCAGCGGGCGGATTTCACCACCGACCTGCAGGGCGAAGTGCGGTTCGCGCACGGTGCAGCCTCGGACAACGTCAACAAGCTGTATTACCGTGCCGGGGCCAATGCGCAGTGGTCGCTGGTCAATGACGAATCGCTCAGCCACAGGGTCGAAAGTGCGCTCGGCTTCTCCGAGGATGGCTCGCTGGCCTACCTGCAGGTCCAGCAGGACAGCGGGCCTGACGCCATCGTCAGCTGGAACCCGCAGACCGGCGAGCGCCGCGAGGTGCTGCGTGACGGCGTGGTCGACCCCTACGCGATCATCTTCCGCCCAGGCACCCGTGTACCGGTGGGCGCGCTCTATGTCGGCGACGTGCCGCGCACGCGGTTCTTCGACGAGAAGGGGGCGGAGGCGCGCCAATACCGCAGCCTTGAAGCGGCGTTCGGCGGTCCGGTGTTCATCACCTCCAGCACCCGCGATGGCGCCAAGGTGGTCGTGCAGGTCTGGTCCGGCAGCAATCCCGGGGATTTCTACCTGTTCGATACCCGGGCCAGGACCGCGGAGCACCTGCTCAGCCGTAGCGAATGGATCGATCCGAAGCTGGCCGCGAGCGTGCGCCCGTTCTCGGTGAAGGCACGTGACGGCCTGCCGCTGCATGGCTTCCTCACCGTGCCCCACGGCAGCGATGGCCGCAACCTGCCGCTGGTGGTGCTGCCGCATGGCGGGCCCATCGGCGTATTCGACGAAGGCAGTTACGACAGCGAAGCGCAGATGCTGGCGGCGGCAGGGTATGCGGTGCTGCAGGTCAACTTCCGGGGATCGGCCAACTACGGGCGCGCCTTCACCCAGGCCGGCGCGAAGCAGTGGGGCGCGGCCATGCAGGACGATGTCACCGATGCCACGCGCTGGGCCATTGCAGATGGCATCGCCGACCGCAACCGCATCTGCATCTATGGCGCCAGTTACGGGGCCTACGCGGCGATGATGGGCGCCATCCGCGAGCCTGGGCTGTACCAGTGTGCGGCCGGTTATGTAGGCGTGTACGACCTGCCGTTGATGTTCAGCGGTGACCTGAGTGATTCGGCCCTGACCTGGCAGCACGAGTGGGTCGGCGATCCGAAGACCCTCGCTGGCCGCTCGCCAGTGAGCCTGGCTGCACAGGTGAAGGTACCGGTCTTCCTTGCTGCCGGCGGCGAAGACACGCGTGCGCCGATCAAGCACACCGAGCGGATGGAGGCCGCATTGAAGAACGCCGGCTCGCCGGTGGAGAGCCTGTATTACCGCACCGAGGGGCACGGCTTCTACCGGCCCGAGCATAAGCAGGAGTACTACAGCAGGCTGCTGGCCTTCCTTTCCCGCAGCCTGGGTGGAAAGACCGCCACCCGCGCAACTCCTGTCATGGACAAGGCGCCCTGACACGGGCGGCGGCGGATGATCGATCCGCCGCCGCCTTCCGGCCCGCGCGGACCTACTTCACCCCGTGCATCATCCGCTTCAGCAGCGGCGCGGCGACGAAGGCCGCCAGGGCACAGCCCAGGCCGATCCACATCAGCAGCCAGAACAGGTGCGCATAGGCACCGGCGGCCGCCACCCTGTCCAGCGATCCGCCTTCCGGCACCTCGATCGCGGCCAGCTTGCCGAACAGTGCCGCCAACGTTTCCGAGAACGCGGTGGCCAGGAACCAGGTGCCCATCATCAGGCTCATCACCCGCGGTACCGCCAACTGGGTGACTGCCGACAGCCCGACCGGTGACAGGCACATCTCGCCGCTGGCCAGCAGGAAATAGGCCAGCACCAGCCACCACACGCTGGCCATCTCGCCGGTGGCAGCAACCTGCTGCGCGGCCAGCGCCAACGGCACGAACGACAGCGCACTGATCACCAGGCCCCAGGCCGACTTCACCGGCTTGCCCGGTTCCCAGCCGCGACGGTCCATCCAGGTCCACAACGCGGCGAAAGCCGGTGCCAGCAGCACCAGGAACAGGCCGCCGAGGTAGGTCAGCGAACCGGCGGTCTGCGGAATCACCAGGCAGTCGCGCACCAGCAGCACCAGCATCAGGGCAATGATCACGGCGAAGAAGGTGCGCGGCGCGGCGGAACCCGGGCGCCGTTCGGACAGGCGTGCGCTGACCACGAAACCCAGCGGTGCCAGCAGCAGCGAGAGGATCGACCACGGCAGCGGAGTGCCGCCAGTGATCACCAGAGATGGCACGATGTCCTTGGTCAGCAGGCGGTCGGTGAAGGTCACCCACGAACCGTAGGACTGCTCATACATCGTGAAGAACACCAGTGCCAGGAAGATCAGCACCATCAGCGCGATCATCTGCTGGCGCTGCACCGGCGTGCACTGCGTACCCGTGAACCAGGCGAACCAGAGCAGCACGCCACCCAGCACCACCAGCATCAGCATCAGTGCCAGGCTGATTTCACCGCCCAGCGCGAACGCGCCATTGCCGGCGGCCCACATCAGCCAGGCGACCGGCAGCACACCGAGCACCGCGCACAGGTAGATCAGCCATTCGCGCGGCAGGCCCAGCACCTTCTGTTTCAGCGCTGCCGGCTGCGGCGGCTCGGCGTGGCCCTGCAGGTATTTCTGGCCCCACAGGAACATCGCCAGGCCGGCCAGCATGCCGATGCCGGCCGCGCCAAAACCGTACTTCCAGCCATAGGCCTCGCCGAGGAAGCCGCAGACCAGCGAAGAGAACAATGCACCGAGGTTGATGCCTGCGTAGAACAGCGAGAAGCCCGAGTCGCGGCGCGGGTCGTCCTTGGCGTACAGCTTGCCGACGATGGTGGAGATGTTCGGCTTCAGGAAGCCGACACCCATGATGATCAGCGCCAGCGACAGGTAGGTCACCGCCAGCGCCGAGGTGTCGCGCACCACTTCGCCGTTGACCCGGTATGCCGCGTGGCCCTCGAAGGCCATGCCGAGGTGTCCGAGCACCAGCAGGATGCCGCCGAACAGCACCGCCCGGCGCATGCCCAGCCAGCGGTCGGCCAGCATGCCGCCGAACACGGGGATGCAGTACACCAGGCCGCCGTAGGCGCCGAGCAGGTCCAGGCCGGCCTTGTCGCCGAACAGGTGGTACTTGGTGAGGTACAGCAGCAGCAGCGCCTTCATGCCGTAGAAGGAGAAGCGCTCCCACATTTCGGTGAAGAAGCAGACGTAGACGCCCTTGGGATGGCCCAGGAAGTCGTCGGAAGCAGGAGCGGCAGCAGTCATCGACGGCGGGGACAGCGGAAAGGGCGCGATTATAGGCCCCTGTGCGGGGGCGGGCAGCCGCTGGTCGATCCACGCCATGCGTGGATGGCGCTCAACCGGCCGCCAGCGATCACAGGTACCGCAACCACGCCAGGTCACGCCGCCGTGCCTTGAACCGCGCGAAGGCCCGCGTCGGCAGGTACAGCGCCACGGCCAGCGCACAGGCCACCAGCACCAGCCCGCTCACCGAATCCAGCGCGTACAGGTCGCCGTGGGTCGGGCCCCAGGCCGCCAGCGCTGCCAGGTACAGGCCCTTCAGCACATACAGATGCAGCAGGTAGAAGAACATCGGTGCCGCACCGATCCCGGCCATCGGCTGCAGCGCACGCGCCAGCGGTGGCCATTCGTACAGGCGCAACAGCAGCAGGCCAAGGCCGAGGGTCAGCAGCAGGAACTGCAGTGACGGCGGGTACTTGGTGACGTTGAAGATGCTCATCCAGGTGCGCAGGATGTCCGCCTGGTGCTGCCATGGCGCGTCCCCGTATCCGTTGGCGAACCGCAGCAGTGCGAACAGCGCCAGCGCGCCGACGCCTGCCCACAGCAGCCAGCGCCGGCGCTGCGCCGGGGCGCGCTCGCGGGCGAACCAGGGCCCCATCAGGTAGCCGAGCACGATCACCCCGACCCATGGCAGCAGCGGATACGAGGTGCGCAGCCGGACAGGCCCGGCCTCGATCCAGTCGCGCTGGTGCAGCACCTTCCACAGCACCGCCAGCAGGCCGCCGCCCTCCACGCGCAGGCTGTCGAACAGGTTGTGCCCGGCCACGACCGCTACTGCCAGCACCAGCAGGGCAGCACGCGGCAGCCACAGCAGGCCGGCCAGCGCGATCATGCTCAGGCCGATGGCCCAGATCACCTGCAGGTAGAGCGTTTCCGGCGGCATCTGGAAGGTCCAGGCGAAGTTCACCAGGGTCAGTTCCAGCACCACCAGGAACAGGCCGCGCTTGAGCAGGAAGGCGGCGGTGGCCCGGCGTGGGTCGGCCTGGCGCTGGCCGTACAGCCAGGCCGAAAGCCCGGTGAGCAGCACGAACACCGGGGCACACAGGTGGGCCAGCAGGCGGCAGGCGAACAGTGCAGGGGAGACCGTGGCCGCATCCATCGGGTCACTCACCTGGTGCTGCAGGAAAAAGGTCTCGCGTACGTGGTCGAGCAGCATCAACAGCATCACGGTGCCGCGCAACTGGTCGATGGAGGCCAGGCGGGGAGAGGGGGAAGGGGGCATGCGGCGGCGCAGGAAACCGGGTAATATTAAGATATAACATATCATTTGCATGGTGCCCAGCCGGACTTTGCCACCTTGGTCGGTTCCCGGTCCGCATGCGCCCCAGTGCACTCCCGCACGCGCCCCCATCCTTTGGCACGCTGGACTTGATCTGCCCTGAACGCTAGCGTGGCAGGGATTTTTTGCCAGCAGGGGCTTCCATGAACCACGACGCTGCGCCCAAGCAGCTCACCTTCCGCGCAGTGGCCCTGGCCATCGTGCTGGCGGTGGTGCTGTCGGCCGCAAACGCCTACCTCGGCCTGTTCGCAGGCCTGACCATCGCCACCGCCATTCCCGCCGCGGTCATCTCCATGGGCGTGCTGCGCCTGCTGGGCGGTGGCTCCATCCTTGAAAACAACATCGTGCAGACTGGCGCCTCGGCCGGTTCGTCGATTGCTGCCGGTGTGATCTTCACCATCCCGGCGCTGGTGATCATGGGCTACTGGCCGGATTTCAAGTACTGGTGGGTGCTGGGCATCGCTGGCCTGGGTGGCCTGCTGGGCGTGTTGTTCTCCGTGCCGCTGCGCCGTTCGATGATCGTCGAAGACCCGTTGCCGTTCCCGGAGGGCAAGGCCGCGGCCGAAGTGCTCAAGGCCGGCGAGAACCCGGGCCCGGGCCTGAAGATCCTCGGCCTGTCGGCGGTGATCGGCGCCTTCGTGAAGCTGGCTGCGGCCAGTGGCATGCGGCTGATCCCCGATGCCTGGGCGACCTCGGCGTATGTCGGCAGTTCGAAGATCACCGCCTTCATCGGCACCAACCTGTCGCCGGCGCTGCTGGGGGTGGGCTACATCGTCGGCCTGAACGTCGGCATCGTGGTGGTGTCCGGCTCGATCCTGTCGTGGCACATCGCCATTCCGCTGTACCAGGCGTTCTTCACCCAGGCCGATCCGGGCCTGGCCAGCGCCATTGCGGGTGCCTCGTCCACCGATGCGGCGTTCGCGATCTGGAGCGCGAAGATCCGCTACCTTGGCGTCGGTGCGATGCTGATCGGCGGCATCTGGACCCTGATCTCGCTGCGCAAGTCGCTGCTCAACGGCGTCAAGAGCGGCTTCGCGGCGGCGCGCAAGAGTGGTGGCCCGGTGCTGGCGCACACCGAGCGCGACCTGCCGATGAAGTGGATGCTGGTCGCCCTGGTCGCCTTCGTGCTGCCGCTGCTGGCCCTGTACCAGGCCATCGTCGGCCAGTGGCACGTGTCGATCCCGATGACGATCATCATGATCGTGGCCGGTTTCCTGTTCGTGTCGGTGTCGGCTTACCTGGCTGGCCTGATCGGTTCGTCCAACAACCCGGTCTCGGGTATCACCATTTCCACCATCCTGTTCGCCTCGGCCGTGCTGGTCGTGCTGCTGGGCAAGGACGGCCTGCAGCCGGTCGGCGCCTTCGGCGCGCCGCTGGGCGCGGTGGCCGCGATCATGATCGGCGCGGTGGTGTGCTGTGCCGCTGCCGTCGGTGGCGACAACCTGCAGGACCTCAAGGCGGGCTACATCGTCGGTGCCACGCCCTGGAAGCAGCAGTTGATGCTGGGCATCGGCGCGTTCTCCTGTGCGCTGATCATGGCGCCGGTGTTGAACCTGCTGGCAACCGCGTATGGCATCGGTGCACCGACGGCCGAGCATCCCAACGCACTGGCTGCCCCGCAGGCCAACCTGATGGCCTCGGTGGCCAAGGGTCTGTTCGGCGGCGAGCTGCCGTGGACCTTCATCGGTATCGGTGCGGTCATCGGCGCGGCCATCATCGCACTGGACAGCTGGCTGAAATCGCGCAATGCCCGTTTCCGCGTACCGGTGCTGGCCGCTGCCATCGGCATCTACCTGCCGTTGGAACTGATGGTGCCGATTTTCCTGGGTGGCCTGATCGCGCACCTGGTCGAGCGCTTCCACAAGGTCCGCGCCGATGACGAGGAAGGCCGCGACCGCGTGCACAAGCCGGGCGTGCTGTTCGCCGCCGGCCTGATCACCGGCGAGGCCCTGATGGGCATCGCCATTGCGATTCCGATCGTGGCCAGCGGCAGTGCCGATGTGCTGGCCGTGCCGTTCTCGCTGCCGGCCGCGCAGTGGATCGGCCTGGTGGTGCTGTTCCTGGTCGGTTGGCTGATCTACCGCACCGGCAAGCGCGCCGTGGCGTAAGGGATGGGGTCCGATCCCTTCCTGCAGGGAAGGGCTCTGACTCCAGGTTTGCCGCCGGTGGCCGGGCTGGGGTCAGAGCCATTCCTGCGCAATCGGATCCGACCCCGGCGCGCCCCCACGAACCGCGCTACGGCGTGGTTTGCATTCTCTGGCGGCGCGGCCGACCCCCACGGGCGGCCATGACCGATGGCCTTGGCAGCCCCGGCCGCGCGGCCCTACCATCGGTTTTTTGCCGTCCTGCGGAGACCCCGATGAAACTGCGTCAAGCCCTGCTGCCACTGAGCCTGCTGGCCGCCCTGCCCAGTGTTGCCGCTGCCCGTGGCCTGGAAGTCCGCGACATGGTGGCGATGGACCGCGTTTCCGCGCCGGTGCTGACCGCAGACGGTGGCACCGTGGTGTTCGCCAAGCGCAGCGTCGATGCCAATCTGAAGGCCAGCACCGCGCTGTTCGCGCGCAACCTGCGCACCCGCGACGCAGCACCGCCGAAGCAGATCACCCCGGCTGGCTGGAGCGTCAACTCCGCCTCGCTGTCGGCCGATGGCCGCACCGTCTATTTCCTCAGCGCGAAGAATGGCAGCCAGCAGCTGTATGCCCAGCCGATCAACGGTGGCACTCCTCGCCAGCTGACCGATTTCCCGGTTGATGTCGACAGTTATCACGTGTCGCCGCAGGACGACCGCGTGCTGTTCAGCGCCGGCGTGTTCCAGGCCTGTGCCTCGGACCTGGCGTGCACCGAGAAGAAGTTGAAGGAGAACAAGGACGCCAAGGCCAGTGGCCAGGTGTGGGATTCGCTGTTCGTGCGCCACTGGGACGCCTGGAACGACGGCCGCCGCAACACGCTGTTCGTGGCTCCGCTGCCGGCGGACAAGGCCACCCCGGTCAAGGGCGCCTCGGCGCTGAGCGCGACCATCGACGGGGATGCGCCGTCCAAGCCGTTCGGTGGCAACGATGACTTCACCTGGTCGCCCGACGGCACCAGCGTCGTCGCCAGCATCCGCGTGGCCGGCAGGCAGGAGCCGTGGTCGACCAACTTCGACCTGTTCCGATTCGACGCCGCCGGCAAGCAGGCACCGGTCAACCTGACAGCCTCGAACCCGGCCTGGGATGCCGGCCCGGTGTTCAGTGCCGACGGCAAGACCCTGTTCTACCGCGCGATGAAGCGCCCGGGCTTCGAGGCCGACCGCTTCGGCCTGATGGCGCTGGACCTGGCCAGCGGCAAGGCCCGCGAAATCGCGCCGGAGTGGGATCGTTCGGCCGGCGGCATCAGCCTTTCCGCCGACGGCGCCAGCATCTACACCACCGCCGATGACCTCGGCGAGCACCCGCTGTTCCAGATCGACGTGGCCAGTGGCAGGGCCACCAAGCTGATCGGCGACGGCAGCGTGACCTCGGTCGACGTGGCGGCCAACAGCATTGCGATCACCCGCAACAGCCTGAAGAGCAACGACCAGGTACTGGTCGGCCTGCTGCCGGCGTCCGGCCAGCCGATGGGTGAGCTGCGCGCGCTGACGCCGTCGGCCGGCGAGGTTCTGAAGGAGGTGTCCTTCGGTGACTACGAGCAGTTCGAGTTCAAGGGCTGGAACAACGACACCGTGCATGGCTATGTGGTCAAGCCGCACAACTACCAGGAAGGCAAGTCGTACCCGGTCGCGTTCCTGATCCACGGCGGCCCGCAAGGCAGCTTCGGCAACGGCTGGAGCTACCGCTGGAACCCGCAGACCTACGCCGGCCAGGGCTACGCCGTGGTGATGATCGACTTCCACGGTTCCACCGGCTATGGCCAGGCGTTCACCGATGCGATCAGCCAGCACTGGGGCGACCGCCCGCTGGAAGACCTGCAGAAGGGCTGGGATGCGGCGCTGAAGAAGTATTCCTTCCTCAACGGTGACAAGGCCTGTGCGCTGGGCGCCAGCTACGGCGGCTTCATGGTCAACTGGATCGCCGGCAACTGGAACAGCCCGTTCAAGTGCCTGGTCAACCATGATGGCGTGTTCGACCAGCGCATGATGGGCTACGCCACCGAAGAACTGTGGTTCACCGAGTGGGAGCAGGGTGGCACGCCGTACCAGAAGGCCGCGAACTACGAGAAGTTCAATCCGGTCAACCACGTGGCGGACTGGAAGAAGCCGATCCTGGTCATCCACGGCCAGCAGGACTTCCGCATTCCGGTCGAGCAGGGCCTGGCCGCGTTCACCGCGGCCCAGCGCCAGGGCATCGAATCGAAGTTCCTGTACTTCCCGGACGAGAACCACTGGGTGCTGAAGCCGCACAACAGCATCCTGTGGCATGACACCGTCAATGCCTGGCTGAAGCAGCACATCGGCAACTGATGGTTGCGGCGCCGCCCTCCGGGGCGGCACTTCTGTTTCACCATCTGCTTTACCGGTGGGTGCCGACCGTTGGTCGGCACACCTTCCTGATCTGCCGCCAACAGCAGCCGGCCAGCGGCCGGCTCTACCAGAGCGCCTGCATGCCTTCGACTGCCCTGATCCAGAACGACATCGTCGTCTTCGGCTTGATCGCCGCCACCCTCGGCGCCGTGTTCTGGACCGCCTCGCGCGAGCAGGGCCTGTGGAAGCGCTTCTATACCTTCGTGCCGGCACTGCTGCTGTGTTACCTGATTCCCGGCATCTACAACACCATCGGCCTGATCGACGGCCAGAACACGAAACTCTACAACCCGATCGCGCGCGACATCCTGCTGCCGGCGGCGCTGATCCTGCTGACCCTGGCCGTGGACATCAAGGGCATCCTGCGGCTCGGCCCGAAGCTGGTGCTGATGTATCTCGGAGCGTCGGCCAGCATCATGCTGGGCGCGGTGGTGGCATTCCTGCTGATGCGCGCCGTGCACCCGGAAACCGTGGCCGGCGACACCTGGGCCGGCATGGCCGCGCTGGCCGGCAGCTGGATCGGGGGCGGCGCGAACATGCTGGCGATGCGCGAAGTGTTCGACGTCAATGCCACGACCTTCGGCCAGTTCGCGGTCGTCGACGTCGGCGTCGGCTACGTGTGGATGGCCGCATTGATCTTCCTTGCCGGCCGTGCAGGGAGGATCGATGCGCGCAGCGGCGCTGACACCTCGGCCATCGACGAACTGAAGCAGCGCATCGCGCGCTTCCAGGCCGAGCACGAGCGCATCGCCAGCCTGACCGACCTGATGCTGATCGTCGCAGTGGCCTTTGGCGGTGTGGGCCTGGCGCATGCGATTGCGGCGCCGGTGGCGGCCTGGTTCAAGGCGCACGTCAGCTGGGCATCACAGTTCAGCCTGGACGCGCCGTTCGTCTGGGTGGTGGTGCTGTCGACCACGCTCGGCCTGGGCCTGAGCTTCACCCGCGCACGCACCCTGGAGGGCGCCGGTGCATCGCGGCTGGGCTCGCTGCTGCTGTACTTCCTGATCGCCTGCATCGGCATGCAGATGGACCTGCTGGCGCTGCTGGACCGCCCATGGCTGTTCCTGCTCGGCCTGGTCTGGATCGCCGTGCACATCGTGCTGCTGTGGTGCCTGGGCAAGCTGCTGAGAGTGCCGTTCTTCTACTTCGCCATCGGTTCGCAGGCGAACATCGGTGGTCCGGCCTCGGCCCCGGTGGTGGCCGCCGCCTTCCATCCGGCGTTGGCCCCGGTTGGCGTGCTGCTGGGCACGATGGGGTATGCCACCGGCACCTACCTCGCCTACATCGTCGGCATCACCCTGCGCGCGCTGGCCGGACAGGGGTGATCGTCCCACGCGGCGATGGGGGCGGATCCTGTAGAGCCGAGCCCGCGCTCGGCTGCATCTGTATCTGTGCAGGTAACAGCGAGGAGCAGCCGAGCATGGGCTCGGCTCTACAGTAGATCCACGCCATGCGTGGATGGTGCGGACCAAGGTCCGCACCCACCAGCGGCGGTTACGCCGCCTGCAGCAATCCGCGTTCGATCAACCACGCTCTCGCGTCCTCGGCATCCTGCTCGAACCACGCCTGGGTGGACCCCAGCCGGTACGTATACCCCCAGGCATCCATGTCGGCCATCAACCGCTGGCTGCCGACGCCGGGCAACTGCCCGGCCAGCACGATCTGCAGGTAGCAGGTGGCATCTTCCTCGGCCACCGAATCGGTGGCGTCCGTGTGTACCTGCGCACGCCGCTCCGGCGGCAGCACGATCAGGTGGCAGGCTTCATGCAGCATCGAGTGCACGGGGGTGTCGTCGCGCACGTAGACATTGCTGGCGATGATGCCGGCCTCGGGCTCGCCCCAGTAGCTGCCGGGAATCGGTTCGCCGGCAGCCACGTGATGCAGCCGCAGGCCATGCGCGGCGAGCAGGCGCTGCGCATCGGCGAAGGCGATGTCGCCCACGCAGGTGATGTCCACGGTGGTTGTCGTATCGCTCATGCGGGTCGGGCAGCCCCGCCCATGCAGGCATGGGCGGGGCAGGGCATCAGGGCTTGTCCGGGCCTTCAGGCAGCGCCACGGAGATGTCCAGCACGTCGTGCTGGCCATCCTTCACCAGGTCGACCTTCACCGCGTCGACATCGATGTTCACGTACTTCTTGATCACTTCCAGCAGCTCGCGCTGCAGCAGCGGCAGGTAGTCCGGGCCACCGCGGTGGCTGCGTTCCTGCGCGATGATGATCTGCAGGCGGTTCTTTGCGGTTTCGGCGGTGGTCTTCTTCGCTTTGAGGAAATCGAACAGGCCCATGCTTACCCTCCGAACAGCTTGCTGAAGAAGCCCTTCTTCTCCACGGTGGTGAAGCGCATCGGCCGCTCCTCGCCAAGGATGCGGCTGACCGCATCCTCATAGGCCTGGCCGGCCATCGATTCGGTATCCAGGATCACCGGCTCGCCCTTGTTGGAGGCGTTGAGCACGTCACCCGACTCCGGGATCACGCCGATCGCCTTCAGGCCCAGCACTTCCTCGACGTCGACGATGCTCAGCATCTCGCCGGTTTCCACGCGGGCCGGGCTGTAGCGGGTCAGCAGCAGGAACGCCGGCACGCTCTGGCCGGACTCGGCCTTGTGGGTCTTGGAATCCAGCAGGCCGATGATGCGGTCGGAGTCGCGCACCGAGGACACTTCCGGGTTCACGACGACCACGGCGCGGTCGGCGAAGTACATCGCCAGGAACGCACCCTTCTCGATGCCGGCCGGCGAATCGCAGATCACGAAGTCGAAGCCGTCGGCGGCCAGGTCCTTGAGCACCTTGCCCACGCCTTCCTGGGTCAGCGCGTCCTTGTCGCGGGTCTGCGAGGCCGCCAGCACGTAAAGGTTCTCGAAGCGCTTGTCCTTGATCAGCGCCTGCTTGAGGGTGGCTTCGCCGTGCACGACGTTGACGAAGTCGTACACCACGCGGCGTTCGCAGCCCATGATGAGGTCGAGGTTGCGCAGGCCGACGTCGAAGTCGATCACCGCCACCTTCTTGCCGCGCCGTGCCAGGCCGCAGGCCAGGCTCGCGCTGGTAGTGGTCTTGCCGACGCCGCCCTTGCCGGAGGTGACTACGATGATTTCAGCCAAAGGACTTCTCCTGGTTCTGCATTGATTTGGGGCTGCGTCAGTCCAGCGCAGCGATCTTGACCTGGTCCTGTTCCAGCCACACCTGCACGGCCTTGCCGCGCAGGTTGTCCGGCACATCGTCCAGTACCTTGTAGTGGCCGGCAATGGCCACCAGTTCCGCATGGAAATCACGGCAGAAAATGCGTGCCGCGGTGTTGCCCTGGGCCCCTGCCAGCGCGCGGCCGCGCAGGGTGCCGTAGATATGGATGCTGCCATCGGCGATGACTTCGGCGCCGGCGCCGACAGTGGCCGTTACGGTCAGGTCGCAGTTCTCCGCGTACAGCTGCTGGCCCGAGCGTACGTTGCCCAGCTGCATGCGGCCGGGTTGCGGAGCCACCGCATCGGCCTGCCTGGCCATCGGTGCGGCCGCGGCAGGCTTCGGTTCGGCACGCGCGGCACGGCGGGGTTCCGGGGCCGGCGGCGGGGCCGGCTCGGCCTCGGCACGCTCATATTGCGCGCGGAACTTGGCCAGCAGCGGCAGGCCGAGCTGCTGCGAAAGCAGGTCGATGGCGCTGGTGCCGTAGGCCAGGGCCACCGGCAGCACGCCGGCATCGCGCAGGCCTTCGACCAGCGCCTGCGCGGTGGCCACGTCCGGCACCTGGCTGAGGCCGCCGAAGTCGAGAATCACAGCGGCGCGGCCGAACAGCTTCGGCGCGCGGGTCACGCGCTCGCGCATTTCCTGCACGAGGCGGTCGACGTCAAGGGTACGGATGCGCAGGTTGGCGATGCCCACCTGGCCGATTTTCAGTTCACCGGCCTGTTCGTAATCGAAATTCACCGCCACGCTCAGGTCCCCGTCGACCGCTGTGCCTGCGCCGGCAGCTGCCGGTCGCGTGTCCACGCCACATCCGGCAGCTTGCCGCCGTAGGTCTCCTGGACCCAGGGATAGCTGCACAGTTCCTTGGCCAGCATGCTGGCGCGCACATCGACCTGCGGCATGGTGTTCTGGCCCAGCTCGCGGAAGCCGAAGCTGCCGTGGAAGAGCAGGGCGGCATCAGCACCATGGTCGAGGAAGACCTCGCAGGTCATCTGCGGGTAGCGCAGCTCGGCAAAGCTCTGCGCGTCGGCATAGAACGCACGGCCGACGCCGCCGCCGCGACGGCGGCTGGCGACCACGATGCGGTCGATATAGAAGAACGGGGTGTCCAGGTGCTGCTTGAACCAGGCGAAGTTGCTGCTGTCGTGCTGGCTGTCGCTGCCGAAGCCGATCAGGAAACCGGCGAGGTTGCCGTCGCGCTCGGCGACGCGGAAATATTCGGCGGTTTCATAGAACAGGCGCAGCCGGGCCGCATCCAGGGGGAGGATGGCCAGGCCGGCGTTGTTGTTCAAAGCCAGGACGGAATCGAGCTCGTGCTCGCGCACGTCGCGGATGACAATCGACATTGTGACTCCGTGGGGTAACGCGGTCGGTCCATCGAGGGACCCTGCGCACGATTATTGCATGCCCGGGGTGGGCTGCGGCATGAACAGGCGACCGGGCAGGCATGACTTCCGTGGGAGTGCAGGACCCAGGCCAGGCCCGTAGAGTGCTGGCATGTTGGGAGCCCTCAGCCATACACGCGTCCTCCGCCTGGCCGGCCTGTTCACCTGGGTCATGGTCGGCCTGCCGCTGGCGTACTCGCAGTTCGAAAACCTGCACAGCCGCAACGACATCGGCGGCTGGGCGGTGCTGCTGTTCGTGGCCTACCTCTCCTTCGGCACGGCCTATTACTGGCTGACCCGGATCCTGCGCAGCGACAGCCACACCAGCTGGCTGGACCGCGGGCTGCTGTTGCTGCTGACGGTCTCGGCGCTGGGGGTCAGCTTCCTCAGTGGTTCGGGCCTGGGCAGCATCCTGATGATGGTGGCTGCGGGCGTCATTCCCTGGATGCTGTCGGTGCGGCTGGGCGTGCTGTGGCTGCTGGTCAGCCAGCTGGCGGTGGCACCGGTCTACTACCTGCTGCTGCGCTTCCCGCTCTTCGAGGCCGTGATGCAGTCGCTGCTGTATGGCGGCTTTTCAATGTTCATCTTCGTGACCAGCCTGGTCGCGCGCCAGCAGACGGAGGCCCGCGATGAACAGCGGCGGTTGAACTCCGAACTGCGCGCGACCCGGGCCCTGCTGGCCGAGAGTGCGCGTGTCAACGAACGCACCCGCATCTCGCGCGAGCTGCATGACCTGCTGGGCCACCAGCTGACCGCGTTGACCCTGAACCTGGAAGTGGCCGGCCATCTGGCCGAGGGCCAGGCGCTGGACCACGTGAAACGTTCGCACACCCTCGCCAAGCTGTTGCTGGGCAACGTGCGCGAGGTGGTCAGCCAACTGCGCGAGACCGGCGCCATCGACCTGGCCGCTGCCCTGCGCCCGCTGACCGAGAACGTGCCATCGCTGGACATCCAGCTGCAGATCGAGGACCCGCTGAACGTGGAAGATCCGCAGCGTGCCCACGTGTTGCTGCGCTGCACCCAGGAGATCATCACCAACACGGTGCGCCACGCCGATGCGCGCCACCTGTGGATCCAGGTGTACCGCGAAGCACCCGACCGGGTAGTGGTGGAGGCCCGTGACGACGGTGTCGGTGCGGAAATGGTCAATGTGGGCAATGGCTTGCGCGGCATGCGCGAGCGACTGCAACAATGTGGCGGCCAGCTGCAGATCGAGACCCGCCCCGGCGAAGGCTTCCGGCTGCGGGCGACGGTGCCGGCAACGGTGCTGGTGGCTGCCCTTACCAAGGTTCCTGAAGGAGTGCGTTGATGATTCGCGTCTGCCTGGTTGACGACCAAACCCTGGTGCGGCAGGGAATCCGCTCCCTGCTGGCGCTTGATGACGGCATCGAGGTGGTGGCCGAGGCCGGCGACGGTCGCCAGGCGGTCGAGCTGATACCGCAGGTGCATCCCGACGTGGTGCTGATGGACATGCGCATGCCGGTGATGTCCGGGCTGGAGGCGCTGCAGGTGCTGTCGCGCCAGGAGCAACTGCCGCCGACCATCATCCTCACCACCTTCGACGATGACCAGCTGGTGCTGGCCGGGCTCAAGGCCGGTGCCAAAGGCTACCTGCTCAAGGACGTGACCCTGGAGCAGCTGGTCGGTGCCATCCGCACCGTGGCCGACGGTGGCTCGCTGGTGCAGCCGGCCGTGACCCAGCGCCTGCTGTCCGGGCTGGAACACATGCGCAACGAGTTCGTCAGCCTGGACCGCCCGGATCCGCTGACCGACCGCGAGACCGAGATCCTGCGGTTGATGGCCAGCGGCTTCTCCAACAAGGAGATCGCCAATTCGCTGGGCGTGGCCGAGGGCACCATCAAGAACCACGTCTCCAACATCCTCTCCAAGCTGGGCGTGCGCGACCGCACGCGGGCGGTCCTGAAGGCATTTGAACTCCAGCTCGTGTGAGGAAAATCTTTCATATACAGTGGGTTACAGTGCCGCTTCAGGCTTGCGGCGGGGGCGGCCCCTACATGGAGGGGGGCGTATGCGGTACCCTTCGAATTCTTTGTCCATACAAATACGCAGCCGGCACGGAAACCGGTGCGCCAATCCCGATAAACAATGCCCGCGAAGCCTGCTAGGATTGGCGCTTCGCTTCAATCAACCCGGCCGTGGGATCGGCCCCGGAGACTCTCTGAATGACCCGTATTATCGAGTTCCTGATCGCCTTGGGGATCGTGGCTGGCCTGTTCGTCATCATTGGCGTGTGTCTGCCGGGCGAGCGTCACATCACCGAAAGCATCGAGACCAACCGCAAGATGACGATCGTGTACGACACGGTCAGCAGCCTGCGCCGCTTCAAGGACTGGAACCCGCTGGTACTGCGCGATCCCGCCGTTGATCTGAAGCTGTCCGGCCCGGCCTCCGGCGCTGGCGCCACCCTCGACTTCACCTCCAAGGAACTGGGCAGCGGTTCGTGGAAGATCACCGAGGCCGAAGAGAACAAGCGTGTCGTGATCGCCATCGAGGACCCGACCAAGGGCCACGACAAGGTCACCACCTTCAACCTGGAGCCGACCGGCAAGGGCGGCCGCAACGTCAAGATCACCCAGGACTACTCGGTGAAGTACGGCTTTGACCTGTTCGGCCGTTACGCCGGCCTGTATGTCAGCCGCCAGGTGGGTGACGACATCAAGCTGGGCCTGTCGCGCATCGCGAACATGCTCGCCACCGTTCCGAACGTTGATTACCGTACCCCGGAAGCACCGCTGACCGACCTGGCCATCGTCGATGTGCCGGCCGAGGACCTGCTGGTGGTCAATGCCGGCAACGTCGACCGCGGCCAGGACACCATCACCAAGTCGATCAAGGACAACCAGGAGTGGATCAAGCGCGTTATGGAGGCCAATGGCCTTGAAGCTGCCGGTCCGTTCCGCATCATCACCACCGATTTCGGCCAGGAGAAGTACGCCTTCGACATCGCCCAGCCGGTGAAGAAGAAGGGTACCGAAGGTGCGACCGCCGAGCAGCTGACCGTCAAGATCGACGGCGGCGCTCCGGTCAAGTATGTGCACGTCGCTCCGCACCGTTCGGCGCACGCAGCGTACACCGGCCACATGGCGGGCCTGGACGTGGCCCGTAATGGCCTGCGCGCCTGGGCGGTGACCTCCGGCAACGAAGTCATCGACCGTCCGTACGAAACCTGGAAGGACGGCATCGACAAGTCGTTCACCCCGGAAGGTACCTACGACATCTACTGGGCCGTCAAGTAACCCCGGCTGGCCCATGTAGTGCTGGACACGAAAACGCGCCGCTTCCTGCGGCGCGTTTTTTTTCATCCCGCGCCCGCTGCCGGGTGCCGCGCAAGGAGCCGTCATGTTCAATCCTGAACGCCGCGCACGTAAACCCTCCCTGTTGGCCTGCCTGGGCGCGCTGCTGGCCGCCACGGCGATAGCCCTGTCCGCCTATGCATCGCATGGGGCTGCCGATCCGCTGGCGCAGCAGCACCTGAACATCGCGGCGCTGTACGCGTTCGCGCATGGTGCGGTGCTGGTGGCGCTGGGGCCGCGTGCACAGGGGGCGATCGCGCACCTGGCGTTGTATGTGCTGCTGCTGGGGGTGCTGCTGTTTTCCGGCAGCCTGGCGGGCGGGGCGTTGTGGCAGTGGCCGACACGGCTGGCACCGATCGGTGGCACCAGCATGATGGCCGGATGGGTGTTGCTGGCGATCAATGCATTGAGGCGGTGACGGTAATCCGGGGTGCAGCCGAGCATGGCTCGGCCCTACATGGAGTCGTTGCGCGGCAGCTTCTGTAGAGCCGAGCCATGCTCGGCTTCGAGCGAAGCGACCCGCTTTTGTCTTTGCTCTCTTGTTCCATCCCGCGGCCATGCGCTGACCGCTTCAGGCTTTCGCCACGAGGGGCTCAGCCGTTGGCTGGCTTCCAGCACCAGTGCCACGGTTCGTAGACGATCCCGTGCGGGTTGTCGCGCGGGTAGCTCAGCCGGAAGCCATGGCCGCCGGCATGGGCCTGCAACCAGGCAAACGCATCGGTGGCGTCGAAGGATTCTTCGGCGGGCGGATCCCCCGGCGTGCCGATATCCAGCGCCTGTCCGCTGTGATGTTCGCTGAAGCCTGGCGCGGCGTTGACTCTCAGTATCTCCGCCACGTTGAGCCCGCGTGCCAGCTTCCGTTCGAAGATGCCCAGCTGGTAGGCATGGCTGCGGAAACCGGAGATCGCGTCCAGCGCAATACCGTCCCGTGCTGCATGCAGGCGCATCCGTCGCCAGCCCTGCGCGGCACCCCGGCGCAACCAGAGTGGACGGGCAAATCGATCCCGGCCGGCGTAATGCAGCAGGCGGGGTTCGGGCTCGAGCGGCAGGCCGCTGCCCTCGGCATAGCCGTGCGCATCCAGGCCCAGCTGCTGCAGGCGATGCTGCAGGCCCGCCAGTGGCAACCACTGATCTTCCAGGGTCGCACCGAAGGGACGCGTGGCCGGTGCCTCCAGCAGTGCCAACGCTTCTTCCACCCCGGGCTCATGCGGCAGGCGTGGCACCAGCGAGTGCACGCCATGCGCGAGCACCGCCGCCAGGTAACGCCCATCGCGCTTGCGCCGCAGCACCCAGCGCGCGTGCGACAGCAGGCGCGCATCCAGGTTGCTGCGCGCACGCAGCAGGTCGGCCGGCCACAGTTCGATGGCCTCGGTATTGATCAGCAGGATCGGGCGACGTTGCATCGACGCAGCTTACTGCCGGGGCGCCGCAGCGGCCACCTTGCGCAGCGCATCCAGCAGTGCCTGCGGCCGATCCACGCTGAGCAGCAGCGCGCTGCCATCGTTGACCGGCAGGACCAGCACGCGCGCTCGATCCGTGACCAGCGCGAAGCCCTTGCAGCCCCCCAGCAGGCGGAAGTGGCCCGAGTAGAAGCCAGGCATTGAATAGCCGTTGGTCTTCACGCGGATACCGTAGCGTCGGTCGCGACCGAGGTCGACCACCTCGGCCTGGTCCAGACGCAGCTGCGCGACCGGTACGCGCCGCCGGTACATCGTCGAGCGCACGTCCAGCACGTCACCGGCCAGTTCCACCCGGCGGCGGAAGAAGGCTGCGGCCAGCCCGACGCCCAGCACAGCGATCACCAGCAGGCTCCAGGCGGCATCGCCGCCCATCCGCAACCACGGCGGCGAGAGGGTCAGCTCGATCCAGGGGACGGTGGCCGGTGCCTCACGCAACTGCGCGTACACGCAGATCACGAGGCCGGCGATCAGTGGCAGCACGATCCACAGCACGCGCAGTGGCGAGCTGTCGGCCAGTTCGAACGGTTTCGGGTCGCCGATGGCCATGGTTCAGGCCTCCTTCCTGGACAGCCGCATCGCCGGGTATCCCGGCGCCGGGAGGGTGATGGAGACCGGCTCCGCGCCCAGCGGTCGCATGCGGCCGAGTCCGGCCCCGACATCTTCGGCACGGCGCAGGTCCATCCTGGGCAGCGGGGCTTCGAGTGGCTGGCAACTCCAGCGCTTGCTCATTCCATGTCCTCCGGCGATGGCTTGGGTTTCGGCAGGCGTCCTGCCCTGCGCAAGGCGTCGCGCAGTACGTATTCGATCTGCGCATTGAGGCTGCGCAGCTCGTCGTCAGCCCAGCGCTGTGCCGCGGCCAGGACCTCGGCGTTGATGCGCAGCGGATAGGCTTTCTTCTCACTCATGGGGGCTCCTGGCGGGGCGCAGTGGCGCGCCCCGTTGCGAGAGGAATCAGTACAGCGATCCGGCATTGACGATCGGCTGGGTACCGCGGTCCGAGCACAGTACCGTCAGCAGGTTGCCGACCATGTGCGCCTTGCGCTCCTCATCCAGCTGCACCACGCCGTTCTTCTGCAGTTCGGCCAGGGCCATTTCGACCATGCCGACCGCACCGGCAACGATCCGCGTGCGCGCAGCGATCACCGCGTTGGCCTGCTGGCGCTGCAGCATGGCCTGGGCGATTTCGGCGGCGTAGGCGAGGTGGCTGATGCGCGCGTCGAGCACCTGCACGCCGGCGTCGGCCAGGCGCTCGGCCAGTTCGTTCTTCAGGTGCTGGGAGATCTCGCTGGCGTGGCTGCGCAGGGCCAGCTGGCCGTCCTCGTGCTGGTCATAGGGATAGCTGGTGGCCATCGCGCGCAGTGCCGATTCGGACTGGATGTGCACGAAGCTCTCGTAGTCGTCCACGTTGTAGACCGCTTCGGACGCATCGACCACCTGCCAGACGATCACTGCGGCGATCTCGATCGGGCTGCCGTCCAGCTCGTTGACCTTCAGCTTGCCGCTCTCGAAGTTGCGCACGCGCTGGCTGACCCGGCGCTTGGCGTAGAAGGGGTTGTTCCAGCGCAGGCCGTTGTCCTTCACGGTGCCTACGTACTTGCCGAACAGGCTCAGCACCGCCGCCTGGTTGGGCTGGATCGTGTACAGGCCGGCCAGGACGAAGATGCTCACGGCCACCAGCACCGCGCCCAGCAGCATCAGCAGCAGGTTGGGGGAGCCGGTGCTGGCCTTGGCGGCCGCGCCCAGCACGAACTGGGCGGTGCCGGCGAGGGCGACGAGCAGGGCGCCGGCCAACGTGCCGAGGCCATTGAGGGAAGACAGCGACTTCTCTTTCATGACGGTACGTCCTTGAGGAATTGAATTTAAGATATCAAATTGATATCAGATAATGGATGCCGTTCGTCGGACGCCATGGCCGGGGCATCCAGGCAGCTAGAATGCCCTCCCGCCTTCACATCGCTGCTGGAACTGCCATGGCTACGCTTGGAACCCCGTTGTCTCCCTCCGCCACCCGGGTGCTGTTGCTGGGCTCGGGCGAACTCGGCAAGGAGGTGGCCATCGAACTGCAGCGGCTGGGCGTGGAGGTGATCGCCGCCGACCGCTACGCCGATGCGCCGGCCATGCAGGTCGCGCACCGCTCGCACGTGATCGACATGCTGGATGCGATGGCCCTGCGTGCCCTGATCGCCCAGGAGCGGCCGCACCTGGTGGTGCCGGAGATCGAGGCCATCCACACCGAGACCCTGGTCCAGCTGGAACAGGAGCAGGGCCTGCGGGTGATCCCGACCGCGCGTGCCGCGCGCCTGACCATGGATCGCGAGGGCATCCGCCGCCTGGCCGCCGAAACCCTGGGACTGCCGACCTCGCCTTACCGCTTCGTCGATACCGAGGCCGAGTACCGTGCCGCCGTGGCCGCCATCGGCCTGCCGTGCGTGGTCAAGCCGGTGATGTCGTCCTCGGGCAAGGGCCAGAGCACCCTGCGCAGCGAGGCGGACATCGCCCCAGCCTGGGAGTACGCGCAGACCGGTGGCCGCGCCGGTGCCGGCCGCTGCATCGTCGAGGGCTTCATTGATTTCGATTACGAGATCACCCTGCTGACCGTGCGTCATGCCGGTGGCACCTCGTTCTGTGCGCCGATCGGGCATCTGCAGAAGGATGGTGATTACCGCGAAAGCTGGCAGCCGCAGCCGATGTCGAGCGCGGCACTGGCGCGTGCCGAAGAGATCTCGCGTGCAATCACCGACGACCTTGGTGGCTGGGGCCTGTTCGGCGTCGAGCTGTTCGTGAAGGGGGACGAGGTGTGGTTCAGCGAAGTATCGCCGCGCCCGCACGACACCGGCCTGGTGACCCTGGTTTCGCAGGAACTGAGCGAGTTCGCCCTGCATGCGCGCGCCATCCTCGGCCTGCCGATCCCGCTGATCCGCCAGAGCGGTCCGTCGGCGTCGTGTGCACTGCTGGCGCACGGCGAGGGCGTGCCGTATTTCAACAACGTTGCAGCCGCGCTGCAGGTGCCAGACACCGCCGTGCGCCTGTTCGGCAAGCCCAGCGTGCACGGCCATCGCCGCGTCGGTGTGACCCTGGCGCGCGCGGAAACCATCGACGAAGCACGTGCCATCGCGCGTGATGCCGCCGAAGCCATCGGCGTCGAACTGCGCCCGTAAAAAAAGGAGCGACGACCAACGGTCGTCGCCCACCGAATTGCGGTGGGTACCGACCGTTGGTCGGTACAGATTTCTGTGCAGTCGACTGACAGTCGACTCTACCGCACGTCCACCCACACCAGGTGGTGGTCGCTGCCATCGGCGATCCTGGCTTCGGGGCTCTCATTGGCCGGCCAGAAGACGCCGCTGCCCACGTACTCGAAACCGGTCGAGGGCAGCACGTAGTCCAGGCGCATGGTGCCGGACTTCGGGCCGAAATCGCCGGTGGCGTGGAACGGTGCGCCCCTGCGCTCGATGCCCTTGGCCGCATAGGCCAGGCTGGTCTGCTCGCCGCCGACGCTGCGCGGGGTGGGGTAGCGCAGCACGCGGGCGTTCTCGATCAGTTCGACGATGGCTTCGTGGCGGCCATCGCCATCCGCCGGATCGTTGTTGAGGTCGCCGAGGATCACGAAGCGAGCGTCCTGGGCCAGGCCGCCACACTGGCCCTTGTCATCGCACAGCCACGGCTTGTCGCCGGCCGACAGGTATTCCTGCCACAGGCGCAGTTCGTCGTGGTTGCGCGCGGCATTGCGCTTCTCAGGGCCATCGAACACCGGCGGGGTCGGGTGCGAGACCAGCGCGTGTACCACGCCGGCCGGAGTCTTCACCGGCACGTCCCAATGCGACTTCGACGACAGGCGCAGCTGCGACCACACGGCGTCGTTGTAGAAGCTCTTGCCGGTGCGCGGATCGACCGGGCGGATCGCACCGGGCATCGCGCTCCACTTCAGCAGCTGGAAGCTGCGTACCTTGGCTTCGTCGATCGGGTAGCGCGACAGTACCAGCATGCCGTACTGGCCCGGGTGCAGGCCGTAGCCCCAGGCATCGTTGCCACGGCTGCGGCCCTCGCCACCGACCACGCCGTTGTTGTCCAGGTCCAGGCCGCTGGGTACACCGGTGTTGACCGGGGCCAGGTAGCGGTAGGCGAAGTGCAGCGGCTCACCGCCGCCGGGTTGGGCCACTTCCAGGTAGCGCTTCTGGAACAGGTCGGCGGCGCGGTGGGCATCGTCGAAATCGAACTCGTTCAGCAGCACCAGGTCCGGGCGCACCTGCTGCAGCACGGCGGCGATCTTGCGTGCGTGCTCGCTGTCGCCTTCCAGCTCCCTGATCAGGCCACCGGCATCGTCGGAGTACAGCGAGGTGTTGTAGGTGGCCAGGCGCAGCGCAGTGGACGGCTTCTCAGTCATCGCGGGGGACGTGGCAAAGGCGGGGGCGGTGGCGCCGCAGAGCAGGGCCAGGGCGAGGATCAGGGGTTTGGCGTTCATTGCCCTATTCTGCACCCGGCCCGGTGTCAGCGGTTTGTCAGCGCCCGTCCAGTTCGTTGTCGAAATCGTGCCAGCGGCGGCCGTCGTAGGCCTCCAGCGGATGGAAACGGCGCTTGTAGTCCATCTTCTGGTGGCCGCGGATCCAGTAGCCCAGGTACACGTGCGGCAGGCCCTCGCGGCGCGCCCATTCGATCTGCTGCAGGATCGCGAAGGTGCCCAGCCCGCGCGCGGCGTGCTCCGGGTCGAAGAAGGTGTAGACCGCCGACAGGCCGTGTTCGGTGACGTCGGTCACCGCCACCCCCAGCAGCTGGCTGGGCTGGCCGTCGTGGCCGGGCAGGCGCACTTCCATGAAGCGGGTATGCGACCAGCTGCCGATCAGGAACTGCTCGAACTCGTGCGGACCGTGGTCGTCCATGCCGCCGTTGGCGTGCCGGTGGGTGAGGTAGCGACGGTACAACGCGAACAGGTCGTCGCGGGCGGTGGCGGCGGTGATCCGCACTTCCAGGTCGGTATTGCGGGCCGCACAGCGGCGCTGGCTGCGATCCGGGGCAAAGCGTGCCACCGGGATGCGCACCGCCACGCAGGCCTGGCAATGCGCGCAGTGCGGCCGGTAGACCAGGTCGCCGCTGCGGCGGAAGCCCCAGCTCAGTGCCAGCGGGTACAGGCCACCGAGGCGGCGGTCATGCGGATCCAGCACCAGGTCGCGCGCCACCCGGTCCGACCAGTACCCGCAGGGGTGCTCGCCGGTCTGGAAAAGTCGCAGTTCGTCGTCTCTGTCGCCATGAATCGCCATGCACACAGCATAGCCCCAGCCTGTCGCAGTGGCGGCGACTGTCCGCCGGATGAACGGAACCGGCAGTGGCGTCAACCGATGCCGTCCCCGGGCGTTGTTGTCCCCCGAGGGTGAAGTGATCACCCCGACGCAATCCCCAACCCAGGAGTGACCCCATGATCCGTACCCCCCTGCTGCTGGCCCTGTTGCTGGGCACCTCCGCTTCCGGTGTCGCGCTGGCGGCCGATACCCCGAACGCACCGGTGCAGCGCCCGGCTCCGCTGGACACCAACGGCGACGGTGCCATCGACCGCAGCGAGGCGGCAACCCATCCGCGACTGGCCGCCAAGTTCGACGAACTGGACAGGAACAAGGACGGCAAGCTCTCGCGCGATGAGATGCCGCGCTGGCAGCATGGCCGTCGCGGCCACGGCGGTGAGCGCTGGGCCAAGCTGGACCTCAACAAGGACGGCCGCGTCAGCCGCGAGGAGGCCAAGGCCGATCCGCGCCTGGTCGCGCGCTTCGACGCGCTCGACCTCAACAAGGACGGTTACCTGGACAAGGCCGACCGCGAACTGCGCATGAAGCAGCATCGCGATGCCTGGTTCGCTGCCGCCGATACCAACAGGGACGGCCAGCTCAGCAAGGCCGAGTTCGACGCGGCCAAAGGGCCGATGCACGGTGGTCCGCGCCACGACGGGCCGCGGGGCAATCCCGTGCCGCCGGCGCAGCGCTGAATGCCGGTTCGGTGATCGATGACAACGCCGGCGCACTGCCGGCGTTGTCCGTTACAGGCGGCCGGTGCGCATCAGCGTATAGGCCACGGCAGCGATGACAAGAAGGTTCACTGCGATCATGCCGGTCAGGCCGTACATCGCTTCATACTTCCAGTTGATGCCGGTATGCCCGCGCCGGGTCGCATCACGCATGAGCATCGGCGCCATGATCCGCCGCAATGTCACCAGGCACTGGTAATTGATTATCGCCAGCCCGCCTGCCAGTACCAGCACATGCGCCCAGAGCGGCGACTGCAGCAGCACGGTCATCAGGATGGCCAGGCACCAGGCCAGGCTGGTGCCGGTGCTGAGGTGGACGAAGCGGCGGATCCGGGCGCATTCGGCCCCGGTTTCGGCATACGACAGCAGGAAGCGCCCGCCGAGGTAACTGCCGACCGCGCCACCGGCAACACCCCCGATGATCGCCGCCCAGCTTGCTGCTGGCAGCAGCTGCAGTTGGCCCAGGGTGGCCGCCAGCGACCCCATCGCGGTACCGCCGGCAACGCTGGCGCCGCCGAGGCCGAGCTTGCTGCCGCCGAGGCCCGCGCCGGTGCCGAGCAGAATGGCAGCACTGGCCGTGCCGGGTGCTGCCACCAGCAGCATCGACACCACGGTGGTGGCAAACGCCGCACTCGGCATGCTGTGGCGGGAAAACTCGCCGAAGCGCTGCAGCAGGCCGTCGCGCACCAAGGCGCGGGCGCGCGATACGCGCTTGCGCACCGCCGCATCGCTGAGGCCAAGCAGATGCGCCACCTGTTGCGAGCGCTGGCCTTCGCGGTAGTAGAGCAGAAGCACTTCGCGGCTGCCGGCGGGCAGCGCGGAGATGATGTCCTCGGCGGCCATTTCTTCCTCCAGCCGCTGCAGGCGGTCCACCACGCCGGGGGCCGGATCGGCGGCCATGCCCATCGCGAGCTCGGCCGCTTCGCCGGTCAATGGCCGGCCCCGCTGCGCGCGCAGCCAATCGCGGGCCAGGTTGCGGGTGATCTGCCGCAGCCAGGGCAGGAAGCTGGTCGCACTGCGCAGCTGGTGCAACTGCTGCCAGCCCCGCACGAAGGCTTCCTGGGCGATGTCCTCGCTGGCCTGGCGGTCGCGGGTGATGGCCAGCGCGATGGCCGTGATCGTGTTCTGGCAGGCGAGCACGATCCGGCCATAGGCATGCTGGCAACCGCCGGCGGCGGCGGCCAGTTCGCGTTCCAGGGTCCGGTCGATCGATGCGGCGAAGGTCGTCATGGCGGCGGCTCTCCTGCTGGGATTGTGTCCCATGACGGAGCCGCGAGCGAACTGTGACCGGCTTTTGCACGGTAGTGCCGGGCACAGGCCGGCAGCCGCAGCCCGCCGGACGGGCTCATGAGGTTTGCCGGCCAGCGGCCGGCACTACCCATGCGTCATTTCGAAGGCTGGATGCGGACCCGCACTTCTTCCTCTTCCGGCGCTGCCTGTGGTGCTGGCTGTGCCTGCTGCGGCTGGGCCTGCGGGGCCGGCGGGCCGCGATGGCGCAGGCCGATCACCAGCGCCACGCCGGCGATCACCACCAGCAGTGCGATGCGGATGCGCCAGGCCCAGCTGCGGCTGCTCCCCTCCTGCTGCGGCGCGTCGCGGAAGGCGAACTCGGCGGTCGGATGGTCGCGCCGGGTGGTGTCGAGCAGGCGTGCGTCGCGCAGGATCTCGCGCGCACGGGTCTGGTCATCGGCGCGCACCACCCAGACTGCCGGGTAGGCCTGGGCATTGCCCAGGTCGGTATAGCTGAACTGGCCGCGGCGCCGGGTCTTGTACGAGCGCCCGTTGGTCACCTTGACCTCGATGCCATGCCCGCGCAGGAGTTCGGCCACGCCTTCGACGGTTTCCACGCGCTGGCTGCTGAAGATCTGGCGCATCGGGTCACTCCTTGGCCGGCACGGCGGCGGCCGCTGCCTGGTCGGGAACCACGCGGATCAGGCCCTCCTGCGCGGTGCTGGCCACCAGCACTCCGTTGCGGGTGAAGAACTGGCCGCGCGCCAGGCCGCGCGAATCCTGTGCGCTGGGGCTGTCCAGCGAATACAGCAGCCAGTCGTCGGCGCGGAACGGGCGATGGAACCAGATCGCATGGTCGAGCGAGGCCATCTGCACGTGCGGGTGGTAGTAGCTGATGCCGTGCGGGAAGGTCGCCGTGCCCAGCAGGTGGAAGTCCGACGCGTACGCCAGCAGCGCCTGGTGCAGCTCCGGGGCATCGCCGACCGGCTCGCTCAGGCGCAGCCAGACCTGGTGATACGGCGGGCGCTTGGGCGGATTCAGTTCGTCGCGCGGGTAGACGTGGCGGAACTCGAACGGGCCGCCGCGCGACAGCCAGCGCTGCACCTTGATCGGCAGGCGTTCCAGCACTTCGGCCGGCAGCGGCCGGTTCGGTTCGATGTCTTCGGGCTGCGGCACTTCAGGCATCTTGTGCTGGTGCTCGGCGCCGGTCTCGGCCTGCTGGAACGAAGCGGCGCAGAAGAAGATCACCTTGCCGTGCTGGATCGCAGTGACCCGCCGCACCGAGAAGCTGCCGCCATCGCGGGTACGGTCCACGTCGTAGACGATCGGGTGGTCGATGTTGCCGGCGCGCAGGAAGTAGGCATGCAGGGAGTGCACGTGGCGGCCGTTGTCGACCGTGGCCTGTGCCGCGGCCAGCGCCTGGCCCAGCACCTGGCCGCCGAACACGTACTTGGTGCCGATGTCGCGGCTCTGCCCGCGGAACAGGTTGTCCTCCAGCCGCTCCAGCGTGAGCAGGTCGATCAGCTCGGAGACGACGGGTTCGGGCGTGTCGTTCAAGGGGGCGGCCGCGGCAATGGAGAGGCCTCGATTATACCGGTCCGGGGTCAGATCCCTTTCGCGTTGCGAAAGGGATCTGACCCCGGGCGGGGCGACCACTACTTGCCCAGCCGGGCGACCAGCGCCTGCAGGGCATTCTGCGCATCCGGGGCGAACCAGGCCTCGACGAAGCGGTCGAGCTGGATCAGGTCCGGGTGCAGGGCCTCGTGCAGGTCGGCGCGGGCAATGGCGCGAGTCAGCAGCATCGGCTGGCGCGGCTGCTTGAGCAGGTTCTGCAGCCAGGCCACCGCGTGCGCCACCACGCGATCACCCTCGGCCAGTTCATCGACCAGGCCGATCTGCAGGGCCTGTTCGGCCGGCACCAGCGAACCGGTGGCCAGCAGCACGCCGGCGCGGTGCACACCCACCACCCGGCGCAGCAGGCGCTGGATGCCTTCCGGTGCGATCAGGCCCACCTGTACTTCGTTCAGGCCGATGGCATACGGGCGCGACGGATCGGCGCTGCGCGCCATCACCCGGTAGTCGCAGCACAGGGCCAGCACGCAGCCGCCGGCCGGGGCGTGACCGGTGATCGCCGCGACCACCGGGATGCGGCTTTCGGCCAGGGTGCGTACCGCGCCGAAGAAGGCGTTCCAGGTGTCCAGCAGCTTGTGCTTGTCATCGCCATGCGAGAGCAGGTGCGGCACGTCCATGCCGCCGGTGAAGACACGCTCGCTGCCGGACAGCACGATGCCGTGCGCGTCCTCGGCCATGGCCAGCTCGATGGCATGGATCAGCTGCCGGCACAGGTCGGTATCCAGCGCGTTCACCGGTGGCCGCGCCAGGCGCAGCTCGCGGATGGGGCCGTGGTTGATCACCTCGATCAGCGTCGTCATGCTGCGGTCTCGTTGCGGAGAAGGAACCTGGGCGATGATAACCAAACCATTCGTCGGCGTACTGTTGGCGTTGTGTGCGGCCGCAGCATCGGCCTCGGCGGCGGAGCCGGACTGCGTCACGGTGGAGCGGGGCTGGGCGCGGCTGCCGCCGGGCCCGGGAATGCCGATGACTGCCGGCTACGGCGTGATCCACAACGGCTGCCGCACCCCGGTGGCGATCATCGGGGTGACCAGCAGCCGCTTCAGCGATGTGTCGCTGCACGAGACCACGAACGTCGACGGTGTCAGCCGGATGCGTGCGATCGAGCGCCTGCCGCTGGCAGCGGGCGCGCGGGCCGAACTCAAGCCGGGTGGCCTGCACCTGATGCTCATGCGCGGCACCAGTGCGTTGAAGGAGGGGCAGGTGGTGCCGCTGCGGCTGCAGCTGGAAGGCGGTGGCGAGGCGAGCGCGACGTTGGCGGTGCGGAGAGCTGCCCCGTGATGCACCGCCGGTTGCGCCGGGCGATGCCCGGCGAGGGCGCAGCGCGGCGGGTTCACGACCAGTCGTACGAGAACAGCACCGTGCGGCTTTCCGGCTCGTACAGCATCACGATCGCGTCGGCACCGGTGGCGCACCAGTTGTAGCCGGCCACTTCGGCCACCGCGAAGAACGTGTTGCCATCGCGGGTGATCACCACCCGCTCGGCGTCATCCGGTGCATGCCGGTCGTTGGCCGCGTCGGTGAATTCCAGTGCAAAGGCGGCGGGGATCTCCGCCGTTTCGACCCAGTTGCCGCAGGAAATCTGGCCACCGAGCGAATCGAGGTAGTCGCGCTCGCTGGCCTCGCCCTTGCCATAGCGCGAGTAGCAGGCGAGCCGCCCGTGGGCGGCATGGTAGTCACGGGCCCTGGCGTAGCTCTCGCGCATCTGCGCGATGTGCGCCTTCGCGTCCTCGTCCAGCGCCGGGTCGCCGATGAAATAGCCCTGGTTGCCGAGGAAACGCATCCGGTTGCCGGCGGTCAGTTCGAAGGCGATCCAGTTGGTGCCGGTGAAATCGTTGTGGTGTTCTTCGGTGGCCTCGCCGATGCAGCCCTCGTATGGCTCGATCGGGCACAGCATCGTGGCCAGCTGGCCGGCCAGTTCCGGGCGCAGCACCCCGAGGTCGATCTTCAGCAGCGGCAGCAGGTGCTGCTCGAGCCACGCCTGGTCGTCAGGGAAGACATCGGTGGGGAAGGCGACCATGCCCGGCAGCAGGTCGCGCAGTCCGGTCTGGTGGATCATGTCAATCCTTTGAACAGTGTCGGCAGTGCCGGCCGCTGGCCGGCAACCTGATTACAGCCGAAGCGTACCGACCAAGGTCGGCACCCGCCAGGGCATTTCAGCTGGAGGCGTTGCGGATCGCTTCCGGCAGCGGCGCGCTCTTTCCGGTCTGGGTATCCATCCAGACCGCCACCACGTTGCCGTCGGAATACAGCTTTGATTCGTCCTGCTGGTCGATGATGCGATGGCCGATGGTCACGCTGCTGTTGCCCAGGCGCTCGACGAACAACTCGACCAGGATGTCGTTGGGCCATACGATCGGCAGCCGGTAATTGACGTTGGTCGCGGCCACCACCGGTGCGATGCGGTCGGTCATCGACACGCCCTCCACGCCCAGCATCCAGCGCACGCGCGCTTCCTCCAGGTAGGAAATGTACTTGGCGTTGTTGACGTGGCCCATGCTGTCCATGTCACGCCAGCGCACGCTGATCGGGATGCGGGCCAGGATCTTGTGTTCAGTGCTCATCAGGCGTCCTTCTTCTTGGTCGTGCTCTTGCTGGCCTGGCCCGCGCTCCTGGCGGCCACGGCCTTCTTCGCCGGCCCGGCGGCCTTTTCCGGCTTCACCTTGCGCGGCGGGCGTGCGTCGGGTTTGTTGGCCACCGCGGCCGGCTGCTCCGGGCGCGCGTGGGTGGACGGCAGCATGCGCGCCAGGAACTGGCCCGTATGCGATTGCGCGCAGGCCGCCACGTCTTCCGGGGTACCGGTGACCAGGATGGTGCCGCCTCGGTGGCCGCCCTCCGGCCCCAGGTCGACGATCCAGTCGGCGGTCTTGATCACGTCCAGGTTGTGCTCGATCACCACCACCGTGTTGCCTTCGTCGCGCAGCTTGTGCAGCACGCCCAGCAGCGCTTCGATGTCGTGGAAGTGCAGGCCGGTGGTCGGTTCGTCGAGGATGTACAGGGTGCGGCCGGTATCGCGGCGCGACAGTTCCTTGGACAGCTTCACGCGCTGCGCTTCACCACCGGACAGCGTGGTCGCGCTCTGGCCCAGCTTGATGTAGCTCAGGCCGACATCGACCAGGGTTTCCAGCTTGCGCGCGATCGATGGCACCGGCTCGAACAGCTTCAGCGCATCCTCGACGGTCATTTCCAGCACGTCGTTGATGTTGAAGCCCTTGTAGAGGATCTCCAGCGTTTCGCGGTTGTAGCGCTTGCCGTGGCACACATCACACGGAACGTATACGTCCGGCAGGAAGTGCATTTCGACCTTGATCAGGCCGTCGCCCTGGCAGGCCTCGCAGCGGCCGCCGCGCACGTTGAAGCTGAAACGGCCCGGCGAATAGCCGCGCGCACGCGCCTCCGGCACCTGTGCGAACAACTCGCGCAGCGGCGTGAACAGGCCGGTGTAGGTGGCCGGGTTCGATCGCGGGGTGCGGCCGATCGGCGACTGGTCGATGTCCACCACCTTGTCGAACAGATCCAGGCCATCAATCTCCCTGTACGGCGCCACCTGGTGCGAGGCACCGTTGATCTCGTTGGCAGCCAGCGAGAACAGGGTGTCGTTGATCAGGGTCGACTTGCCCGAGCCGGACACGCCGGTCACGCAGGTCAGCAGGCCCGCCGGAATCGCCAGGTCCACGCCCTTGAGGTTGTTGCCGCTGGCACCGCGCAGGTGCAGCGTCATCTTCGGGTTCGGCTTGTGCCGGCGAGCAGGAATCTCGATCGCGCGCTTGCCGGACAGGTACTGGCCGGTCAGCGAGCGCGGCGCTTCCAGGATGTCCTGCAGCGTGCCCTGGCCGACGATCTCGCCGCCATGCACGCCGGCGCCCGGGCCGATATCGAGGATGTAGTCCGCCAGGCGGATCGCATCCTCGTCATGTTCGACCACGATCACCGTGTTGCCGAGGTCACGCAGCCGGGTCAGCGTGCCGAGCAGGCGCTCGTTGTCGCGCTGGTGCAGGCCGATCGAGGGCTCGTCGAGCACGTACATCACGCCGACCAGGCCGGCGCCGATCTGGCTGGCCAGGCGGATGCGCTGCGCCTCACCGCCGGACAGGGTGTCGGCCTTGCGCTCCAGGGTCAGGTAATCCAGGCCGACATCGACCAGGAAGCCGAGGCGTTCGCCGATTTCCTTGACGATCTTCGCGGCGATCTCGCCGCGCCAGCCCGGCAGGCTCAGCTCGCTGAAGAACTTCAGCGCTTCGTCGATCGGCAGCACCACCAGCTCCGGCAGCGGGCGGTCGGCCACGAACACGTTGCGTGCGGCCCGGTTCAGGCGCGCGCCGTTGCACTCAGGGCAGGCATGCTCGCTGATGTACTTGCCCAGCTCTTCCTGCACGGCCGCCGATTCGGTTTCCTTATAGCGGCGCTCGAGGTTGGGAATGATGCCCTCGAAACGGTGCTTGCGCTGGGTGCGGCCACCGGCCTCGGTGAAGTAGGTGAAGGTGATCGCCTCGTCACCGCTGCCGTACAGCACCGCCTGCTGTACCTTGGCCGGCAGCGAGTTCCACGCTGCATCGACGTCGAACCTGTAGTGCTTGGCCAACGAGGCGATCAGCTGGAAGTAGTAGGCGTTGCGGCGGTCCCAACCGCGCACCGCGCCGGCGGCCAGCGACAGCTCGGGATGCACCACCACGCGCGAGGGATCGAAGAATTCGGCCATGCCCAGGCCATCGCAGCCGGGGCAGGCGCCCATCGGTGCGTTGAACGAGAACAGGCGCGGTTCCAGCTCCGGCAGCGAGTAGTCGCACACCGGGCAGGAGTACTTGGAGGAGAACAGCGTCGGCGAGGCATCGGCATTGTCCAGGCTCTGCACCGAGGCCATGCCGTCACCCAGCTTCAGTGCGGTCTCGAAGCTCTCCGCCAGGCGCTGCTTGATGTCTTCGCGCGGGCGGAAGCGGTCGATCACCGCTTCGATGGTGTGCTTCTGGCGCAGCGCCAGCGGCGGCACCGCGTCGATTTCATGCAGCTCGCCATCCACGCGCACGCGCACGAAGCCCTGCGCGCGCAGCTGGTCGAACACCTGGGCGTGCTCACCCTTGCGGTCGCGGATGACCGGTGCCAGCAGCATGTAGCGCTGCTCCGGATCCAGGGCCAGGACCTGGTCGACCATCTGGCTGACCGTCTGTGCCTCCAGCGGGTAGCCGTGGTCCGGGCAGCGCGGGGTGCCGACGCGGGCGTACAGCAGGCGCAGGTAGTCGTAGATCTCGGTGATGGTGCCGACCGTCGAACGCGGGTTGTGCGAGGTCGACTTCTGCTCGATCGAGATCGCCGGGGACAGGCCCTCGATGTGGTCCAGGTCCGGCTTTTCCATCACGCTCAGGAACTGGCGCGCATAGGCCGACAGCGATTCGACGTAGCGGCGCTGGCCTTCTGCATAGATGGTGTCGAACGCCAGCGAGGACTTGCCCGAGCCGGACAGGCCGGTGATCACGATCAGCTTGTCGCGGGGCAGGTCGAGGTCGAGGTTCTTCAGGTTGTGCGTCCGCGCGCCGCGGATGCGGATGAAATCCATCGCCATGGGGGATCCGGTTGTGGGGGCGTTGGCTGGGTGCCGGGCCAGCAGGGAACGGCAATCGGTCAGCCTACCGAGGTGACCAGATGGGGGCAATGGGCGACAATGCCAGCCGGTTGTCTCACCTTGTGAGACAGGCCGTCAGGCAGGGGTCAGATCCCTTTTCACGGGGTGAAAAGGGATCTGACCCCGCTCCGCCGGGGTCTCCCGCAGCGTTCAGGGGTTGACTTGACCGGGGCTCATTGATCTGCGTACAATTCCGCTCCTGTCCGCCCTCGATGGCGGCAGCTCAGACCACAATAACTACAGAGGAAGGCCTGGTCATGTACGCAGTACTGGTCACCGGCGGTAAGCAATACCGCGTGGCGCAGGGCGAAAAGCTCCGCATTGAAAAGCTCGAAGTCGAAGTCGGCAGCGAGATCAAGTTCGACAACATCCTGATGCTGGGTGACAGCGACGGCGTGAAGCTGGGCGATGCGCTGAAGGGCGCAGCCGTCACCGCCAAGGTCCTGTCCCAGGGTCGTGCTGACAAGGTCCGGATCATCAAGTTCCGTCGCCGCAAGCACCACATGAAGCGCCAGGGTCACCGTCAGTACTACACCGAAATCGAGATCACCGGCATCGCCGGCTAAGCATCAGGAGAAGCAGTCATGGCACATAAAAAGGGCGTAGGCTCCTCGCGCAACGGTCGCGACTCCAACCCGAAGTACCTGGGCGTCAAGATCTTCGGCGGCCAGGCCATCGAAGCCGGCAACATCATCGTTCGCCAGCGTGGCACCCAGTTCCACCCGGGTACCGGCGTCGGCCTGGGCCGTGATCACACCCTGTTCGCCCTGGTGGACGGCAAGGTGGAGTTCTCGGTCAAGGGTCCGAAGAAGCGCCGCACCGTCAGCATCGTCTCGGCCGACGCCTGATCCAGGCGTCGCCGGCACCCGTGCAACGGCATGGGAGTGCTGCATGAAGAGCCCCGCTTCGGCGGGGCTTTTCGTTAGAGTTGAAACAAGACCGGCTGCGCCGGGTTGCCGGCCAGCGGCCGGCGTGACATTACAAGGCGGTGGCAGGCAGGCCACGCCCATCGCAGGCATCGAAACAATGAAACTGGTAGACGAAGCAGAAATCGAAGTGTTCGCCGGCAACGGCGGCAACGGCTGCGTTGGCTTCCGTCGCGAGAAGTTCATTCCGCTTGGCGGCCCGGACGGCGGCGACGGCGGTGCCGGCGGCAGCGTGTGGATCCGCGCCGACGAGAACCTGAACACCCTGGTCGATTTCCGTCATGAGCGCATCTTCAAGGCGCAGCGGGGCGAGAACGGCATGGGCCGGCAGATGTACGGCAAGGCGGGCGAGGACCTGACCATCACCGTGCCGGTCGGCACCGTGGTCATCAATGTCGCCACCGATGAGGTGATCGGCGACCTGACCCGCCATGGCGATCGCCTGCTGGTGGCCAAGGGGGGCAAGGGCGGCCTGGGCAACATGCACTTCAAGAGTTCGACCAACCGCTCGCCGCGCCAGGCGCTGCCGGGCGAACCCGGCGAGGAGCGGACGCTGAAGCTGGAGTTGAAGCTGCTGGCCGACGTCGGCCTGCTGGGCTTCCCCAATGCCGGCAAGAGCACCCTGATCCGCGCCGTTTCGGCGGCGACGCCGAAAGTGGCCGACTATCCTTTCACTACGCTGTACCCGAACCTGGGCGTGGTGAAGGTGGAGAACCACCGCAGCTTCGTGATCGCCGACATCCCCGGCCTGATTGAAGGGGCGGCCGACGGCGCCGGCCTCGGTGCGCAGTTCCTGCGCCACCTGCAGCGCACCCGCCTGCTGCTGCACCTGGTGGATATCTCGCCGATGGAAGGGGGCGTGGAGGGGATTTCGCCGGTGGAGCAGGTGCGTGCGATCGAGCGCGAGCTGGAGAAGCATGATCCCGAACTGCTGGCCAAGCCGCGCTGGCTGGTGCTGAACAAGGCCGACCTGATGTTCGAGGACGAGGCGAAGGCCGCGGCCGAGCAGATCGTCGCCGAACTGGGCTGGAAGGAACCGTGGTTCCTGGTGTCCGCCCTGGGCCGCGAAGGTACCTTCCCGATCATGAGCCGGATCATGGCCTTCTTCGACCGCCAGAAGGAAGAAGAGGAGGAGGCCCGCAACGCGCAGTAATGCCGTTGTGGTTCCGCGAAAAGCCCGGCTTCGGCCGGGTTTTTTGTTGCCGGGGCCAGATCCCTTTTCCTGCAGAAAAGGGATCTGACCCCGGGGATCGCCCGGTCGACGCCGCAATCCCGGATCGCGGGCAACAAAAAACCCGGCCGGGGCCGGGTCCTTGTCTGCTGCCCAGCCCCTGGGGGGCGGGGCGGCAACGCCGGATCAGGCGGCCTTGAGGGCCTTGATGCGGTCGTTCAGGCGGCTCTTGTGGCGAGCAGCCTTGTTCTTGTGGATCAGGCCACGCGCGCTGAAGCGATCCAGGATCGGCTGGGCAACGGCGAAGGCGGCTTCGGCGCCGGCGGCATCGTTGGCGTCCAGCGCCTTGATCACTTTCTTGACAGCGGTGCGCAGCATCGAGCGCTGAGCCACGTTGCGCGCGTTGCGCACGACGGTCTGCTTGGCGCGCTTCTTGGCGGACTTGATATTGGCCACGGTGGTGGTTTCCTGAAAAAATCGGTGTTATGGGAACAGCAAGCTGGCTAGTATGATGGCGCGGGAAATGTACGTCAAGTCGATTGTCAAGAGGGACGTTGAGTGAGTTCACCGAAGATGTTGCGGGGCCTGCTGTCGTTCAGCAGCATGACCATGGTCTCGCGGGTTCTCGGACTTGTCCGGGACCAGGTGATCACCACCACGTTCGGCACCAATGCCGTTACCGACGCGTTCTGGGTGGCGTTCAGGGTACCCAATTTCCTGCGCCGCCTGTTCGCCGAGGGCTCCTTCGCCACCGCCTTCGTGCCGGTGTTCACCGAGGTGAAGGAGACCCGCAGCCACGCCGAGCTGCGCGAACTGATGTCGCGCGTCGCGGGTACGCTGGGTGGAGCGCTGCTGGTGGTCACCGCGCTGGCGTTGATCTTTGCGCCCCAGCTGGCGGTGGCGTTCTCAAGCGGTGCTGATACCGATCCGATCAAGCAGACCCTGCTGGTCGATCTGTTCCGCCTGACCTTCCCGTTCCTGCTGTTCGTCTCGCTCACCGCCCTCGCCGGCGGGGCGTTGAACAGCTTCCAGCGCTTTGCGATGCCGGCGCTGACCCCGGTCATCCTCAACCTGTGCATGATCGCCGGCGCGCTGTGGTTGGCGCCGCAGCTTGGCGGTACCCCGGAAAAGCAGATCCTGGCGCTGGGCTGGGCAGTGCTGGCCGCCGGCATCCTGCAACTGCTGTTCCAGCTGCCCTCGCTCAAGGGCATCAATCTGCTGACCCTGCCGCGCTGGGGCTGGAACCACCCGGGTGTGCGCAAGGTGCTGACCCTGATGGTGCCGACCCTGTTCGGTTCCTCGGTGGCGCAGATCAACCTGCTGCTGGACACCCTGATCGCCGCCAAGCTGACGGATGGCTCGCAGTCGTGGCTGTCCTTGGCCGACCGCTTCCTGGAACTGCCGCTGGGCGTGTTCGGCGTGGCCCTGGGCACGGTGATCCTGCCGGCATTGGCCCGCCACCACGTCAGCACCGACCGCGAGGGTTTCTCGCGCTCGCTCGACTGGGGCCTGCGCATGACCCTGCTGATCTCGGTGCCGGCCATGCTGGGCCTGGTGCTGCTGGCTGAACCATTGATCGCCACGCTGTTCCAGTACCGGCAGTTCACCGCCTTCGACACCCGCATGACCGCGCTGTCGGTGTATGGCCTGAGCTTCGGCCTGCCGGCGTTCGCCCTGCTGAAGGTGGTGCTGCCGGCGTTCTATGCCCGCCAGGACACCAAGACCCCGGTGCGTGCCGGCGTGACCGCGCTGGTGGCCAACATGGTGTTCAACTTCGTCCTGCTGGCCGTGCTGTACCAGGTGTTGGTGCCGGCCGAACTGAAGGCGCAGGGGATGATGACGGCCATCGGCAAGCAGCCCGGCCTGCATCTGGCGCTGGGCATCGCCAGCGCGTTGTCCAGTTACCTGAACCTCGGCCTGTTGTGGTACTGGCTGGGCAGGACCAATGTCTACCAGCGCCTGCCAGGCTGGGGCAGCTACCTGGTGCGGCTGCTGGTGGCCTGCGCGTGCATGGTCGGCGTGCTGCTGGCCCTGCTGTACTGGATGCCTGCCTTCACTGGGATGGACAAATGGCACCGGATCGGCGGCCTGATCCTGCTGGTGGGGAGCGGTGGCCTGACCTATCTGCTGGCGATGCTGGCCATGGGCTTCCGCCCGCGGGACCTGCGCGGGCATTGATCGGCGCCTGCGGCGGCTATACTTCAGGGTTACACCATTGCAGCGACGGCCCCGACCGGGCCGGAACGAGAGTTGATGAGCAGGCTGTTCAGAAGCGTCGAAGGCGGGGAGCTGTTCCCCAACGGAAGCGTGGTCTGTATCGGCGCATTCGACGGCCTCCACCTGGGCCACCGTGCGCTGGTACGCCACGCGGTTGCCCGCGCCCGTGCGCTGGGCGTGGCCGCAGTGGCCGTGGCATTCGAACCGTTGCCGCGTGAATTCTTTGCCCAGGGCACGCCGCCGCCGCGGCTGACCCTGGCACGCAGCAAGGTCGAGAGCCTGCGCGAACTCGGTGTCGATGCGATCGGCCTGCTGCGCTTCGACGCGGCAATGGCGGCGATGCCAGCCGAGACCTTCGTGCGCCAGCTGCTGGTGCACCGGCTTGCTGCCCGCGAAGTGTGGATCGGGCCGGAGTTCTGCTTCGGCAACCGTCGCCGCGGTGATCTGGCCCTGCTGCAGACGCTGGGTGGCGAGCTGGGCTTCAGTGCGGGCGAGATCGAGGCGGTCGACCTGCATGGCGAGCGCATTTCCAGCACCCGCATCCGCCAGCTGCTGCAGGCGGGTGATTTCGCCCGTGCCGGCGACCTGCTGGGCCGGCCCTACGCGATCAGCGGCCGGGTGGTGCGTGGGCGCCAGCTGGGCCGTACGCTGGGCTTCCCCACCGCCAACCTGCGATTCCCGAAGACCCCGGCGCTGTCGGGCATCTACGCGACCTGGGTGCACGGTGTGTTCGACCAGCCGTGGCCATCAGTGTCCAGCTTCGGCACGCGGCCGACGGTGGAGGGCGTGGAGCCGCTGCTGGAAGCCCACCTGTTCGATTTCCAGGGCGACCTGTACGGTCGACACATCGAAGTCGAATTCGTCGCCAAGCTGCGCGACGAAGAGAAATTCAATGATCTGGCGGCCCTGACCGACCAGATGCACCGCGACGCCGAGCAGGCGCGCGCCCTCCTTTCCGAACATAGATTGCGAGCCACTGCGTGAGCCAGGACTACAAGACCACCCTGAACCTGCCAGCCACCGAATTCCCGATGCGCGGCGACCTGCCCAAGCGCGAGCCGGGCATTCTGGCGCGGTGGGAAGAGCAGGGGCTCTACCAGCAGCTGCGCGACAACGCTGCCGGCCGCCCGCTGTTCGTGCTGCACGACGGCCCGCCGTACGCCAACGGCCGCATCCACCTGGGCCACGCAGTCAACAAGATCCTGAAGGACATCATCGTCAAGTCGCGCTACCTGGCCGGCTTTGATGCGCCCTACGTGCCGGGCTGGGACTGCCACGGCCTGCCGATCGAGATCGCGGTCGAGAAGAAATGGGGCAAGGTCGGTACCAAGCTTGACGCCGTGGCGTTCAGGCAGAAGTGCCGCGAGTTCGCCGAGGAGCAGATCGACATCCAGCGCGTGGACTTCAAGCGCTTGGGCGTGACCGGTGACTGGGACAACCCGTACAAGACGCTGAGCTTCGACTTCGAGGCCAACGAGATCCGCGCGCTGGCCAAGGTCGTGGCCAATGGCCACCTGGTGCGTGGCGCCAAGCCGGTGTACTGGTGCTTCGACTGTGGATCGGCGCTGGCCGAGGCCGAGATCGAATACCAGGAGAAGGAATCGCCGGCGATCGACGTGGCCTACGCCGCGCGTGATGCGCAGGCCATCGGCCAGGCGTTCGGCGTGAGCGTGCCGGCCGACGTCGAAGTGGCCGTGCCGATCTGGACCACCACCCCGTGGACGCTGCCGGCCTCGCTGGCGGTGTCGCTGGGTGCGGAGATCCAGTACGTGCTGGCCGAAGGCCCGGCGCACAACGGCAAGCGCCGTTGGCTGGTGCTGGCCGCCGCGCTGGCCGAGCGCGCGCTGCAGCGCTACGGCGTCGAGAGCGTGGTGCTGCACGGTGAAACCACCGGTGCGGCGCTGGAGAACCAGCTGCTGGCGCACCCGTTCTATCCAGAGCGCGACATCCCGCTGCTCAATGGCGACCACGTCTCCGACGAGGACGGTACCGGTGCCGTGCACACCGCCCCCGGCCATGGCCAGGAAGACTTCGTGGTCAGCCAGAAGTACGGCCTGCTGGACAAGTACAACGCCGGCCAGGTGACCCCGATCGACGGCCGTGGCGTGTACCTGGAATCGACCCCGCCAGCCGGTGACGTGGTGCTGGCCGGCCAGCACCTGTGGAAGGCACAGGAAGCCATCGTCGGCGTGCTGCGCGACAACGGCGCCCTGCTGGCGTTCCACCCGATCCGCCACAGCTACCCGCACTGCTGGCGACACAAGACGCCGGTGGTGTTCCGCGCCACCCCGCAGTGGTTCATCTCGATGGACAAGGCCAACCTGCGCAACGATGCGCTGGCCGCGATCGACACCGTCGGCTGGTTCCCGGCCTGGGGCAAGGCGCGCATCCAGAGCATGGTTGACGGTCGCCCGGACTGGACCATCTCGCGCCAGCGCACCTGGGGCGTGCCGATCGCACTGTTCACCCACCGCCAGACCGGCGAGATCCATCCGCGCTCGGTGGAGTTGATGCAGCAGGTTGCCGACCGCGTCGAAGCCGAGGGCATCGACGTGTGGTACTCGCTGGATGCCGCCGAACTGCTGGGCGCGGAAGCGGCCGACTACGAGAAGGTCACCGACATCCTCGACGTCTGGTTCGATTCGGGCGTGACCCATGAAGGCGTGCTCGCCGCGCGAGGCTTCGGCAAGCCGGCCGACCTGTACCTGGAAGGTTCCGACCAGCACCGCGGCTGGTTCCAGTCCTCGCTGCTGACCGGTGTGGCGATCGACAAGCGCGCCCCGTACAAGCAGTGCCTGACCCATGGTTTCACCGTGGACGAGCACGGCCGCAAGATGTCCAAGTCGCTGGGCAACGGCATCGAGCCGCAGGACATCATGAACAAGCTGGGCGCGGATATCCTGCGCCTGTGGATCGCCTCGGCCGACTACAGCAACGAAATGTCGCTGTCGCAGGAAATCCTCAAGCGCAACGCCGACGCCTACCGTCGCCTGCGCAATACCGCGCGCTTCCTGCTCGGCAACCTGGACGGCTTCGATCCGTCCCGGCACCTGCGTCCGCTCGACCAGATGGTCGCGCTGGACCGCTGGATCGTGCATCGTGCGTGGGAGCTGCAGGAGAAGATCAAGGCCGCCTATGACAGCTACAACATGGCCGAGATCGTGCAACTGCTGCTGAACTTCTGCAGCGTGGACCTGGGCTCTTTGTACCTGGACGTGACCAAGGACCGCCTGTACACGATGCCGACCGATTCGCACGGTCGCCGTTCGGCGCAGAGTGCGATGTACCACATCGCCGAAGCGTTCACCCGCTGGGTGGCGCCGATCCTGACCTTCACCGCCGACGAGCTGTGGGGCTACCTGCCGGGCGAGCATGCCGGCCACGTGCTATTCACCACCTGGTACGACGGCCTGGCGCCGCTGCCGGCCGATGCCCAGCTCAACGCCGCCGACTTTGACCAGCTGCTGGCCGTGCGCGAGCAGGTGGCAAAGGTGCTCGAGCCGATGCGGGCCAACGGCGCGATCGGTGCCGCGCTGGAAGCAGAAATCACCATTGCCGCCAGCGAGGAGCAGGCCGCGCGCTGGCAGCCGCTGGCCGATGAACTGCGTTTCCTGTTCATCAGCGGCGACGTGCAGGTGCGCCCGGCAACCACCGACGAGGTGTTCGTCAGCGCGCAGCCGACCACCAAGGCCAAGTGCGTGCGTTGCTGGCACCACCGCGCTGATGTCGGCAGCAATGCCGACCACCCGGAGCTGTGCGGTCGCTGCGTGAGCAACATCACCGGCGCCGGTGAAGTGCGGAGCTGGTTCTGATGGCCGCGCCGCGCCCGCATCCGAACGCCCTGGCCTGGCTGCTGCTGTCGGCGGCCATCATCGGCCTGGACCAGTGGTCCAAGGCCTGGGTCTTGTCGAGCCTGCCGGAATTCCAGCCGGTGGTGGTCATCGACGGCTTCTGGAACTGGTACCGCACCTACAATACCGGCGCCGCGTTCAGTTTCCTGAGCGACGCCGGTGGCTGGCAGAAGCATTTCTTCACCGCGCTGGCGATCGCCATCAGCGGCCTCATGGCCTGGTGGCTGCGCGGTACCGCCCGCGGCAACTGGAAGGCGGCGGTGCCGTATGCGCTGATCATCGGCGGCGCCATCGGCAACGTGATCGATCGCCAGGTGCACGGTCACGTGGTCGATTTCATCCAGTGGTACGTGGGCAGCTACACCTGGCCCTCGTTCAACATCGCTGATTCGGCCATCGTGGTCGGTGCCATCGGCATCGCCCTGTTTGGCCTGTTCGACGGCAAGTCCGCCAAAAAGGCGGATAATGCCAATCCGAAGCCGTAAGCCGGTCGCTGCCGGGAGATTGAACTGATGGATGTGCTGCTCGCCAACCCGCGTGGTTTCTGTGCCGGTGTCGATCGTGCGATCGAGATCGTCAAGCGCGCGATCGAAACGCTGGGCGCCCCCATCTATGTCCGCCATGAAGTGGTGCATAACCGCTTCGTGGTCGACGACCTGAAGCAGCGTGGCGCCATCTTCGTCGAAGAACTCGACGAAGTTCCCGACAACAACACAGTGATCTTCAGCGCGCATGGCGTGCCGCAAGCCGTGCGCCAGGAAGCCGAGCGCCGTGGCCTGAAGGTGTTCGACGCCACCTGCCCGCTGGTGACCAAGGTCCACTTCGAAGTCGCCCGCCACTGCCGTGCCGGCCGTGACGTAGTGCTGATCGGCCATGCCGGTCATCCGGAGGTGGAGGGCACCATGGGCCAGTGGAACCGCGAAGCCGGGACCGGCCAGATCTACCTGGTGGAGGATGTAGAGCAGGTCGCCACGCTGCAGATCAACCAGCCGGACAACGTCGCCTACACCACCCAGACCACGCTGTCGGTCGACGACACGCGCGGCATCATCGATGCGCTGCGCGAGCGCTTCCCGGCGATGCAGGGCCCGAAGAACGACGACATCTGCTACGCCACGCAGAACCGCCAGGATGCCGTGCGCGACCTGGCCAGGCGCTGCGACCTTGTGCTGGTGGTCGGCTCGCCGAACAGCTCCAACTCCAATCGCCTGAGCGAGCTGGCCCGCCGTGAAGGTGTCGAGTCATACCTGATCGACGGCGCGCACGAGATCAATCCGGCCTGGGTGGAAGGCAAGCAGCACATCGGCGTGACTGCCGGCGCCTCGGCACCGCAGGTGCTGGTCGATGGCGTGCTGGCGCGCCTGGCCGAGCTGGGTGCCACCGGCGTGGGTGAGCTGGATGGCGAACCGGAATCGATGGTGTTCGCGTTGCCGAAGGAATTGCGCCTGCGCCTGGTCGACTGACCCGGCCTGACTCTGGCGGGTGCGAACCTTGGTTCGCACGCTTTCTGGCATGCACGGATGGGCGCTCGCCCCATGACCTTTGGCCATGGGGCCCGGCACGCCACAGGCCTAGCATCGGAATATTCTCCGCTGTTGGAACCTGCCCGATGAAGACCCGTGCCTTGGCGATGTCGTTGCTGTTCGCGCTGGCAACCACGCCCGCGCTCGCACAGATTTCGCCGCCGGCCAACGCCACGGCGCCCGGCCTGCTGCGCATCGATGTGGATGCGCGCGATCTCGCTCGCCGCATCTTCAAGGTGACCGCCACCGTACCGGTCAAACCCGGTCCGATGACCCTGCTGTACCCGCAGTGGATTCCAGGCAACCATTCACCCACTGGCCCGATCGACAAACTGGCCGGCCTGCGTGTCACCGCCAACGGCAAGCCGCTGGCCTGGCAGCGCGACCAGTACAACGTCTATGCGTTCAAGGTGGACGTGCCCGAGGGCGTCAGCGAGATCGTCGCCCACTTCGATTTCCTGTCTTCGCAGGGTGGCAGCCAGGGTCGGGTGGTGATGACCCCCGAGATGCTCAACCTGCAATGGAATGCCAATTCGCTGTACCCGGCCGGCTTCGATGCGCGCCAGCTGCAGGCGCAGGCCCGCGTGACCCTGCCCAAGGGCTGGGCGTTCGCGACCGCACTGGAGACCGATCGCCGCGAGGGCGACACGGTGGTGTTCAAGCCGATCTCCTACGACCACCTGGTCGATTCACCGCTGTTTGCCGGCGAACATTACCAGCGCATCGACCTCGATCCGGGGGCGAAGGTGCCGGTCCACCTGAACGTCTTCGCCGACGATGCCAAGTCGCTGAAGCCCACCGAGGCGCAGATCAAGGCACATCGCGCGCTGGTGAAGCAGGCCGACAAGCTTTACGGCGCGCGTCACTACAACCACTATGAATTCCTGCTGGCCTTGACCGATCGTCTTGGTGGCATCGGCCTGGAGCATCACCGTTCCAGCGAGAACAGCGCCGACCCGGATTACTTCACCGAGTGGGACGACAACGCCTGGATGCGCGACCTGCTGCCGCACGAGTACACCCACTCCTGGAACGGCAAGTACCGTCGTGGCGCTGACCTGGCCACGGCCAACTTCAACGTGCCGATGGGCGACAGCCTGCTGTGGGTGTACGAAGGCCAGACCCAGTTCTGGGGCCAGGTGCTCGCCACGCGCTCAGGATTGTGGTCGGCCGATCAGGCGCGCGACATGCTGGCTAATGTGGCTGCCACCTACGATCGCGGCCGCCCGGGGCTGGCCTGGCGGCCGTTGCAGGACACCACCAACGACCCGACCATCGCCCAGCGCCGCACGTTGCCGTACCGCAACTACCAGATGAGCGAAGACTACTACTCCGGCGGCCAGATGCTGTGGCTGGAAGTGGAAGGCAAGCTGCGCGAACTGAGCGGCAACCGGCGCAGCCTGGATGACTTCGCGCGTGCGTTCTTCGGCACCGGCAACGGTGACTGGGACGTCAATCCCTATACCTTCGATGACGTGGTGGCGACGTTGAACGGTATCGCGCCGTACGACTGGGCGACGTTCCTGCGCGAGCGCCTGGACGGCCACGGCTCGTTGACCGGCGGCCTGGAACTGGCGGGCTGGAAGCTGGTCTACCGCGATACGCCGAACGACGCCTACAAGGCGCAGGAAAAGCGCGCCAAGGCGGCGTTGCTGGCGTACTCGCTGGGCGCGACCGTGCTCGACAGCGGCGTGGTCGGCGACGTGATCTGGGACAGCCCGGCGTTCAATGCCGGCTTGGCGCCAGGCATGAAGGTCATTGCCGTCGGTGGCCGCGAGTACAGCAGCCAGCGCTTGAAGGATGCGGTGGCTGTGGCGGCGAAGGACAAGGCGCCGATCGTGCTGCTGGTGAAGCAGTTCGACCGCATCGAAACCATGAACATCGACTACCACGGTGGCCTGCAGTACCCGGTGCTGGAGCGTATCGCCGGCAAGCCTGATCGCCTTGCGGAGCTGTGGAAAGCGCGATGAAACCGCGCGTGCTTGATGGCGTGATCCTGTTGATGGCGATCCTCGCCATCATCGGTGCGTTCCTGCACGGCGACGGGCGCTGGTTGCATTGGCTGGCCAAGCCCGCGACCACGCTGCTGATCGCGGCCATCGCCTGGCGGGTGCGTGATCCCGCGCAGCCGTTCTACCGGCGCGCGATACTGGCCGGCATGCTGCTGTCGTGCGTGGGCGATATCGCGCTGATGCTGCCGGTGGATGCGTTCCTGCCGGGGCTGGTTGCCTTCCTGCTGGCCCATGTCTGCTACATCGTGGCCTTCCGCGACGGCCTGCACGCGGGCCGTGGGCTGCTCGCTGCCGCCGCGCTGCCGGGCGCATTCGCCGTGCTCAACGTGATGGGGCTGTGGCCACATCTGCCGGCGCCGATGCGCGTGCCGGTGCTGGCATACGTGGTGGTGCTGGCATCGATGGCGGTGCTGGCCCTGGCACGTCACTGGCGCAGCCCGAAGCCGATGCCGTGGAAGCCAGCGGCGCCCGCTGGGCTGCCGCAGGTGCAGTGCTGTTCGTCGCCAGCGATTCGCTGCTGGCCTGGGACCGCTTCGCCGGAGGCCTGCCGCTGGCCAGCCTGCTGGTGTTGTCCACCTACTACGGCGCGCAGTACGCCATCGCCCGCTCGGTGCATAGCAAAATGGGGACGGAGGGGATTAAGTCGTAGACGGCACCACGGCATAAACGACTTAATTCCCTCCGTCCCCTTTTTGCGCCGACTATTGGAGGCTCGCCTCGCCGGAACGGCCCTGTGCGTCGAAAGAGAGTCGGACGGACTGGCGATCGCCGGCGACTTCGTCCGGCAGCCACACCAGGGTGCCACCCTTGCGCACGATCACATAGACGTGGCCGACTTCACCCGGTGTGCCCATCAATGCGTTGCGCTGTGCCTGCAGCGCCTGGGCAACGCGTGGCACCGCCTCGAAATCGATGTTGGCCAGCGCCGTGCTGCTGCGGCGCAATGTGATGCTGGGGGCGAAGCGCTGCGGATTGACCGGATCACCCTTGCGCCACTGGCCGTGCTCGAAGTGGTAGCTGTCGACGTGGGTTGGCTGCCGCGGATCGACCAGGTCCAGGTTGATGCGGCCATCGTCGTAGAAGTGGATGCTGTGGAACACCGTCAACCGATGCCCGGCCAGCGCCGGCAACTGCTCCAGTGCCTGGCGGGCGGCCAGCAGATAGGCGGCATCGAACAGGTGGTTGCGGCGTTCGGGAATCTCGGCCGGCTGCGGCTCGGCCTCTGTGGTGGAACCCACCGGATGGGACACCGGCTGGTCGCGCGGAGCCTGCTGCGAAACGAAGGGCGGCTGCCGGTCGGGCTCCACCGAATGGCCCAGGGTTTCGCCGATGGTCCGCAGCGCACCGCCGGACAAAGCTGCACCGGCCAGCACCAGCAGTACCAACGTGAACACTCCACGGGTGGACGGCGGCCGCTTCATATCCCCTCCAGGCGTACGTTGCCACGATCATCCGGGTCATACAGCAGTGTCACCTGTTCGCGCGGAATGCTGGCCAGATCGATCATCGGGATGAAGCGACGCACGCTGGCCTGCTGCACGCCCCCCTCGCGGTCGATGTACTCCAGCTGGAACTCCACCTGGGGTTGTTCATTGAGATAGGTGCCGGTCTGGCGCACCTTCAGCACCTTGGCCTCCACGCCGATGCCGCGGTACTTCAGCGCTTCGCCGCGGGCATCGGCCTGCAACACGCGGCCGAGCAGGCGCAGGCCCAGCGCGTAGCCGCACAGGACCAGCGGGCATACCAGCAGAGGGTGGGAGAAGGACAGGAAGGTCCAGCCCAGGCCCTCGCTCTGCAGCCGGTAGGCGAACACGTACGCGCTGGCAACCAAGATGGTGGCAATGACGCCGCCGATGCCCCGTCGCCACAGGCTGGCGATATCCAGCTCGGGTTGGGCGCCGTCGAGCACCACGTTGGGGTAGGCGCCAGGTGCGCGGCTGAGGCGGGCATCGATGTGGCGGCCGGTGCCGAAGCGCTGCAGCTGTGGCTTGCTGTCGATCACCAGCAACTGCTCGTTGATCGGCGTGCCGGACAGGTTCCGGAAGGACAGCTGCAGCTTCCATTGCGCGAAACCGCGGACATGCACGCCGGTCTGCTCGGCCTGCGTGATCAGTGCGTTGCGCGGTTCACCCTCGGTGAGGATCGAACGTACCCGGTGCAGGGCGCGCACCGGGCCCAGCAGCAGGTAGTGCAGGAAGGCGAGCAGCAGCGCCAGCCACAGGATCAACGACAGCGCGAGCAGCAGCAGTGCCAGCCATGGCGCGCTGCGGTCGGCCAGTTGCACCGGCCACGACGTGCCGAAGTAGAGGATGCAGGGGAAGGGCAACGCGAAGAACAGCAGGAACGCGCCCCAGAACCAGAGATAGGCCTTCATGGGGTGGTGGGGGACCGATGGAACAGGGGGCGTAGGGTACTACGCTCAGCGGACCTGCAGGGTCAGCAGGAAGTAGCGGCCGAGCGGATCGTCCAGCCCTGGCATCTGGCCACCGTTGCCGACCAGATAGTTCACCGGCTGCGTGTCGAGCACGTTGTGCACGTCCAGCGCGGCGACCACGCGCGGCCCCAGCCGCCGTGCGAGATGCAGGTTCCAACGCAGCTGGCGGGGATTCATGCAATGGTTCTGCTCACGCTGGTCCTCCGGGCATTCCGCGCCGGGCAGCCAGGCGCGTGTGTGTCCCACCTGGTTGCCGCGCAGGGCGATGTCCCAGTTGCTGTTCTGCCACTGTACGTTGAGCACGGCGGCCATCGCCGGGGTGGCATGGCCGCGCAGGTCCACCGATGCATCATGTCCACGCTCGCGGCGCAGTTCCTGCTGCTTCAGTGCATCAAGCGAGAACAGCCACTGGCCGCTGCTGCCGGCGTCGACGCGGTACTCACCACGCAACACCCAGTTGCGCGACGTGGTGCGGCCGATGTTGTCGAAGGACAGGCGCAGGTTGTACAGGCGGCCGTCCTCGTCCAGCTCCCAGGTGCTGCGGTTCCACACCGCGTCAGCCGGTTGCAGGGCCAGGATCTCGTTGCGCAGTTCGACGACATTGTGGGTCAGTGACAGCGAGAACGCATCGGTCGGCGTCCAGGTCGCGGCCAGTGAATGGCTGCTCGATCGCTCGGCCTTCAATGCTCCGTTCTCCACCACGTCCACGGTGACGCTGCAGCGTCCATCGCCGGTGCTCTGCGCGCACTCGGGCAGCGCACTGGAAGTGGGCAGCTCGATCGCCCCGAAATAGCCCGGTGGCCGCCGCTGCTCGAACAGGCTGGGTGCACGGTAGCCACGCCCACTGGCAAGCAGGAATGACCATTGCGGCGCAGGACTCCACCGCACGCCAATCCGGGGCGAGAAGGCCTGGTAATCGCCATCGTGATCCCAGCGTGCTGCCAGGTCCATGCGCAGCGTGTGCGCCAGTGGCAGGCCGAGTTCGGCGTAGGCCCCGCCACTTCGGCGCGACAGGTGGCGCTGTTCCTGTGGCAGGCCCAGCGCCAGGTCACCTTGGCTCAGCAGTGCGTCGGGATGCGACGTCCAGCGTTCCTGGCGCAGGTCGACGCCGGTGGCCAGCTGCGCGGCACCGCCGGCCAACGGCATCAACTCGCGTTGCATGCCCCACCAGCCCTGCCACTGCTCGGTACGCCCGCGGTTGCGGATCGACGGGAACAGCTGCCCGGCCGCGTCTGCGGGCAGCGAGGTGAAGCCAGGCAGGAAATCCAGCGTCTCCGCCGCGCGCAGCAGGGGTTCGGCACGCACCGTGCCCGACGTGGTGAGGGTGACATCGCTGCGCTGTGCGCTGATCCCGGCCTCCCAGCTGCGCCGTCCCTGGTCGCGGCCGATGCCGAAGGTGACGTCGGCATCGGTGGCACGCACATGCGGACGCACGTTGCCGGCTTCGCGCAGCACGGTGTTGAACGTGAATCCATAAAGGCCGATGGCAACGGCGGTCGGGCCGAGGTCGAAGCGTTGCCGGTTGTGGCTGGCCCGCGCCTCGGCGTAGGCATAGCGACCTTCGCCGCGCTCATGCCGATAGCGCAGGTACGCCGCGCCGGTGTCCGAGGCCGGTTGCAGCGAGCGCGGGCGCGCGCTGTCGAACCAGCAGGCACCGTCGCGCCGTTGCAATGGCCCTTCGCAGCGCTTTGCCGGCCAGTAGCGTCCATCGCGGAAGGCACCGATCAGGTACTGCGAGGTCTCCGCGTGCCATTCGCGGCGATCACCGGCCACGTGGTCGATACGGTGCAGGTCGATGCCGGCGAACCAGCGGTCTCCACCATCGCGCAGGCCGCCGGCGGCCGCCTGCAGGCGATACTGGCCGGCGTCGCCGCGCCCGCTCAGGCCGGTCTGCAGCATGGCTTCAGGGCCGTCAGCCTGGTCACGCAGGATGATGTTGACCACGCCGGACATCGCGTCGGCACCATAGATGGCCGAGGCGCCGCCGCGCACCAGTTCGATGCGGTCGACGAAGCTGAGCGGGATCCCGCCCAGGTCGGTGAGCCCACCCTGTTCCAGCGACACCATGGGATAGCGTGGCAGGCGCCGGCCATTGACCAGGAACAAGGTCGCGCGCGGGCCCATGCCGTCCAGGCTGGTGGTGGTCGCCGCACCCACCGGCAGATACTGCGAATCGCCACTGCGAGAGGTACTCATCGCCGGATGGCCGTTCATGCCCGGCAAGTGCCGCAGCAGGTCGAACAGGCTGCCGTAGCCGCTGCGCAGGATGTCATCGCGGTCGATGATGGTCACCGGCAGCGTCGTCTGCACGGAGCTGCGCGGCAGCCGGCTGCCGGTAACGTGGATCGGCGCCAGTTCCACCTGCGGAGGCGTCTCGGCCGCCCTGGGGGGCGACGGCGCTGCGGGCAGGGTACGCGCCGCGACCGGCGGCGATGGCGGCAGGGGGCGGGTGCGGCGGACGACGAATCCGCCGGAGGGGGTGCGCAGGATGTTCACCGGCATGCCGGCGACCAGTTCCTTCAGGGCTGCGGCCGCGTCGCTGTGGCCCCGGGTGCCGGAGGTGCGAAGGCCATCCAGTTCGCGCGCGTCGAACACCAGGGCAATGCCACTCTGTCGCGCCCACTGCTGCAGGGCCGGAGCCAGTGGGCCTGCACCCACATGGAAAGTGAGGGTGCCGGCCTGTTCGGCTGCAACTGCGGACGGCAGTGCGGCGATGCTCAGCACGCAGCAGAACAGGGTGCTGAGCAGCCCCGCCTGCAGCGCGCCCGGTACTGCCATCGCCGCAGGCCTCGTCAGTACGTGCGGCGCAGTTCCAGCGCGCCATCCGGTCGCGTCTGGCCAGCCACCGACCAGCCCAGTTCCAGTGCCGACAGCAGTTCCTGTGCGTCGCCGGCACGGAAGGTGCCACTCACCGCCAGGCTGGCGATCTCGGGATCGGCGATCACCATCGGCGTGCGGCCGTAGCGGTTCATGCGTTCGACCACGATCGACAGCGGCGTGGCATCGAACACCAGCTGCCCCTGCAACCAGCCTTCGGCAGCGGCATTGGACGATAGTGCCGGGCCGGGCTGGATGCGGCCCGATGGCAGCACCTGCAACTGCTGGCCGGGTGACAGGGTGTGCTGGGCACCGCCATTGCTGACTTCCACCGCACCTTCCAGCAGTGCGACTTCGACCAGGCCGTCGTGCAGCCGTTCCACCTGGAAGGTGGTCCCGATGTCGCGGATGATGCTGTCGCCGGCACGCAGCTGCAGCGCCTTGCTGGAGGGCGCGACCTGCAGCTGCAGGCGGCCACGTTCCAGCGCCAGGTTGCGGTGGCGCCAGCCGAAACGCACGTGCAGGGTGGTGCCGGCATCGAGTGTGGCCACGCTGCCATCGGCCAGCGTCTGTTGCCGGGGCTGGTGGGAATCATTGGCATAGCGCAGCGGCGTGGGGTTGCCGTCGACGGCGACCATCCAGCCGATCCCGATGGCCAGGCAGACACCGGCGGCGACGGCCAGCGCCGGCAGCCAGCGGCGCCGTACCGGCGGCCGCGCCACGCGCGCCGCGGCGGTGCGCAGCCACGGGTCGGTGGCCAATCCTTCGCCCTGCTGGAACAGGGTTTCGGCCTGGATCCAGGCGCTGACATGGGCCGGGTCTTCAGCCAGCCAGTCCTCGAACTGCTCGCGCTCGCCCGGCGTACAGTCGGGGGCTTCCAGCCGCGCCACCCAGGCGCTGGCGCGTTCAAACAACAGGGTGTCTTCCCTGGGCCTGGCGTGACTCATCCGTTGTCCCTGTCGTTGTGCAGCGGATCCGATCCGAGTTCCTGGCGCAGGCCCTGCAGGGCACGGGCGATATGTTTTTCCACGGTCTTGGCGGTAATGCCACAGTGCCGCGCGATCTGCGTGTAGCTCATGCCGGTGATCCGGTTGAGCAGGTACACCTCGCGCGCGCGCTCGGGCAGCTTGAACAGGGCCTGCCGCAGCAGGGACAGCATCTGCCCGGACTCGGCCTGGCGCAATGGATCGGGCGACGTGCTTGAAGGCTCGTTGCCACCATCGTGTTCGGCCAGGGGCAGATGCGGCCGCGACTGCGACGAACGGCCACGGTCTGCCAGGCGGTTGCGGGCGATACGATACAGCAGCAACCGCAGCTCGTCGGCACTGTGCGCGCGATAGCGGATCAGCCGTTCCATGCAGTCCTGCGCGATGTCCTCGGCATCCTCCGGCCCAACACCGCGCGTGCGCAGGAAGGCGCACAACGGCGCACGTTCTTCCCGTACGAACGCAATGAACGCGTCCGCCGGCACGGACAGGTCCGGCGCGCGATGGATCAGAGGAGAGGGGGCGGACAGGGCTGGCCTCGGGCGTCGGTGGCGGGTGCGCCTTCGAGTTTTACGCGACGATGACCGGATGGGGAAGAGTGTGCGTTGCCCATGATTACATTGTGAATGCATTCATGTTTTGCGGGCCGATGTGCTGGGGGAGATCGCGTCGCCCCGACGTTGAACTCCTGACCCGTGTGTTGCGGGCGGAGAGAGAACACATGAAGCATTCGAAGTTGAGCGTGGCCCTCGCGGGCCTGATGGGCATCACCGCCATGGCGGCGATTGATGACGTCATGGCAATGAATTATCACGTGCAGGACGATCGCGTTTTCCTCAGCGGCGGGGTCACCGTCGCCGACGTGGTGGCGCTGCCTGCGCTGCTGGCCAAGGCGCAGGCCGAAGGGCGCCCGATCCGCGAAGTGGTGCTGCGCACGTCCAACGGTGGCGCGCTGATCGCCGGCGAGTGGCTGCAGGCGGTGATCCGTACCCAGGGCCTGGACACCATTGTGTCCGGCCACTGCATCTCGTCCTGCTCGATCATGCAGTCCGGCGGTGTCAATCGCTACCTAGGCGGTGATCTGCCGCTGGTCGACTCGGTGCAGATCCATGCCGCCAGCAGCGGCGGCAGGATCACCTATGCGCCGTCGGCACGCATGGCCCGGATCTATACCGGCAACTACGGTGGTGGCATGGACGCGGGCCTGCTGCACAAAGCCATGTATGAGGTGGTGCAGCCCAATGGCCTGCTGGTTCCGCGATCCGGCGCGCACCACGGGTACGTCGGTCACGTTCGACCCGGATGGCAGCGGCAGCAAGCTGGAGTCGTTCCAGGGCCAGGACATCCGCGGCAACAACATCATCACCGCCGCCGGTTACCACGATCCGGGCGACACACTTCGTGTCACCAGCAACGTCAGTGGTGACATCAACCCGGGCTACCTGCGCACCGCGCGCCAGCTGCAGGCCTTCGTCGATGACGATTTCGCGCGCTGGAACACCGATTGGGCCAGCACCTACATCAACTACGCGGTGAGCCTGTACAACGTCTCCACACGGGGGCCGAATGGCATCGGCGCGCAGTCGTTGCAGCAGCTGCTCGCCGATCCGGAGATCCAGGATGAGCTGCGCGGCCAGCTGCGGCTTGCCGATCTGGATGCCTCGGCCCTGGCCAGTTCGGCCGGCGTGATCCGCGTCAGCAATGGCGCCACCTGGCGCACCGCGGAAACCACCGGCGCCGATTTCATGCTGGTCGATGACGCCACCATCGCACTGGAGGGTGGCGCGCTGCGCACCCCCGAGCTGCGGGTGATGCCGGGCGGCATCGTGGTTGGGCACGGCGATATTGCATCGGTCGGCACCGACAGCGATGCGCTGCTGGAGGGCACCGGCCCGTCCTATCGCGAAGACGGCTTCAACCGACTGCGGGTGTTCGGCACGCTGATGCCGCGCGGCGGTGATCTGGTGACCCACGGTTACGTCAACATCATGCCCGGCGGGCAGGTGCTGTTCGATGTTACCGAAGCCGGTGGTGCCGGCAGTGGCCGCCTGCGCGTCGGCAGCTTCTACGATGGCGGCGCGGAGGAGGGCGCGCTGGTGATCGCGCAGGGCGCACACCTCGCGTTGAACGTAGCCCAGGGCTTCTATCCCGGTGCCTACCGCCGCGAGCTGGTGGAAGGGCCGATCTACCAGGGCGGTTTCCAGGATGTCGTGCGGCTGGGTGATGCCGGCTACAGCGCCAGCATCACGGCAGGCGAAGTGTTCCGCCCACGGCACAACTCGCTGCTCAGCTTCAACGTCAGCCAGACCGCCGATGGCCTGTGGCTGACCGCCAACCCGGGCTTCGACCAGATGGGCCTGTTCGCCAACGGCATCTCCGGCGACGGCCTGGGGCGTGCGCTGGCTGCCGCATCCGACCGCCAGGACAGCGGCCTGAAGCCGCTGCTCGGCGCGCTGCAGTTCGCCGACCGTGATGTCATTGCGCAGCAGGCCGGCGCCCTGCGTGGTGATGCACATGCCAGCCTGCGCCTGGCCGACAACGCACTGCTGGGCAGCATCGGCAACGTGGTGCAGCAGCACCAGACCGCGATGCGCAGTGGCGGTGACGCCGATGGCCTGGCCGCGCAGGCGGCACAGTCGGTGTCGGCGCAGCCGGGCATGCGCCACGGCAGTCTGTTCAACCAGCTGGCCATGCATCTGGTCGAACCGGCGGGCGAGGCTGCCGGCGGCAGCCCTGGGGGGGATCGTGGTCATGGCCTGTGGGCACGCGGCTTCGCCAGCCATGGCCGCATCGACGCCGACGGCGGCGTAGCCGGCCTGAGCCACACCATCGGTGGCATCGTGGTCGGTGCCGACACCCGCGTGGCCGATGACCGCGTGACCCTCGGCGTCAGCGTGGCCGCGGCCGACATGTCGACCAAGGCCAGCGACGGCTCCGGCTTCAGTGGCGACGTGCGCGCGCTGGATGTGGGCGGCTACGTGGATGCGACCTATTCGCGGGGCTACCTGTCGGCGGCGGTGCGCTACACCGACCTGCGCCACGACACCCGCCGCAGCCTGTCGGCCATCGAGGGCCTGCAGCAGCCGCTGCGCGCCCGATACAGCAACGATGCGATCTCGGCACGAGTGGAGCATGCATTCTCGTTCGCCACTGGAAAGGGCCTGGTGATCCAGCCGCTGCTGCCGGTGGTGGACTACGCACGGACCTCGGCCGCCCGTTTCAACGAAGGGCAGGGCGCCGGTGCGCTGGTGGGACGCAGCGGCAGCCTGGAGAGCATCCGTGCCGGTGCCGGGCTGCAGGTGTTCAAGACGTTCGAGGGCAACAACGGCGAGCGCATCACCCCGCGCGCGCGCGTGGTCTGGCAGAAGGAGCTGGGCGATGCGCAGGCGCGCTACAGCACCGGCTTCGCCGCGGCCCCGGACCTGGTGTTTGGTGTCAGCAGCCAGGCCGTGGGCGAGCAGCTGTTGGCCTGGAACGTGGGCGTGACCAGCCGCGCCAGCGAGCGCCTGTCGATCATGGCCGACTACGTCGGTGAGCGCCGCAGCGGGCAGATCCAGAATGGCGTGATGCTGGGCCTGGGCTATCGGTTCTAAGCGGTACTTGGCCCCGGCGATATCGATATCGCCGGGGTCATCCCATCAGGACAGGAGCTGCGGTATGGTCGGCAGGAACTCCCGCCAGGCGCCTCCATGCAGATCGCCGTTTTCAGTGCCCGCCCCTATGATCGTCGCTTCCTCGACGAGGCCAACCAGCGCGATGCGGCCGGGCAGGGCTTTGTGTTCGTGTACTTCGATGCCGCGCTGGACGTGCACACCGCAGCGCTTGCGCAGGATTGCGTTGCTGCCTGCGTGTTCGTCAACGACCGTCTCGATGCGCCGGTACTGCACGCCCTGCATGCGCTGGGCGTGCGCGCCATACTGCTGCGCTGCGCCGGCTTCAACAATGTGGACCTGGCAGCTGCCAAAGCGCTGGGCCTGTTCGTCGCACGGGTGCCGGCTTATTCCCCCGAAGCCGTGGCCGAGCACGCGCTGGCGTTGGTGATGACGCTCAACCGGCAGACCCATCGCGCCTACAACCGCGTGCGCGAGGGCAACTTCATGCTCGATGGCCTGCTCGGGCGTACCCTGCATGGCCGCACGGTCGGCCTCGTCGGCACCGGCAAGATCGGCCTGGCCACCGCGCGCATCTTCAGGGGCATGGGCTGCATTGTGCTGGGGCACGATCCCTATCCGTCGCCGGCCTTCGCCGAGATCGGCATGATGGTGGAACTGGACGAGCTGCTCTCGCGTTCGGACATCGTCTCCCTGCATTGCCCGTTGACCCCGGATACCCAGCACCTGATCGACGACGCCTCGCTGGCGCGGATGAAGCCCGGCGCGATGCTGGTCAACACCTCGCGCGGCGGCCTGGTCGATACCCACGCTGTGATCCGCGCGCTGAAGTCGCGCCGGCTGGGCCACTTGGCCATCGACGTCTACGAGCAGGAAAGCGCGCTGTTCTTCCAGGACCTGTCCGGCGAGATCATTGACGACGAGGCCTTCCAGCGCCTGATGACCTTCCCCAACGTGCTGGTGACCGGCCACCAGGGCTTCTTCACTGTGGAGGCGCTGCGGGAGATCTCGGCGATCACGCTGGGGAATCTCGCCGATTTCGCGGCGGGGCGGGCGTGTGCGAACCGGGTGGAAGCGGGCTGAGCCGGGTGGATTGACCGCCGGGGCACCCAGCCCGTAAAATCGCGGGCTCCGCCGGAATAGCTCAGTTGGTAGAGCGGCGCATTCGTAATGCGTAGGTCGCAGGTTCGACTCCTGTTTCCGGCACCAGTTGTAGAAAAGCCCCGGCCTTTGGTCGGGGCTTTTTTTGTTGGGGGGGGGCTGGAACCCTTTGATTGGCCAAGGATTCGTTGCGAGCTGGTCATTGGAGCGGGCATCCATGTCGCTCGTTGCAGGTGGTTCGTGTCCGCGCGAATAGGGCGCGTTGGTCCTGATCACTTGGCTTCAGAGGACCTTCCGCTCAGTCAAACGCCATCACGCGGGGAAAGCTCGAGATCCCGACCAGCACGCGACGCTTTGGGGCGAGTCTCCTGGGAGCATTCGCTTGACGCTGGTATGCCGAGACTCGTTACTCTGAGGCTCGGCAAGTGCCGATTCAGGGACTAGAAATGGGGTCCGCTGTTGCGCCGCATCGCGCAGCCAGGTAGGTGGTAAACATGAGTTCTTTATCGCTGCTGTAGGCTCCACTCAGTTGTTCCAGCCACATCAGGTTGAGCCGGGCATCGTACAGACTTGCAAAGAGGAAATCGTCGGACGTATCGAGGCGATACGCCTTCACCAGATTGTTAAAGAACTGATTGTTGCTGGAGCCGCCTTTTCCCACTTTGGCCGCTTCGTTCAAGACCGTGGATAGTTCCCCTGCGGCATGTGCGCTAATTGCTGCAATCGCAGTCTTCGTGCATGCGCGAGCAATCATATCTCGGTCGGATACGCCGGAAGTGAGGAGAGTCGGATCAATGTGGGCGCGGCGCTTGTGTGCTTCTTGCGACAGGGCCTGTGTGCTCATCAGTGCTGTTATCGCAAAGGAGAGCAGGCCGATCTTGAAGGGTCGATCAAGCTGCAGGTAGCCAGGCGTCATGTTCTTCGCACCAGTCAAAAAATAGAATCAAGTGTTCAAGTTCGTAGAGGGCTTTGCTCAGCTCTCCTTGGATCTTGCGATCGCTGAAACTAGCTATGGATCTTGATATGGCCATGTTGGCCAAGAACTCGTGGGCCATGCTATTGCGATGGCTGACGACGCTTTTGAGGAAATGTATGAAGTCCGGGCGAAGCCCCTTCCTTTCAAGCTCGCTCTTGGTTTGCCCTAGCGTCCAGCGCTCCATGCTGTCGAATTGGATATCGGAAATGCGAGCCAGTAAGCCCTTGAGTGCTAGCTCAAGGAGCTGAGATTTACCCATGAAAATTGCATACTGTTCGAAGACCGAACGCTCTTCGTACTCGGTCATCTTGTCTAGTACCCTTCGTTGGACCTCGTCCTTGGACACACTTATAGCGTCTGTCATCCCTTAACTCCCAATGCCAAGCTTTCTAGTCTCGAGACGGATCAAGATTAAGCGTCCCGTCGGATCTCTAAGTTGTTCTCAACCGCAAAACGGACCTTCGGGTCCCGGATCTCGTAAAGGGTAGAGCCATTGGGGCCCTTCTCCTCACACCGGCGGACCAGACCAATCGACTCCATGCTTACGATGTAGTTCTGGGTTGAACTTCCGGTGCCTGCTGCGGCATTCAAGCTGTTGGTAGTAAATCTGATATCAACTAGCTTGTTCAGATGTGCGATGTAGGAGTAGACGTCCAAACTATTCGCGCGCGCATCTTTTTTTCGAGGGTAGTACTCGAAGAAGGTGAATTCTTTGACGAAACGACGAATACCGCTTTCCATCGCTGCAGTTGTGATCACATGCGAGGTGCTGTCTTGGGCATATTGCTCCCGGATGATTCGATTCATTAGCTGCCACAGGTCCCTCGGATTGGCGTTTGCCAGCGGAAGAACCTTTTCGCGGAAGATAGCGGCGTCATCGACAACCTGTGCATATGCGACTATCTTGCCGTCAGAGTGAAGCTCCAGGCGTTTGTCCAGGATGTTGAGAAGTTCGTCAGGCTCCCATCGGACTTGCTCTACACAGAATTTATTGGATCGAAAGTCGGGCTTGACCTTTTGGAATGGAACACTCCAGATCGAGAAGATGAAGTGCAAGTCCTGTTGATAGAAAATGTCGTTCTCGGTAAGGAATGGCCTCAAGAAGTCCGCAATTAGTTCGGAGTCGTTGCGAAGCCTTGAGTCCTCATCAATACGGTCGACCACCAAGGTGAGGCTTTCCATTCCCACCTTCTTGCAAAGCGCTACGGTCTGTTGAAGTACCACGAGATTGGCTCTTGCTTCGTCCAATGTGCTGTCCACGCTCAGATCAATAGCTTGCAGGTACTCTTTTGCACCTCCAAGCGTCGGCTGTGGAAGCCCTAGCGACTTGCTTACTGTCTCAGACAGCATGTCGACTGCTGCTCCCGCAGCAGAGTTGAGAAGGCTTCTGAAGAAATTGAATGTACTAGCGGCCCATCTCTTCATTCGGTGGTGCTGTACGCTCCGGAGATCGTCCATCAACGCGTTGCGCGAGAGGGTTGACGTATGGTGCTGCAGCAGATATGAGATAAGCACCTTGTCATGCTTCGTCAGCTTGTAGGGCCGGCGAAAATTGGCCATCGTCGGTAGCAGGCGCTTCAGGAGCGCGTTTGCGAGGGTCGATATGTAGAGGCTGTAAATGTCGGATTGACTTGGTGTGATCGGAATTGCAGAGAAGTCCGTGATCTGAGCGACGATCGATCCTGGCCCGCTTGCCTTCACCAACTCAAAAAGGAGGGCGGTCTTCCCTGTCCCCCTGTCGCCATATAGGAATATATTCTTCCGGCTCGTTGCTGCTTGCACAGCTGGAGAGTAGGCGAGAGGTCGAACAAAGGCGTCGCTTAAGAACTCCTTCTCTTCCTCGGCGGTGAAAACCGAAAATGGATACTTGGTAAGACCAAGTCCCTGCGTAAACGCATCGAAATCGACTGACACCATGCTGCTCCTTTGCTTTCCTCTAGATCACATTATTGCTGGTTCGATGGCCAAAGTCTGCCATTGATTTTTGACTCGGAATTTCGGGGAAAAAGTACCAGACGCTTCCGGTCAATAAGCTGCGGCTACGTGAAAGGCTAGGTCTCATCCTTGACCAAAGTGCCAATTCAATGGTCGGGATGCGGCAACGTCCACCCCTGTGGGTAAGTCATCGAGCGCGAACGAAGCGCCTACATCCAGCCGTAGATGCTATCTGCGAATGGCCTGAGAGGCAGGTGGCTTGGCCTCGATGACCTGACAGCGAAGTATGGGGTGTGATGGTTGCCAGGTGCTAGGTGCCAGGTGCCAGGTGCCAGGTGCCAGGTGCCGTGGGGAGGGGGGAGGGGGCGCGACCTGGCACTGACGAGAGGGTGGGCTTTGGTTGGGCGCTGCAACCTCAGTGCGGACAATCCGCATCCAAACACCGCCTCGCATCCTGTCCTAAGTTGGTCTTATCGCCACTTACGAGACACCGATCAATGTCATCCGCGCTCACCAAACGCATAGTTCTCACGGCGGAGCCCCGAGATCGCCCCTACGAGATCAGGGACGCTCAGGTTCGTGGCCTGATCTTACGAGTGCAGCCATCAGGTCACAAAGCTTGGATCGTGACCTGGGCGCACGGTAAGCGGCGTACCTTGGGGTCGGTCGAGCACCTGACGCTTGATCAAGCCCGCGACCAAGCCCGGCAAGCGGTCGCTGAATACGTTCAGTCGGGATTGCCTGCGCTCGCAAAGCCCAAGCCCACTAGTTGCACGCTGGAAACACTGCTCAACGAGCATTTCGAGCCGTGGGCGATAGCTGAGCTCAAGGGCGGTCGTCAGTACCCGGACCGCATCCGATCAGTGTTCCCGTGGCTGCTGCGCCGTCAGATCATCGACATTGATGTGACCACGATGGAACGTTGGTGGCGTGGGCGTATCACTGGCCCTGATGCCGTCACCAAGGCTACCGCAGCGCGCGACTTTGCTTGCCTGCGGTCTGCCTTGTCGCGGGCCGTTGAGTGGAAGCTGATCGAGACTAATCCCCTCATGGGCATGCGTCAGCGATCAGCAGCTAGCCGCAAGGTGGTTCGGTTCCTGTCCTCGGACGAAGAAGCGATGCTCCGGGCCGCGCTGGCAGCGCGCGATCTAGCTGGGGTTGAGGGGAGGGCGAACGCGAATGCGGCCCGACGTAAGTACCGGCAAGCGGTTCTGCCTGATTTGCCGATGGACGGGTACGTCGATCACCTGACCCCGGTGGTTCTTACAGCCATTAATACTGGTATGAGACGTGGTGAGCTGTTGTCGATGAGCTGGGCTGACATCAACTGGGAAGCAAAGATGCTGACCATTCGAGCCGAGAACGCCAAGTCCGGTAGGCAGCGCCACATCCCGTTGAATGCCGAAGCCATGGAAGTTCTGCAGCGTTGGGCTAGGCAAGCGGGCGAGCGCCGCGCAGGCAAGGTCTTCGATGTGACCGACATCAAGAAGGGGTGGGGAAAACTCATAGCCGATGCCCGCATTGAAGTGTTCCGCTTCCATGATCTGCGCCATCATTTCGCATCCCGCTTGGTGCGGGCAGGCGTGGACCTGAACACCGTCCGGGAGCTCTTGGGTCATGCAGACATCACCATGACTCTTCGTTACGCCCACTTGGCCCCGGACACACTGGCGGCGGCTGTCGCCAAGTTGGCGGCGTGAGAGGGCTAGTCCCTCTGCTCCCCAGCCAAACGCTCGAGCTCTTCCCGCATCCTTTGGCGCTCCCCAGAGGGAAGCTTGGCGAAAGCCAAGATCGCCGCAGCCAGGTCATCGTCCTCAGCGAACAGGTAGGCGACCGGGACATCCAATGCCTTGGCCAACTCCGCAGCCTTGGTCATGTCGGCTTGGTTTCGTTCGCGCTCGTACCTGTTGATCAGCACGGCACCCCGGTTCTTGTCCTGGTCCTTATCCACCAGCGCCCCCAGCGCGCGCTGGGAGAGCCCGCGCAGTGCTCGAGCTTCGGAGAGCCGCTTGGAAAACGTTGCAGTAATGACAGTGGGCGAGGGCACGCGGAGGTAACGGTCTGTGAACCTGCAGCAGTATGGGCCATATACCTGATCAGTAGAAGTCATTACCATAGCAGTATATGACGCTGTGCGAGGTGTGACTGGCTGCAAGGGGTGGCCGGGCCCGTCAGCGCTCAGTCGGGGACGTTGGGATGAAGAACCGGATTACGCGTGTTGCCGTCATGTCGTTGGTGCTGACGGCTGTTGTTCCCGGGGAGGTAGTGGCTCAACAACAGCGGTCATACGACCGTTTCAAGGATCGAACCTCCTACGAGGCCAAAGTGGAGCTATCGGAACTGTCCAAGACCAGCAGGGGCATTTCTGTGAGCCTACAGAGCGTGGTAGACGGAGACCGCGCTGTAACGAAGTCGGACTCTTTCACCGTTTCGGCCATCGTCACCTTCAACATGTCCTATGACGTTCGCTGTGCGGGTACAGGCTTTGACATGCTTGTGGACGGAAGGGCTGTTTCGCTTCCCAGCGACATGCCGGCGTTCAATCGATATGAGTACGCCATCCTTTCCTTCGGCAAGAAGATGACCTTGGCAGAAGCAGGGGCCTTCGCCCGTGCCAATAGGATCGAGGTCCGGGTCTGCGATACCGAATACAGCCTAGATGACGAGCAGCGCGCTGCGCTGCGTGATCTGGTCAAGGACGCTCAGATTAGTAGTTCAACCGGTGGCTGATGTCGGAAACGTCGCACATCCAATCATGGAGGAGAGAACATGCAAACCAGCGATTCAGCAACTAACCTTTATCAATGCCCTGCTTGCCGTGCTGCCATCCCCTCGGGTAGATCATCCGCGAAGTGTCCTAAGTGCTATGCGAACCTGCCCAAGGCAATTGTTGAATCGAATCGTGCGAGCGCGAATGCCAGGGAAGAGTGTGGCTCGACAGCGGCGTGTGTGGCATTGGGGCTAGTTTCACTCGCCATTGGGCTCTACTTCCTGATCAACCCCTCAGCAAGCGGCTACCGCAACATTGCCAACATGCATGCGCTCGCAGTGGGGCAAGCCCTGACCATCGCTGGGGCTGTGTTCCTGGGGCTTGGTATCCGCCCTCGTTGAGGGACTAAATGCATCCCAACCGGGCCTGCTGATGGCAACGTCAGCGGGCCTTTCTATGTCAGTTGATGCACCATCTGGCTGCTGTCTCAGTCGCCGGGTTAGCAGCATCGAGTAGGCGCTATAGGATCGCGCTACCGATCAATGTTGGGCTGTCCGAGGACTGTCGATGCAGGGGTGTAGCTGCTTCACCAGGCGAGCCTTGTGCAGCGATTGGTGCGCGTTGGCAGACATTGGGCTTTTAGTGCGGATGCGGATGAGTTGCGTCCAAAACACGAAGTCCTAGGTGGTTCGCAAAAGTCGCAGTGCATAAGCGGCGAAGTGGCGTCGTCGGCAGAATTACTCCATACATAGCATGACGCACCGTGCTCGCTGCCGTGTGATCGCCTGCTACGTGTATGCCTGTGACATCAGGGAGCCCGCATGTACTTTGCCCTCTCCTCAATCCGCCTTTTCTCCCGTGCATTGTTGAGCTTTTTGATCATCTCGAACATTTGTTGCCACTCTAGTGGCGACAGATCGCATTTGGACCTTTGAAAGCAAGTCTTCCAGTCAGCAGCTGCCTGGGCAAGCAGGACTCGCCCCTCCTGCCTGATTTGAAGTCCACGAGACCGGTCATCCAACGGCCTGTCCTCTAGAAGTTCTTCTCTGATCAATCGGGCGACGAGAGACGACATCGACGAAGGCGCAACTTTCATGAGCCGGGCCAAGCTGGCTCGGGTCAGTGGTCTTGCCTTGGAGGAATCGGCCCGAGCGACCGCATCTAGCACCATTAACGCGGCGGTGGAGAGCTTGATGGGCTTGTATAGCAATAGCTCTGCATCCAACTCCCCGGTCAAGTCATTAGCAAGGATCAGGAGTTCCTTGAATTCAGCATGCGATAGGGGGGTGTAGGGTGCGGTTGCCATACCGCATTTTAGGTTGGCGGACTGTTCGACTTCAATGAGTCCCCCAAATTATTCGCCCTCAATATTGCTTTTGACGGAGGCCGCCGGCAACCGCGACAAAAGAAGGGAAAATTCAATGAAGAAGAATAGCTGCATCGAGCGCTTCACCCGCCTGTTTGCTGCGCAGCGCGAAGGTAACGAGGCATCTCGCGTCGCCCAGTACAGCATTGCCGAGGAAATCATGGGCCCGGAATCGCTTTCTGCGGAAGATTGCTGCAAGGCGCGACGGGATTCTGCCTGTCGCGACATGACTGCTTTTGAGGCAACGATGGAGTTCGCCAAGGTGGTCCAGCTGAACACGGGTGTCTCTGGCCGTCGCTTCGACCTGCGCGTATGCGATGCCTCGATGTTCCGTGCGATCTGGAAAGCTCGCCAGATGGTTGACATGACCGGTATCAACTACCGCGACTACGTTCAGCGTGCTGTGACCTACTTGCGCCACTGCGGCAAGAAACGCATCACTCCTGCAATGCTTGTCTCTGCTGAAGTACAGCTGCACGTGATGGAACTCGACGCCGTCAGTCGCTGAGGCCCGAGCCGGTAGCGGCCCTTGGCGACCATGTTGGGTGCGGAGGGGCCCCTCTGCGCCTAACGGCACTAAGGAGCGTGATGGCTAGGAATGGCCTGGGACCAGGTGAAGTTCAGGCTGTCACATTTGGCGATAGCGCCATCCAACCGCTTGGGGGCCGTTCCCTCATCCAATCCATTGCGCGCCCGCAGCGAAAGCGTCCGGGCGCGCCGTGCGCTAGTGAACATCAGAAGACCGGCGATTTCATCGGCCCGGTCGGTATAACACTGTCTTTATCGAGGAGGGCAGGAGAATGGCTAGGAACAAAGAGTCAGGCGCGACGGGCGGGAAGGCAAAGGTAAAACGGCCTAATCCGGCCCGAAAGAAGGCGTCTGCGAAGAACATGATGGAGGCGCAGAGCAGGGATGCCTCGTATCAGCGCGCGCTGAAGTCGGCTGATCCCGTGGAGCGACAGGTGGGAGAGCTGGTCTTCCAGCGCACGTACATCGATAAAGGCTTGCTTGCTAAAGAGGCATTGTTGCTGCGCAACCGTTGGATCGGGAACCGCTACATGTCCCCGGTGCAGGCCACGCAGGCCTTCACGGAGGCATACACCGCCGCGTACCGTGCTGCTTGGGCGCGCCACTTTGACCTTTCCGAAGCGCCGCATAAGCAGCCCTGTGCGCCAAGTCTCGCATTGAACGACAGGGCGGTTATTACCAGCTTGTGGCGGGCCCGTCAGAAGGCTGACGAACTGGGAATGCCGTACGATCTGTTCTGCGAGGTCGTCATGGAACGATGGATCGTGGGCCGGAAGGCGAAGCGCCCACCATTGCCAAACCAGCTGATTTCCGGGAAGTTGTTCGGTGCATGGATGCGAGGACATCCGACCTGGGCTGAAGCTAGTGAACGGTTGTTCTTGCCCGCTTGGGATCGGCGCTTCTTTATGGAGCCGTCTGGAGAAGATCCCGTGCATGCTGCGGCAATGCGAGCATTGCGTGCCGATGTGTTGCATGCAAAGGACCGTTCCGCCCAATTGGCGCGATATCTTGGGGCTGGTGGACCGCTGACAGAGGCGCGTGCCAAGGCGATGTTTGAAGCAGATATGGTCCGGGATGCGCTAGCGATGGTCGCCGTGCCTGCTGAGGTCAACGACGCGCCTGAAGGATACGTTCCGGCGTGCATCGGCAATCGTAACGACGTGCGGGATATGCCGTGTCACAACTGCCCATTCGCCGTGCAGTGCTCGAGCGTAAAGCGGAAGGTGACACGCGCGCTGAACGCGGCAGGCGCCTCTGGCGATCCCCGTGCGGACAGGAGGCGTGAGCAGAACCGGAACAGCCAGCGCAAGCATCGCGAGGAGCAACGGCGAAAACTGGCTGCATAGCGAGCGCCAATAAGGTCTTATGAGCGCAAACGAGCTTGCTTGTCAGCGGCCCCATAAGAGCTATAAATCAAGAGCAACTACCTTCTCTTTGAGAAGGTAGATATTTATTGGGATGCCAACGTTGATGTCCCGTGACTGGTCCCATCGGTACTCGGGCCTTCGGCCCTCGCACCTCGGGTCCAGATGCGCGCCCCTTCGGGGACGCGCAGAAAATTATAGCCGGGGTTGTGTGGAGAGCGCGCCTCGGAGTCATCGAGGATGATCTGTAAGCCTCTGTGCTGAATCCCACCGGTGTTTGCGTAGGGGTGTCGCTGGCCGGTCCTGCGGCGCGCTCAGCGAGCTTCTGGTGAGCCCTGGCGAGCATCCTGCAGGCCGCTTATGAGCGCAACCTCCCGGCAATCACTGTGATGTATAGATTGCTCGCCCATGTATGCAGTGTTTATGACGATCCACATGACACATGGTCGATTCGATGGCTACCCGGATAATCATGTCGATTGTTGTGAACCGCAGTTGTCATTGATCCACGGCGAAATTGGCCGCGAGGTTGCACGGGGACTTGGCCGTGAAAGCGCGCTTTGGAGGTCCCGCATGCGGATGTAAAGCGCATACGAAGCGCTATCAAAGTCCATGTGCCCTAAGCCTAACGTGCAACGTGTGGGCGGCGGTGTACGAGCTCGTGCCTGCAACCGCAAGATGTGGTGGCCATGTATGAAGCGTGCGGTGGTGTTCGATCTTGTACGGGCGGTAAGGAATGTGTTCCTTTCAAGTCTCATCCCCTGCGACCGATATGCTCAAGGATGCATAAAACAATCAGCGGGACGGCTACATGGATCGTTGGACGTGGATGATGGTAAGGATGTATGCGCCCGCACTTGGGGCTTTGGCGCTGGGGTTGCTGCTGATGCTGCCGTTGGGAATGCTCCGGGAGAGTCCGGTGCTTGCAGGGGTGTATGCGATGGCGCGATGGCTCCCTGCGTTGGCTATCGCGGTATCGGTCACCCTTGCACTTGTCGCTACTGTGCGGCTATGGCGCTGGGATCAAGGGCGCAGCCAGCTGGTGTGCGAATGCGGTGGCTTGCTTGGCCGGGAGCGTACTGGGCGCTTTGGTGCATATCGGAAGTGTCTCGCCTGCAACCGTAACGTCAATGAGAGGTACTACACGTAGGTTCGGTCTCGAGGCGCGTACACCGCGAGCCGCTGTCCGCCTTGAAAGTAGGTGTGAGTCCAACCTGGCTTTCCATGGGGCTTCACGGGCCCGAATCGGCTCAAAGTGACGGCTACTTGGCTTACAAGGCACTTATCGGCACCCTGGTTGCCAGTTGGGGTTGGCTAAGTCATTGATCCAAAAGGGCGCCTGGCCATCTGTGGTGCCATGGGTAACTGCATCAGTACTGCGTGACCCCTTCGTGCGGCGAGTGTGGGGTCTGATGTGAGTGAGTAGTGCGCTTTCCGAATTGGTGGCTCCTGCCAGCGCTTTGGCGGGCTATACAATCCTTCCATACATAAAGCGAACCGGGGACTTGCGTGAGATCGATCTATGCAAACAGGAATTCCAAGGGCGATTTTCTGCTGAACGAGTTGGAGCGATGGGCAGATCGCGGTCTCTCCGTCTGCATTGCTTCTGCATTTTTCACGGATGCTGAAGTTGTCGAGAGGTTGTTGTACAAGGGTTGCAGCGTCTATATGGTCGTTCGACTCGGATTTCCTACAAGTCCTGATGCGATAGAGCGTGTGCGAAAGCACCCGAACATGAACTTGCGAGTCTATACAAGCAGAACATTCCATCCAAAGCTCTACATCCTAGGGGATGAGGAGGCCTTGGTCGGATCTGCGAATCTGACTCGATCTGCTCTGATGACGAACCAGGAGGTTGTGGTCCACATCGATCAGCATGACGGCTGCCTTCAGGATCTTGTATCGATATTTGATGACTATTGGGCCGGCGCTTCGGTGCCGACTGACTCAGAGCTGTCGACTTACAGAGGCCTCTATCGACAATTTTCCAAGCTCGACCATGAGGTTGGAGTGCTGGAGCAGAAGGTCCTTGGAGAGCTTGGTGAGACGTCACCTGCAAACATCGATCGCAGTGAGGCCAGGCAGGATAAGCGCTCTGCCTTCGTCGATGGGTTCAGGCGTAGTTATCAGGAAACCACTTCAGCCTTCAATGTCATCAGGCGGGTCTATGAGGCTAGTGGATATAGAAAAGTCTCTGAGGAGGAAATTCCTCTGCGCATTGAGATCGACTCGTTCCTTAGCTATGTGCGCGAGACTGTGGCGAGTGGCGACTCTTGGGCGAGTGCGCCGTTACGTTCAGAGACTGAGCAGCGGTCGATGCTTGAGCCGCTGATTGAAGCTTGGAGCCGAACCCCTTGGCCGCATTTTGAGGGGAGGATTGTCGTCGATAACTATCCTCGCTTGAGGTCTGTCTTCTCAACCGAAGATTCGATTAGTCAGGCCGGCGACTCGGAGTTGTTCGATGCCTTGGCAACGCTGCACTCATTCCATGATCGATTCAGGTTCTTTGAGGGAGGGCTGCCAACCTGGAAGAAGCAGTTTCCAGCCCTCAATGACCCGGCCAAGACGAGGAAGACCCTCGCATACATCGTACATGGCCGAGGAGACATCGTGGAGAGGATGGCGAACGCCATCTACTCGCCGAAGTTCAAGTTGAATGAGTTTGGGCGGGCGAACGTACAAGAACTGGTTGGCTGGACCAACCGCGAGGAGCTGCCAATCATCAATGGTAGAACGACAAAGGTCTTGCGGTACTTCGGCGCGAGAGTAAGTCAAGTAGGATGAGGTGGCTGTTTGGGCATTGCGGCGACAACGCGGCGTGCGAAGGCACTTTGGTGCCGTTCAAGCGCGAAAGGATCTGCAGAAAGAGCTACCTCACAATGGGTGCGGCACGGGCGGGTGCGCTTGACTAGATCGAGCGAACCCATCACTTAAGAATGAGGCGAAGGGTTGCCAGGCAGAATCAGGAGGTCGCAGCTCCTTTAGAGCCGTCCGTGAAGGGGGTATCCCTCTTTTGTCTGCGATTGCGGTGAGTTATCATCTGAATTGGTGAGGCGGCATGGACATGTTGTTGGCCGATGCATTCGTCGGCATTGAACGGACCTGTTGGTCCAAGAGCGTCCCCGCTGTCCCAATGTGGACTTTGCGCACTTAACGTTACATTACGCGGTAAGTTGATGCCCATGTCAGCCTCACCACCTCCTATCAAGAAGACATCACTGCTCTCGCCCAACGCGATCGCGTTTAGGTCCATCAAAAGCAGGAGTGAGCTTGCCAACTGGATTGGCATCAAAGAGTCCACGCTGATTTACATACTGTACCGACTGCCCACCAGCAAGAAGTACACGGACTTCCTGATTCCAAAGAGGAATGGGGGAGCTCGAATGATATCGGCGCCGCGTAAAGCGCTGAAGTATGCTCAGAAGCGAATTTCGAGCGTGCTTTATGATATCTCGCCTCCGCGCAACTTGTCGAAAGGCTATATTCCAGGTCGCGGCATTTTTGATCACGCATACAGACATAGGCGGCGCTCTACCGTCGTTACAGCTGATATTAAGGGATTCTTTCCCAGCATCAATTTTGGCAGAGTGCGAGGCATGTTCGCGGCGGCACCTTTTGGCCTGCCTTTGGACGTAGCAACAATGCTCGCCCAACTTTGCTGCAAGGACGGTGAGCTGCCGCAGGGGTCTCCTTCCTCTCCCGCCATATCAAACATCATCTGTCGCTCTCTTGATCTAGATCTCGCTGGATTTTCGCGCAAGCATCGAATCACGGTCACACGTTATGCTGATGACGTGTGCTTCTCTACCAATATGCGAAAGAACCTGTTCCCCCTGGTCGAGCGAAATGACTTGCTGGGAGAGGTGCCGGGAGGAGAGGTATCCCGGATTTTTGAAAAGAATGGATTTGAGTTGAATCTGAAGAAGTTCAATTTATCTAAGTCCAACTCTCGTCAAATGATCACAGGCTTAATCGTCAATTCGCACGTGAATGTTCCGAGGCAATGGAAGCGGCAGCTCCGCACCCTTCTGCATCTTCGCAGCAGGATGGAAGATGCGCAGGCTACTGAGATCGTCAATACGTGGGCACGCCCTCAGGCATCAAGGAAGGGCGTGACAGAGTCTATAGACCACCTGATCCGCGGAAAGGCCAGTTTCGCGGCGTACATTGATTCCCGCTCCGGCACCAGACATATTGCTTCACTGCATCGGGGATACCCCAAGCTGCGGCAGATGCTTCCTAGGATGAATCCTAGCTTTCCAGTCCGAATTATGGCGGAGGGTCCAACAGACTTGCTACATCTAGAGGCAGCATTGCGCCACTGTTCCGATCGGATCGACTTCTCCAATGTGGCACTAAGACTCCACAACTACCAAGGGGATGTCGGTGATACAGACATGATTAAGACGCTCCATCGGATCAACAAGGTTGACGTCGAAGAGCTGACCATTGGGATATTTGACCACGACAACCCGAGCTTCCTTAAGGAAATTTCACTGAACGAGGGTTCGCACGTTCGACTCGGAAGAATGGTTTTTGCTGCGTGCCTTTCTAGGCCAAAGTTCGTAACTGGGAATTACTGTATCGAATCACTCTACAGGAGAATTGATTCCTCCAGGGTTACATCAGAGGGCAGGCGCCTGTACTTCTCGGACGAATTTGATGCTGAGGGTCTTCACTCGCAAGGGGTTTTGAGGCGGCAGTACCCGAAGAAGACTGCTCTTGTGCTATCTGAGCGAGTGTTCGATCCCAAGGATCCCAACATCTCGTTGACACTATCGAAGACCGATTTTGCTGCGATGGTCAATGCTGGCGCGGCTCCGTTTAACGACATGGACTTCTCAGGTTTTCTACCCACGCTGGCGCACTTGAGAAAAATGATTGACGAGGCAATGTACTTTTCCGGAAATTCCTAGGGTTGTTTTGAACAAATATCAAGCTGGTAGAGGCTTAGATGGCGCTTACGGCCGTTCGGGTCGCTTCTGGTCAGTTTCAGGAACTGCTTCTTGGCAGTTGGAACTCAGATCCCGCACAGTGTGCCATTGGCGACGGTCCTTGCCGGTCCGCTCTGCGCGAGTAGTGCTTATCCTGTCTGTTGCTAGCCGCTTTGTTTGCTCGCGTGACTTATCGGTCGGGTTCGTAATGCGTAGGTCGCAGGTTCGACTCCTGTTTCCGGCACCAGTTGCATGAAAAGCCCCGGCCTTGGTCGGGGCTTTTTGTTTGGGCTGTGCTGGAACCTATTGATTGGCCAAGGATTCGTTGCGAGCTGATCATTGGGGCGGGCATCCATGTCGCTCGTTGCGGGTGGTTCGTGTCCGCGCGAATAGGGCGCGTTGGTCCTGATCACTTGGCTTCATTCAAGCTTACATGGAAGCGCCTAACCGCCTCACTGATCGAGCGTCCCCCGGTAGCTCGGCGAATTCGCATGGTAGTAGCAAGGTAGTCATTGATGAGGTACGTTCCGCTTTGGCAGTGAAGCCAGCACAGGGGGGATAGGATGCGCGTATCTCAGCAGTACAAGCTAAAACGAAAACAGGCAGAGCTCGATTTCGTTGACGTTCCTTTGGATACAGATCTTCCAGTTTTTGTGGAGCCCACGGCAATTCGGGCAATGGACACTCCGTGGTCTAGTGAGTGCGTGGCACTCCTTCAGAACTTCTTTAGCAATGTTCTTACTGCGGTGCAAAAGGGGGACAAGGCTAGGGCTGTCTCGCTACTTGGGTCGTTGAACGAAAGAAATGATTTTCATCTTGGTTATTCATCTGGTAAGTCGCGTGGCCACGCATTCGGCAAGGGATCTGCAGGGTCAGTGTGGGAGTCACTCCTGACAAGCAAAGCCGCGAAGTCTGGGGTGCTATCTGACTTGGAAGATACTGCCCTTCTCATCGAAGGCGTGGGTGCTGACATGATCTCTGATGCGGTCTGCAACATAATCCGAGCGCCGCTAATTGAGTACACTCAAGACATGTGCCGATACTACGGTATTCCTATGGTCGCAAATGTTTCATCAGGCCCATGCTGGGACATGCAAGCGCAGAACTGGGTGGCGAGGCATATAGAGCTTCCCATGCCGAAGGGCGAGAGTCTCGTGTTGGTCCCAAAGTCGATTGTTCGACTCGCGGGTGCTTATGACGCTGGGACCTACTATCGGCACTACTTGTTGCCGGAACTACAGAAACAACACTTGGCCAGTGGATCTGGCCTGGTAGAAGTGCTGAAGAGTAAGAAGCGAAGGGTCACGAAGACCGCTTTGATGAAACACTATGGCAAAGACAAAAATGCTGTAGCAAAATTGACGGAGGACAATCCTGATATCCTCGCCAAGTATAAAAAGGCGAAATCGGCAGATCCTTCGCCTCCGATCAGTAATAGTACGTTTGCGGAGATTGAGAACGTCGCGAACGTTCAATTGTACGATCTCTATAAGAAGGCGGTAGCTGTCCCTCCTGGAAGAGCCCACGCCCACGACTATGAGCGAGCTGTCGAAGGCCTCCTTTCGGCCTTACTTTACCCGTCTCTCATACACCCCGTGCGCCAAGCCCCAATCAATCAGGGGCGTAAGATTGTCGATCTCCGGTTTTCTAACTCAGCCACAGCTGGCTTCTTCAGTTGGCTTTCAAAGCACTATACCGCGCCTTACGTCTTCGTTGAGTTCAAGAATTACACAGAGGATGTTAAGAATCCGGAGCTTGACCAATTGTCTGGGCGGTTCTCAAAATCCGGAGGGCAAGTTGGTATTCTGATTTGCCGCGCGGTTAGTGATCGCAAGAAGATTGATGCTATGTGCCGAGATGCCGCAAAAGATGGGCGCGGCTATATGATCGTGCTTGACGATGCGGACTTGGAGACCCTGGTCAAGTCAACGACGGCGATGCATTACGATGCCTCGAGAACCATTTTGAACGAACGGTTTGATCGCCTTGTCCTTTAGGGCGCGTGCCTTGCCTATCGGCTAATTGAGACGCTGCGGAAACCCGCCGCAGCGTCTGTTTGGCTTGCTTTTACTCCTCGGAGTTGAGCTTCTTGAGAGTCGTGCTTGCCTTCTGTCCGTCAAAATTCTTGCCGAGGACGCAGCCTGCACCGTGCTGCGACTGCACTTCAGGCACAAACGCAACCCCGTCCCAACCTTCCTCCACAGCCTTTTGAGAGAACCAAGTCCTGACTGCCTTGGAGATCCTCTTTGCTTCTTTTCCGGAATCTTGGTTGTAGAGCTTGAGTACGCGTTCGCTGGTGCAGAGCACCACCGGTTTTGCCTCGGAGCGCTCAGCTGCTTTAGGAAATTTAACGCGGCGCGGTGCAGTTTTGGTTGTTGCCATGGCTTCTTCCAGTGAGAGTGGGTGCGGGTGCGGGTGCGGGTGCGGGTGCGGGTGCTTAGGATTGAGTCCGCGTGGTGGATTCTGGTTCAGTGAATTTGATGAGTCAAATATGGATTGATCAATGTGCTTCGCTTTAGCGTCGTAGCGGCTGCTTGGCAGTCCACGTGGTTTCATGTCTCTCCATACATCAATCGCCGCCAACTCACTCAGCAGGGTGTTCGGTGCACAATCTCATCATTGTGATTGAATGAAGTAGGTGTTGATCGAATGGCGTGCCTGTCCGCAATCCTTGGAGATTTGAGGGTGGTCGCATTCTTGACTTTCCTGGTGGCCAATCCTTGATGCCCATGGGTGGCATCATCCTTGTTGATTCCGGGGCATGTCCCCATGAATCGACCTATCGGCAGAATCTCAATTAACTTTAGTGAAGATGGTCGAGGCACGTAAATTGCTTCAAAGCACGAGGTGTACACGCTGCGGACGATCCGCATCCAAACATGGCCTTGCATCCTGTCCTAAGTTGGCTCTACCGCCACTTACGGACAGTTTGCGCAATGTCATCCGCCATCACCAAACGCATCGTCCTCACGTCAGAACCCCGGGATCGCCCCTATGAGCTCAGAGACGCTCAAGTTCGCGGGCTCATTCTTCGCGTGCAGCCATCAGGGCACAAGGCTTGGATCGTGACCTGGGCGCACGGTAAGCGTCGTACCTTGGGTTCGGTCGAACATCTGACACTTGATCAGGCCCGCGACCAAGCCCGGCAAGCGGTCGCTGAGTACGTTCAGTCCGGATTGCCGGCGCTCGCAAAGTCCAAGCCCAAGAGTTGCACGTGGGACTTACACCATACAGTTCAATCACAATGGCGATTTTGGATATGACGAGAACAAGAGAATCATCAGCATTGATGTCACCTCTGGACTTCGCATCAAATCCTCCGGGGAGATCCAGTCTCCTGCTCTGGGGGGCGGTCACGAGGTGAGCCATGCTGCCCAGCACGATCGGGTCGGATTGTCCGCTTTCCAGGCTTCGCTTGTTGCGCCACAGTCCAACTCGGAGAGCAACGGCGTGATGCAGATCCGAGTCGGCGTATCTTCGGAAGAGGCGCGGGCTACGGGGGGGGAGACCCGAGCCGCGCGTGAGCTGGGGGAACCTGCCCGAAAGAGCTACAGCGACACGAACGGCACGGTTGATGTCTGCTCCCCCACCAGCAATCGGAGTGTTGAATGAACCGCGTTCTGATGCTTGCGTTGGCCTTGTCCAGTGCCTCGTGTCGCGCCGGTGAGGAGCTCCCTGGGCCTTGCCAGGCGGCAAGCAGTCCGGTGGAGTCCATTGCGCCGATCGTTCCCGTCGCGACTGAGATGCAGGTGCGTGGCTCTGTCGTGGCGACCGTCGTCGTTGAAGAGGATGGGCGGGTGACAAATCTCGTCATCACGCGGTCACAGTTTGAAGGGCTGGACCGGGGGAGGGTCGACAATGCTGCTTATGAGCGCGCAGCCCTGGTTGCCGTGGCGAAGTGGCGTTTCCCGCCGGTCCCATCCCGCTGCACCAGGAAGGTCACATTCGACTTCCAGCGTCTGGATTGATTGAGCCCGGTCAGGCCATGGAAGGCGTTGGCAATCCCGCCATGGTGGCGAGGGGCAACGCGAGTGGGGAGAAGATCTGCCTCAATAAGCAAGATCGAAGTAGTAGACCTCCTTTGCTCCATCTGCCATCAACATAGCTGCCGCAGCCATTGGCCTTGTCCCCATCGTGGGTGATGGTGCTGGCGCGATGGCACGAGGAGTAGCGTCGGAAGCAAGGGTTCTTGGCGCCATCGGTGAAGTCAAGAGCACGGAAAGAGCGCTGACCTCACATGGCCGACAATTCCTGATTTCAAGAATTCTCGGCAGGTCGGCGAAATTAAGGATATAAAGCGACTGTCTGATTCATCGCAACTCAGAGCGCAACGGGAACATGCTCAGGCGACTGGGCGAGAGCATGTCGTCGTAACGGGGACGAATATTAAGGTAAGCTCTACGGTGGAGCGGCAGTCGACAATTGTTCGCCGAGATGACCTGGGACCTAAAAGATGACGCCTAAAGAAGAGGTCGAGAGAATACTCGGAGATATGCTGCAGTTCGCCAGAAAGATGATTGTCGAGCATGGGGAGTTTTACCCATTTGGAGTTTACCTTGCCTCCACTGGAGATATAGTGCATACGGGCGTCCAGATGGATGGTGGAGGTGCCGCAGATCGGATGAGGCTGCTTCAGTTAGCGCTGCAGGGGCGGAAGGACTGGGCGGTCGCTTGCGGTATAGCTTCCAATGTATGGTTGCCGCGTAGTGATGATGCTGGTCTCGATGCGGTTAGAGTTTTTTTGGAGCATCGGGATGGATATTGTGCGGAAGTGTTCTGTCCGTATGATCTTTCCAAGAGTGATCCGCTAATAGTTGCGGAAATTTTCGCTCAAGAAGGCGATTCAGTCTTTTTCTCCTGATCGCCCGCTGACGACGAGAGGTGCTGAACTTAGTCGCTAAATGCCTGCTGCCGCCGTTCGATAGGCGAGCCATTGTGGCGTAGGTCGCAGGTTCGACTCCTGTTTCCGGCACCAGCTGTAATGAAAAGCCCCGGCCTTGGTCGGGGCATTTGCATTTGCAGTAATCACAGGTCAACGGCTCTTCCAATGAAGTCATGACCTCATCGGTGCCGCACGATCACCGCATTCCGCGCCAGCCACCACGCGAGCTGCCGGAGATAACCACCCGCTGCTCCAGCCGATGCACCGATCAGCAGGCGTGCAAGCACTCTGGTCCCGCGGCTGGCCCGCTCGCGTACCCATGGCAGCACCGCCACCACCTGCGCACCGAGCAACAGCATCAGTACGTCCAGTCCCAACGCATCCACCAGCGGCAACAACGGCAGCAGATCCGGATTGCAGGCCAGCACTATCACCAGCGTAGCCCCAAGCACGGCCATCAGCCGGCGCCCGGCGGGCAGGGTGGTCCAGCGCAGCAGTCGTTCGATCATGCGCATGACGTTCCTGGGGTCATGAGCGAGAACCCTCGTCAGGCCCAACCGCCCGCACCGGCTGCCGCAGCACGGTCTTCAATCTCGCCGCGTCGGTCTTTCGCGGATCACTCAGGTAGATCTCATGGTGGGGGCCGGCAAAGGTGTAGCCCAGCGAAGGCATCAGCTCGTCGTGCAGACGGGCCAGGGTCGGGCCTTCGTCATCGTAGGCGCCCACATGCAGGGTCTGCAGGCAGAGGCCTTCCTCAAGCACCCGATGGCGAAGGCCAACCGGTGTCTCGCCTAGCTTCTTCGTCGCCTTGGCGATGGCGGTCTCCAGTTGCCCTGGGCTGATCCCATCCGGCGTACGGATCATCACCGTCCACGCCCACTCGTCCTTGCGGCGTGCCACAAAGCTCGCCGGGTCGTCGGCGGTCCAGAGCGCTTCCAGCGGCGGCACTACGTAGTCCCGGCCCTCGGCTTTCAGCGCGAACTTCAGTGCATAGCTCACTGCATACAGCCACTGCACCGACTGCAGGTAAGCCGGGGCGGTATTCGGGTCGCCACGGCCGTCCATCATCAGGTAGGGCAGCGGCGGCACCTCCACCTGGACGAACCGGCCCGCCGGGGGCTGGTACAGCGCCCGGTCGCGCTTCTTGAAGTCGATCTTGTCCATGGCGGTCCTCCTGCCTGGAGCATCCCACGTTCCTGTCTGTCCGCGCACCTGAACCTGTTCAGGCGACCTTGCCGAGCGCGGCGGATCGCTGGCCGATGCCATCGCGCCTGCGCGGTGCGACAACGTGTCGCAGCCAGAAACGGGTCTTTCCTGCGCTCGATCATTGTCAATGCCTTTCTTAAATGCTCGGTGACGGCCTAAAATTGAAAGGCTGACTCGCCCCCACCTCCCCGCCTGCCTCCGGACCGGCGGGACCGGCTTTGGCCGGAGCAGGCAGGACGGGGAACGGCATTCCCTCGCAATTGGATCGACCGATGATTCCGTTGAAAACCCTTGGGCGCTGGTTGCGCCCGGGCCTGTTGCTCGCATTGCTGGTGATGCTCACCGGATGCGATGCCGTGGCCATTCTCAGTCCGAAGGGCCAGATCGGCCACGATGAGAAGACCCTGCTGATCACGGCAACCGTGCTCATGCTGCTGGTCGTCATCCCGGTCATCATCATGACCCTGACGTTCGCGTGGAAGTATCGCGCCTCCAACACCAAGGCCCGTTACGAGCCGAAGTGGTCCCACTCGACGGCGATCGAGGTGGTGGTGTGGTCGATCCCCTGCATGATCGTGCTGGTGCTGGCGGTCCTGACGTGGCGTTCGTCGCATGCGCTTGACCCCTACAAGCCGTTGGAGTCGGACGTCAAGCCGGTCACCATCGAGGCGATCTCGCTGGACTGGAAGTGGCTGTTCATCTATCCGGAAGAGAAGGTGGCGGTCGTCAACGAAATCAAGTTCCCGGTCAACACTCCGTTGAACTTCAAGATCACGTCCGACACGGTGATGAATGCCTTCTTCATCCCGCACCTGGGTAGCATGATCTACTCGATGGCGGCGATGGAGACCAAGCTCCACCTGATTGCCAACGAGACCGGTGAGTTCCCGGGCATGTCCTCGCACTACAGCGGCGCGGGCTTCGCCAAGATGCACTTCACCGCCTACTCGGTTACCGATGCCGAATATCGCCAGTGGCTGGACCAGGTCCGCGCCGGTGAACAGACCCTGGACAAGGCTTCGTTCAAGGCGCTGGGCGAAGCGCGCAACGCCGAGTGGTATCCGGTCACCTACTTTGGCAAGACCGAAGAAGGCCTGTTCGACTGGGTCATCGCCAAGCACATGGGCGACAACCAGCATTACGGCATGAAGCACGCGCATGCCGGTGCCGCCGCTGCCGATGCCGCCACCCATGAAGCGCACGAGGGCCATGCTCCCAGTGACGCGCATGATTCCAAGGAATCGGGTGAAAACCTGGATGCCAACGAACACGAACACGCAGGCCATGCCGGCCACGCGGGTTCGGGAGAATGAACATGTTGGGAAAACTCTCTCTTGAGTCGATCCCCCACGATCCGATCGTGCTGACCACCCTGGTCGGCGCGGTGCTGGGTGGCCTGGGCGTCGTCGCCCTGGTCACCAAGTTCAAGCTGTGGGGCTATCTGTGGAAAGAGTGGTTCACCTCGGTGGACCACAAGAAGATCGGCGTGATGTACCTCATCGTCGCCTTCGTCATGCTGCTGCGCGGTTTCTCCGACGCCATCATGATGCGTACCCAGCAGGCCATCGCCGTTGGTGGCTCCGAGGGCTACCTGCCGCCGCACCACTACGACCAGATCTTCACCGCCCACGGCGTGATCATGATCTTCTTCGTGGCGATGCCGCTGATCACCGGCCTGATGAACCTGGCCGTGCCGCTGCAGATCGGTGCGCGCGACGTCGCGTTCCCGTTCGTCAACTCGCTCAGCTTCTGGCTGTTCGTGGCCGGTGCGGTGCTGATCATGCTGTCGCTGTGGATCGGTGAGTTCGCTGCCACCGGCTGGCTGGCGTTCCCGCCGCTGTCGGGCATCGAATACAGTCCAAGCGTCGGCATGGACTACTACATCTGGGGTCTACAGGTGGCGGGCCTGGGTACCACGCTCAGTGGTATCAACTTCTTCATCACCATCCTCAAGATGCGCACCCCGAGCATGAAGCTGATGCAGATGCCGGTGTTCACCTGGACCGCCCTGGTGACCAACGTGCTGATCGTCGCGGCCTTCCCGGTGCTGACCATCACCCTGGTGCTGCTGACCCTGGACCGTTACCTGGGTACGCACTTCTTCACCAATGACGGCGGCGGCAACGCCATGCTGTACATCAACCTGATCTGGATCTGGGGCCACCCGGAGGTGTACATCCTGGTCCTGCCGGCGTTCGGTGTGTTCTCCGAAGTCATCGCGACCTTCTCGCGCAAGGCGCTGTTCGGTTACAAGGGCATGGTCTACGCCACCGCCTGCATCGGCGTGCTGTCGTTCATCGTGTGGCTGCACCACTTCTTCACCATGGGCTCGGGTGCCAACGTCAATGCCTTCTTCGGCATCACGACGATGATCATTTCGATTCCGACCGGCGTGAAGATCTTCAACTGGCTGTTCACCATGTTCCGCGGTCGCGTGCACTTCACCACCCCGGTGCTGTGGACGATCGGCTTCATGGTCACCTTCGTCATCGGCGGCATGACCGGCGTGATGCTGGCGATCCCGGCCATCGACTTCGTGCTGCACAACAGCCTGTTCCTGATCGCCCACTTCCACAACGTCATCATCGGCGGCGTAGTGTTCGGCATGTTCGCCGGCATTACCTACTGGTGGCCGAAGATGTTCGGCTTCCGCCTCAATGAGTTCTGGGGCAAGTGCGCGTTCTGGTGCTGGTTCATCGGCTTCTATGTGACCTTCATGCCGATGTACGTGCTGGGCTTCATGGGCATGACCCGTCGCCTGCAGAGCACCGTCAACCCGGCTTACGAGCCGCTGCTGCTGGTTGCCGCCTGCGGTGCCTTCATCGTCGGCGCCGGCATCCTGTGCCAGATCATCCAGGTGGCCGTGTCGATCCGCGACCGCAAGAAGACCGTCGACCTGACCGGCGACCCGTGGGATGCCCGTACGCTGGAGTGGGAAACCTCTTCGCCGCCGGCCTTCTACAACTTCGCGACGCTGCCGGACGTCACCGAGCTGGACGATTTCTGGGAGCGCAAGCAGCGTGGTGAAGCCTGGCCGAAGCCGGCCAGGTACACCGACATCCACATGCCGCGCAACACCGGCACGGGCGTTGTCATCGGCGCCTTCAGCCTGGTGTTCGGCTTCGCGATGATCTGGCACATCTGGTGGCTGGCCATCGTCGGCTTCGTCGGCATGATCGCCACGTTCATCTACCGCACCTTCGACCAGGACGTGGACTACTGGGTCCCGGCCGCCGAGGTGGAACGCATCGAGAACGAACACCGCAAGCACCTGGAAGCCCAGGGCCTGGTGAAGTCGGAGCTGAAGGCATGAGCACCAATACCTCGACCCTGAGCCACGGGCACGCCGCGCACGCGGCGGCCCATGGCCATGACGACCACGAGCACCACGACACCGGCGGCAATACCGTCTTCGGTTTCTGGGTGTACCTGATGAGCGACTGCCTCATCTTCGCCTCGCTGTTCGCCACCTACGTGGTGCTGGCCGGCGGTACCGATGGCGGTCCCACCGCGAAGGACCTGTTCGAGCTGCCGTTCGTGGCGTGGGAAACCGCGCTGCTGCTGACCTCGTCGCTGACCTTCGGCCTGGGCATGATTGCCATGCACCGCAGGCAGATGGGCCAGATGTACCTGTGGCTGGCCATCACCTGGCTGTTGGGCTTCGGCTTCATGTGCATGGAAGTGTGGGAGTTCCAGCACCTGATCCACCAGGGCTACGGTCCGGACCGCAGTGCCTTCCTGTCGGCGTTCTTCGCCCTGGTCGGTACCCACGGCCTGCACGTCAGCGCTGGCCTGCTGTGGTTGCTGGTGATGTTCGTGCAGCTGAAGAAGTACGGCCTGACCCCGACCAACAAGACCCGCATGGCGTGCCTGAGCCTGTTCTGGCACTTCCTGGACCTGATCTGGATCGGCGTGTTCTCCGTCGTCTACCTCAATGGAGCGCTGTAATGGCACATGACAACCATGCACACGACCACGGCACCGGCGGCGAAAGCCACGGCAGCGTGAAGTCGTACCTGATCGGCTTCGTGCTGGCGGTGGTGCTGACCGTCATCCCCTTCTGGATGGTGATGTCGGGCGACTTCTCGCGCACCGTCAACGGTGTGGTGATCGCGGTCACCGCGGTGCTGCAGATGCTGGTCCACCTGGTGTTCTTCCTGCACCTGGACCGCTCGTCGGAAAGCCGCTGGAACGTCAACGCTGCGGCCTTCACCGTCGTGGTGATCGGCATCATCGTGGTCGGTACCCTGTGGGTCATGCACAACATGAACGTGCACATGATGCACTGACGTCCGCGCGACGTTGCCACGCAGAAAGGCCGCCCCCGGGCGGCCTTTCTGTTGGCGGGTGGATGGGGGCCGGCCCCGGTAGATCCACGCCCTGCGTGGATGGGGGTCAGAGCCCTTGGATGCGGCAAGGGATCCGACCCCGGAACCGCGGCCTCACCCCACCCGTCGCAGGAACTCTTCGGCCTCCATCGGCCGGCCCAGGTGATAGCCCTGCAGCTGGTCGCAGCCCAGCTCACTGAGGTACTCGCGCTGCGCCTGTGTCTCCACGCCCTCGGCAACTACCTGCAGCTGCAGGGTACGGCCCAGCGCGATGATCGACGACACGATGGCCGTATCCTCGTCGTTGCGTTCCAGGTCGTGCACGAACGCACGGTCGATCTTCAGCTCGGTGGCCGGCATGCGCTTGAGGTACAGCAGGCTGGAATAGCCGGTCCCGAAGTCGTCGATGGCGATGTGCACCCCCATCGCCGCCAGGTCGTTCAGGATCGCCAGGCTCGCGTCCACGTCCTTCATCGCAGTGCTCTCGGTGATTTCCAGAGTGAGCCGCGCCGGCTCGATACCGTGCCGCTCCAACGCGCCGCGCACACCGTCCAGCAGGGCAGGCGAGGCGAACTGCAACGGTGACAGGTTCACCGCCATCGACCATTCGGCATGCCCCGCTTCGTGCCAGGCCCGCAGCTGCGCGCAGGCGCGGTCCAGCACCCAGTCACCGATCGGCAGGATCAGGCCGCTGCGCTCGGCGATGGCGATGAACACATCCGGCGCCAGCAGGCCCAGTTCGGGGTGCTGCCAGCGCAGCAGCGCCTCGGCGCCGCTGGCCGGAGCGCCCGCAGCCGGGAACTTGGGCTGATAGTGCAGCACCAGTTGGTCGCGGGCGATGGCCTTGCGCAGGTCCTGCAGCAGGCGCAGCTGGCGATTGGCGCTGAGCTGCATCGACGGGGTGAAGAAGGTGTAGCCGTTCCGGCCGGTTTCCTTGGTGTGGTACATCGCCGCGTCGGCATGCGCCATCAGTTCGCGCTCATTGCTGGCATCGTCCGGGTACAGCGCGATACCGAGGCTGGCGCTGACCTGCAGTTCGGCCGCGTCCAGGGTGAACGGCTCGCCGGCGGCGGCGATGATGCGTTCGGCCACCAGCATCGCGTCGTCCGGGGTGTCGATGGCCAGCACGATCACGAACTCGTCACCGCCCAGCCGCGCGAAGGTGTCCTGCGGGCGCAGCAGGCCGCCGATGCGCTCTGCCACCGCCACCAGCAGGCGGTCTCCCAACTGGTGGCCATACGCATCGTTGACCGCCTTGAAGCCATCCAGGTCGCAGAACATCACCGCCACCGCGCGGTTACGGCGGCGCGCCTTCTCGATGGCCTGCTCGATGCGATCCTGCAGCAGCATGCGGTTGGGCAGCTGTGTCAGTGGATCGTGCAGCGCGGCCTGGATCAGTTTGTCGTTGGCATGGGCCAGCGAATCGGCCAGCACGCCGGTGCGCAGATGCATCTGGCGGTCGAACAGCGAGGCGACCAGGGCGATGCCCAGCGTCGCCACGGTGGTGATGATCACCAGCACCGCCAGCCAGCGAGCGTCGATACCGCCGTTTCCGACCGCACCGCAGACGCTGCCTGCCGGGAAGCGCGCCGCGGCCATGCCGGTGTAATGCATGCCGACGATGGCCAGGCCCATCACCAGCGAGGCCAGCGCGCGCAGGCGGAGGGTGTTGCGCTGCTCGGTCCGCAGGCGGAATGCGATCCACAGCGCCGCGCCGGCCGCGCCGATGGCCACCATGATCGAAGCCGTCAACCAGCCAGGGTGGTAATCGATGCCCGGCTGCATGCGCATCGCGGCCATCCCGAGGTAATGCATGGCCGCGATGCCGAGCCCCATCAGTACCGCCCCGGCCAGCAACCGCCGCCATGGCAGGCTGGGGCGGGACACCAGCCACAATGCATAGGCCGAAGCGCCGACTGACACCGCCAACGAATACAGGGTGATACCCAGGTCGTAGCCGACCGGTATCGGCAGATCGAAGGCCAGCATGCCGATGAAGTGCATCGACCAGATGCCCAGCCCCATCGCCGCCGCGCCACCGGCCAGCCACCAGCGGGCAACACGGCCTTCGGCCGTGGCCAGGCGGCCGGCCATGTCCAGCGCCGTGTACGAAGCAAGGATGGCCACCAACAGGGAGATGATGACCAGGCTCTGACTGTAGCTGCCAGCCATGTTGAATCCAGTGGGAAAAAGGAGAGGGGGCAAGGCGCACGCCCGCGACCCCTATCGGCGCGGGGCGGTGGGACTTGAGCGGTCGCACCACCTGCGACCCGGCTCGGCTATCCTGCCACGCCTGTTCCCGCTGCTGGAAATCATCCGATGGCAAAAGCCCGCACCGCCTACGTCTGCAATGAATGCGGCGCCGAATTCAGCAAGTGGCAGGGCCAGTGCACCGAGTGCAACGCCTGGAATTCGCTGTCGGAAATCGTGCTGGAGAGCGCGGCGGCAAGCAAGGCGCCAGCCTCGCGCCGGGCCGGCTGGGCCGGCAAGATCGACCCACCGAAGATCACCGCGCTGAAGGACGTGGAGCAGACCGAGCACCGCCGGGTTTCAACCGGCATCGGCGAGTTCGACCGCGTGCTGGGTGGCGGCCTGGTCGAAGGCGCGGTGGTGCTGGTGGGCGGCGACCCGGGCATCGGCAAGTCGACCCTGCTGCTGCAGGCGGTGGCGAAGATGGCGGCCGAACTGCCGGTGCTGTACGTCACCGGCGAGGAATCGCTGGCGCAGGTGGCCGGTCGCGCGCACCGCCTGGAGCTGCCGCTGGATGGGGTCAATGCACTGGCCGAGACCGGGGTCGAGTCGATCCTGCAGCATGCCTCCAAGGCCGGCCCGCGCCTGATCGTGGCCGATTCGGTGCAGACCCTGTGGACCGAGAGCCTGACCGCCGCGCCGGGCTCGGTCAGCCAGGTGCGCGAGAGCGCCGCGCGGCTGGTACGTTTCGCCAAGGAAACCGGCACCGCCGTGTTCCTGGTCGGCCACGTGACCAAGGAAGGCGGCATCGCCGGCCCGCGCGTGCTCGAGCACATGGTCGATGCAGTGCTGTATTTCGAGGGCGAGAGCGGCAGCCGCTTCCGCCTGCTGCGTGCGTTCAAGAACCGCTTTGGGGCCGTCAATGAACTCGGCGTGTTCGCGATGGGCGACAAAGGCCTGAAGGAGGTCTCCAACCCGTCGGCGATCTTCCTGTCCGGTGGCAGCACCCATCAGCCGGGCAGCTGCGTGATGGTCACCCGCGAGGGCACCCGGCCGCTGCTGGTGGAAGTGCAGGCGCTGGTCGACGCGTCGCCGTTGTCAAACCCGCGCCGAGTCGCGGTCGGCCTGGAGCAGAACCGCCTGGCCATGCTGCTGGCGGTGCTGCATCGCCACGGAGGCGTGCTGGTCGGCGATCAGGACGTGTTCGTCAATGTGGTGGGGGGCATCCGCGTGCAGGAGACGGCCGCCGATCTGCCGGTACTGCTGGCGGTGCTGTCCTCGCTGCAGGACCGGCCGCTGGCGGAGAAGACGATTGCCTTCGGCGAGGTCGGCCTGTCCGGCGAGATCCGACCGGTGCCCAATGGCGAGGACCGCCTGCGCGAGGCCGCCACCCACGGGTTCAAGCGCGCCATCGTGCCCAGGGCCAACGCGCCCAAGGGTGGTTCGGTGAAGGGCATGGAAGTGATCGCGGTGGAACGCCTGTCAGAGGCCATCGACGCGGCGTGATGGCCGTACGGCAGAGCCGAGCGCGGGCGCGGCTCTATAAACGTCATATACGGCAACGGTCAGGATGGCTGTGCTAGCTTTTCCGGCTCGACGAAGACGCCCCCTGGCGTCTTTCCGTGCCCAGGAGTAAACGATTACATGCAGGACACCGCGCTCATTGCCCCCAACGCCGAGATCCGTCGCGCCGGGGTCGATCTCAATGGACTGATGACGGTGCTGGGCAAGCACCTGTATTCCACCCCGGTGGTGGCGCTGCGCGAACTGGTGCAGAACGCGCACGACTCGATCATCCGCCGCCGCATCGAACAGCCCGGCGTCGAAGTGCCGTCGCGCATTTCGGTGCAGGTCGATGCCGGTGCCGGCGTGCTGCGCATCACCGATACCGGTGCAGGCCTGACGCGCCAGGAGATCCACGATTACCTGGCCACCGTCGGCGTCGGCTATACCCGTGGCCTGCGCCAGGGCGGTGAGGACGATGAGGGCCTGATCGGCATGTTCGGCCTCGGGTTCCTGTCGGCCTTCGTGCTGGCGCGCCGGGTCAGCGTGCGTACCACCTCGTACCAGACCCCGGATCTGGGCCATCTGTACGTGTCCAGCAACGCCGAGCAGTACACCGTCAGCGAAGTGCCGGCACGTGCGGTCGGCACCGAGGTGGAGCTGGAGCTGCATCCGGATTTCCTGCCGCTGGCCAACGAGGCGCGCCTGCACGAGGTGCTGGGCCGCTACTGTGCGCTGCTGTCCGAGCCGATCTTCATTGGTGCGGCGACCGAGGCGATCAACCCCGAGCCGCCGCCGTGGCGCGGCCAGGGCGATGTCGCCGTGCACCCGGTACAGGCGCGCCGCCAGGCGCTGCAGTTCGCGGCGCGCTTCGAGCACGATTTCGAGCCGATCGTCACCGTGCCGCTGCGTGCCGACGGCAGCAGTGACGCCACCGGCCTGCTGTGGGTGCAGGACGGTGCCACCTACGGCACCAGTGACAACCGCAACCTGTCGGTGTTCGTGCGCGGCATGCTGCTGGACGACGATGCACGCGACCTGCTGCCGCCGTGGGCCGGTTTCATCGGCGGGGTGATCGAATCCTCGCGGTTGACGCCTACCGCCAGCCGCGAAGACCTGCAGCGTGACGATCAATACCGCGCCGTGCAGCATGCATTGCTGGAAGCGCTGGTTGATGGCCTGGCCGAGGTCGCGCGGCAGCAGCCGGAAGCCTGGCGGCGGGTGTTGACGCGCCACAACGAGGCCCTGCTGGGTGCATCGCTGTGCGATGAGCGCCTGTTCGAGCTGCTGATGGAACATGTGCGGGTGCCGACCTCGCAGGGCGACCTGCCGGCCAGCGCGCTGCCGGCGCGCGGCGCCGTGCACGTCATCCTCGACAACGGCGGTGGCTTCGAAGAAATGCTGTTCCGCGCGATGGGGGTCCCGGTCGCGCATGGCCATCGCTATGCGGTGGTGCCGTTCCTGCGGCGCTGGGCCCAGGCCAAGGGCCTGCGCCTGGTCGAGCTCGGCACCGAGCAGGGCAACCGTGCGCTGTTCCGCAGCGATGACAGCCTCGACGAGGCGCAGCTGGCCTGGCTGCGCGAGCAGCTGGGTGACGGCGAGCAACTGCTGCCGGCGCGCTTCAGCCCGGAGGCGTTGCCAGTGGTGGTGGTGCCCGACCGCGAGGCCGAGCTGAAGCAGCGCCTGGAAGACGATGAGAACGACAAGCGCGTATCGATGGCCGCGCTGCGCCTGGCACGCCAGTTCACCGCGCGCATCGAGTCGCGAGCGCCGTCGCGGCTGTACCTCAACCTCGACAACCCGGCGGTGCAGGCGCTGTTGCGTGCCCAGCGCGAGGGTCATCCACAGGCCGAAGCCGCGGCGCGCCTGCTGCGCTCGCTGAAGATCATTGTCTCCGCGCAGGGCCGGCCACTGGCCCGCGCGACCGCCACGCCAGGCCCGGACCTCAACGGTGCTTTCACCGATATCGCCGGTGCCCTGCAGCAGATGCTGCGCTGAGCACCGCTCCCTCTCATCCAGCCTTCGCTAGACAGGAAAACTTATCCCATGGACATCTGGAACTGGGTCGAAAAACTGCAGGGTGACCTGCGCCAGGCAGGCCAGGCGCAGAACGCGCACCTGCTGAATCGCCTCGCCGACGAGGTGAGCGAACTGCAGATTGACCGCGTCGATGCACTGCTGCCTGAAGCGCGCGCGCTGGGCAAGGCGCTGGACAATCCCTGGGTCGACGTCTACGTCGGCCATTGGGCGCTGCGCAATCGTGTCGGCAACCGCGTCGAAGGCGAGAGCGCACTGGGCGAAGCCGTATCGCTGTTCGAGCGTGCGCACCGCGAGGACACCCTGGAGTGCCCGCAGTCGATCTGCGTGACCCAGGACCTGGCTGCCTGCTACGGCAACATCGATGGCCCGGGCTGGGTGCCCGAGCGCATCGAAGTGTGCGACGAAACCCTTGCGCGCATCGATCCGAGCTGGGCCTGTTTCCAGTGCCTGAGCTGCGAGAAGGCCGATGCGCTGCTCGACGATGGCCGTGGCCAGGACGCGCTGGATTACCTGCAGGCGCAGGCTGATGCCGTGGAAGCGTGCGGCAAGGAAGTGTTCGACAGCTTCCCGGAAATGCAGATCAAGATCCTGCTCGCCGTCGGCCGGGCTGAAGAGGCGCTGGCGCTGATCGAGAAACGCGAGGCCGAAGTGGCGGCTTCCGGTGAGTACGAGCCGGCCAACTGCACGGTGCCGCGCCGCCTGTCCAAGGCCTGGGCGCTGGCCCAGCTGGGCCGCGACGAAGAGGCGCTGCAGCAGCTGGTGCCGTGGAGCGAGCTGACCCCGAACTACTGGCGCCTGTGGGCGAATACCGCCGCCGCGCTGTGCCAGCGTGATCCTGCGCGCAATACCTGGGACCTGGGCACGCGCTTCAATACGATCATCGAGCACTTCGCCCGCGTCGGTTCGCATCGCCTGCTGATCGAAGTGGCCGCGCTGAGCCTGGAGCTGGCGCTGCAGCGGGGGGCGCGCTGGGTGGCGCAGCGCCAGCTGGAACTGGCCCGCACGCACCTGGCGCAGCTGCGCCAGGATCGTGGTGCTGCGGCGCTGGTGGCAGGCCTGGCGGCACGCATCGACGCGTTGCCGGATGTCGCGCCGCTGCCGGTGCCGGCGGGTGAGCTGCTGGCCTGGCTGGACGCTCAGGTCGAACAGAACCAGGCCCGCGATCCGGAACGCGAGGCGCAGTGGCTGCTGCAGGCGCATGCACAGCTGCCGGATGACGAGGCGCTGGCCGAGACGGCCGCCTCGGCACTGAACGCCTGCGGCGCACGGGCCGAAGCCCGTGACCTGCTGTGGGACTTCGTGCGCGCGCACGCGCACGAAGACGGTCCCGCAGCCTACACGCTGATGCGCTGGCTGGCCGAGCAGGGCGATGACGAAGGACTGCGCCGGCTGGCAGACATCTATCGCGCCGGGGTGCCGGTGTTCGCGCACTGGTGCGAGGTGCAGCGTGCCCGGCGCGTGTCCGACTGGCCGGCGCTGGAGCAGGCGGCAAAGGCCCTCCTGGAGCTGTCCCCGGGCTCGCATGGTGCGCGCGGCACGCTGGCGCGCATGTACATGGAAACCGGCCGCTTCAGTGAGGCGCAGGCCTGCTATGCGCACCTGGCGGAGGTGCTGGAGGAACCGGGTGCTGCGCATTGGGACCACATGAGCGCCGCCAGTGCGGCGCGCGACTGGGACGCCGTCCGCCGCTCGGCGGCAGCGATCGGCATGGAGCTGTCCAGCCACGAGGGCGTGGTCGAGGAACCATGGGGCTGGGTGATCATCCGCAGCGAAGAGAACGGCGAACCGATGGAGTACTACGCACGCCGCAGCGGACCGGTGACTGCGCGCATCGTCGAGAATGCGCCGTCCAACCGCGCCCAGCAGGTGGGCGACTGGGTGGTGTTCGATGCCGCGCTGGTACACCCGGCGCCTGAGGACGAGGAAGCACGCGAGCATTTCATCCCGACCTATGCGCAGGTGCATGTGCTGGAGCGCGGCGGCTTCGCCCGCAGCTGGATGATCGATGGCGCGCACCCGGGCGAAGAGGCCTGGAACGTCTTCGTCGAGGCGGCCGAAGCACAGGGCTGGAAGGTGTGGTCGCACAGCCGCCCGGACTACACCGTGACCGACCCGGACGTGGAGGAGGGGCGGCTGCCGGGCCTCCTGTTCACTGTGGCCCAGCCGCAGGACCATGCACCGCTGGCGCTGCACCGCTTCCTGCAGCAGGAAACCGCGACGTGGCCGCATCCGCACTGCTGGCTGCGCCTGGCCGAGGCCTGCGACCAGGACCGCCAGCCACACCTGGACGTAATCGAACGTTACGGGCTGTAAGCCCGCGCAACTGTAGAGCCGAGCCTGCGCTCGGCTCACGCGGAAAGCAGCCGAGCATGGGCTCGGCTCTACAACGGACCATCATCACCACCCAGAAATGGGTGCGGACGATCCTGGCGCAGCCGCTGCCTTGACCTTCTGCGGCATCCACGCAGGGTGCGGCCCTGTTGCCGGCCAGCAGCCGGCACTACCGCGGTGGGTGCCGACCGTGGGTCGGCACGGCTTTATCGCGTATGCCCGAATACCAGTTCGATGACGAACTGGCTGCCGAAGAACGCCAGCAGCAGCAATACCATCGCCGTCAGCGTCCAGTGCACCGCTTTCACCCCGCGCCAGCCATAGCGGCGGCGGCCGAACAACAGCACGCCGAACACGATCCACGACAGCACGCTCAGCACGGTCTTGTGCACCAGCTTCTGCGCCAGCAGGTTGTCGACGAACAGCACGCCGGTGACCAGGGTCAGGGTCAGCAGCGCGAAGCCAACGGCGATCACCCGGAACAGCAGCGCTTCCAGGTCGGCCAGCGGCGGCAGTGCACGCAGCCACGGCCGGAACTCGCGGCGGCGCAGGGCGCGTTCCTGCAGCCACAGCATGATCGCCAGCAGCGCGGCGATGCTCAGCGTGGCGTAGGCCAGCAGCGCCAGCCAGGCGTGGCTGGCCAGGCGCCAGCCCAGCACCTTGCTCGGCTCGTGGCCGTAGCCGTGATAGGCCAGCAGCAGCACCGCGGCCAGCGGGAACACCACCACGCCCAACGCCGACATGCGTCCGCGCGCGCCGACCAGCGAGGTCAGCCAGGCCATGCCCAGGCCGACCAGCGACAGCGCAGCGAAGAAGTGCATGTCCGGCCCGCCGCTGGTACGCATTGCCACCATCACGTGGTAGCCGCCATGCAGCAGCATCGCCGGCAGGGCCGGCCACAGCCAGGTGGCCGGCCCGGCGGCTTGATCGCGGCCGAGCGCGCGCACCAGCAGGACACTGGCGGCCAGATAGAGCAGGGCGGCGATGAGAACGATTGTCATCGTTGAAGTTTCGCATACCCCCGCGGCGGTGGCGACGGCTGCGGCGTCGCAGTCCGGGGAGGCGAGCGGACCCGCTATACTGTGTGCCTTATTGTCCCCCGTTTGCAGACAGGTCGTACCGCATGTTCGAGTCCCTGACCCAGCGCCTTTCCGGCACCATCGAGCGCCTGCGCGGCCGCGGCCGCCTGACCGAGGAGAACATCCGCGAGGCGACCCGCGAAGTGCGTATCGCGCTGCTCGAAGCCGACGTCGCGCTGCCGGTGGTGCAGGCCCTGATCGAGCGCATCAAGGTGCGTGCGGTCGGCCAGGAAGTGCTGAAGTCGCTGACCCCGGGCCAGGCGCTGATCAAGGTCGTGCGTGACGAGCTGACCGCGGTGATGGGCGCCGAAGCCAGCGACCTGAACCTCAATGTGCCCGCGCCGGCCATCATCCTGATGGCGGGCCTGCAGGGCGCCGGCAAGACCACCACCGTGGGCAAGCTGGCCAAGCACCTGAAGGAAAAGCGCAAGAAGAAGGTGATGGTGGTCTCGGCCGACGTCTACCGTCCGGCCGCGATCGAGCAGCTGAAGACCCTGGCCGAGCAGGTCGGCGTGCTGTTCTTCCCGTCCAGCGCCGACCAGAAGCCGGAAGCCATCGTCCGCGCCGCCATCGACGACGCGCGCAAGTCCTTCGTCGACGTGCTGCTGGTCGATACCGCCGGCCGCCTGGCCATCGATGAAGCGATGATGGCCGAGATCAAGGCCCTGCACGCCGCGGTGAATCCGGCCGAAACCCTGTTCGTGGTCGACGCCATGACCGGCCAGGACGCGGCCAACACCGCCAAGGCCTTCGGCGATGCGCTGCCGCTGACCGGCGTGGTGCTGACCAAGACCGACGGTGACGCCCGTGGCGGTGCCGCGCTGAGCGTGCGCTACATCACCGGCAAGCCGATCAAGTTCGTCGGCGTCAGCGAGAAGCCGGACGGCCTGGACGTGTTCCACCCGGACCGGATCGCCAGCCGCATCCTCGACATGGGCGACGTGCTGTCGCTGGTCGAGCAGGTCGAGCAGCAGGTCGACAAGGACAAGGCGGCCAAGCTGGCCGAGAAGGTCGCCAAGGGCAAGAAGTTCGACCTGAACGACATGCGTGACCAGCTGGAGCAGATGCAGAACATGGGCGGCATTGGCGGCCTGATGGACAAGCTGCCGGGCCTGGGCAACATCCCCGACCACCTGAAGCAGCAGGTCAGCCAGGGCAGGGAAGTGCCGCGCATGATCGCCATCATCAGCTCGATGACCAAGAAGGAACGGCGCAATCCGAACCTGCTCAACGGCTCGCGCCGCGCGCGCATCGCCAGGGGCTCGGGCGTGACCCCCGCCGACGTCAACAAGCTGATGAAGCAGTACATGCAGATGGAAAAGATGATGAGCAAGATGGCCGGCGGCGGCATGAAGGGCATGTTGCGCAGCATGAAGGGCATGATGGGCGCCATGGGCGGCCGCGGCATGCCGTTCCGTTGATGAAGGCCCCGGTCGCAGTGTGATGTAGCGCCCGAGCCCACGCTCGGGCGGCGGCGCAAGCGCCGCAGCAGGCGGTCGGGCAACGGGCTCGACGCCACCCCCCTGCTGCGCGCACCATGGGGGCCTGTCCGAAACGATGGGCCGTCATGCAGAGTTCCGCTGTAGCTTCCCGCGTCCAGGCGTTCTGCCGGCGCTTTGACGTTTCCGTTCCGATCCTGCTGGCACCGATGGCCGGTGCCTGTCCGGTCTCCTTGTCGGCCGCCCTGGCCAACGCCGGCAGCATGGGGGCGATGGGCGCGGTGCTGTCCTCGTCGGCCGATATAGGCCGCTGGATGGATGATTTCCGCGCGGCCTCCCGCGGCCCGGCGCAGGTGAACCTGTGGCTGCCGGATCCGGCGCCGGCGCGGGATGTCGCCGCCGAGGCCGCCAGCCGCACCTTCCTCGCGCAGTGGGGCCCGGAGGTGCCGGCCAGCGCGGCCGATGCCACGCCCGCCGATTTCGAGGAACAGTTCGCCGCACTCCTGGCGGCACGCCCGGCGGTGGCCTCGACGATCATGGGCGTGCTGCTGCCGCGCCACGTGCAGCAGTTGAAGGATGCCGGCATTGCCTGGATCGCCTGTGCCACCACCTTGTCCGAAGCGCGCGCGGCACAGGACGCCGGTGCCGATGCGGTAGTGGCGCAGGGCGCCGAGGCCGGCGGCCATCGCGGCGCGTTCGATCCGGCGCTGGCCGAGCGCCAGCTGGTCGGCCTGTTCGCCCTGCTGCCGCGCCTGGCCGATCACCTGCAGATCCCGGTGATTGCCGCGGGCGGCATCGCCGATGGCCGTGGCATCGCTGCCGCACTCACGCTGGGGGCCAGCGCCGTGCAGATCGGCACCGCGTTCCTGCGTACGCCGGAAGCGGCGATCGCCTCGGCATGGGCCGATGGGCTGGCCGCCAGCGAGCCGGAAGATGCCTGGCCAACCCGCGCCTTCAGTGGTCGCCTCGGCCGCGGCCTGGCGACCCCCTATGTGCGCGCCGCCGCTGCGGAAGGCGCCCCCGCGCCGCGTCCGTACCCGGTGCAGCGCGGCCTGACGGCGCCGATGCGCAGGCAGGCTGCGCAGGAAAATCGTCTCGCGGCGATGCAGGCCTGGGCCGGGCAGTCGGCGTGGATGGCGCCGGCACAGCCGGCCGCCGACGTGCTGCGCGGCATGTGGGAACAGGCGCAGACACTGCTGCCATGACGCTGAGCTGCAACGGCCGGCCGGCGCAGGTGGAGGACCTGCTGCCGGCACTGGTGAACTACGGCCACTTCACCTCGCTGCAGGTGCGCGGCGGCGCAGTGCAGGGACTGGACCTGCACCTGGCGCGGTTGTCGCAGGCGACGCATGCGCTGTTCGGCAGCGAACTGGACACGGTGCAGGTACGAGGCTGGATGGCACAGGCGCTGCAGCAGGCCGGCCTGGCCGATGCCTCGCTGCGGGTGACGGTGTACTCGCGCCGCTTCGATTTCCGCAACCCGCTGGCGGCGGTGCCGGTGGACGTGCTGGTATCGGTGTCCGCGCCGGTAACGTTGACCGCCTCCAAGCGTGTGCGCAGCGTGGCCTGGCAGCGTGAACTGCCGCAGATCAAGCATGTGGGCACCTTCGGCCTGTTCGCCGAGCGTCGCGCGGCGATGGCGGACGGATTTGACGATGTGCTGTTCGTGACCGCCGATGGCGAAGTGAGTGAAGGCGGCACCTGGAACCTGGCCCTGCACGATGGTGAACGGCTGCTCTGGCCGCAGGCGCCGGCCCTGCGCGGGACCGCCGAAGCGCTGTTGAAGCAGCATTGGCCCGGCCCGCAGCTGACACGGCCGCTGGCGCTGGCGGAGCTGGCCCACGTGAAGGCCGCTTTTGCCTGCAACGCCAGCGGACTGTGGGCGCTGGAAGCCATCGACGGGCACGTGCTGCCCGGCTCGCAGGCGCTGGCTGAACAGGGCAGGGCGGTGCTGGCAGCGGTGCCTTGGGACAGATTGGGGTCAGACCCTTTTGCAGCGCAAAAGGGATCTGACCCCAGGTGAGCCCCGGCGGGGTTGGCTCGGCCGGGCTCTGCCGCTATAATCGTCCGCTTACCTCGCCATCCTGGCGACTGGGCAATAGGAAAAACACCATGGTCAAGATCCGACTGACCCGCGGCGGCGCCAAGAAGCGTCCGTTCTACCACATCATCGTCACCGACGTGCGCAGCGCGCGCGACGGCCGCAACATCGAGCGCGTTGGCTTCTACAACCCGGTCGCCCAGGGCGCCGAGAAGCGCATCGAGCTGGACCTGGCCCGCGTTGACCATTGGGTCAAGAACGGCGCCCAGCCGACCGACAAGGTCCGCAACCTGATCAAGGAAGCGACCAAGTCCCAGGCCGCTGCGGCCTGATCCTGACGGGCCACGCTTCGGCGTGGCCCTCTTGGTTGAAGCAGATGAAAGATATCGAGCGCCGCATCCTGCTGGGCAGGGTAGTCGGCGCTTTTGGTGTGCGCGGCGAGATCAAGCTCGAGTCCTGGACCGAGCCACGCTCCGCCATTTTCCGTTACCAGCCGTGGATCGTGCGCAGCCCGTCCGGCGTGGAAACGACGATTGAAGGCGTGCGTGGCCGCGACAGTGGCAAGCACCTGGTCGCCCGTTTCCCCGGCGTCGAGGATCGCGACGTGGTCGAAGCGATGCGCGGCACCGAGATCTACGTGGCCCGCAGCGCCTTGCCGCCGCCGAAACCCGACGAGTACTACTGGGTGGACCTGGAAGGCCTGGACGTGAAGACCACTGAGGGTGTCGCCCTGGGCCAGGTCTCGCACCTGTTCAGCACCGGCGCCAACGACGTGGTGGTGGTCCGCGGTGACCGCGAGCGGATGATTCCGTTCGTGCAGCCGGACTTCGTCAGATCGGTCGACTTCGAGGCCAACCTGATCGTGGTCGACTGGGACCCCGAGTTCTGAGCAAGCGCATGCGTTTCGACGTCATCACCCTGTTCCCCGAGTTCATCGCCCAGTCCGCTGGGCTGGGCGTGGTCGGGCGTGCGCAGGAGAAGGGCCTGTTCAGCCTGCATGGCTGGAATCCCCGTGATTACGCCGAAGGCAACTACCGCCGGGTGGACGACCGACCGTTCGGTGGTGGCCCGGGCATGGTGATGCTGATCGAGCCGCTGCAGGCCTGCCTGCAGGCGATCCGCGACGCCGATCCGACCCCGGCGCGGGTGATCTACCTGAGCCCGCAGGGCGCGCCGTTGACCCAGGCCAAGGTGCGCGAACTGGCGGCGCTGCCACGCATGGTCCTGCTGTGCGGCCGCTATGAGGGTATCGACGAGCGTTTTCTGGACGCGAACGTCGACGAGGAAATTTCCCTTGGCGACTACGTGCTGTCCGGTGGCGAGCTGGGCGCCGCAGTGATCATCGACGCCGTGGCGCGCCTGCAGGAGGGCGCCCTGAACGATGCTGAATCTGCGGCGCAGGACAGCTTCGAGGGCGATCTTGGCCTGCTCGACTGCCCGCATTACAGCCAGCCGGCCCAGCATCCGCTGGGTGACGTGCCGGAGGTGCTGCGTTCAGGCAACCATGCGGCCATCGCGGCCTGGCGCCGCCAGCAGTCGCTGCTGCGTACCGCCCAGCGGCGTCCCGACCTGCTGGATGAACAGGCGCTGGGCAAGGCCGACCGCAAATTGCTGGAACAGGGCCGCCAGGCCCAGAAACAGAAGGCTGGCCCCTAGCGCAGGGCCTGCCATCTGGGCTATCATGGCCAATTACCGCCAGCCTCGGCCGGCGCGCGCAGTACCCACAACAAACGTGCAGCACAGTCCGGTGACTGCATGAGCCCACGTTGTCGAAACGACACGCCCACCCGAACACAGAATCGGTGCAACCCATGAGCAAGCTGAACAAGTCCATCGTCGCGGAATTCGAATCCGCCCAGATCACCCGCGAACTGCCGAAGTTCAGCCAGGGCGACACCGTTGTCGTCAACGTGAAGGTGAAGGAAGGCAACCGTGAGCGCGTGCAGGCCTACGAAGGCGTTGTGATCGCGACCAAGAACGCCGGCCTGAACTCGTCGTTCACCGTCCGCAAGATCTCGCACGGCTACGGCGTCGAGCGCGTCTTCCAGACCCACAGCGCCATCATCGACTCGGTCGAAGTGAAGCGCCGCGGCAAGGTCCGCGCCGGCAAGCTGTACTACCTGCGTGGCCTGGAAGGCAAGGCTGCCCGCATCAAGGAAGACCTGGCTGCCGCCGCGCAGGCCAAGGCTGCCCGTCTGGCCGAAAAGGCCTGATAAACAACTCCGGTTGTTGCCGCGACGGCCACCTTCGGGTGGCCGTTTGCGTTTCCGGCATTGCATCGGCCACGATCGGGTGATGAATGACGTCAATCCGCACTATCCCGTCGTGATCCAATCGGCGCTGCGCTTTCTTGATGACAAGGGGCTGGCACGCGCGCAGTCGGCCCCCCTGCTGCATCGCCTGCTGTGGCGTCTGCGCATCGCGCTCCCTCCGCCGATCCTGGCCGGATTTGGCACCAATGCGCTGGTCCAGGGCTCGCTGTTCGGGCTGTTCTGGACCAGCCTGATGTGGCTGCTGCTCTGGCAGGGCAGCGAACGCCCGCTCGCGCTGCTGCTGGCGATGGGGCTGCTGGCCGGGGCCCTGTTCGGCATCGTGATGGCAGCGTTGATGCGGTCGCTGCGCCGCCAGCGCAGGCTGCCGGACTGGCGGCAGTTCCGTGCCCGGCAGGAAGGCTGAGCCGATGGCGCACCGCGCCGTGACCCACAGGCACGGGCCGCGCTAGGCTTCAACGTCATCCCGATGGACCTGCCGTGCGATGCCAGCCAAGCGAACCGCACCCCCTGCCGCGCCCAAGCTGCTGTCCGGCGGCAATCCCCAGATCGCCAAGGGCGAGGGCGATGCTCCGGTGCAGGCCTATATCGCTGCGATGCCGGACTGGAAACGGCCGATCGGCACGCGGCTGGATGCGCTGATCGAGCAGGCCGTGCCTGGCGTGCACAAGGCGGTCAGGTGGAACTCGCCGATGTACGCGGCTGCCCCGGGCGAAGGCTGGTTCCTCAGCTTCCATTGCTTCACCCGCTACATCAAGGTGGCGTTCTTCCGCGGTGCTGCACTGGTGCCCATGCCGCCCGAGCCATCCAGAAGCGCCGATACGCGCTACCTGCATATCCAGCAGGACGACGTGCTCGATGAAGCACGATTCCTCGACTGGGTGCGCCAGGCCGCCGCGCTGCCCGGCGAGCGCATGTAAGCCCCCGTTCCGAATTTCCCGCTGACGAGAGCATCCAGATGACCACCCACTCGCCGAACCCTGCCGATGCCGGAACCCCGGCGGCCGAACTGATCGATGCGCGCATCGCCGAACTGGGCGACTGGCGTGGTGAAACACTGGCGCGCGTGCGCGCGTTGATCCATGAAGCGCTGCCCGATGTGCAGGAAAGCTGGAAGTGGCGCGGCACCCCGGTGTGGGAGCACAACGGAATCCTGTGTACCGGCGAAACCTACCGGCAGGCGGTGAAGCTGACCTTCGCCCATGGTGCCGCGTTGGCGGATCCGAAAGGCCTGTTCAACGCCAGCCTGGACGGCAACACGCGGCGCGCGATCGACATCCATGAAGGTGCGATGCCCAATGCCACGGCATTGAAGGCGCTGATGCGCGCAGCGGCGGCGTTCAACGCTGCGAAAAAGAAGAAGCGCTGACCGTCTTCTGTAGAGCCGAGCCCATGCTCGGCTGACAGGCCTGTGCGGACCAACGGTCCGCACCCACCTCACCGTGGCGGTGCCGCATCCGGGTCGGCCACCGGCGAGGGCGGGCAGGCCGGGACTTCCGAAGGCGTGGCCAGTTCCTCAGCATGCGATGACGCGCCGAGCATCCTTGCCCTGCGCCAGCCACCCCAGCGGTAATAGGCCAGTGACAGCAGCATCGACACCAGCGAGCTGACCGGGAAGCTCCACCAGATCGCGTCTGCGCCCCAGTAGGGTTGCAGGAATTCGGCGAACGGCACGCGCACGCCCCACAGCGAGCCGGCCAGGATCAGCAGCGGTGGAATCACCGCACCGGTCGAGCGCACCACGCCGGAAATGACGAAGCTGACGCCGAAGAACAGGAATGAGCCGATCACCACGTGGTTGAGGTGGCGGGCAATCTGCAGCGACTCGCTGCCCTGGGGCAGGAACAAGGCCAACGAGAACTGATCCAGCAGGACCAGGGGCAGGATCAGTGAACCGGTCAGCAGGAAATTGAACAGCACGCCCTTGCGCGCGGTGCCGCGCACGCGGTCCCAGCGCTGTGCGCCGACGTTCTGCGCGGCCATCGATGAACATGCGGCCCCGATCGCCATTGCCGGCATCTGCACGTAGTTCCACAGCTGCAGCGAAGCACCGTAGGCCGCCGCAGTGTCGGTGCCGTACTGGTTGACCATGGTCATCAGCAGGATCACCGACAGGGAGATCAGCACCATCTGCAGGCCCATCGGCACGCCCTTCACCACCAGCGCCCTGAGGATGGCCAGGTCGAGCCTGAACAGGTGCATGTCGGCACGGCCCAGCCACAGCGTGTGCCGCTTGTGGCGCATGTACAGCAGCAGGCCGGCCAGCGACAGGCTCTGCGACACCAGCGTCGCCCAGGCCGAGCCGGCAATGCCCAGGCGCGGCAAGGGGCCGATGCCAAAGATCAGCAGCGGATTCAATGCGATGTCCAGCACCACTGAAACCAGCAGGAAGCGGAACGGCGTGCGCGAATCGCCGGCGCCGCGCAGGGCTGCACTGAGGAACGCGAACGCATACAGCGTTGGCATGGCCAGGAAGATGATGCGCAGGTAGGCCTCGGCCAGCGGCAGCGACGCGGCCGGTGTGCCCATCGCTGCCAGCAGCGGGTGGGCCATGAACCAGCCGGCGATGGCGATGATCACGGAAAGTCCGATGAAGAAGGTGGCGCTGGTGCCAACCACGCGCCGCGCCTGGGCGATGTCGCGCGCGCCGATGGCCTGGCCGATCAGGATGGTCGAGGCCATGCCGAAGCCGAACACCGAGCCGATCAGGAAGAACATGATGTTGTTGGCGTTCGCGGTCGCGGTCAGTGCCGCCTCGCCGAGGAAGCGCCCTACCCACACCGCGTTCACCGAACCATTCAGCGACTGCGCGATGTTGCCCGCCAGGATCGGCAGGGAGAACAGCAGGAGATTGCGCCCGATCGGGCCGGAGGTCAGGTCAAGCGGCGCTTTGGCCATCGAGTGGTGATCCATTCCCGGGAGGCGCACACTAGCATCAAGCCGGTTTGCAGGGTGTGGCAATGCATCGACGACAGCAGGTGAAACGGACGCTGGTGCTGGGCTTGATCGGCGCTGCGCTGGCCGCATGTTCGACAGGTGACCGGCTGGGTGACAGCCAGGTGCGGCCCACCGACCGCCCGGAGTGCCTGGTCGGCAGCCAGCGCCAGGACCTGTCCGCTGGCGTGCCGGCGCTGATCGGGGGCAGCGGCTGCCGCACCGACCCCGACAACCCACGTCCCCTGAACAAGCGAACGGAGTAGTGCACACCGATGACTGAGCTTTCCCCGCTGTCGCCCAGCGTCCGCCTGGATGTATGGCTGTGGGCGGCCCGATTCTTCAAGACCCGCAGCCTGGCCAAGCAGGCCATCGAAACCGGAAAGGTCAGCGTGGCCGGGCAACGTCCCAAGTCGTCGCGCGCGGTGCGCGTGGGCGAGCAACTGCAGGTCGACCGGGGCGAGGAGCATTTCGAGATCCAGGTGCTGCGCCTGAGTGACCAGCGTGGGCCGGCGCCGGTCGCGCAGCAGCTGTATGTGGAAAGCGAGGCCTCCAGGGCACGGCGCGCCGAGCAGCGTGCGCTGCGCATCGCGGCACGCGACGGCTACCAGGCGCCGGAGCACAAGCCGGACAAGCGGGCGCGACGCCTGATCCGTGCGTTGGGGGATATCGACGCGCTCTGACCGCAGCGGATGATCCGGCCTTGCGCTTGCACGTGGCCCCGCGCCGTCCTGACGCCGGGGCCGGCATTGTGCCGGCCCCGTTGACTGCGTCGCTCAACCGTGCAGGTCGTAGCGGTCCAGTTCCATCACCCGGGTCCAGGCCGCAATGAAATCCTGCACGAACTTCTTGCCGCCATCGGCGCTGGCATAGACCTCGGCCAGCGCACGCAGCACCGCGTTGGAGCCGAACACCAGATCGGCACGGGTGCCGGTCCAGCGCGCTGCGCCCGTACGCCGGTCACTGCCTTCGTAGGTCTCGCGGGCGGTGGGCTTCCATTGCGTGCCCATGTCCAGCAGGTTGACGAAGAAGTCGTTGCTCAGCACGCCCGGCCGCTCGGTGAACACGCCGTGCCGGCTGCCGTCTACGTTGGCGCCCAGCACCCGCAGTCCACCCACCAGCACGGTCATCTCCGGTGCGGTCAGGGTCAGCAGCTGTGCCTTGTCCACCAGCAACGCTTCGCCCGGCACGCTGTACGCGCCCTTGAGGTAATTGCGGAAACCATCGGCAACGGGTTCCAGCACCGCAAACGCGTCGACATCGGTCTGTTCCTGGCTGGCATCGGTGCGGCCCGGAGTGAACGGCACACTGACCTGATGGCCGCCGGCCCTGGCGGCCTGTTCGATACCCACGCCACCGGCCAGCACGATCAGGTCGGCCAGCGAGACCTGCCTGCCGCCGGCGCCGTTGAATTCGGCCTGCACCTTCTCCAGTTCGGCCAGCACCCTGGCCAACTGCTGTGGCTGGTTGACGGCCCAGTCCTTCTGCGGTGCCAGCCGCACGCGTGCACCGTTGGCACCACCGCGCTTGTCCGAGCCGCGGAAGGTCGAGGCCGAGGCCCACGCGGTGGACACCAGTTCCGACACGCCCAGGCCGGTCGCCGCGATCTTCTGCTTCAGCGTGGCAATGTCGCGGGCGTCGATCAGCGGATGCTTCGCGGCCGGCAGCGGGTCCTGCCAGATGAATTCCTCGGCCGGTACTTCCGGGCCCAGGTAGCGGCTGCGCGGGCCCATGTCGCGATGGGTCAGCTTGAACCAGGCACGGGCGAAGGCGTCGGCAAAGGCCTGTGGATCGGCGAGGAACTTCCGCGAGATCTTCTCGTAGGCCGGGTCCATCCGCAGCGACAGGTCGGTGGTGAGCATGGTCGGGCGGCGCTTCTTCGACGGGTCATGCGCGTCGGGAATCACCGCGTCCGCGTTCTTGGCGACCCACTGGTGGGCACCGGCCGGGCTTCGGGTCAGTTCCCATTCGTTGCCGAACAGGATCTCGAAGAAGTCGTGGCTCCATTGTGCGGGCGTGCGTGTCCAGGTCACTTCCAGGCCGCTGGTGATGGTGTCGGCTCCCTTGCCGCTGCCGAAGCTGTTGGCCCAGCCCAGGCCCTGGCTCTCCAGTCCGGCGGCCTCCGGCTCCTTGCCGACGTTGTCGGCCGGTCCGGCGCCGTGGGTCTTGCCGAAACTGTGGCCACCGGCGATCAGGGCGACGGTTTCCTCATCGTCCATCGCCATGCGCCCGAAGGTATCGCGGATATCGTGCGCGGCCAGCACCGGATCGGGATTGCCGTCCGGGCCCTCGGGGTTCACGTAGATCAGGCCCATCTGCACCGCAGCCAGCGGATTCTCCAGCTTGCGCGAATGCACGTCGCCATCGGCGTCGTCATCGGATACCAGCACGCCGTGGCCGTCGACGCCTTCGGAGCCATGCCTGTAGCGCACATCGCCCCCCAGCCAGGTAGTCTCGCGGCCCCAGTACACGTCCTGGTCGGGTTCCCAGGTGTCCGGACGGCCGCCGGCGAAGCCCAGCGTCTTGAAGCCCATCGACTCCAGGGCGACGTTGCCGGTCAGGATCAGCAGGTCGGCCCAGGAGATGGCCTGGCCATATTTCTGCTTGATCGGCCACAGCAGGCGCCGTGCCTTGTCCAGGCTGACGTTGTCCGGCCAGCTGTTGAGCGGGGCGAAGCGTTGCTGGCCCCGGCCACCGCCACCGCGGCCATCGCCGATGCGGTAGGTGCCCGCACTGTGCCAGGCCATGCGGATGAAGAGGCCGCCGTAGTGGCCGAAATCGGCCGGCCACCAGTCCTGGGAGTCGGTCATCAACGCTTTCAGGTCGGCCTTCAGCGCGTTGTAGTCCAGGGCGCCGAAGGCCTTGGCGTAATCGAACCCGCTGTCGAGCGGATTGGAGCGCGAGGAGTGCTGGTTGAGCAGGTCCACGCGCAACTGGTTCGGCCACCAGTCGCGGTTGGTCGTCGCATCACCGACGACGGCATGGTTGAAGGGGCACTTCGCTTCGCTTTTCATGGGTCTCTACCTGTGGACTGGCGAACGTTTGAATCGGGATCGCTTCCACCATAGGCATGGCCTGGTGGCGGGTAAATTCGATTGATTCAACGGATGCGATAGTGACTGCCTATCAATGACAGGGCTTGGACTGTTGTGCGCGATCAGCGCTTGAGCAGTCCGGCGCCGAGCTTGAGCAGGTCGCTGGCGCCGAACTGGCCGTCGCCATCCTGGTCGAGTGCGCCGCCCAGCACGCTGCCGAGGCCGCCGGACGCCTGTGCTTCCTGGCCCAGGGCCTGGCTGAGCTGGCCGGCGTTGCCGCTCTGGGCGAAGCGCTGGGCCAGGAACGACATGACGATGGGGGCGAGGATCGCCAGCAGCTTGCTGGATGTGCCACTGTCCAGGCCGGTTTTCTCGCCGAGTACCTGAGCGGCCTGCGGTTGCTGGCTGCCGAAGACGTGTCCGAGGATCCCGGCACCGTCGGTGGCGCCGCTGCCGCCGCCGCCCATCACCGCGCCAAGGAGGCTGCCCAGATCGAAACCACCACCGCCGCCGCCGCCGCCGAGATGGTCACGCTGCAGTGCGTTCAGCAACGACTGTGCGCCCTCCGGCTTGCTGGCGTTCTGGCCCATTGCGCCGAGCAGCAGGGGAAGTGCGCTACCCACAGCCTGGCTGGCCTGGGTGCTGTCCAGGCCCAGCTGCTGGGATACCTGCTGCAGGCCCTGGCCTTGCTGCAGTTGCTGGAAGAGGGATGCAGCAAGGGACTGGGTATTCATGGCGATCTCCGGCGGGTGAAGGTAGGTCCGCCCGAGCATAACGCCGCGTGCACGACGGGAATGCGAAGGCCTCATGACGGGGCCATCCGACGGCAGGCTCGGCCTTGCCGGGCATGGGCCACGCTCTACAGGGGCGTTGGCTGTAGAGCCGGACCCATGCCCGGCTGCACCAGGCCGGACCTGCATCGATTACAGCAGCGCCTTCAGCCGGTACAGCGCTTCCAGCGCCTGCTTCGGGGTCAACTCGTCCGGGTCGATCGCGGCCAGCGCTTCCTGGGCCTTGCTCGGCGGCGTACTGAACAGGCCGAACTGCTGCGGGGCATCCAGTGCCTGCGGTGCCAGTTCGGCCGCATGGCTTTCGCCTCCTCGCTGTTCCAGCTCGGCCAGCCTGCGCCGCGCCTGCGCCACGGTGGCCCGCGGCAGGCCGGCCAGCGCCGCCACCTGCAGGCCGAAACTGCGGTTGGCCGGGCCGTCCTTCACTGCATGCATGAACACCAGCGCCTCGCCGTGCTCGACCGCATCCAGGTGCACGTTGGCGATGCCGCTGCGGCCGCCTTCATGCTGCTCGTCGGCCAGCGTGGTCAGTTCGAAGTAGTGGGTGGCGAACAGCGTGTAGCAGCGGTTCTGGTACGCGAGGTGGCGAGCCACCGCGTCGGCCAGCGCCAGGCCATCGTAGGTGGAGGTGCCGCGGCCGATCTCGTCCATCAGTACCAGCGAATGAGCAGTGGCGTGGTGCAGGATGTAGCTGGTCTCGGCCATCTCGACCATGAAGGTCGACTGCCCGCGGGCGAGGTCGTCGCCGGCACCGATGCGGGTCAGGATACGGTCGATCGGGCCGATCACCGCTCGGCTGGCCGGCACGAAGCTGCCGATATGGGCCAGCAGCACGATCAGCGCGTTCTGCCGCATGTAGGTCGATTTACCGCCCATGTTCGGGCCGGTGATGACCAGCATGCGACGGTCCGGATGCAGGTCCAGGTCGTTCGGCTCGAAGGGCTGCTCGCGCACCGCTTCGACCACCGGGTGGCGGCCGCGTTCGATCTTCAGGCACGGCTCGGCCTGCAGCTCCGGGCGCGCCCAGTCCAGCGCCTGCGCGCGTTCGGCGAAGGCGGCGAGCACGTCCAGCTCGCTCAACGCCGCAGCACATTGCTTCAGGGGTTCCAGGCATTCACCGAGGATGTCCAGCAGCTGCTCGTACAGGTACTTCTCGCGCGCCAGCGAACGGTCGCGCGCGGACAGCACCTTGTCCTCGAATGCCTTCAGTTCTTCAGTGATGTAGCGTTCGGCGTTGGCCAGCGTCTGGCGGCGGGTGTAATGCACGGGCGCGCGGTCGGACTGGCCCTTGCTGATCTCGATGTAGTAGCCATGCACGCGGTTGTAGCCCACCTTCAGGGTGGGGATGCCGCTGCTCTCGCGTTCGCGCAGTTCCAGGTCGACCAGGAACTGGTCGGCGTGGGTGGACAGGCGGCGCAGTTCGTCCAGCTCTCCATCGAAGCCATCGGCCAGCACACCGCCATCACTCAGTTTCAGCGGCGGCATCTCGGCGATGGCGCGGGCCAGCAGCTGCGCGCACTCATCGTGTTCGCCAAGCGCGGCATGCAGGGCCTGCAGGCGCGGCGAGTCCAGCGGTGCCAGCACCTCGCGCACGGCCGGCAGCAGGCCCAGGCCATCACGCAGCGTGGAGAAATCGCGCGGGCGCGCCGAGCGCAGCGCGACGCGGGTGAGAATGCGTTCCAGGTCGCCGAGGCGGCGGAACTGCTCGCGGATGTCGGCGTCCGCACCGCGATCGATCAGTGTTTCCACCGCATGATGGCGCTGTACCAGCACCTCGCGCAGGCGCAGCGGGCGATGCAGCCAGCGGCGCAGCAGGCGGCCGCCCATCGGCGTGACCGTGCTGTCGAGTACGCCCAGCAGGGTGTTGCGGGTATCACCGTCGACCCGCGTGTCCAGCTCCAGGTGGCGGCGGGTGGCGGCGTTCATCGCGATCGCCTCGCCGGCGGTCTCCATCGCGATCGAGGTCAGGTGCGGCAGGCGCTGCTTCTGGGTTTCCTCGACATAGCCGAGCAGCGCGCCGGCTGCGGCGGTGGCGCGCGGCTTGTCGTCGATACCGAAGCCGCTGAGGTCATGCAGCTTGAAGAAATTCAGCAACTGGCGGCGGCCGCTGTCGGCGTCGAACAGCCAGGGCGCACGGCGGCGTACGCCGCTGCGCTGGCGCAGGAACTCCGGCCAGTTCTCCTCGTCGGGCACCAGCAGCTCGGCCGGCTCGAGCCGTGCCAGTTCGGCTTCCAGTGCGTCGTCGGTATCCACTTCGTTGACCAGGAAGCGGCCACCGGCCAGGTCGGCCCAGGCCAGGCCATAGCCCTGCCTGCTGCGCGAGAGCGCCATCAGCAGGGTGTCGCGGCGTTCGTCCAGCAGTGCTTCGTCGGTGACGGTACCGGGGGTGACGATGCGCACCACCTTGCGTTCGACCAGGCCCTTGGCCAGCGCAGGGTCACCGATCTGCTCGCAGATCGCCACCGACTCGCCCAACGCCACCAGGCGTGCCAGGTAACCTTCGTAGGCATGCACCGGTACGCCGGCCATCGGGATCGGCGCGCCGCCGGAGCTGCCTCGCTGGGTCAGGGTGATGTCGAGCAGGCGCGCGGCCTTGCGCGCGTCGTCATAGAACAGCTCGTAGAAGTCGCCCATGCGGAAGAACAGCAGCAGATCCGGGTACTCGGACTTGGCTGCGAAGAACTGCTTCATCAGCGGGGTGTGTTCGGCGGACTTGTCTTTGGACATGGGACTCGTGGATCAGGGCGTCCGCGCGCGCGCCGGAGGCTGCGCGGCGGACCAGGTATGGGGCGTCCATGGTAACGGGTAGCGCAGCTCACGCGTGGCGTGCCCGCTGCCAGTGGCTGGCAACCGCGGGCTGCCACAACCGGTGCCCCGGATGCAGGCCCAGCTCTGCGGCCAGGCCGGCCACACGCCAGCCAAGGCAGGAATGTTGACGCAGCAACCCGGACCCGATGAAAGCCAGCAGGCCAGGGCGCCGCTGGAGCGCGGCCCGGCGACGCCCATCACGGGGCGTGATGTTGGAGACAAAGATCCTGGAACGGGTGGACATGAAAAGGCCTGGTTCGTTCGAACTCCTCGCGGCAGGGGATGTCCTTCGTGGCGTCGTATTGCGCATACCTGCTGTACTGCGCGAGCCGCCGAACCGCCGCTTCCCTTCATGGGTACGCTGATCCGGCCTGGTGTCGGTGCACGGCCGACAGTGCCCGTCCTGAGGATGCGAAGGTTGATGCCTGCGCCGGTGTTTCCATCTGAACGCGCGATGGCCGGTGAGGCTGTGGATACGTGCATTTCACTTCTGGTTGCCAACCCCGGGGGGACACTTGCGCCATACCGCAACTCAGGAGATGGCCATGAAGACCTCGACCCGACTGTTTGTACTGAGCACCCTGCTGGCGGCAACGTCGGTGGCCAGTGCGCAGAGCTATGGGCCGCGAGACGAGGGACGCCGCTTCAACGACGGCAGTCGCGTGGTCTGCAAGAACGTGGAAATGCAGCGCAACTCGCGCGATCCCAACCGTATCGCCGGTACTGCCACAGGCGCAGTGATCGGTGGCCTGCTGGGCAACCAGGTGGGCGGCGGCAATGGCAAGAAGCTGGCCACCGTGGCAGGCGCTGTCGCCGGTGGTGCGGCGGGCCGGCAGATACAGGGCAACCACCAGCAGAAGACCGGCGACCGCGTGGTTGAACGCCGCTGCGAACGGGTCTACCGCTGATGCGGCCTGCCTGACGCGATTCCCTGCCAGCAGCGCAGTACCCGAACGCCGGCCCCGTGCCGGCGTTCGTCGTTCCGGACCCGTATCGCAGGCTCGGGCACCGTGCCTATACTGCGCCGACTCCAAGGGATGAACGTCCAGTGAACGAACCGGCCCCGGCCCCTACACCGGCACCGCTCACCGGGCATGACCCGGTGCCGGAAGCGGCGATACGATCAGGTCGCCTGCGCGAGCGCACCGATGAACTCGAACTGTTCATTTCGGGCCTGCTGGCATTCGCGCTGCTGGCAGTGCCGGGCTATCTGTTCGATGCCTGGGCACGCAGCAGCCTGCACACCGAAGGCATGTACTTCCAGATGCTCTGGTTCGGTTTCAGTATCAGTGTCGGCATGTGCTATGTGCTGGCGGTGGCATTGATCATCCACCTCACGGTACGTGGCTACTGGATTGGCCTGATCGGCCTCAGGTCGCACTTCCCCGGCGGCATCGACTGGGACCGCTCGCCGAGGATGGGGGCGGTCACGCGCGCTTTCCTGCAGGCCCGGGATGGTGGCCTCGACGGCAGCATCGAACGCGCCGACCGCCTGGCAACGATGTTGTTCTCGACCACCCTGCTCGCGGTGCAGACACTGGCGGGCACCCTGGTGCTGGCCGTCCTCACGCTTGGCCTGGCGATGGTGATCGGCGCACTGTCCGGCGGCTCGCACGACATCGCCATGCTTGTCCTGTGCACCGTGCTGGCCGCAATGCTGGCGCTGGCCATCATTCCCGGCATGCTGGAAAAGGCGATCGCACGTCGGCGGGTACGCGGGCAGCCTCATGAGCGCCCCCAGCGGCTGCTGCAGGGCCTGCTGGCGGCGCTGCAACGGGTTCCGCTGCTGCGCCTGATGCAGACCATGCAGCTGACCATGCAGAGCAACCTGCGCTCGCGTTCGTTCATGGCCGCCTATCTGTTCGCGGTGCTGGTGGCGATGCTGCTGGCGGCCGTGCAGGTGATGGGCTCGTTGAAGTTCTCGTTGTTCAACCGTTACCAGGTGGTCACCGAAGCAGCGGTCGAGCACGGCATGCTGAGTGCACATTACGAATCGATGCGCTCGCCGCACGATCTGTTGCTGCCGTATCCGATGATCCCGTCGGACACGATCAGCGGTTCGCGCCTCCGCGTGTTCATTCCCCATCGCCCGCAGCGCGACAACCCGCTGGCTCGCCGCCATTGCACGGCATTGCCTGAGGCGCGCAACGAGGCAACCGGGCAGCAGGCCGCCGATGCGGCGGTGGAGTGCCTGTCCAGGCTCTGGCAGGTGGAGCTGGATGGTGCCCCGGTCGATCTGCATGACTTCGTGCCCATGGAGCGGCGCGACCTCGACATGCGCGGCCTGGTGGGCTACCTGCCCACAGCGGGCCTGGCGCCCGGCCGCCACGATCTGGATCTGGTCTGGAATGCCACGGGAGGCGAGCGGGGCGCGGGGCGGCGTCGTGCGTTCCGTATCCCGTTCTGGTATGCCCCGGACCCGTAAAGATCGGACCGAGGGACGCAAGTGGCAATCCTCCCTTGGCGTTTGCGACTTAATCCCCTCCGTCCCCTTTTGGGGTGAGAAGGCGCCGGGTGGCGAGGCCGCCGTAGAGCAGCAACAGGATGGCCAGGGTGATCAGTTCGTGGCTGACGTCGGCCAGGCGGGCGTCCATCTGGTTCAGGCGCACCATCAGGTTGATGCCCGAGGTGGTCGGCAGCAGCTGCGCGAGCCACACCAGCGGTTGTGGCGTCATCACCGCTGGCCACGACAGGTTGGCCAGGAAGAACAGCGGGATCGAGGTGGCGATGATGTACTGGAATGCCCGTTCGCGGGTGCGGAAGAAGCTGCCGATGAACAGGCCGAAGGCCACCGTGGCGGCAATGAACAATGTGCCGCCGAGCAGCTGGCCCAGTGGATTGCCGCCGCGAGGATAGTCCTGCACCCAGGCGGTGAAACCGGCATACCAGAACAGGCCGAACAGGCCGATCAGGCAGAAGCCCAGTGCCATGCCGGTCAACGTCGGCAGGTCGAAGCGCAGGCGCCGGCCGAGTGCGAGGCGCCGGCCGCCGAGCAGGACGCCGATACCCATCAGCAGGGTCTGGTGCACGATCAGCTCGGCCACGCCGGGCACGATGGCGCTGCCATAGCCCTCCTGCGTGTTGTACAGCGGGCGCTGCACCAGCGTGACCGGTGGTGCCTGCGGGGCGCCCATGAAGGCGGCCTGGCCGACCACAGCGTCACGCCCGAACGCGCCCAGTGCATCGGCCACGCTGCCCAGCACCCAGCTGGCGCGGCCCAGGTATGCGCCGTTGCCAAGCAGTACCAGCCTGGCCGGTTGGCCGCGCAGGATGTCGCGCTCCAGGTTGGCCGGAATCAGCACGATGCCTTCGGCCTGGCCGGCCTCCAGCTGCTGGCGTGCGCTGTCGATGTGCGCCGGTTGCCCGACCACGCGTGCAACGCGCAGCGCGTCGAGTTTGCGTAGCAGCTCACGGCTGGTTGCGCTGTGGTCTTCGTCCACCACCAGCACCGGCAGGTTGCCGGCCACCTGGTGGCGGTACGCGGCCGGGTAGAAGAACGAGTACAGGATCACCGCGCCGACCATGACGACGATGGCGTAGCGGTCGCACAGCACCGCCATCAGGGTCTGCCGCAGGCTGCGCCAGAGCGCTCTCATGCGTCAGCCCCTGCGGGTTGTGCGGGGGCAGGTGTGCGCGCAAATGCAATCAGGCGCAGGCCGCCGATGCCACCGGCCACCACCGTCATCAACAACAGCGTGGCCAGCGGCCATACCGAAACCTGCAGCGGCGAACCGATGAACTGCTGCTGGGTCTGCAGCTTGATGTAGGCGCTGAGCGGCAGCAGTTGATGCCAGATGCGGGTGAACAGAGGGCCGTCCAGCACCGGGAAGGTGGCGCTGGAGAACGCCAATGCGGTGCCGATGCTGAGGCCGACTGCGGACAGCGCGGTGCCCATGTCGCGGGTGACGCCGACGAAGAACAGGGCATAGGCGGCCGTGGCCAGGTAGAACAGTGGCTGTGCGAGCAGCAGCAGGAGCACGCTGCCCGCCACACCATCGCCGCGCAGCCAGGCCAGGTAACCGATGCTGAGCGCGCCATACAGCGAGAACAGCAGGAGGTACGGCGCGACCTTGCCGGCAATCGCCGACCACCGCGTGCGACCCAGCCAGGCGGGCAGGGTGCCGTCGCGGATCTCGCGGCCGAGGCTGCCGGCCACCGCAAGTGCCAGTACCAGCGACAGCACGGCCGGGAAGATCAGTGGCAGCAGGAACAATTCGTAGCTGCGCGCCGGGTTGTACAGGATGTCCGACTGCACCGCGATCGGCGCCGCACGCAGCTTGCCCGGGCCGACCTGCAGGCCGATGCGCTCGCGCAGCAGGCGTGCATTCCATGCGGAAACCGCGTCGCCGATGTCGCGCGACGCCGACTGGCCGGTGGTCATGTAGGTGGCGTTGTAATAGGAAAACACCGTGCCCTGGCGCCCACGCAACGCCTGCCGGGTGACGTCGCGCGGCACCAGCACGATCGCGAACACGTCCAGCCTGCGCAGCTGCGAACGTGCCTCTTCGAGGTCGATCGGCTGGCTGGCGACGCGCACGCCGGGGCTGGCGTCGAGCATGCGCAGCAGCAGGCGGCTGTCACTGCTGTGGTCAAGGTCGACCACGGCGATCGGGATGTCGCGCATCACCGAGGGCGTGAACATCCACGCCATCACCGCCAGCATCAGCAGGGGCAGCACGGTGACCAGCATCAGGTCGGCGCGGTTGCCGCGCAGTACGCGCAGCTCGCGCCGCCAGGAGGCGGCAAAGCCACCGCGGCCGGGGTTCAGTGCTGGGGCCATGCGAACAGCACGCTCATGCCGGGGCGGAAGCCCTCGATGCGGCGTACCGGGCGCACCCGCACCTCGAAGCTGCGGACGTCATAGCCGGACGACTGGCGGGTGGTCCGCCAGGTCGCATAGTCACCGGCCGGGTTGATGAAGTAGACCTCGAACTCGCCGTCCTGGCCGAGCGCCGGCACGCTGCCGCGCAGCTTGCTGCCGACTTTCAGGCCCTGCATCTGCGATTCGCGCAGGTTCATTGCCACCCACATGCGATCGATGTCGACCAGGGTGAACACCGGATAGCCGGCCGGTACCAGTTCGCCCGGATCGGCCATGCGCTTGTTGATTTCACCTGCCATCGGCGCACGCCCTTCGACTTCGGCACGCGCGGCGTTGACCTCGGCCACCGCGCCCTGCGCCTGCTGCACCTGGCCCTGGGCGGCGCGCTTGTCCTGCTCGCGCGCGCCGGCCAGCGCCATGTCGTACTGCGCGCGGGCGGCACGGGCCAGTTCGCGCGAGCTGGTGGCCTGGGCGTGCGCTTCATCGCGCTTCTGCCGGGTCATCACTCCTTCGTTGAACAGGTTCTGCACGCGCCGGTAGGTGGCTTCGGCCAGCGTCGCCCCCGCTTCGGCGCGCCTCCAGTTCGCCTCGGCGGCACGGATATCCTCGCTGCGCGCGCCTTCGTCGGCCTTGTCGGCCACCGCCTGCGCGGCGGCCAATGCGCCGTGTGCCTGCTGCTCCTTGGCGGCCACTTCCGGGCTGTCGAGCAGGAACAGCATCTGCCCGGGCTGCACGCGGTCACCCTCGCGCACCTTCAGTTCGGCCACGCGCGCGGTGATCTTGGCGGCCACGTTGATCGTGTCCGCATCGGCCATGCCCTGGATCTGCTCGCCCGGGCTGCGCCAGGCCAGCCACAGCCCCAGCGCCACCGCGAGCAGCAGCACTGCGATCAGGATCGGTCCCAACCGGCGCTTGCCCGGGGGTGTGGTCGCTTCGTCGTGCAGCACGTCACTCATGGTCGATCACCTCGTCCGCACGCCGCCGGAATTCTTCGAAACGGTCCATCTGTCCACTGACCTCCAGCAACTGCGCCAGGGCAATATCGTATTGGTAGGCGGCCTGCGCGCGCTCGACGCGGGCTCCGCCGAGGCCGAGCCGTGCATCGATCACGTCCAGCGAGGTGGCCTGGCCTTCGCGGAAGGCCAGCTCCTGCAGGCGCAGGTTTTCCTGGGCCTGGGCAATGCTGCTGTCGAGCAGCACGAACTGCTGGCGCGCCGTTTCCAGTTCGTTCCAGGCCTTGCGGACGCCCAGCGCGACCTGGTTCTCGGCCTCGCGCAGCCCGGCTTCGGCCTGGTCCTGCTGCGCACGCGCGGCGCTGATCTGCGCCGGCCGCGAGCTCGGCGACAGGAAGGTGTACTTCAGGCCGATGCCGAACGCCCAGTCCGGATCGGTCAGCATCTCGTCGCGACGGTGGAAGTCGTACTGGCCGAAGGCGAAGATCTGTGGCTTCAGCTTGGCCTGCTGCACGCGCACGCCCTGTTCGGCCTGCGCCACCATCGCCCGCAGGCGTGCGATCTGCGGCTGCCGTGCCTGCGCGGTGCGCTCGAAGCTGGCCACCGGTTCCAGCGGCGCACGCTGCACGAACAGCGGCGACACCGGCTGCACTTCGCCGCCACTGCGCAGCAGTGTGGCCAGCGCGGCCTTCAGCGTGGCCAGGTCGTTCACCGTCTTCTGGTACTCGCGCTCGGCCTTGTCACGGGCGACGGTGGCCTGCAGGCGCTGGGCGCGGGTGGCGAAGCCCTCGCGTTCCAGCTTCTCCGCGTCGGACAGGTGGCGGTTGAGGCCATCGCGCACGTCACGGCGCACGTCCACCGCCTGTTCGGCCAGTCGCTGCCCGAAGTAGGCCTGGGCCAGTTGCACGGTCAACGACTGGCGCTGTGCTTCGCGCTCGGCACTGGCCTGGTCGTGCGCGGCGCTGGCGGCACGTTGCGCCGCCGGAATGACGCCGCCGGTGTACAGCGGCAGCACTGCGGTCACCACCGGGCGCGTGCGCCAGTCGCGCTCGGTGAACGACAGCGGGGAATCGATGCCATAGGCCTCGGCCACCGGCGCCAGCGAACCCAGCGGCAGGGTCAGGGTCTTCTGGAACTGCAGGCGGCGCACTTCGCCGGTGATTTCCGGCAGGCGCAGCAGGCGCGTAGCCTCCTGGAGGTCCTGTTTGTTGCGTACGGCGGCGTCGGCCGCAGCGAGTGCATCGGAAACCTGTTCCAGCCGCTGCCGTGCCTGCTCCCAGTCCAATGCAGGTGCATCGGTGGTGGCCTGCGCTGGCGCAGCGAGTGGCAGGCAGGTAACCAGCGCCAGCGCCAGCGCGGCCCCCGCGCGGTGCGTCCCTGTACGTCGGCCGATCACGCTCATGCCGTCCCAGTAGTAAAGAAGTGCGCAAACGGTAGTGCGCTTGGCGTGAAGCCCGGGTCTGCGGTCACCGTCCCGTCCTCAGCGCAGGGTGCCGCTGGCCGCAGTGCGCAGCGCGTGGGTGATGTGCTGCAGCGTGCTTGAGCGCACCGCGGCGTGCTGCCAGTACAACGGCACATCGAGCCAGCGGCGGGGCTCCAGTACCACCACCCGGCCGGCGCGCACGGCGGGCGCGACCAGGGTTTCCGGGGCCATGCCCCAGCCGAGTCCGCACGAAGCGGCTTCGACGAATCCGGTGGAGGAGGGCAGGTAGTGCAGCGGCGGCTGCAGGCGTGCGCGGGTCAGCCGCCGCACGAAGCGCCACTGCAGCTCATCCTTGCGGTTGAACACCAGCATCGGTGCGCCGGCCAGGGCCGCGGCCTGCATGCCTTCGCTGAAGTACTGGCGGGCGAAGCCCGGCGAGGCGATGGCGTGGTAGCGCATGGCGCCAAGCGGATGCACGTTGCAGCCCTTCACCGGTTGCCCTTCCGCAGTGACCGCGCCGAGCACGCTGCCATCGCGCAGCATCTGCAGGGTGTGGTCCTGGTCGTCCATGCGCAGGTCGAACAGGTAGCCATGGCGCCGGTGCAGGTCGGCAATGGCCGGCACGAACCAGGTATCGAGGGAGTCGTCGTTGACCGCCAGCGGGATCGGCGTTCGTCCGGCCTCGCGGCCGCGCTCGGGCAGCAGTTCGGCCAGTGCCTCGGCTTCAAGAGCCTGCATCGGCCGTACCCGGCGCAGCAGTGCCTGGCCGGCGGCGGTCGGGCGGCACGGCGCCTGGCGGACCAGCAGCACCTGGCCAAGCCGGTCCTCCAGTGCCTTGATCCGTTGCGACAGTGCCGACGGGCTGATCGACAGGCGGCGTGCGGCGGCCTCGAAGCTGCCTTCCTCCAGCACTGCGGCAAACGCGGCCAGTTGCGGATGTACCAGGTCCATGCAGGTGGCTCTTCAGATTTTCTGCACAGGATAAAGAAAAATCAGATTGTCTTAACGTGGCCGTTGGCCGCACCCTGCGCATCCGCTCGCTGCCTGGCCTGTCCTGATGTGGATTTCCGCTGCTGCCGCCGGCCTGATCGCAGGTGCCGGCCTGATCATCGCCATCGGAGCGCAGAACGCGTTCGTGCTGCGCCAGGGACTGCAGGGTCGCCATGTGGGAACGGTGGTGCTGGCCTGCGCCGGCGCGGACATCGTGCTGATCCTGGCCGGCGTGGGCGGCATGGGCGCGCTGGTGCTGCGCTGGCCGCTGCTGCTGCAGGTGCTGCGCTTCGGCGGTGCAGCGTTCCTGCTGTGGTATGGCCTGCAGGCCGGGCTGCGGGCCTGGCGCGGTGGCGGCGTCCTGGACCCGGTCACCTCGCGGACCGGGAGCCGACGGCAGGCGCTGCTGTCCTGCCTGGCCTTCACCCTGCTCAATCCGCATGTCTACCTGGATACGGTGGTCCTGCTCGGGAGCCTGTCCACGCGCTACCCGGGCGCTCTGCGCTGGGCCTTCGCCGCGGGGGCGTGCACGGCGAGCGTCGCCTGGTTCTGCACCCTGGGTTATGGCGCGCGCCTGCTGCAGCCGGTCTTCCGCAGGCCCGGCGCCTGGCGGGTGCTGGATACCAGCGTGGCGGTCTTCATGGTGGGCCTTGCCACGCTGCTGTTGCTGCGCCCGCTCTAGGCCGCGTCCACCGCGCACAACGGCACCTCGCCCGGGCGCAGGGTCAATACGCGCACGCCGCTGCGGGTGACCGCCACGGTGTGCTCGAACTGCGCCGACAACTTGCCGTCGCGGGTGTAGACCGGCCATTGGTCCGGTTGCTGGCGGATGGCCGGCTTGCCTTGGTTGAGCATCGGTTCGATGGTGAACACCATGCCTTCTTCCAGCACCATGCCGGTGTTGGGATGGCCGTAGTGCAGGATCTGTGGTTCCTCGTGCATTTCCTGGCCGATGCCATGGCCGCAGTATTCCTTCACCACGCTGTAGCCGTGGCTGCGCGCGTGGCGGGCGATGGCGTGGCCGATGTCGCCCAGGCGGGCGCCGGGGCGCACCGCGGCGATGCCTTTCCACATTGCCTGGTAGGTGGCCTGCACCAGCCTGCGCGCGGCGTAGTCGACCTCCCCGACCAGGTAGGTAGTGCTGGAGTCGGCGATGTAGCCGTTCTTTTCCAGGGTGATGTCGAGGTTGACGATCTGGCCGTTGCGCAGCACGTCGGTGGCGCTGGGCACGCCGTGGCAGATCACGTTGTCGATCGAGGTGTTGAGTACGTACGGGAAGCCGTACTGGCCCTTGCTGGCCGGCCGTGCCTGCAGCTCATCGACGATCATGCGCTCGACGAAGTCATTGAGCTCCATCGTGCTGCGGCCCTGCAGCGGCAGCCGATCGAGCGTGGCGAACACCTGCGCCAGCAGGCGCCCGGATTCGGCCATCCGCTCGATTTCGTCCGGCCGCTTGATCATCGCCATGTCAGGCCCGCCCGGGGGCCAGTGGCTGTGGCTGGACGCCGGCCGCGCGCAGTTCGCTGGCGACGATGTCCTGGAAGCTCAGCGCGGGGTTCATCTCGCACAGCATGCCGACCCGGATCCAGAAGTTGGCCTGGGCGTTGATCGAGCGGCTGGAAACGGTGCAGGCGCGGCGCAGCTGGTCGTGCAGGGTGTCATCGATGTTGACGATGCCCATGAGTGATCCTGGCATGGAGGAATATACGAATCATATATGCTTCGTATATGCCACTCAAGGACGCACGGTTCAGCTGGGCTGGCTGGCGAAGCGCAGGCGATTGCCGTCGGGGTCGCGAAGCAGCATCTCGCGGCTGCCCCATTCGGTGTCATGCGGGGGCTGCTCGATCGGCACGTCGGCAGCGCTGAAGGCGCGGTGCAGGGCATCGACATCCTCGACGATGAAGTACACCGCACCTCCGGCTTCGCAGTCGCCGCTGTGCTCGGTGAGGAAGATCGTCTGGCCGTCACGGGTGAGCTGGGCGAACAGCGGAAGGCCCGGTTCGAAGCGGTGTTCCCAGTCGACCACGAATCCCAACCCCTGCACGTAGAACGGCAGGGTGGTATCGGCATGGTGCATGCGCAGCTGCGGGATGACGGTCTGTGGCATGACGGGCGCTCCTCGGGCGGGAACCCAGTGTAGTGCCGGGGCGCTGTTGATCGGACCGGATGCAGCCGAGCGTGGGTTGGACTCTACGGGCCGGACCCACCGGGCGCGCTCAGCCAGCGCATCGCGCGCTTCGGCAGACCGGCACCGGCGTCGAGCCCAACGCGCCATCGCACGCGCACCGTAGCCTCGCTGCGCTGTTGCTTCATTCAGTCCTGCAGTCCAGGCGCGCCCTGCGCCAGTGGCACCCGCGATCCGTCCAGCAGGCCGCGACTGAGCGCCCCGTTGTCGATGAACAGCAGCTCGCCGTTCTCGCCATGCTTGATGCTGCTGTCGATGGCGATCACGCGGTCACCATGGAAGCTGCTGACGTGGGGCATGGAGGTATGGCCGACCACGATGCGCTTGAGCTGCAGGCGATCGAGCAGGGCCTGTACGCCCAGGCTGTCGAGGCGCCCATCGAAGTAGCCGCGGTACCAGATCGGGCTGGTCCTGCCGTCGTACAGCGCTGCGGTTGCCAAGTCCGCCTTTACATCGGCCTTGGGCCGGCCCAGCGATGCCTGGTAGGCCGCATTGGTGCGCGCCGGGTCCAGCGCAAGTTCCACCGCCTCCGGCGAGATGCCGCCGTGCAGGAACAGGGTGTCGCCGATCTTCAGCAGCACCGGGCGGGTGCGCAGCCACTGCCCGATCACCGAGTCGGCGCCATACAGCTGCGGATAGCTGCGGCCGAGCAGTTGGGCGCTGCGCAGGTACTTCGGATTGACGTAGCGCAGGTCGTCGTACAGCACCATGGTCTCGTGGTTGCCGAGCACGAAGTGCACCGCGCCGCCGGCGGCAGTGGCCTGCTGCTGCAGGCTGTACAGCAGCCAGAAGGCTTCGGTCACCTGCGGGCCGCGGTCGAACACATCGCCGGCGACGACCAGGGTGTCCTTGCCCAGTGCCCAGCGGTCCTGTGCGTCGATCACGTGGTGGGCGCGCAGCAGGCGCACCAGCAGCCCGTACTGGCCGTGGATGTCGGACAGCGCGACGATGCGCGGCACGGCCGGCAGCACGGAGATCGAGGGCGCATTGGGTGCGGCCACGTGCACGCTGTGTTCGTAGCCGCAGCGCGGCGCGATATCGGTGCCTGCAGCGCCCACGGCCACTGTGTGCGACTCGACCTTGTCGGCACAGATCCACTTGGCCTGCAGCTGGTCGCCTTGGCGGAACACATACGGGCCATCGGCCTGCACGTGCTCGACCGGCGCGGCAACCTCGCGGGCCTGCGTGGTGATGGCGGCGCAGGCCAGCACCGGCAGCAGCAGGGCGCCCAGCAGGGAAGAGTGACAGTGCAGCATCGGCGGCATCCAGCGGCGGAAACAGCAGATGCTAACCGCCACTGCCGGGCGGCGGTGTGCGTGAATGGGTAGGTCAGGCACCGCGCCCGTCCTCCTCCAGCTTGCGCACGCGGGTAGCGGCGGCCTGCAGAGGCTGGCCGTCGCGCCCGCGCGGCTGCATGTACGGCAACGGTCGTCGCGTGCTCGATTCGATCAGCTGCGAATGCGCTTCGCCCGGGCCGAAGCGATGGCGCTCACCCCATTGGCGCAACGCGACCAGCACCGGGAACAGCGCTTGGCCAGCAGCGGTCAGTACGTATTCCTGGTAGGCCGAGCCGTCGGAGGCGGGCTGCAGCTGCAGGATGTCGGCCTCGACCAGCCGGCGCAGCCGGTCGCTGAGGATGTTGCGCGCAGCGCCGAGGCTGCGCTGGAAATCGCCGAAACGGGTGATGCCGTCGAAGGCATCGCGGATGACCAGCAGGGCCCAGCGGTCCCCGAGCAGGTCGGCGCTGCGGGCGACGGGGCAGGGGCTGTCAGCGTGCATGGTGGCCTCCGGTCAATGTGGTTGCAGTTTAAAACCAATGAGATTAGCCTGCATCAAGTTTCAATTTGCAACCACAACATGAACGCCCCGCCGATCCGCCGTTCACTGCTGATCCTTCTCGCGTTTGCCGCCGGCGCCAGCGTCGCCAACGTCTACTACGCGCAGCCGCTGCTGGATCAGCTGGCGCAGGCGTTCACGCTGGAGCGGGCGGCAGCCGGGGCCGTGCTCGCCGCGACGCAGGCCGGCAGCGTGCTGGCACTGCTTGGCCTGCTGCCGCTGGCCGATCGTGGTGACCGGCGCCGCCTGCTTCGGCTGCAACTGATGGCGCTGGTGGTCGCGCTGCTGTGGCTGGCGGCCGCCCGGACAGCGGCCTGGCTGCTGTCCGGCATGCTGCTGGCCGGCCTGCTCGGAACGGCGCTGACCCAGGGGCTGATCGCGTATACGGCCGCATTGGCACCGCCCGGGCAGCGCGGCCGCGTGGTGGGGGTGGTGCAGGGCGGGGTGTTCATCGGGCTGCTGCTGGCCCGGGTGCTGTCCGGCACTGTGGCGGCCATTGCTGGCTGGCAGGCGGTCTATCTGCTGTCTGCAGCGGTGATGGCGGCCCTGTCCATGCTGCTGTGGCGACGCCTGCCGGCGGTACCGATACCCGCGGCGCCGCCGCGTTGGCGCGAACTGCTGGGCTCGATGCTGGGCATGCTGCGCGAGGATCGAACGCTGCGCGAGCGCGGACCGCTGGCATTGCTGCTGTTTGCCGGGCTCAATGTGTTCTGGGCCGCCGCTCCGTTGCCGCTGTCGGCACCGCCGTTGCGCTGGTCGACGGCGGCCATCGGTGCACTTGGCCTCGCCGGCGTGGTCGGTGCGTTGATGGCGGCGCGGGTCGGGCACTGGATGGACCGCGGTTTCGCCGATCGGGTCAGTCTTGGTGCATTGCTGCTGATGCTGGTCGCCTGGTGGCCGCTGCTGGGCCTGCCGCAGTCGCTGTCGTTGCTGCTGCTGGGGGTGATCGTGCTCGACCTCGGTGGGCAGGCACTGCATGTATCGAACCAGGCGTTGCTGCTGCGTGCACCGGGTGGGCAGCATGGACGCCTGGTGGCGTTGTACATGTTGTTCTATGCAGTGGGCAGCGGCGCCGGTGCGGCTGCGGGGCCCTGGGTGCAGGCCCGGCATGGCTGGCCGGCGGTGTGCCTGCTGGGCGCCGGCATCGCGTTGTTGGGCCTGTTGTGGTGGGCGGCGTGGTGGGTGGCACGTCGCATCCAAACCTAGCGGTGCACGCGTCCGGCGCTGCTGATCACCGTTGCGACGTGCGCCGCCCCGGCGCTTCCTGCAGTGCGTCGCTGGCCACCACCACGCGGTTGCGGCCGCTGCGCTTGGCCTCGTACATCGCGGCGTCGGCACGTGCCATCAGCCGCTCGTAGTCCGGATGGCCATCGTGGCCGGCCACGCCGATGCTGGCGGTCAGCGCCAGCACCTGGCCGCTTGCGAGTGCCACCGGCGTCTGCGCGATCTGCCTGCGCAGGCTCTCGGCGATCACCGTCGCCTGCGATTCGCTGGCGGCCACCAGCACCACCACGAATTCTTCGCCACCATAGCGGAACAGGTAGTCGCTGCCGCGCGTGAGCTGGCCGAGCAGGCCCGCCACATGCTGCAACGCGCGGTCGCCGGCATCGTGGCCGTGACCATCATTGATCGACTTGAAGTGATCCAGGTCCAACAGCAGCAACGAGAATGGAGTGCGGTTGCGGGTCGCCAGCTCGATCTCCCGGCGCAGCACCGTGGGCAGGAAGCGGCGGTTGAGCAGGTTGGTCAGTGCGTCGCTGCCGGCGTCGAGTTCGCCGATCCGCTCGAACAGCAAAGTCATCAGGGTGCGGATGGTGGCCAGGTCCTCGCGGATGGCGGGCAGCACTGCCAGGCGCTGCTCCGGGGCATCGCTGCCTGCGTGCCGCAGGTGGTCATCAATGCGGGCCATCAACTGGCCTACCTGCTGCGTTTCGCCGCTTTCACCGAAGCTGGGAATGCCCTTGTGGGTGAACCACAGTCCGAACTCGGAGGTGGCGAGGCTGGCGCTCTCGCCGGCCTGCACGTGGCCGGCCAGCGTGTAGAGCAGGGCATTCTCCCAGTCCAGCAGCAGTGCGCGCTGGCGCTCGCGCTCGGTGCTGACGTTCTGCACCAGCGAGAACAGCCGGTAGGCCGCGTCGGCGCGGGTGGAGCGTTCGCGCGCATGGGTGTAGGCCAGGGTCATGCCCTCCATGGCGATGTCCATGATCGCGCTGAGGCAGTCGATGGCGGCGAATGCGGTTGCACTGTCGGGAGCGTCGTTGCGCAGCCGTACGAACAGTTCGTGCTTGAGCACGCGCGCGCCGCGGGTGACCAGGTCGACCGGGATGCCGACCCGGGCATGTGCATCGCCGATCACCCGCTGCGAGGCGACGGCGGCGGCGATGCCACCGGCATCGGTGGTCAGCAGTTGCACCAGCCAGCGCTGCATGGCGGGCTGCAGGCGCTGCTTGACCTGTTCGTGGGACAGGAAGCGGCGTGCCCGTGCATCCTGCAACAGCACTTCATAGAAGCGCCGGGCCAGCGCCGGTGGTGCATCCGTGGCGACGGCGTGCAGCAGCGCAGTGGCGGCGGGGCCGGCCTGCAGCAGGCAGTGCTGCCAGGCCTCGGTCAGCGGCTGGCTGGCATCGTGTTTCCACGTCGATCTCTGACTGCGCACGACAAGCCACGGGTATCGGCCGCGGTGGCGTGCGGTTGATGGCGGGTGAGCCGGCCAGTTTAAGCGCGATGCAGGGTTGTCCGGCACGCAGGGCACATCACGACAGCTGTAGCAATGAGCGAACGCATTTGAGAATCACTTGCATTGATGTGAGAATATGCGCACGGATCGGGCCGCAGTCGACTGCGGCAACGCTCTGCCTCCCCTCGTCGTTGCCTCAAGCCCTTTGCCAGAGGCCCCGTTGCCCTGCCAGAAGGTCCAGATCATGTTTCCTGCCGTTGTCCTTTCGCCGCGCCCGCTGGCGCTCGCCGTTGCTGCCCTGATGGCGGGCAGCGCCCTGGCCGCCCACGCCGAGACCGACGCCACCGATATCGACACGGTGCACGTCACCGCCTCGCAGATCGCGCGCCAGGCCCTGGGTACCTCGACCATCACCGCCGAGGACATCGCCCGGCGCCCGCCGGCCAATGACATCGCCGAACTGCTGCGCACCATGCCGGGCGTCAACCTGACCGGCAACAGCGCCTCGGGCCAGTACGGCAACAACCGCCAGATCGACCTGCGCGGCATGGGACCGGAAAACACCCTGATCCTGGTCGACGGCAAGCGCGTCGGTGCGCGTGATGCGGTGCGCATGGGCCGCAGCGGCGAGCGCAACACGCGCGGCGACACCAACTGGGTGCCGGCGGAGATGATCGAACGCATCGAAGTGCTGCGCGGCCCTGCCGCGGCGCGCTATGGCTCGGGTGCCTCTGGTGGCGTGGTCAACATCATCACCAAGCGCCCGACCGGCGACCTGGCCGGTGCAGTGGACCTGTATGGACTGGTGCCCGAGCACAGCGCCGAAGGCGGCAGCGAGCGCGTCGGACTGCAGTTGAGCGGGCCGGTGACCGACACCGTGTCGTTCCGCCTGTACGGCAACCTCAACAGGACAGACGCCGACTCGCTGGACCTCAACCGCCAGTACGCCACCCACCCGAACGCAGTACCGCCGGCTGGCCGCGAGGGCGTCAAGAACCGCGACGTCAACGCGCTGCTGCGCTGGGACGTGACCGCCAACCAGGTGGTGGAGTTCGAAGCCGGCACCAGCCGCCAGGGCAACATCTACGCCGGTGACCGCGCGGTCAGCACCACCGGTACCTCGACCGGCGTTGACCTGGCGGCACTGGCCGAGGGCGAAGCGGAAACCAACCGCATGTACCGCAACAGCGGTGCGATCACCCATCGCGGCCGTTGGGGCGATGTCACCTCGCGGGTGACGGCTGCGGTGGAGGCGGTGAACAACTCGCGCATCAACGAAGGCCTGGCCGGTGGCCCGGAAGGCAGCTTCAACGGCACCGACTGGTCCACCTCGCGCCTGCGCAACTACCAGCTGGATGGCGAAGTGAGCTTCCCGGCGACGCTGGGCGGCGCCGAGAACATCTGGACGCTGGGCTTTGAATACCTGGACAGCCGCCTGACCGATCCCTACTCGATGAGCCAGTCCAGCAGCAGCGGTGGCGGCATCCCGGGCCTGTCGGCCGACCGCGCGCGGGGCAAGGCCGACGCGCAGACCACTGCCGTATTCGTGGAAGACAACATCTACCTCGGCGAGCGTTGGATCGTCACCCCGGGCCTGCGCTTCGACCACCACAGCCAGTTCGGCAACACCACCAGCCCCAGCCTCAATGCGCAGTTCCGCATCAACAGCGACTGGGTGGTGAAGGGCGGTGTCGCACGCGCGTTCAAGGCGCCCAACCTGTACCAGTCCAACCCGGACTACCTGTACTACACCCGAGGCAATGGTTGCCCGAACGCGCTGCCGAGCCTGGGCGCCGGCTGCTACATGCGGGGCAATGCGGACCTGAAGGCGGAAACCAGCCTGAACAAGGAGCTGGGCATCGAGTGGGCACCGCAGAGCGGCTGGCAGGCGTCGTTGACCTACTTCCACAACGACTACAAGGACAAGATCCAGGCCGGCTACACCCAGATCGGCCTGACCGCCGATAGCCGCGGCCGCATCTTCCGCTGGGAGAACGCTCCGAAGGCGATCGTGCAGGGACTTGAAGGCAACCTGGTGGTTCCGCTGCTGGGCGAGCAGGGCAGCCGCCTGAAGTGGAGCAACAACTTCACCTACATGGTGGAGAACGAGAACAAGACCACGCACCAGCCGCTGTCGGTGATTCCGAAGTACACGATCAACACCATGCTGGACTGGCAGGCCACCGACAAGCTGTCGCTGCTGCTGACCGGCACGTTCTACGGCAGGCAGGAACCGGCCACCGCCAACATCAACAACGATCCGCGCTGCACCGGCACCTGCGATCCGTCGATCGCACTGCAGGACCGTGGCGCCTACAGCATCTGGGGTGTGAGCGCGCGTTACAAGGTGACCGGGACGGTCAGCTTCGGCTTCGGCGTCAACAACCTGGCCGACAAGCGCCTGTTCCGCGAGGCCAACAGCAGCGATGCTGGCGCGGCGACCTACAACGAGCCGGGCCGCGCGTACTGGGCCAGCCTGCGATTCGGCTTCTGACCGCGCGCGGCGGCTGCTCCGCTGCGCTCATCCGGCCGGGCCTGGCGCTACCCGTCAGCGCTGGGCCATCCCGATGTCTTCGGTCGGCCTCGTCCAGCGATCCGCACGCGGGTAGCCCCGGGCCATGCCCGGCGGCTCCGGCACTGCACGCCTGCAATGTTATAAACACCGTAATAGTCTCCCCTGCTGGCACGGCGTAGCCTGCATCGCATCGCAAAGGAGCTGTTGCCATGGGCCACGACCACGATCACCTGCCATCCCAGATCCGGCACGAGAAACCCTTGTGGTGGGCACTCGGCCTGACCACTACCTTCCTCGTCGTCGAGGTGGTGGGTGCGTTCTGGACCAACAGCCTGGCGCTGTTGTCCGACGCGGCGCACATGGCCACCGACGCGCTGGCGCTGATGATCGCGCTGGTGGCGGTGCGGCTGAGCCGGCGCCCGCCGGACGCGCGCCGCACGTACGGCTATGCACGCCTGGAAGCGCTGGGCGCGATGATCAACGGCGCAATGCTGTTCGTGGTGGCGGCCTACATCCTGTGGGAGGCAATCGGCCGCTTCCGCCATCCGCAGGAGATCGCTTCCACGGGCATGCTGGTGATTGCCGCGGCAGGCCTGGTCATCAACCTGATCGCGATGCGCCTGCTGCAGGCGGGAAGTGGCGAGAGCCTCAATGTGAAGGGCGCCTACCTGGAAGTGTGGGCCGACATGCTCGGCTCGGTGGCGGTGATCGTGGGCGCGTTGCTGATCCAATGGACCGGCTGGAAGCCGATCGACCCGATCCTGGCCGTGCTGATCGGCCTGTGGGTACTGCCGCGCACCTACGTGCTGATGCGCGAAGCGATCAACGTGCTGCTCGAGGGCGTGCCCAAGGGCATGGACGTGGCCAGGGTGCGCGACAGCCTTTCCGGCCATGCTGCAGTGCTGGACGTGCATGACCTGCACGTGTGGGCGCTGGCCTCCAGCACCCCGGCGCTGACTGCGCACATCGTGATGCGCGACGGGACCGATGCCGATGCGCTGCGCCGTGAACTGGGCGGGCGCCTGCACGATGCCTTCGGCATCGAGCACGTGACGCTGCAGATCGAAGCGGACCATTGCGGCGAAGCCTGCGGCCAGCCGGCCAAGGGGCACGAACACGATGACCATGTCGGGCACGACCACGGAGAGGACGCCCAGGGCCATCGCGGCCACGTGCATCGCTGATCGGAAACATCAGCCGCGCCGGGTGAGGCGCGCGGCGGTTATTGGTCCCGCCGCGAGGCCAGCCGGTCGGCCAGCCGGGTCGGCTCCGGCAGCCGGTAACCGCGCAGCGTGCGCTGCACCCAGCCCAGCGCGGTATCGGCACTGACCCGATGGCCGCCGGCCACGAACAGCGGCTTGCAGCGCACCTTGCTCCGCAGCACCCAGCCGAGCTGCTCGTCGCCGTCCAGCAGTGGCGTGTGCGCGCCGGCCTCGGCACCCGGTTCGACGAACCGGCCGACCAGTTTCGACTTGGCCACACCGACGCTCGGCAGGTCGGTAACCACACCGAGATGCGCGGCCACGCCCAAGCGCCGTGGGTGGCTGATTCCGTGGCCATCGACGAACACCAGGTCCGGCGTGCGTGGCAGCAGCGCCAGCGCGGCCAGCAACGCCGGCAGCTCGCGGAAGCTGAGCAGGCCGGGGATGTAGGGCATCACCGTCGGGATGCGCGCGACGTCCTGCGCCACGGGCTGCAGCGTGCGCGCATCCAGCAGCACCGCCGCGGCGCGGGTGGTGGCGCCGTTGTCCTCGAAGCCGACATCCAGCCCGGCCAGCCAGCGCACGCTGCGTGGCAGGCGGTCCTGGCGCTCCACGCGGGCGGCCAGTTGCAGCTGCTGCGCGCGGGCGGCGGCGACGCTGCCTTCCCAGCGTCCGGGGTCGATCACCGTATTCATCGCACACAGCATCGCATGCACGGCGCCACGGCACGGTGAGTACAATGGCGGCCTGCCTTTCCTCGCGTTGGAGACCCTGCAGTGACCCGTAAACTCGTACTGTTGCGCCATGGCCAGAGCCAGTGGAACCTGGACAACCGCTTCACCGGCTGGGTCGATGTCGACCTGACCGAGCAGGGGCGCCGGGAAGCGGCCGCCGCCGGCCGCCTGATGCGCGAGGAAGGCCTGCAGTTCGACGTCGCCCATACTTCCGTGCTCAAGCGCGCCATCCACACCCTGCAGGGTGCACTGGCCGAGCTGGAGCAGGACTGGCTGCCGGTGAACAAGTCCTGGCGCCTCAACGAGCGCCACTATGGTGGCCTGCAGGGCCTGGACAAGGCCGAAACCGCTGCCAAGCACGGCGAAGAGCAGGTCAAGGTGTGGCGTCGTTCGTACGACATCCCGCCGCCGCCGATGGACCTGGAAGATCCGGGCCACCCGATCCATGACCGTCGCTACGCCGGGCTGGACCGCAACGCGCTGCCGGGTACCGAATCGCTGGCGACCACGCTGGATCGCGTGCTGCCGTACTGGCACGATGCCATCGCGCCGCAGCTGAAGGACGGCAAGACCGTGCTGGTCACCGCCCACGGCAACTCGCTGCGTGCGCTGTACAAGTACCTCAACAATGTTTCGCGCGAGGAAATCCTCGAGCTGAACATCCCGACCGGCATCCCGCTGCTGTTCGAACTGAACGACGACCTGACCGTGCAGTCGTTCCGCTACCTGGGCGACCCGGAAGCGGCACGCAAGGCCGCCGAAGCCGTGGCCAACCAGGGCAAGGCGAAATAGAGCAGAAGGCCGGCGCAAGCCGGCCTTCCTTTTGTAGGGCCGAGCCGATGCTCGGCTGGCGCTGTCGCGACCCAGCAGAGCCACCCCATGGGTGGCTGCATCTGCAGCTACGAAGGAGCCATCAGGCGCACCTTCGGCGGCTGCAATGCAGCAACGTCGATGACGTGTTCCTGGCATATCACCTGATAGTGCGTGAATGGCCCCGGGTAACGGGAATCAGCGAAGGTGGCACGTTCCAGATAATCAAGGAACTTCGAACGGCGGTAACGGCGGAACAGGTTGCCGCTCCAGGCTTCGGCGTCGTCCCAGCTCTGGTAGGACTCGTTGTGAACGGCGTAGCTGATGTAGTGGTCCCAGACCAGTTCAAACCGCTGCGAGTGGGGCACCACCTCTATCGCACGCACACCATCGATTGACCGTCCATGACCGAGCTCCACACGGGAGAGCTTTCCGACCCCCTGGCCTTCTTCGACGACCAGGCGCAGACGATTCGCTTCCGGCTCGCCAATGCCAGTCAGGAACAGAAACTCACAGGCGTCGATGGCCAGCAGCAGTGCAGGTTCGTCCATGGTCACGAGGTCCAGCGATCGCGGAGGCCAGAGCATACCGGTACGCGGCGGGAGCGGCCCCGTGGCTCGTGACCTTTGGCCGGTCCCTACGCCGAGTTTCCCCGGCTACCCTGTGAAATTACCCGCAGGAGAGCCTCATGAACGTCCGCAACCTGGTCCCGCTGGGCCTGACCATCGCCATCGCCGCCTCGCTGGCGGCCTGTGGCAAGCATGAAACCGCACCGGCGGCCAGCGCCGACGCCAAGCCGGCCTTCGACCTGTCGCAGATCAAGACGCCGCTGATCTCGCTCAACAGCGCCGACCTGGACCCGTCCATCTCCGCCTGTACCGACCTCAATGGCTTCGTCAACAGCAAGTGGCTGAAGGCCAACCCGGTGCCGGGCGACCAGACGACCTGGGGCAGCTTCGAAATCCTGCGCGAGCGCTCGCTGGAAGTGCAGCACGCGCTGGTGCAGCAGGCTGCGGCCAGCCAGGCCAAGGCCGGTTCGGTGGAAGCCAAGATCGGCGACATCTGGAAGACGGGCAACGACGAAGCGAAGATTGAAGCCGCCGGCCTGGCGCCGCTGCAGCCACAGCTTGACAAGATCACCGCGCTGAACGACACCGCCGCCATCACCCAGTACCTGCGCGACAGCCAGGCTGAGGGCAAGGGGGTGCTGTTCTCGCTGTTCGCCAATGCCGACTACAAGGATTCAGCCAACGTCATCGCCTACGTCGGCCAGGGCGGCCTGGGCCTGCCGGAGAAGGGCTACTACTTCGACGACGCGCAGGCCAGCATCCGCGACGCGTACGTGGCCTACATCGCGCAGGTGCTGACCCTGTCCGGCGTGGACGCAGCGCAGGCAGCCGAGCAGGCCAAGGCCGTGATGGCCTTTGAAACCCGCCTGGCCAAGGCCTCGATGTCGCGCATCGAAATGCGTGACCCGGCCAAGCGCTACAACCCGCTCAGCGCCACCGAGGCCGACAGGCTGACCCCGAACTTCAGCTGGACCGCGCTGTTCGACACCCTGAAGGTGCCGGCCGCGCAGAAGTTCTCGCTGTCCCAGCCGGGTTTCTTCACTGAAATGGACAAGATGCTGGCCGACGTGCCGGCCAGCACCTGGCAGGCCTACCTGCGCTTCCACACCATCGACGATGCTTCGCCGTACCTGAGCAGCCAGTTCGAGAAGGCCAACTTCGACTTCTACGGCACCACCCTGCGTGGCCAGAAGGAAATGCAGCCGCGCTGGAAGCGCGTGCTGGAGTCGGTCAACGGTGGCATGGGCGAAGCCCTGGGCCAGCTGTACGTCGACGCCGTGTTCCCGGCCGAGTCGAAGGTGGCCATGCAGCACCTGGTGGAGAACCTGTCGCAGGCATTGAAGGCGCGCCTGGAGCAGCTGCCGTGGATGGGCGAGGAAACGAAGAAGAAGGCACTGGAAAAGTGGGCCAGCTTCACCCCGAAGATCGGCTACCCGGACAAGTGGCGTGACTGGTCGGGCCTGCAGACCAACGGCGACAGCTACCTGGGCAACATGCAGGCAGCACGCGCGTTCAACTACCGCTACATGCTGGACAAGATCGGCAAGCCGGTGGACAAGACCGAGTGGGGCATGACCCCGCAGACCGTCAATGCCTACTACAACGCCACCAAGAACGAGATCGTGTTCCCGGCGGCGATCCTGCAGGCGCCGTTCTTCGACGCAAAGGCCGATCCGGCGCTGAACTACGGCGGCATCGGCGCGGTCATCGGCCACGAGATGATGCATGGCTACGACGACTCCGGCAGCCAGTTCGCCGCCAACGGCAACTTCGACAACTGGTGGACCGACGCCGACCGCAAGGCCTTCACCGAGCGCACTGACCAGCTGGTCGCGCAGTTCGATGGCTATGAAGCGGTGCCGGGCGTGAACGTGAAGGGCAAGTTGACCCTGGGCGAGAACATCGGCGACCTGGGGGGGCTGACCGTGGCCTATGACGCGCTGCAGATGGCGCTGAAGGAAGACCCGAAGGCGAATGTCGACGTCGATGGCCACAGCCAGGACCAGCGCTTCTTCATGAACTGGGCCACCGTGTGGCGCCGCAACTTCACCGATGGTGAGCTGCGCGTGCGCCTGAACACCGACCCGCATGCGCCGGCCAACTTCCGTGCCAACGGTGCGCCGTCGAACATGCCGTCGTTCGCCGCCGCCTTCCAGTGCAAGGCCGGTGACGCGATGGTGCGTGCCGACGACAAGCGCGTGGTGATCTGGTAATCGATCGCACGTGATGCGTGATGCGAAAGGCCCGGTGGACGCCGGGCCTTTCGTTTGCGCGGCCGGTAGCGCCAGGCCATGCCCGGCCGATCTCAGGCCAGTTCCGGTTCCCGCTCCAGCATGCGATGGAAGCGCTGCAGCACGTACGGATCCACCAGCCCACCGGCCTGCTCGTCGATGATCCGCAGTGCGGCCTCATGCTCCATCGCGTCGCGATACGGGCGCGCGCTGGTCATCGCATCGTAGGCATCGGCGATGGTGACGATGCGCGCGCCCAGCGGGATGGATTCGCCGCGCAGCCCGTCGGGATAGCCGCTGCCATCGAAGGCTTCGTGATGGGCGCGGATCAGCCGTGCCACGGGTACGGCGTCGCTGCGGCCGGTGGCCAGGAAGATGTGTTCGCCGCGCACTGGATGCTCGCGCATGATCGCGCGCTCTTCATCGGTATGCCGGCGCGGGGCCAGCAGCACGTCGTCGGGAATGCCGATCTTGCCGATGTCGTGGAAGCGCGCGGCCAGGCCGACCTGCGCACAGGCCTCCTGGCCGAGATCGCAGCGTGCGGCCAGCCGTTGCGCGAGCAGGCCGACGCGGTCGCAGTGGTGGCGGGTGTAGGCGTCGCGCATCTGCAGCGACATCGAGAGGGCATCGATCAGGCAGGCCTGCGCGTGCAGCAGGTCGGGGGTGGGTACGGCGTCAGGAAACATGGTCATCCGCCCGCACCGGGTGGGGACCGGTGCGGGGTGTTCGAGGGGCGATCAACCCGGGGCGAGGGTGGTCAGAAGGGCGCGGGCCGCGTTGAAGCGGTCTTCCGGCAACGGCAGCGGGTGCTTGATGCGCAGCTTGTCGGGCCCTTCCATGGCATACAGGTTCGGTTGCTTCTGGATCAGCTGGATCACCGCCATCGGGTCGATGTCCGGCTTCGATTCGAACACGATGCGGCCGCCGTTCTCGCCCAGGTCGAGCTTGCGGATGCCCAGCGCGTTGGCCTTCAGCTTCAGCTCGGCGATGGCGAACAGGTACTTGGCTGCATCCGGCAGCAGGCCGAAGCGGTCGATCATCTCCACCTGCAGCTCGCGCAGCGCATCGTTGTCACGCGCGCTGGAAATGCGCTTGTACAGGGTCAGGCGGGTGTGCACGTCCGGCAGGTAGTCTTCCGGAATCAGCGCCGGCACGTGCAACTCGACCTCGGCACCACGCACTTCCTCGCCGGCATCCAGGTCGGGCAGCTTGCCCTGCTTGATGCTGCGGACCGCGCGCTCCAGCAGTTCGGTGTACAGGCTGAAGCCGACCTCGGCCATCTGCCCGCTCTGGTCCTCGCCGAGCAGTTCACCGGCACCGCGGATTTCCAGATCGTGCGTGGCCAGGGTGAAGCCGGCGCCCAGCTCGTCCATCGAGGCGATCGCTTCCAGGCGCTTCTCGGCGTCGGGGGTGATCGCGCGGCGGTCGGGGGTGATCAGGTAGGCGTAGGCACGGTGGTGCGAACGGCCCACGCGGCCACGCAGCTGGTGCAGCTGGGCCAGGCCGAAACGGTCGGCACGGTTGATGATGATGGTGTTGGCGTTGGGAATGTCGATGCCCGACTCGATGATCGTGGTCGACAGCAGCACGTTGAAGCGCTGCTTCTGGAAATCCAGCATCACCTTTTCCAGCTCGCGCTCGGGCATCTGCCCGTGGGCGATGCCGATGCGCGCCTCCGGCACCAGCTCGGACAGCTCGCGCTGCATGCGGCCGATGCTCTCCACGTCGTTGTGCAGGAAGTACAGCTGGCCACCGCGGGCGAGCTCGCGCTGGAACGCTTCGCGCAGCAGCGCGTTGTCCCACTGGGTGATGAAGGTCTGCACCGCCAGCCGGTTCGGCGGCGGGGTGGCGATGATCGACAGGTCACGCAGGCCGGCCATGGCCATGTTGAGCGTGCGCGGGATCGGCGTGGCGGTCAGGGTCAGCAGGTGCACGTTGGCGCGCAGCGCCTTCAGCGCTTCCTTCTGGCGTACGCCGAAACGCTGTTCCTCGTCGACGATGACCATGCCCAGGTCCTTGAACTTCACGTCCGGCTGCAGCAGGCGGTGGGTACCGACGATCACGTCGATGGTGCCGGCGGCGACCTTCTCCAGTTCGGCCTTGATCTCTTTCGTGGTCTTGAAGCGCGACAGCACTTCGACCTTCAGCGGGTAATCGGCAAAGCGGTCACGGAAGTTGCGGTAATGCTGTTCGGCCAGCAGTGTCGTCGGTACCAGCACGGCCACCTGCTTGCCGGCACTGGCCGCGGCGAAGGCGGCACGCACGGCGACCTCGGTCTTGCCGAACCCGACGTCGCCGCAGACCACGCGGTCCATCGGCTGGCTGCTGGCCAGGTCGCGCAGGGTCGCATCGATCGCGGCCAGCTGGTCCGGGGTCTCTTCGAACGGGAAACCCGCGGCGAACGGCTCGTACATCGCGCGGTCCACCTGCAGGGCCAGGCCGGCACGCGCCTGGCGACGGGCCTGGATTTCCAGCAGCTCGGCGGCGACGTCGCGCACCTTTTCCGCAGCCTTGCGCTTGGCCTTGCTCCACTGTTCGCCACCGAGCGAATGCAGCGGCGCGGTTTCCGCCGAAGCACCCGAGTAGCGGCTGATCAGGTGCAATTGGGCAACCGGCACATACAGGCGGTCGCCCTTGGCATATTCGATTTCGAGGAACTCGCCGGGCATGCCGCCGACGTCCATCGCGATCAGGCCACGATAGCGGCCGACGCCATGATCCTCGTGCACGATCGGCGCGCCCTCGGTCAGTTCACCGAGGTCGCGGATGATCGCTTCCGGCTCGCGGCCGGCACGGCGCGTGCGGCGGGTGCTGCCGGCGCGCTCGGGGAACAGCTGGCGCTCGGTCAGCACCGCGATGCGCGGATCGTCCAGCGCGAAACCATCCTCCAGCGGCGCCACCGCGATCGCGAAGCGCGCATCGCTGGCGAGGAAGCTGGGCAGGTCCGCCACCACCGGCGGCTTCAGTTCGGCGGCCTGCAGCACTTCCAGCAGCGCCTCGCGGCGGCCGGGCGAATCGGCGGCGATCAGCACCCGGCCCGGATAATGGCCGAGGAAGGATTTCAGCGCGTCCCCGGCCGGCGCTTCGCGTGCGGCCACCGGCAGTGGCGGCAGCGGCTGGTCGCCCAGTGCGTGCGCGTCGGAGATGCGCGCATGGTCGGCCGCCCATACTTCGATGCGCGGTGCATCGTTCAGGCGCTCGCGCAGCAGTTCCGGTGACAGGTACAGCGCCGACGGCGGCAGCAGCGGGCGCTCCACGTCGTGGCGGCGCTGCTCATAGCGGTCACCGGCCTGCGCCCAGAACGCTTCGGCGGCTTCGCCGGCGCCGGCGCAGACCACCGGCAGGCTGCCGCCGGGCAGGTAGTCGAACAGCGTCGCGGTGCGCTCGAAGAACAGCGGCAGGTAGTATTCGACGCCAGCCGGGGCCAATCCGGACTTCAGGTCCTGGTACAGCGCGCTGCGCCGGGTGTCGACGTCGAAGCGCTCGCGCAGCGCGGCCAGCACGCGGGCAATGCTGGCGTCGTCCATTGGAACTTCACGGCCCGGCAGCATGTGCACGGCCTCGACCCTGTCCAGCGAGCGCTGGCTTTCCGGATCGAAGGCGCGGATCGAGTCGATGTCCTCGTCCAGCAGCTCTACCCGCAGCGGCTCGTCGGCGCCCATCGGGAACACGTCGAGCAGGCCGCCGCGCACGGCGAAGTCACCCGGGTCCATCACCTGCGGCACGTTGCGGTAGCCCGCGCTTTCCAGACGACGCTTCTCGGCTTCCAGGTCCAGCCGCTGGCCGACCTTCAGGTCGAAGCTGCCACCGATCACATAGCTGCGCGGAGCCAGCTGCTGCAGCAGGGTCTGCACCGGCACGATGACCAGGCCGCGCTTCAGCGCGGGCAGGCGGTGCAGGGCGGCCAGGCGCTGCGAGATGATGTCCGGATGCGGGCTGAAGCGGTCGTAGGGCAGGGTTTCCCAGTCGGGGAAGGCGACCACCGGCAGCGCCGGGTCGCCGCCGAGCAGGGTCTGCAGGTCGGCTTCAAGCTGGTTGGCACCGTGGTTGTCACGCGCGATCACCAGCAGGGGCGCATCGTGCGTGCGCGCGGCCTGGGCCAGGTACCAGGCCAGGGCGGTCGGCGATGCGGGGGCGCGCCACCAGGCGCGGAGCTGGCCGGCGCGCGGCAGCGGCGGGGCGGGATATGAGGTACGCGACATGGACTGCGGATTTTAGCAGAAGCCCGCTCTACGCCCGTCAGGTAGTGCCGGCCGCTGGCCGGCAGCCTCATGCACCGTTGGGGTATCGGAATGCCGGCCAGCGGCCGGCACTACTGGAATGCGTCGCCGGGCAAGGCCCGGCACGACCGTCAGTTGTCCAGCTCCAGCACCATCCGCACCAGGCCTTCGGTCCCGGCAGGGTGGGGGACCGGCTTGAAGCCGAGCGAGGCGGCCAGCTGTTTCATCGGCTCGTTCTCGGCGGCAACGTCGCCATACAGGCGATCCAGGTACTTGCCGCGGCCCCACTTCACCAGCTTGCGCATCAGCTGCCGGCCCAGGCCCTGGCCGATCAGGAAGCGGCTGATCAGGATCGCGTACTCCGCTTCGCGGGTACCGGGGATGATCGAGGCCCGGGCGACCGCGCCGACCACCGCTTCGCCGGCAGGCAGTGATTCGGCTGCGACCAGGGTGATCTCGGTCTTGGGATTGGGGTGGGTCAGGCGTTGGGTGGTTTCCGTCGAGAGCTCGGTCACCGCCTGCAGGAAACGATCACGGATTTCTTCCGGCCCGAACAGGCTGAACGCCGCTTGCAGTGGCGCGCCATCTTCCGGGCGGATGGGGCGGATCAGCAGCTCGTGGCCGCTGGGAGCCTTGAAGATCTCATGCCAGGGCGGCATGCGGTTGCGAGTGGCCATACCGGGTGATTCCTTGGTGGTCCATCGATTGTGGCATCACCGGGGCTGCGTTCCGTGAACGAAAGGCTCACGGCCGTACAGCCTCGTGAAGGCCGTCATTCGGGAGCCTTGAGCCAATCCAGGCGGGTGCTGGCACCGGGCTCGCCCAGGTGCTGGCGCAGGGCCGGCAGGGCCGGGCCGACCACCCGGTCGAACTGCCAGGGCGGGTTGAGCAGCAGCATGCCGCTGCCGTTGAGGCGCAGCGGTGAGTCGTCCGGGCGCACCAGGAACTCGATCGTCATCGCCGACTTCACCGGCAAGGCGGTGGCCTTGCGCAGGAAGTGCAGGATGGTGCGGCGCTGCTTGATCGGGAACCAGACCGCGCAGGTCGCCTGCGGCCACCGCGCCAGGGTTTCGGCCAGCGCGGCCAGGATGCGCTGGTACTCGGCATCCTGGGCCTCGTACGGCGGGTCGATCAGCACCAGGCCGCGGCCGATCTTGCTGCCGTTGAACTTCGGTGGCAGCAGCGAGCGCAGCAGCGCGTAGCCGTCGCCCGGATGCACGCCGACGCGGCCATCATGCGCGAACAGCGCCTTCAGGGCAGCCGCCTCGCCTTCCTGCAGTTCGCACACCGCCATGCGGTCCTGCGCGCGCATCGCCTGCGCGCTCAGCAGCGGCGAGCCCGGGTAGTTGGTCAGTGCGCCGACCGGGTTATCGGCCTGCACTGCCTTCAGGTAACGCTCGACCACCTCCGGCAGCCTGGGCTGGGCCATCAGCCGCATGATTCCGGATTCGGCCTCCAGTGTCTTGCGGCTCTCTTCGCTGGCCAGCAGGTAGCGGCCGGCACCCCCGTGGGTGTCGAGCACGAAGAACGGGCTGTCCTTGCGCTTGAAGCTGTCGATCAGGGCCAGCTGCACGATGTGCTTGAGCACATCGGCGTGGTTGCCGGCATGGAAGGCGTGGCGATAGTTCATGGGCGGCAGTGTACGGGGCGGCGGCCGCAGCGGCTATGCTGCGCGCCATGACTGCTACCGTTGCCCATGTCCTGGTGGTCGAGGACGAAGCTGCCATCGCCGAAACCGTGCTCTATGCACTGCGCAGGGAAGGCTATGCCGCCAGCCACTGCCTGCTTGGCGGCGAGGCCCTGCTGCGGCTGCAGGCCGGGGATATCGACGTGGTGATCCTGGACGTGGGCCTGCCCGACCTGGGCGGATTCGAGGTCTGCCGCCGCCTCCGCGCGCAACCCGGGCCGGCAGCCCAGTTGCCGGTGATCTTCCTGACTGCTCGCAACGAGGAAGTGGACCGGGTGCTCGGGCTGGAACTGGGGGCCGATGACTACGTGACCAAGCCGTTCTCTCCCCGCGAGCTGGTGGCCCGGGTGCGGGCGCGCCTGCGCCGTGCGGCGCCGGTCGTGGCAGCGGCCGGCCCGGACGCCGGTTGGCAGCACCACGGCGCCTTCGCCATCGACCGCGATGGTCGTCGCATCCGCTTCCGTGGCCAGGCGCTGGACCTGACCCGCTACGAGTACGCGCTGCTGGAGGCCCTGCTGCAGCGGCCGGGGGCCATCCTCAGTCGTGCGCAGCTGATGGACCGGGGCTGGGACAGCAGTGCCGACAGTGCCGACCGCACCGTCGATACCCATGTAAAGACCCTGCGCGCCAAGCTGCGTGCGGCCGGGGCCAGCGACGACCCGATCCGTACCCACCGTGGCCTTGGCTACGCGCTGGAGGTCTAGCCGATGCGCCTGGTACTGAAGCTGTTCCTCGGCTTCTTCCTGATCACCGGCATCGCCGCGTTCTTCGTGATGCGCGTGTTCGTCAACGAGGTGAAGCCCGGTGTGCGCCAGGCGATGGAATCGACGCTGGTCGATGCCGCCAACGTGCTGGCCGAGATGGCGGCTGCTGACGTCAAGGACGGCACCATCGGCAGCGGCAGCTTCACCCGCAATCTGGCCAAGGCGCGGCAGCGCGACCTGAAGGCGATGGTCTGGCGTTTTCCCAAGCGCTCGCTCGACTACCGGGTGACCATCACCGATGCCAAGGGCATCGTCATCTACGACTCGCTGGGCCGCGACCTGGGGCGTGACAATTCGCGCTGGAACGATGTCTACCGCACGCTGCGCGGCGAGTATGGCGCCCGCTCCAGCCCGGAAGTGCCGGGTGAAGAAGGCGATACGGTGATGCATGTGGCAGCCCCGGTCTACGACCCGGCCGATGGCCGCACCCTGATCGGCGTGCTCAGCCTGGCCCAGCCCAACCGCAGCATCGATCCATTCATTGCCGCCAGCCAGCGCGCCATCATCGAGCGCGGCGCCTGGCTGATCGGACTGTCGGCGCTGGTCGGCGTGCTGGTGACGATGTGGCTGACCACCGGCCTCGGCCAGCTCAGCCGCTATGCACGCGCGGTGACTGCCGGCGAACCGGTGCCACCGCCCCGGCGGCGCCGCGATGAGATCGGCGACCTGGGCCAGGCACTGGAGACCATGCGCCGCAAGCTGGAAGGCAAGGCCTACGTCGAGCAGTACGTGCAGTCACTGACGCATGAGATGAAAAGCCCGCTGGCGGCGATCCGCGGTGCCGCCGAGCTGCTGCAGGAACCGCTCCCCGACGCCGATCGCATGCATTTCGCACGCAGCATCGTCGACCAGCAGGAGCGGCTGACCGAGACCATCGACAAGTTGCTGGCGCTGGCCGAAGTGGAACAGCACGGCTGGCTGCAGACCCGCGATCCGATCGCGCTGCCGGCGCTGCTGGCGGATGCGGCGGCGGCCGCGCAGGTGCGCGCGCAGGCGGCCGGCGTGCGGGTGCGGATGGGGGACGTGCCCGACCTGCGGGTGCAGGGGGATGCCTACCTGCTGCGGCAGGCGTTGCACAACCTGATCGACAACGCGATTGCGTTCTCGCCGGCCGGTGCGGACATCGCGCTGCAGGCCGAAGTGGACGGGCAGGGCGTGCGCCTGCAGGTGGCCGACCGGGGTGCCGGTGTTCCTGATTATGCGCGTGAACGGGTGTTCGAGCGTTTCTATTCGCTGGCCCGCCCCGGCAGTGGACGGCGCAGTTCAGGCCTGGGCCTGCCGTTCGTGCGGGAGGTCGCCCGGCTGCACGACGGCCGTGCCAGCGTTGACGCCCGCGACGGTGGCGGCACCGTCGCCAGCCTGTGGCTGCCCCTGGCGATGCCGGGCCAGCGCTCGCGTCGTTGACTTCACGCCCGCTTCAAATACAGCACAAACCCTGCTCACCACAGCGGTCCATCCTGCAGGCCTCTCCAATGAGGATGGACCATGAAATCCCTGAAGATGTTGTTGCGGTTCGCCATTGTTGGCGGGCTGATCCTGTTGCTGCTGGTGCCGCTGATGATGATCCGCGGAGTCATCACCGAGCGCAGCCAGTACCGCGACGAGGCCTTTGCCCGGGTGGCCGACAGCCGCGCCGGCACGCAGCAGCTGGTGGGCCCGGTACGGGTGGTACCGTGGGTGGAGCGCAAGCAGGTTGAACTGGTCGACCCGCAGGGCGTCAAGAAGACCGAGGTCCAGGTCACCGAGGGGCACTGGCTGCAGATGCCGGCATCGCTGGCGGTAAGCGGCGAGATGCTGCCGAGCCAGCGCGAGGTCGGCCTGTTCAAGGTGCCGGTGTACAGCTGGAACGGCCAGGTGAAGGCGACGTTCGCTGCCGACGACTATCCGGTGAAGGTGGGGCGGACGTACGGACAGCCGTACGTGGCGCTCGGGGTTTCCGATGTGCGTGGCCTGGTGGGAACGCCGAACCTGCGCGTGGACGGCAGGCAGCTGCGGCTGTTGCCGGGCGTCGGTGCGGCCAGCGAAATCGGACGTGGACTGCATGCGCCGGTAAGCGGTTTCGCCGCGGATCAGGGCGGCACTCTGCCTGCCAGCACCGTTGAACTGGAGTTGCGCCTGGATGGCAGCCGCATGCTGTCGGTGGTGCCGGTCGGCGACGACAACCACATCGCGTTGCGTTCGAGCTGGCCGCATCCCTCCTTCAGCGGTGCGTTCCTGCCCAACGAGCGGCGCGTCGATGCACAGGGCTTCGATGCACGCTGGGCAGTGTCCTCGCTGGCATCCGATGCACAGCGGCAGCTGCGCAACGACGGTGAGGTCGATTCGCAGGCGGTGACAGTGTCGCTGGTGGATCCGGTCGACACGTACACCCAGGCTGACCGTGCCTCCAAGTACGGGGTGCTGTTCGTGCTGCTGACCTTCGTCGGCTTCATCCTGTTCGAGCTGATCAAGTCGCTGCGCATCCATCCGCTGCAGTACCTGATGGTGGGCCTGGCACTGGCGATCTTCTTCCTACTGCTCATCAGCCTTTCCGAGCACATCGCATTCTGGAAGGCGTACCTGGTCTCGGCCGTGGCCTGCATCGGCCTGCAGGCAGTGTACCTGGCCAACGTGCTGGGCCACTGGAAGCGCGGCCTGGGCTTTGCGGCGCTGCTGACCGTGCTGTACGGCGCGCTGTATGGGCTGCTGGTGTCGGAGAACAATGCGTTGCTGATGGGGTCGCTGCTGCTGTTCGTGATCCTGGCGCTGGCGATGTGGGTAACCCGCCGGGTCGACTGGTACGCGCTCGGCGCGGAACTGAAGTAAGGAGCACGCCATGGGCTGGCGCCAGGGATTGCGGCAACGGGCACGGCAGGGGATTCCGGCCTTGCTGGAAGTGGACGCGCTGCTGCAGGCGCATGGGGTGCTGGCGGCCCTGCCGGGGGCACGGATCGCCCCCGGCCTGGTCCGCTTCCAGCTGGCGGCAGTGACCTGCAGAGGATTGCAGGGCAGGGGCCTGGCCTGGCTGCAGGACGCGCGGCAGGGACGCGGCGCAGTGGCCGGGCGGGTGCCGCGTTACCGGCCATGGAAGGCCGGGGCGGAAGCGCTGAGCGAGATCGGCATCGGTGGCCTGCCTGATGACTGGCCCGCGCATGCAGCGGTGTACGGCTGCAGCAGCATCGACCGGCGGCACTGGTTGCTGTTGCTGCCGGAGCGGGCGCAGCTATGGCTGGGGTGGAACGGATGATGGTCACCGCGCCGCCCATGACCGATGGGACGGTATCGGCGCACCCCTTGCTGGCTAGACTCGATGGGTTGATGAGCTGGCCGGAAGGCAGGGGTGCGATGTGCTGAAGTGGGGCGTGCTGGCCGTAGCGCTGGCGATGGGGGGCAATGCAGCGGCGCAGCAGCGCGAGGCGGTGGACCTGGACATGGTCAGCCGCATCCGCCAGGAGGCGTTCCACCGTTCGCAGGTGATGGACACCTTCACTTATCTCACCGAACGCATTGGCCCGCGCCTGACCAACTCGCCGGCCATGGGACGCGCCAACGCGTGGACCCGCGGCAAGTTCAACGAATGGAAGCTGGACAACGTCCACGATGAAGCGTTCGATGACTTCGGCCGTGGCTGGGAGTTCACTTCCGCCAGCGTGGAGATGCTGGGGGACCGTATCCAGCCGCTGCATGCACTGCCCAAGGCCTGGACCCCCGGCACGAAGGGGCCGGTCGAGGGCGAGCTGGTGCAGGTCGAGATCAAGAAGCCCGAAGACATCGACAAGTACCGCGGCAAGCTGCGCGGCAAGATCCTGCTGCTGGGCGAGGCCCGCGAATACAAGCGCGGCACCGAGCCCGATTCGCACCGGCATGACGCGACGTCACTGGAAGGCCTGCAGGAGTTCACCCTGCCGAAGGACCAGGATGCCACCGCTGAACGCGCCAAGCGGGTCAAGGAATACCAGGAGCGCCAGGCGCTGGCCGCGAAGGTCAACGCCTTCTTCGTGGAAGAAGGCGCACTGGCCGCGATCAGCATCAGCAGCTGGGACAACGGCATCATCCGGGTCGCCGGTGGTGGCTCGCGCAAGGCCGGTGAGTCGGTGGGCATCCCGGAACTGGCGATGATCAGCGAGCACTTCAATCCGCTGGTACGCGCACTGCAGGCCAAGCAGACCGTGCGCCTGCGCGTGGATGTGGCCGCGCGTTTCACCGACGAGGCCGACCAGCCCGGTTACAACACGCTGGCCGAGATCCGTGGCAGCAGCAAGCCGGATGAAGTGGTGATGATCGGCGCGCACCTGGATTCCTGGCACAGTGGCACCGGCGCGGCCGACAATGCCGCCGGCGTGGCCGTGATGATGGAGGCGATGCGCATCCTCAAGGCCACTGGCGCCAAGCCCAGGCGCACCATCCGCGTGGCACTGTGGAGCGGCGAGGAGCAGGGGCTGATCGGCTCGCAGGCCTATGTGGCCAGGCACTTCGGCAAGTTCCCGGAACCCACCGATCCGGCCCAGAAGGCGCTGCCGGCCTCGCTGCGCGAACCGACCGGGGCGCTGCAGAAGACCCGCGACTACGGCAAGTTCCAGGTGTACTTCAACATGGACAACGGCTCGGGCCGCTTCCGTGGCATCTACGCGCAGGAAAACCTGGCAGCGATGCCGATCTTCGAAGCCTGGCTGGCCCCGTTCCATGATGTGGGCGCGACCACCGTGGCCACCCGCAACACCGGCAGCACCGACCACATCAGCTTCGATCGCATTGGCCTGCCGGGCTTCCAGTTCATCCAGGACCGGCTGGACTACTTCACCAATGTCCACCACAGCCATCTGGACACCTGGGACCACGCCGAGCCGGAAGACCTGAAGCAGGCGGCGGCCATCGTCGCCGCGTTCGCCTACAACGCGGCAATGCGCGAGCAGCCCTTCCCGCGCAAGCAGGAACCGTAAAAGGGGACGGAGGGGATTAAGTCGTTTCTCCCCTCCGTTTCCCGGTCGCAACCCCACGGGCGCGGCAATCGCGACTTAATCCCCTCCGTCCCCTTTTTCCGTCGTGGGCGGTGGGCTGGTAAAATCGAGGGATTCCCGTTCCTCGAGCCCTCCATGACCTGCCGCACCCGCTTCGCCCCCAGTCCCACCGGCTATCTGCATATCGGTGGCGCCCGCACTGCGTTGTACTGCTGGCTGGAGGCCCGCCACCGTGGCGGCGAGTTCGTGCTGCGCATTGAAGATACCGACCGTGAACGCAGCACCCAGGCAGCGATCGACGCCATTCTGGAAGCAATGGACTGGCTGGGCCTGGACTATGACGAAGGCCCGATCTACCAGACCGACCGCGTCGCCCGTTACCGGGAGGTGGCCGAGCAGCTGATCGCCCAGGGCAAGGCCTACTACGCCTACGAGACCCGCGAAGAGCTGGACGCGATGCGCGAGGCCGCGATGGCCAGGCAGGAAAAGCCGCGCTACAACGGCGCTGCACGCGACCTGGGCCTGCCGTACCGGGACGACCCGAACCGTGTCATCCGCTTCAAGAATCCGCTGGAAGGCACGGTGGTGTTCGACGACCTGATCAAGGGCCGCATCGAGATCGCCAACAGCGAGCTGGATGACATGGTCATCTTCCGCCCGGATGGCTATCCCACCTACAACTTTGCCGTGGTGGTGGACGACTGGGACATGGGCATCACCGAGGTCATCCGCGGCGACGACCACATCAACAATACCCCGCGCCAGATCAACCTGTACGAAGGCATCGGTGCGCCCGTACCGAAGTTCGGCCACATGCCGATGATCCTGGACGAGCAGGGCGCCAAGCTGTCCAAGCGCACCGGCGCCGCCGACGTCATGCAGTACAAGGACGCTGGCTACCTGCCCGACGCGCTGCTGAGCTACCTGGCCCGGCTGGGCTGGTCGCATGGCGACCAGGAACTGTTCAGCCGCCAGGAACTGATCGACCTGTTCGACGTGAAGGACTGCAATTCCAAGGCCTCGCGCCTGGACATGGCCAAGCTGGGCTGGGTCAACCAGCACTTCCTGAAGAGCGAGGATCCGGCCGCCGTCGCTCCGCACCTGGTCTACCAGCTGCAGAAGCTGGGCCTGGACGTGGCTGCGGGCCCGGCACCGGAGGACGTGGTAATCGCCCTGCGTGAGCGCGTGCAGACCCTGAAGGAAATGGCCGAGAAGGCCGTGGTCTGGTACCAGCCGCTGACCGAGTACGACGACGCGGCGGTGGCCAAGCACTTCAAGGCTGGTGCCGAGGTGGCGCTGGGCAAGGCACGCGAGCTGCTGGCGGCGTTGCCGGAATGGACCGCCGAATCGGTGGGCGTGGCCCTGCACGACGCGGCCGCAGCGCTGGAGATCGGCATGGGCAAGGTCGCGCAGCCACTGCGCGTGGCCATCACCGGCACCCAGGTCAGTCCTGACATTTCGCATACCGTGTACCTGGCTGGCCGCGAGCAGGCCTTGAAACGCATTGATGTGGCCATCACCAAGGTAGCCACGGCCTGAGGCATCCTTGCCAGGCCCGAACCGGAGAACGCGCATGTCCGCAAAGACCGCCACTGCCTGTACCGCCCCGCACCACCACGTCCACGACGCATCGGATTTCGTGGCGGTGGTCGAGCGTGTCTCGCGCGAACGCGGGCTGCGCCTGACCCCGATCCGCGCCAATGTGCTGAAGCTGATTGCCGAGGCCGGCAAGCCGGTCAAGGCCTACGAGCTGCTGGAGTGGGTGCGCAACGGCAAGGGCGTGGGCGCCGATGCGCCGCCCACCGTATATCGGGCGCTGGACTTCCTGATGGCCAATGGCTTCGTGCACAAGCTGGAATCGGTGAATGCCTTCGTGGCCTGCCACCATCCCAGCAGCGCCGCGCATTCGGTGCCGTTCCTGATCTGCAACAGCTGCCACAGCGCGGTGGAACTGGAAGATCGCGAGATCGTGGGCCAGCTCGAGAAGCGCGCCAAGGAACTGGGCTTCCAACCGCAGGCACAGACCCTGGAAGTGCACGGCCTCTGCGCGCGCTGCGCGGGCTGAGGAAAGGTGGGATTGGGGTCAGATCCCTTTGCCTTGGGCAAAGGGATCTGACCTCATCGACCCTACCGGGCCAGCGCCGGCTTCGCCGCCGTATCCACCCGCACGATCACCGACATGCCGGGCCGCAGCTGCGCTGCGAGCTTCTGATCCGCGTCGATTGAAATCCGCACCGGCAGCCGCTGCACCACCTTGGTGAAGTTGCCGCTGGCATTGTCCGGGCGCAGCACGCTGAACTCCGACCCGGTGGCGGGCGCGATCTCTTCCACGCGGCCCCTCAGCACCTGGCCCTGGAATGCGTCCACCGAGAACGTTGCCGGCTGGCCGATCGCCATCCCCCAGGTCTGGCCTTCCTTGTAGTTGGCCACCACCCACAGCGTGTCGGGCACCAGGAACAGCAGTTGCGAACCGGCGGCGACGTACTGGCCCACGCGCACGCTGGCCTCGCTGATCTGGCCGTCGCGCGGCGCGTGGATCACCGTATTGGCCAGGTCGATGCGCGCCAGCTCCAGCTGCGCCTGCGCGCTCTCTACCTGCGCCTCCAGGCTCCTGCGCGCCACCTGGGTCGAGACCAGGGTTTCCTCGGCAATGCGGATCTGTGCCTGTGACTGCTGCACGCTGGCCTGCGCCGAGGCCTGGCTGGTGCGGAACTTGTCACGGTCGTTGATCGACACCAGCCGTTGCGCGGCCAGCTCCTCGTAGCGCTTCAGCTCGTTGCGCGAGCGCTGCAGTTCGGCCTGGCCGGCCGACAGCGTAGCCCGGGCAGAGGCGATCTGCGCGCGGTTCTGCGCCTGCGACTGGTCCGAGTTGGCCAACGCCGCGCGCGCGCTGTCCAGCGTCGCCTGCGCCTGGGCGACGCGCTGCGCATAGATGCGGTCATCGATGCGCAGCAGCGGCTCGCCCTTCTTCACGTGTTGGAAGTCCTTGACCAGCACCTTGGTCACGTAGCCGTTCACCTGCGGCGCCATCACCGTGATCTGCCCGCGCACGTAGGCGTTGTCGGTCACCATCACACTGCTGGTGAACGGCCAGAGGTGCCAGGCACGCAGGATCAGCGCGATGCCCAGCAGCGCCACCACCACCATCACCGCCACGCTGCGTGCGCTGGGCTTGAGGTATTTCGGCGCGGCGGCCGGTGCCGCCGGCGTGGGCGCGGGCGCCGCATCGGTCGGCGGCGGCGGGGTGACGTTGTCGGCGTCGTCGGGGCGGGGCGGGACGGGAGTCATGGCGTTGGACTCAGCGGGGCGCGGCCGGCGTGGCCGCAGCGACGGGCGTGGGGTGGCGCTTGCGCCATTGCTTGAGCACGGCGGTACGCAACGAAAGCAGCAGCAACCAGCACAGGAAGCCGATCGCCAACCAGCCACTCAGGGTGAAGACATCATTGAAGCCCCGCACGTTGGCTTCGCGGCGCGTGGTCTGCGCCAGTTGTGCGCTGCCCTGTGCGCTACGCAGCACAGGATCGGTGATCTGCGCGCCGTACAGCTGTTGCTGGAGGCGCAGGCGTTGCGCCACGACCGGATCGGCCGGGTCCAGCTGGCTGGTCAATGCGCTGGAATACAGTTGCTCACGATGCAGCTGGAAGGTGCCCAGCAGCGCCGAGCCGGCCAGGCCACCCAGCGTCTGCGTGATCGACAGCGTGACCAGGAAGGTGACGATGTGGTCCACCCCCTGCTTCAACGCCGCCGAAATGCCGAGCATGATCAGCGGGCCCATGAACATGCCGGCGCCGACCGAGGCAAGGAACTGGCTGAGGTAGAAGTCGTGCGGCCGGTCCATGCTGGTGCGGTGCTGGTCGAAGAAGGCCGCCGCGCCGAGCAGCAGGATCGCCATCAGCAGCTGCGGGATCAGCCGCTTCGGGCCGAACGTCAGCGCGGTACCGATGATGCCGGTGACCACGCCCGCCAGGATCACTCCGAACAGCGGCCGCAGCTGGTCCGGGCCCATGCCCAGCGTGCGCATCAGGTTGACCACGCCATAGGATTGCTCGGTGGTCAGGAAACGGATCAGGAACGCGCCGACAATGAAATGCAGCACCGGCAGGCTGGCCAGCCAGCGGGTTTGCAGCAGTGGGTTGCGCCGGTAGTGCTCGATGATGAAAGCGGTGGTGGACAGCGCGATCGAGGCGACCAGCGCCCAGCCAAGCCAGGGCGTGTTGAACCACCAGCGGGTGTAGCCCTGCGCCAGCACCACCACCAGCAGGGCGACGGCCGGCGCGAGCAGGGCGAAAGTAAGGAAGTCCAGTGGCTCGAACGCCTTGATCTGGATGCCGGGTGGCAGCTTCAGCACCACCACTGCGGCGAAGGCGCACAGGGCGAGCCCGGCTTCGAACGAATACAACTGATGCCACTGGCCGGTATCGACCAGGCCCGGCGAGACAATCCAGGCGATCGGCACCGCCAGTTGTGAAAGGCCCACGCCGACCACCAGCAGGTTGCCGGTGAAGCGCCGCGGCAATGCCTGCAGCATGTACAGCGTGCCCAGCGTGGAGCAGGCCGCCCCAGCAAAGCCGCTGGCGGCACGGGTCAGCATCGTGGTCTCGAAACTGCCGACGAACAGGTGCAGCACCGCCAGCGCCGCGTACAGGCCCAGCCCGATCTCGGCGAACAGGCGGATGCCGTATTGCTGGCGGAACTTGAAAGCCAGCAGGTTGGCAGTGACATTGACCATTGCGTAGGCCGCCACCAGCCAGCTGCCCTGGGTCGGGGTCAATCCCAGTTGGCCCTGCAGGAACGGCAGGTTGGCGGTGACCAGCGCATTGCCGAGGCCGCCGGTGATCGCCACCAGCAGCGATACCAAGGCGTAGGCCACGCGCCGGTACGGCGGATGCCAGGGCATCGATGCCGAGCCGGGCATGGTTGGCTTCTCATGCTCCTCCCAATCCGGAACCGGCTTCAGATACGGCTGGACCATCAACGGGCCTCGCTGGCAGCTCCCTGGAGACCCCCACGCAGCAGCTGCAGGGCGCGCCCGGCCAACTGGGCGCGCTCGTCGCGGGTCTTGCCGCGCAGGGCGGCCCCCAGCATGCCCGAGATCAGTGAAATATCCGTCTTTTCCAGGTCGGCGCGGCACAGGCCGGCGGCCTTCGCCCGGGCGATCGGCGCTTCCAGCAGGTCGCGCACGGTTTCGCGCGCGGCGCGCATGGACGGAACGTCCGAATCGACCGCGCGCCAGTAATCGGCCAGTGCCGGCGAGTCGATGATGCGCTGGGCCATGCCCTCGATCACCTCGAACAGGGCGTCGTCGCGGTCGCCGAGCTGTTCGACCTGGCGCCGGATGCGGTCGACCGTGCGCTGCAGCAGCGCCTGGATCAGCGCGGTGCGGTCGGGAAAGTTGCGGTACAGGGTGGCCCGGCCCACCTGGGCGCGTTCGACCACCAGATCCAGCGGGGCAGTGACCCCATGCTGGCCGAACACATGGTCGGCGGCGTCGAGGATGAGGGCACGGCGGGCAGCGGCATCGGCACGTTGGGCGGTCATGGTGTCATTTTCGGACAAAAGTGTCCGATTGGCGAGACATTGAGTGACGGGATTGTCCGGTTGTTGTCGTACGCACATCTTTGTGATGAATGTGTGAGCGAGGGTGCCGCGACCCGCCTCGCGCACAAGAGAAAGGGGGCCATATGGCCCCCCGGGAGAGAAAACGGTGTTGGTGCGGCCCCGCCATGCCTGGAGGGGCGAGGGATCAGAGCCCTTTCCTGCGGAAAGGTATCCGACCCCGCTACCCCCGATCAGAAGAACGCGCGGATGCCGAACGCGACGCCGCGGCCCGGCAGCGGCGAGTAGTCGCGCAGCAGCGAGGTGTGCGGACGCACTTCGCGGTTGGTCAGGTTGCTGCCATCCAGGAACAGCTCGTAGCTGTTGCTCGCGTTGCGGTCCCAGCGGTAGGCAAGGTGCGCATCGACCAGGGTGTAACCCTCGCTCGGTGCTTCGTTCTGGGCGACATCCTTCTGGCGGCTGTAGCGGACCGCACCGACCGAGGCACGCCAGCCATCCTTCGACCAGCGCAGGTCGGCGCCGACGCGTGCCGGGGCGATGCGCGGCAGGTAGCCGGTATTGGCCAGCTCCACCGTGTAGTTGTGGTTGTGGTCACCGTGCGGTACGGCGATATCGAGGTTGCGGCTGCCGCTGCCATCCAGCTTGGCCTTCACGTAGTCACCGAACAGGCGCAGGTCCCAGTCACCGGCGCCGCCTTCGAACAGGTGCACCAGCGCTTCGGCCTCGGCGCCGCGGAACACCGCGTCCTGCTGGGTCCACGCACGAACTGGCAGGCCCTCGGTAACGCCGGTGTCGGCCAGGTAGATGAAGTCCTTGAACTTGGTCTGGTAGACCGAGGCGGAGAAGTCCAGGCGGTCGCTGTGGGTATGGATGCCCAGTTCCAGGCGCTGGCCGCGCTCGGTCTTCAGGTCGGCATCGCCGATTTCCAGCGAGCGGGTGGCGATGTGCGCGCCGGCGGCGTACAGCTCTTCATTGGTCGGGGCACGCTCGGAGCTGTCCACGCCGATGCGCAGGTCGACCGCGTCGTTGAGCTTCCAGATGCCAGCGGCAGAGAGATTGGTGGCGCCGAAGGTGCGGCGACGGTAGTCACCGGTCGGGTCCAGCTTGACCTGGTCATGGCGGCCGCCGAGTTCCAGCTTGAACGGGCCGAACTGCTTTTCCTGCAGCACGAACAGGCCGATGTTCTTCGTCCCGGTGTCTGGAACGAACGCCTCTTCGCCCTTGGCACCGAAATCACTGTTGCCGAACTGCACGCCGAAGGCGCCATCCCAGCCGCCGATCTGCTGCTGCACCGCTTCCAAGCGTGCCTCCAGGCCCCGGTTGGTGAAGCGGGTGGACGGCGTGCCGGCTTCCAGTTCCACGTGTTCGTAGTCGGTGTAGGCTACACGCGCATTGACGTTCTTCAGGAACGACACCGGGTTGTAGATACCGGCCTTGGTCTCGAAGCGGTTCTGCACCATGTCGATGCGTACGTCATGCTCGTCGCCGCCTTCGTCTTCGTCGCCATGATCGTGATCATGGTCATGGTCATGGCCATGGTCGTCGCCGTCGGCATGCACGTGCGCGCCATTGGGGATGCCGTAGTTGGTGCGGTAGGTGCTGGCAGACACGCCGAAGTAGCCAGCGTCGCCCAGCCAGGTCGCGCCAACGCCACCGGCACGCGTGCGGATCGAACTGTTGTCCAGGCGGCCGCGACGCGGTTCCTCGCCTTCCTCGCCCGCAGGGTCATGGTCGTCGTGGTGGTCTTCCAGGCTGTCGATCACCGCATAGCCAGGGATGCGGTAATCGTCGCCATTGCGTACCAGGCCATCCACATGCAGCACCACGTTGCCGCTGACGCCATCCAGGCGGAACATGCCGCTGCGTTCATCGTTGACCGAATTTCCGCGCAGCTCGGCGCGGCCGCTGAGCGGGCGTTCCGGCAGATCGCGCGCGATGCGGCCGTCGACCACGTTGACTGCGCCACCAATGGCGCCGCTGCCGAACAGCAGCGTGGCCGGGCCCTTCAGTACCTCGATCTGGTCGGCCAGGAAGGGCTCGATGCTGGTGGCGTGGTCGGCGCTGACGGTGGACGCATCCATGTTGCCCATCCCGTTGGACAGCACCGCCACACGGGGGCCTTCCTGGCCGCGGATGATCGGGCGGCCGACACCGGGGCCGAAGAAGGTGCTCTGCACGCCGGGCAGCTTGGCCACGGTATCGCCGAGCGTGCCGGCCTTCTGCTCGTCGAGGCGCTCGCCCGCCAGGACATCGACCGGGCGGGCCAGCGATTCGGCATCACCCTGCAGCGGCGAAGCGGTGACCTGCACCGACGACAGTTCAGTCAGGTGGCGGTCCCGCTGGGCCGCATCGTCGCCGGCGGCATGCGCCAGCGAGGGCAGCAGGGCGGCAAGAGCCAGGGCCAGGGAATGCGGCTTGAGCCGCGGCGTGCAGGCAGGCATGGGTAGGTCCTTTGTTACATTGTATCAATGGTGGGGCGCACGCATCGCGTCAACGGGACAGGAGAGGCAAATCGTGCGGGTCGGTGATGGATGTTATATTATTCCATAACGATTCGCCGACCCTGCTGGAAGTCATGTCCCTGTCCTCACGCCTGCGCCACCTGCTCGACCGTTTCGGCGCCACCGGTTCGATGCTGTGCGCGGTGCATTGCGCGGTGATTCCCGTGTTGCTGGCGGCAGCACCGTCGCTGGGCCTGTCGTTCTGGCTGAGTGACGGTGTTGAGCAGGCCTTGGTCGTGTTCGTGACGCTGTTGGGGCTGTTCAGCCTGGTCTGGGGCTACCGGCGGCATGGAGCACTGCGCGCGCTGGCCTTCCTGATTCCCGGCCTGGTCGCGCTATGGGCCGGCGTGCTGTACGACCCGCTGCACCACAATGCAGTGCCGCACGCGGTGGTGATGACGATCGGCGGCCTGCTGGTCGGTGTTGCGCATCTGGTCAACCTGCGTCTCAACCACGGCCACGTGCACGACGCCAGCTGCGCGCACTAGGCGCTCCGTGATAGGATTTTTGATCGTGCGCGGGGGCGCCCAGCAAGGCGGCCCCGCCGAACCCGTGTCAGTACGGGGTAACCAGATTTCACACTTGAGGAGTTGAAGACATGGGTAAGGGTGACCGCAAGACCGCCAAGGGCAAGCGCTACAACGCCAGCTACGGCAATGCCCGTTCGCACACCGCGAGCAAGGCCGCCGTAGGCGCCGCCGCCCCGGTTGCCAAGAAGACCGTCGCCAAGGCTCCGGCGAAGAAGGCTGTGGCGAAGAAGACCGTCGCCAAGGCCTGATCCGGCCAATCGACCGGTTCACAGAAAACGCGGCGCCTGGCGCCGCGTTTTTTTATGCACGTTCTTGTAGCGCCGAGCCCATGCTCGGCTGGCCGGAAATGCAGCCGAGCGTGGGCTCGGCTCTACAACCGCATCAGCGCAGCGCCTTCTTCAACGTTTCCGGGTTGCCGTCGTTCGGTGCCGCCGGTACCTGCAGCAGATGTGCCAGCAGCGGGTAGACATCGACGTTGTCGAAGCCTTCGATCAGCAGGCCCTGGCGGAACGAGGGGCCGCTGGCCACGAATACCGCGCGCATCGAGGGCAGGGCGTTGTCGTAGCCATGCGAGCCGCGATCCTGGTGGTCGCGCTTGGCGATCTTCTGCGGGTGCAGTGCATCCCAACCTTCATCCATGGCGCAGACGATGGCAGGAATGCGTGGGTGCGTACCGTAGTGCCAGCGTGCCGGCAGGTTTTCCTTCTTCCAGCACTGGTAATGGGCGTGGCGGCCCAGCAGGGCGCGCTCGGCGTCCGCTTCCCGCCCCGCGACGGGTGCAAAACCCACCGATTGTCCCTGGCTGACGTTGCGCGCGATGGCCGGGTCGACCATGGATTCGGTGGAGATTACCTGGCCAGCCGGGACGCTGGCCATGCCGTGGTCAGACACGACGATCACATTGGTGGTCGCGGCCAGGCCGCGCTGCTGCAGGCCGTCGATCACCTGGCCGACGATGAGGTCGGCGCGTGCGATGGCGTCGGCGTACTGTTTCGATTCGGGCCCGTAGTTGTGGCCGGCCTTGTCCACGTGTTCCATGTACAGCGTGGTCAGCCGCGGTGCGTCGGCATCGGTCTGGGACAGCCAGTCGAGCACCACGCCGGCGCGTTGCTCCAGCGGCTCCTTGCCGTCGTAGATCCGCCACTGGCTGGGGCGGACGCCGCGGATTTCCGACTCACTCCCCGGCCATGCCGTAGTGGCGGTACGCACGCCGACGTTCTCTGCGCCGACCCAGATCGGTTCACCGCCCCACCAGTCACTCGTGGCGACCGCCTCGCGGTTGCTCAGCTCGAACCGGCCCAAGGCTTCATCGTCCATGCTGTTGTTGACGATGCCGTGGTGGTCCGGACGCAGGCCGGTGACGAGGGTGTAGTGGTTGGGGAAGGTCAGCGATGGATAGGACGGTGTCATCCAGCGTGCACGCACGCCGTTGTCGATCAGTCGTTGCAGGTTCGGGGTGAGCCCACGGTCCAGCGCATCGGCGCGCAGGCCGTCGATGGAGATCAGCAGCAACTTTGGCGGCGCCGCAGCAGCGAGGTGGGTGGGAACGGAGGCGGACGGGGCGGGCGCGGTGGTGCAGGCGGCCAAGGGCAGCAGCAACGCCAGTGCGCAGGTCAGGCGTACGGAAGTCATCCACCCATGATAAGCCGCTGCAATGACGTGCCAAAGACACGGCGCGCTATCGCGAGCCGTGTCCGCGCATTTTTCCTTATCCACGCGCCTGTCGGCGCGCCCCCTTCAACAAGAAGGGGGCCCTTCTCCAGACATGTCCCTGATGCCCCATCCACGCATGGCGTGGATCTACCGTGTCGACCCAGGTCGACACCTACCAGCAGCAGCGCAGTACGCCGTCACGGCAGGTCGCAGGAATCAGTCGAAGGTGGGGTGGGGCCGGTTGCAGGGGCGTGAGCGCCATGGATGGCGCGACCGAGCTTACAGGGATGTACTTGCAGCGTCCCCTGCAACCGGCCCCACCCCGCCTCCCCGCAAGCAGCACGCTGTTGCAGTTGCTGTTGCTCTAGCCTCTGCGGGTGCCGGGCGCAGCCCGGCCAGCCCTCTCAGGCGAACAGCGGGGCCTGTTGTTGTTCCAGGCGCAGCAGCGCGGCCTTGGTTTCCAGGCCGCCGCCGAAGCCGGTCAGCGCGCCATTGCTGCCGATCACGCGATGGCAGGGCAGGATGATGGGCAGCGGATTGCGGCCGTTGGCCGCGCCCACCGCGCGGGTCGCGCTCGGCTGGCCCAGGTGCCGTGCCAGTTGCAGGTAACTCCAGGTCTGGCCGAACGGGATCAGCGCCAATGCCTGCCACACGCGCAGCTGGAACGGCGTGCCGCGGGGCGCCAATGCCAGGTCGAAACGGGTGCGTTCGCCGTGCAGGTACTGCAGCAGCTGCGAGCGCGCTTCCGGCAGCGCATCCGGCGCGTACTGCCAGTCGTCGCGGCCGCGTGCAGGATGGCGGTTTTCCGGGAACAGCACATGGGACAGGCCGCGCTCGTCACCGGCGATGGTCAGCACGCCGATCGGGCTGTCGAAACGATCGAACAACAGGGTCATGTCGGTTCTCCAACGAAGGTGCCGGACAGGTGCCACAGGTGCAGGACGGCGTAGGCGCGCCACGGCCGCCAGGGTTGCGAGCGCGCTTCGGTGGCACGCTCGCTCAGGCGCTGGCCCTGCGCGTGGCCGAGTACCTGCTGCAGCACCAGGTCACCGGCGGGAAAGGCATCGGGCTGGCCAAGTCCTCGCAGCGCGATGTACTGCGCGGTCCAGGGGCCGATGCCCGGCAGTGCCACGCAGCGCGCAACGAATTCTTCCAGCGCCTGTCCCGGCGCGAAGTCGAGCTGGCCGCTGGCGCAGGCGGCGGCCAGCGCACGCACGGTGGCCGCACGGCTGCGCGGCAGGCCGATCGATTCCAGCGGTGCCTCGGCCAGCACGTCCGGTGCCGGGAACTGGCGATCGAAGTCCGAGGGCATGCCCGGCAGGTGCGCGCCATAGGCATCGACCAGGCGCCGCGCGAAGGTGGTCGCTGCGGCCACGCTGACCTGCTGCCCGAGCACGGCGCGCACACCTACCTCGAAGCCATCCCAGCCACCGGGCACGCGCAACCCGGGACGCTCGGCGATGCCACGCGCCAGCAGGGGTTCCTCGCCGAGCGCGGCGTGGACCTGCTGCAGGTCGGCGTCCAGATCGAACACGCGACGCACGCGGCGCACGATGTCCGGTATCAGGCGCGGATCGACCGCGCCCAACTGCAGGCGCAGCTCCGGGCGTTTTGGATCGGCGGTGACGCGCAGCAGGGTGGGGCGCTCCGGCGTGCCCAGCACGCGCTGGTAGCTGTCCTCGCCGATCAGTTCGATGCCGGGCAGGCTGCGCTTGCGCAGGAACGCCAGCATGCGCGGGAAGTCCAGCGGTGGACGGTAGCCCAGGCGCAGCACCAGGCCACCATCACCGGCAGCCAACGGTTGATGCTGGCGGCGCAGGGCGGTCGGTGCCATCCCGCAGCCCTGCAGGAACGCTGTATTGAAGCGGCGCAGGCTGTTGTAGCCGGCAGCCAGCGCGACGTCGGTCACCGGCAGTGTCGTCTCAGTGAGCAGCTGCTTGGCCAGCAACAGGCGGTGGGTGGCGTGGATCTGCCCGGGCGTCGCCCCCAGATGTTCAACGAACAGGCGCTGCAGCTGGCGCGCGCTGAGGCCGAGCCTGGTTGCAAGATCGGCCACTGGCTGCTCCTGCAGGAAGCCGTTCTGGATCAACGCCAGCGCACGCTGCACGGTCTGCCCGGCCAGTGCCTGCTGCGCCTGCGGTGCAAGCTCCGGCCGGCAGCGCAGGCACGGCCGGTAGCCGGCGGCGGCCGCGGCGGCGGCGGTCGGGTAGTAGGTGATGTTGCGCGGTTTCGGCGGCGGTGCCGGGCACACCGGGCGGCAATAGATACCGGTGCTGCGCACGGCGGTGAAGAACACGCCGTCGAAGCGTGCGTCGCGGGCCAGGCGGGCGCGGTCGCAGGCGGCGGTGTCGAGGGCGAGGGCGGTGTCCATGGCGCCAGTCTAGGCTCGTGCGGGGGGCGATACTCGCCGGATTCGGACATGGATGCTGAAGGGAGTCAGGCCGGGTCGCGCTACATCCCGCCAAGTCCACGCGGCTGTGGGTAGGTGTCGACCTTGGTCGACACGCTTTTCCCAGGGGGTCAGAAGGGGTTCATCACCACGCGCTGAATGCGCGCCCCGGACGGGTAGACTGTGGCTCTTGCTCCCATGAAGACCGGTTACCCGATGTCCGCCAAATACCGCTGGTTGCCCTTGTTGTGCCTGGCCCTGGCGGGCTGCAGCCAGCTGGAGAATCCGGGTAACGTGACCGCGGCCGACAAGGCTGCGCGGGCGCCGGCCAGCGATGGCGAGAACATGGTCTCGATCAATGCGGCCGATGCACCGCCGCCGCCGGCTCCGCCGCGCAGCCGTGCCGACCGGCCGTGGCCGCACGCGCAGCTGGAGAACGGCCGTGCCTGGGTCAGCTGCAGCACCGAGTATGCCGGCGATGCGGGCGATGGCATCGAGCTGGAAGGCCTGCAACGCGAGCAGATCAGCCAGGCGCTGGCACCGTGTGCGGAGCGCGGCCTGGTGCGCGTGCGCTACGCCGGCAAGATCAATCCGGGCTTTGCCGAGATGATGTGGCGATTGGCGGTGGTCGCCGACCAGCTGAAGATCCACAAGCGCATTCTCGACCTGGACTCCAGCGGCGGCCAGGTGGAATCGGCGATCGTGGCCGGCGACAGCATCGGCGAATCGGGGTGGACCATCTGGGTGCGCGAGGGCGCGATCTGCCACAGCGCCTGCGTGTTCGTGCTCGCCGCCGGCGACAACCGGCTGCTCTCGGGCAACGTTGGCATCCACCGGATGATGCGGATCAGTTCCAAGGCCACGTCGCGTGCCGAGCTCAACCGCGAGCTGCACGAGGTCTACGACAACGTGAAGGATTACCTGCAGCGCAACGGCGTGGCGGTGGGCGTGGCCGACCTGATGATGACCGTGCCCAATCGCAGCCTGCGCCTGCTGACCCCGGACGAACTTCGCCAGTACGGCCTGGACGGTACCAATGCGGTGCAGGACGATCTGGAACGGATCAAGCAGATGCGTGCCTGCGGCGACGATTTCGTGCAGCGCAAGGACGCGTTCCTTATCGCGTTCGACCAGCAGTGCAAGCGCGAAGGCGCCGATATGGAGTCGATCAACAGCTGTGGCCAGGCACTGAAGCAGCGCTTTGGATTCCCCGATGCGGTGTGCCCGGAAGAAAGCCCGCTGTCGGAGATCGATGTGGCGACGTTGCCACCGGTACCGTCGGATCCACCGCCGGTGGCGGAGCAGGCCGCCGCAGGCACCGGCGCGCCTGCCGATGCCGCCTCGCAGGAAGACAGCGCCAACGCGCGCTGACGAACGGCTCACCGCGCTGGCGTAGACTGCGGTTCTTTCCCGAGAACCGGCGGTGTCCATGAAGCGCGTGCTCCTGCTGCTGTCCCTGCTGCCCCTGACTGCGTTGGCGCAGGCACCTGCGCCGGCCACGCCTGCACCGGCTCCGGCACGCCCGGCCCCGGCATCGCCGGCGGCCGCGAAGCCTGCCACTGCCGGTACCCCGGCGTTGACCGCTGCACAGCAGGCCCAGGTGCAGAAACAGGACGCGGAAATGGGCGCGGCGGCCGTGAAGGCGGCGCAGCTGGTCGATGCCAACCGCGCCGGCGAATTGTGGGATGGCGCTTCGGCGGTCGCGCGCCGCGCGGTGCCGAAGGCGGCCTTCGTCAGCCAGCTGGCCGCCGAACGCACGCGCCTGGGGGCGCTGGCCGGGCGCGGCCAGCCGATCATCACCCGGGTCAAGTACGGCGCCGGTGCCGCAGTGCCGGAAGGGTTGTATATCAACGTCAGTTTCCCGACCCGCTTCGCCAACAGCACGCAGCCGGTGCGTGAACTGGTCTCGTTCCGGCTCGACGAGGACAAGGTGTGGCGCCTGGCCGGTTACAGCCTGCGTGCGTCGGCACCGTAAGGAGATGAGTGATGGCAACTGAACTGACGATGCTGGCCTGGTCGGTGCTGCTGGGCTTTGCCTACATCTTCGCCACCTCCACCGTGGTCACCCGCGAGCGCGGCCTGAAGTGGAATGCCTCGGCCCGGGATGGCGAGGCAAAGCCCCTCAGCGCACTGGCCGGCCGCCTGCAGCGGGCCCAGGGCAACTTCCTGGAGACCTTCCCGTTCTTCGCCGCCGCTACGATCGCGGTCGTGCTGTCCGGGCGCAGCAACGAGACCACGGCGTTGGCCACGCAGGCCTACTTCTGGGCGCGCGTGGTCTATCTGCCGCTGTATGCCGCGGGCGTGCCGTATGTGCGCAGCCTGGCCTGGCTGGTGTCGCTGCTGTCGATCCTGGCGCTGGTGTTCGCACTGCTGTGAGCCGTTCCTGATCCAGATCAAGGCCGCTCAGGCGCACGGCGCTATGCTGGCCCGGACTGGATCAACGGCAGGAGGCGCGCATGCGCAGGATGGACGTGGTGGTGGTCGGCGCCGGACCGGCGGGCCTGTGTTTCGCGCGTGCGTTGGCCGGCAGCGGCCTGCAGGCCGGGCTGGTGGACGTGCAGCCGCGCCAGGCCCTGGCCGATGCCGCCTTCGATGGCCGTGAGATCGCGCTGACCCACGCCTCGCGGCAGAGCATGGAGCAGTTGGGCCTGTGGCAGCGCCTGCCGCACGCAGAAATCGCCGAGCTGCGCGATGCCCGGGTGATGAACGGCGGTTCGCCGTTCGCGCTGACGTTCGCCAGCCGCCAGGCCGATGGCCAGCCGTTGGGCTGGCTGGTGCCCAACCATCTGATCCGCCGCGCCGCGTGGGAGGCCACGCAGGGCCAGGACGGGCTGGAGCTGTTCGATGGACGCAAGGTGCTGGGCGTGCAGGCCGACGCGCAGGGGAACGTCGTCACGCTGGATGACGGCACCAAGCTGCACGCGCGGCTGCTGGTGGCCGCAGACAGCCGCTTTTCCAGCACCCGCCGCATGCTCGGTATCGGTGCGCAGATGCGCGACTTTGGCAAGTCGATGCTGGTGTGCCGCATGCAGGTCGAGCGCGACCATCACCATACTGCCTGGGAATGGTTCGGCTACGGTCGCACGATGGCGCTGCTGCCGCTGAACGAGGGCCAGGCATCGGCGGTGATCACGCTACCGCCGCGACAGATCGAGGCGCTGCTGGAAATGGACGAGGTCGCCTTCGGTGAGACCATCAGCGCCTTTTTCGAGCACCGCCTCGGGCGGATGCAGGCGGTCGCCACGCCGCAGGCCTATCCGCTGGTGGGGGTGTACGCACATCGCTTCGCCGGCGAGCGCTCGGCGTTGATCGGCGATGCGGCCGTGGGCATGCATCCGGTCACCGCGCATGGTTTCAACCTGGGCCTGGCCAGCGCACAGCGGTTGGCGCAGGGCATCGTCGCGCAGCAGCGGCACGGTGCCGACATCGCGGCGGCCAGCACGCTGGCGGCCTACCAGCGCGGCCACCGGCTGGCATCGCGGCCGTTGTACGAAGCCACCAATGCGATCGCCAGCCTGTACACCGATGATCGGCGCCCTGCGCGCCTGCTGCGTGCGGCTGGCCTTCGCCTGGCGCAGGGCGTGGCACCGTTCAGGCAGTTGATCGCCTCGCACCTGACCCAGCGCGTGGCCTGAATGGATTCAGATCAGCTGGCGGCCAGTACCCGGATCTGGCTGTCGGCGAACTCGACGACCTGGCCCGCGCGGATCTTGCAGGCCTTGCGCAGTTCGACTTCCCCGTCGACGCGCACCTGGCCTTCGCTGATGACCATCTTGGCCTCGCCGCCGCTGCTGACCAGGTCGGCCAGCTTGAGCAGCTGCTTGAGCTCGACATAGTCACCGTCGAGGTCGAATTCGAGAATCTGCATGGAACGGAATCCTGGGAAAGGCGCGGCCAGCGGCCGGGGCGGGTATTGTGCGCCAGCATGGGGATGACGGCATGCCGGCGGCAGGCTGTACGCCTGATTCAGGATCAATGCGGTATCATTCCGCTCTGAGCGAGTGAAATCTCCTCCGACCGAGCAGCGCCAGGGCACGCGATAAGAAGGGCGCCCAAAGCGCGGACCATCCCCCCTTGTTATCGCACTGCCAGGACGACGGCAGTGCTTTCGGAGTTCCCCATGTCCCAAGAATCCCAAGCGCCGCTGCAGTTCGCGCAGCTCGGCCTGTCCGAGCCCGTGATGCAGGCAGTGGCCGCCATCGGCTACGAATCGCCGTCGCCGATCCAGGCAGCCACCATCCCGGCGATGCTGGAAGGCCGCGACGTGCTGGGCCAGGCCCAGACCGGCACCGGCAAGACCGCCGCATTCGCGCTGCCGGTACTGTCCAACATCGACCTGCAGCAGATCAAGCCCCAGGCCCTGGTGCTGGCCCCGACCCGCGAACTGGCCATCCAGGTGGCCGAGGCGTTCCAGTCCTATTCGTCGAAGATCCCGGGTTTCCGCGTGTTGCCGGTGTATGGCGGCCAGCCCTACGGCCAGCAGCTGTCGGCCCTGCGCCGTGGCGTGCACATCGTAGTGGGCACCCCCGGCCGCGTGATCGACCATCTGGACCGCAGCACCCTGGACCTGTCCGAACTGAAGACCCTGGTGCTGGACGAGGCCGATGAAATGCTGCGCATGGGCTTCATCGACGACGTCGAAGCCGTGCTGAAGAAGCTGCCGGAGCAGCGCCAGGTCGCGCTGTTCTCGGCCACCATGCCGCCGCAGATCCGCCGCATCGCGCAGACCTACCTGCAGGACCCGGTGGAAGTGACCATCGCGGCCAAGACCACCACCTCGGCCAACATCCGCCAGCGCTACTGGTGGGTAAGCGGCATGCACAAGCTGGATGCGTTGACCCGCATCCTGGAAGTGGAGCCGTTCGATGCGATGATCATCTTCGCGCGTACCAAGGCCGCCACCGAAGAACTGGCCGAGAAGCTGCAGGCACGCGGCCTGGCGGCTGCCGCGATCAACGGTGACATGCAGCAGGCACAGCGTGAACGCACCATCGGACAGCTGAAGGAAGGCAAGCTGGACATCCTGGTCGCCACTGACGTGGCGGCGCGTGGCCTGGACGTGGAGCGCATCAGCCATGTGCTGAACTACGACATTCCCTACGACACCGAAAGCTACGTGCACCGCATCGGCCGTACCGGCCGTGCCGGCCGCAGTGGCGAGGCGATCCTGTTCGTCACCCCGCGCGAGAAGGGCATGCTGCGCCAGATCGAGCGAGCCACGCGCCAGCCGATCGAGGAGATGCAGCTGCCGTCGGTGGACGCGGTCAACGACACCCGCGTGAGCAAGTTCCTGGGCCGGATCGCCGATGCGCTGGGCGAGGGTGGGGACATCGAGTTCTACCGCGAACTGCTGCAGCGTTTCGAAGGCGAAAACAACGTGCCGGCGATCGACATCGCGGCGGCGCTGGCCAAGCTGTTGCAGGGCGATACGCCGTTCCTGCTGAAGCCGCCCGTGCGCGCACCGCGCGAAGAGCGTGCGCCGCGTGAACGCTTCGATCGCGCCGACCGCGTGGAACGTGGCCCGCGCTTCGAGCGTGGCCCGCGTCGTGACGACGCCGAAGGCGGCTTCGAGCCGCGTGCGCGCCGCGAGGTACCGCCGCGGGGTGCCCCGGAGCAGGGCATGGAGACCTACCGCATTGCGGTTGGCCACCAGCACGGCGTGAAGCCGGCCAACATCGTCGGCGCCATCGCCAACGAAGCTGGCCTGGAAAGCCGCTTCATCGGCCGCATCGACATCCACGACGACTTCTCGCTGCTGGACCTGCCGGCGCAGATGCCGCCGGACGTGCTCTCGCACCTGCAGAAGGTGTGGGTGTCCGGCCAGCAACTGCAGATGCGTCCGCTGGGCGAGGGTGAGGACATCAATCCCGCGCCGCGTCCGTTCAAGCCGCGCTTCGACAAGCGTGGCCCGGGGGGGCCGCGTCGTGGCGGCCCGGGCGGCGGGCACGGCGGCGACCGCGATGGCCGTCCGCCGCGCCGTGATGGCTTCAAGCCACGCGGCCCGCGCAGCTACTGAGCCGGACCTGGAAAAGGGGACGGAGCGATCACGCCGTAGATGGCAGGCCACGCGCTTACGCCGGAAACGACCTGATCCGCTCCGTCCCTTTTTTCGCATGGCCCACACATTGCGGGCCCTAGGCTGATCCGGTTCCACGGGAGGTGATCACGCAGCACATTCGGGGGGATCCGGGATGGGTAGGAGTGGCACGGACCAACAGCGCCGCCGGGTACCGATGGCCCGTGGCCTGGGCGTACGGTTTGCGTTGCTGACGGGCATGGCGATCGGGCTGGTCGCACTGTCCGCCCTGATCCAGGAACTGCAGGCGGCCTCCACGGCCTGGATTGCCGGCCAGGGCTACTGGTCGCGGGGGCAGCAGCAGGCGACGGCCGCGCTGGGGCGTTTCCTGGCCCTGGGGGATGGCGGGGACCTCGACGACGCGCGCCAGGCGTTGCGGGCGCCAATGGGAGACCTGGATGCGCGCCTTGCGCTGGAGCAGGACGTTCCAGACATCGCGCGCGCACGGCGGGGGTTCGAGCAGGGTGGCAATGCCCCCGCCGACATCCCCCGGCTGATTTTCTCGTTCCGCTATGCGCGGAACCTTGGCGCATTCCGCGAAGCCACCACGCTGTGGCGCCAGACCGACGACGACCTGCTTTTGCTGCAGGGAATGATCGACGAACTGCAGGCGAGGCACGCGCTGGGGCCGTTGCCGGACAGCGTGCGCGATTCCCGCCTGCAGCGGCTGCGTGATCTTGACCGGCACCTGCAGATGCAGTCGCGCGCGTTCTCGCAGGCGCTGCTGCGGATGGCGGCCCTGGTGAGGGCCGCAACGCTGGTGGTCGGCGGCCTGTCGGTGCTGGCGATCAGCCTGATGGCAGTAGCCCTTGCACGCCGCGTGGGCAAGGATCTGACCGAACATGAGAGCCGCTTCCGCGCCGCGTTCTACCAGGCCAACGTCGGCATGCTCAAGCTCGACACGGATGGCAGGGTGATGGAAGCCAACCAGGCGATGGCCGACATCCTGGACCATCGCCGTGACGTGCTGCTGCAGATGTCGCTGGGTGAGCTGCTGATGGAGGGCGAACTGATCATCGATGGGGTCGGCCGCATCGATTGGGACCGGCAGCTGCGGCCGAGCGAACTGCGTTTCCGCCGTCGCGACGGCAGCCTGGTGTGGGGCCGTTGGAGCGGCACTGGCGTGCGTAGCGCCGGCGGTGGCCTGTCGGTGTTCGCGATCATCGAGGATGTCAGCCAGAACCACGCCCTTGCCCGGGAGATCGAGCATCACGCCAGCCACGATCCGCTGACCGGGCTGATCAACCGCCGCGAGATCGAGCGGCTGCTGGAAGGCGCGTTGCTGCAGGTGCGCAGCGACGGCGGGACGCATGCGCTGTGCTACATCAACCTGGACCACTTCAAGCTGGTCAACGACAGCTTCGGCCATGCCGCCGGTGACCAGATGCTGCGCCGTTTTGCCGACTATCTGGTGGCGGCGGTGCGCGATGGTGACTGGGTGGGACGGCTCGGTGCCGATGAGTTCGCGGTATTCCTGGCCCATGCCGGGCAGGACGAAGCCAAGCGGGTGCTGCAGCGGGTGATCCGCAATCTGGGACAGGCGGGTTTTGCGGTGGGCGAGGGCAGCCCGCAGCTGAGCTGCAGCATCGGCGTGGTCGAGGTCAGCGCCGACGCACCGGACGTGAACTGGCTGATGAGTGCGGCCGACAGCGCCTGCTACGCGGCCAAGCAGGCCGGCCGCAACCGCGTGCACTGCTTCAACGAAAATCGCATGGCGCTGGAAGAGCGGCGCCAGGAAGCGGAGCGCCTGCGGGGTGTGAGCCTGGCCATGGCCGAGAACCGCATGATGTTGTATGCGCAGCGTATTGCGCGCGTGGGTGATCCCACCTACCTGCACTATGAAGTGCTGGTGCGCATGCGCGATGCCGACGGTGGCCTGCACCTGCCCGGACAGTTCATGCCGGCCGTGGAGCGCTACGGCATGGCGGCGGCGCTGGACCGCCACGTGCTTGGGCTGCTGTTCCGCCACCTGCAGGTCTGCCCGGCGCACGTGCGCCAACTCGGGCTGTGCAACGTCAATGTATCGGCGCAGTCGATCGCCGAGCCGGGCTTCCTTGCCTTTGTCTGCGACCTGCTTGAGCGCAACCGCGCGCTGGCCTCCAAGCTGTGCTTCGAGATCACCGAGACCGCAGCGATCAGCAATCTCAGCCAGGCCCGTGCCTTCATCGATGCCGTGAAGGCACGCGGGTGCCGGATGGCGCTGGACGACTTCGGTTCGGGCCTGTCCTCCTTCGGCTACCTGCGCCAGCTCCCGGCCGACATCCTGAAGATCGATGGCACGTTCGTGCGCGACATGGACACCGACCCCGTCAGCCACGCCACCGTGCGCGCGATCAGCGAGCTCGGGCGTGAACTGCAGATGGAAGTAGTGGCTGAATGGGTGGAGACGGCCGAGGTCGCTGCCGCTCTGACCCGGCTCGGGGTGCACGGCCTGCAGGGCTACGCGATCGAACGCCCGCAGCCGCTCGAGCGGATGACGCTGAGTGACCTGCGGCCGGCGCGGCTGGTGGCGGTGAAGGGACTGCCGCCCGCCGGTTGAACCGCAAGCGGCGACTTTGGTCTACACGTGCGGCGCACGCGTGGCTGCGATAATGCGTGCCAGGGGCGACGTGCAGTGGGCGCGGGCGTAAGCAGGAACAGGAAGTGGCGTGGGCGGCAGGCTGTGGCAGTACGGGATGTGGGCGGTGATGATCGTGCTGCTGGCGGGGTGGGCAGCGCCGTGGCCGCTGCAGGCCGCACCGGCTACCGCAGGGCGGGACTACCTGCTGGTCGGAGGCGCCACGGATGAACCCACCCCGCATCGTGCCTGCACGCGGCAGCTGTTGGCAGGGCGGCGCCAGCAGGTGGAGGTTCCGGCGCCCCCCGGGGGCTGGTCGGGCCAACCCCAGGCACTGGATGTGTTCAACATATTCGGTGGTGAAGTCCGCGTCAGGCAGGGCGACCGCGAGATCTGCGGCAACATGCACGACGCGCGGACCCGTGATTCGCGTTTCCGCGCCGGGGTCGGCCTGGTGGCAGTGCCACCGGCAGGCAGCCGCGCGCCGTTCCTGGTGTCCTGGCAGGAACCGCTGAAGGCACGCTGGGTACCGACCCTGCGGCTGGGCGCGCCCAGCCCCGTGCAGCAGAACGATACCGCCCGCCTGCTGGTTCGCGCCGCCTGCATCGCCGTGGCGATCGCGCTGGCGCTGTCGGCGTTGATGGCCTACCTGACCACCCGTGACCGCAGCTTCCTGGTCTACATCGCCGGCACCGCCGTGATGGTGGTGTGGCAGGCCGTTCTGGGCGGGCTCAGTGGCTATCCCGAACCGTGGTTGCCCGTGGGCGAGCACGGAGCGTGGTGGCTGCTGGCATTGACTGCGGCGACCCAGGCACTGGTGCTGCCCGCATTGTGGCGGCTCAATGGTGGCGATCGCATGCTGCCGCGTTCGCGCCCGGTGCAGCTGCTGGTGCTGTGGGCCCTGCTGGGGCTGGCCGCGCTGGTGCCATGGCTGCGCTGGGACAGCCTGGCCTGGGTCGCGCAGGCGCTGCAGGTGTCCTACCTGCTGGGCTGCGGCCTGGCCTTGATGGTCGGGGTATGGGCCCGGCTGCGGGGTGATCGTTGGGCACAGGCGGGCCTGGCGGCGCTGGCACCGATGGTGGTCCTGATCATCGCCGACGCCTGCAGCGCCGGATGGCTGCTGGAGTACCGGGTGGAAGCATTGCAGCTGGCGGTGACGTGGCTGCTGATGATGGCCGCCTACGCCCTGAACCAGCGGCTTGGGCGCCTGCGCCAGCAACGCGATGAACTGCGCCAGCTCGCCGAGACCGATGGCTTGACCGGGCTGCCCAATCGCCGTGCCGGCCTGCAGCAGCTGGCGCGGCACCTGGAGCAGGTTGACCGCAGGCCCGGATCGCTGGTGATCGGCTTCCTCGACATCGATCTGTTCAAGGACATCAATGATCGCCACGGCCACGCGGTCGGGGACCAGGTGCTGGTGGCGGTGGCGCGCGCGTTGCAGGCGTCGCTGCGCAGCCAGGACCAGGTCGTGCGGATGGGGGGCGAGGAGTTCCTGTTGCTGATGCCCGGCATGCCACGCGAGGTGGCTTCGGCACGGCTGGATCGCCTCCGCGAGCGCATCACCGCGGCCGGCCAGGCGCTGCAGGTGCCTGGCCTCGAGGTCACCGCCAGCATTGGCCTGGCGCAATGGCGGCCGGGGCAGGACGATCTGGCGGCATTGCTGCGGCGCGCCGACCATGCGATGTACGTGGCCAAGCGCGGTGGGCGCAACCGGGTGTTCGATGGCGAAACGCTCGATCCGCCGGCACCGGCAGGAAGCGCGGCGGGCGGCGATGTCGGATAATGCGCCGATGACCACCCGACTCAACAAACACATCGCCGATACCGGCTTCTGCTCCCGTCGAGAGGCCGATCGCCTGATCGCTGCACGCCGGGTCACCGTCAACGGCCACCCGGCCGGTACCGGCGCAGTGGTGGGGGAAGAAGACCAGGTACTGGTTGACGGCCAGCCACTGCGCGCGCGCGTTGCGCGCAAGCCCGGCACCCGCCGTCACGTCTACATCGCGTTGAACAAGCCGGTGGGCGTCACCTGCACCACCGAGAGCGCGGTGAAGGGCAATATCGTCGACTTCGTCGGCCACGAGCAGCGCATCTTCCCGATCGGCCGCCTGGACAAGGACTCGGAGGGCCTTATCCTGATGACCAGCAATGGCGATATCGTCAACCAGATCCTGCGCGCCGAGAACGGCCACGAGAAGGAGTATCTGGTGGCGGTGAACAAGCCGGTCACCGATGAGTTCCTGCGCGGCATGGCCCGCGGTGTCCGCATCCACGACCAGATGACCCTGCCCTGCCGGACCTCGCGCATCGCCAAGTTCGGATTCCGCATCACCCTGCAGCAGGGCTTGAACCGGCAGATCCGCCTGATGGCCGCCGCCTTTGGCTATCGCGTCACCCAGCTGCGCCGCGTGCGCATCGACAACATCAAGCTGGGCGCGCTGAAGCCTGGCCAGTGGCGCAACCTGACCGGGCAGGAGCTGCAGGGCCTGCTGCCGAAGCAGTTGGACTGGTAAGCGGTGCAGGCAGCGCCAGGCCGAGGCCGGCTGCCGCTGCACCGATGCACCTGCCGCGGATCGCACCCGGTGTGATTCCTGCGCGGCAATCTGCCCGGCCCGGTCCCGCACCCAGCACCGGGGCGTACGGATCCACGCCGCGCGCGGTGCACTCAATCGGCGATGTTGCGGGCTTCGGCTGTAACGAGAATTTCCGGATGCTGTACCGGCTTGCGTCGGCTCAGCAGCGGGTGCAGGAAGACGGCGCCGACGATGATCGCGACGCCCAGATAGAACCATGGGGTGACTTCATGCTGCTCGCGCAGCAGCACCACCGCCAACAGTACTGCGTAGACCGGCTCCAGGTTGGTCACCAGTTGCACGGTGTAGGCACTCAGGTGCCGCAGCGCGACCAGGGCCAGGGCGAAGGGCAGCAGCGTGCAGAACCCGGCCAGTACCAGCAGCAGGATGCCGTCGTGCAGATCCGGCACCACCCACAGGGGGCTGGCCAGCGCGGGCAGCAGATAGGGCATCAGCGGTGCGAGCAGGGTCAGGGTCAGGGCGCCGGCCCCCAGCTCCAGCGCGGTGACCGTGAGCGGGTCGGCGTCGCCCACCATGCGCTTGTTGAATGAGCCGAACACTGCCACCAGCAGCGCCGAGATCGCGCCGACCAGCACGCCCAGGCGCATTCCGTCCGGCACGCCGCCGACCACCAGCGCCACGCCGGGCAGCACGGCCAGGCCGAAGGCCAGCTCACGCAGCTGGAACGGCCGTTTCGCCACCCAGGGTTCGATGATCGAGGTGAACACCGGGGCCAGCGCGATGCAGGTGGCGGCGACCGAGGCATTGGCCAGCTTCACCGCCCCATAGAAGGTCAGCCAGTGCAGGGCGACCAGTGCGCCGATACCGGCGTAACCGGCCACCAGCCGCAGCGGCAGCGTGCGCAGCCCACGCCAGACCCGTGGCAGCAGGGCCAGCATCGCCGTCACCAGCAGCATGCGCCACCACACCAGGGGCAACGCGGGCAGGGTGATCAGCTTGCCGAGAATGGCGGTGACGCCCCACAGCAGGACACAGAAATGGATCTGCCACAGTGCTTTGCGGGTGCCGGGTGTGCTCATCGCCCTATTGTGCGGCAAGAGCAGGGTGCCCGGCGATGGCTGTGGCATGCTCGTCGCACCACCCGAGGGAGAGCCCCGCATGCCCGCCAACGCTTCCGTCCTGCGTGGATGGGCCCTGCTGACGGCGCTGTTGGCTGCGACATCGCTGCTGCTGCAGTACCTGCTGCTGGTGCGCGGGCCCGGGGCCGCCGCGGGGATCGGCGTGGCGACCCTGCGCTTCTTCGGCTACTTCACCATTCTCAGCAACCTGGGCGTGTGCCTCGGATGCATCGGGCTTGCCCGTGGCAGGGCACTGGGTGTGACGAGCGCGGCCGTGCTCGCGTTGTGCATCGGCGTGACCGCCTGCATCTATATCCTGGCGCTGCAGGGCCTGTGGCAACCGGCCGGACTGCAATGGTGGGTGGATGCCGGCCTGCACTATGGCGTGCCCGCGCTTTACCTGTCGGGATGGCTGCTGCTGTTGCCACACGGGTCCCTGCGCTGGCGTGCACTGGGCGTGGTACTGGCGGTGCCGCTGCTCTACCTGGGCTGGGCGATGCTGGTTGCCGCAGTGACCGGCCAGGCACCGTACCCCTTCCTGGAACTGCAACGCCTGGGCGCGGCACCGTTCCTGCTCAACGTGCTGCGCGTGGCCGGCGTGTTCGTGATGGGTTGGACCCTGCTGTGGGCGCTGGATCGCTGGCGTCGTCGATGAGGCGCTGCAATGCCATCGCGGCCGCCGGATTGCGTGCCTTGCCGGCGCCGATGCACAGCAGGTAGACCTCGCGCGGCGCTGCCGGGGCCGGCCCGGCCAGGCAGGGCAGGGCAGGTCGTCCACCGGCTCGCCGCGCGACCAGCGGCGGGCACGCGCGGCCCAACGCTGTTGCAATGGAAGCGGCAGCCCCTCGTTCAAGCGGGCCTGGCTGCGCTTGATCCGCGCGTAGACGAAGCTGGCGCTGACATCACCGTGCAGGGGCGCCTCGTCGCTGTCCTCGATCACCAGCGCCACGCCGTGGCGGCGTGCGGCGCTGACCAGCGCCTGCCCATGCACCGCGGCATTGCGTACTTCCAGCGCATGCTGCAGGGACACCCCCTCCAGCTGCCTGGGCAACTGGGCCATCAGCGTTTCGAGCGCCTGCGTATCGGCCGGATGGCGCGGATCGAACTGCCATAACAGCGGGCCGAGCCGGTCACCGAGCGCGAGCGCCGCCTGCAGGAAGGGGGCGGCCGCTTCCACGGTGCCGGACAGGTCGCGGCGCTGCACCAGGTAGCGTGGGGCCTTCATTGAAAACCGGAAACCCTCCGGGGTCTGCGCGGCCCATTGCGCGCACTGGGCCGCAGTGGGCGTGCGGTAGAAGGTGCCGTTGATCTCGATGCAGCGCAGGGCACGGCTGGCGTGCGCCAGTTCCTCGCGCTGCGGCAGGCCCTGCGGATAGAACATGCCGCCGCGCCACTCGGGAAACACCCAGCCGCCAATACCACAGCGGACGGCAGCGGCCTTCACTGGCCGTGGCCCGTTCGCCATGGATCATAGCTGCCGAACCACCACAGGTAGCCCTCGGGGTCGGTGCAGGCGTAGCCGCGCCCGCCATACTCCTGGTCGGCGATATCGATCACGATGCGTGCTCCTGCCGCCTTGGCCCGTGCGTAGTGTGCATCGGCGTCGGTGACGACCACGCAGGCGCTCTGGGTCTGGCGCCCACCGACCTCGCCGGGCAGGACCGCATGTTCGCTCCATGCACTCTGGTTGCTGGCCGAGCCGAGCATGATCATGCCGTGGCCAAAGGTCAGCTGCGCGTGGAGCACGGTATCGCCGTCGGCGTACACGGCCTGGGCATGGAAGCCGAAGGCCCGTTGCAGCCAGTCGATTGCGGCCAGTGCATCGCGATAGCGCAGGCAGGGAATGATGGTGGATCCGCCGCCGGGTTCGCCGTTTTCGCCCATGACACCCCTCCTATGGCACGGGGCAGCGTGCCCCAGCAGCCGTTACCATCCCGCGAAACCCCGGTGACGGCCTGCACATGGCCGCCACCCCTGTTCGGAGATCGTGCTGGATGAAACCCTGGATTGGAGGAGCCGTGCTGCTGGCATGCACGACCGTGGCGAGCGCCGCCACCCCGGCGCAGCTGCAGAACCTGGATGCGACCGTCGAGCGCGTGCGCGCGCAGTTCGATGTACCCGGGATCGCCGTGGCCGTGGTCAAGGACGGCCAGGTGGTGCTGGAGCGTGGCTGGGGCGTGCGCGAGCAGGGCAAACCGGAGCCGGTGGACGCGGATACCCTGTTCGCGATCGCCTCGAACACCAAGGCGTTCACCGCCACCTCGCTGAACCTGCTGGCCGAGGACGGCAAGCTGAAGATGGATGACAAGGTGATCGATCACCTGCCGTCATTCCGCATGTCCGATCCGTTCGTGACCGGGCAGATGACGATCCGTGACCTGCTGTCGCACCGCAGCGGCCTGAGCCTGGGCGCCGGTGACCTGCTGTTCTGGCCGGCCACCTCCTACAGCAATGCCGAGGTGGTGCAGCGGCTGGGCCAGGTGCCGCTGAAAGGAGGCTTCCGCGAGAGCTATGCCTACGACAACATCCTGTACGCCGTTGCCCAGCAGGTCATCGAGCATGTCTCCGGCATGAGCTACCTGCAGTTCCTGCAGACCCGCATCTTCGACAAGGTGGGCATGGCCGGCACGCGCTACAACGCCGACCACCTGAAGCCGGGCGACAAGGCGGCGGTCGGCCACGCCAAATACGATTTCAAGGACCTGCGCACCGTTGCGCCGCTGACCTGGTCGAACAATGCCGGCGCCGGCGGCATCTATTCCAGCGCGCACGACATGGCTCGCTGGATGCAGGTGCAGCTGGCCGAAGGCAAGCTGGCCGACGGCACCGCGTTGTTCACCGGAAAGACCCAGCAGCAGATGTGGCGGATGATCACCCCGCAGTCGATCCCGGCGCCGAGCGTGCCGGAGCTGGCCCCGGCGCGGCCCAACTTTGCGGGCTACGGCGAAGGCTGGAGCCTGAGCGACTACCGCGGGCAGAAGCTGGTCTGGCATACCGGTGGCTGGCCGGGCATGGTCTCGCGGTTGACCCTGGTGCCCGGGGAGAAGCTGGGCGTGGTAGTGCTCACCAACCAGGAAGTGGGGGCAGCGTTCAACGCGATCACCCTGAGCGTGCTCGATGCCTACCTGGGCGGCGGGACCCACGACTGGGTGGACGCCTACGCCAAGGCGGTGGCCAAGGGCCAGGACAAGGCCGACGAGGCCTGGGCCAAGCACCAGAGCGCACGCGACAAGGGCAGCAAGCCATCACTGGCGCTGGCCGGCTACACCGGCACGTTCCGCGACCGCTGGTATGGCGACATGCAGATCAGTACCGAGGGCAAGGGCCTGCGCCTGCGCTTCATGAAGACCGCCCAGCTGAGCGGGCGCCTTGAGCACTGGCAGCACGACACCTTCATCGTGCGCTGGGACGACCGTTCGCTCAACGCCGATGCGTTCGTGAACTTCAGCCTGGACCCGGACGGCAAGGTGAGCGAGGTGCGCATGCAGGCGATCTCCGACCTGACCGATTTCAGCTTCGATTTCCAGGACCTGCTGTTCACCCCGGCTGACCGGTAGCTGCCGACCTCGGTCGGCCTGCGGTGGGGCGCCCACCAAGGTGGGCCACTACCAGGGGAACGGGCGATCATCGGCTGGCGTACACGTCCGGCGTGGGATACTCCGCCGGTTGCAAGTGGCGAGGGAATGCGATGTTCCGTTGGTTTGAATCCCTGATTCCGGTGTTCCCGCCCGTGGATGGGCGCATGCCACCGCGCAGGGTGTTGCCGTTCTACCTGCATTACCTGCGCCCGGTGTGGCCGGTGCTGCTGGCCACCCTCATCGCCGGCCTGCTGCTGGCGCTGGTGGAAGTGGCGATGTTCGACTACCTGGGCCGCATCGTCGACATGGTCGCCGAGCAGCCCGGTGCCGGTTTCTTCAAGCGCCACGCCACTGAACTGGGCTGGATGCTGTTCATCACGGTCATCGCACGGCCGATCCTGGTCGGCCTGCACAACCTGCTGGTCAACCAGGCCATCGTGCCCGGGCTGAGCAATCGTTCGCGCTGGCTGATGCACAACTACGTGGTGCGGCAGAGCCTGAGCTTCTTCCAGAACGACTTCGCCGGCAGCGTTGCCAACCGGGTGATGCAGACCGGTACCTCGCTGCGCGAATCAGCCGTGCAGATGGTCGATTCGCTCTGGTACATCGTGGTCTATACAGGCACCGCGCTGTACCTGTTCGCGCAGGCCGACTGGCGGCTGATGGTGCCGTTGGTCCTGTGGTTGCTGGCCTACGTGGTGATCATGGTGTACTTCGTGCCGCGCGCGAAGGAGCGTGCATGGATCGCTTCCGAGGCGCGCTCCAAGGCGATGGGTCGCATCGTCGACGGCTATACCAACATTCCCACGCTGAAGCTGTTCGCCCACGGCGGCCGCGAGCAGGCCTATGTGGCCGAGTCGATCCAGGAACTGGCGGTCAAGCACCGCGCGCAGACGCGGGTGACCACCGGCATGGACCTGGCCATCGCCATCGTCAACGGTTTCCTGATCGCCGGCACTTGCGGGCTGGCGCTGTGGCTGTGGAATGGCGGCCACATCACCGTCGGAGCAATCACCCTGGCGACCGGCCTGGTGATCCGCATCCACAACATGTCCGGCTGGATCATGTGGACCATCAACGGCATCTTCGAGGACATCGGCACGGTGCAGGATGGCATCACCACCATCGCCCAGCCGCTGACCGTGCAGGACCGCGAGGACGCCGTGCCGTTGCGGGTGACCCGCGGCGGCGTGGATTTCCAGGATATCCATTTCCACTACGGCAAGAAGGGCGGGGTGATCGCCGGGCTGGACCTGGTGGTGAAGCCGGGCGAGAAGATCGGCCTGGTCGGCCCCTCCGGTGCCGGCAAGTCGACCCTGGTCAACGTGCTGCTGCGCCTGTACGACCTGGAACGCGGCCGCATCCTGATCGACGACCAGGACATTGCGTTCGTCACGCAGGAAAGCCTGCGCCAGCAGATAGGCGTGGTCACCCAGGATACGTCGCTGCTGCACCGCTCGATTCGCGACAACCTGCTGTATGGCCGTCCTGAGGCGACCGAAGAACAGCTGCGCGCTGCAGTGGCCAAGGCGCGTGCCGCCAGCTTCATCGACACGCTGGTGGACGGGCAGGGACGGCGCGGCTACGACGCGCATGTCGGCGAGCGCGGCGTGAAGCTGTCCGGTGGCCAGCGCCAGCGTATCGCCATTGCCCGCGTGCTGTTGAAGGACGCACCGATCCTGGTGCTGGACGAGGCGACCTCGGCACTGGATTCGGAAGTGGAGGCGGCGATCCAGGACAGCCTGGACGAGCTGATGGGGGGCAAGACAGTGATCGCGATCGCGCACCGCCTGTCGACCATCGCGCGCATGGACCGGCTGGTGGTGATGGACCAAGGGCGGATTGTCGAGACCGGCACACATGCCGAGCTGATCGCTGCCGGCGGCCTGTACGCCCGGTTGTGGGCGCGGCAGACCGGGGGATTTGTCGCCGCCGACCAATGACTGCTGAGGAGGCAGATCACCAGCGCCCCGCGCGCTGCAACAGCAGACGGCCCGGGTTTTCCCCGGGCCGTCTGGTTTCCATTCACACCCGTTCGATCACTCGATCGGCTGGTCCAGCATCAGCTGGCGCGCGAAGCGCACCGGCGGCGCGCCGTAGGACAGCATCTGGTCGTGGTACGCCTTGAGATTGAACGAGTCGCCGAGCTTTTCCTGCACTGCCTTGCGGGTGTCGAAGTGTTCCTGCGCTCCGACGAAGTAGGTCGGCAGCTGCGCCGAGGTCAGCTGCGCGCGCACCCACTTGCCGGCCGCTTCGCTTTCCTGCTGGAACGCGTCGTGGGTCATCAGGTGCATCGCCTTCTCGCGATCCCAGTTGTCCACGTGCACGCCCTGGTCGAGGATCGCGTTGGAGATCGTGCGCAGGTAGAACTTCAGCTGCACCAGGTGGAACAGCGGGTCGTTGTCGAGGTAACCCTGCTCCTGCATCATGCGCTCGGTGTAGACCGCCCAGCCTTCGGCGAACAGCCCCGAACGCAGCACCGCACGCAGGGTGGAGGGGAACTTGGCCGAGTGCCAGCCTTCCAGGTAGTGGCCCGGGGTGCCCTCGTGGATGCTCAGCAGGTGGATCATGCGTGAGTTGTACTCACGCAGGAACGAATCGACCTGCTTCTCGTTCCAGTCGTCCGGAATCGGCGACACGGCGTAGAACGTCTTCAGGTTCTTGTCCAGCGGACCCGGCGAATCACAGTAGGCTACGGCCACGCCACGCTGGAATTCCGGCATCAGGATGATGTCCACCGGCGCGTCGGGCAGCGTCATCAGGTCATGCTGGCGCACGAACGCGGTGGACTGCTCCAGCGCGGCCTTGGCATCGTCGACCACCTTGTCGCGTGCCGGCTTGTCGGCGTAGGCCAGTTCCAGTGCGGCCTCGATCGCCTTCTGCTGCTGCTCGTCGGTCGGCTGTGCCGGCATCTCCGGCGCACCCGGCTTGTCCTTCAGCACGGTCTGAGCAATGCGGTACATGTCCTCGCGCACACGCTTGAGTTCGGCGCGTGCACGCTCACCGATCTCCTGCCGCGACAGCGAGGAGTTCAGCGCGAACTTCAGCTTCTGGTCGTATTTTTCCGCACCGATGCGGAAATCGCCCTTGGCATTCGGCACCAGGGTCTTGTCCAGCCAGGCCTGCTGCTCGTCCACGGCCTTCTTCAGGCCGTCGATGGCGGCCTGCAGCCGCTGCTGGTCGGCCTGCGGCAGTTCACCGATATGCGGGGTGATGAAGGTGTCGACGATGCTGAGGATGCCCTTGTTCTGCTTGGCCACCGTCTCGGCATGGATCTTCGGCACGCGGGCCGGATCCAGGTTCTCGCGCGCCTGGGCGAAGATCGCCGGCAGTTTTTCCATGCGCGCGGTGGCCGACTTCAGGCGCTCCGGCAGCGGCGCGAATTCACGCGCCATCAGGCCGTAGATCGCGCTGCCGGCGACGCCGTTGTACAGCTGCGGGTCCCACTTGCCGGACTGCAGCACTTCGGCGTTCCAGATTTCCGACTGCAGCTGGTTGCGCAGGATCGCCGCGTCCACCTGGTTCTCGCGGCCCAGCTTGGCCACGTCGATCTTGTCCAGCTCGCCCAGCAGCGCCTTGTAGGCGGCGACGGTCTTCTGCTGGCCGGCGGCACTCAGGTCGTCCAGCTCGCTGTCGTAGCGGTGGTCACCGATCTGGGTCGCGCTGACCGGCGACAGCTGCATCCAGGTATCCAGGGCGCGCTTGGACAGATCGGCAAAGGCGGCATCGACTGCCGCATCACCGGCCTGCTGGGCGGTGGCCGGAGTGGAAGCGTGGGGCGGGGCGTCGGCCTGCTGGCAACCGGCCAGGGCGGCGACCAGGGCGAGGGCAAGAAGATGCGGGCGCATCGGCGTTCCTGTGCAGGGTCAAACCACGAGCATAGTGCCCCCGGGCTGCCTTGTCCCCGTGCCATAGGATTACCATGGGTGCAGCCAAGGACTCTCCAGCGGAGCGCAGGACATGCAATACCAGGGAAGCTGCCACTGCGGCAGGATCGCATTCACCGTACAGGCCGCGGCGCCGATCAGCGACGTCGTGGACTGCAACTGCTCGATGTGCCGTCGTCGCGGCAGCCTGTTGTGGTTCGCCCCGCGCGAGGCGTTCCAGCTGGCCACCGATCCGGCCGACGTGGCCACCTATCATTTCAACAAGGGCCACATCGATCATCACCACTGCCGCGAGTGTGGCATCGCGCCGTACAGCGAAGCGACGGACCCGCGCACGGGTGCACCGATGGTGGCCGTGAACGTGCGCTGCGTGCCGGCAGTGGACCTGGGGGCCGTGTCGGTCACTTCCTATGACGGGGCGTCGCTGTGAGGCCGGTGCGCGCATGGGCACGAGTGGCACTGCCGGTGCTGCTGCTGGCGCTGGCCGCCTGCGCCAAGCAGGGCGAGAGCGCGGCGGACGCGGGTGGCGGCGGCACCGCTGAGGCAGCTGTCGCCTCGCCGGAGGGGGCATTCCTGGCCTATGAGCACGACGTGCAGGTCCAGCTGGAGGCCGCGCAGATCGCACCGCGCATCCAGCAGGTCGCACAGGCCTGCCAGAGCGCGAAGTTCGGTGACTGCGCGGTGTTGCAGGTCGATCAACGCAGTGATGAGCAACCCAGCGGCGAAGTGAGGGTGCGCATTGCACCGAAGGGCGCCGAGCCATTGATCGCGATGGCCGGTGAAGGAGGCCGCCTCCAGTCGCGCACCACGCGCGCCGAGGACCTCGCGCAGCAGGTGGCCGACACCGCGCTGACCCGGGCACGGCTGGAAAAGGAGCATGCGCGCCTGCTGTCCTACCAGGATCGCAAGGACCTGAAGATCGAGGACCTGCTGGCGATCACCACGCGCCTGTCGGAGATCGAAGCAGGCGTCGAGCAGGCCAACAAGGACGCCGCGCAGCAGCGCCGGCGCATCGATACGCAGCTGGTGACGATCCACTTCGACACCACCTCCGGCCAGCGCAGCCGCAGCGAGATCGGCCAGGCGCTGAGCGAGTCGGGCAGCATCCTCAGCACCAGCGTGGCATTCCTGATCCGTGCCGCGGCCGCGTTGCTGCCGGTGGCCGTGCTGGCGCTGATCGTGGCCTGGGGCGTCCGCGCAGTGCTGCGTCGCCGTCGCCGCAAGGCCTGATCGAAACCACGCACTGCGCTCGCCGGTCGTGGACCGGCGCTACCGGGGGCCCTCGGTAGCGCTGGGCCACCACCGGCGGCAACTCATCCCTCGTCGGTCTCGTATTCGACGAACACGTCCAGCTCCAGCGCCAGCTCCTGCACGGCATCGCGCACCTTCTGCGCGGTGCTTTCGTTGCCGACTTCCACCTCCAGTTCGTGGATGCCGGGCCCAATGTCGTCTGACAGCCCAGCCGAGCTGGAATCGTCGTCGTCCATGTGCGGCATCAGGTCGTCGGTTTCCTCGACATGTTCGATGCCATCCAGGCCGAGCAGCAGGTCGCTGATGGCACGGGCGTCGTCTTCGGTTCCGGTGATGCGCAGTCGCAGCATGGCCATGGCGTGGATGCGTTGTGGAGTTGCCTGCAGCCTAGCCAGCGCCGGGCAAAGAACCGGTGAGGGCGCAGTCAGGGAGGCGTGGCCGGGCGCCCCAGCAGGCTGTCCGGCAGCGCCGGAATCGGCGTGCGTTCGTCCTGGGCCTGTTCCAGCACCCAATCGATGAACAGGCGCGCGGCCGGGCTGGGTGGTTGCCCTTCGGCGTGCACCACGTAGTAGGCATAGCGCGCCTTCAACGCCGGCCCGGGCAGGCGTACCACCTCGTAACGTTGCAGGTAAGGCTGGGCGATGTGGGTGCGTGCCAGCACCGCGCCCATGCCATACACCGCTGCGCGCATCGCATCGGTACTGTCGGCGAAGGTGTGCATCGGCGGCAGCGGCGAGGGCGGATGCACGCCGGCATGGCGGAACCAGTCGCGCCAGCCCTGCGGTGACAGATCGGCCAGCAGCGGCAGCTCGGCGATGCGCGCTGGATCGGCCAGCGTTTCCACCCCGGCCAGTGCCGGGGAGGCCACCGGGAACAGGTAATCATCCATCAGGTGTTGCGCACGCAGGCCCGGCCACTGGCCCATCCCATAGCGGATACCGACTTCCGGTCCGTTGTCGTCGTAACGATCCAGCCCGCTGCCGGTATGCAACTCGATGCGGATATGCGGATGCGCCTGGGTGAAGCGCGGCAGCCGCGGCAGCAGCCAGCAGTAGGAGAGCGAGCGCAGCGTTGTGATCCGCAGCGGCACGCTGTCCGCGTCCGGGTGCAGGTGGTGGGCGACCGCCGCGACATCGCTGAAGGCGGCGCTGGCGGCGTCGGCCAGCTGCCGGCCCTCGGCGGTCAGGCGCACGCCGCGCGCGTGGCGGAGGAACAGCCGGGTCGCCAGCACTTCCTCCAGGCGGCGCACGTGATGGCTGACCGCACTGGCAGTCAGGTGCAGCTCCTGTGCGGCCTGGGCGAAATTCTGGTGGCGTGCGGCGACCGCGAACACGGCCAGTGCGGGGAGCAGGGAAGGGCGTAGCTGCATGTCCAGCCTCAAACCATATTTGTGGCTGGCAGCGATACTACGCGCTTGTGCGGCAGCCGTCTGCGCCGGATCCTGTCTGCCCTGACGAGGAACTGACGATGGACGGAGGCACGGTATGAATGCGGTCCCACAGGCGGTCGAGCGCGACTGGCGCACGCCGTTGGAACTGACACTGCTGGGCGCCATCTGGGGCTGTTCGTTCCTGTTCATGCGGGTGGCCGTTCCCTCGTTCGGCCCGTTCGCGCTGGTCGAGGTGCGGCTGGTACTGGGCGCGCTGGTGCTGCTGCCGTTCCTGTGGCGCGCCCGCGCGCAGTTCCCGCCGCGGCGCTGGCTGTGGCTGGCACCGATCGGCCTGGTCAACTCGGCACTGCCGTTCGTGCTGTTTGCCTATTCGGCCGAACGGGCGCCTGCCGCGATCGGTGCGATCTGCAATGCGATGACCGTGTTGTTCGCCGCGCTGATCGCCTTCCTGTTCTTCGGCGAGAAGATCGGCCTGCGCCGCGCGGGCGCGCTGCTGGTCGGCTTTGCCGGCGTGGTGGTGCTGGCCACGGCCAAGGTGTCGGGCCTGAGCATCGGCGCCGCGGTGCTGGCCGGTGCGGCGGCCTCGCTGCTGTACGGCCTGGGCGTGAACCTGGTGAAGCGGCACATGACCGGGCTGCCGTCGGCGGCCGCGGCGGCTGCGACGCTGTCGTGTGCCTCGCTGTGGATGCTGCCGATGGCGGTCAGCCACTGGCCGCAGGCAGTGATTCCATTGAAGGCGTGGGGCGCGGCGATCGCGCTGGGCGTGGCCTGCACCGGCCTGGCGTTCCTGATGTTCTACCGCCTGATCGGCCGTATCGGACCCTCGCGCGCGTCGACGGTGACCTACCTGATCCCGCTGTTCGGCGCGGCCTTCGCGTGGTTGTTCCTGGGCGAGCCGGTGACAGTGCAGATGCTGATTGCCGGTGCGTTGATTCTGGGAAGTGTGGCGGTGAGTCAGAAGGGCTGAGGCGTTGGCGTTTTGCGCGTGGCATGTGCTGAAGGTGCTTCACTGTTCATGGGCGTTACTTTTCTTTGTACGCAAAGAAAAGTAACCAAAAGAAACGTTCCGCCGACCGCGAGCCGGTGCTGCGCACCGGTGCCCTGCGCTCCTCGGCCCGTCGAGGGACGGCGCGGGAACTCGCTGCGCTCAGACACCCGCGCCTCTTCGCCCTCGCCGGACCTGCGGTGCTCGGCTCGCTCAAGGCGGACTGGGAGGTCAAGATCAACAGCAAAAGCATCCACGCATTGCGTGGATCTTCTGGGTGCAGCTGTGGCCTTTGAACTGGGTCCGCCTTGAGCGAGCCGAGCATCGCAGGGGAATCAGGGGCGCAGAGGCGCCGATGTCTGAGCGCAGCGAGTTCGGCGCCGTCCCCTGATTCACCGAGAAGCGCAGGGGCCGACGTGCGCAGCACGGCGGCTCGCGACCTGGCGGCGCGTTTCTTTTGGTTACTTTTCTTTTCGCGCGAAAAGAAAAGTAACGCCCATGAACAGTGCAGCGCCTTCAGCACGTGCCACGCGCAGGAAGCCAGGCTCCTACCGCACTGGCACCGGAATATTGCACAGGTCGATATGCCCCGCCGGACGCTTGTAGAAATCGTCCACGCGATTGCGCCGCGCCTCCACCGTGTCGGCGAAGGTCTTCGAATCGGTGCGCAGCACCTGGATCGGCGTCCGCTCCGCCGCCGGCACATCGCTGGCACGGCGGATCGACACGATTGGTGTACGCAGCTTCGGGTCGGTATAGAAACCCATCGGTGCCGGCCCACGCGGGACCGCGCTGAGCAGTTCCATGCCCTTCAGCACGCGACCGACCAGGGTGATGTTGCGGTCCAGCTGGCGCGGCGACTGCCCGGTCACCACGTACAGTTCGGCGCCGATGCTGCTGTCTTCCTCGTTGCTGCGGCCGGCGCCGAGCATGCCGTAGCAATGCGCCAGCCAGGCCTTGCCGGCCTGCGGGTCCTGCCCGACCGGGAAGCCGTCGACGAAACCGGTCTGCGCCGCCCAGCCGTCACGATCCGGCAGCACGCTCACCTTCAGGCCGGCGCTGGGGCGCTCGAACTCGGCCGGCAGCTTGCGCGCGGCACTGCCGAACGGCTTGGCCCTGGCCGCGTCATCGGCGTCGGCATCGCCGAACTGCACCACGAAATTGTCCTGCGAGCGGTAGATGCTGGTGCCGTCCCAGAAGTGCTCGTGGGCGAAGGTCTGGATGTTGGCGACATGGCGCGGGGCGAACTGTGGCGCCAGCTCGATGATCACCCGCCCGGCCGGCAGGTCCATGTACAGCAGGTTGGCCGGGTCCGGCGTGCGCCAGTCGCTGGCCGCCGACGCTTCGAGGATCTGCTGCGGGCTGCGGTAGGGCGAGGCGGCGCTGGCCATGGCGGGCAGCAGGCTGGCGAGGGCGATCAGGGCAAGGCGACGACGGTGCGGCATGGGAACCCCGGAACATGAACGAGGCCCCGATTCTGCGCGAGCAGCCCCGCCACGCCAACCGGAATGACTAACGACACATTCGCTATACCGAACTTCATACTACTGTTGAGTTCAACGTAGTGGAGGGCCGGGCATGTCCGAGGACGACGTCCACCTGAAGAAGTTCCAGAAGGAGCTGAGCGCCGGGACCGTGTCGCTGGCCCTGCTGGCGGTGCTGGCCCGGGCCGGCGAGCCGCTGTACGGCTACCTGATCGCCAAGGAGCTGGAGCGGGTGGGCGAGGGCGTACTGAGCGGCAAGCAGAGCGCGCTGTACCCGGTGCTGCGCAACCTGGAAGCTGCCGGCCTGCTGGAGAGCCATGTCGAGCCCTCCAGCAGCGGACCGCCGCGGCGCTACTACCGCATCAACGAACGTGGCCGCGAGGTGCTGGCGCAGTGGCGCCAGGCGTGGCGGGCCACCCGAGATTCCGTCGATTCCGTGTTGGAGGGGGTACCGCAATGAACGACCCGAACCTGGCAGGCAGCGCCCTGCCGACCACCATTCCGCAGTACCTGGCGCAGCTGCGCGCGGCGCTGGAGGGTGCCGATGCGGCGATGGTGCAGGACGCGCTGTACGACGCCGAGGAATACCTGCGCTCGGAGCTGGCGGCGCAGCCTGGCCGCAGCGAAGCCGAGGTGATCGCCGACGTCGCCGGTAGCTACGGTGCGCCTGATGAAGTGGCCGAGATCTACCGCGAGACCGAAGTGACGGTGAACCGCGCGCTGCGCACGCCGCGTGCGGATACCGCGCCGGTGCTGCGTGCGGCGGCCGAAGCCAGTGGCGTGGAGCCGGCCGCACCACCGCCGGCGCCGGTGCCGCGCTCGCTGCTGGCCCGCTTCTTCGGCGTGGTGGCCGATCCGCATACCTACGGCGCGCTGTTCTACATGCTGCTGTCGCTGGCCACCGGCATCTTCTTCTTCACCTGGGTGGTGACCGGCCTGTCGCTGTCGTTGGGCCTGCTGGTCCTGATCGTCGGCATCCCGCTGACCGTGCTGTTCTTCGGCTCGGTGCGCGGGCTGGCGCTGCTGGAAGGGCGGCTGGTGGAGGCGCTGCTCGGCGAACGCATGCCGCGCCGTCCGCGCTATACCGACCGCAGCCGCACCTGGCTGCAGCGCATCGGCGACATGTTCACCGACGGCCGGACCTGGCTGACGCTGCTGTACTTCGTGCTGATGCTGCCGCTCGGCGTGGCCTACTTCAGCATCGCAGTGACCCTGCTGTCGCTGTCGCTGGGCCTGGTCTGGGCGCCTGTGGCGGCGCTGTTCAGCGGTGACCTGCCGGGGGTGTATGTCGACGGCGTGAACATGCTGCCGATGGCCGCCTCGCCGTTGCTGGGCATCGCCACTGCCGCCGCAGGCGTGCTGCTGCTGGTGCTGACGATGCACCTGGCGCGTGCCATCGGCAAGCTGCACGGGCTGATCGCCAAGAACCTGCTGGTGCGGTTGTAACAGGCCAGGGGTCGGATCCCTGTTCGCAGAACAGGGCTCTGACCCCGGATCCCATCATGCTGGGGTCAGAGCCCTTTCCGTTGGAAAGGGATCCGACCCCTGCCGGGAATCAGCCCGCCTTGCGCCGCAGCGGGGTGACGTTGTTCTTCTTCTTCGAAGCCTTCGCCGCAGGCGCTTCGGCATGCGCGGCGAAGAAGTCGCGCACCTTCGGATACACCACTTCGCGCCAGCGACGGCCACTGAAAATGCCATAGTGGCCGGCGCCTTCGACGATGAAATGCTCGCGCTGGTCAGCGCTGATGCCGGTGCACAGCGCCTGCGCCGCTTCGGTCTGGCCGAGCCCGGCAATGTCGTCCAGCTCGCCTTCAATGCTCAGCAGCGCGGTATCGCGGATCGCCGACGGATCGACCTTTTCGCCGTTGACCACCCATTCGCCACGCGGCAGCAGGAAATCCTGGAACACCACGCGGATGGTATCCAGGTAGTACTTGGCCGGCATGTCGAGTACTGCGTTGTACTCGTCGTAGAAGCGACGGTGCGCGTCGGCGTCTTCCAGGTCGCCCTTGACCAGGTCGGTGTAGAAATCCCAGTGCGAGCTGAAATGGCGGCTCGGGTTCATCGACAGGAAGCCGGCGTGCTGCAGGAACCCCGGATACACGCGGCGGCCGGCACCGGGATAGCTGGCCGGCACGGTGTGGATGACGTTGTTCTCGAACCACGACAGCGGGTTCTGCGTAGCCAGGTTGTTCACGGCGGTCGGGCTGCAGCGCGCATCGATCGGGCCGCCCATCATCACCAGCGTGCGCGGCGTTGGTTCACCGCGGCTGGCCATCAGCGATACCGCTGCCAGCACTGGCACGGTCGGTTGGCAGACACTGACTACGTGCAGGCGCTCCACGCCGAGGTGGCGGATGAATTCCTGGATGTAGGCGACGTAGTCGTCCAGGCCGAACTCGCCTTCGCTGGCCGGCACCATGCGTGCATCCACCCAGTCGGTGACGTATACGCGATGGTCGCGCAGCAGCGTGCGCACGGTGTCGCGCAGCAGCGTGGCGTGATGGCCTGACAGGGGCGCCACCACCAGAACGAACGGCTGGTTGAGCATGGTGTGCAGCTGCTCGGCTTCATTGCTGTGGCGCTTGAAGCGCAGCAGCTTGCAGAACGGCTTGCTCACTTCCTCGTGCACGACGATCGGCACGCGCTCGCCTTCGACGTCGATTTCGTTGATGCCCCATTCGGGCTTCTCGTAATCCTTGCCGATGCGGTGGAACAGCTCGTTGACCGCCGCCAGGCGATCGGCGCCCGGCATCTGCGACCACCAGTGGCCCGGGTTGGTGAAGAACCTGGCGTTGGCCTGGGCCTGGTGCACCCAGGGGGCGAGCAGGTTGCGGGTCAGTTCGTGCAGTTGATAGAGCATGCCGACCGAATATGTATGGTCATATGTTGCCGCGCAGCATATCCCATCCGGGTGTCCCGCAGGTTAAGTCGGCTGAAAATAATGAATCCGGATTCACATCCGTTCCAACGCGGCCGCATCGCCTGCCAGGGCGGGGCCAAGCCAGCAGTGCGACCCGACCGGCAGCAGGCCGTGCCGGGCCAACGTCCGCCGGTACCAGCGCGCCGGGCGGGCCTGGAAACCGTCGTGGTCGCCCTCGAACGCATCCTCGGCGGCGAAGGTCTCCAGGAAGGCCACGCCGCCGGTCAGCTCAGCCACGCCGGCCAGGCCGGCGCGCAGCTCGCGGTCGGGCACGTAGTGCATCACGTCGGAGCAGACCAGCAGGTCGACCGGGGCGCAGGGCCGCAGCCAGGCGAAGTCGCCGAACCGGGCCAGGTGCAGGTTGCGGGTTCGGCCGTAGCGGCGCACAGCGTACTCGCTGCTGTCAAAGCCCAGGTATTCGACCTTCGGACGCAGCTTCAGCAGCGGCGCGCGCCAGGCGCCTTCGCCGCAGCCGATGTCCAGCACGCTGCGGATCGGCCGCTCGAGGTAGTACTCGGCACTGGCCACGGCCAAAGCGACCTTGCGTGCCAGGCGGGCGCTGCCTCCGATGTCGGCGCGGCGATACCAGCGCTGGAAGTAGGCGGCGTCGTAGGTCTTGTCCATGGGGCGGTGCGTGATCGGTGAAAACGGCGCCTATCCTAAGGCGTTGCGGGGCACCATGCGTCGACATGCCGCAGCGTGCGTGCCTGCGGCGGCTTCGCCATGGCATGCGAGAATGGCCGCCAACCTACGCCAGCCGCCGGAGCGAGCGCATGCAGAGCTACTACTGGGTCAAGACCTTCCACATCGTCTTCGTGGTGGCGTGGATGGCCACGGTGTTCTATCTGCCGCGCATCCTGGTGAACCTGGCCGAGACCGCAGGCCAGCCGGCGGTGACCGAGCGCCTGCAGCTGATGGGCATGCGCCTGTACCGCTTCGGCCACTCGATGTTCGGACTGGCATTCCTGCTCGGCCTGGTGCTGTGGCTGGGCTACAAGGTCATCCCGGATTTCCCGACCATGGTCGCGCCAGGGGCTGCCGGTTGGCTGCACGCCAAGCTGGGTCTGGTGGTGGTGCTGCTGGCGTATTTCATCTGGATCGGGCGCCTGCTCAAGGGCGTGGCCAAGGGCCGGGCGCTGCCGTCGTCGCGCGCGCTGCGCTGGATCAACGAGATCCCGCTGCTGGCCTTCATTCCGATCGTGTGGCTGGTGCTGGCCAAGCCGTTCTGAACGGGGCGCGCTGCGCGCGCGGCGCATCGCACAGATGCATCCACGCATGGCGTGGCTCTACTGGGTGCAGCTGTGGTTTTTGATGTTCAGGTCCGCCATGAGCGAGCCGAGCATCGCAGGTGAAACAGGGGCGAAGAGGCGCCGATGTGTGAGCGCAGCGAGTTCGGCGCCGTCCCCTGATTCACCGAGAAGCGCAGGGAACCGGTGCACAGCACCGGCTCGCGTTCGGCGGCGTGTTCTTTGGTTACTTTCTTGCACGAGCAAGAAAGTAACAAGCCGATGAATCAGGCTGCTTCGTACGTGCCGTAGCTGCGCAGGCGCGTGTAGCGCTGTTCCAGCAACTGCTCGGTGGACAGCTTGTCCAGCGCGTCCAGCTCGTTCAGCAGCACCGCCTTCAGCCGCTTGGCCATCTGCGTCGGGTTGCGGTGGGCGCCACCGGTCGGCTCGCGCACGACCTTGTCGACCAGGCCCAGGCTCTTCAGGCGCGGGGCGGTCAGGCCCAGCTGCTCTGCCGCTTCCTTGGCCTTGCCCGCGTCTTTCCACAGGATCGAGGCGCAGCCTTCCGGGGTGATGGTCGAGTACACCGCGTATTCCAGCATCACGGTGCGGTCGCCCACGCCCAGCGCCAGTGCGCCGCCGGAGCCGCCTTCGCCGATCACGGTGCAGATGATCGGCACCTTCAGTTCGGCCATCTCGATCAGGTTGCGGGCGATCGCCTCGGACTGGCCACGCGACTCGGCGTCGATGCCCGGCCAGGCACCGGCGGTATCGATCAGGGTCAGCACCGGCAGGCCGAAGCGCTCGGCCATCTTCATCAGGCGCAGTGCCTTGCGGTAACCCTCCGGCTTGGGCATGCCGAAGTTGCGCTTGATCTTTTCCTTGGTGTCACGGCCCTTCTGGTGGCCGATCACCATCACCGCACGGCCGTTGATGCGGGCCAGGCCACCCATGATGGCCTTGTCGTCGGCGAAGGCGCGGTCGCCCGCCAGCTCCTGGAACTCATCGCAGATGATGCGGATGTAGTCGGCGGTGTACGGGCGCGACGGGTGGCGGGCCAGCTGCAGGACCTGCCAGGACGTCAGGTTGCGGAAGATCTGCGCGGTGCGCGCGCGCAGCTTGTCCTGCAGCGCATTCACTTCCGCCTCGACATTGACCGCCGGCCCGGCGCTGGCGTTGCGCAGTTCCTGGATCTTGGCTTCCAGGTCGGCGATGGGTTGCTCGAAGTCGAGGTAGTTCGGATTCATCGGAAGCCGTCGTGTAAAGAAGAGGGCAATTCTAGCCGAATGCGTGCGGACCACCCGTACGCCTTCGTCTGGAAGGCGACGGTAGCGCAGCCGGGCGGGGCGCGCCAGTCAGCTCAGGGCACCACCAGGGCGCTGCGGCCCATCAGCTGGCTGCGTTGCGAGACAAAGTCGTTGTAGGCCTCGTTGGCGTCCCGCCCCAGCTTGGCTCCCAGGGTCGCGGTGGCCGAAGTGAAGGCCATCTGCGCGTCGAAGTCCTGCTTGCGCAAGGCCTTCTGTTCATCGGCGGTGGTGGCCTTCAGCCAGCGCGCGTAGACCTCGCGCAGGGGGCCGGCATGCGCTTCGAAGGCCGGGTCCAGGGCTGGCAAGGTGGCCGGGGCCCGCTCCAGCGCATGGACCGGGGCAACGTAACCTGCCGGCTGCTCGCGCTTGAACGCGCCAGGCTCGCCCATGCCTTCTTCCACGTAGGCAATGAAGTCCGGGGCGGTGAACACCTTGGCAACGATCTGGCCGCCACTGGAGTCGACATGGGCCACCACTTTTTCCTTCGGGAACGGCTCACGCACGCCGTAGGTCCAGGTCTTGTCGATGAACAGCTCGTGGCTCTTCTCGAATGGACCTTCGAAGCTGACGCCTCCCAGCTCGATGCCGGTGTTGCCGACGCCGAAGTTCTTCAGCTTGCTCTCGTCCGTGACATAGATCTCGCGGGCGATCACGTACTCGCTCAGGGTCGGGTTGATCAGGCCGCCACGACCGTCCACATAGACGATGAACCGCACGTCGCCGAGCCTGTCGGTGTGCAGGCGATGCTCGCCGATGGCAAGCGAGACCGGGCGCGAACCGTGCGCGGTCACCGGCAGGTCCTGGCCGTCGATGCTCAGCGCCAGCGGCGTGTCGGTCGGGTTGTCGATCTGGAACTCGATCTTCGACGGCGAGCAGGCGGCCAGGGCCAATGCGGCGGCAAAGGGGAACAACAGGGTCTTCATCGGCAATCGTCCTTGATATCGGGAACGCGAAAAGGGGCAGGGCAGGGAAACGACGGGGCCGGCCTCAGCTGGCCCACGGCGGGCTGTAACGCACCTTCAGCGTGCGCACGGCCGGGTCGGCGCGCAGCGCCTCCATCAGTCTGGAATCGATGCGTACCGCGCTCTGGCCAGAGACGTCGAGCATGCCGGCGACGCCGCCCTGTGGACCGTTGAGCAGCAGGTCCAGGCGAAGTGGCGTGCGGCCCGGGCGATGACGGTCGAGCAGCGCGTTGATGCGCTCCCACACCGGGCGCTGCTGGCGCAGGTCCAGGCGCAGCGAAAGGCGGGTGGCGTAGTTGGCGCAGACCTCGTCGAAGTCCCAGCACTGGCGGATGCGCAGCGCGTACCCGCCGTTGAACTCGTCTTCGCGCAGGCCGCCCTTGACGACCAGGATGCGGTCCTTGGTCATCAGGTGGCCGAATTCGGCCATCGCGTCGGAGAACGCGCTGCACTCGACACGGCCGCGTCCGTCCTCCAGCTGGATGAAGATCTGGCTCTCACCCTTGCGGCGCACGCCGACCACCTGGCCGGCCAGTACCGTCTGCACTTCCGGGCGCCAGCGTTTCTCGCCGCCACCACCGCCCCCACTGTTGGCGCTCCAGATCTTCTCCACCGAGCCCAGATCGTTGCCGACCAGGTCGCGCACATCGTCGCGCCAGGGGTCGAAGGGATGGCCACTGAGGTAGAAGCCGAGCGTGTCACGCTCACCGTTCAGGCGTTGCAGCAGCGGCCATTCGTCGGTTTCGGGCAGGTCCAGCTGGATCGATACCGTGCTGGGGTCCGGGCCACCGAACAACGAGTTCTGGCCGGAGGCGCGCTCACGTGCCATCTGGTCGGTGGCCTTGATCACTTCCGGCAGCTGCAGCATCAGCGATGCACGGTTGCGACCCAGCTCGTCCAATGCACCGCAGTTGATCATCGCTTCCAGCGTGCGCCGGTTGAGCTTGGCCGAGCCGACGCGGGTGCAGAAATCAAGCAGGTCCCGGTATGGGCCGCCCTTCTGGCGTTCTTCGACCACGGCTTCGCAGGCACCCTGGCCGACGCCCTTGATCGCACCAAGGCCATACTGGATGGTGTCCGGTGTCACCGCCTCGAACATGAAGGCCGACTGGTTCACCTTCGGCGGCAGCACGGTCAGTCCCAGGTTGCGCACCTCGTCGAGGAAGCCGACCACCTTGTCGGTATTGTCCAGATCGGACGACAGCGTGGCTGCCATGAATTCGGCCGGGTAATGCCGCTTCAGCCAAGCAGTCTGGTAGCTGACCAGCGCATATGCGGCGGCGTGCGACTTGTTGAAGCCGTAGCCGGCGAACTTCTCCATCAGGTCGAAGATCTCGTCGGCCTTGGGACCGTCGACACCGCCCTTGGCCGCACCCTCGCGGAAGATCTCGCGGTGCTTGGCCATCTCGGCCGGCACCTTCTTGCCCATCGCGCGGCGCAGCAGGTCGGCGCCGCCCAGCGAGTAGCCGCCGACGATCTGCGCCATCTGCATCACCTGCTCCTGGTACACCATGATGCCGTAGGTGTCCTTCAGGATGGCTTCGGTGCGCGGATCGGGATAGATGATTTCTTCCTGGCCGTGCTTGCGCGCGTTGAAGGAAGGAATCAGGTCCATCGGGCCAGGGCGGTACAGCGACACCAGCGCGATCAGGTCTTCGAAACGATCGGGGCGCGCGTCCTTCAGCAGGCGGCGCATGCCGGAGGATTCGAACTGGAACACCGCGCCGGTGTTGCCGTTGGCGAAGATGTCCTTGTAGGTGGGCGCGTCGTCGAGCGGGATCGCGGCGATGTCCACCGGCGGAATGCCCGCGCGTTCGTGGCGCTTGTTGATCGCCTTCACCGCCCAATCGATGATGGTCAGCGTGCGCAGGCCGAGGAAGTCGAACTTCACCAGGCCGACTTCTTCCACGTCGTTCTTGTCGAACTGGGTGACCGGGTTCTTGCCGAGGCCGTTCTCGTCGTGTTCGGCGTACAGCGGGCAGAATTCGCTCAGCGGCTCGGGACCGATCACCACGCCGCCGGCGTGCTTGCCGGCGTTGCGGGTCAGGTCTTCCAGCTGCAGTGCCAGGTCGATCAGGTCGCGGACGTCGTCCTCGGACTCGTAGCGCTGGATCAGTTCGGGCGAGGCCATTTCCGAGCTGGGGCCTTCCTTGCCCTTGCCCAGCGCATCCTTCAGGTGGATGCCCAGGATGTTCGGGATCAGCTTGGAGACGCCGTCGACCAGGCCGTACGGGAAGCCCAGCACGCGGCCGGAGTCGCGCACCACTGCCTTGGCCGCCATGGTGCCGTAGGTGATGATCTGGCTGACGCGTTCGCGCCCGTACTTGCGCGCGACGTAGTCGATCACTTCGTCGCGGCGGTCCATGCAGAAGTCGATGTCGAAGTCGGGCATCGACACGCGTTCCGGGTTCAGGAAGCGCTCGAACAGCAGGTTGTATGGCAGCGGGTCCAGATCGGTGATCTTCAGCGCCCACGCCACCAGCGAACCCGCGCCGGAACCACGGCCGGGGCCGATCGGGATGCCCTGGCCCTTGCCCCACTGGATGAAGTCGGCCACGATCAGGAAGTAGCCGGGGAAGCCCATCTTGATGATGGTGTCGAGCTCGAACTCCAGGCGCTCGAAGTAATCCTCGCGGGTCTTGCCCGGCGCCAGCGGATTCTTCGCCAGGCGTTCTTCCAGGCCATCGCGCGACATCTTCTGGATCCAGGTGTCCAGGGTCTCGTCGTCGGGCACCGGATAGTTGGGCAGGAAGTAGGTGCCCAGCCGCATCTCGATGTTGCAGCGCTCGGCCAGCGCCAGCGTGTTGTCGATCGCATCGGGAATGTCGGCGAACAGCGCGCACATCTCCTCGGCCGACTTCAGGTACTGCTGGTCGCTGTATTCGCGTGGGCGCTTGGGGTCGTCCAGCACGCGGCCGGTGGAAATGCACACGCGCGCTTCGTGCGCGCTGAAATCCGACGGCGACAGGAAGCGCACGTCATTGCTGGCCACCACCGGCAGGCCGCGCTGGCCTGCGGCCATCAGCGCGAACTGGTTGAAGGTCTCCTCGCCCTCGCGGCCGGTGCGGGTCAGCTCCAGGTGCAGGCCATCGCCGAATACCCGTTGCCAGTCGGCCAGCTGCTGCTCGGCCAGTTCATGCTTGCCATCCAGCGCCAGGCGCCCGGCCAGGCTCTGCCGCCCGGCCAGTGCGAACAGGTTGGCGTTGCCGGCCTTCAGCCAGTCCGGGTGGATGGCTACGCCGCCTTCGGGGCGATGGCCTTCCATCCAGGCACGGGTCAGCAGCCGCGACAGGCTCAGGTAGCCCTCGCGATCACGGCACAGCAGGGTCATCCGCCACGGGTCCTGGCCTTCCTCGGCGATCAGCACGTCGGCACCGGCGATCGGCTTGATGCCCACCCCTTCGGCGGCCTTGTAGAACTTGACCAGGGCGAACAGGTTGTTGAGATCGGTCACTGCCAGTGCGGGCAGGCCGAGTTCCACCGAGCGCGACAGCAGGTTGGCCTGCTTGGCCTTCTTCGGGTCTGCCTGATCCGGCTTGGCCGGCACGCGGATGGTCGAGTCCGCCAGCGAGAACTCGGTGTGGACGTGGAGATGTACGAAGCGGGAGTTGGACATGCCGGACCAGGTTGGAGCGCGCGGGCCCCGGGTGCTGACGGAGGTTCGTCGCCGGGGTCGGGAAGCGCTGGAATGCCCGGTCAGGGTAGCGAGGGCGGGGGGAGGCGACAAGCTCTTGACATGCCGGGGAACGCAGGCAGGTTCAGGCGTGCGGGAGAGCGTTTCCTGTAGAGCCGAGCCGATGCTCGGCTGCTGCGGACAGCCGAGCATGGGCTCGGCTCTACGATTCCAGCCGACTCAGGCAATGGCTGCGATGGCCGCCGCCTGCGTCAGGTCCAGGCACTCCCGCACCGGGGCGAAGCTGCGCCGGTGCTCGGCACAGGGCCCATGCTCGCGCAGGGCGGCCAGGTGGGCCGGCGTGCCGTAGCCCTTGTGCTGGTCGAAGCCGTACTGTGGATGCCGGGCGTGCAGGTCCTGCATGTAGCGATCGCGCGACACCTTGGCCAGGATCGATGCCGCCATGATCGCGCGGTCGATGCCATCCCCGCCGACCAGCGCCTGTGCCGGCAGCGCCAGGCCCTTGGGGACCACGTTGCCGTCGATACGCGCGAAGCCGGCGACATGGGCCACCGCGGCGGCCACCTCGCGCATGCCCTGCAGCGTCGCCTGGTAGATGTTCAGGCGGTCGATGGTACCCACATCCACCAGCACCACGTGCCAGGCGAGTGCACGCTCGATGATGCGGTCATGCAGCTGCTCTCGTCGGCTGGCGGCGAGTTGCTTGGAATCGTCGAGGCCGTTGATGCGTGGCCTGGAGGGGTCGAACACCACCGCGGCGACGGCGACGGGTCCGGCCAGCGGGCCACGGCCGGCTTCGTCGATGCCGGCGACCAGGCGACCAGGCTCGACCACGGCCGCGCCGTCGAACAGTGCCAGGCTGGCCGCTGCGGCGCGACGGCGGTTCATCGCTGTTCCTGGCCGCACATCAGCAGTTCGCTGACGGCGTCTGCAGCGCGGGCCGAGGCATTGCGCCGCAGGCGCTCATGCAGGTGGACGTAGGTGCCCTGCAGGTCGGTCACCCGTTGCGGATGGTCGAACCACTGCAGGATGGCGGCCGCCAGCCTGTCCGGCGTGCAGTCGTGCTGCATCAGTTCCGGGGCCAGGTCCTGGCCAGCCAGGATGTTGGGCAGGGCGAAGCGGTCCACCTTGATCAGGCCCAGTGCCTTGACCAGACGGTAGGTCAGTTCGTTGACCCGGTAGCCGACCACCATCGGGCGCTTGACCAGCATGGCCTCCAGGGTCGCCGTGCCGGACGCCAGAACCACGACGTCAGCGGCGATCATCGCCGTGCGTGCCTGGCCGTCGAGCACATGCGAGTACGCCACCGGCAATGCCGAGCGGGACAGCTGTTCCTCGATCAGCCGCTTGCATGCGGGATTGGCGGCAGGCACTACCACGTGCAGGCCCGGGATGCGTTCGGAGACCTGCCAGGCGGCTTCGAAGAACGGCTCGCCGAGCCGCGAGATTTCGCCCAGGCGGCTGCCTGGCAGTACCGCCAGTACCTTGGCCGAGGCGGGCAGGCCCAATGCCGCGCGGGCTTCGTCGCGGCTGCCCTGCAGGGGAATGTCGTCGGCCATCGGATGGCCGACGAAGCGCGCGTCGATGCCATGCCTGGCATAGATCGGCGGTTCCATCGGGAACAGGCAGAGCACCAGGTCGGCGCTGCTGCCGATTTTCTCGGCGCGCTTTTCGCGCCAGGCCCAGACCGACGGGCTGACGTAATGCACGGTGCGCACGCCACGCTGTTTCAGCCAGCGCTCGATGCCCAGGTTGAAGTCGGGGGCGTCGATGCCGATGAACACGTCCGGCTGCCATTCCAGCGCACGCTGGCGGAACGCGGAGCGCAGCTTCAGCAGGCGCGGCAGGTGGCGCAACACTTCGGTCAGGCCCATCACCGCCAGCTCGCTGGCATCGTGCCAGGTCTGGCAACCGGCGCTGCGCATGGCATCGCCACCGATGCCGGCGAACTCGGCGTTCGGGAAACGCGCCTTCAGTTCGCGTACCAGGCCGGCACCGAGCAGGTCGCCGGACGCCTCACCGGCGACCAGCGCGATCCGCAGCGGGCGCTCGCTGGACACCCGCTGCGCAGGACCGCTGCCGGCGACGGAAGCCAGTGGGATCACGGCGGCGCTGCCGGGCGCCTGGCCGGTCGTGCCGCTCATCGCAGCAGTGGCCTCTCGGCGTGTTCGATGAAGTCCAGCATCGCCTTGACGTCGTCGCTGTCGCGCGCCTGCTCGGTCAGCTGCTGCTTGGCCTCGGCCAACGGCAGGCCGGCCACGTACAGGGTGCGGTAGGCGCGCTTGATCGCGGAAATGCGCTCGGCATCAAAGCCACGGCGCTTCAGGCCCTCGCTGTTGATGCCGCGTGGGCGACCCAGTGAATCGGTGCCGACCATGGTGAAGGGGGGCACGTCACCATTGGTCAGCGCGCCCATGCCGAGGAAGGCATGGGCACCGATGCGGCAGAACTGGTGTGCACCGGCGAAGCCGCTGATGATCACGTAGTCGCCCACGGTGACGTGGCCCGCCAGCGTGGTGTTGTTGGAGAACACGCAGAAGTTGCCGACGTGGCAATCGTGCGCCACGTGCGTGTAGGCCAGCATCCAGTTGTCGTTGCCGATGGTAGTGGTGCCGCCACCGCCGCCGGTGCCGCGGTTCAGGGTGACGAATTCGCGGAACACGTTGCGGTCGCCGATCACCAGTTCGGTGCGCTCACCGCCGAATTTCTTGTCCTGCGGCTCGCCACCGACCGCCGCATGGCCAATGAAACGGTTGTCGCGGCCGATCCGGGTCGGGCCATGGATGCTGCAATGGGGCCCGATCACCGTGCCGGCGCCGATTTCGACGTCGGGGCCGATCAGGGTGAAGGCGCCCACCTGCACATCATCGGCCAGGCGTGCGGCCGGATCGATGACGGCGGTCGGGTGGATCCGTGGTGCGTTGTCAGTCATTGCAGCCTCCGCTGGGTCAGCCCTTGGCGCCGGCGCACATGACCTCGGCCGAGGCAACGACTTCACCGTTGACCTTGGCTTCGCCGTAGTACCAGCCCATATTGCGGATCAGGCGCTTCATCTGCACGTCGAGCATCAGCACATCGCCGGGCACGACCTGCTTGTTGAAGCGGGCGTTTTCCACCTTGACCATGTAGAACAGCTTGGACTGCGCATCGCGGCCCAGCGTGAGCTGGGTCATCACGCCGCCGGCCTGGGCCAGTGCTTCGATGATCAGCACGCCAGGCATGATCGGGCGGCCCGGGAAGTGGCCCTGGAAGAAGGGTTCGTTGATGCTCACGTTCTTCTGGGCCAGGATGCGCTTGGCCTCGATGTCGAGTTCAAGCACCCTGTCCACGAGCAGGAACGGGTAACGGTGCGGAAGCAGTTCCTGGATCTGGCAGACGTCGATCGGAAGCTGCAGCGTGTCGTTCATTCTTTCTCCTTGCCAGCGGCCAGGACGCGGCGGGCGAGTGCGTCCAGCTGCTTGAAGCGCGCGGCGTTCTTGCGCCACGTGCGGTTGTCGGTCAACGGGGTACCGGACGAGTACTCGCCCGGCTCATGGATGGAGTTGCGGACCACCGATTTGCCGGTGATCACGACCTTGTCGCAGATCTCGAGGTGGCCGACCACGCCGACGTGACCGCCGAGCAGGCAGTAGCGGCCGATCCTGGCACTGCCGGCGATGCCGGTGCAGCCGGCGATGGCCGAGTGCGCGCCGATCTGCACGTTGTGGGCGATCTGCACTAGGTTGTCCAGGCGCACGTCCTCGTCCAGCACGGTGTCTTCCAGCGCACCACGATCGACGCAGGTGTTGGCACCGATCTCGCAGTCATCGCCGATGCGTACGCCCCCCAGCTGCGGCACCTTGATCCACTTGCCGGCGTCCATCGCCAGGCCGAAGCCATCTGCGCCGAGCACGGCACCGGGATGCACGCGCACACGCTTGCCGAGCTTGACCCGGGTAACCAGGGTGACCCGCGCGATCAGCTCGCAGCCGTTGCCAAGGCTGCAGTCTTCGCCGATCACGCTGCCAGCACCGATGACGCAGTTCTCGCCGACCACGCTGCGTGCGCCGATCGAGACGAACGGGCCGATGTGGGCGCTGGCTGCAACCTGGGCACTGGGATCGATGACGGCGCTGGGGTGAACGCCGGGCGGGCGCGCCGGCGCGATATCGAACAGCGCAGCGATCTTGGCGAACGTGGTGTAGGGATCCTTGGCCACGAGCGCGGTGCCGGGGGCGGCCTCGGCATCGTCGGCGCGCAGCACGACCAGCGATGCCTGGCTGTCGGCCAGCTGGGCGCGGTAGCGCGGGTTGGCGAGGAAGGTCAGCTGGCCAGGACCGGCATGGGCGAGGGTGGCCACGCCGTGGATGGCGGTGGCGGGGTCGCCATGGACCTGCAGGCCGAACTGCTCGGCGAGTTGCTGGGCGGTGTAGGTGGGAGTATTCACGGCGGGAGTTTAACGTGTGACGCCACTGCGGTCATGCGGGGGGCATATGCAGCCAACGGCAGGGCCCCTCGCGGCCGGCAGAGCCAGTGTCATGGGCTGGGTCGGACGGGCGGGACTGCGGGGGGCGGCGCAAGTACGTCCATGTAGCCTTGGTCGCCGCTTGCTCGCATGCGCTGTCCTGCTCACGCGGCGAGACCTGGGTTGGGCGTCCTGCCCAACCCGCCCGAGGCATGCCTCGGGCCCATGCGGCTCACACCCCCGCAGCCCCACCCCGTCCGACCTGCGACGGCCTGGCGCGAGTGCCAGCCACGGAAAAACAGAAAAGATCAAAAGCAGAGCGGGCGCTTCCGGCATCCAGGCCAAACGAAAACGCCGGGCAATGCCCGGCGCTTCGCACCCCGTCTGGTGGAGAGCCCCCCCTTTGTTAAGGGGGCGCGCCCCTGGGAATCGCAGGAGCGATTCCCAACGTTGCTAAGCAACGGCCCGAAGGGCGCATGCCATGGATGGCATGCGTAACGGCGCGGGGGATATGCGCATGCGGTTCTGATGAACCGCAGGGCGGTTCGTCAGAACTGCCCACCGAACGTGAATTGCAGGCGCTCGATCTTGTCGCCGTCTTCCTTCTTCAGCGGGAAGGCATAGCTGATCGAGATCGGGCCGACCGGGGCGCGCCACAGCAGGGCGACACCGGTCGACACGCGCAGCTCGTTGGCCTTGAAGTTGTCCACGCCGGTGTAGACGTTGCCGAAGTCGACGAAGGCCGAGACACGCGCCGACGGGCTGTCGAACAGGCGTGGGAAGTAGGCTTCGACCGAACCGACGGTCTTCAGCGAGCCACCCAGCGGCTGGCCATCCGGATAGCCGTCCGTGGCCTCGCGCGGGCCCAGGGTGTTGTCCTCGAAGCCGCGCACCGAGTTGGTACCACCGGCATAGAAGTTCTCGTAGAACGGCAGTCCGCTGGCAGTGACCGAGCGCAGGTTGCCATCCTTGTCCGGCACCATCGCGGTCTTGTCCTTGCCGTAGCTGTCACCGTAGCCGATTTCGGCACGGGTGTTGATCACCAGCGACGGCATGATCGGCCAGTACTTGCTGATCTGGTAGTTCAGCTTGTAGTACTCGATGGTCGAGCCCGGCAGCGTGGTTTCCAGACCGACGCGCTGGTAGGTGCCGCGGGTCGGCATGAAGTAGTCGTTGCGCGAGTCGCGTGCCCAGCCCAGCTCGGTGCGCCAGGCATGGAAGGTCTTGCTGCCGAGCACGTTGATGTAGTCGATGATCGACTGTGGGGTTGAGCCCTGGTAGGTGGTGATCTGGTTGCTGTCGATGCCGAACATCAGCGAGACGGTATCGGTCTCGGTCAGCGGCACGCCGAACACCACCTGCGCGGCACCGTTGGTGCTGTTGTACTGCGCGGTATTGAAGTCGGAGTAGTCCAGTTCGCGCCAGGACAGGTTGTAGCCCAGCGACACGCCGTCATCGGTGAAGTACGGGTTGGTGTAGCTGAAGCCGTAACGCTGCAGGTAGCTGCTGCGCGAGGCTTCGACCGACACGCGGTTGCCGCCGCCGAGGAAGTTGTTCTGCGACAGCTGTACCGAGGTGGTCATGCCATAGGACTGCGAATAGCCCAGGCCGAACACGAAGCTGCCGGAGGTGGTCTCCTTGACGTTGTAGACAACGTCGACCTGGTCGTTGCTGCCGCTGACGGCCGGGGTTTCCACTTCCACCGACTCGAAGTAGCCCAGGCGCTGCAGGCGGATCTTGGAACGGTCGATCGCGGCCTGCGAATACCAGGTGTTCTCGAACTGGCGCATTTCGCGACGCATCACTTCGTCGGAGGTGCGGGTATTGCCGCGGAACAGGATGCGTCGCACCGACACACGCGGGCCGGGCACGACCTGCATGTTGATGGCCACCGTCTGCTCGGCGCGGTTGGTGGTCGGAATCGGGTTCACCCTGGCGAACGCGTAGCCGATGTTGGACAGCGAGTTGGTGATGGTGTCCGAGCTGAATTCCAGCAGCGCACGCGAGAACGTATCGCCGGGCTTCTGGACCACCATGCGCTCGACGTCTTCCTGCGGGAGGATGGTGTCGCCACTGACCTTGATCTCGGAGATCTTGTACTGCGCACCTTCGGTCACGCCGGCGGTGAGGAACATGTCGCGCTTGTCGGGGCTGATCGATACCTGGGTCGAATCGATGCTGAAGTCGACATAGCCGCGGTCCAGGTACCAGGAGTTGAGCTTCTCCAGGTCGCCGGACAGTTTTTCCTTGGAGTACTGGTCATCACGGCGGTACCACGACGCCCAGTTGTGCTCCTTGGATTCCCAGGTCTTCAGGATGTCCTCGCTCTCGAACTTCTCGGTGCCGACCAGGTTGACGTGGCGGATCTTGGCCGCCTTGCCTTCCTTGATGGCGATCGCGATGTCCACGCGGTTGCGGTCCAGCGGACTCACCGTCGGGGTGATCTCGACGTTGTACTTGCCGCGGTCGTTGTACTGGCGACGCAGTTCCTGGGTCACGCGGTCCAGGCTCAGCCGGTCGAAGGTGCCGCCCTCGGACAGGCCGATGTCGGACAGGCCCTTGAGCAGCTGCTCGGACTTGATGTCCTTGTTGCCGGTCACGGTCAGCTTGTTGATCGCCGGGCGTTCCTTGACCGTCACCACCAGGATGCTGCCCTGGCGGTCCAGCTGCACGTCTTCAAAGAAGCCGGTCTTGTACAGGGCGCGGATCGTTTCGCCGACCTTGCTGTCAGTGATCGTCTCGCCACGCTCCACCGGCAGGTAGGTGAACACCGTGCCCGAGCTGATGCGCTGCAGGCCATCGACGCGGATGTCGCTGACAGTGAAGGGCTCGGCTGCCTGGGCCAGGGCGGGGGCGCCGGTGACGGCGGCGAGGGCGAGGGCCAGCAGGCGGCGATTGGGGAGTCGCGTCATGTCACGTCCGGTAGGAAGGTCGATTTCATTGGTGCGGGATGCCGACGCTGTAGACGGCAACAACGTGGAAAAGTTCATCGCGGGACCAGGCCGAGGATGTCGTTGTAGAACGCCAACCCCATCAGCCCGGCCAGCAACGCCAGGCCGATGTACTGGCCGGCGGCGATGGCGCGCTCGCTCAGCGGGCTGCCCTTGACCAACTCGATAAGGTAATACAGCAGGTGCCCGCCGTCCAAGATCGGAATCGGCAGCAGGTTGATGATGCACAGGCTGAGCGAGAGCAGGGCAAGGAACTGCAGGAACCAGTCCAGGCCGCGCTTGGCCGAGACGTTGGCTACGCGGGCGATGGTGACCGGTCCCGAAACGTTCTGCAGCGAAGCCTTGCCGGTGATGATGCGGCCCATCATGCCCAGCGAATCGGCGGCCAGGCGCCCGGTTTCGCGCACGGCCGCGGTCACCGCATCCAGTGGCCCGTAGCGCAGCAGGGTGTCATAGGGAGGGCTGAACGTGGTCGGGAACTCCACGCCGATCTGCCAGGCCGGCTGACCCTGGGGGTCCTTGCCCTGGCGCGGGGTGACTTCCAGCGCAAGGCGCTCGCCGCCGCGCAGCACCTCGATCATGCCGGGGCGGCCGGTGCGACCGAGTGCCTGGATCCCGCCGACGACCTGTTCGGCGCTGTCGATGGGCTGGCCGTCGATCGCCACGATCAGGTCGCCCGGTTGCAGTTGCCCGGCCACCACCGAGTCCCGGGTCAGTGATTTCACCAACGCCGGCTGCAGCCATGATTTCCAGTGCAGGCCGGCCAGGATCGGCACGCGCCGCTCATCGAATCCAGCGGGCAGCCGCGACATCGGCAGCACGCGCAGCCGGACCTGGTCGTCGGCCGAGATGACCTCGAGCGTCACGTCGCGCCGGTCCATCGCCGCGGCGGTCAGTGCCATGCTGGCCTCGCCGAGGGTGGCCACCGGGCGCTCGTCCACGCGCAGCACGCGGTCACCGCTGGCCAGGCCGGCACTGGCGGCGATGCCGGTGACCCGGCCGAGGGTCGGCGAGTAATCCTGCTTGCCGATGACGAACATCGCCCACAGCAGCAGGATGCACAGCAGCAGGTTGGCGAGCGGGCCGGCGGCGACAATGGCGATGCGCTGCCAGACCGTCTTGTGGTTGAAGGCCTGGCCACGTTCGTGCGGGTGCACCTCGACCTCACGCTCGTCGAGGAACCTGACGTAGCCACCCAGCGGGATGGCGGCGATGGCGAACTCGGTGCCGTGCCTGTCGCGGCGTGACCACAGCGGCCGGCCGAAGCCGACGGAGAAACGCAGCACCTTGACCCCGCACAGGCGGCCGACCCAGTAATGCCCGAATTCGTGGAAGGTAACCAGCAGCCCGAGGCTGACGATCATCCACCAGACCGAACCGATGAAATCAGTCATGCAGGCTCACAGTGGTGGGCGAGGGCGGCGTCATGCTGGGCGGGATGTGGTCGTTCAGGCGGCGTCGATGGCGTTCAGGGTCAGCTGGCGGGCCCGCTGGTCGGCGGACAACAGGACCTCCAGTGTATCGGCTGGCTGGGCCGGCAGTGTTGAAAGTGCGTTAGCAACCAGCCCGGGAATCGTCAGGAAACCGATCCGGCCCTGAAGAAATGCTGAAACCGCCTCTTCATTGGCAGCGTTGAGCACCGCCGGGGCGGTGCCACCGGCCTGCATGGCCTGCCAGGCCAGGGCCAGGCACGGGAAGGCGTCGGTGTCCGGCGCCTCGAAATCCAGCCGGCCCTGCGCCAGCAGGTCCAGCCCTGCCACGCCCGATTCGATGCGTTGTGGCCAACCCAGGCCGACGGCCAGGGTCGTGCGCATGTCCGGCAGGCCCAACTGCGCCAGGGTCGAACCGTCGACGAATTCGACCAGCGAATGGACCAGGCTCTGCGGGTGCACCAGCACCTCGATCCGCTCGCCAGGCACGGCGAACAAATGATGGGCCTCGATCACCTCCAGGCCCTTGTTCATCAATGTCGCCGAGTCCACGGAGATCTTCGGGCCCATCGACCATTTCGGGTGCGCCACGGCCTGCGCCGGGGTCACCTGCGCCAGCTCGGCGCGGCTGCGGCCGCGGAACGGGCCGCCGGATGCGGTCAGCAGGATGCGGCGGACGCCGGCGCCGTCGATGCTGGCGTCGCGCGAACGCAGGCACTGGAAGATGGCGCTGTGCTCGCTGTCGATCGGAATGATCTCGGCACCGGCACGTTCGGCGGTGCGGGTCAGTAGCTCACCGGCCAGCACCAGCGATTCCTTGTTGGCCAGCAGGATGCGCTTGCCGGCTCCCGCCGCGGCCAGGGTCGACGACAGCCCCGCGGCACCGACGATGGCCGCGACCACCGTGTCGCACGCATCACTGGCGGCCAACTGGTCCAGGGCAGCAGCGCCGGCGTGGGCCTCGGTGGCGAGGCCAGCGTCGCGCAGGCCGTCACGCAGGTCGGCATACAGCGATTCATCGGCGATCACGGCGTGGGCCGGCCGATGCTGGCGGCACAGGGCCAGCAGCGCCTGCACCTGGCGTCCAGCGGCCAGCACGCTGGCCCTGTAGCGCTGCGGATGGCGGGCGATCACGTCCAGCGTGGAGGTGCCGATCGAGCCGGTGGCGCCGAATATGGCGACCCGGCGCAGGTCTGCGGCAGTATTCATGATCAGAACCCGAAGATTTCCTTGCCGAGCGCAAACACCGGCACGGCGGCCAGGACACCATCGACACGGTCGAGAATGCCCCCGTGGCCGGGGATCAGGTTGCCGGAGTCCTTGGCGCCGGCGTGGCGCTTGATCAGACTCTCGAACAGGTCACCCAGCACCGAAGCGAAGACGGCGATCACCGAAGTGGCCAGCAGGCCGGGCAGGTGGGCGGTATCGATGCCGGCCATCCAGCCCAGGCCGGCGGCAACGGCAACGCCGGCCAGCAGGCCACCGAACAGGCCTTCCCAGGTCTTGTTCGGGCTGATCCGCGGGGCCAGCTTGTGCCTGCCGAAATGGCGGCCGGCAAAGTACGCGCCCGAGTCCGCGGCCCAGACCAGCGCCAGCGCTGCCAGCAACCACAGATGACCCTGCTGGCCCGGCGGATCGCCACCGGCATGGATCAGCACCAGCGCGGCCCACGCCGGGACGATGGCGAGGGTGCCGGCCAGCATTTTCATGATCCGCGAGGGGGCCGTGGGCTCTGCGCCGAAATTGAAGAAGCGCAGCCAGGCCAGTGCCGCCAGCCACCAGCCGACACCGACCAGCGTGGTGATCTGGAACAGCACCAGGGTGCTGCCATCAGCCCATACCAGCAGCACCATCAGCAGCAGGTTCAGCACCAGCAGGACGGTACGCGCCAGGGTGTCTTCGATGCCGGCCAGCTTCAGCCATTCCCACAGGCCGATCAGCAGTACCGCGGCGGCCGCGGCGGCCAGCCATTGGGTCGGCAGCAGCAGGATCGCGGCAATGGCGACCGGCGCCATGATCAGCGCGGCGAGGACTCGGGTCTTGGTCATGGGCTGGAGGTCTCGGTGGCCAGTGCGGCGATCTGGGCGCTGGTCAGGCCGAAACGACGCTCGCGGCCCGCGTAGGCATCCAGCGCCAGTTGCAGCAGATCGGCATCGAAGTCGGGCCACAGGGCCTCGGTGAACCACAGCTCGGTGTACGCGAGCTGCCACAGCAGGAAATTGCTGATGCGGGTGTCGCCGCCGGTGCGGATGAACAGATCCGGTGGCGGCAGGTCAGCCAGGGCGACCTGGCTGCCCAGCAGCGATTCGTCGATCTGCTCGGGCAGCAGGCGACCGGCCGCCACTTCGGCGGCCAATGCGCGCGTGGCACGGGTAATGTCCTGGCGGCCGCCGTAGCTGGCGGCGATCGACAGGGTCAACGTGGTGTTGTCGGCAGTGCGCTGCTCGGCCAGCTGCATGCGGCTGACCAGCCCTGCGCCGAAGCGCTCGCGTTCACCGATGAAGCGTACGCGCACGCCCCGGCGGTGCAGTTCGTCCACTTCGCGGTCGAGTGCGCCGAGGAACAGCTTCATCAACGCATCGACTTCCTCCTGCGGCCGGCCCCAGTTCTCGCTGGAAAAGGCGAACAGGGTCAGCGCGGGAATGCCCAGTTCAAGGCAGCGCTCGATGGTGCGGTTGACCGCGCGCGCGCCGGCACGATGGCCGATGACGCGCGGGCGGCGGCGCTGCTGTGCCCAGCGGCCATTGCCATCCATGATGATGGCAATGTGGCGAGGCAGGGCGGCCGGCAACGGAGGCGGGGCTGAAGGCATCGACTTCAGACCGACAGCAGTTCTTTTTCCTTCTCGGCGACGACCTTGTCGACGTCCTTGATGTTGGCGTCGGTCAGCTTCTGGATGTCGTCTTCGCCGCGCTTCTTCTCGTCTTCGCTGATGGCCTTGTCCTTGACCAGCTTGGCGATTTCCTTGTTCGCATCCTGGCGGATGTTGCGGATCGCGATCTTGGCGCCTTCGCCTTCCTTCTGCACCTGCTTGACCAGCTCTTTGCGGCGCTCCTCGGTCGGCGGCGGCATGTTGATGCGGATCGCGGTGCCCAGGGTGTTGGGGGTGAACTCCGCGTTGTAGAGCCCCTTTTCGATCTCCTTGATCATGCCCTTGTCGAACGGGGTGACCAGCAGCGAGTGGGCGTCGGCGTTGGAGATCGACGCCACCTGGTTCAGCGGGGTGCTGGGGTTGCCGTAGGCGCTGACGGTGACGCGGTCCAGCAGGGCCGGGGTCGCGCGCCCGGTCCGGATCGAGGTGAGGGTGTGCTTAAGAGCGTCGATGCTCTTGGCCATGCGCGTCTGCGCGTTGTTCTTGATGTCGTTGAGCATCGCCCGGTCCTGGGTGTAACTGGAATCGGGCGATTATAGGCGAATATGGGAAGCTGCCGGGCCCCGATCGGCCCGGTTCCGCCCGGTGCCGGCCTCAGGCCGGGTCGCGGCCCTGGACCAGGGTGCCGATATTCTCGCCGTTGAGGATCTTCAGCAGCTCGCCGGGCTGGCCCATGTCGAACACGCGCATCGGCAGGTCGCTGTCGCGGGCCAGCGCGAAGGCGGCGGTATCCATGACTTCCAGGCCACGGCGGATGACTTCGTCGTAGCTCAGGCTGTCGAAGCGCACGGCGTCGCTGTGCTTGTTCGGATCCTTGTCATACACGCCATCGACCTTGGTCGCCTTCAGCAGCAGGTCGGCGCCGATCTCGATCGCACGCAGCGCGGCGCCGGAATCAGTGGTGAAGAACGGGCTGCCGACACCGGCAGCGAAGATCACCAGGCGGCCCTTTTCCAGGTGCCGGATCGCGCGGCGGCGGATGTAGTCCTCGCACACGTCGTTGATCTTGATCGCACTCATCACGCGGGCCTTGGCACCGAGCTTCTCGAGCGCGTCCTGCATGGCCAGCGCGTTGATCACGGTGGCCAGCATGCCCATCTGGTCGCCGGTGACCCGGTCCATGCCGCCGGCAGCGAGCCCGGCGCCCCGGAAGATGTTGCCGCCGCCGATCACCAGGGCCACTTCAGCGCCTGCCTGCTGGGCTTCGATGACTTCGCGGGCCAGGCGGTTGATCACCTTCGGGTCGATGCCGTAGTCCTCGTCTCCCATCAGCGCCTCCCCGGACAGTTTCAGCAGGATGCGGCGATAGGCGAGCTTGGACATGGGGACCTCGGGTGCGTGGAAATCGCGGGCGATTCTACGCGCATGCGGCGTCGGGCCAAAGTGTTTTGTGCACTGCGGCGCAGAATCGGCCGGCGGCCCGGCCATCGGGATTGCCGTTCAGCCCAGTTCGGCGCCGGCCGTGGCCGACAGCTCGTCCTGGCCGAGGGCCCCGGGCGAGCGGGCGATGACCCGGTTCCGGCCCAGGTTCTTGGAGCGGTAAAGCACGTCATCGGCCGCCCGCAGCAGGTCCTGCACGTCGGCGAAGCGCTCATATCCGCCCTGGGTGGCCACCCCGGCGGAGAACGTGACGAACAGTGGCCCGTCTTCCAGCTCGGCCATCGGCGTGGCAACGATGTTGGCCAGTACCCGGCGGATTACATCCAGCGCCACCGATTCACTGGTATTGGGCAGCAGCGCGACGAATTCCTCGCCACCGAAGCGGGCCACGGTGTCGCTGTTGCGCAGTTGGCCCTGCAGCTTGCCGGCGAAGGCGCGCAGCACTTCATCACCGGTCAGGTGGCCGTGGGCATCATTGATCTTCTTGAAGTCATCCAGGTCGATGAAGGCGACCGACAGCGGCCAGCCGTGGCGGGCGGCGCGCAGGAACTCCTGCTCCAGTACGGCTTCCAGCTGGCGGCGGTTGAGCACGCCGGTCAGTGCATCACGATGGGCCTGGTCGGCCAGGCGCTTGGCCCGGGCCTCGAACTCGTCGGCGCGACGGCGCGCCTGGTCGGCGTCCTGCAGCTCGCGCAGGTTGCGCAGGGTGGCCAGCTCCTGGGCGTGGTCGATCAGTTCACGCACCCGGGACGGCGAACTGAGGCCGGCCTCGAACAGGCTGGCGATGTCCGGCAGTGCTTCGCTGATGCGGGCCAGGACCTGGTCGAAGCGGGCGCTGTCCAGATCCAGGCGGTTGTGCACCTGCTGCAGGGCGCGCTCACGCGCGGCATCGGCATCATCGTCCAGCCAGATGTCGGCCACGGCACCGGACAACTGCACGCAGGCCTGGAACGGGGATTCCGCGGTGCCCTCGTCCTCGCTGTGGCTGATGCTTTCCACCAGGTAGCGTGGCAGGCCCCACTGTTCGGCCACCCAGGCACCGACGTCGGCGTGGCTGCAGCCCAGCACGTTGCGCTCGCGGGCGACGAGGTCGGTATTGTCGCGTGCCTCGCGCAGCAGCGGCAGGTAGCGCTCCGCTTCGGCCTGGGCCAGGCACAGCACGCCCAGGTCCTGCAGCAGGCCGGCCAGCATCAGTTCTTCAAGTCGGCGCAGGCCCCGGGCCTGGCCCAGCTGGCTGGCAGCCAGGGCACTGAGGATGCTGCGTTTCCAGGCCCGCTGGCGCAGGTCGTGGTCGGCGCCGCCGGTCAGGCCCTGGGTGACGGTGAAGCCGAGGGCCAGGCTGATCGTCGCATTCAGGCCCAGCATGGTCAGCGCCTGGCCAAGGTTCTCGATGCGGCGGCGGCTGGCGTACAGCGGTGAATTGGCGATGCGCAGCATGCGAGCGCTCAGCGCCATATCGATGGCGATGATGTCGGCGGCGGTGGTGATGTCCGCTTCCGGATCCTGGGCCAGTTCGATGATGCGCAGGGCAATACCGGGTGGCGAGGGCAGGTTGCGGCAGAGCGCCAGGGCAGCTGTCAGCTCGGGAGGCATGTCGGGTCGTTCAATTCCATTGGGACAAGAATACCTAGGAATGCATCACAGTCCGCGATTTTCGTTCCTGCTATGTGACCACTCATTCCGTGGGGCGAGTATCGGCTTGATTCGCGCGCAACGCAAAGGTGCCGGTTGTGCGCACCAACGGTGCGCACCCACCGATGGGCCATGGGTTAATCCCTGGGCCCATGCATAAAAAAAGAGCCGCGGTTTCCCGCGGCTCTTTCTGGTCGCTTCACGGCCAGCAGGCCGCAATCAGACCTGCATCGCCTTGGCAACTTCGGCGGCGTAGTCTTCCACCACCTTCTCGATGCCTTCGCCGACGATCAGCAGCTTGAAGCCGGCCACGTCCGCGCCAGCGGCCTTGACCACCTGCTCGACCGTGGTGTCGCCCAGCACGTAGGTCTGGCCGTACAGGGTCACGTCGCTGACGATCTTGTTGATCTTGCCGCTGATGATCTTTTCCAGGATCTCGGCCGGCTTCGCCTTGTCCTTTTCGGACATCTTGGCCAGTTCGATTTCCTTTTCCTTCTCGACGAACTCGGCCGGGACGTCCGCAGCCTTGTTGTGCGGCGGCTTAAGCGCAGCCACGTGCATGGCCAGGCCACGGGCCAGCTCGGTGTCACCGCCGATCAGGTCGACCAGCACGCCGACCTTGCCGTTGGTGTGGACATAGGCACCGATGTTGCCGGTGGTGTCGACCTTGACCATGCGACGGATCTGGATGTTCTCGCCCAGGGTCTGCACGGCAGTGGCGCGGGCTTCCTCGACGGTGCGGCCGTCGGCCAGCGTGGCGGCCTTCAGGGCTTCGACGTCGTTGGCGCCCGAAGCCAGCGCGGCAGCGGCGACGGCGTTGACGAAGGACTTGAAGTTGTCATCGTTGGCGACGAAGTCGGTTTCCGAGTTGACTTCGACCAGCACGGCCTTGCCGCCATCCTGGGCCAGGCCCAGGCGGCCTTCGGCGGCCACGCGGTCAGCCTTCTTGTCGGCCTTGGCAGCGCCGGACTTGCGCATGGCTTCGGCCGCGGCGTCGATGTCGCCGTTGGCTTCGGTAAGCGCCTTCTTGCATTCCATCATGCCGGCGCCGGTGCGCTCGCGCAGTTCCTTGACCAGGGAAGCAGTGATTTCCACGGGATTACCTCACGAAAGAAAGGGGTTGGGCCGGCATCGTGGCCGGCCCGTGTGACACGGTCCTGTCACGCGCCAGGGGCTGCGTGCAGGGAGGGTGGACGCCGGGCGTCCACCCCGGGGCCTGGATCAGGCCTGGGCGTCGTCGCCCTTCTTGGCAGCCTTCTTGGCCGGAGCGCGGCGGGCCGGCTTCTCTTCGCCTTCGGCAGCGGCTTCAGCGAACTCTTCCTCACGCACCGAAGCGGCGTGCGGGGCAGCGGCCTTGCCTTCCAGCACGGCGTCGGCAGCGGCGCGGGCGTACAGCTGCACAGCGCGGATGGCGTCGTCGTTGCCCGGGATGGCGTAATCAACCAGTTCCGGGTTGTAGTTGGTGTCGACCACGGCGATGACCGGGATGCCCAGCTTCTTGGCTTCCTTGATCGCGATGTCTTCGTGGCCGATGTCGATCACGAAGATGGCGTCCGGCAGGCGGTTCATGTCCTTGATGCCGCCCAGCGAGGCTTCCAGCTTGTCGCGCTCGCGACGCAGGCCCAGCACTTCGTGCTTGACCAGCTTCTCGAAGGTGCCGTCGGTTTCACCGGCTTCCAGTTCCTTCAGGCGGGCAACCGACTGCTTGACGGTACGGAAGTTGGTCAGGGTGCCGCCCAGCCAGCGCTGGTTCATGAACGGCATGCCGCAACGCTCGGCTTCTTCCTTGATGGTTTCGCGGGCGCTGCGCTTGGTGCCCAGGAACAGGACGGTGCCGCGCTTCTGGGCCACCGACGAGATGAAGTTCATCGCGTCGTTGAACAGCGGGACGGTCTTTTCCAGGTTGATGATGTGGATCTTGCCGCGGGCGCCGAAGATGTACGGAGCCATCTTCGGGTTCCAGTAGCGGGTCTGGTGGCCGAAGTGGACGCCGGCTTCCAGCATCTGACGCATGGTGACCTGGGGCATTGCAATACTCCTGATATGGAACCGGCGATTCCGCCCGCGGGTTTGGGTATGCGGGCGCGTGGAAGCGCGATCGGTTCCGGGGTTGGGCTTCCCAGCTGCCTCCGTGGCCGAACTCCTCGCGGAGCACCCCGGCACGGATGGGGGCAGCAGGTGTGGATTCACCGGTGACGTCCGGTGTGGACGGCCTCCCGCGCACGCAGGCGGCAGGAATCCGGTCGATTATAGCCCGCTCGGCGAGCGCGCTGCAATTGCCGGGCGGCCTGGCAACTGCACTGCGGTGCAGTCGCAGCCGGCCCTGCGACGCGCCGGGCGTTCCTCCGGCAGCGACCCTGCCTCCAACACCAGTTGGGCGGCGTTCGTTCAGATTGTGGCCGGATCGGCGATAATGGGTGCCATGAGCGTGAATCTGAAAACCCCGCAGGAAATCGAGATGATGCGCATTGCCGGCCGCCTGGCCAGCGAAGTGCTCGACATCGTTGCCCCCCACGTCAAGCCCGGCGTCACCACCGAGGAACTGGACCGCATCTGCCACGATCACATCGTGAACGTGCAGGGCGCCATTCCGGCCAACGTCGGTTACCGCGGCTTCCCGAAGACCGTGTGCACCTCGGTCAACAACGTGATCTGCCACGGCATCCCCAGCGAAGGGAAGGTGCTCAAGGATGGCGACATCATCAATATTGATGTCACTGTCATCAAGGATGGCTGGCACGGCGACACCAGCCGCATGTACTTCGTCGGCACCCCGTCGGTGATGGCCCGCCGCCTGGTGGAAACCACCTACGAAGCCATGTGGCGCGGCATCCGCGCGGTGAAGCCGGGCGCCACCCTGGGCGACATCGGCCATGCCATCCAGAGCTATGCCGAAGGCGAGCGTTTCAGTGTGGTGCGCGAGTACTGCGGCCACGGCATCGGCAAGGTCTACCACGACGAGCCGCAGGTGGTGCATTACGGCCGCCCGGGTCAGGGCCTGGTGCTGCAGCCGGGCATGACCTTCACCATCGAGCCGATGATCAACGAGGGCACCCGCTACAACAAGGTGCTGCCGGATGGCTGGACCGTGGTGACCAAGGACCGCAAGCTGTCGGCGCAGTGGGAGCACATGGTCGCGGTCACCGAGACCGGCGTTGACGTGCTGACCCTGTCGCCGGGCGAATCGCAGGTTTCCTGAGGATGTTGCCGGCGAGTTCGCTGCTGGACACGCCGGCCGCGTCGCTCAACGACCCGGACTGGGCGGCCGCTGCGCGCCAGGCGCAGCAGCAGGCCGACGCGCGCCTGTACCGCCGCTTCGACCAGGGCGACAACATCGAGCGCCTGCTGGCGTTGCGCGCGCGCGCGGCAGACCACCTCATCCGCCTGGCCTGGCAGCGCTGCCTGCCGGCCGACAGCGGCCTGTCACTGTTCGCGGTGGGAGGCTACGGCCGGGGCGAGCTGTTCCCGCACTCGGACATCGATCTGCTGGTGTTCGGCGAGCTGCCGGCGCAGCGGGGCCATGAGGCGGCGCTGGCGCGGTTGTTCGCATTGCTGTGGGATTGCGGCATGGCGATCAGCCACGCGGTGCGGTCGGCCGCGCAGTGCCGCGAGGCCGCTGCCGACCAGACCGTGCTGACCGCGCTGATCGAGGCGCGCCCGATCCTGGCCGACGACGCCGCGCGTCGCGCGCTGCGCGAGGCCATCGACGACCGCGAACTGTGGCCGGCAAGGGCGTTCTTCCTGGCCAAGCTGGAGGAACTGCGCAATCGCCACCAGCGCTTCGGTGATACTGCCGACAACCTGGAGCCGGACCTGAAGGATGGGCCCGGTGGCCTGCGTGACCTCAATACGCTGGGCTGGATGGCGCTGCGTGCGTTCGGCGTGCGTGACCTGGAAGCGCTGGTCGGGCTGGGCCATCTGGGTGCCGATGAAGCCGCTGCATTGAAGCGCGAGCGTGCCGTCCTGGCGCGCTTGCGCTTCGGCCTGCACCTGGTGGCGCGCCGTCCGGAAGAACGCCTGCGGTTCGACTACCAGAAGTCCCTGGCGGCACGCCTGGGCTTCGAGGACGATGCCGAGAATCTCGGCGTCGAAAAGATGATGCAGGGCTTCTATCGTGCCGCTTCCGTGGTGCGCCGGATCAGCGACCGCCTGCTGCAGCGCTTCGAGGAGCAGTTCGATGGCGAGGCCCAGCCGGAGCCGCTGACCGTGGGTTTTTCCCTGCGGCGCGGCTACCTGGCCGCGAACCAGGCCGAGTGGCCATGCGCTGACATCGGCCAGGTATTTTCCCTGTTTGCCAGCTGGGCCAACAACCCGCAGGTGCGCGGCCTGCATTCGCTGACCGCACGTGCGCTGGCCGAGTCGCTGCCGTTGCTGCCGGCCTATGACCAGGCCGATGGCGATGCGCGCGAGCAGTTCCTTGCGCTGCTGCGGGGCCAGCGCCCGGTCGATACGCTCTCGCGCATGGCGCGGCTGGGCGTTCTGGGCCAGTGGATTCCCGCCTTCGCGCAGGTCAGCGGCCGCATGCAGTTCGACCTGTTCCACGTCTACACCGTCGACCAGCACACGCTGATGGTCCTGCGCAACATCGGCCAGTTCGCCAGCAGCCGTGCCGATGAACGTTTCTCGATCGCGCATGAAGTGTGGCCCCGCCTGCGCAAGCCGGAGCTGCTGCTGCTGGCCGGCCTGTTCCATGACATCGCCAAGGGCCGGGGCGGCGACCATTCCGAACTGGGCGCGGTGGACGCGCGCGCATTCTGCCAGGCACATGCGCTGAGCGCGTCCGATACCGAACTGGTCGCGTGGCTGGTTGAACAGCACCTGCGCATGTCGGTGACCGCGCAGAAGCAGGACATCGCCGATCCGGAGGTGATCCATCGTTTCGCCACCCTGGTCGGGAGCCGCGACCGCCTGGATTACCTGTACCTGCTGACCTGTGCCGATATCGCCGGCACCAGCCCGAAGCTGTGGAACGCCTGGAAGGACCGCCTGTTGGCCGACCTGTACTTCGCCACCCGGCGCGCGCTGCGCGAAGGGCTGGAGCATCCGGTGCCGGTTGCCGAGCGGGTGGCCGAGGCGCGCGACAGCGTGCGCGCGCTGGTGCGCGAGCAGGGCTACGACGACGCCACCATCGACCGCCAGTTCGCAGTGATGCCGGACGAGGGCTTCATGCGGCTGCGCCCGGAGCAGCTGGCGTGGCAGGCCGCTGCGCTGGTACCGGTGAAACAGGGCCACACGCTTGTGAAGGTGCGCCGGATCAGCGTCGATGACCCGGCACTGGAAGTATTCGTGCACTCGCCCGACCGCGACGGATTGTTTGCCGCGATCGTGATGACGCTGGACCGCAAGGGCTACGGCATCCATCGCGCCCGCGTGCTCGATGGTCCGGCCGGCACGATTTTCGATACGTTTGAAGTGAGCCCGGCCGACAGCTTTGCCGATGGCAGCAGCGCCCACCTGGAAGCAGCGCTGCGCGAGGCATTGGGCGGTGACCTGGGCCGCCTGCGGCCCTCACGCCGGGCGGTGCCACGGCAGTTGCGCCACTTCCGCTTCGCCCCGCGCATCGAGTTCCGCGACGAGCCCGGTGCGACCCGATTCGCCCTGGTCGCCCCCGACCGCCCCGGCCTGCTGGCCGACGTCGCGTTCGTGCTGCGCAACCAGGGCCTGCGCGTGCATGATGCGCGCATTGCCACCTTTGGCGAACGCGCCGAAGACACCTTCGTGATCAGTGACGAACACGACCTCCCCCTTACTGAAACTGCCCGGCAGCAGCTGCATGACGCGATGCTGGCCTGCCTGGATCCTGATCGAAACGCCGGAGACCCCACCTGATGGCCACCAAGCCCGCCAAGAAGACCGCCGCGACCGCCAAGAGTACGGCGGCCCGGAAAACCGCTGCCACCCCGGCCGCGAAGAAGACCGCTGCGCCGAAGAAGGCCGCTGCAGTGAAGGCCCCGGCGAAAAAGGTGGCGGCGAAGAAGGCACCGGCCCGGAGCGTCGAAGCCGCACGTGCCGAAACCATCGCCCGCAAGTCGCTGCGCAAGCCGGCGGCGCCCGGCGTGGAAGAGTTGAAGTTCGGCATCGAGAGCGCGTTCGAACGCCGCGCCACGCTGACCCTGCACGAACTGGAAGGCTCGACCCGGCCGCTGGTCAACCGCGTGATCGATGGCCTGGAGAGCGGTGAGTTCCGCGTCGCCGAGCCGGACGGGCAGGGTGGCTGGAAGGTCAACGAGTGGTTGAAGAAGGCGGTGCTGCTGTACTTCCGCGTGAACGACATGGCGGTGGTCGACGCACGTCCGGCACCGTTCTGGGACAAGGTCGAATCGCGCTTCGCCGGCTACGACGAAGCGAAGTTCCGCCGGAGCGGCGTGCGCGTGGTGCCGGGCGCGATTGCCCGCCGCGGCTCGTACTTCGGCAAGGACGTGGTGTTGATGCCGAGCTTCACCAACATCGGAGCCTACGTCGGCGAAGGCACCATGGTCGACACCTGGGCCACGGTGGGTTCGTGCGCGCAGATCGGCAAGCACTGCCATCTGTCCGGCGGTGCCGGCATCGGCGGCGTGCTGGAACCGCTGCAGGCCAGCCCGACCATCATCGAGGACCACTGTTTCATCGGTGCGCGCTCGGAAGTGGTCGAAGGCGTGGTGGTCGGCCACCACAGCGTGATCGGCATGGGCGTGTTCCTCAGCCAGAGCACCCGCATCTACAACCGTGCCACCGGCGAGATCAGCTACGGCTACATCCCGCCGTACAGCGTGGTGGTGTCCGGCTCGCTGCCGAGCAAGGACGGTACCCATTCGCTGTACTGCGCGGTGATCGTCAAGCAGGTTGATGCCAAGACCCGCAGCAAGACCAGCGTCAACGACCTGCTGCGCGGCCTGGCCGACTGAAGATGACTGCGCCGGAGGATCTGGCGACGTCCGCGATCTACCGGCATCCGTCCGGCACCCTGTTCGGGCGGATGCTGCCGCGCCTGCTGCACGCCCCGCGCTGGACCCGGTTGCGCCGCGCGCTGTCGCGGCGCTGGCCGATGCCGGTGCTGGCCAGCGATGTGCGCGACGTGGTGTACGTGAGCTGGTGGGTCGACGTAGGGCACGCGCCAACGCCTCCGCCGGGCCACCATTACGTGGTGCATGCCGGACGCACGCCTTACACCATCCTCAGCTACCGGCACGGCCATTTCGGGCCAGCGCTGGCCGGGCCACTGCGGTCGCTGATGCCGTCGCCCAGGCAGAGCAACTGGCGCTGGTACCTGCGCCGTGACGATGATCCGGACGGGACGCCGGTGGTGCTGTTCGATCGCAACGTGATGGACCAGCTGGCCTTCGTCGCCGGCGCGCGCGCCTTCAGCGATGCCATGCAGCCACATCTGTCCACGCGCTTCGCGCATGTGGTGTGCGCCGATGGCGGTGGGCACACCGTGGTCGAAGGCGGGCAGGGCAGTGCGCCTGCGCTGCACCTGCAGTGGCAGGCTGCTGCAGGCTGGGAGGATGCAGCGTGGGGGGCGGCCTTCGGCGGCCACCAGGCCCTGCTGCGCTTCCTGACCTGCCAGCACCAGGCCATCGCCCGAACCTGTGACCGGCACTGGGCCAGCACCCGCATCGCGCTGCTGGTGGAAATCGCCCACCTGCAACCGTTGCGGCTGGACGGCGAGCCGCAGTGCCCGAGGCTGCAGGCAATGGGCGTGGCGTTGCACGAGGGGCTGGCCTTCCGGTTGCCCCAGGTCCCGTTCCGGGTCGTGTCCGAGCGCCTGTTGTGAGATTCTGGCCGTCTGTTTTCCAGCATCACGGATGGCCATGAGCACTACTGTCTACGGTTTGAAGAACTGCGATACCTGCAAGAAGGCGACCAGGTGGCTGGACCGCTTCGGTGTGCCGTACACCTTCGTCGACTACCGCGACACCAAGCCGAGCCCGGAGACGTTGCTGGCGTGGGCCGCGCAGCTGGGAGGGCTGGCCGCGATGGTCAACAGGTCCTCCACCACCTGGCGCCAGCTGCCGGACAACCGCAAGGCGGCCGAGTCCGATGCCGAATGGAAGCTGCTGCTGCGCGAGTACCCGCAGCTGATCAAGCGCCCGGTGGTGGTCACCGCCGACGGCATGGTCAGCCAGGGTTTCAGCGACAACGGCTTCAAGGCACGCTTCGGCGTCGGTGACGCATGAGCGCGGTCCTCGACCTGGCCTGCGAACTGATCGCACGGCCCTCGGTGACGCCGGACGATGCTGGCTGCCAGGCACTGCTGGCGGCGCGCCTGGAGCAGGCCGGGTTCCAGTGCGAGCACCTGCGGCTGGGCGAGGTCGACAACCTGTGGGCCACCCACGGCCAGGGGGCGCCGGTGCTGGTGCTGCTGGGCCACACCGACGTGGTGCCGCCGGGCCCCCGTGAGGCCTGGGCCAGCGATCCGTTCAGCCCGCAGATCCGTGATGGGGCGCTGTATGGCCGCGGCGCCGCCGACATGAAGGGCAGCGTGGCCGCGTTCGTGGTGGCTGCCGAGCAGTTCGTTGCTGCGCATCCGGATCACCCCGGCACGCTGGCGGTGCTGCTGACCAGCGACGAGGAGGGCGATGCCATCGATGGCGTGCGTCACGTCGCGCGCCTGTTCGCCGAGCGCGGCCAGCGCATCGACTGGTGCATCACCGGTGAGCCGTCCTCGACCGCGACGCTGGGTGACCTGCTGCGCGTGGGGCGTCGTGGCAGCCTGTCGGCCAAGCTGCGGGTGCAGGGCGTACAGGGGCACGTCGCGTATCCGGACAAGGCACGCAACCCGATCCACCGGGCGGCCCCGGCCCTGGCCGAGCTGACTGCGCGACGCTGGGACGAGGGGTATGAGAGCTTCCCGCCGACCAGCCTGCAGATCTCCAACATCCACGCCGGTACCGGTGCCAACAACGTGATTCCCGGCGAGCTCGAAGTGGATTTCAACATCCGCTACAACCCGCACTGGGATGCGCCGAAGCTGGAAGCGGAGATCACCGCACTGCTGGATCGCCATGGCCTGCAGTACGCGCTGAAATGGCATCGAAGCGGCGAGCCGTTCTACACCCCGGAAGGCACGCTGCGGGCCACCGCGCGCGCGGTGCTGGCCGAGCACATCGGTGGTGCCCCTGAGGAAAGTACCGGCGGTGGCACCTCCGATGCCCGCTTCATCGCGCCGTTGGGTGCGCAGTGCATCGAAGTGGGGCCGGTCAACGCCAGCATCCACCAGGTGGATGAGAATGTACGCGTGGACGAGCTGGAGGCACTGCCGGGGCTGTACCAGCGGCTGGTGGAGCGACTGCTGGTGTGAGGCATGGCGCCGGGCACGGCCCGGCGCTACCCCTGTGGGCGCCGACTGCTGGGTGCCGACCGTTGGTCGGCACACCTTCACCTGGTTGCCAACGCAACGGTTGCGCCGTGCCGGAAACCGGGTTAGGGTCGGTGCCATGTCGATCCGCCTGGCCACCGCCGTCAATAACAACAACCGCAATAATCTGCGCGCGAATAATCGTGCGTGGCCGATGCGGGACTGCGCCCTGGGTAGATAGACAGCAACACACGCCCGGACACCAGAAAACCCGCATCGGTCGATGCGGGTTTTTTTGTGCCCGGGCGCAGCCCCACCCGGGCCTGGATGGCCGGTCGAACACCCCCACCCGTGAAATCCCCAACAGGAGCTTCCCCCATGTGTTCGATCTTCGGACTCTTCGGCCTGCAGGCCGGTGACGATCTTCCTGCCCTGCGCCGCCACGCGCTGGAACTGTCGCAGCGCCAGCGCCATCGGGGCCCGGACTGGAGCGGCGTGTACCTCGACGATGGTGCGTTGCTGGTCCACGAGCGGCTGGCCATCGTCGATCCCGCGGGTGGCTCGCAGCCGCTGCTCTCGGCCGATGGCCAGCTGGCGCTGGCGGTGAACGGCGAGATCTACAACCACCAGCGGTTGAAGGCGGCACTGACCACCGCCTATGACTTCCAGACCGGCTCGGACTGCGAGGTGATCAACGCGTTGTACCGCCAGGGTGGATCGCCCGCGCAGTGGCTCGAGCAGCTCAACGGCATCTTCGCCTTCGCGCTGTGGGACCGCGACGCCGGTCGTGTGCTGGTGGCGCGCGACCCGGTCGGTGTGGTGCCGCTGTACTGGGGCCACGATGCCCAGGGGCGCCTGCGCGTGGCTTCGGAAATGAAGGCATTGGTCGACACCTGCGCCGATGTCGCGCAGTTCCCGCCGGGCCACTATTTCGACAGCGCCAGCGGAGAGCTGGTGCGCTATTACCAGCAACCGTGGCGCGACTATGCCGACGTGCAGGGTCGCCAGGCCGATCTGGGCGAACTGCGCCAGGCCTTCGAGCATGCGGTGGAACGCCAGCTGATGAGCGACGTGCCGTATGGCGTCCTGCTGTCCGGCGGCCTGGATTCGTCGCTGGTGGCGGCCGTCGCGGCACGCTATGCGCGTCGCCGCATCGAGGACGGTGGCCAGAGCGAAGCGTGGTGGCCGCGGTTGCACTCGTTCGCGATCGGTTTGAAGGGCTCGCCCGATCTGGCCGCCGCTGCCATCGCCGCCGAAGCGCTCGGCACCGTGCACCACGGTTTCGAGTACACCTTCGAGGAGGGCCTGGATGCGCTGCCGGAAGTGATCCGCCATATCGAGACGTACGACGTCACCACCATCCGCGCGTCGACGCCGATGTTCCTGCTGGCGCGGCGGATCAAGGCGATGGGAGTGAAGATGGTGCTGTCGGGCGAGGGCAGCGACGAGATCTTCGGTGGCTACCTGTACTTCCACAAGGCGCCGGATGCGCGTGAATTCCACGATGAGCTGGTGCGCAAGCTCGATGCGCTGCACAACTACGACTGCCTGCGCGCCAACAAGTCGATGATGGCCTGGGGCGTGGAGCCGCGGGTGCCGTTCCTCGACCGTGAGTTCCTTGATGTGGCAATGCGCTTCGATGCTGCGCACAAGATGGTGGATGCCGGCTTCGGCGGCCGTCGCATCGAGAAGGCGGTGCTCCGCGAGGCGTTCGACGGCTACCTGCCGGACAGCATCCTGTGGCGGCAGAAGGAACAGTTCAGCGATGGGGTGGGTTACGGCTGGATCGATGGGCTGAAGGCGCACGCCGAGGCGCAGGTCAGCGACCGCGTGCTGGCGGCGGCGGGCAAGCGCTTTCCGCACAACCCGCCGCAGACCAAGGAGGCGTATTACTACCGCCATCTGTTCGAGCAGTTCTTCCCGAGCCGGGCGGCCGCCGAGACCGTGCCGGGAGGCAAGTCCATCGCCTGTTCATCGCCGGCGGCCATTGCCTGGGATGCCAGCTTCGCCGCGGCTGCCGATCCGTCGGGCCGCGCGATCGCCGGCGTGCACGAGCAGGCCCTGGCCTGAGCCCCCAAAAGGGGACGGAGGGGATTAAGTCGTTTGTGGCATGAACGACGTGATGCTCTCCATCCCCTTTTTGCGACGTATCATCGCCCCCCTGCACATTGGGGAATGTTCATGGACGTACGGGCAGGCGGCGATGTGCCGCCGAAGAAATGGGGGAGGCGCTACCTGGCCTGGGCGGGTGCACCGCTGCTGGCCGGGGTGTTGCTGGCCCGCTATGCGGGCCCCGAAGCCCCCCGGGCGGTCGCGCGCGCGGCAGTCGCCTCCGAAGGTAGCTGGGCGCACCACCTGGCGTCACCGCTGGGCCTGTTCCTGTTGCAGTTGCTGGTGCTGCTGCTGGTGGCCAAGGGCGCGGGGGCGATGCTCAAGCGCCTTGGGCAACCGGCAGTGATCGGCGAGATGGCCGCCGGCCTGATGATGGGCCCGCTGGTGCTGGGGAGCCTGCTGCCACAGCTGCATGGCGCCCTGTTCCCGGCCAGCTCGCTGGGTCCGCTGGGCATGCTCAGCCAGCTGGGCGTGCTGATGTTCCTGCTGGTGGCCGGTGCCGAGCTGGACCTGGCGGCGCTGCGTGGCCGCCGGCGTTTCGCCTTCACGGTCAGCCATGCCGGCATTGCAGTGCCGTTCGTACTCGGCGTTGCCCTGGCGATCTGGCTGTATCCGCAGCATGGCCCGCAGGGCGTGGGCTTCACTGCATTTGCGTTGTTCGTCGGCATCTCGATGAGCATCACCGCGTTCCCCGTGCTGTTGCGCATCCTTGCCGATCGCGGGACCACGCACACGCCGCTGGGCCAGACCGCCATCGCCTGCGCGGCATTGGGCGATGCCACGGCATGGTGCCTGCTGGCGCTGATCGTGGCTGCCGCCCAGGCCAGCGGATGGCTGCCGGCCAGCCTCAACCTGCTGTGCGTGGTTGCATTCGTGACGCTGATGCTGGGGCTGGTGAAGCCATGGTTCGCCCGCCAGCAGATCGCGCCGGGACGTGAAGGCCGCTGGCTGCTGGGCATCCTGTTGCTGTCGCTGGGCAGTGCGTTGGTCACCGAGGTGCTGGGCATCCACGCGCTGTTCGGCGCGTTCGCAGCGGGCGTCGCGGTATCGTCCAACGCGCAGCTGCGCGACCTGCTGATGGCCCGCGTCGAACCGTTCGCGGTCACGCTGCTGCTGCCGTTGTTCTTCGCCATGACCGGGCTGCGCATGCGCGCCGACGCGCTGCAGGCCAGTGACATCGTGCTGTGCGTGGTGGTGATTGCGGTGGCCACGACGGGCAAGCTGCTGGGCACCTTCAGCGCCGCACGCAGCGCGGGCATGCCATCACGCGAAGCGTGGCGGTTGGGCGCGCTGATGAACACCCGTGGCCTGATGGAGCTGATCGTGCTCAACCTCGGGTACGAACTGGGCCTGCTCGGCGACCGCCTGTTCGCGGTGCTGGTGATCATGGCGCTGGTGACCACCGCGATGACTGGGCCACTGCTGAACCTGATCGAGCGGCGCAGGAGCTGACCCGGAGCGCCGCGGGCATTCTGTGGAGCCGAGCCCATGCTCGGCTCCGCGCCAGAAGCAGCCGAGCGTGGGCTCGGCTCTACAGCGTGCAGTGCGCCCCCGGCCTTTTGGGCGCCGCCGTCAACGGGTCGGCGCCAGCGTCATGACATGCTGCGCCTTGCCCGGCAGGAATGGTGTCGGCCGCCCGTGCGCCCAGTCCTCATGGCCGGCGCCCCAGTACGGTGACAGTGGATGACCGCTCTGGCCACCCGGCATGTTCACGATGCCGTCAGCCTCGTGCCCGGGCGAGACCACCATGCGCTGGGAGGCGCCGAAGCTCGGCGTCTGCACGCGCGGCATGTCGCGGTCGCCGGGCAGGTGGTCGGCGGGCATGCACAGCCAGTGCCTGGCAATCTCCGGCAACGCGCGAGCCATCGGATGGCAGATCGCTGCCGTGTTGCGTTCACCCCAGGTGCGCTGGGCCAGCGGGCCCTGCCTGGCAAGCTCGCCCTCGGTGCGGCGTGCGGCATCAAGCAACAGCGCGTCCCAGCTGTCGAAGGCCGGTGGCAGAAGGTTGGCGGGGCGCTGCTGCAGCATCGGCCAGGCCACACCTTCCAACTGCGCCAGGCGCGGGTCCAGGTAGTCATCGCCGAGCTGCGCGTTGGCCGGGGCCAGCAGTGCATCGGACAGGGTATCCATCACCTGCGTGCGGAACTCGCGCACCACCCGGTAGCTGACCGAGCTGGCCGAGGCGCGGCCGCTCCATTGATGGCTGGCCACCTTCAAGCGCCTCAGTGCGGGATCGTCGCTGCGATCGATGACATCGTGCAGCAGCGCCCACCAGCGCTGCAGGAACACCGCGCGGTCATCGAGCTGGATCGCCAGCAGATCGTGCTCGTCGAAGCGGTCCTGGCTGGCGAGCAGGTCGCGGATCTGCCGTGCTCGTGCACCCAGGTCATAGCCGCCGTTGCCAGCGTTGGCCAGTGCCTCGCCGTCGAGAACGCGGCCATTGGCGGTCCACAAGCGATGGTCGGGCGGATCGACCAGCGCCGGTGAAGCGTCGCTACGGATCGGCCAGGGCGCGCAGTCCTGGTTGTTGGCGGCGGTGAAGCCCGCCGGTGCGCAGCCTGGACCACGATCCGGGCGGGCGCCGATCAGGCGCCAGGCAATGCGCCCGCTGCGGTCACCAACCACCAGGTTCTGCGCGGGGATGCCGGCGCGGTCGGCGAACTGCAGTGCGCTCTCCAGATCGCCGGCACGGGCCAGATCGCCGAAGTCCAGGCGCACCGCGCCGGGCAGGTGGGCGACCCAGCGCAGGGCGTCACCGCTGCCATCGGCATGCGTGTGCAGGATGGGGCCCCAGGCGGTTTCGCGTACGGGGAACCGCACGTCGGCCTGGCCGGCTACCGCGATGCGTTCTTCATGCACGGTCACCGTGGCGTTGGCCGCTTCAGTGCGAAAGTCCGCTGTATCGATGTAGCTGTTGGTGAAGCCCCAGGCCACGTGCCCGTTGCTGCCGACGATCACTGCCGGCAGGCCGGGCAGCGAGAAGCCGGTGACATCGACCTGGCCGCCGGCAGCCTGCGGGTCGGGATAGCGCAGGCGCACGCGGAACCAGAGGCCGGGTGCGCGCAGGCCCAGGTGCATGTCGTCGGCGATGATCGCGCGACCGTCGGCGGTGAGTGCGCCGGCCACGGCGAAGTTGTTGCTGCCGACGGCGTCTGCGTCTTCCTGCTTGGCGCCCGGTTTTGCCCTCAATGAGCGCAGATCGAGCTGGCCCGCGTCGGGCAGCACGGCGTTCCCGGTGGGTCCGCCGAACAGCGGTGCGTCCCATTCGGTGCCGCCGTGGGCGACCAGTGCATGCAGCGCCGGCGGCACCACCGCGCGGATGCGGTTCAGCGCAAGCTCGGTCTGGTTGCCCGGGTCCTGCAGGTCGGCGTACATGGCCAACCCGGCCAGCACGCTGTCGCTGGCCTGCCAGGGCTGCGGTGACTGCCGCAGCAGCAGGTAGGGCCATGGGCGCACGGAGAGATCGGTCAGCCCTTCGTTGACACCGTCCACATAGGCGCGCACGGCATCACCGTTGGCGCCCAGCGCGGCGTCCAGGTGCGCTTCGGTGCGGGCGCGCAGGCGATGCACGCGCATGCGCTTGTCGGCGTCGATGGCTTTCGGCCCGAACAGCGCTGACAGTTCGCCGGCGGCGCTGCGGCGCATCAGGTCCATTTCGAAATAGCGCTCCTGCGCATGCACGCGGCCCAGTGCGCGCATCGCGTCGGCCTGGCTGCCGGCAGTGATGGTGACCACGCCCAGCGCGTCGCGCTCGAGGGTGACCGGCGCGGCCAGGCCCGGCAGGGCGTGCTCGCCGTCAAGGTCGGCCAGGCTGCCTCGCAGCAGCAGCCACAGGACCAGTGCGGTGACCAGTACGACGACGATCAACACGCCCAGCACCCAACGCCATGTACGTCGCATCGCACGTCCTTTCCACGCTTGTGGGTCGATTGTAGCCGCAGGCGCAACTGCGACTGATTCCGATTAGATCACCGTATTCTGAAATGCGGCACCCTAGGCCGCATCGATTCACAGGAGCCCCCCATGAAAGGCAACCCGGACGTCATCGCCTGCCTGAAGGAACTGCTGCGCGGCGAGCTCGCCGCCCGCGACCAGTACTTCATCCATTCCCGCCGTTACGAGGACCAGGGCCTGTTCGCGCTGTACGAACGCCTCAACCACGAGATGGAAGAGGAGACCCAGCATGCCGATGCGCTGCTGCGCCGGATCCTGTTCCTGGGCGGCGACCCGGACATGCGCCCGCATGCCACCGAGCCGGGCAGGACCGTGGAAGAGATGCTGCAGAAAGACCTGGATACTGAATACGCCGTTCGGAACAATCTGGCCGCCGGCATGAAACTGTGCGAAGAGAAGGGCGACTACGTGAGCCGCGACATCCTGCTGGCGCAGCTGAAGGACACCGAGGAAGACCACGCCTGGTGGCTGGAGCAGCAGCTCGGCCTGATCAAGCGGATCGGCCTGGAGCTGTACCAACTGAGCAAGATCGACGGCAGCGGCGCCCCGGCGCACTGAACCGGCACCCCGACCCGGTAGGGCCGACCGCTGGTCGGCCGCTTTTCGGTAAAGCAGCCGACTAACAGTCGGCTCTACCAGGAGCAAAGAGCAGCCGACCAGCAGTCGGCTCTACCAGGAGCAAAGAGCAGCCGACCAGCAGTCGGCTCTGCCGGAAGAAGCACAGCGTCCTGTCGCCCGCCAGCGCCGGAGCACCGCCCGCCAGCCTACGCCAGCCAGCCGCTCCACCGCCCGCCAGCCGACAACGAAGAAGCCGGGGAATTCCCCGGCTTCTTCGTGTCTGACGTCCGCGAAAGCGTGTCAACCAAGGTTGACACCTACCAGGAGCGGTGCCTCATTCCACCGACAACCCTTCCACCTTCTGCCAGCCGCGCGGCAGCAAGTGGCCGCGGGTGGCGCGGGCGCCGAGATAGGCGTCGAGCTCGTTGAACTTCAGGCCCATCGTGCGCTGGCCGCTGCGGACCAGCAGGGTCTGCCCCGGGCTGATCGCCACGACGGCGACCACGCGTTCGGTGGCGAGCTTGGCCTTGGGGATCTCGATGATCTTGTTGCCCTTGCCCTTGTCCAGTTCCGGCAGGTCGCTGGCGGCGATCGCCAGCAGGTTGCCCGAACTGGTCACCGCCACGATGCGGTCGGTCGCCACGTTGGCCACGGCCGACGGGGCCAGTACCGAGGAACCGGCCGACAGATTCAACATCGCCTTGCCGGCCTTGTTGCGGCCGATCAGGTTCTCGAAGCGGGTGACGAAGCCATAGCCGTGGCTGGAAGCCAGCACGAAGCGGGTGTCTGGTTCGGCGCTGGCCAGGGTCACGAAGCTGGTACCGGGTGCCGGCGAGAAGCGGCCGGTCAGTGGTTCGCCATTGCCACGCGCGGAGGGCAGGGTGTGCACCGGCGTCGAGTACGCGCGGCCTTCGCTGTCCAGGAACGCGACCTGCTGGGTGCTGCGCGCACGCACCGCACCCTGCAGGCCGTCACCCTCGCGGTAGGACAGCGCCGACGCATCGACGTCGTGGCCCTTGGCGGCGCGGATCCAGCCCTTCTCGGACAGCACCACGGTCATCGGCTCGCTCGGCACCAGCTCGGTCTCGTCGATGGCCTGCGCGGCCTGGCGCTGCACCAGCGGCGAACGGCGTGCGTCGCCGAACTTCTTGGCGTCGGCGGTCAGTTCGTCGCGGATCAGCTTCTTCAGCTTGGCCTTGCTGTCGAGGATGCCGAGGATCTTCTCGCGCTCCTTGGCCAGCTCGTCCTGCTCGCCGCGGATCTTCATCTCTTCCAGGCGGGCCAGCTGCTTCAGCTTGGTTTCCAGGATGTACTCGGCCTGTTCCTCGGACAGGCCGAATCGCGCCATCAGCGCGGCCTTCGGCTCGTCCTCGGTCCGGATGATGTGGATCACCTCGTCCAGGTTGAGGAAGGCGACCAGCAGGCCTTCCAGCAGGTGCAGGCGGCGCTCGACCTTCTGCAGGCGGTGCTGCAGGCGGCGGGTGACGGTGTTGCTGCGGAAAGCCAGCCATTCGCTGAGCAGCATCTTCAGGTTCTTCACCTGCGGACGCCCGTCCAGCCCGATCACGTTGAGGTTGACGCGGTAGCTGCGCTCCAGGTCCGTGGTCGCGAACAGGTGGCCCATCAGCTGCTCGGCGTCGACGCGGTTGGAACGCGGCACCAGTACCACGCGCACCGGGTTGGCGTGGTCGGACTCATCGCGGATGTCTTCCAGCCACGGCAGCTTCTTGGCGCGCATCTGCGCGGCGATCTGCTCGATCACCTTCGACGGCGACACCTGGAACGGCAGCGCGGTGACCACGATGTTGCTGGCTTCCCTGGTGAAGGTCGCTCGTGCGCGCACGCTGCCGTTGCCGGTCTCGTAGATGTTCCGCAGGTCGTTGGCCGAAGTGATGATCTCGGCGCTGGACGGGTAGTCCGGGCCCTGCACGTGCTCGCACAGGTCGCGCACGCTGGCATCGGGATTGTCCAGCAGGTGCAGCAGTGCGCTGACGATCTCGTTGAGGTTGTGCGGCGGCACGTCGGTGGCCATGCCCACGGCGATGCCGGTGGTGCCATTGAGCAGCAGGTGCGGCAGCCGCGCCGGCATCCAGGTCGGCTCCTGCAGCGTGCCGTCGAAGTTCGGCGCCCAGTCGGTGGTGCCCTGGCCCAGTTCGCCCAGCAGCACTTCGGCGATCGGGGTCAGCTTGGATTCGGTGTAACGCATCGCCGCGAACGACTTCGGGTCGTCGCTCGAGCCAAAGTTGCCCTGGCCTTCGATCAGCGGATAGCGGTACGAGAACGGCTGCGCCATCAGCACCAGCGCTTCGTAGCACGCGCTGTCGCCGTGCGGATGGTATTTACCGATGACGTCACCGACGGTGCGCGCGGACTTCTTCGGCTTGGACGCAGCATTCAGGCCCAGCTCGCTCATCGAATAGATGATGCGGCGCTGCACCGGCTTCAGGCCGTCGCCGATGAACGGCAGGGCGCGGTCCAGGACCACGTACATCGAGTAGTCGAGGTAGGCGCGTTCGGCGTACTCGCGCAGCGGCAGTTGTTCGAATCCGTGGAACACGGGGCGGGCAAGTTCGGTCATGCGGCGTTGTTACCTATGTCGGGAGGCGGCGACGGCAGTCGCCGCTCGCAATCCTGTGATTATCCGGATGCGGCGGGGGATGCCAAGCCGCGCGCGGGGTCGAGCCCGGTTTCCAGGCCGTGCCCGGCCCGCGCCAGGTAGCGTCCCGGCGGCAGCCCGAAGTGGCGTCGGAACACGGTGACGAAGGCGCTGGCGCTGCTGAAGCCCAGTGCGTGGGCGATGTCGGCCACGCTGCGGCCGTCGGTCAGCTGGCGCAGCGCCTCGGCCAGGCGGGCCTGCTGCCGCCACTGGGCGAAGCTGAGCGTGGTTTCGTCGCGGAAGTGGCGGGTCAGGCTGCGCGGTGACAGCCCGGCCCAGTGTGCCCACTCGGCCAGGCTGCGCTCGTCGGACGGATCGGCCAGCAGCTGCGAGGCGATCTTCAGCAGGCGCCGGTCGTGCGGCATCGGCAGGTGCATGCGCTGGCGTGGTGCCGCGCGGATCTCATCCTGTAGCACATGGATGATGTGCTGGCGCTCAGGCGTGGTGTCGTAGCCCGGCGGCCAGTCGCAGATGCGGTCGGCCAGCGCCTGCGCCAGCTTGGACAGGCCCAGCACGCAGGGGGCGGCGGGCAGGGTGGCGCACACCGGCGCCGCCAGGGCCATGCCCCAGCCGCGCAACGGGCCGTCCAGGGTGACGGTGTGGGGTTCCAGTGCGGGCATCCAGCCGGCCGAGCCCGGCGCCAGCGACCAGGTGCCATGCGAAGTGCGGGTGGTCAGCAGTCCGCGTTCGACACAGATCAGCTGCGCGCGCTGGTGGTGGTGCCAGTCCACTTCCCGGAGAAGCCCCTGCGGACTGTCGAAGCGGAATCCGACGACCGGTGGGCCGTCGTTGCGCTCGAACCAGTCCAGTGCCTCATCACGCAGCAAGCGCCTGGGAGCGGGAATTTCTGCCTTGTTCATCATCATTCACTGGCTGAAATATGTCATTCCATGGCTGGATTGTACTACCGGGCCACGCCGGGGGGCCATTAAGGTGGTGCCTTCATTGATCGAGCCCGTTGCTGCAACACAGCATTCGATGCCAGATCGAATATTTCCATTGAGAAATATTTTTTTTGGAAGAGAATGCTCCACCATGATCTGCCCTGCAACCACTCCCCCCAGCTTCGGCCTGCTGCTGCGCCAGGTGCGCGACGGCCTGGTCCGCCAGCTCGACGCCTCCATGGCTGAAGAAGACCTGGGGATCGGCTTCACCCATTACATCGGGCTGAAGGTGCTTTCCAACATGGCGCCGTGCACTGCCAATGAACTGGCCCAGGCCATCGACCAGGTGCCCAGTGCGGTGACCCGCCTGCTGGACAAGCTGGAAGCCCTGGGCTGCGTGCGCCGCGAAGCGCACGCGCAGGACCGGCGTGCACTGCAGATCGTGCTGACCGACGAAGGCCGTGCCTTGTGGGCGCGGCTGAAGCTGCGTGGCGATGCGGTGATGGATTACGCCCTGCGCGACCTCTCCGCCGATGAGCGCACGCTGCTGCTGTCCCTCCTTACCCGAATCCGCGATTCCCTGACGACCCCATGAACCCGATCCTGCATCCCACTCTCCGCCGGTCCGGGCGCGCGCTGCTGGTGTCAGCGCTGGCCCTGGCCCTGGCCGCCTGCGCCAGCAGTCGTGGCCTCACCCCGCAGGGCCACCTGCTCGATGTGGACAACCTGCACAGCGAACGCACGCTGGCTGATACCGACCTGAGCGCCACCGGCTTCCCGGCGCAGGACTGGTGGAAGGCACTGGGCGATGCACAGCTGGATGCGCTGGTCGCTGAAGGGCTCGCCGGTCATCCGAGCCTGGACGCCGCCGATGCGCGCCTGCGCCAGGCCCAGGCCCAGGTCGGCACTGCGCGTGCCGATGAGCTGCCCAGCCTGTCGGTGTCCGGGGGTTACACCGGCCTGCGCCTGCCTGAATCGATGGCAGGCAGCGAAATGGGCGGGCACTACGCGGGCAGCAGCCAGATCGCCTTCGACTTCAGTTACGGCGTGGACCTCTGGGGTGGCAAGCGCGCCGCATGGGAAGCCGCCGTGGATGGCGCGCACGCCGCCACCGTGGAAGCGCAGGCCGCGCGCCTGAACCTGTCCACCGCCATCACCCAGGCCTATGCTGACCTGGCCTATGCGTGGCAGCTCAATGATGTGGCCGAGGAAGAGCTGACGCGTTCGCAGAAGTCGCTGGAACTCACCCGCCAGCGTCGCCGCGCCGGCATCGACAGCGACCTGCAGGTGCGCCAGGCCGAAGCCCGCGTGCCGGCCGCGCAGCAGCAGGTGCAGGCCGCGCAGCAGCGTATCGACGCGGCCCGCACCGCGTTGGCCGCGCTGATCGGCAAAGGGCCGGATCGTGGCCTGTCGATCCAGCGCCCGCAGCCGCTGAACCCGGTGGCGCTGCAGCTGCCGGGCGTGCTGCCCAGCGAACTGCTGGGCCGCCGCCCCGACATCGTGGCCGCGCGCTGGCGTGTGGAAGCGGCCGACAAGCAGATCAAGGTCGCCAAGACCAAGTTCTACCCGAGCTTCAACCTGACCGCGCTGGCCGGCGTGGTTGCCCCGAATGTGGGCGACCTGCTGAAGAGCAGCTCCACCTTCGCCTACATCGGTCCGGCGCTGAGCCTGCCGATCTTCGAAGGCGGCAAGCTGCGCGCCAACCTCGCCAATACCGATGCGCAGTACGACCTGGCGGTGGCCAACTACAACCAGGCGGTGCTGGACGCGCTCCGCGACGTGGCCGACCAGGTCAATGCGGTGCGCTCGCTGGCGCAGCAGGCACAGTCGCAGCAGCAGGCGGTGGACACGGCGCGTTCCGCCTTCGACCTGGCGCAGCAGCGCTACCGCGCGGGCATCGGCAGCTACCTGGACGTGCTGACCGCGCAGTCCACCCTGCTGCAGTCGCAGCAGCAGCTGGCCAGCCTGCAGTCGCAGCAGGTGCAGTCATCGGTGCGCCTGAGCAAGGCGCTGGGCGGTGGCTTCCAGCCCAGCGACGCCGACCGCGCGCCGATCGCTTCCCATTCCGTTTCCTCGCATTCCTGAAGACTTCCGCCATGAGCCAGACCCAAGACACTGCGGCCCCGGCCGCCCCCAACCGCCGCGGCCACCTGCTGCGCGGCCTGTTCGTGATCGTCGTGCTGCTGCTTGCCGCACTGGCGCTGTGGTACTTCATGTTCGGCCGTTGGTTCGAAGAGACCGACGATGCCTACGTGCAGGGCAACCAGGTGCAGATCACCCCGCTGGTGGCCGGTACCGTGGTCGCCATCAACGCCGATGACGGCATGCGCGTGGAGCGCGGCCAGCTGCTGGTGCAGCTGGACCCGTCCGATACCGCAGTGGCACTGCAGCAGGCCGAAGCCAACCTGGCCAAGACGGTGCGCCAGACCCGCGGCCTGTACCGCAGCGTGGAAGGTGCGCAGGCCGACCTGAATGCCCGCCAGGTGACTCTGAAGCGCGTGCGCGAAGACTACGCCCGCCGCAAGGACCTGGCCGCCACCGGTGCGATCTCCAACGAAGAACTGGCTCACGCCCGCGATGAGCTGGCCGCCGCGGAAGCGGCCGTGGCCGGTTCGCGCGAGACCGTCGAGCGCAACCGTGCGCTGGTCGACGACACTGTGATCGCCACCCAGCCGGATGTGCAGGCCGCTGCTGCGCAGCTGCGCCAGGCCTTCCTCAACAACGCCCGCGCCGGCATCGTCGCACCGGTCAGCGGCTACGTCGCCCGTCGTTCGGTGCAGGTCGGCCAGCGCGTGCAGCCGGGCAATGCGCTGATGGCCGTGGTGCCGACCGAGCAGATGTGGGTCGAGGCCAACTTCAAGGAAACCCAGCTGCGCCACATGCGCCTGGGCCAGGAAGTGGAACTGAAGTCGGACCTGTACGCCGGCGACGTGAAGTACAAGGGCCGCATCCAGAGCCTGGGCCTGGGCACCGGTTCGGCGTTCTCGCTGTTGCCGGCGCAGAACGCCAGCGGCAACTGGATCAAGATCGTGCAGCGTGTACCGGTGCGCATCGCCATCGACCCCAAGCAGCTGGCCGAGCACCCGTTGCGCATCGGCCTGTCGATGAAGGCTGAAGTGAGCCTGCGCGACCAGAAGGGCGAAGTGCTGCCCAGCGCGCCGGCCAAGGGCACGGTGTTCGACACCGATGTGTACGCCAAGCAGCTGCATGATGCCGACGAGGTGATCCATACGATCATCCAGGGCAACCTGCCGCAGCAGGCGAAGGTGGGCTGAGGTCGCCATGTCCGCACAAGCTCCAGCCGCGCCCGGCGCTCCGGGCGCACCGGCGGCGCCGGGTGCGGCCTCCGGGTTCCTGCCACCCAGCGTGGCCCTGTGCACCGTGGGCCTGGCGATGGCGTCGTTCATGCAGGTGCTCGACACCACCATCGCCAACGTCTCGCTGCCGACCATCGCCGGTAACCTCGGTGCCAGTTCGCAGCAGGCGACCTGGGTCATCACCTCGTTCGCGGTCAGCACGGCCATCGCGCTGCCGCTGACCGGCTGGCTCAGCCGCCGCTTCGGCGAACGCAAGCTGTTCGTCTGGGCCACGCTGGCCTTCGTCATCACCTCGCTGTTGTGCGGCCTGGCGCAGAGCATGGGCATGCTGGTGGTGTCGCGGGCGCTGCAGGGGTTCGTGGCCGGCCCGATGTACCCGATCACGCAGTCGCTGCTGGTCTCGATCTATCCCCGCGAGAAACGCGGGCAGGCCTTGGCGCTGCTGGCGATGATCACGGTGGTGGCGCCGATCTGCGGCCCCATCCTCGGCGGCTGGATCACCGACAACTACAGCTGGGAATGGATCTTCCTGATCAACGTCCCCTTGGGCATCTTCGCCGCGCTGGTGGTCGGCAACCAGTTGAAGGGGCGCCCGGAACAGATCGAGAAGCCGAAGATGGACTACATCGGCCTGGTCACCCTGGTGATCGGCGTCGGTGCCCTGCAGCTGGTGCTCGACCTGGGCAACGACGAGGACTGGTTCGCGTCGACGAAGATCGTGGTGCTGGCCTGCGTGGCGGTGGTCACGCTGACGGTGTTCCTGATCTGGGAGCTGACCGACAAGGATCCGATCGTCGACCTGAAGCTGTTCCGCCATCGCAACTTCCGCGCCGGTACGCTGGCGATGGTGGTGGCCTATGCGGCGTTCTTCAGCGTGGCCCTGCTGATCCCGCAGTGGTTGCAGCGTGACATGGGCTACACCGCGATCTGGGCGGGTCTGGCGACGGCGCCGATCGGCATCCTGCCAGTGATCATGACCCCGTTCGTGGGCAAGTATGCGTCGCGCTTCGACATGCGCATGCTGGCCACGATCGCGTTCGTCGTGCTGTCGCTGACCAGTTTCCTGCGCTCGAACTTCAACCTGCAGGTGGACTACATGCACGTTGCCGGCGTGCAGCTGATCATGGGTATCGGTGTTGCGCTGTTCTTCATGCCGGTGCTGCAGATCCTGCTGTCGGACCTGGATGGCCGCGAGATCGCGGCGGGCTCCGGCCTGGCCACCTTCCTGCGCACGCTGGGGGGTAGTTTCGCTGCATCGCTGACGACCTGGCTGTGGGCACGGCGTACCCAGGTGCATCATGCCGACCTGACCGAGCACATCTCTGCCTACCAGCCGGGCATGCAGGATCAGGTGGCCGCCATGGGGCAGGGCGACTTGCAGCACGGCGCAGCGGTGCTGAACAACATGATCAACCACCAGGCATCGCAGATGGGCTTCAACGACATCTTCTTCCTGCTGGGCTGGATCTTCCTGGCGATCATCACCTTCCTGTGGCTGGCCAAGCCGCCCTTCGGTGCAGGCGCTGGCGCGGCTGCCGGCGGCGGGCACTGATCGAACATGCAGCCGAATGCAGAAGCCCCGCCGCAAGGCGGGGTTTCTGTGAGTGCATTGCGCTGCGCTCGCCGGGCATGGCCGGCGTTACCCGGTCCCGGAAACGAAAAAACCCGCTTTCGCGGGTTTGATCATCTTGAGTCGTGGTGCCCAGGAGAGGACTCGAACCTCCACGGTTTTACCCGCTAGTACCTGAAACTAGTGCGTCTACCAATTCCGCCACCTGGGCGACTCAGGAGAGAAATTCTGGGCTACCGGCGGCAGTGTGTCAACAACATTTCACGCTTTTCCGTGCGGCCGCACGCCCAGGTGCTGCAGCAGGCTGCGCATCGCCGGCGACAGTTGTGCCCAGTCGCCGAAACAGGCGCACAAACGGCGTTGCGCCCACGCATCGGCGAGCGGCACGGCAACGGCCTGGGTGCTGCGCCGATGCTGGCGGGCGATGGTACGCGGCACGATGCCGACGCCGATGCCGTGGCCGACCATGATGCAGACCCCTTCGAAGGTCTTCATGCGGATGCGCACGTCGAGGCGGCGGCCGATGATGCGGGCCTGGTCCCCGATATAGGCCTGCAGTGCATTGCCATCGGCCAATGCAACGAAGGCGTCGCCCGCGATGTCCGCGAAGGCCAGCGTGCGCCGCGACGCGAAGCGATGGCTGGACGGCAGCAGCATGACCAGCGGGTCTTCGGCGACCACGTGCTGCTCCAGGCCGTCGGCCGCGACCGCATCACTGATGATGCCGGCCTCGGCCTGGCCGCCGCTGATCGCACGCACGATCTCGGGACTGGTGCGTTCCAGCAGCTCGACATGCAGGCGCGGGCGCGCGGCCAGCCAGGGCGCCAGCCGCGAGGGTAGATAATGGGTCAGTGCCGCGGTGTTGGCATACAGGTGCAGGGTGCCACGCGCGCCATGCGCGAACGCCTGCAGTTCGTCGCGCAACTGCGCCTGCTGCTGCAGGATCAACCGCGCATGGTGGGCGAGGGCGGCACCGGCTTCGGTCAGGCTGACCCCACGCGGATGCCGGTTCAACAATGGGGTGCCGGCATCCGCCTCGATCGTGCGCAGGCGCTCGCTGGCAGAACCCAGTGCCAGGTTCGCCCGCGCTGCGCCCGCGGTGATGCTGCCGGCGTCGGCGATGGCCAGGAACAGGCGCAGGTCGGCGATGTCCATCCGCATGTCGTGCCCTCATCGCAGCGTCGTGGCCTTCGGATCCGCCGAAGGCATGGGCGGGAAGACCGCATTGTGCGCCGGCGGGCTTCCCGATCCAATGACGGCATGAGCGAATCGATGTACTTCTATGGGCTGCTGGTGGTGGTGTTCGTGCTGGCCGGTGTGGTCAAGGGCGTGACCGGCATGGGGCTGCCGACGGTGGCGATGGGGCTGCTGGGTGGGGCGCTTTCGCCGGTGGCGGCCGCCTCGATGCTGTTCATTCCGACCTTCGTCACCAATGCATGGCAACTGCTGTCCGGGCCATCGCTGGGCCACATCGTGCGTCGGTTGTGGCCGATGATGCTGGCCGTGGTGGTGGTGACGCTGGGTTCGGCAGCGCTGCTGGTGCGGGTCGATCGCACCGCGTCGCGCGTGGCACTGGGCCTGGCGCTGGTCGCCTATGCGGCCTATGCGCTGCTCGCGCCGGTGTTCCGCGTGCCGCAGCGACGCGAGCGCTGGCTGGGGCCGCTGGTGGGGGCGCTGTCCGGTGTGGTGACCGGAGCCACCGGCGTGTTCGTGATGCCGGCCGTGCCGTACCTGCAGTCGCTGGGGTTGCCGCGCGAAGAGTTGGTGCAGGCGCTCGGGTTGGCGTTCACCGTGTCGACGATTTCGCTTACGGCAGGCCTGGTCGCGCATGGCGCATTCGGCATCCAGCAGTTGGGGCTGAGTGCGCTGGCGGTGCTGCCTGCGCTGCTCGGCATGTGGCTGGGGCAGGTGATCCGGCAGCGGATCAGTGCGCGGGTGTTCCGCGCCTGTTTCCTTGGGTTCCTGCTGCTGCTTGGGCTGGAACTGGTGCTGCGGCCGCTGGTCTGATGCCGGATTGCGGGCATGAAAAAACCCGCTTCCGCGGGTTCTTCTCATTCTCGACGTGGTGCCCAGGAGAGGACTCGAACCTCCACGGTTTTACCCGCTAGTACCTGAAACTAGTGCGTCTACCAATTCCGCCACCTGGGCGTCGAGGAGCGAGATTATGGGGTGCGGCCAGAGCGGTGTCAACACCTGGGAAAGCCGGTAGGGTGGAAGCCGGGACCGTTGGGGTCCGCGTGACAGGGAAGGCCGCCGTGCCAGATTGCAGATGAATGATCCATCCACTTCCCACGACTGGGTGCGTCGCGGCCGCAGCACCGAAGCCATTGAGCGCTTCGAAGCCTTCTTCCGTGGCCATGGCTATACCCCGCACCGCCACGATACCTATGCGGTCGGCTACACGGTCTCAGGGGTACAGAGCTTCCGCTACCGGCGCAGCCAGAGGCATGGATTGCCGGGGACGGTGCTGGTCCTTCATCCCGACGAACTGCATGACGGCCACGCCGGTACCGCAGAGGGCTTCCGCTATCGCATGGCGTATGTTTCGCCGTGGCAGATGCAGCAGGTGCTGGGCGGCACCGTGCTTCCGTTCATCGAGGGAGCAGTGTCGCGCGATCCCCGCCTGCGCGCGTCGATCGTTGCCCTGCTGGCGCGGTTGGATGGCGGGCTGGACCCGCTTGAGGAGGCCGACGGGCTTTACGATCTGGCGCGCAGTCTCGTTGCCGCCGCTGGGCATCGCCTGCGGAAGAGTGCGCCGGACGTTGCCGGCGTGGCGCGTGCGCGCGAGTACATGCTGGATGGTCTCGGCAGGCCGAAGACGCTTGAGCAGCTGGCGCATGCCAGCGGCATGGATCGTTGGCAGCTGAGCCGCGATTTTCGCGCTGTCCTGGGCACCAGCCCCTATCGCTTCCTCATTCTGCGCAGGCTCGACCAGGTGCGTGCACACCTGCTGGAAGGGAGGACGCTCGCTTCCGCGGCGCTGGATGCCGGCTTCTTCGACCAGAGCCACATGACGCGACAGTTCGTCGCGGCCTACGGAGTCGCACCGGGGCGCTGGTTGCAGCGAACCGGTGCGACGGTGTGGGGCGACTGAGGCTGCACGATCGTGCAAGAGGCCGGGTGGCCGGGCCCGGAAACTGGCGATCCCTTCAAGAGCGCAGAGCCTCCGCATGGACCTTCACTTCCCGCCTCCGGGCCGTCGCCCGGTGAACGTTGCCGACAAGTTCGCCCTGCTGACCGAGCAATGGTCGCCCCGGGTAATCGCCGAGATGAACGATTACCAGTTCAAGGTCGTGCGCCTGCAGGGCGAATTCGTCTGGCATGCCCATGCAGCGACGGACGAAGCCTTCCTTGTCATTGCCGGCCGGCTGCGCATCGAAATGCGCCAGGAGCATGTTGTGGTGGGACCGGGCGAGCTCTATGTCGTGCCACGGGGCGTCGAGCACAGGACGTGTGCCGAGGAGGAGGTGCAGTTGATGCTGATCGAGCCCCGTGGCGTGCTCAACACGGGGGATGCCGTCGGCGACCGTACCGCCAGGAATGATGTGTGGATCTGAGGCCGGTGGCGCGGGCAACAAAAAACCCCTGATCGCTCAGGGGTTTCTTCAAGTGTGGTGCCCAGGAGAGGACTCGAACCTCCACGGTTTTACCCGCTAGTACCTGAAACTAGTGCGTCTACCAATTCCGCCACCTGGGCGTTCCAGAGGCGCAATTGTGAAGATGAATCCGCAGGCTGTCAACGACTTCCTGGTTTTTTTTCACATGCTGCCTTGATGAGACTGCTGACCCGTTCTGCACGCCCTCACCGGCTACCATGTAGGGCGATGACTACCAAAAAACCAAGCAAGGGCGGGGGCACGTCCCGCAGCCAAGCCCCGAAGAAGGGGAACAAGGCGGGCGCAGCCCGCACCACCCAGCCGGGCAAGCCGCTGCCGGGCTGGTTCCCCGAATTGAATGAGGGCGGCGCAGCGCCGCGTGGCGGCCGCAACCGCAGCGCCGAGGCACCGGGCCCGGCCCCGGGCCGCAAGCTGCCTCCGGCCGGCAAGGTGATCGACGATCCCTATGCCGCCCGTGAGGCCGAAAAGTATGAACAGCCCATTGCCAGCCGCGAGGCCATCCTGACCCTGCTGGAACGGTGCGAAGGGCCGCAGACCGCCGAGGAACTGGGCGCGCGCCTTGGCTTGACTGCGCCGGACCGGGCCGAGGCGCTGTCGCGCCGGCTCGGCGCCATGGTCCGCGATGGCCAGCTGGTGCAGAACCGCCGTGGCGGCTTCGCCCCGATCCAGGCCCTGAACCTGGTCACCGGCGTGGTCATTGCCAACCCGGAAGGGTTCGGCTTCCTGCGCCCGGTCGAGGGTGGCGACGACCTGTTCCTGCCGCCGTATGAAATGCGCAAGGTCATGCACGGTGACAAGGTGCTGGCCCGGGTGACCGGCATCGACCACCGTGGCCGCCGCGAAGGCAGCATCGCCCGCGTGCTGGAGCGCGGCATGACTCGTCTGATCGGTCGCTTCAGCGTCGAGATGGGCATCAACTACGTGGTGCCCGACGACAAGCGCGTGCAGCGCAACGTGCAGGTGCCGCCGGACCAGACCGGTGGTGCGCGCGACGGCCAGCTGGTGGTCTGCGAACTGACCCAGGCGCCAGACAGCCGCCGCCCGCCGATCGGCCGCATCATCGCGGTGCTCGGCGACAAGCTGACCGCCTCGCTGGTGGTGGAGACCGCCATCCACGGCCACGAGCTGCCGTTCGAGTTCCCGCAGGAGGTGCTGGACGAAGCCGCCTCGGTACCGCTGGTGGTCGAGCCGGCGATGATCGGTGGCCGCGTCGACCTGCGAAGCACGCCGCTGGTCACCATCGACGGCGAAGACGCCAAAGACTTCGATGACGCGGTGTACTGCGAGCCGAACGCCGATGGCTTCCGGCTGGTGGTGGCGATTGCCGATGTCTCCAACTACGTCCGGCCCGGCACGCCGCTGGACGAAGAGGCGCAGAAGCGCGCCACTTCGGTGTATTTCCCGGGCTTCGTGGTGCCGATGTTGCCGGAGACGCTGTCCAACGGCATCTGCTCGCTGATGCCGAAGGTTGACCGCATGTGTTTCGTCTGCGACATGCAGATCGACCGCGATGGCGTGGTCACGCATTCGCGCTTCTACGAAGCGGTGATGAACTCGCACGCGCGCCTGACCTACACCCAGGTGTGGAAGGCGGTGGGCGAGGACGATGCCGATACCAAGGCCTGGATGGGCGGCCTGCTGCCGCAGGTGCAGCGCCTGCACCAGCTGTACAAGGTGCTGTCCAAGGCACGTGCCAAGCGCGGTGCCATCGAGTTCGAAAGCAGCGAAGTGCGCTTCGTGCTGGACAACCGCGGTGAAGTCACCCAGGCCGGCATGCTGGTGCGCAACGACGCGCACAAGCTGATCGAGGAATGCATGATCGCGGCCAACGTCGAGGCGGCGAAGTACCTGCTGTCGCGCCACGTGCCGGCGCCGTACCGCATCCACGAGAAACCACCGGAAACCAAGTACGCCGACCTGCTCGAATTCCTCAAGGAGTTCAAGCTGAGCCTGCCGCCGTGGTCGAAAGTGCGCCCGGGCGATTACACCAAGCTGCTGAAGAAGATCCGTGACCGCCCCGATGCCACGCTGCTGGAGTCGGTGCTGCTGCGCAGCCAGAGCCTGGCGATCTACAGCCCGGACAACCACGGCCACTTTGGCCTGGCGCTGGAGGCGTACGCGCACTTCACCTCGCCGATCCGCCGTTACCCCGACCTGCTGGTACACCGCGCGATCAAGCATGCGCTGTCCGGCAAGCCACTGGACAAGTTCACCTACAACGCCCGCGAGATGGCCGCTCTGGCACTGCAGTGCTCCGAGCGCGAGCGCCGTGCCGATGAAGCCGAGCGCGAGGTCGATGAGCGCTACCGCGCGGCGTGGATGGAAAAGCACGTGGGCGGCCAGTTCGACGGCGTCATCAGCGGCGTGACCAGCTTTGGCCTGTTCGTCGAGCTGGATGACTCGAAGGTGCAGGGCCTGGTCCACGTGACCCAGTTGCCGCACGATTACTATTCGTTCGATGCCACGCGCAAGACCCTGACCGGCGAACGCCGTGGTGCCAGCTACCGGCTGGGTGACCGGGTGCGGATCCTGGTGCTGAAGGCCAGCATGGAAGAGCGCAAGATCGACTTCCGCCTGGTCGAGCACAAGGGAGAGGAAGACGGTGACGGCCTGCCGCCGTTGCCCGAGCGTGGCAAGCCGGCCAAGCGCACGAAAAAGCCATATCGATAGGTATGCCAACCCACGGTCGGCACCCACCTCACCCGGTAGGTGTCGACCTGGGTCGACACGACGTTACGGAGGAGTCCACCATGCAGGGCCAACTCGAGTTCAGCGGCGGCTGCCAGTGCGGCGCGATCCGTTTCCAGGCGCGCGGGAAACTGACGCACAGTTCGATCTGTCACTGCCGGATGTGCCAGAAGGCGTTCGGTGCCTATTACGCGCCGCTGGTGTCGGTGCGTGGTGCGCAGTTCAGCTGGACCCGGGGCCAGCCGCGCTACTTCCAGTCCTCCAACGTGGTACGGCGTGGATTCTGCGCTGACTGCGGTACGCCGCTGACCTACGAGGCCCCGGATGGCATGGCCGTCGCGGCCGGCGCCTTCGACGAACCCGGACGATTGCCGCCGACGATCCAGTATGGCGTGGAGCGCAAGCTGCCGTTCGTCGATACGCTGGCCAGCCTGCCGGCACGGCGTACCGAGGAGGACATCGCGGCGTCGCAGTTCCTGGCCACGATCGTGTCCCACCAGCACCCCGACCACGACACGCCGCATTGGCCGCCACGCAGCCGGTAACGCAACTGTAGAGCCGAGCCCACGCTCGGCTGCCCTGGGGGGGCAGGCTTCATCGGCGCCCGCCGGCCGCGCATGGGCCTGGATCCACAGGAGGCAGGCCGCAGCGCCCGGTCCGCCGATGCTCTACCATAGCCACCCCCTTTCCGGTCCCCGCCCGCATGAGCAAGAACAGCCAGTGGATCGTCGGCGTGAACGCCGTCGCCTCCTCCATCGAGAACGACGCAGAGAACGTCCGTGAAGTTCTGGTGGAGGCGGGCGCGAAGAACCCGCGCCTGACCGAGATCGAGGAAAATGCCCGCCGCAAGGGCATCGACGTGCGCAAGGTGAACAGCCAGGCGCTGGACGGTGTCGGTGGTGCGGTGCGCCACCAGGGCGTGGCGGCGCGCTACGCTGCTGCCCGCACCTACAGCGAGAACGAACTGGAAGGCCTGGTCACCGCGGCCGAGGGCAAGGCCCTGCTGCTGGTACTGGACGAGGTCCAGGATCCGCACAACCTCGGCGCCTGCCTGCGCTCGGCCGCTGCTGCCGGTGCGACCGCAGTGATCATTCCGAAGGACAAGTCGGCCACGGTGAACGCGACCGTGCGCAAGACCTCGGCCGGTGCCGCCGACCGCATCCCGGTGGTGGCGGTGACCAACCTGTCGCGCTGCCTGAAGGACCTGCAGAAGCAGGGCGTGTGGATCTACGGCCTGGCCGGCGAAGCCACGGCTTCGCTTTACGACCTGGATCTGAAGGGCAACATCGCCCTGGTGCTGGGTGGAGAAGCCGACGGCCTGCGCCGCCTGACCCGCGAGAACTGCGATGGCCTGGTCAAGATCCCGATGCCGGGTGAGATCGAGAGCCTGAACGTATCCGTCGCGGCCGGCGTCAGCCTGTTCGAGGCCGTGCGCCAGCGCGGTTGATCGGGCCCCAGCCCCTGTAGAGCCGAGCCCACGCTCGGCTATCCAATACCCGATCAAGAAAGCAGCCGAGCATGGGCTCGGCTCTACAGAAGTCGCTACCCGGCGCTGCCGCCCAGCGCCTTGAACAGGGTCACATCGTTGTTCAGCTGGCTCTGGCGAACGCGCGCCAGGGACAGCTCGGCCTCGCGCCGCGTCTGCTGCGCTTCCAGCCAGGTACGCAGGTCGGTGGCACCCACCCGGTAACGCACCTCCTGCGCGCGCTCCACTTCCACTGCTTCATCGTACGAAGCCTGCGAGGCGGCCACCTGGCGTGCCAGCTGCTCGCGTGCCGACAGTGCGTTGTCCACTTCCGACAGCGCGGTATACAGCGTCTTGCGGAAGTTGGTCGCGGCGATCTGATAGCTGGTGCCGGCGATATCGGTATCCAGCTGCGCGCGCTGCAGGTTGAGGAACGGCAGTGACAGGCCGGCCCCCAGCGTGGCCACCGGGTTGCGCAGCACATCGCCCAGCGAGGTCGCGCTGGAACCCAGGCTGCCGGTCAGGCTCAGCGCCGGGTAGTACTGGGTGGCGGTGACCTTGATGGTCTTCAGGCTGTTGCGCAGGCGCAGTTCGGCCGCGCGCAGGTCGGGCCGGCGACCGAGCAGGTCGGCCGGCAGGCCTTCGGCGATGCCTGGGCTGCGTGCGCCCAGCAGGTCCTGCGGCTCGTCCTGCTGCGGCCAGGGCGTGCCGTCCAGCAGCACGGTCAGTGCATTGCGTACCTCCACCCGCTGCTGCTCCAGTGCACTCTGCGAGGAACGCTGCGACTGCAGGTTCTGCAGCGCCTGGCGCACTTCCAGGCGCGACGCCGCACCGGCATCGAAGCGCGCCTGCACCAGCTGACGGGTACGTTCCAGGCGCTCCAGGTTGGCTTGGCCAGTGGCGATCGCCTGGTTGAGGTAGGCCAGGTTCCAGTACTGGGTGATGGCGTCGCCGATCACCAGCAATGCGGTGTTCTGCCGATCCTCCTCGCTGGCCTCGGCTTCCCAGCGGGCGATGTCGCGCTGGGTGCGCAGGCGGCCCCACAGATCCACTTCCCAGCCCAGCGAGACGCCGGTGGAGTAGCTGCGGCGCCAGTCGTCAGACTGGTCGGTGGCGCGGCTGGCGCTGCCGCTCACGCCGGAGGACGAAGGCTGCGGCCACAAGGCGTTGCTGGCCAGGCCGGCCTGCAGGCGCGAACGCTGCACGGCCAGGCCGGCGGCCGCCAGATCGCTGTTGGCGGCCAGCGCCTGCGCCACCAGGCGGTCCAGGCGTTCATCGGCGAAGCCGGTCCACCAGCGGTCCTGGCGGATGTCGCGGCCCGCTGTGTCCAGGCTGCTGCGTGGTTCGCCCACGGGGGCGTTGAGCATGGCGTCGCCTCGCCCGTAGCGGGCTGCCACGCTGGGTTCCTGCACCGGATAGCGGCCGACCGAAGCGCAGCCGGACAGGGCGAGCAGCACAGCACCCGCCAGCAACTGGCGCAACGGAGCAGGGAAGGGGAGTCGGGTCATCATCTTCATTCGCGGGCCAGCGCCTCCACCGGGTCGAGCTGCGCGGCGTTGCGCGCCGGCAGGAAGCCGAACGCCACCCCGATCAGGGTCGAGCAGGCGAACGCAGCGATGATCGAGGCGGTGGAGAACAATACCTGGAAGTCGCTGGAGAAGCGGCCGATCATCGAGCCCAGCAGCAGGGCCAGGCCAATGCCGAGCATGCCACCGATCAGGCACACCAGCACCGCTTCGATCAGGAACTGCTGGCGGATATCACCCTGCCGCGCGCCCACGGCCATGCGCACGCCGATCTCGCGGGTGCGCTCGGTCACCGACACCAGCATGATGTTCATCACGCCGATGCCGCCGACCAGCAGCGCGATGGCCGCGATGGCACCGATCAGCAGGGTCATCGTGCGCGTGGTCTGCTCGATGGTCTGGCGGATCTCGGCACTGTTGCTGAGGAAGAAGTCCTCGCTGCCGTGGCGCAGGGTGAGCAGCCGGGTGATTGCTTCCTGCGCCGCATCCATCGGCGTGTCATCGTCCACGCGCACGGTGATGCTGGAGACGTGGCGCTGGCCGAGCATGCGCGACATCACCGTGGTGTACGGCACCCACACGTTGAGGTTGGTGCTGCCGCCGAAACCGAAGCTCTGGCGCTTGGCGACGCCGACCACCCGTGCCGGCACGTTGCCGAGCAGGATCACCTGGCCGACCGGATCGGCACCGGGGAAGAACTGGGCCTGGGTGTTCTCGTCGATCACCGCCACCTGGCCCAGGGCTTTCACCGCATCGGCATCGAAGTAGCTGCCGCTGAGCAGGGTCACGCCCTTGACCCGGAAGAACTGCTCGCCGACGCCGCTGACCTGGGCGGTGGCGGACTGGTTGCGGTAACGCGCGGTCACCGAGGTCGATACGCTGGGGGTGGCGCTGTCCACGTAGCTCTGCCTGGCCAGGGCGTCGGCATCGCCGGCCTTCAGCGTCTGCACCCGTGCCGAGCGCATGTCGCCAAAACCGCGGCCTGGATAGACGTCGATGGTGTTGGTGCCGAGCGCACTGATGTTCTGCAGGATCTGCTGCTGCGATCCATTGCCCAGCGCGACCACCGAGACCACCGAGGCGATGCCGATGATGATGCCGAGCATGGTCAGGAAGGTGCGCAGCCGATGTGCGTTCATCGCCAGCAGGGCCATGCGGAACGCTTCGGTGAAGCGGTCGCGGGCGGCGCGCCAGCTGTTGCCGCGGGCGACGCCGGTGCTGGCATCGCGCTGGGCGCGATAGGCCGGTGCGTTCGGGTTGGCGCGGTCGGCAATGATCTCGCCGTCGCGGATCTCGATGATGCGCTGTGCGTGCTCGGCCACGCTCATGTCGTGGGTGACGATGATGACGGTGTGGCCTTCGGCATGCAGCTCGCCGAGAATCGCCATCACTTCCTCGCCGGATTTCGTGTCGAGTGCGCCGGTCGGTTCGTCGGCCAGGATCACCTCGCCACCGTTCATCAGCGCCCGTGCGATCGATACGCGCTGCTGCTGGCCGCCTGACAGCTGGCCCGGCTTGTGATGCATGCGGTCGCCCAGGCCCAGCCGCCTCAGCAGCTGTTCGGCGCGGGCGTTGCGCACTGCGCCCGGGCTGCCGGCGTATACCGCCGGCACCTCTACGTTGCCGCGCGCATCCAGGTCGCCCAGCAGGTGGTAGCGCTGGAAAATGAAACCGAAATGCTCGCGGCGCAGTTCAGCCAGTTCGTCCGGCTCCATCTTTCCGGTTTCACGGCCGGCCACCCGGTAGCTGCCACGGGTGGGACGATCGAGGCAGCCGAGGATGTTCATCAGCGTCGACTTGCCGGAGCCGGACTGGCCGACGATGGCCAGCATCTCGCCAGCGTGGATGTCGAGATTGACGTCGCGCAGCACGGCGATCACGTCCTCACCGGCCGGGAACTCGCGGCGCAGGTCGCGCAGGCGCAGCAGTGGCGCCATGCTCATCGCCGCGGGCCCATGCCCGGGCCACCGACCCGCACCGGCATGCCGCCCCGGCTGCCGCCGGGGTGGGCTGCGCCGGCGGTGGCTTCGCCGACCACCACGCGCTCGCCTTCTTCCAGGCCCGAAACGATTTCGGCCGAGGCACCGTTGTTGATGCCGACTTTCACCGTGCGCGGCTGCGGCTGGCCGTTCGCGTCGACCACGCGCACGACGTGCCCGCCATCACGTGTCTTCGGGCCCAGCGCCACCGACGGCACCAGCAGTGCCGCCCTGGCCTGGTTCAGCAGCACCGAGACCTGCGCGGTCATGTCAATGCGCAGGGTGCCATCCGGGTTTTCCACATCGAACAGTGCGTTGTAGTAGACCGCACTGCTGGAGCTGGAGCCGGACGAACCGCTGGAGCCGGACGTGCTCTCGCTGGCGATCGACGCGGGCGCGGGATTGATCTGCCGCAGGGTGGCGTGGTACTTGCGGTCCGGGTCGCCCAAAGTGGTGAAATAGACCGGCATGCCGGGCTTGATCTTGACCACGTCGGCCTCGGAGATCTCGGCGTTGACGGTGACCACGTCCAGCCGCGCCAGCATGACAATGGTCGGTGCGGTCTGGTTGGCATTCACGGTACGTCCTTCCTCGGCCACCACCGCCACCACGGTGCCGTCCATCGGTGCGGTGATGCGGGTGTAGGCCAGGTTGGCGCGAGCGGTCCCCAGTTCGGTCTGGCGGCCCTTGATCTGTGCCTCGTAGGACTGCAGCTGGGCACGCGCAGTCTTCAGCTGGGCCTCGGCAGCATCGTATTCCTGGCGCGATGTCGCTTCGGCGGCCAGCATCTGCTGCTGGCGCGCGAATTCCAGTTCGGCCTGGCGCAGGGTGGCCTGCTGCACGGCGCGCTGGGCGCTGACCTGGTCGAGCGCGGCCTGGGCATTGAGCACCTGGTTCTGCTGGGTGGTGGCGTCGATTTCGGCGATCAGGTCGCCTTCCTTCACGGTATCGCCCAGCTGGACTTTCAGCGACCTGATCTGGCCGGAGGCCTGCGCACCGACGCTGACCAGCTTGTAGGCATCAATCACGCCGGTGGCTTCCACGGTCTGCTCGATGTCACCGCGGCTGACCGGCGTGGTTGCCAGGGCCGGTGCCTCGGGCTTGCGCAGCCACCACCAGGCCGCCGCGGCGACGACCAGGGCGGGCAGGGCGAGCAGGATCAGGCGACTCCGGCGGGTCGCGGGCAACAGGCGGAATGTCACGTCGTGGCTTCACTCTCGGGGCCGCTGCTGCGGCGTTGGCGGGCATTGTGAAGACCGGGCGGCGGGCGGCTCAATCCTCGGGGTGTGTCCCTGTGTAACACTGTCGGCAAATGCGCGTAACCACAGGTATCCGGTTGTCGGGTGGATACACTGGTACGTATTGCCCCGGATGCGGTTCAGCGGCCGACACGGGATGATTGCGACATGGAGACCGAAACCCCGATGCATCGACTGCTGATTGTCGACGACGACAACGACATCCGTACCCTGCTGGCGGAACAGCTTGGCCGGGCCGGCTACCAGGTGAGCATGGCCGCGGACGGGACGGCCATGCGCCAGCTGCTGGACCGTGAGCACGTCGACCTGATCGTGCTCGACCTCAACCTGCCGCGCGAGGATGGCCTGACATTGTGCCGCGACCTGCGCGCGCGCTCGAATACGCCGGTGATCATGCTGACCGCGCGCGCCGAGCCGATCGACCGCGTGCTGGGCCTGGAAATGGGCGCCGATGATTACCTGGCCAAGCCGTTCGAGCCGCGCGAGCTGCTCGCCCGCATCCGCAACGTGCTGCGCCGGACCGAGGCGCTGCCGGCCAACCTGGAGCCACTGGCGGTGCGCCGTGCGCGCTTCTCGCGCTGGGTGTTCGACCTGGAGCATCGCCATCTGGTGGATCCGGACGACCGCGTGGTGGTGTTGTCCGGTGCCGAATTCCGCCTGCTGCGGGTATTCGTCGCCCATGCCAACAAGGTGCTGTCGCGCGAGCAGCTGGTGGCCCTCAGCAGTGGCCGCAACTATGAGGCGCAGGACCGTGCGATCGACCTGCAGGTCAGCCGCCTGCGCAACAAGCTGGGCGACGACGGCGGCCCGGACGGACTGATCAAGACCGTCCGCAACGAAGGCTACGTACTGGCCTCGTCGGTCAGTCTCGAATAAGCCGCGATGAAGCGCCTGCGCCATTTCCTGTCCTCGATGGTCGGGCGGCTGTTCGTGATCCTGCTGCTGGGCATGAGCGTGGCCGCGATCGGTGCGACCATGCTGGCCACCTCCAAGCGGCAGCAGGAGTTCGAGCGGCAGAACCTCAATCGCATCGCCGACCGCCTGCAGGGCTATGTGAATCTGCTTGATGGCAACCCGGAGCTGCGCGAGCGCCTGCTCGAGATCGGCGGTCCGAGCGTGCGTGCGCTGGAGCCCGGTGCACGGCTTGGGCGGGCCGACACGGCCCTGATGGAAGTGCTGGAAGACCGGCCCGGCCCGGTATCTCGCGCGCACGTGCACTTCACCTCGTTCCGCTCCTGCATTCCCCGGCTGCAGGAACTGCTGCCCCCGCCACCGCCCGGATTCCGCAAGCCCCCGCGCGAGCGTGATCCGGCGTTCATCCCGCCCAAGTGCCGGGCGGTCGACGTGACCCTCAACGACGGTACGCTGCTGAAGCTGGCGCTGGACTCACCGGCCGTGGCGCATAACGGCATTCTTGCCGTGGACCCCTGGTTCCTGACCCTGCTGGTGCTGGCCATTGCGGTGCTGGCCTACATCGTTGCGCGCATCGCCAGTGCGCCCCTGCAGGAACTGGCCGCCGCCGCCGAGGATCTCGGTGACGACCTGCAGCGGGCCCCGCTGCCACTGCGCGGCCCACGCGAAGTGCAGCGTGCCGCGGAAGCCTTCAACGCCATGCAGCACCGCCTGCAGCGGCACCTGGCCGAGCGCACGCAGATGCTGGCGGCGATCACCCATGACCTGCAGACCCCGCTGACCCGGCTCCGCCTGCGCCTGGAGAATGTCAGCGACGAAGCGCTGCGCGAGCGCCTGATCGGTGATCTGGCGGCCATGCAGGCGCTGGTGCGCGAAGGCCTGGAACTGGCCCGCAGCGCCGAAAGCGCCGAGCAGCGCGCCGCGCTGGACCTGGACTCGCTGCTGGAGAGCATCGTCGAGGACACCGCCGAGGGGGGGGGCGACGTGGTCTTCGAAGGCGGGACCGGGGCGGTGCTGATGTTGCGCCCGCTGGCCATGCACCGCTTGTTTTCCAACCTGGTGGACAACGCGGTGATGTACGCCCATCGCGCACGGGTGCGGGTGCAACGCAGTGGCGGCGCGATTACCGTGACGGTGGCCGACGACGGTCCGGGCCTGGCAGACGAGCAGCTGGAGGCGGTGTTTGATCCGTTCGTGCGGGTGGAGACGTCACGCTCGCGCGCGACCGGGGGCGCGGGTCTCGGCCTGACCATCGCCCGTGCACTGGCCGAGAAGGACGGCGCCCGGCTGTGGCTGCGCAACCGGGCCGAGGGCGGCCTTGAGGCCGTGGTGCAGTGGCCGGCCAGCGCCCAGGTCATGCCACCGGGCCGGGCGGGCTGAGCCCTTCCCCCTGTCATGGTGACGCCAGAGAAGGGCTTTCGCCTATCATCTGCGCACCTCCCCAGCCTCCCCACGATGAGTCAGCCCATTCCCGCAGGCATGCCGTCCCGCGCTGCCCGGTTGTACCCGCACGCTGCCGGCCTGGCCGGCCGCACCTGGCTGCCACCGCTGCGCTGATGGGCGGGCAGGGGGGCGACCGGCGTGGGCGGGAGCGCCGTGGGCCAGGACTGGCCCGCGCGCTGCGGCTGGGCCTGCTGTGGCTGATGCTGGCGATGGCCCTGCCGCTGGCAGCACAGGAGGGGGCACCGCCGCTGCGCGATTACGCCATCGACGTATGGACCTCGCGCAATGGCCTGCCGCACAACTCGTTGCGCGACATCGCACAGACGCCGGAAGGGCATTTGTGGTTCGCCACCTGGGAAGGGCTGGTCCGTTACAACGGGCTGGATTTCACCGTGTTTGACCGCAGCACGCGGCCAGGCCTGCGCGACAACGGCATCGGTGCACTGTTCGTCGATCGCCAGGGCGGCCTGTGGATCAGCGATTCGCGTGGCAACGTCAGCCACCGGGGCAGCGACGGCCAATGGCGGGTCTGGGAACACCGGGCCGATACCCCGCAGGTACTGATCCAGTCCATGCAGATGGACAGCCAGGGCCGCCTGTGGCTGCTGTACGAAGGCAAGGGCATCGGCTACCTGCTGCCGGACAGGGGCATTGCCTACCAGGCGCCCGCGCCCGAACTGCCGATGGCCATGAGCTTCACCAAGCTGGCGGTCGATGCGCAGGACCGGGTCTGGATCGGAACGCTCGACGGGCTGGTACTGCGCGACAACGACGGCGTGCTCAAGCGCGCGCCGGCGGCATGGGGCCTGGGCGCCGGCAGCGGCCTGTCTTGGCCATACCGGGCGCCGGACGGCACGCTGTGGATCGTCGCCGGCGAGCGCCTGTACCGCCTGGAGGGCGACAGGCTGGTGCTGGTGCACCGCCTGCCGGGCCAGCTGCACATGACGTCGATGTTGCAGGACCGCCACGGCGACCTGTGGCTGGGCACCGAGAACCAGGGCCTGCTGCGCATCTCTTCGCATGGACTGGAGCGGTTGCCGGCCGGCCTGAACCTGCCGGGCGGGCGCGTGGTGAGCCTGCGCGAGGACGCCGAAGGCAGCATCTGGGTCGGCGCCAACGGCGGCCTGTACCGCCTGCGTGAAACGCTGTTCAGCAGCTACACCGAGCGTGACGGGCTCAGTGGCGACTATGTGCGCACCGTGTTCGAGGACCGCGACGGGCAGCTGTGGGTCGGCAGCGCCAGCGGCCTCGACCTGCAGACGCCGGATGGCCGCTTCCGTGCGGTGCCGCTGCACAATCGCGGCGGCAAGGCACCGTCGGTCCTCAGCCTGGCGCAGGGACCGGATGGCGACCTGTGGGTGGGCACCTTCGGCGACGGTGTCTACCGCCTCGGCCGGGATGGCCGCCTGCGCCACGCCTACGCTGCGGCCGACGGCATGCCCGGTGGCAACATCCGCGCGATCAGCGTCGATCCACAGGGCGTGGTCTGGGCCGGCACGCAGAAGGGCGTGGTGCGCATCGACGGCGACCGGGTCCAGGTCTCGAGCGTGCCGGGCATGCCGGGTGGCCTGATCACCGCGCTCGAACATGACCCGCGGGGCAACCTGTGGATCGGCACCATCGAGGGCATCCGCGTGCTGCGCGGCGGCCGGGTGCAGTCGATCGACCTGGCGCCCCTCGGTGGCGGCCGCAGCGTGTTCGGTTTCCATCAGGTGGGCGGCGCGATGTGGATCAGCAGTGACCGCGGCCTCTATCGTTGGCAGGACGGCACGCTTGCGCGGGTCGGGCTGGAGCAGGGGATGCCGGTGGACGCGGTGTTCCAACTGGTGCCGGACAGGCTTGGAAACGTGTGGATCAGCAGCAACCGCGGCGTATTGCGCACCGACATGGCGGCGCTCAACGCGGCAGCCGATGGCCGCGTGCCACGGGTGGTGGTGGAGCGTTACAACGAGATCGACGGCATGGCCAACGCGCAGGCCAACGGCAGCTCGGGCCCGTCGGCGATCCTGCGCCAGGACGGTACCTTCTGGGTGGTCACCGCCGGTGGCCTGAGCATGGTCGACCCGAAGCGCCTGCAGCGTTTCCGCGAACGCCCTTCGCCGCCGGCGGCGATCGAAAGCGTGCAGGTGGATGGCGCACCCGTGCACTGGGAAGGATCCGAGCGCAACCACATTGCGGGGGGGCGCCGGCTGTCGGTCAGCTATGTCGGCCTCAGCTACCTGATGTCCGACCGCATCCGCTATCGAACGCGACTGGATGGGCTGGATGCCGGTTGGGTCGAGCGCGGCCCGCAGCGCAGTGTTGAATTCGTCGGCCTGCCGCCGGGCGACTACACGCTGCACGTGGCCGCTGCCCATCCGGGCGGCAGCTGGGGCCAGCAGGAAGCGATCTGGAGCTTTACCGTGGAGCCATTCTGGTGGCAGCGACGCAGCGTGCAGGTGCTGGGCGGGCTGTTGCTGCTGGTGGGACTGGTCGTGCTGTACCGCCTCCTGCTGCAGCAGTTGCAGGCCAGCAACCTGCGCCTGGCGCGGCGCGTGGACGAGGCGACCTTCGACCTGCAGGCCAAGACCGTGCACCTGCAGGCGCTGAACGAGGAGAAGACCGAGCTGGCCGAGCGCCTGGCGCGGCAGGCCGAGGCCTTCGAACGGCAGGCGCGCGAAGATGCCCTCACGGGCCTGGCCAACCGCCGCGCCTTCGACGAAACGTTGGCGCGCGATTTCGCCCGCTCGCAACGCAGCGGCCACCCGCTGTGCCTGGTGGTGCTGGATATCGATCGTTTCAAGGACGTCAACGATCGCTACAGCCACAGCGTCGGCGACGCCGTCCTGGTCCAGGTGGCAACGCTGATTGCGGCGGCCAGCCGTGATTCGGACCTGCCGGCGCGTACCGGTGGCGAGGAATTCGCGCTGCTGCTCAACGACACCCGCCTCGAGGAAGCCGCGCAGCTGTGCGCGCGCCTGCGCGGCCTGTTCCACGACCACACCGACTGGGCCGGCATCGATGGGCTGCGCGTGACCTTCAGTGCCGGCCTGGTCGAGCTGGCTGCGGATGATCGCACGCCGGCACTGCTGTACCAGCGCGCCGACCGCGCGCTGTATCGTGCCAAGAGCGACGGACGCGACCGCACGAGCATTGGTTGATCGCATCCACGCACGGCGTGGATCTGCTGGTGTTGCCGTACCAACGGTCGGCGCCCACCAGGGAAGTGATCCACCACAGAGGTGATCGGCAGCCCAACGAGCGCAGCGACCCGCTGTTGCTCCCGCTTTGTCTGATCTTTCCGTGGCGCTCGCTGGAAACTGTCCGTGGCCGGGCGGGTGGGCTGCGCAGGGGCGTGAGCCGCATGGATGCGGCGACCGAGCTTACAGGGATGTACTTGCAGCGCCCCCTGCGCAGTCCACCCGCCCGGCCCTACCAGGAATCGCTGTCAGCCCGCCACGAGGGGCTCCGCCGTTGGCTGTCTCACCGCGGCCAGGCGTTGGCGATCGTGCAGAACAGGCGCGCGGTCTGCTCGGTGTCGTACACCGCGCTGTGCGCCTCGTTGGCATCCCAGCCCAGCCCGGCGGCATTGGCCGCGCGCGCCAGCACTGTCTGGCCGTAGGCGATACCGGCCAGGGTCACTGTGTCGAACACGCTGAACGGATGGAACGGATTGCGCTTGTGGCCGGTGCGCGCCACGGCGGCATTGACGAAGCCAAGGTCGAAATGCGCGTTATGGCCGACCAGGATCGCGCGCTGGCAACCGTACTTCTTCATCGCCGCGCGCACCGGGACGAAGATGTGGTCCAGTGCCGCCTTCTCTTCCTTGGCCAGGCGGAACGGGTGATCGAGGATGATACCGGTCACTTCAAGCGACTTCGGGTCGATCTCCAGCCCCTCGGCCGGAACCACATGGGCGCTGGCGGTCTGCCCGGGATAGAGCAGGCCGTTCTCGTCCATCTCGATGGGCACCGCAGCGATTTCCAGCAGGGCGTTGCGCTGGCTGTCGAAGCCACCGGTTTCCACGTCCACCACCACCGGCAGGAAGCCGCGGAAGCGCTGTGACATCGCACGTTGCGCCTGCGGTATTGCGGAATCAAGGGCGGCGGCAGGTGCGGGGGGGGGAGCTGTCATGAGTGAATTCTAGCAGAGCGGCCCTGAGCGCCCGGCGGGCCCATGATGTACGGGGCCCTGCGTGGGCGTGTGTCGAGCCAGGCCGACACCTTCGGAGTAGCAGATGCCCGGGACGCCGGTAGGTGCCAACCTGGGTTGGCACACGGCGTACCGACCTACCTGGCCGCGGGCCGTGCCACCGTGGCCGAGGGATACCAGCGCGCCAGCCAAGCATCCAGGCTCAGCTTTCCGCCACCGGTGAACAGCAGGGGCAGCAACATGGCCATGAACAGCACGGGCAGCTTGAAATTGCCGAAGCCCTGGTCGCTGATCGCGTAACCCATCGCCAGTTCACCCAGCGAATTCCATTCCGCCGGCCAGTGCACCGCATAGGTGGCCACCACCGTCAGCGCCAGCAGGCTGGCTGCCGCGAACCGGGTGCCCAAGCCCAACAGCAGGCAGGCTGCGCCCACCAGTTCGAACCAGGTCGCCAGCTGCCAGTTCAGCGTGGCCGGCAATTGGTCGAACGGGAACGGAAACGCGTCCTGCAGGTCGGAAAACCAGTTCTGGCCCAGCAGTTTCTCGCGGCCGGACTCGAAATACTCCCACGCCAGCAACAGGCGCAGGCCGAGCGGGGCAAGCCAGGGGCCAAGGCGGTCCAGCTGGCCACGCGCGCTGGCCAGGGTCGGAAGTTTCATCGGGCTCTCTCCGTGGAAGGGGTCAGGGCGGGGGGGCGATCGGGCCGACCACACCGGCCCGCAGGAACTGCAGCAGCAGCGCCGAGCCCGGCCCCGCCAGGGTTTCTTCGTCCAGGCCATGGGTGATGGCGAGCTGCTGCAGGTAGGCGCGGCCAGGCAGGCCGGGCTGTTCACCGATGCTGGACAGCAGATGGACGGCCAGCGGGCTGAGCGTGGCGAACCGCACCTGGCCGTCGGCTTCGCGGCGTACCAGCAGGCCGGTCGGTTCGGGCGGCGGTTGCGAGGGCGCATCTTCGGCACCGAGGCGATGGACCGGCCACCGGTAGAGCAGCGGCCAGGCCACGGGCGAGCGCCGCAGCGGTTCCTCCAGCGGATCGATGTCACCGGCCGGTGGAAGCGGTTCGGCGGGCAGCTGGTACAGCGCCGTTTCAACCCACTCGTAATGCGCCAGCTCGGCCAGTGCCGGATGCGGCAGCTGGGGCTGCGCCTGCAGCCACTCCACGAATTCGGCGGCCAGTTCGGTGAACAACGGGGTCTGGCAGTGATGCGTGGCGAAATACCGGCGCACCAGTCCGCTCCAGGCCGGTTCGCCCAGCAGGCGCACGCAGACCGGAAAGCCGTTGCCCAGCAGGCCGAGCAGGTTGTTGAACAGCAACCGCTGGTATATCGCCACCCGCCGTGGCTCCAGCCCGGGCGGTGCGGCGACCGCCTGCGGGTCGCGCAGGTGCGCGGTGAATGCCTGCTGCTGCGCGCGCAGTGTTTCCGGTGCATCAGCCATGTGCGCCCCCGGCATGGGTCGCCTGCAGCCGGCGGATGGTCTCCAGTTCCGCCAGCAGTTCGACGTAGGGCGGGAAATTGAAATCGCGCTCGAGCAGGGTGGGACGTGCGCCGATGCGCGCGTAGGTGCGCGCCAGCAGCGCCCAGACCGGGTCGATCACCGCACTGCCATGCGTATCGATCTTCAGGTCCGGAGCCTCATCCAGGTGGCCGGCCACGTGCAGGCAGACGATGCGCTGTGCAGGCAGGCCGGCGATGAAGGTGTCGGCGTCGTAGCCGTGGTTGCACGCGTTGACATAGACGTTGTTGACGTCCAGCAACAGGTCGCAGTCGGCTTCGGCAAGCACCGCATTGGTGAAGGCCAGTTCGTCCATCGCCGGTTCCGGTGCGAGGTAGTAGGACACATTCTCCACCGCGATACGGCGGCCGAGCAGGTCCTGGACGCGGGCGATGCGCGCGGCGGTATGGCGTACCGCCTCGTCGGTGAACGGAATTGGCAGCAGGTCGTACAGGTGGCCGTCGTCACTGCAGTAGCTCAGGTGCTCGCTGTACAGCGGTACGCGGTGCTGCTCCAGGAACTGGCCGATCTTCTCGAGCAGCTGCGTGTCCAACGGTGCGCTCCCGCCCAGTGACAGCGACAGGCCATGACAGCTCAGCGGATGGCGCTGTGCCAGTTCGGCCAACGCGTCGCCGGCCGGACCGCCGACGCCGATCCAGTTCTCCGGCGCGCATTCGAGGAAATCGAAGTCGCCGCCTTCGGCGTCACGCAGATCCTGCAGCAATGCGCGGCGCAGGCCCAGCCCGGCGGCCGCCGCAGGGAGCGGCGACCGCGGGTGGACGACGCCGGCGCGTGCGTCAGTGCTTGCCACCGCACTTGCCTTCGCCACACTTGCCTTCAGCCGACTTCGTGTCGCCGGTCCTGGCACCGGCGGCAGTGCCGGTTGCGGTCTTGCCCTTGTCTGCGCCGCACTTGCCTTCCCCACACTTGCCCTCGACGGCCTTGCCCGCAGCGGCACCGGCAGTGGCGTGCTCGCCGGCCGTGCCCTTGTCGGCACCACACTTGCCTTCGCCGCACTTGCCTTCGGCGGTCTTGCCGGCGGCCTGGCCGGCCGCCTGGCCTGCAATCAGATAGCCCTGCGCCAGATCGCTCATGCTCAGGGCCGAGGCATTGGCGGCCATGCCCAGGCCGGTGGCCAGGGCGGTAGCGGTCAGCAGGGACAGGGTCTTGTTGGGACTGCTCATCAGTCTTGCTCCTGGGTGGTGGGCGGGTGCGCCCGGGGTGAGTCGATGGTGTAGCGATCCTACTCAACGAATCCTCGCCAAGAACTCAAATTTTCGTGAGATTTGCCGCCGACGGGCATCCAGGCGTAGCGTGCGGGGCAAGACCAGCCCCCCGGAAACACAGAGGGCCGCTGTCATCAAGACAGCGGCCCTCTGTGGCCGACCCGGCTGTTGCGATGCAGCATCAAGGCTGGCCGGTGCTGGACGTCTCGTCGCGCTTCTCACGCGGCGGCAGGGGCTGCTCGCCATGCACCAGGAACCACACGTTCTCGGCGATGTTGGTGGCATGGTCACCCACGCGCTCCAGATTCTTGGCCATGAACAGCAGATGAGTACACGGCGTGATGTTGCGCGGATCTTCCATCATGTAGGTCAACAGCTCGCGGAACAGCGCGGTGTACTGCGCATCCAGGCGCGCGTCGTCTTCGCGCAGGGCCAGGGCGGCCTCGGCATCGTTGTCGCGGTAGGCGGCGATGGCACGGCGGACCTGCTGCGCGGCCAGCCGGCCCAGCGCACGCAGGCCCTGGATCTGCGGCAGCGGCGGTACCTTGCCCAGCGCGATCGAACGCTTGGCAACGTTGGCCGCATAGTCGCCAATACGCTCGATGTCGGCCGGGATGCGCAGGCCCGCCAGGATCTCGCGCAGGTCGCGCGCCATCGGGCCGCGCAGCGCCAGGCGCATCACGTCATGGCTGATCTGCTGTTCCAGCGCGTCGATCGCTTCGTCGTTGGCGATGATCCGGTGGGCGGCGTTCTCGTCGCGCTTCTCGATCACGTCCATCGAGGCTTCGAGCTGGGCGACGGCCATCTCGCCCATGCGCACGATTTCGGCCACCAGGCGCTGCTGCTCTTCGTCGTAGCTCTTGACGATGTGGTCGTTGGGAAGATTCATGGTTGTTCCACTCTGTAGAGCCGAGCCATGCTCGACTGGCGTTGTCTGCGGAGTCGAGCCATGCTCGACTGACGTTTCAGCCGAAGCGGCCGGTGATGTAGTCCTCGGTCTGCTGCTTGGAGGGCTGCGAGAAGATCACTTCGGTGCGGTCGTGCTCGATCAGGTCGCCCAGGTACATGAAGGCCGTGTAGTCGGATACGCGCGCGGCCTGCTGCATGTTGTGCGTCACGATCACGATCGTGTAGTCGTTCTTCAGCTCTTCGACCAGCTGCTCGATGCGGCTGGTGGAGATCGGGTCCAGCGCCGAGGTCGGCTCGTCCAGCAGCAGCACGTCCGGGCGCAGTGCGACGGCACGCGCGATGCACAGGCGCTGCTGCTGTCCGCCGGACAGGCCCAGCGCGCTCTGGTTGAGCTTGTCCTTCACTTCGTCCCAGAGCGCACCCTGGCGCAGCGCCTGCTCGACGCGGTCGGCCATGTCGGCCTTGCTCAACTTCTCATGGTGGCGGATGCCATAGGCGACGTTCTCGAAGATCGTCATCGGGAACGGCACCGGCTTCTGGAACACCATGCCGACCTTGCTGCGCAGGCGGTTCATCGGGTACTTCGGTGACAGGATGTTCTCGCCGTCCAGCAGCACCTCACCGCGCGCTTCCAGCTTCGGGTACAGCGCGTAGATGCGGTTGAAGATGCGCAGCAGGGTCGACTTGCCGCAACCGGAGGGACCGATCAGCGCGGTCACGCGCTTTTCCGGAATCTCGAGGTTGATGCCCTTCAGGGCGTGGAACTTGTCGTAGTAGAAGTCCAGTCCACGCGCGGCAAGCTTGACCGGGGCCGGCGTGTGCAGGTTCTCGTGCGAGGCCGGCACGGCGATGCGCTGCATCGGCACGGCGTTGGAGAGGTCGTTCATGGCGGTTTCCACGGAAAGGTCAGTCATGGGAGATACGGTTGCGCAGCAGGATGCCGCGGGCGGCAAGGCTGACCAGCAGCACGAAGACGGTCAGCACCAGGGCGCCGGCCCAGGCCAGCACCTGCCAGGATTCATACGGGCTGCCGGCGAACTGGTTCATCACCACCGGCACCGAGGCCATCGGCTGGAAGATGTTGTTGTTCCAGTACTGGTTGCCGAAGGCGGTGAACAGCAGCGGGGCGGTTTCGCCCGAGATGCGGGCCAGGGCCAGCAGGATGCCGGTGATGATGCCGGCCGACGCACTGCGGTACAGCACCTGCACGATCACCTTCCACTGCGGGATGCCCAGCGACAGTGCTGCCTCGCGCATCTGCGAGGGCACCAGGCGCAGCATCTCGTCGGTGGTACGCACCACCACCGGCAGCACGATGAAAGCCAGCGACAGCGCACCGGCGAATGCCGAGAAGTTGCCGCCGGTCTGCATCACGTACAGGGTGTACACGAACAGGCCGAGCACGATCGACGGCGCCGACAGCAGGATGTCATTGACGAAGCGGACCACGGTACCGGCCTTGCGGGCGTTGCCGTATTCGGCCAGCCAGGTGCCGGCGAGCACGCCCAGCGGGGTGCCGATGCCGATGGCCAGCGCACACATCACGGCGCTGCCGAAGAAGGCATTGGCCAGGCCGCCTTCCTGCATCGGCGGCGGCGTCATCTGGGTGAACAGGTTCCAGTTGATGCCGGCCAGGCCCTTGGCCGCCAGGGTGAACAGGATCCAGCCGAGGAAGAAAAGGCCGAACAGGGCAGTGGCGCAGGACGCGGCGATGGCAACGACGTTGCCGATGCGGCGGCGCAGGTACAGCGAATCAGCAGTAGTGGACATCAGTTGCCCTCCTTGCGGGACAGGCGCATCAGCATCAGGCGGGCAATCGCCAGTACCACGAAGGTGACGATGAACAGCACGAAGCCGAGCAGGAGCAGGGCCGAACGGTAGGTTTCGGTTGCTTCGCCGAAATCGTTGGCGATCAGTGCGGCGATGGTGGTGCCCGGTTCCAGCAGCGACGGCGACAGGCGCACGCTGTTGCCGATCACGAAGGCTACTGCCATCGTCTCGCCCAGGGCGCGGCCGAGGCCGAGGAAGATGCCACCGATCACCGCAGAGCGGGTATAGGGCAGGACGATGTCCCAGCTCACTTCCCACTTGGTGGAGCCCAGCGCGTAGGCCGACTCCTTCAGGCGGGTCGGCACGGTCAGGAATACTTCGCGCATCACCGAGGAGATGAACGGGATGACCATGATGGCCAGCACGAAACCGGCGGTGAGCATGCCGATGCCCAGTGGCGGGCCCTGGAACAGCGGGCCGATCACTGGCCATTCACCCAGAGTCTCGTTGAGGAACGGGGTTACGTATTCGGTCATCACCGGCACCAGCACGAACAGGCCCCACATGCCGTAGATGATCGACGGGATGCCGGCCAGCAGTTCGATGGCGGTTCCGACCGGGCCACGCAGCCAGCGCGGCGCGACCTCGGTCAGGAAGAAGGCGATGCCAAAGCTGACCGGCACGGCGATGACCATCGCGATGACGGCGGTGACCAGGGTGCCATAGATCGGCGCCAGGGCGCCGAATTTGTTCTCGACCGGATTCCAGTCGGCGGAGAAGAAGAAGCTCAGGCCCTGCATCTGCAGGGCATGGCGGCCGCCCCACAGCATCGACAGCGCGGCGCAGGCCAGGGCGATCAGGACGAAGATGACGGTGCCGACCAGCACCCATCGGAACAGTTTGTCGTTGCGGGCATCACGCGCATCGCGCGTGGACGGGACGGCTGCAGGCTGGGCGATGGCATTCATGGGGACGGCAGGGCCAGGAAAGGGCGGGGCGTTACGGCGTGGAAGCGACGGTGCCCGCACGCGGCGGGCACCGTGGTGTCCCTCACTTCAGGTCGGTCGCCCAGTAGGCCTCGATCTGCTTGACCAGCTCGGCCGGCAGCGGCACGTAGTGCAGTTCGTTGGCCTGGGCCTGGCCGTTCTCGAAGGCCCACTTGAAGAAGGCCAGGGTGTCCTGGTTGCGCTTGGCGTCCTTCGGCTGCTTCTGCATCAGCATGAAGTTGGTGGCGGTGATCGGCCACGCCTGTTCGCCCGGCGCATTGGTGATGACCAGGTTGAAGTCCTTGGCGTTGGCCCAGTCGGCGCTGGCGGCTGCCGCAGCGAAGGTCTCCGCGTTCGGTTCGACCCAGTTGCCGGCCGCATTCTGCATGGCGGTGTACGGCATGCCGTTCTGCAGCGCGTAGGCCAGCTCGACGTAGCCGATCGAGCCCTTGATCTGCTTCACGTACGAGGCGACGCCTTCATTGCCCTTGCCACCGACACCGTCCGGCCACTGCACCGAGGTGCCTTCGCCGACCTTGGTCTTCCATTCCGGGCTGACCTTGGACAGGTAATTGGAGAAGTTGAAGGTGGTGCCAGAACCATCCGAGCGGTGGACCAGGGTGATCTTGCCGTCAGGCAGCGTCACGCCCGGGTTGGCGGCAGCGATGGCGGGGTCATTCCAGGTCTTGACCTTGCCCAGGAAGATGTCGGCGAGCAGGGCGCCGCTCAGGCGCAGCTTGCCGGCTTCCAGGCCTTCGATGTTGACCACCGGCACCACGCCGCCGATGGCGGACGGGAACTGGGCCAGGCCAGCCTGGGCCAGCTCTTCGCTGGCCAGCGGCTTGTCGGAGGAACCGAAATCGACAGTGCCGGCCTTGATCTGCGCGATGCCACCGCCCGAACCGATCGACTGGTAGTTGATCTTGGCGCCGGTGGCGGCGTTGTAATCAGCCGACCACTTGGAAACCAGCGGGAAAATGAAGGATGCGCCCGCGCCGGACACTTCGGCGGTCACCTTGGCGCCGGCAGCAGCCGGGGCGGTGGTACCGTCGGCGGCCGGCTGCGCAGCCTGCTTGTCGCCACCGCAGGCGGACAGGCCCAGGGCGATGGCCAGGGAAAGGGCGGCAAGGCCGGCCGAGTGCAGTTTCATGGTCACTCCATAGCGGGGAAGAGCCGACGTCGTCGGCGGATGCGGCTATGAAATGATGTTTTTGTTACAACCGTATGACGTCCATGACAGAGGTGTCCTGGATCACGTTCTGACAAGGGTTTCACAGGGTCGGCGCCGATCCGGCCGGGGCCCGGAAACCCCGGATCTGCGCACCGATATGACGGCCGGTGCAAGGTGGAGCCGAGCCCTCGCTCGGCTGTTCCCTGCCCTCGGTAGCTGCGGATCGTTGGTCCGTGCGCTCCAGAGCGCAGCCGAGCGTGGCTCGGCTCTACAGAGGCAGGTGCATCCCCGAAAACAAGAAGAGCGCGAGATCTCGAGGATCTCGCGCCCGGTTGGGGCCGGCGGGGGAGAGAGGACCCGCCGGCCCCGCTCCTGCGGGGGAAAGTGCTTACTTCAGGTTCTGCGTCCAGTAGGTCTCGATCTGGCGGACCAGGCTGTCGGGCAGCGGCACGTAATCCAGCTGGCGGGCCTGTGCGTCGCCGTTGCTGTAGACCCAACGGAAGAACTCCTGGGTGGCCTTGCCGTTGGCAGCGCTCTTCGGCGTCTTCTGCACCAGGATGAAGTTGGTGGCGGTGATCGGCCAGGACTCGGCACCCGGGGCGTTGGTCATCACCAGGTAGAAGTCGCGGGCATTGGCCCAGTCGGCGCTGGCGGCGGCGGCGGCGAACGAGGTATCGCTCGGCTGTACGAAGCGGCCGGCGGCGTTCTTCATCGCGGTGTACGACAGCCTGTTCTGCAGCGCGTAGGACAGTTCGACGTAGCCGATGCCGCCCTTGATCTGCTTGACGTAGGCGGCGACGCCTTCGTTGCCCTTGCCGCCGATGCCGGCCGGCCACTGCACGGACGTGCCTTCGCCGACCGAGTTCTTCCACTCCGGGCTGACCTTGGACAGGTAGTTGACGAAGTTGAACGTGGTGCCCGAGCCATCCGAACGGTGCACGACGGTGACCTTGGCGTTCGGCAGGGCCAGGCCGGGGTTCAGTGCGGCGATGGCCGGGTCGTTCCAGGTCTTGATCTTGCCCAGGAAGATGTTGGCCAGCACCGGACCGTCCAGTTTCAGGGCACCCGGCGCGATTCCGGCGACGTTGACCACCGGCACCACGCCGCCGATCACCGACGGGAACTGGGCCAGGCCCGAAGCAGCCAGGTCTTCCGGCTTCAGCGGCGCATCGGAGGAGCCGAAATCAACCGTCTTGGCCTTGATCTGGGCGATGCCGCCGCCGGAGCCGATCGACTGGTAGTTGACCTTCTTGCCGGTGGCGGCGCTGTAATCGGCCGACCACTTGGACATCACGGGGTAGATGAACGATGCGCCCGCGCCGGTGATGTCGGCGGCATTGGCGGCGAACACGGACGACGCTGCCAGGATGGCGACAGCGGCGCGTGACTTGAAGGCGTGGATCACGGGAGGAACTCCTGGAGTGGTCGAGGGGCGGTGGCCCGACGTTTCGGTGCACATTGCATAACGATCACGTGACATCGGAAGGTCTGTCATATGACGGCGATGTGACATGGACGAGGCCTGGGAAAGGCGAGTGCGACCTGCGTGGCAGGGGCATGGCGATCCGCCATGCCCCTGGAGAGTGCGACGCAGCGGCGCGATGGCTTACCAGAAGAACTGCGCGCGGGCTTCCAGGATGTTCGGATCGTCATTGACGAAGCCGCGGGCGCTGGAACTGTACTTCTTGCTGTCGACCATCACGTAGTTCAGCATCAGCTTGAAATTGGAGCGCCAGTACCAGTTGGCGCCGACGGTCCAGATGTCCATCTTGCCGCCGAGCACGCCGTCGACGATCGGCGGACGTCCGGCGACCGGGTTGGCGGCGAGGTTGCCGTCGTTCAGGTCCATGTGGTCGTAGCGCACGCCCAGCTGCCACTGGCCGCCGGCCGGGTTGTTCGGCAGGCCGGTACCCGGGGTGCCGCCCTTGTAGCTCCAGCTCTCGCCGGTCACGTTCCACACGCCGCTGACGTAGTAGCCGTCGCTGGTGTAGTTGTCGTGGTCGTAGCGCTTGGCCTTGCTGGTGTAGTACTCGGCCTGGGCCTTGAACGGGCCCTGGAAGTACATCGCCTCGGCGCCGATGGTGCGGACGCGATCGGTGTCGGTCATGTTGCCGCTGTCGACCAGGCGCACGGTGGCCAGGTCCGCATTCGGGCGGGCACGCACGCGCAGGGTATCGGCGTCAGCGTCATAGTCGACATAGCTCAGGCCGAAGTGCAGCACCTGGCCCTTCTCGTTGATGGGCGCCCAGGTGCCGCGCGCGCCGTAGCCGCTGCCGTGGGCCAGGTTGCGGGTCAGCTCGCGGCCGAAGGCGCTGGCGGTGACCGACCAGTTGTCCTGCCCATAGCTGTAGGCGCCACCCAGGCGGCGGGCCACGGCGTAGGTATTGGTGACCGCCGCCTTGGAGATGAAGTCGTTGTTCTTGGTGCTGGACAGTTCTTCCAGGCTGTTGGGCTGCTTGAACTGGCCGACCTGGATGAAGTGGCTGGCGTTGCCCAGCAGCTTGTACTTGACGTTGGTGTCGAGGAACTTGTCGGCCTTGGCGTCGTAGCCGACGACCCACTCCATGTTGCCCGGGCCCTTGCCCTTGAGCACCAGCTCGGCGCGGCGCAGCTCGAACTCGCTGTTCTTGCCGTTGCCGGCGTCACCGCCGTTGAGGTCGGCCACATCGTTGTCGAACCAGTTGCCATCGGCCTGGACCAGGCCTTCGAAGGTGATTTCCGAACCGCCGATCACATCGATGGCGACTTCGGCGTGGGCGGCCGGCACGTACAGCGCAGCGACCACGGCGGCAGTCAGAAGGTGGTGATGCAGTTTCATGGAGAGGAGCCTTGCAGGCGGGTGGGAAGATGCGCGCAGGCTAGAAGGTGAAGATTGCGTAAATGTGACAGCCCGCGCGCGGCCGTGCGCCGCCGCAGGCCCCATGGCGTTGGGGCGCTCCAATGAAACCGGTTACGTGTGACGCCTGCATTGCGTCCCGGTTGCAGTAGCTCCACGCCCGGCAGGGGCGGATCTTCCGGGCGCGGCGCGGCTCACGCCGCCACGGTCTTTTCCTTGAACCGGCACAGGTCGGCGATCACGCAGCCGGGGCAATCCGGCTTGCGTGCCTTGCAGACATAACGGCCGTGCAGGATCAGCCAGTGGTGCGCGTCAAGCAGGAACTCGGCGGGAATCACCTTCACCAGCTTGTCTTCCACTTCGCGCACGTTGCTGCCCGGGGCCAGCCCGGTACGGTTGGCAACACGGAAGATGTGCGTATCCACCGCCATCACCGGCTCGCCGAACGCGGTATTGAGCACGACGTTGGCGGTCTTGCGGCCGACGCCGGGCAGCGCCTCCAGCGCTGCCCGGTCGCGCGGCACTTCGCCGCCATGCTTGTCCAGCAGGATTGCGCAGGTGGCGATCACGTTCCTTGCCTTGGCATTGAACAAGCCGATGGTGGAGATGTACCGCTTCAGTCCTTCTTCGCCGAGCGCGAGGATCTTCGCCGGCGTGTTGGCGACCGGGAACAGGCGACGCGTGGCCTTGTTGACGCCGACGTCGGTGGCCTGTGCCGAAAGTGCGACGGCCACCAGCAGTTCGAACGGCGTGCTGTATTCCAGTTCCGTTTTCGGATGCGGATTGAGTTCACGCAGGCGGGTGAACATTTCCACCACGTCGGCGCGCGGCATCGTGCCGCCGCGCCGAACCGGTGCACGCGGGGTCTTCTTCGCAGGGGGCATTACGGTTCCTTGCTGGCGGCGCGGGCCTTGGCCCGGGCGAGGATGGCAGCAGCTGCGGCGGGCAGGGCAGGCTTCACGTCCGGTGCCGGGCGCGGCGTGCGGCGCGCATCGCGCTCCGCCTCCCGGCGCGCCAGGCGTACCGCACGGGCGCGGTAGCGTTCGCGCGCGGCCCAGGCACGACGCAGCTGTTGCTGGGCCTGGCCGAGGCGATGCGGAAGATCCGGGTGCCCGGGCAGCAGCCGGTCATCACCAGGCTGGGCGACGTAGTCCATCAGCCCGGCCTGCAGCGCGCCATCGATATCGTCCGCCTGGACCTGGGCAAACAACTGGGCGGGATCGGGTCGGGAAGCCATGCCGTCAGCGGTTCTGGAAAGCGGGTGGGCGACGCTGCAGGAAGGCGCTGGTGCCTTCGCGCATGTCTTCGGTGGCGAACAGCAGCCCGAACTGCGCGCTTTCGTACTCCAGGCCCGCGTCCAGGCTGCATTCGCCGCCCACATGCACGGCGTCGAGCAGGCCGCGCAGGGCCAGCGGCGCCGAGCGCGCGAGCTGGCGGGCGACCTCCTGGACACGATCATCCAGCCCGGCGGCGGGGACCACCTCGTTGACGATGCCAAGCGCCAGCGCACGCGCCGCGTCGACCGGCGCGCCCAGCAGGCACAGTTCCAGGGTGGCGGCACGCCCGCACAGGCGCAGCAGGCGCTGGCTGCCACCGAAGCCGGGGATCAGGCCGAGGTTGATTTCCGGTTGGCCGAGCCTGGCGCTATCAGCCGCGATGCGAAGGTGGCAGGCCATCGCCAGTTCAAGGCCACCGCCCAGCGCGAAACCGTTGATGCGGGCGATCACCGGCTTGGGCATGCGTTCGATCTGGCGCATCAGCGCCTGGCCGAGCAGCGAGAAATCACGTCCCTGAACCGCGCTGAGGGTGTTCATCTCCGCGATGTCGGCGCCGGCGACGAACGCCTTGGCCCCGGCGCCGGTCAGTATCAGCACGCGCACGGCCGGATCGTCGGCAGCGTCCTTGAACGCCCCGGCCAGGGCCTGCAGGGTCGCAGCATTGAGGGCGTTGAGCTTGTCCGGGCGCTGCACGGTCACGGTGCGGATGGCGCCGTCGTCGGCAACAGCGATCAGGGCATCGGCCACGGGGAAACTCCTGAAACGTTAAAAATAAGTGATTTTGAACTCTCGGAACGCAGACGGGTCATAGCCTGCGCGGTGAGTAGCGGTTACACGTTGTGGCCGTTATCCTAACCCGTCGCCTCAGGGCGGCGCAGAACGTCCCTGAGTTACCACCCCTGGAGAACTGTTTGATGAAGTTGCGTTCTATCGCGGTCGCCGTCGCGGCCCTGGCCCTGACGGGCAATGCCTTCGCCCAGGACGTTTCGTCCGAAAAGGGCAAGCTGAGCTACTACTTCGGTTACGACTACGGCAACAACCTGGCGGAGCTGACCGGTCGTGGTGAGCAGCTGGACATCAACTCGGTGGTGAAGGGCCTGCAGGATGCCTACGCCAAGAAGCAGCCGGCGATCACCGCCGAGCAGCTGAAGCCGGCCGTTGAAGCTTTCCAGAAGCGCGAGCAGGGCCGTGCCCAGGCTGCCAAGGCCGAGTACGAAAAGGCCGCTGCCGAAAACAAGACCAAGAGCGACCAGTTCATTGCGGCGAACCGGGCCAAGGCCGGCGTGCAGTCCCTGCCGAGCGGCGTCCAGTACCGCGTGATCGAAGCCGGCAAGGGCGCCAAGCCGACCCAGGCCAGCACCGTGCAGCTGGAAGTGGCCGGTCCGTTCCCGTACGGCCAGCGCCCGACCGAGGCCCGCCCGGCCCAGCAGATCCCGTCGATCAAGGTCAGCGAAGTCGAAATGAAGGCCATGCGCGAGACCCTGCTGCAGATGCCGGCTGGTTCGAAGTGGGAAGTCACCCTGCCGCCGGACCAGGCCTACGGTGCCGACCCGCGCACCCCGTTCCCGCCGAACGTGGCCGTGCAGTTCGAGATCAAGCTGGTCAGCGTCAAGTAAATCCAAGCAGTAAACGAAACGCGCCGGTGATCCCACCGGCGCGTTCTTGTTTGCGCAGGGTGCTGCGCGCTGCATGATCCCGCGCAAATTCAGCCCGATCGCGCTACTGTTGCCGGGTGCAAACAATGGAAGAAACGGCGCGTGTTGTCGCAAGTCCCTGCATCGGAGTGTGCACGCTGGGTCCGGACCGGCAATGCACCGGCTGCGGGCGGCATATCGATGAGATCGCGCGGTGGTCATCGATGAGCAACGCGGAACGCAGCCGTATCCTGCGTCGCGTGCAGCCGCTGCGCGAGCAATTGCAGCAGTCACTGCGCGGATCGCTGGCCGACCACGAGCGCTTGATGCGCGCGTTGCACCCGTTGGCCGAACCGCCTGCCGGCGACGGCTGGAACCGCAGCGAGCTGATCGACCTGCTGCCCCCCGGTCCGCCCGTGGAAGCGGCGGTGCTGGCCGGCATCGTGCCGCGCGCCAACGGCGCGCAGGTGATCCTCACCCGTCGCACCGAAACACTGCGCACCCATGGTGGCCAGGTCGGGTTCCCCGGGGGCCGCACCGAACCCGATGACCGCGACGCGCTGGCGGCCGCACTGCGCGAGAGCCAGGAAGAGATCGCATTGGCGCCGGGCCAGGTGCAGGCACTGGGGTATCTTGACCCCTTCGTGACGATCACCGGCTACCGGGTGACACCCGTGGTCGCGGTGGTCGATCCGGATTTCGTGGCGGTGCCGCAGCCCAGTGAAGTGGCCGAAGTGTTCGAGGTGCCGTTGGATTACCTGATGGCCCCCGACAGCCTGCGCCAGGTCGAAATCAATCATCGTGGCCGCGTCCGCCACGTTCTTGAATATGGCTGGCCGGGCCAGCGCATCTGGGGTGCGACCGCGGCCATCCTCTACAACCTGCGTCGTCGCCTGGAGCAAGTGCAATGAAGCCGATCGATCCGCCGTGGACCACCCTGGTCGATGTCGCCACCCTGGCCACTGCATTGGGCGGAGGCGTGCGCGTGGTCGATGCGCGCGCCACCGCCAGCACCGCCGTGCGCGTGGTCGATGCCCGTGCTTCGCTCGCCGATCCGCAGGCAGGAAGCAGCCAGTATCTGGCAGGGCATGTTCCGGGCGCGGTATACGCCGATCTCAATCGCGACCTGTCCGACCTGGGACGTGTTGGCCACGGCCGCCATCCGCTGCCGGACAGCGATGCCTTCGCCGGGAAGCTGGGCCAATGGGGTATCGGGCCCGACACCCAGGTGGTGGTCTACGACGGCAGCGACGGCAGCATGGCCGCCGCACGCCTGTGGTGGCTGCTGCGCCTGATCGGGCACCGCAAAGTGGCGGTGCTCGATGGCGGCATTGCCGCCTGGCAGGCCGCCGGCCACGCGCTGGCGACCGGCCAGAGCAACGTCGCGGCGCTGCCGGCCTACCCGGGCCGTTTCGACTCCACCCAGATCGCCAATGCCGATGAAATCACCACACGTCTGAAGCACGCGCCGGGCTGGCTGGTCGATGCCCGCGCGGGCGAACGCTTCCGTGGGGAAGTGGAGCCACTGGATCCGGTCGCCGGCCATGTACCGGGCGCGGTCAACCGTCCGTTCGCGCTGAACGTGCTCGACGGCCGCCTGCGCGATGCACAGGAACTGCGCGCCGAACTGCAGGGCGTGATCGGCAATCGCGACCCGCAGCAGGTGGTGCTGATGTGCGGCTCCGGGGTGACCGCCTGCCACCTGCTGCTGGCCATGGAAGCGGCCGGCCTCTCTGGCGCGCGCATCTATGCCGATTCGTGGAGCGGTTGGGTGAGCGACAGCAGCCGCCCGGTGGCGACCGGCGCCTGAGCGGTCCTGGCAAAAAGCAGTCGAGCATGGCTCGACTCTACAAAAGCAGATTCCGATCGATTCTACTCCGTGCCGACCAACGGTCGGCACCCACCAACAGCGGCAGAAATCTGTCGAAGGCGGGGTGGGTCCGGTTGCGGGTGTCCGCGGCATGGATGCCGCGGCCAAGCCCCCATGGGTGAGGGCGCTTTGCTTGCGAAGCACTGCTTCGCAAGCGCCCGAACGCACAGCCGCCAGCGGCTGGGCCGGACCGCGGAGCGGGGTTTACGGCGTCCCCCGCAACCGGACCCACCCCGCCATCCCACGGAATGCCAGCGTTTGACGTTGCCGTTGCCGTTGCCGTTGCCTCTGCGGGTGCAGGGCGCAGCCCTGCCGCTTACCCAACCGGCTGCAGTGGCACCTTCGCCAGCACCCGCGCCCAAGGGAACAACGGGCCCGGGTCGCGTTTGCGCGCCACCCTCAGCGCCGGATCGTCGCTGGCCGCTACCTGCTCCAGGTCCAGCTGGTCGTGCCCGGCAATCCGCCGCAGCGACGGGTAGCGCGCCACCAGCGCCAGCAGCAGCCGTTCCAGCGCCTGCAGCTGTGCTTCGGTGTACGGCTCGTCCATCGCCTGGTGGCGGCTGTCGAACCAGTCCGGATAGCGCCCGGTGTTGACCAGCTCGATGCCCAGCGTATGCGCGTTCATGCCTCGCACGTGGTGGGCCACGCGTTCCGGTGCCACGTACTGCACCACGCTGCCGTCGCGGTCGATGTAGAAGTGGCCGCTGTTGCCGGCGCCGCTTTCATACAGCACGCGCTCGCCGTACTCGCGGGCGGTTGCCAGGTCGGGCAGCTCGGTGCAGTGGATCACCACCATCTCCAGCGTGGCCGGATCGCGCTGCGGCAGGCGGTCTTCGTAGGGCAGGGGCTGCAGCAGCAGGCCAGGCAGGAGCGGGTTGGGCATGCGGCGATGCTAGCATTGGCGCATGAACCTGCCTTCTTTTTCGATCCGTGCCCACGGAGCGCTCGCATGAGCCGCGGCCACTGCATCCTCTCCCACGGCTTCGAGAGCGGCCCAGAGGCGACCAAGGTCACCGCGCTCGCCGACGTGGCGCAGCGCCTGGGCTGGACCCACGAGCGCCCCGATTACACCGACCTGGACGCAATGAGCGAAGTCAGCCGGGTCGGTGACGTACCCACGCGCCTGGCGCGCCTGGTCGAGCGTGCCGCCGCTGCTGCCCAGCGTGGCCCGGTGGTGCTGGCCGGTTCCAGCCTCGGCGCGTACATCTCCGCCATCGCCTCGTTGCAGGTGCCGGTGGCCGGCCTGTTCCTGATGGTGCCGCCGACCACCATGGGGCCGATGCCGGCGCTGGATGCCGCGGCCGTGCCGATCAGCGTGGTTCAGGCCTGGCATGACGACCTGGTTCCGGCGGCGGGGGTGATCGCCTGGGCGCAGGCGCGGTCGGCGCAACTGCTGCTGGTCGACGACGGGCACCGCCTTGAGCGGCACGTGGAGGCCGCAGCCCTGGCCTTCGAGTGCCTGTTGCGGCAGCTGTGATGGCCCGGCGCACAGCGCGCCTGCCCGCATTGACTACAATGGTAGCCCCGCCGTTCCCGGCGCGGGCCTGCCGGTCGTACCGGCGCCCCTCCTTCCCGACTGGCCCGGCTTCCCTGCCGCGCCCGACCACCTGCGAACCGATCCCGTGAAATTCTTCGTCTCCTGCGCCAAGGGCCTGGAATACCTGCTTGCCGATGAACTGTCGGCCCTGGGCCTTGGCAAGGCCACCGCCACCATTGCCGGCGTCAACGCCGATGGCGAACTGGAGCAGGCGCTGCGGATCGTGATGTGGTCGCGCCTGGCCAGCCGCGTGCTGTGGCCGATCGACGAATTCGACTGCCCGGACGAGCAGGCCCTGTATGACGGCGTGCGTGCGCTGCCGTGGCACGAGCACATCAAGCCGGAGATGACCCTGGCGGTGGACGCGCACGTCTCCGGTGACAAGATCACCCATGCGCGCTTTGCCGCGCAGCGGATCAAGGACGCCATCGTCGATCGGATGCGTGATGAAGGCCTGGAGCGCCCGTCGGTCAACACCGATCTGCCCGACGTGCGCGTCAACCTGTCGCTGCGCAAGGGCCGTGCCTCGCTGTCGATCGATCTCGGGGGCGGCCCGCTGCACCGGCGTGGCTGGCGCGGCGCGGCCCACGAGGCACCGCTGAAGGAAAACCTGGCCGCCGCGCTGCTGCTGCGCGCGCAGTGGCCGCGCCTGCATGCCGCCGGTGGTGGCTTGCTGGACCCGATGTGCGGCAGCGGCACGCTGCTGATCGAAGGTGCGCTGATGGCCGCCGACGTCGCGCCTGGCCTGATGCGCCATGGCAGCCTGCCGCCGAGCCGCTGGCTGGGCTTCGACAAGGCGGCCTGGAAGGCGATCCTGATCGAAGCGCGTGAGCGCGAAGCCGCCGGCCTGGCTGCGTTGAAGCCGGTCATCCATGGTAGCGACATCGATCCGACCGCCATCCAGTCCGCGCGGGAGAATGCAGAGGTTGCCGGCGTCGCCCACGCGATCCGCTTCACCCGGGCCGATGTGGCCGACCTGGCCGCCCCGGAGCAAGAGATCGGTGCGGTAGTCTGCAACCCGCCGTACGACGAGCGCCTGGCCGCTGATCCAGCGCTGTACCGCGCATTGGGCAACGCCCTGCAGAAGGCGGTGCCGCAGTGGCGCGCCAGCCTGCTGTGCGGCAATGATGAACTGGCCTTTGCTACCGGCCTGCGCGCCAGCAAGAAGTACCAGATGTTCAACGGTGCGCTGGAATGCGTGCTGATCGTCTGCGATCCGATTGCCGTGCCCGGCCGTGACCCGGCGCAGCCGCGTGAGCTGAGCGAAGGGGCGCAGATGGTGGCCAACCGCCTGCGCAAGAACCTGAAGAAGTTCAAGAGCTGGCGCGCCCGCGAGGACGTTACCTGCTTCCGCGCCTATGATGCCGATCTGCCGGAGTACGCGGCGGCCATTGATGTCTACGAGGAAGACGGTGGCAAGCGCCGCACCTTCCTGCACGTGCAGGAATACGCGGCACCGGCGGCGATTCCGGAGAGCGATGTGCGCCGGCGCCGCAACGAGCTGCTGGCCGCTGCGCGCGACGTGTTCGACGTGCCACCGGAGCAGGTCTCGATGAAGTCGCGCGAGCGCGGCAAGGGCGGCAGCAAGTACGGCCGCTTCGAGCAGCGTGACGAATTCATCGTGGTGCGCGAGAACCACGCGCTGCTGCAGGTGAACCTGTTCGATTACCTGGATACCGGCCTGTTCCTCGACCACCGCCCGCTGCGCCGGACGATGGCCGAACAGGTGCGTGGCAAGCGTTTCCTCAACCTGTTCTGCTATACCGGCGTGGCCAGCGTGCAGGCCGCCGTCGCCGGTGCGGCCAGCACCACCAGCGTCGACCTGTCGGCCACCTACCTGCAGTGGTGCTACGACAACCTGGCGCTGAACGGGCAGGGCGGCAACCAGCACCTGCTGGTGCAGGCCGATGCGATGGCCTGGCTGGAGGGCGACCGTGGCCAGTACGACGTCATCTTCTGCGACCCGCCGACCTTCTCCAACTCCGCACGTGCCGATGACTTCGACGTACAGCGCGAGCAGCTGAAGCTGCTGCGCGCGGCAGTGGCACGATTGGCGCCGGGCGGCGTGCTGTACTTCTCCAACAACTTCCGGCGCTTCAAGCTGGAAGAGAATGCGATCGCCGAATTCGCCCAGTGCCGCGAAATCACCGCGCGCACCATCGGTCCGGACTTCGAGCGCAATCCGCGCATCCATCGCGCGTGGGAACTGAAGCGGTTGGGGTAACGCGACGCCCGGGGCCGGATCCCCTGCGCCGCGCGCAAGGGATCCGACCCCGACGACTATCAGCACATCCGTACCCTGCGTGGACGGCGGTTACAGCACCGCCATCACCAGGCCCAGCACCGGCAGCGCGATCGCCAGTGGTGCGATCCAGTTCGGGCGGTACGGGTACAGCCCGAATGACAGTGCCAGACCGCCCAGTGTCATCGTGCCCAGCCACAGCACCGGGCCCATCGCCCAGCCGTGGTCGATCACGCACAGCGCGAACGCCACCGTCAGCAGGGCCCAGCCCAGCACGCGCCACTGGGTGCGCCGTGCGGGCGTGGCTGCGGCCCTGCCGTGCAGGTTGTGCTGGTGCTTTTCCATCGCAAGCGACAGCGCGGTGAACGCAGAAAAGGACAGGGCCAGCGCCAGCAGCATCATGCGCTGGCCTCCGCTTCGGCTGCTTGCGCGACGTCCACCGGGGTCCTGGGCGCGGCGGCGGCCGCGCGCTTCTTCTTCTCGGCCGCAGACAGCGGTGGCGTCCAGCGCTGCATGCGCCAGCCGCACAGCGCCAGCATCGCACCGAACGCGATCATCGACAGGTCGAAACCGGCCAGCACCCAGTCACCGCTGCGCAGGGTGACGCCCAGGTGCGCATGCGTGGTCAGCGCATTGATCACCGGCACCAGCGCGAAAGCGGCCGCACCCAGGTACAGCTGCCATGCCCACATCATCCGCTTGGGCCAGAGGAAGGCGGCGAGCAGTGCCGCGCCCCAGGCGCAGAAGAATGCGTTCGCCTCGGCGCTGGGGCGCTCGGCGATGTCCAGCGGCAGCAGGCGGTTGCCCCAGAAGTAGGCAGCGAAGGCAATCGGCAGGCCGGCTACGGTGCCGATGTTCAACGCATCGACCAGGCGCAGGCCGAAACCGGTGCGGCCGCTCTTGGCATGCTTGGGCCGCTCCTTGACCGCCCACAGCACCACGCCGCTGGCGACCATCAGGCAGCCGACCAGGCCGGACAGGAAGAACAGGGCGCGCAGGCCCCAATCGGCGAAGCGCGCCAAGTGCAGGCCGTACAGCACGCCGCGGGTCGCGGTGGCTGCGCCGGAAGCGGGTGTCTCTTCCAGCAGCCTGCCAGTGGCCATGTCGTAGCGCACGACGGGCGTGTTGGTGGACAAGCGCTTGCCGTCGCGCTGGCGGATGTCGATCACCGCATTGGCCGCACCCGGATTGGACACGGTGAAGCCGGCCACTTCCACGCCGTGCCAATGCGCGCGCGCGCTGTCCAGCAACTGCGCGACCGGCAGCGGCGCGGCGCGGCCTTCAGCCGGGGCGGTGACTTCCGGCATGCCGCCGAAGGCCTCGCCGACGAACTTGTCCTCGTCCTGCGGGTAGGCGACTTTCACTCCCCACGGCAGGTACATGATCATCAGGGTGACGAGGCCGGTGTAGGTGATCATCGCGTGGTAGGGCAGGGCCATCACCGCGCTGACGTTGTGGAAATCAAGCCATGAGCGCAGGCCCTTGTCCCTGCGGAAGGTGAAGAAGTCCTTGAATATCTTCTTGTGGGTGATGACGCCGGTGATGATCGCCACCAGCATGAACATCGCACAGAAGCCGACCAGATAGCGCGCCCAGTACACCGGGATGTAATGCAGGTCGAAGTGCAGCCGGTAGAAGAAGTCGCCGCCACGGGTCTCGCGGGCCTTGAGCGCCTGGCCGGTGCCCGGGTCCAGGGTGGCATCGCCGAACGCACCACGGCGGCCACGGGCAGGATCAGCCAGTTCCGGGGGCAGCCGCCAGAACAGCTGCATGGCCGGATTGCGTGGCTGCGGCAGGGTGACGAACCAGGCCTGTGCCTGCGATGCGTTGGACTGCAGGTAGTCCACCGCGCGCTGCGCGGCCACGTCGATGCTGACGTTGCTGGAAGGCAGCTCCGGGCGCATCCAGCGGCTGATTTCCTCGCGGTAGTAGCTGGCGGTGCCGGCCATGAAGATCAGCAGCAGCAACCAGCCCACCAGCAGGCCGGTCCAGGTGTGCAGCCAGGCCATCGACTGGCGGAATCCGTTCTTCATGCCCAGGCCCCCAGCAGGCGGGCGACGGCTGCCATCAGCAACGCGGGCACGAGAATACCGGCCCAGGCGCGCAGCGCGCTGCGCGTGGCGAATGCCCACAGCGCTGCACAGGCGGCGACGAGGATGCCCAGCAGCATGCCGGTCAGCACGGTCTGGCCACGCGCGCCGGGCAGGGCCACCGCGCAGAACACGCTGGTCACCGAAGCCAGCGCATAACCGCCGAGAATCGCGGCCAGCGAGCGTGACAGCACGCCCCAGCGCGGGTTGGAAAAGAGCGGGCGGGGGCGGGCGGTTACGGGCGAGCGTTCCACGGTGATCCTGCTGGTTGAAGGGGGAATGCGCCCGCGGCCCCTTGCGCGCTTGCGCATGCCGCCCAGCGTGTTCGGTCGACGAAACACTGCCGCTGCAGGCGGCCAGCGATCCGGGATGTACACGGGCGACGGGCACGCTTTCCGCACTCGCTTGGCGGAGCGCACAACCGACAAGTAAATGATAGGCATTCGCATTTCATGAATCAAGCGTGACGATGCCGGAAGAGGGAACCCCTTGGTTCCGAAGCTGCGTCCTAGAACCTGAGCAGCACCGCCGCCGCATGCAGCAGCAGGCCGATAAGCCCGCCCACCAGCGTGCCGTTGAAGCGGATGAACTGCAGGTCGCGGCCTACGCTCAGTTCCAGCTGCTCGACCAGATGGCGTTCGTCCCACCCCTTCACGGTCTGCGCGATATGCGTGGTCACGCCTTCGCGGAGGCGACCGGTCAGGCGCTGCGCGCCTTCCAGCAGGTGCTGGTTGAGAGCGTCGCGCAGGCCAGGATCGGCCTGCAGGCTGGTGCCCAGCGAGGCCAGGCTGCGCTGCAGGTGGCCGACCAGGGCCGAGTCCCCGCGCTGCAGGTCCGCACGCAGGCTGGCGTGGATGCGCGCCCACAGCCCCTGCACGTAGTCCTGGAGGGCGGGATGGTCGATCATTTCCTGCTTGAGTTGTTCGATACGCGCGGCCAGCGCCGGGTCCTCGCGCAGGCGCTGCACATGGTTCTGCAGCCAGGTCTCGTAGTCCCGGCGCAGCGGATGCTGCGGCTCGGCCAGCACTTGCTGCAGTTCTTCCAACACTGCGTGCGCCAGGCGCTCGGCGAGGCTGTCGCCGATCTCGTCGATCGGCTTGACCCAGTTCACCGTGCTCGACAACGTCGGCCACTCGCGCTGGATGTACCGCACGATCAGCTGCGAGGCGCGCTCCTTCACTTCCGGTTGTTCCAGCCAGCGCCCAAGCCGCTGCAGCCCTTCGTCCAGTACGCGCTGGTGGCGCCCGTCGGCAGTCAGCAGCGCCAGCAGTTCACCGACGGTGGCGGCGGCATTCCACTGGCGCAGCTGCTGCACCACGAAGCCGTGCAGCTGCCGGCGCACGGCGGTCTCGTCGAAGAAATCCAGCGCCTGCAGCGCCCAGCCGCGGGCCATGTCGGCCAGCATCCGCGAACGTGCCGGATCAGCCAGCCAACTGCCGAGACGGCTGGCAGGGTCAAATACCTGGAGCTTGGCCAGCAGCACCTGCGGTTCCAGGAACTGGTCACGGACGAACAGGGCGAGGCTGTCGCCGATGCGTTGCTTGCTACGCGGGATGATCGCCGTGTGCGGAATGGGCAGGCCCATCGGTCGCCGGAAGAGGGCAACGACCGCGAACCAGTCGGCCAGCGCACCTACCGCAGCGGCTTCGCAGAAGGCTGAAACCCACGCCCAGATGCCGCGCTCGCCCTGCCAGTGGCTGACCGCGAAACCGGCCAGCATCAACAGCAGCAGGCCCAGTGCGAGGGCCTTCAGGCGCCGCAGCCGGGCGCGGCGTGGATCGTTGGCAGGCGTCATGTCGGAAGTCTAACCGCACCCCGGTGACGCCTGCCTGTAGCCGAGCCCATGCTCGGCTGCTGTTTGCCGCGCGCAAGGCAGCCGAGCATGGGCTCGGCTCTACAGCGATGTGATGCGACCGTTACACCGCTTCCAGCTGCTTGCGCAGCGCGGCCAGCTGCGCGCGCAGGGTGTCGTTCTCGCGGGTCAGCGCGACGATGCGGCGTCGCAGTGCCGGCGCATCCTCGCCCAACTGCTCCAGCGCCGACAGCACCTCGGCATCGCGGCTGGCGATCTGTTCTTCGTCCGGCTCCTCGAAATCCATCTCGGCTGCTTCCGCCTTCGCTGCGCGCGGTTTGCGCTTGGACTCGCGCACGCGCTTGGCGGCCTGCTTCAGTTCGTCCTTGCCACCCGCGGCGGCGGCGCGCTGTTCTTCTTCGGGCAGGTCGGCCACGGCGGCGGCCGCGCTGATCGAGATCACCCCCGCCTTCACCGCTTCCACCACCTCGGCCGCAGCCTGCGCATGGATGCGTTCGATCATGCCGACCTGGCTGGTGCTCAGCTTCGCCTCGCGCGCCAGCTCGGCGCGGCTGAGCTTCGGTGCCGGTTCCCACGGCGGGCTGTCCTCGCCGGCATCCTCGGTGATCCCGGCGGTGCCGTCGCTCTCGCGCTGCAATTGCGCCTGTTCGGCCTGCTTGCGCGCGGCCAGGATGTCACGCTTGCGCAGCGCCAGCACGCCGCGCTGGAAGTCGGACACGCTGCGCCGGCCCAGGTGCTGCTCGATCATCCACAGGTGCACGTCCTCCATGCTCTTGAAGCGGGTGTTCTGCACGGTGTTGAACGGCAGGCCGTGCTTCTGGCAGATGCCGAAGCGGTTGTGGCCGTCCACCAGTACATTGCCCCACAGCACCAGGGCGTCACGGCAGCCTTCGGCCAGGATGCTGCGCTCCAGCGCGTCATGTTCGTCCGCGGTCAGCGGGTCGATGTAGGCCTTGAGTTCTTCTTTGACGACGATTTCCATGGGCAGGCGGCGAGCAGGAGCGGAACCGACCATTGTACCTGCTCGCCACGGCTGGCCCGGGCTCAGGCAGTGACCCGGATCATCTCGCCCAGGGTGCCGGTGATCTGGTCGATCTGCGCCTTGTCCACGATCAGCGGCGGCGACAGCGCGATGATGTCGCCGGTGCAGCGCACCAGCAGTTGGCCATCATGGAAACAGCGCCGGAACACCTCGTAGCCGCGGCTGCCGGCCGCATCGCGGCGCGGCGCCAGCTCGACTGCGCCGACCAGGCCGAAGTTGCGGATGTCGATCACGTTCGGCAGGTCCCGCAGCGCATGCAGCCTTTCCTGCCAGTAATCGCCCAGCTCGATGGCACGCTCGAACAGGCGCTCCTCGGCGTAGACGTCCAGCGTGGCCAGCGCCGCCGCGCAGGCCAGCGGATGGCCGGAGTAGGTGTAACCGTGGAACAGTTCGATCATCTGTGGCGGGCCCTGCATCAGTGACGCGTGCACGGCATCGCTGGCCAGCACACCGCCCAACGGCACGGCTCCATTGCTGACCGCCTTGGCGAACGTCAGCAGGTCCGGGGTGACGCCGAAGCGCTGCGCCGCGAAGGGCATGCCGACCCGCCCGAAGCCGGTGATGACCTCGTCGAACACCAGCAGGATGCCGTGCTGGTCGCAGATTTCGCGCAGCCGCTGCAGGTAGCCGGGCGCCGGCAGGATCACCCCGGCCGAACCGGCAATGGGCTCGACGAACACGGCAGCAATCGTCGAGGCGTCATGCAGGGCGATCAGTCGTTCCAGGTCCTCAGCCAGCTCGGCGCCATGGCACGGCAGGCCCTTGCTGAACGCATTGCGCTGCAGGTCCAGCGTGTGGCGCAGGTAATCCACGCCGCCCAGCTGCAGGCTGAAGGCCTTGCGGTTGTTGGGCAACCCGCCCAGCGCCATGCCGCCGAACCCGACCCCGTGGTAGGCCTTCTCGCGGCTGATGAAGCGGGTACGCTGGCCCTCGCCACGCTGGCGGTGGTAGGCCAGCACGATCTTCATCGCGGTATCCACCGCCTCGGAGCCGGAGTTGGTGAAGAACACATGGTTGAGCGCGCCCGGTGCCAGCGCCGCCAGGCGCTCTGCCAGCGCGAATGCCGGTGGCGATCCCATCTGGAAGGCGGGCGAGTAATCCAGCGTGCGTGCCTGATCGACGATGGCCTCGACGATGCGCGGCCGGGCGTGGCCGGCGTTGCAGCACCAGAGCCCGGCGGTGCCGTCGAGGATCTGGCGGCCGTCGGCATCCTCGTAGTGCATGCCCTCGGCGCGCACCAGCACACGCGGTGCGGCCTTGAACTGGCGATTGGCGGTGAACGGCATCCAGTACGCGTCCAGGGATTCCGGGCGCTGGGTGGCCAGGTCGTTCAGGTCGCTCGCGGAACGTTTCATGCCAGCTCCATCGGGGTCCGATGGGCTGAATGTAGCGCAGCCGCGTCACGGTGGAGTCGCGGACACGCCGGTATAACCGGGGAAACTGTTCCGAGGAGCCCGACATGGCCGAATTCCCCGACCGCAGCCACTGGCAGGCGCTGTCCCAACAGTTGTCGATGCCGAACCAGGCATTCATCGATGGCCGCTACGTCGATGCTGCCAGCGGTGCGCGCTTTGACTGCATCAGCCCGATCGACGGCCGGGTGCTGGCCGCGGTCGCCGACTGCGATGCGCAGGACGTGGAGCGCGCGGTGCTGGCCGCGCGGCGTGCCTTCGAAGCTGGCCACTGGTCGCAGGCCAGCCCGGCCCATCGCAAGCGCGTGCTGTTGGCCTTGGCGGCGTTGGTGGAAAAACACGCCGACGAGCTGGCCCTGCTGGAGACCCTGGACATGGGCAAGCCGGTGCGTGATGCGCGGCGCATCGACCTGCCCGGCGTGGTGCGCTGCCTGACCTGGACCGCCGAGGCGGTGGACAAGCTGTACGGCGAAATCGCACCCACCGGCCCGCACGAGCTGGGGCTGGTCACGCGCGAGGCGGCCGGCGTGGCAGCCGCCATCGTGCCGTGGAACTTCCCGTTGCTGATGGCCTGCTGGAAGATCGCGCCCGCCCTGGCCATGGGCAACTCGGTGGTGCTCAAGCCTTCCGAACGCTCGCCCTTGAGTGCGCTGCGGCTGGCGGCGCTGGCGGCCGATGCCGGGCTGCCCGACGGTGTATTGAACGTGCTGCCGGGCCAGGGCGCGCGCGTCGGCGAACCGCTGGCCCTGCACATGGATGTGGACGTGCTGGCTTTCACCGGCTCCACTGCCACCGGCGCGAAGCTGCTGCAGTATTCAGGGCGATCCAACCTCAAGCGGGTCTGGCTGGAATGTGGTGGCAAGAGCCCGCACCTCGTGTTCGCCGACGCGCCGGATCTGGACGCAGCGGCCAGGGCGGTCGCCCAGGGCATCTTTTTCAACCAGGGCGAAGTCTGTACCGCCGGTTCGCGGCTGCTGGTACAACGTTCGATCCGCGAGGAATTCGTGCACCAGGTGGTCGCCTATGGCCAGCACATGCAGCCGCGGCATCCGCTTGAGCCCGACGCTCCGATGGGGGCACTGGTCGATGCTGCACATGCCGGGAAGGTGCTGGGCGACATTGCTCGCGCCGAAGGCGAGGGCGCCCGCTTGCTGCTGGGCGGGCGTCGTGCGGAGGTGGAAGCGGGGGGGCACTACGTGCAACCCACGGTGTTCGACCAGGTACGTCCCGATCAGGCACTGGCGCGCGAGGAAGTGTTCGGGCCAGTGCTGGCCGTGCTTGGCTTCGAGGACGAGGCCGAAGCCGTGCGCGTGGCCAACGACAGCCGCTATGGACTGGCCGCCGGCCTGTGGACGCGTGACCTGGGGCGCGCCCATCGTGTCGCACGCCAGTTGCGCGCCGGCAGCGTGTGGGTGAACGGCTGGGATGGGGGTGACATGACGGCACCCTTTGGCGGTTACAAGCAGTCCGGCAATGGTCGTGACAAGTCGTTGCACGCGTTCGACAAATACAGCGAGATCAAGGCAACCTGGATCCAACTGTAGCGACGCCCGGCCCCGCGCTCACCTGTAGGGCCGAGCGCATGCCCGGCTGCTATCCGCGGAATGCTGCCGAGCGTGGGCTCGGCTCTACACAGGTGCTTGCTGCGATCGGGCGCGCGGGCGGATACGCGCGCAGGCATCGGTGTCTGCTGAAACCATCGCCCCGTACGGCCGCCGGCCCGTGGCAGAATCGGGCGATCCGCCGTTATCCGTGTTGCCGATGCCGACCATCGCTGCTGCTGCACCATCCGTGAATTCGCCTCGCCGTGTCCTGCTGGCCAGCCTGATCGGCACCACCATCGAGTTCTTCGATTTCTACATCTACGCCACAGCGGCGGTACTGGTGTTTCCGCACCTGTTCTTCCCGGACAGCAGCGAACAAGCAGCGTTGCTGCAGTCCCTGGCGACCTTCGCGGTGGCGTTCGTTGCGCGTCCGGTGGGTTCGGCCGTGTTTGGGCACTTCGGCGACCGCATCGGCCGCAAGGCCACCCTGGTGGCCGCACTGCTGACCATGGGCCTGTCGACCGTACTGATCGGCCTGCTGCCGACCCACGCGCAGATCGGGCTATGGGCGCCGGCGTTGCTGGCGCTGTGCCGCTTCGGGCAAGGCCTGGGGTTGGGCGGCGAGTGGGGTGGGGCGGTGCTGCTGGCGACCGAGAACGCACCGCCGGGCAAGCGCGCCTGGTACGGCATGTTCCCGCAGCTGGGAGCACCGCTGGGCTTCCTGCTGTCGGCCGGCATCTTCCTCGTGCTCGGCCGCTGGCTGAGCCAGGACGACTTCCTGCAGTGGGGGTGGCGCATTCCGTTCGTGGCCAGCGCGCTGCTGGTCGGCCTTGGCCTGTGGGTGCGGCTGAACATCCACGAGACCCCCGACTTCAAGAAGGCGCTGGAGCGAAAGGCGCCTGTGCGGCTGCCCATGTGGACGGTGCTGCGTGACCACCCCGTGCCGATGCTGCTGGGTACGCTGGGCGCGTTCGCCACCTTCGTGCTGTTCTACCTGATGACGGTGTTCAGCCTCGGCCACGGCACTGCAGTGCTGGGTTACAGCCGCGAGCAGTTCCTGCTGATGCAGATGGCGGGCATGTTGTTCTTCGCGCTGGGCATCCCGCTGTCGGCGCGCTATGGGGACCGTTGGGGCACGCGGCGCACGATGATCGTGGCGAGCCTGCTCATCATCGGCTTCGGCGTGCTGTTCGCACCGCTGTTCCAGCCGCACAGCCCATGGCTGGTCACTGCGTTCCTGTGCCTGGGATTGTTCCTGATGGGCCTGACCTATGGACCATGCGGTACGTTCCTGGCCGAGATCTACCCGGTGGAAGTGCGCTATACCGGCGCTTCGCTGTCCTTCAACCTGGCCGGCATCCTGGGTGCGGCGCCGGCGCCGTACCTGGCCACCTGGCTGGCCGAGCGCTTCGGCCTGGTGGCGGTCGGCTATTACCTGTGCCTGACCGCGGCAGCGACCCTGTGTGCACTGGTCGCCCTGCACCGGCGTGCGCTGCGGGTCAGCCAAAGAAGCGCTTGAGCGTGCGTCCCAGCCAGCTGCCGCCCTGGTGCTCGCGGGCGAACTGGTTCAGATGTGCCTTGACCTGCTCGGCGTAGGCCTGGTCATCGCCACGGATGTGGTTGAACAGCCAGCGCGAGAGCATGGTGCGCAGTTCATCGCTGATATCCTCGCCGGCCTGGAAGCGCAGCCGGTACTCGGCCACGCGCTTGATGAAAATCTCATGCACGCGCTTGTGCGCCGCACAGAACGGGTAGCCTGCTTCTTCCATCAGTTCTTCTTCGAACGCGAAGTGGGACATGGTGTAGTCCACCACCTCGTCGATCACTTCCCCTACCGCCACACGCTGCATGCTGGCCTGGGCCACGTGCAGGTGGTTGAGCATCTCGATGATGCGACGGTGTTGTTGGTCGATCACATCGATGCCGATGTTCAGATCGTCCTGCCAGACCAGTAGTGCCATCCCCGGCTCCCCTCGATGCGTATGCCGGGGCCGACTGTAGAGGCGGTGCGCGCAGGCGGCGTTGATCTGGATCAAGGCATGCCGGTCAGGGCCGGTTCGCGCGGGCGCAGCGGAGTGGCCACCCGGGCACAGCTGACGCGGTTGCGGCCGCCGGCCTTGGCCAGGTAGAGCTGGCGGTCGGCCTCGGAGATCAGCCGGTGCAGCGCATCGCGCTGCGGATGCAGGCAGCACAGCCCGATGCTGACCGTCATGCGCAGGGTAGCGGTGCCGATGTCCACTTCCAGCGCGGCAATGCGCTGGCGCAGTTCCTCGAAGTACAGCAGCGCCTCGTCCTGCTCCATGCCTGGCACCAGCAGGCAGAACTCCTCGCCGCCGAAACGCGCGATCAAGTCCTGGCTGCGCGCATGCGCGGCCACCGCACCGGCCACCGCGCGCAATGCGTCGTCGCCGGCTTCGTGGCCATGGGTGTCATTGATGTGCTTGAAGTGATCGATATCGATCATGGCGACCGCAGCGCACTGCCCGTGCAGCTGCAGCTGTGGCAACTGGCGCTGGCTCTGCTCCAGGAAGCAGCGGCGGTTGGGCAGGCCGGTCAGGAAATCGCGGGTGGCCAGATCCTGCAGGGTACCGATCAGTTCCAGCTGATCCACGTTCTGCGAGACGCGGCAGAAGAACTCCTCGCGCGAGAACGGCTTGCGCAGGAAGTCGTTGGCACCGTTCTTCAGGAAACGCGGAATCAGCGAGGCGTCGGTATTGCCGGAGATGCCGATCACCGCCACCTTGTCGCGCGAGCGCAGGGTGCGCAGGCGCCGGGTGAATTCCACTCCCTGCATCCCGGGCATTTCCTGGTCGACCACGGCCAGGCGGATTGCCGGGTGCGCCTCGATCGCGGCCAGGCCCTCGCTGCCGTCGGCGGCCTCGTGGACCTCGTGGCCGTACATGCGCAGCAGCGCCGCGGCATAGCCGCGCGCGGATGGCGAGTCATCCACCACCAGCGCCGCGATACGGCGGTTGCGTTCCAGCCGCTGCACCAGCCACACCAGGTAGTCGATGCTGCCAGGGGTATTCTTCAGCACGTAGTCGATGATCTGCTGCTGCAGCACGCGCCCGCGCAGATCCTCGTCGTACACGCCGCTGACCACCACCGTCGGCAGGTTGCGCTTGAGGAAGAACTCGACCACCGTGTCGCGGTCGCCATCGGCCAGGACCAGTCCGGTCAGCACCAGGAACCAGCCGTCCTCCTGGCTGAGCAGGCGATCGGCCTCGGCCAGGGTGGAGGTGACGACCACCGGCAGTTCCAGGCGTTGCTCGATGGCTTCGCGCAGCATCCCGGTGAACGCGCGGGAGTTTTCAACCAGCAGGATCCGCTGCGGCAGCGGATCGTCCAGGTCGCCATCGGCGGCGACCTGCGGCGGCACGGGCATGATGCGGTGGCTCACGGGGGATGGGCTTGGCACGGATAGCGGCGGTTTCGGGTGTAACTTTAGCGGTGAGCGTTGCGCGCCGGACCAGGTTCCGCATCAGGCCGCGGTCGGCGAAGGGTGGGTGATCGACTCATGCAGGCCCAGTCGCAGCCGATTGCCCTGGCAGTGAACCGTACCGTCGTAGGCAAGCATCCGGCCGGCCAGGCGTTCGACGGCCTGGTGCGTGGCACGTGTCGACAGCGCGCAGCTACGGTCGAGCAGGCTCACGACAACAACGATGCCGCGACGTCCCTCCGCCCGGCCACTTCGGGCACGAATGCAGACCTGCCTGGTCTCCAACACCAGCAGGAGTGACACCGCCTCGATCAAGGAGCGGTAGACGGTCAATTGCCGATCCACGGTCAGCAGGCAGGGATTGCCCGCCAGCCTGGGTGGAATGACGCGATGGGTGTTGTTCAACATATTGCAGTGCAGCGGCATAGCCACCTGCGGACGCTGAATCATCCACAATCCGTATGGCCACACGCTGATCGCGTTCCAGCCTCTGCACCCGTCGCACCGGGCGGTTGATGCTGTCAGGCGTGTTCGCCATCAGACAATCGACGCATTTCTGCTGTTGCACGCGCTTGTCCAGGTCCCGGTCGCAGCTGCCGCCGACCCGCAGCATGGATGGGTTGCGCGGTTCGATCGCCTCGTGCCGCATGCCTGCGGACCTACCCGGATTTACCCCATTGGGATGCGCTACGGGAGCGTGTCACCGTGGTCGCCGTCGATGGCGACCTACAGAAAGGCAGGCTTGGGCGCTTGCTTGATTGCAGCGGTCTTGTTGAGGGCATTGGCAATTTCGGACGCAGTGTCGACGTGGCATGGGTTTGCATCGATCCAGTGGATTATGTCCGATAGGCACTATAGTCTGCGCCCGGTATATGCTGATGGAATTGGGTAGCATCCTTCATGATGCGTATTGCATCCAACCTGGAGGTCAGTGTGAGAAATTTCAAAATTCATGCATTTGCTGGCGCGTTGATGTTGGCACCGTTAGCCGTTTTTGCTTTTGCCCCGGGTGATGACCATGGAGTCAAGATGGCTACCCGAGGGCTCGGTCAGTCGATCCCGCTGGCGGAAAACCTGAGCGTGGATCCCGGTTGGCTGGTCTACGGGTTCGAGCGCGATGGCATGGATTATTTCCAGGTAAACGACCTCGCGGGGCGGGTGCACATTGTGATCGGCAATGCTGCCGGCACGTTCTGGGTGCTACCTGCAGGTGATCCATCCGCGAAGGTATCGTTGCCGGAGCAGCGCCTGCCCGTTCCCGCCAAGGCCAGCAGAACGATTGTCTATCGGGCTGCTGCATTCACGCTTGTCAGATATGCGAGCGGAACTGATACGTTGTGGGCGGTAGAAGCACCTTGATAGGGCCTCTCGCCGGGATATCGGCGAGCCTCAGTATCGGATTGCACGGGCACCTGATGTTCGCCGGGTGCCCGTGACATCTTGGAGCACGGTGGTGTGGGACATGCTGATGCCATTCCACTGCCTTGGCTCGATCCGGTCGCTTGGCTATGAAGCGCGCTACTGCAGAGCAGACGGTGCGGGACAGCTGTACTGTGGTGGAGCACTGGACGTGGCCTCAAGATTGGTTTCGCGATCGAGGAACAGAATTCTGACCCGGTTGCGATAGCAGTCCACGATTCCGTCATAGGCGAGGGTTCGTCCGGTCAGTCGCTCGAACGCCGACATGGTTGTCTGCTGGGAAAGGCGCACATGCGGATCCAGCAGTGACACGACCATGAGGATTCCGCGCTTGGTGCCCATTCTCCCACACCTGGCACGAATGCGGATCTGACCACCTTCATGCTTGAGAAGAATGGAGACCGCATCGATGAGTGTTCGGTAAGCAGCCAACTGCAGTTCCACGCTCAGGTTGCAGGGGTCGCCTTTCAGATCCGGGCGAAGAACGCGCTCCGTGAGCTTCCATGATTCACGGATGCCACCAGCCTGCAAGGCCACGTAAAGCCCTAGGTGCTCCAGACCTGATGGATAGACCATGCTTGTCTGCTCGCGAAACAGCCGCGAATGTACATTCGATGTATGCAGAAGGCTGCTGGCCACTGCGTGATGTCCCTGAGCCTTGAGCCATTCGGCCAGTTCAACCAGGGACGTATCAATGCCGTCGCCAAGCTTGCGAAGGTGCAGGGCACGTTCGCGCAGCTCCATCTCGCTGGCCAATTGCGAGCTCCTTGCAAGATGGATCGCGTCCCTTTCTCCCATCTCGCGCAGTCTGTAACGGTGGTAGAAGTGGGTAATGCGTGATCCGAGCAGTAGCAATACGATGCCGCTGATCGCCATGATCTGCTGAGTGATGAAGGCCGCGGGATCGAATGCGGTTGGATGGGTGTTGGGCGTGGTCAGGCCGATGACCATGTTGAGCACCGGCACTGCAAGGGCAGCACCCTTCCAGCCATACAGGCAGGTAAGCGCGGTCGCTGGGAGCGCCAACAGCAGCAGGAATGTTGCCTTCAATGCAATCCATTCTGTGGGCAGTTGAGTCGCTGTTATTCCGATCAGCAGCATCAATGAAAGTGATGCCAGCATCGGGACTTTCTTTAGCGCGCTCCACTGCTGCTCCACGTCCTGTCGCGCCCACAGCAGGGCGATGGGGGTCACCGTCAGAATGCCGATGAAGTCACCCACACTGTAGCGAGCCGCATTGGTCAGGAAGGGCGTGGTTGGGGGTGTCGGCCAAAGCAGATGCGAAAAGCTCAGGTTGAGCAGAGTAACGACGACGCTGGCAGCGGCTGCAATCAGCAGAAGGCCGATCGTCTGCGACTCTGCCATCAGTCGTCGTTGCAGCTTCACAATCAGCATCACCGCTGGCATGAGGAACGCGGAGGCAACAATGGCCCACGTCAGGCCATACTTCTCGATCATAGGCACGCGGGACTGTGCAAAGTACGCATATTCGCCCAGCAGCAGGTAGGGCCACAGGCGAGGCGGACACAACAGCACGGCCGCCACCCGGATTCCAGCTGGTAGATAAAATTGATCCAGCGACAACTGTCGGGTTGCCCAGTAGGCAACTGCATAAAGCAAGGCCAGCATCAGGCCAGCCGGACGAATGCGCACCTTCAGCAACAATCCTTCTTTCCACCAGTCCAATCGCACGTCCCCCTCTCCTACGTGTCCCCTGTCAGCATCCATTCGCCGCGGGGCCCGGTTCTTCAGGACGGTATCGGTCTGCGAACGATTATGCAATTGCACGACTGCGCATTTGGGGAACTGGTGAACCATCCATCACAGAAGTTGCGTGAAAATCTGTGACGCGTGCAGCACGATGAGCGCCCCGATTTGTTCAGAACGCTCCATACGGGCGTAAATGCAAAATGTTCACCACAAGGCATCCCGCAGCTTGTACCAGGACATCGCCGCGACCAGCAGGGGGGTGCGCAGCAGGCGGCCGCCGGGGAAGGGCGCATGCCGCAGGCGCTGGAACACGTCCAGGCGCTCGCTCTGGCCGGCAATCGCTGCCGCGATGATCTCGCCGGCCAGCCCGGCTGCGGCCACACCGTGGCCGGAGAACCCCTGCGCGAAGTACAGGTTGCCATCCAGCCGGCCCCAGTGCGGGGCGCGGTTGCGGGTAATGTCCACGTAGCCGCCCCAGACCTGGTCCAGTGCCACGTCGGCCAGTTGCGGGAACACCTGGTGCATGCGCCGCTGCATCACCCCGCGCAGGCCGGGAGGAGGCAGCGCCGAGTAGCTGGCACGGCCACCGAACAGCAGCCGGTGGTCGTGGCTGAGGCGGAAGTAGTCCAGTGCCCAGGCGGTGTCCGCCACGGCCATGTTGTTGCCGATCAGGGCGCGGGCGCGCTCGGCACCCAGCGGCGCGCTGGCGCCGATATAGGTGCCGACCGGCATGATCCGGCGTTCCAGCTCGGGCAGCAGGCCCTGCAGCCACGCATTGCCGGCGATCACCAGATGCGCAGCGCGCACGCTTCCCTGCGCGGTGTGCAGGGTGGGCTGGGTGCCGCGCTGTACGCGGGTCACTGCAGAGTTCTCGTGGATCACCACGCCGGCCGCACTGGCCGCATCGGCCAGTCCGCGGGCATAGGCCAGGGGCTGCAGGTGCGCGCTGAGCGGATCGAACATCGCGGCGCGGTAGCGCGGGCTGGCCAGCTGTTCGCGCAGGGCATCACGGTCCCACCACTGCATGGGGTAGTCGTAGTGGCGCTGCAGGTGCTCGCAGTTGGCGCGCAGGTCGCGCTCATGACGCTCGCGGATGGCGACGCTGGCGTGGCCTTCCACCCAATGGCAGTCGATGCCGTGGCGATCGATGCGCGTGCGCATGGCCTGCACCGCATCGCGTGACCAGTCGAACAGGTGGCGCGCATCGTCACGACCGAGCTGACGCTCCAGTTCGTCCACCTCGCAGCCATAACCGACCAGCGCCTGGCCACCGTTGCGGCCGGACGCGCCCCAGCCGATCCGCTGCGCTTCCAGCACCACCACGCGCTGGCCGCGCGCGGCCAGTTCCAGTGCGGCGGTCAGGCCGGTGTAACCCGCGCCCAGCACCGCGACATCCGCATGCACCTCCCCCCGCAACGCGGGCAATGCGGGCGGTTCGGCCAGGCTGGCCGCATACCAGCTGGGGGGGAAGGCGGCGTTCACTGCAGGCCTCGCGGGTGCAGGGCGGGAGGACGGAGCGTGGCAGTTCGATCAGCGTTCACCCGCGTAGTTTCGCCGATGCGCGACGGCATGGCGTGACGGCAGCGGCTTGCCGCGTGCGGTGAGCGACGGGTAACGTGTCCGCACGCCAAGGAGTCTTCCCATGCGCCGCCTGCCCTGGGTGGGCCTGCCCACCGACAGCATCGTGCTCGGCCATCACCGCTTCGCGGTGGCTGGCGAGAAGTACGTGCGCGCGCTGGCAGAGGCGGCTGAGGTGACCCCGGTGGTGCTACCGAGCCTGAAGCCACCGTTGCCGGCCGGCGACTGGCTGCAGGGGCTCGATGGCCTGCTGTTGACCGGCGCAGCCAGCAACATCGAGCCGCAGCACTACGAAGGCGGGCGCAGCTGGCCGGGCAATCCGCATGACCCGGCCCGGGATGCCAATGCCTTTGCGCTGCTGCGCCAGGCGTTGGCGCTGGACCTGCCGGTGCTGGCGATCTGCCGGGGCTTCCAGGAACTGAACGTCGCGCTGGGCGGGAGCCTGCATCCGCAGGTGCATGCCGTACCCGGCCTGGCCGACCATCGCGAAGACCTGCAGGCGCCGGTGGAGGTGCAGTACGGGCCAGCGCATGCCGTAACGCTGGCCGCCGATGGTTGGCTGGCGCAGTGGCACGAGGGTGGCCGCGCGCATGTCAATTCGGTGCACGGGCAGGGCATCGCCCGCCTCGCGCCGGGCCTGCAGGTCGAGGCCCGGGCCGATGACGGGCTGGTGGAGGCCGCGCGCAGCCTCCACCATCGTTTCGTGCTCGGCGTACAGTGGCACCCGGAGTGGCGTGTCATGCACGCGCCGTTCTATCACGCCATTTTCCGTGCATTCGGCCAAGCTTGCCGGCAGCACCAACAGGACCGACTGGAATCCCGATGAGTTCCCGAACGCGCCCGCGCAAGACGGCCACGCCTCCCGTACCGCAGGAAAGCAGCCTGCTGCGCTGGCTGAAGGAGCGGCGGATCACCGAGGTCGAATGCCTGGTGCCGGATATCACCGGCAACGCGCGCGGCAAGATCATCCCCGCCGACAAGTTCTCGCACGATTACGGCACCCGCCTGCCCGAAGGCATCTTCGCCACCACCGTCACCGGCGAATTTCCCGACGACTACTACGAGCTGACCTCGCCGTCGGACTCGGACATGATGCTGCGCCCCGACCCGGACACTGTGCGCATGGTGCCCTGGGCGGCCGATGCCACCGCGCAGGTCATCCACGATTGCTACACCAAGAACGGCGAGCCCCATGAACTGGCCCCACGCAACGTGCTGCGCCGCGTACTGGCCGCCTACGCCGAACTGGGCCTGCGCCCGGTGGTGGCACCGGAGCTGGAATTCTTCCTGGTGCAGAAGAACACCGATCCGGACTTCCCGCTGCTGCCACCGGCCGGCCGCTCCGGCCGTCCGGAAACAGCGCGGCAGTCGTACTCGATCGATGCGGTCAACGAATTCGACCCGATCCTCGACCTGATGTACGACTATGCCGACGCAATGAAGCTGGACGTGGACACGCTGATCCACGAATCCGGCGCCGCTCAGCTTGAGGTCAATTTCACCCATGCCGATGCGATGGACCTGGCCGACCAGGTGTTCCTGTTCAAGCGCACCATGCGCGAGGCGGCGATGCGCCATGGCGTGTATGCGACCTTTCTGGCCAAGCCGATGGAAAACGAGCCGGGCAGTGCGATGCACATCCACCAGAGCCTGGTGCGGGTTAGCGATGGCAGCAACGTGTTCGCCGGGGATGGCGACGCCGAGGGCGAGTTCAGCCCGGTATTCGGCCATTACCTGGGCGGCCTGCAGAAATATGCGCCGCAGGCGATGGCGTTCTTCGCGCCCAACGTGAATTCCTACCGCCGCCTGGTGTTCGGCGAGGTTTCCCCGAGCAACGTGCACTGGGGCTTCGACAACCGCACCTGCGGCCTGCGCGTACCGCTGGATACGCCGGAGAACATGCGCGTGGAAAGCCGGTTCGCGGGCTCCGACGCCAACCCCTACCTGGCGATGGCGGCAACCCTGGCCTGCGGCCTGCTTGGCATCCGCGAGCGGCTGGCACCGGACGCGCCTGTCACCGGCAGCGCCAAGGAACTGGGATACAACCTGCCGCGCTCGCTGGGCGAGGCGCTGGACGGGCTGGAACGGTGCAGCGAGCTGCAGGCCCTGCTGGGCGAACGCTTCTGCCGGGCCTACATCTCGGTCAAGCGCAAGGAATACGAGACTTTCTTCCGTGTCATCAGCTCGTGGGAGCGGGAGTTCCTGCTGCTGAACGTCTGAGCCCCGCAATAGAAAAATCCATCGGCCGGGGGTAGGCTGGCAGCCGTCACCGGCTACCGCCGGTCCTCTTTCTGCATTCTGGAGCACCCGATGAAGCTGCGTATCCTCACGCTCGGCCTGGCCTCCGCCATGCTCGCCGCCTGTGGCGGTGGCAACGGCGGCGCGCAGGACAGCCAGGTCCTGAACGTCTACAACTACAGCGATTACATCGCCGAGGACACCATCCCGACCTTCGAGAAGGAGACCGGGATCAAGGTGACCTACGACGTGTTCGACAGCGACGAGATGGTCGAGACCAAGCTGCTGGCCGGCAACAGCGGCTATGACGTAGTGGTACCGACCCTGAACTTCTTCGGCCGCCAGATCCAGGCGGGCGTGTTCCTGCCACTGGACAAGAGCAGGATCCCGAACCTGGCCAATCTCGATCCGGCGGTGATGAAGCGCATTGCGACCCAGGACCCGGACAACAAGTACGGCGTGCCGTACATGATCGGCACCACCGGCATCGGCTACAACGTGGACATGCTGAAGGAGCGTTTCGGTGGCAGCACCGACATCGCCAACAGCTGGGACCTGGTGTTCAAGCCGGAGAACATCAGCAAGATGAAGGACTGTGGCGTGGCGATCCTGGACACGCCGGCCGACATGATCCCGATCGCGCTGCATTACCTGGGCCTGGATCCGCACAGCGGCGATCCGGCCGAACTGCAGAAGGCCGCCGACCTGCTGAAGTCGATCCGCCCCTACGTGCAGAACTTCCACTCCTCGCAGTACGTGGGCTCGCTGGCCAATGGAGGCACCTGCCTGGTGGTCGGCTGGTCGGGCGACATCATCCAGGCCCGCGACCGCGCCGAAGAGGCCAGCAACGGCGTGCATGTGGCTTATTCCATCCCGAAGGAAGGCGCCCCGCAGTGGTTCGACATGCTGGCGATCCCGAAGGATGCCAAGCACCCCGAAGCGGCGTACAAGTTCATCAACTACCTGCTGCAACCGAAGGTCGCCGCGGCCAACACCAACTTCATCCACTACGCCAACCCGGTCCCGGCGGCGACGCCCCTGGTGGATGAGGCGATCCGCACGGATCCGACCATCTATCCGCCGGCCGATGTGGCCGAGAAGATGTTCACCTATTCAATCAACACGCCGGAGACCGACAAGCTCTACACCCGGCTGTGGACCGAGGTGAAGACCGGGCGTTGAGCCCTGCGGGTGCCGCCGGGCCATGCCCGGCGGAGCGCCTCACCCTTGACCGGGGGCGGCATCACCACCCCGGCCTAGATGCCGCTGGATGGCCGGCAACAGGTCACGTGCATCGCGACCGCCGTTGCACAGGAACGATGAACTCATCCGCTGCAGGTTGTGCATGCCGACGAAGAACAGCCCCGGCTGCGGTGAAACACCGAACTCGCCGAGCGGGTAGCCGTGTGCGTCCAGCACGCCGTCCACGTCCAGCCAGGGCCATTCGGCAATGAAGCCGGTGGCCAGCACCACCGAGTGGATGCCCGCAGCCTGCAGGTCCAGTTCGCGCGGTGAGGCGTCCGGTTCCCAGTGCAGGTAGACCTCTTCTGGGATGTAGCGGGCGTCATCCGTGCGTGGCTCGGGGTGCCTGGCGTAGTAGGCGCTGGCCAGGGCGTCGAGGTAGGCGTACTCGGCCCGCGTTGCCTCGATCGCCCTGTGCAGCTGCGGCCGGGCGTCAGCGAAGCGGGCGATGCCGTGCTCCAGGGCCTGCAGGCGGCCCAGCAGCGTGATGCCGTCCCGATGCATCGCCAGCAGGCTGATCGAGCTGCCCCTGCCCCGCGCACCCTTGCCGGAAATCAAGGGGAATTCGGCGGTCCGTGCCTTGCGCAGCGCGTCCGGTTCGCCGGCCAGCACGCCGGCGGTTTCGCCCACGTGCTGGTGGATGCGCCCGGCCATGTCCCACCAGGTCATCGAGTCCTTGCCGCGCAACCGTCGGGTATGCGAATGGCGTTCGGCCAGCGACCAGTACACGCTGCGCCCGGCGCCCTGCAGGTCCTGGGCGATCTGCGCACCCGACTGGCCGCCGCCAATGACCAGCACCGCGCCCGCTGGAAGCTGGCGCGGACTGCGGTAGTCACCCGAGTGCAGCACTGCCAGGCGGGACCCTGGTACGAAGGGGACCCGCGGCATCCGGGCGCGACGATACTCGCCGGTAGCCACCACCACCGCCCGCGCGTGGATCGGGCCCTGGCTGGTGTCGATGGCGTAACCACCGTCCCTGGCCGTAACCCGATGAACCGCGCAGCCTTCGCTGACCGGCAGGGCGCGCTCCCTCGCATAGTCGCGAAGGTGCCGGATCACCTCGGGCGCGCCCATGAAACCCTCGGGGTCGTCGCCCGCGTAGGCGTGGCCATGCAGGGCCATCGTGGCGTTGGCGGTATTGGTCTGGAAGGAGTCCCAGCGCCGCCGCCAGCTGGCGCCGATGGTTTCGGCCTCCAGCACGCGATGGCTGATCCCCGCGTCCTGCAGCACCGCACTGAGCGACAGGCCGGCCTGGCCGGCACCGATGACGGCCACATCCTGGCCCTGGGCCGATGACGGCAGTGGCGCGCGCCGGGCGAGGGGGGCGGTATCCGGGGAAATCATGCGTGTTCCTCATGCTGGGCGTTTGCACGGTCATTGCGCGCGCCGGCATTGCGAACGATCAAGGCCTGCCGTTCTGAAAAACGTTGCAGAGTCCCTCCGGTGCCGGCGCAACCGGGGCCAGGCGCCGGGGCAGGCAGGTGGGCGCGCGCGGGCCGCGAGCCTGGGCGCAGACCGCGGAGGGGAAAATCCGACAGCCCGCGAGGGGCGGCCCGGAGGACGCTCCGGCCCACTGCCGTCATATCCCCTTCGGCCCCTGGCCGGTAGAATGGCGGCCGCTGTCCATCGCCCGCTCCCGGAGCCTCCATGCCCGTTGAAGCCCAGCCGGCAGCCACCGTCGTCGACACGACCGGTGCGCCCGGCTATCTCTCCATTCGTGACCTGCGCAAGGAATTCGATGGTTTCGTCGCTGTCGACGACGTCAACCTGGACGTGCGCAAGGGCGAAATCTTCGCATTGCTCGGTGGCTCCGGCAGTGGCAAATCGACCCTGCTGCGCTGCCTGGGAGGCTTCGAGACACCCACCAAGGGCAGCATCACCCTCGATGGCCAGCGCCTGGACGCGCTGCCGCCGTACCAGCGGCCGGTCAACATGATGTTCCAGTCCTATGCCCTGTTCCCGCACATGACGGTCGAGCAGAACATCGGCTTCGGGCTGAAGCAGGATGGCCTGGGCAAGGATGCGATCAGCAGGCGCGTCGGCGAGATGCTGGAGCTGGTGCAGATGGGGCACCTGGGCAAGCGCAAGCCGCACCAGTTGTCCGGTGGCCAGCAGCAGCGCGTGGCGCTGGCGCGGTCGCTGGCCAAGGGGCCGAAGCTGCTGCTGCTGGACGAACCGATGGGCGCACTGGACAAGAAGCTGCGCTCGCAGATGCAGCTGGAGCTGGTCAGCATCATCGAATCGTCCGGCGTGACCTGCGTGATGGTCACCCATGACCAGGAAGAAGCGATGACCATGGCTACCCGCATCGCGGTGATGGATGCCGGCTGGATTCAGCAGGTCGGCAAGCCGGACGAGGTCTACGAGCAGCCGGCCAACCGCTTCGTCGCCGGTTTCATCGGCTCGGTGAACCTGTTCGACGGCGTGATCGACGAGGACCTGCCGGAGTACGTGACGGTGCGGTCGCCGCTGTTCCCGGCGCCGATCTACATTGCGCACGGCATCACCTGCTACGAAGGGCAGCCGGTCGCGTTCGCGCTGCGCCCGGAGAAGGTGATGATCGGCAAGGACGAACCGGAAGGGCACACCAACAAGGCGCAGGGCGTGATCGAGGACATCGCCTATTTCGGCAGCCACTCGGTCTACCACGTGCGCCTGCCCAGCGGCGCCAAGGTGCTGGCCAACTTCGCCAACTCGCAGCGTTGGGCCAGCGATGGCCTGACCTGGGGCGATGAGGTCTGGATGCACTGGCGCGACAACGACGGCGTGGTGCTGACCTCATGAGCGCCACCGGCCTGAAACGCTGGCGGCCGGGGCTGCGTGCCACGGTGATCGGCATCCCGTACCTGTGGCTGCTGCTGTTCTTCGCGGTGCCGTTCCTGATCGTGCTGATGATCAGCTTCTCGCACAGCCGGGTTGGCTCGCCACCCTATACCTGGCTGCTGCAGTACGTGGATGGTGCGTTTTCGCTGAAGCTGAACCTGGAAAATTACCTGGCGCTGTTCCGCGATTCGATCTACGCACAGGCGTTCCTGAGCTCGATCAGGATCGCGGCCATCTCCACCCTGCTCACCCTGCTGATCGGTTACCCGATGGCCTATGCCATCGCCCGCCTGTCGCCAGCCGCGCGCAACGTGGCGATGATGCTGGTGGTGCTGCCGTCATGGACCTCGTTCCTGATCCGTGTGTACGCGTGGAAGGCGATCCTGGACCGCAATGGCCTGCTCGACCAGTTCCTGCAGTTCACCGGCCTGCAGGCGCTGATGACTCACATGGGCCTGCCCCGGCTGCAGCTGATCGACACGCCGACCGCTGCCTATATCGGCATCGTCTACTGCTACCTGCCGTTCATGGTGCTGCCGCTGTACGCCAACCTGGTCAAGCATGACCACCGCCTGCTGGAAGCGGCCTACGACCTCGGTGCCAAGCCGTGGCAGGCGTTCGTGCGCATCACCCTGCCGCTGTCCAGGGCCGGCATCATCGCCGGCTGCATGCTGGTGATGATCCCGGCGGTAGGCGAATTCGTGATCCCGGAAATGCTGGGTGGCTCGGAAACCCTGATGGTCGGCCGCCAGCTGTGGAACGAGTTCTTCAACAACCGCAACTGGCCGGGTGCCTCGGCAATGGCGGTGGCGATGATCCTGCTGTTGCTGGTGCCGATCCTGCTGTTCAACCGATCCCAGCAGCGCCTGCTGGAAGGGAAGCAGGGATGAGCCCGCGTGCCGCCAAGGGGGTGGGGTTGGGCGTGTTGCTGCTCGGCTTCGCCTTCCTGTACCTGCCGATCCTGCTGCTGATGTTCTATTCGTTCAACAGCTCGCGGCTGGCCATGGTCTGGGCCGGGTTCTCCACCCGTGCCTACAGCGACCTGTTTGCCGACCGCGCGCTGATGGAGGCAATGTGGACCAGCCTGGTGGTGGCGTTCTGGACCGCCTGCACCGCCACCGTGCTGGGTACGCTGGCGGCGATGGTGATGACGCGTTTCAAGCGCTTCCGCGGCAAGCCGCTGTTCGGCGCGCTGGTTACCGCGCCACTGGTGATGCCGGATGTGATCCTCGGCTTCTCGCTGATGGCGCTGTTGGCCTCGATGGGCGCGATTCCCGGCTTCCCGGCACGCGGCCTGGCCACCATCTGGATCGCCCACGTCACCTTCACCCTGTGCTTCGTCACCGTAGTGGTGTCCTCGCGCCTGCAGGAAATGGACCTGTCACTGGAAGAGGCGGCGATGGACCTGGGCGCCAGCCGGCTGACCGTTTTCACTCGCATCACCCTGCCGATCATCGCGCCAGCGCTGGTGGCGGGCTGGCTGCTGGCCTTCACCCTGTCGCTGGATGACGTGGTGGTGGCCAGCTTCGTTGCCACGCCCGGTTCGACCACGCTGCCGATGAAGGTGTTCGCCTCGGTGCGCATGGGTATCAGCCCGAAGATCAACGCACTGGCCACGTTGCTGGTATCGGCGGTATCGATCGCCGCGGTGATCGGCTGGTACATCAATGCCCGCGCCGAGAAGCGGCGCCAGCGCGACCTGCAGCTGGCGCGGCAGGACAACGGCTGAGCGGATGATCCGTCGGCAGCGCCGGCAACGTGAGGCTCACAGCCGACGGGGCACAATGGGGGCACTTTGATGGAGATTCCCCATGACCGTCGAGATCATCGACCCGGCCACTGGCCGGGTGACCTACCGCCATGAACTGATGGGCGCTGCCGATATCGAGCAGCGCCTGCAGGCTGCCGCCGATGCATTCCCCGGCTGGGCCGAGCGCTCGTTGCAGGAACGAGGCGCCATCCTGCGCCAGATCGCCGCGCAGCTGCGCGCGCGCCGCGACGACCTGCAGCAGGCGATGACCCACGAGATGGGCAAGCTCAAGGCCGAGGCGCTGGCCGAGGTCGACAAGTGCGCGGCGGCCTGCGAGTACTATGCCGATCACGCCGCCGACTACCTGAAGCCGCAGCTGATCGACACCGAAGCGCAGCGCAGCTACGTGCGCTATGAACCGATCGGCTGCGTGTTCGCGGTGATGCCGTGGAATTTCCCGGTCTGGCAGGTGTTCCGTTTCCTGGCTCCGGCGCTCATGGCGGGCAACGTGGCCCTGCTCAAGCACGCCAGCAACGTGCCGCAGTGCGCCGACCTGATCCTGGCGGTGTGCCGTGACGGGGGACTGCCGGACGGTGTGTTCGATGTACTGCACATCAACAACGACCAGGCCGCCGAGGTGCTGCGCGATGCGCGGGTGAAGGCGGTGACGCTGACCGGCAGCGAGCGGGCAGGGCGCTCGATCGCCGCCAATGCCGGCAGCCAGCTGAAGAAGTCGGTGATGGAGTTGGGCGGCAGCGACGCCTTCGTGGTGCTCGACGACGCCGACCTCGACAAGACCGTGGCAGCGGCAGTGAAATCGCGCTTCGACAACAGCGGGCAGACCTGCATCGCCGCCAAGCGCTTCATCGTGGTCGACGCGGTGGCCGATGAGTTCACCCGCCGCTTCGTCGAAGCGGCCGGCCAACGCCGATACGGCGATCCCGACGAACGCGGCACCACGCTGGCACCCATGGCCCGCGCCGACCTGCGCGAAGAACTGCACAGGCAGGTGCAGGACAGCGTAGCGAAGGGCGCGCGGGTCCTGCTCGGCGGCGAACCGATTGCCGGCACGCATGCCGGTTATCCGGCCACCGTGCTCGACCAGGTTGCTCCGGGGATGCCGGCCTACGACGAGGAACTGTTCGGGCCGGTGGCTGCGGTGATCCGGGTCAGCGACGAGGCCGAGGCATTGCGCGTGGCCAACGATACACGTTTCGGCCTGGGCGGCAGCGTGTGGACGCGCGACCCGGTACGCGGCGAGGCCTTTGCGCAGCGCATGGAATGCGGTGCGGCGTTCGTCAACGCCATCGTCAAGAGTGATGCGCGATTGCCGTTCGGCGGCAGCAAGCAGTCGGGCTTCGGCCGCGAACTGGCCGACCACGGCATCCAGGAGTTCATGAACATCAAGACCGTGTACGTGGCTTGATGTGGTCGTCTGTGCAGAGCCGGGCCCATGCTCGGCTGCATGGCAAAATCAGCCGAGCATGGGCTCGGCTCTACATGAAGTGCCCACCTGCCTGGTGGGTATCAACCGTTGGTGGATGCGCTACAGCCAGCCCGAACGCTTGAACAGCCGGTACAGCGCCACGCAGACGCCGCCCACGCCGACAATCATCAGCGGATAGGCCCATGGCTTGTTCAGTTCCGGCATGTGGCTGAAGTTCATTCCGTACCAGCTGGTGATCAGCGTCGGTGCCGCCAGCAGCGCGGCCCATGCACCGAGGCGCTTGACGGTCTCTCCCTGCGCCAGTGTCACCAGCGACAGGTTCACGCTCAGAGCGGTGCCCAGCATCTCGCGCAGCGTATCGATTACATCGCTGATGCGCACGGCATGGTCATGCACATCGCGTACGTAGAGCTTCACTTCGTCGGGGATCAGCTCGCCCTGGTAGCGTCGCAGCTGTGCCAGCACGTCCTGCAGGGGGGCCACGGCCATGCGCATCTTGTTCAACTCGCGCTTGAGCTCGTACAGGCGCACGATCGTGCTGCGTTTGTAGCTCTCGGCAAAGATGTCCTTCTCGAGCAGGTCCAGGGTGTCGCGGAAGCGATGCACGATCGGCAGGTAGTTGTCGACCACGAAGTCGGTCACCGCATACAGGCAGTACGACGGGCCCATCTTCAGCAACTGCGGTTCACGCTCGACGCGTGCACGCACCGGCGCGTACGACAGCGAGGCCCCGTGGCGAACGGTCACCAGGAAGCGCGGGCCGAGGAAGGCATGGGTTTCGCCGTACTGGATGCGCTCGTCGACCATCTGCGCGGTGGTCACCACCACGAACAGCGAGTTGCCGTAGGTCTCGACCTTGGGCCGCTGGTGCGCATTGCGCGCGTCCTCGATGGCCAGGTCGTGCAGGCAGAATTCCTCCTGCAGTTTCAGCAGCACATCGTCGTTGGGATCGTACAGGCCGACCCAGACGAAGCCATTGCCACTGGCGATGACATCGCTGATGGCATCCAGGCCGATATCGTGGCGTTTGCCCTGGTCATCGTAGTGGACGCAGTTGATGACGCAGGCAGGATTGGCCGAGGCAGGTGCGGAAGCGGAGGCGGGCAATGACATGCCCGCCATCGTGCGTCACTGCCGTGTTTCGGACAAGTGAGGACGGTGCCCCAGCGCCCAGGCCAGGGCCGCGTGCACCGGCAGCAGCAGCACGATCCACTGCACGTTGTACTGCGCCTGCAGGCTCAGCCAGTGCAGCACCAGGGCCGCCACGGCCTGCACCGCCAGCAGCCACAGCACGATCCTGAACATGCGGCCCGGCACGCGCCGGCGCAGCAGCGCGATCGCGCCCGGCAGCAGCAGCGCGGCCAGCGGCGACAGCAGCAGCAGGTTGCGGTTGGCCCACGCGGCGTAGTGGGTACTGAAGCCCCACAGGAACACCAGCAGGCTGCCGGCGATGGCGCACAGCAGCCAGAACGGCAGGGCCAGCCCGGCCAGCAGGCGCGGGCGTTGGCGCAGTGCCAGCACGCCGGCGGCGATCACCAGGCCGCACAGCAGCCACGGCCACCAGCGGCGCGCGAACTCCTTCGGCTCCGGATCGATGCGGTGCGGCAGCAGTTCCTGTTCCGACTGCACCAGCGGCCGCCCGTCGCTGTTGCGCACCTGGCGCAGGGCATCGGCCAGCCGCATCGGCACGAACGCCTCCTGCCATCGCGACAGCGGCTGGTCGGCGAAGGGCCCGAGGCCGAGGTCGAAGCCCAGCCACATCCATGGTGCCGGGGAGGCCAGGCGAACCGATTCGCTGCGATAGGTGTTGCCGCGAGAGCGGCCTGACAGCTGCGACTGCAGGCTGCCACCCAGCGCCGTGTCCAGCGTGTCACGCACCATCGTCGCGCAGTTGGCGGTGTAGTAGTCGTAGTGGTAGCGCGCGTTCTCCGGCCTCGCCCGCTCAGCCAGGCCGGCGGCCAGCGCCCGTGCCTGCTCCGGGCGCAGGTCCAGCCACTGCACGCTGGCGCCCCGGCCGGTTTCGTCGTAGTACGACAGGTCCTGCTGCAGCGGCAGCGCTACCAGGTAATACATCATGTCGCCACGCACGAAGCGGCTGATGAAATCGTCCTCGGACGGGTCGAAGTAGCCGAAGTTGTACGAGGTCGCTTCGCCGCTGGCCGGATCGACCACGACGATGGCATCGTGGCCGAAGCGCTCGAAAAACACCGTGCCCGGCTGCATGGTCACCACGCCGATGCGGGGCGCAGCGGCTTCAACGCCCGTGGTGGGCGTGGCGGGTGCCGTTGCCGACGGTTGCGCGGACGCGGACGGTGGCAGCAGCGTGGCGAGCACGCTCACTGCCAGCCACAGGGTCAGGAGCAGGCCGGGGCGCTTCAAGCGTCGTCCTGCGCGTCCGGTGGCAGCACGGTCACGTGGAATGCCTGGACCCGGCGCGCGTCGGCGCGGGCCACGCGGAACATGAAGCGATCCAGCGCAAGCTCGTCTCCGACTTCCGGCAGGTGGCCGACGGCCTCGGTGATCAGGCCACCGATGGTGTCGTAGTCCTCGTCGGAGAAGCTGGCACCGAAACGCTCGTTGAAATCGCCGATCGGAGTCAGCGCATCCACCACGTACTGGCCGTCGGACTGCATGGCGATCTGCGCCGAGGGATCTTCGGCCTCGTCATGCTCGTCGTCGATCTCGCCGACGATCTGCTCCAGCACGTCCTCGATGGTGACGAGGCCGGCGACACCGCCGTACTCGTCGACCACGATGGCCATGTGGTTGCGCGACAGCCGGAACTCCTTCAGCAGCACGTTGAGCTTCTTCGCTTCCGGGATCAGCACCGCCGGGCGCAGCAGCTCGCGCACGTTGGCCGGGCCGTTGTCGGCGACCACGCCGCGCAGCAGGTCCTTGGCCAGCAGGATGCCAAGGATGTCGTCCTTGTTCTCGCCGTGCACGGGGAAGCGCGAATGGCCGGACTCGACCACCTGCTTCATCAGTTCCAGGAAGGGGGCTTCCACCGGCAGCGAGACCATCTGCGAGCGCGAGATCATCACGTCGCCCACGGTCAATTCGGCCACCGAGATGGCGCCTTCCATCATTTTCAGGGTATCGGCGGCGATCAGGCCTTCTTCCTGCGCCGTGTGCAGGACCGCGACCAGCTCGTCGCGGGTATGAGGTTCGCCGGAGAAGGCGGAGGTCAGGCGTTCAAGCCAGCCGCGCTTCTTTTCACTTTGCTCCGCGGGGAAGCTACTACTGTCGTCTTCTGACATCTCTGGAAAAAAGGCACCCGGCAGGCCGGGCGTTGGCCCAAGTCTAGCAGGATGTGGCGGCCTGTCAGTGACTGCCGGCGGACGGGCCGGGGGCGGTCGGGGCCGCTTCCTCCTCCGGCAGGTCCAGGCTGTAGGTGCAGCCGGCCAGGGTCTTGCCGGGATGGGAGGCCACCGTGGAGACGCTGAGAATGATCGACTCGATCTGGGCCTCGCCGCTCTTGGGGTCGGTGACGTCACGGCTGACCAGCTCACGCCCGGCCATGAACTTGCCGTCCTGGTCGTACCCGGTCTCCAGTTCCAGCCGCTTGGCCAGCGGCCGTGGATCGGCCTGGTCCAGGACGGCCAGGATGCTGGCGCCGGCCACCGCCACCTGCTCGGTGGTGGTGCCGAACACCGCGATCGGCCGGGCCAGCCGGTACTCGCTCATGAACGGGTTGCCCTGCGGCAGCGGCTGCAGCCCCTGCGCCACGGCCTTCAACGGGTCGGCCAGCAGGGGCGCCAGCGCAGCGTGCTCGGCCGCGCCCTGGCGGCATTCGATCAGGGCCGGCAGGTCCAGGGCAGCGGCCGGAGCGGATGCGGCAAGCAGCAGGGGCAGGGCAATACGCAGCAGCACGAAGAGTTCCCGTTGTAGAGCCGAGCCCATGCTCGGCTGCATTTCGGTCAGGTTTGCGGGGGGGGGGGG
>NZ_LYVJ01000001.1 GCF_001676385.1 Stenotrophomonas maltophilia | reverse complement strand
GCCCCACACCGCACTTCCAACCTCCGGCCCCGTGCAAGGCCCGGCGCCATCGGTCTGCTCAGCCGCCCTCGGCCTTGCGCACGAATTCCTCGAACAACGCCAGCGTCTGCTCGCTCACATGGTGCTCGATGCCCTCGGCGTCGCGTCGCGCCGTGTCCGGATCCACGCCCAGCGCCAGCAGGAAGCGCTCCACGGTCTGGTGGCGCTGGCGGCTGGCCTGGGCCAGTGCCTCGCCTTCCGGCGTCAGGAAAACGCCACGGTACGGCCGCTGGATTACCCAGCCGTCACGGGCCAGCCGCCGCAACATCTTCGCCACGGTCGGCTGGGCCACGCCCAGGCGGGTGGCGATGTCGACCTGCCGGGCCTCACCGCCGTCGGCCAACAGGTCCGAGATCAACTCGACGTAGTCCTCCACCAGCTCCATCCGGTGTGCCTCGCGCACCTGCCGGAAGCTCTCGACCTGGCGCTCGGCCTCGATCAAGGGGGTGCTCTTCAGCAATGTCGAATCGTCGGTCTTGCCCACGCCTGCGCCTGCCCTTCCGATGTGATCGGTGTTGAACCTGAATTCTGGACCAGTCACACGACAAAGACGATTGTTTCACATTGCTAATGACTATAGCAGTGGCTATATTGGAGTCCATGAACAGCCTGGCGCCCCACGACCCTTCGGCTTCCACTCCGGCCAGCCTGGGCGTGCTCAACGCTTCGGTGGCAGTGCCCGACAAGGGCCACTGGTGGTTCCGCCTGCTGGCCTTCCTCGGCCCCGGCTACCTGATCTCGGTCGGTTACATGGACCCCGGCAACTGGGCCACCGATCTCGCCGGCGGCTCGCGCTTCGGTTACCTGCTGCTGTCGGTCATCCTCATCTCGAACCTGATGGCCGTCATCCTGCAGGCGCTGTCGGCGCGGCTCGGCATTGCCACCGGAATGGACCTGGCCCAGGCCTGCCGCGCACGCTACCCGAAACCGGTGAACCTGGGGTTGTGGGCGCTGTGCGAGGCGGCGATCATCGCCTGCGACCTGGCCGAAGTCATCGGCACCGCCATCGCACTGAAGCTGCTGTTCGACCTGCCGCTGCTGTGGGGCGCCGTGATCACCGCGCTGGATACGCTGCTGGTGCTGCTGTTGATGAACCGTGGCTTCCGTGCACTGGAAGCGTTCGTGATCGCGCTGCTGCTGGTGATCTTCGCCTGCTTCCTGGTGCAGATCGCGATGGCCGCACCGCCGTTGATGGCGGTGCTGGGTGGGTTCATTCCGCGGGCGCAGGTGGTGACCGATCCGCATGCCCTGTATCTCGCCATCGGCATCCTCGGCGCCACGGTCATGCCGCATAACCTGTACCTGCATTCGTCCATCGTGCAGACCCGCGCCTACCCACGCACGGACGACGGCCGGCGCGCTGCGCTGCGCTGGGCGGTCACCGACAGCACCCTCGCGCTGACCCTTGCATTGTTCATCAACGCAAGCATCCTGATCCTGGCGGCGGCCGTGTTCCATGCCAATGGCCGTTTCGATGTCGAAGACATCGAGCAGGCGCACCAGCTGCTCGCGCCGATGCTGGGCGTGGGTGCTGCGGCGACCCTGTTCGCCGTGGCGCTGCTGGCGTCCGGCCTGAACTCGACCGTGACGGCGACACTGGCCGGACAGATCGTGATGGAAGGCTTCCTCCGCCTGCGACTGCCGCCGTGGCTGCGGCGGTTGCTGACGCGGGCACTGGCCATCATCCCGGTGGTCGTGGTGATCGTGATATTCGGTGATCAGGGCGCGGTGAAACTGCTGGTGCTGAGCCAGGTGGTGCTGTCGATGCAGCTGCCGTTCGCGATCATCCCATTGGTGCGGATCGTGACCGACAAGGTGACGATGGGCGCACTGGTCGCACCGCGCTGGCTGGGTGCCATCGCGTGGTTGATCGCATTGATGATCGTGGCATTGAACGTGAAGCTGCTGGTGGATACCTTCAGCGGCGCCTGACGCCAATTGCCGGGGGCGGTCCTGCCCCGGTAGATCCACGCCATGCGTGGATGCTCTTGTTGAGTCGAGCCATGCTCGACTCATCGCGCACCGCGCGAACGACAGCCGAGCATGGCTCGGCTCTACAAATGCAATGCGATCGCCGCCTCGATCTGCTGCGGCGACTGGAACCCAGCCAGGCGCGTGCGTTCGTCGCCGTTGCGGAACAGCGCGAGCGTCGGTGTCTGGCGCAGTCCCATTTCCCTGAAGAACGCCTCGCCCAGCACTTCCAGCTGGACCCGCAGCAGCGTCGTGCCCTGCCCTGCGCTGCCCATGGCAACGCGATGCAACGACATCTCCAGCATCCGGCAACCGGGGCACCGGTCCTTGTGAAAATCCACCAGCACCCGCGGGTGCTCGGCCAGCAGCCGCTGGAACTGCTCAGGCGAGGTGGTGTCGATGATCTGCATCGGTACTGCTCCAGTAGTGGGCCAGGACCGCATCGGTCCAAGCGCTGATCGCCTCGGCATGACGTTCGCCATGCGGCATCTGCTCGATCTCCAGCGGCGGGTAGTCACTGCGGAAATAGCGGATCAACCGGTGCACGGCGCCGCAGTAATACTCCTGCCCCCATTGCGTCTCGCCGGTCCCGAACACTGCCAGCTGCCGTGGCCGTTCGCCACGCTCGGCGATGCCGGCCACCCACGCCTTCATCTCCGCCGGCGTGCGCCCGGCGTTGTCCGTCCAGCAGCCCAGCAGCACCAGATCGGCCTCGTCGGCAGCCAGCGGCGACGCCTGCCGCAGCTCGTCGGCCTCGTGCCAGTGCACGGCATGCCCGGCGGCGCGGCAGCGCTCGGCAATCTGGCGGGCCAGCTCGCGCGTGTTGCCGCTCAGCGAGGCCACCACCACCAGGATACTGAGCGCGGCGCCCGGCTCAGAGGTCGTCGAAGCCGTTGTCGACGTTGGTCTTCTTGTAACTTGCATTGCGCATCTCGAAGAAGTCGGTCTTGGTTTCGGTGAAGTTGTCGGCGTAAGCCTTGATCCACGGCATCACGTTGTCGGTGGTGTCGCTGTACAGCCGCTCGATACCGAGCATGCCGGCCATCTTGTTGGCGCGGTACTTCACGTAGCGCACCATCTCGTCCACGTCGATGCCATCGATGCCATCCAGGACTTCCGACGACCACTGCGTCTCCAGCTCGATGGCATGCTCGAAGGCGCCGTGCACATAGGCGGTCAGCTCGTTGGTCTGCAGCTCCGGGTTTTCGCCGACGATGGCGCGGATCACCTCGCTGATGAACTTGGTGTGGGCCAGCTCGTCGCGGTTGATGAAGCTGATGATCTTGCCGGTGCCGGTCATGCGGTTCTGCCGCACCAGGTTGTAGAAATAGGCGAAGCCGGAATAGAAGTTGATGCCTTCCAGGATCGAAGACTGGACCAGCGACTTCAGCAGGGTCTCCGCAGTCTTCTCGCGCATGAAATCGTCATACGCACCCATGATCGGCGCGTTGCGCCTGATGATGGTCGGATGGGTGCGGGCCAGTTCGAACACGCGGTTCTGGTTCGGCAGGTCGGTGATCGAGGCCAGCACGTAGCTGTAGCTCTCGTTGTGGATCACTTCCTGCTGGCCGATGATCGCCGCATTGGCATGCGCAGCCGGGTCGGTAATGTACTCGGCCACGTTGTAGATGAAGCGGGTCTGCGGCGAGTCGAGCGTGGCCAGCAGGCCGATGATCGAATCGTAGGCGTTCTTCTCGCGCCCGGACAATTCCCCGTACTGGCGGGCGTCTGCCTTCATGTCCACTTCATCGGGAATCCAGAAGTTGGTCGACAGTTCCTTGTAGGCCCGGTAGAACGACGGGTACGGGATGTCGTTCCAATTGAGGATGCCGCTGGTGCGCCCGTTGATGATGCCGGTGCTGCGGTTCGGGTGGCGTGGTTCGAGGATCTTGATGCGGTCCAGGGGAGTTGCCATGGTGTTCTGCCTTCGTCGTGCGTGCGTTGCGTTTGTAGAGCCGAGCCCACGCTCGGCTGCTCTTGGTGTACGAGCCGAGCATGGGCTCGGCTCTACGGGAGCCGCAGCGGTCAGCTGGAGCACCACTCGCATTCGCTGATGTCGATGTCGTTGGAGCGCACGTAGTAGGTGGTCTTCAGCCCTTCGCGCCAGGCCGCCAGATGCAGCTCCAGCAGCGTGCTGGCGCGGATCGTGCTGGGCACGTACAGGTTGAAGCTGATCGACTGGTCGACATGCCGCTGGCGGCGCGCGTTCTGGCGCACGCTGGCGAACTGGTCGACCTTGTAGGCGCCCTTTTCGTAGTACGGCCAGGTTTCCAGCGACAGGCCCGGCGCAGCCACCGGCCGCCGGAAGTCCTTCTTCTCCTCGTAATAGAACGCGCTGTAGATCGGGTCGATGGAGGCGCTGGACCCGGCAATCTGCGCGGTGCTCATGTTCGGCGCCACGGCCAGCAGCCAGCCGTTGCGCAGGCCGTGCGTGGCGACCTCGCGCGCCAGGTTGTCCCACGCGGCGCCGCCGTAGTGGCGGTCACGGAAGTAACGCCCACTGTGCCAGTCGCTGCCGGCGAACATCGGGTAGCTGCCCTTCTCCTTCGCCAGTTGCGCGCTGGCCTGGATGGTCAGGAAATTGATGCGCTCATACAGTCGGTCGGCCAGTTGCTCGGCATCCGGCGATTCCCACTGGATCGCCTGCTGCGCCAGCAGGTGGTGCCAGCCGAACGTGCCCAGGCCGATGGCGCGGTACTTGCGGTTGGTGATCGTCGCCTGTGGCACCGGCAGCGCGTTGAGGTCGATCACATTGTCGAGCATGCGTACCTGGATCGGGATCAGCCGCTCCAGCACGTCGGTGGCCAGCAGGTCATCCGGCGCACTGATCGCGCGGCCGAGGTTGATCGAGGACAGGTTGCAGACCACGAAGTCGCCCGCGCGGCGCGTGGTGACGATCTGGTCGCCGCTGACGATCTCCTGGATCATCCGCGTTGGACTCATGTTCTGCAGGATCTCGGTGCACAGGTTGCTGGAATAGACCATGCCCGCGTGCTTGTTCGGGTTCTTCCGGTTGACCTCGTCGCGGTAGAACAGGAACGGGTTGCCGGTCTCCAGCTGGCTGAGCATGATCCGCTTGAACAGATCGATGGCCTTCACCGTACGGCGGCTGATGCGCTCATCGGCCACCAGCTCGGCGTAGCGGTCGCGGAAGCTGCCCGAGCCACGCTGCTCATCGTAGAAGTCCTGCAGGTACCAGCCCTTGGCCTGCTTCACCTCGTGCGGGTCGAACAGGTACCAGTCGGCGCGGCGCTCCACCGCTTCCATGAACAGGTCGGGCACGCACACCGAGGTGAACACATCGTGCGCGCGCAGGCGCTGATCGCCATTGTTGAGCCGCAGATCGAGGAACGCTTCGATGTCGCGGTGCCAGATGTCGAGGTACACCGCCACCGCGCCCTTGCGCTGGCCAAGCTGGTCAACCGATACCGCCGTGTTGTTGAGCTGCTTGATCCACGGCACCACGCCGCCGGAGGAATTGGGTACACCGCGGATCGGCGCACCGCTGCTGCGCACATAGCCCAGGTAGGCGCCGACGCCACCACCATGCTTGGACACACGGGCGATGTCGGTATTGGAGTCATAGATGCCCCGCAGGCTGTCGTCCACCGTATCGATGAAGCAGCTTGACAGTTGGCCGCCGACCTTGCCGGCATTGGCCAGGGTCGGCGTAGCCACGGTCATGTACAGGTTGGACAGTGCCCAGTACGCCTCGCCGACCAGCTGCATGCGCCGCTCGCGGGGGGATTCTTCCTGCATGAGGTACAGCGCGATGGTCAGCCAGCGCTCCTGCGGCAGTTCATAGACCTCGCGGCTGCGGTCGCTGGCCAGGTAGCGCGTGGCCAGCAGGTACAGGCCGTTGTAGGCGAACAATCGATCACGCTCGGGATCGATCATCTCGCCGGCCTGCTGCAGTTCTTCCTTCGAATAGCAGCGCAGGATGTCGTTGCTGTAGATGCCGCGGTCGGCCAGGCTTTCCTGCAGGCCCACGTAGGAACCGTACTTCAGGCCGGCATCGTAGAAGCGGTTGCGGCTGGCACGCTTGTACAGGCGGCGCAGGTAGATGCGCGCGGCGAACTGTTCCCACTCCGGCGCGACCAGATCCACCCGCGACTCCGCTTCGCGGATCAGCAGATCGACCAGGTCGTCGGCGCTGAGGCTGGGCTTGCGCTCGACCATCGCCTGTATCACGCGGCGGTAGTCGCTCACGTCCAACTGCGGGAACTCGGCATGCACGGCGTCGATGCTGCGCTGCAGGCGCTCTGCATCGAACGGCAGGCGACGGTTGCCCGCCTCCTTGGTGATCCACGTTGGCACGCGCTCGCCGCCAGCGCGCAAAGCGCCGCCGGCGCCGGCCGGATCGGCCGCGCGATGGGTATTGTCGGTCATGGTCCTGCATCTCCAGGCTCGCACGCACAGCGGCGTCGATGCCGTGGCGGCCCTGCACGCGATACCGGCGCACGGGGCGGTCGGGTGGGATGCCAAAGCGCGGGAACACCAGGTCGTCGGCGATGGCCTGCGCCTGCGGCCGGTATCCGGGCCGTGGGGGCGATCTGGGTCCGCACGATGGCGGCCGCGTCGACACGGCAAGCCTTCAGGGGCGGGCCGCGGGACGTTTGCTGCATGTCCGGCGGCGGCGGCTGACCGGGAGTGACGGCCACAACATAGTGGGGATATCCAGCATCGTCAACACAAGATGCGGTAATCACGACATACCGCGACGATCCGTCGCAGGATGCCGTGTTGCACCTGCGGCGCCTTGTCGACACCGTGCACGCCCCCAGCTCGGTACAACATCAAATTCTTCGGAACATCACTCATGCGCGCTGCCCAGTACCCTTCCTTCGGCGATCCGGCCGACGTCCTTGCCATTGCCGACGCTGCCCTGCCCGAGCCCGGCCCCGGTGAGGTCCGCATCCGCACCGTGCTGGCCTCGATCCACAACCACGACCTGCTGACCGTACGCGGCCTGTATGGCTACAAGCCGCCCCTGCCGGCGATTGGCGGCAGCGAAGCATTGGGCGTGGTCGATGCACTCGGCGACGGCGTCGACGGCCTGCGGATCGGCCAGCGGGTTGCCGCTGCCTCGGTGCACGGCACCTGGGCCGAAGCGTTCATCGCACCGGCCCGCATGGTGATCCCGATGCCGGACGCGATCCCGGACGAAACCGCCGCGCAGCTGATCGCGATGCCACTGAGCGCGCTGATGCTGCTGGAGTTCCTCCAGGTCAAGCCAGGCCAGTGGATCGTGCAGAACACGGCCAATGGCGCGGTCGGCAAATCGCTGGCGATGCTGGCGAAGGCGCGTGGCGTGCGCGTGGCCAACCTGGTGCGCAACGCCGCGGCGGTGGCGCAGTTGCAGTCCCTGGGCATCGATCACGTGTTCGACACCTCGGTGGAGGGCTGGAAGGACCGCGTGCGTGCAGCCACCGGTGAAGCGCAGGCCGCGGCGGCAGTGGATTCCATCGGCGGCGAGGCCAGCGCCGACCTGGTCGACCTGCTCGGCCACCACGGCACCCTGGTCTCGTTCGGCGTGATGAGCGGCGAACCTCTGCGCATTCCCGCCGGCGGCCTGATCTACAAGGAAGCCACGGTGAAGGGCTTCTGGGGCAGCAAGGTCAGCCAGGCCATGGCGGTGGAGGACAAGCGTCGGCTGGTCGGCGAACTGTTGAAACGTGCCGCTGCCGGTGAGCTGACCCTGCCGGTCGAGCAGATCTTCGCACTGGACGACGTCGCGCAGGCGGTGAAGGCCGGTGCGGGCTCCGGCCGCAACGGCAAGGTGCTGCTGCGTCCGTGATGGGCCGCTGTAGCCTTCTGTAGAGCCGAAGGCAGCGGCAGGAGCCACTGCCCATGCGACCACCCGTAGGGTGCCGGCCAGGACGGCCGGCACAGCCACGCCCGGCTGTTCTCCCGGCATCAGGGCGCCGGGCGTGGGCCCGGCTCTACAGGGGTGTGCCGCCCCATCGTCCGTACCCACCGAAGCGTTCGTGCATCAACGGCTCAGGTGCAGGAACTGCAGGTGCCGCTCGTACTGGCTGATGATGTCGTTGATGATCTGCTTGCGGCTGTAACCCACCAGGTCATAGTCCTGGCTGCCTTCGAACAGATGCACCTCGGCACGGTAGTAGCGCTGGTTGCGCAGCTGCTGCGCGGCGAACGACGGGGTCAGGTAGCCGCTGAGGATCACCCGGTACAGGAAGTCCTGCTGCTCGCCGTGATTGACCGTCAGCTCCATGTCGCCCGCCTCGAAGCGCGTGGCCACATCCCAGCCCTGCCCGCGCAGCTGCTCGGCCACCGCCTCCATCGCCGGCTTCACCGTGTCGTCCATGAAGCGGTAGACCTGGTCGCGTACCGGGAAGTGCATGGCCTGGCTCAGGCGCTGGCGCCAGCCCTGGTGGTGGCGGTCGTCGCCGATCAACGGCGATGGCCGGTACTGCAGCGCGCGCTTGCGATGCGATTCGTCACTGAAGGCGCGGGTCAGGCCCCACATCATCAGTAGCAGGATCGCCGAGAACGGCAGCGATGCCAGCACCACGGCCGATTTGAGTGCATCGATGCTGCCGGCCAGCAACAGGCCTGCGGTCAGCACCGCGATCACCGTGCCCCAGAACACGCGCAGCCAGCGCGGGCCATCGTCCTCGGGCGATCCGCCATGCGATGACAGCGTGGACAACACCACCGCCCCCGAATCAGCAGAGGTCACGAAGAAAATGAAACTGACCAGCACGGTTACCGCGATCACCGTGCGGCTCCAGGGGTAGCTGTCCAGCAGTGCGTACAGCACCGTCGGTGGATCATCCACCGCCAGTTGCGCCAGCTGCTGCTGGCCATGGTGCAGCACCTGGTCCAGCGCACTGTTGCCGAAGATCGAAAGCCACGCCAGGGTGAAACCCAGCGGGATCAGCAGCACGCCGAACACGAATTCGCGGATGGTGCGGCCACGCGAGATGCGCGCGATGAACAGGCCGACGAACGGCGCCCAGCCGATCCACCAGGCCCAGTAGAACACCGTCCAGCCGCCCAGCCATTCCGGCCGGCCACCATAGGCGTACACGTCGAAACTCTTGCCGACGACCCCGCCCAGGTAATCGCCCAGGTTCTGCATCAGCGTGCTGAACAGGTACTGGGTGGGCCCGGCGAACAGCATGAACAGCACAAGCGCGATCGCCAGCAGCATGTTGATGTTGGCCATCCAGCGCACGCCCTTCTCCACCCCGGAGACGGCCACCGCCACCGCTGCCCCCATCATGCTGGCCACCAGGATGATCTGCACCAGGTTGGAGTGCGGGACATCGAACAGGTGCGACAGGCCTGCATTGAGGTGCAGCACGCCGAAACCCATGTCGGCACCGATGCCGAACACGGTGGCGACGATGCCGAGCGCGTCGACGGTGTAGCCGATCGGGCCGTTGATGCGCTTGCCGATCAACGGATACAGCGCCGAGCGCAGCGCCAGTGGCAGGCTGTGCCGGTAGGCGAAGTAGGCCATCGCCATCGCTGCCAGCGCGAACACGCCCCAGCCATGCAGGCCCCAGTGCAGGAACAGCAGCTGCATGGCCTGGCGCGCGCCGGCCTCGCCCGCTGCCGGGTCGCCCTGCGGCGGCTGCAGGTAATGGGTCAGCGGTTCGGAAACACAGAAGAAGAACAGGGTGATGCTGATGCCGGCAGCGAACAGCATGCCAGCCCACGAGAGGTAGCTGAACTCCGGCTCGTCATGGTCGGCACCAAGCTTGATGCCACCGTACTTGGACAGTGCCACGCCGACCACGAACACCAGGTACAGGGTCATTGCCAGCAGGTAGTACCAGCCGACGTTGAGTGCGGCCCAGTCCTGGGCCTTGAGCAGAAGGCGGCCCGCACCGAGCGGGAACAGGCTGACGAACAGCGCGAACGCCACGACAACGATCGCCGCGAAGGCGAACACAGGCCGAAGGGTGCGCACCGGGGATTGTTGCGGCTCCAGTACATCCATGGGGCGGCGTTCTCCGGTAGATCAAAGGGTTAGCCGATCAATTCTGGCTGAACCGCAGTGGACGGAGCATGAAGTTGTGGCGTGCGGTCGCGAGTCATGGCCACGATTCCGTGTTATCACGCGCGCGCCGCGGCACGCGCGACCGGCAACGCGGCACGGAGCGCAGGCGATGGGGTCATGCGCAACACGGCCCGATCACGACATCGCATGCACCGCGCACAGCTTGTTGCCATCCGGGTCCCGCAGATAGGCCAGGAACAGCTGGCGGCCGCCCATCTGGCGAATGCCGGCCGGGTCTTCGACGGCCGTTCCGCCGTGGGCCACGCCCGCATCCTGCCAGCGACGCACGGCGTCGGCGCTTTCAAAGGTGAAGCCAATGGTGCCGCCGTTGGCATGGCACGCCGGTTGGCCGTCGATCGGCGCGGTGACACCGAACATTCGTCCATCCTTGAAATACATCAGCCGGCCCTTCTCGTCGAATACGCCCGGACGTGCCCCCATTGCGGTGAACAGGGCGTCGTAGAAGCGACGTGCGGCGTCCATGTCATTCGTCCCAACGGTGATGTGGCTGAACATGCGGGCACTCCCTGCGGAAAGCCGCAGTGTCAACCAGCGCGGCTCGCTTCGCAATCCAGGCAGGCAGTTGCGGCGACCGCCGCGAGGGCCGTCACTTCGCAGTGCTGAGCAGCAGGACCGCCGCGGTGACCAGCGCGATGCCGACCCAGCCGATCAGGCGCAGGCGGTTGCCGAACAGCAGGCGACCGCAGGTGGCGGTACCGATGACCCCGATCGCCCCCCACAGCGCGTAGGCGGTTGCCAGGTCCATGTAACGCACCGCCTGTCCCAGCAGGGCGAAGGCGATCCAGACCAGGATGATCGCAGCGACGCCCCAGCGCCAGCGGCGGAAGCCTTCCGACCTGGCCACCATCATGTTGGCGGCCACGTCGATCAGCGCAGAACAGATCACGAAAAACAGAGCCAGGGTATTCATCAGTGCGCCTCCCCCAGAGTGACGCAGACGATGCCGACCACCGCCAGCACCAGGCCGGCCAGCTGCTGCAGCGACAGGCTTTCGCCAAACACGGTGAGGCCGACCACGGTCAGCAGGGTCAGCCCGAGGCCTTCCCACACCGCGTAGGCCACGCCCACGGCGATGCGACGCACCGACTGCGCCAGGAAAAAGTAGGACAGCGCGAGCGCGCCGGCCATGATCAGATAGCCGGTCCAGCCGCCATCGCGGGCGGCGTGTGCCATGAACGAGGTGCCGACCACCTCGGCGACGATCGCCGCGGTCAGGCAGGCCCAGGCGACCAGCGCGCCGCGGGCAGGGACAGTACGGGACATGTGAAACTCCTTGCGCGGCGGGGATCGCACACCGCCACCAGTGGATCCACACCATGCGTGGATGATCTCGGACGCCCGCAGACAAGGGCGACGGCGGCCAGTATCATCGCCTTTTACGGTGGTAGCAAAATGGATTCCATCGACAGGAGCGATGGATAAATGCCCTACTCCCCTGAATCCCTGCAGGCCTTCGTAGAAGCCGCAGCGCTGGGCTCGTTCTCGGCGGCGGCGCGGCGCCTGCGCAAAACCCAGTCAACGGTCAGCACCGCCATCGCCCACCTGGAAGCCGATCTGGGCGTGAGCCTGTTCGACCGTAGCGGGCGCTACCCGCAGCTGACGGAGGCGGGAAGGCAGGTACTGGGCCACGCGCAGGAGATCCTCGCTGCCGATGCGCGCCTGCAGCAGTTGAGCGTGCGCCTGGCCGCGCCGGTCGAGCCGCGCCTGACCGTGGTGTTCTCCGATGTCTATCAGCTCGATCCGGAGCAGCGGATCCTGCAGCGCTTCGCCGAAGCATTCCCGGACATCGAACTGGAATGGCTGGACGCGGAAGGCGACGACGTGCTCGAACTGGTCGCCAGCGGCCGTGCCACGCTGGGCCTGCTGCCCCGGCAGGAGCGCTATCCCGACGCACTGGTCGCACGGCCGCTGGCCCATTACAGCGAGCTGTCGGTGTATGTCGCCCGCGAGCATCCGCTGGCTACCGCTGGCCGCCATGCCGCTGCGCAGCTGGCGCGGCATCGGCAGGTGCGCTTGAGCGCGCAGGTCGACCAGGCGCGCGTGGTCACTGGCCTGGCCTGGACCGCCACCGACTACCTGATGGTGATGGAGATGGCCGAGGACGGGATCGGCTGGGCCGAGCTGCCACGGGCGCTGGTGCAGCGCTATGACCGCGGACGGCTGGAGGAGCTGGTGTTGCCCGGGTGGCCGCGGCGCATCCATAGCGACCTGCTGTGGCGCCGCGATACGCTCCCGGGACCAGCGGCCCTGTGGTGGGCCGACGCGCTTGGATGACGGCCGTCCTGCAGCCGAGCCCACGCCCGGCTGCAGTTCCCGGTAGCCCTCGCACATCCCAGCCGAGCATGGGCTCGGCCCGACACGTCAACGATGGGCGAGCGCGTAGTCCAGCGCCGCGCACACTGCCGCCACCTGCGCGTCGTTGCACTGCTGCGGCGTGGCCCGCGGGCTGTCCGGGTAGACCTCGGTGGTGGTGGTGTACTTCGCGCCGGTAATGCCGGCACAGAGGCCCAGCTTCACCAGTGGGTATTCGATCACGCCATGGGCCACCACCGGCGAACCGATGATCTCGCCCTTGTCGTCGGCCGGCGCAATATGGGTGACTTTCTCTACCGCGGCGATGACCGCCTGCTGGAACGCCGACTGCGGGTTCTCGCTATCGTCCACCAAATAGAAGCCATCCGGAATCAGGCCCGGTTCGAACGGCTTTCCGTCACGTGCGGCCAGCGCCGGGCGGAACTCGCTCTCGTCACTGTCAGTGGTTTCGTGCAGGTCGATGTGCAGGACGAACTGGCCCTTGAACGGTGCAATCAGTTCGATCAGCGCGGTCGACTCGCGGGCCGGGCCATCGGCGCGGAAATTGCGGTTCGGGTCGATCGCATCGTAGTTCCAGCGGTTGATGCGCTCGAAACCCCAGGGATTCACGCACGGTGCCACCAGCAGGTTGGCCTTGCCGGCATAGTCGGCGGCGCGCTTTTCAAGGAACTCCAGCGCGCCCATCACGCCACTGGTCTCATAGCCGTGCACGCCGCCGGTGACCAGGGCGGCCGGCAGCTCCGGGTTCCAGTCACGGCTGCGCAGCGCAAACAGGGTGTAGGTTTCGCCGGCGTAGTCGAGCTGGCCATAGGCCACCTTGTCCAGGCGCGAGGCCAGCGCCTCGATGCGCGGCAGCACCTCCTCGTCGTAGCGGCGCAGGCGCTGCTGGCGGCCGCGCCACGCCTCCCGTTCCGCCGCTCCCCACGGCTGGCCAGGGGTTCCGACGGGGTAGAAGGCAGCTTGGGACATGGCGGATCTCAGCGAGTCAGGAAGCAATCCAGCACTTTACCACTGGGCCGTCGGCATGAACGGAGGGCGCATTCCAATGGCGAATGGAATCAGCAATAATTCTCATTTACCACCCTCCACGACGTACGCCGATGCCCTTCCACGCCCTGCAAGCGGCCCGCCTGCCGCTGCCCACCGCCCTCGCCCTGTGCCTGCTCCCGGCAGCTGGCGCCTTCGCCCAGGACGGCGCCACCACGCTGGACAGCATCCAGGTCTCCGGCAGCTGGCTGGGCACTGGCCTGCATGACAGTGTCCACCGCTTCGCCGGCGCACGCACGGTGGTCGACCGGCCGCGCATCGAGGCCAGCGGAGCCGCCAGCATCGGCGACGCCATGCGCCGCATCCCGGGCGTGCAGGTCACCGACAACTCCGGCACCGCCGGCAGTTCGATCTCGCTCAACATCGGCGTGCGCGGCCTGACCGGGCGCTACTCGCCGCGCTCGACCGTGCTGCTGGACGGCGTGCCGCTGGCGGTGGCGCCGTATGGCCAGCCGCAGCTGTCGTTCGCGCCGACCAGCCTGTCCAACATCGAGTCGATCGACGTGGTGCGCGGCGGCGGCGCCGTGCGCTACGGGCCGCAGAACGTGGGCGGCATCATCAACTTCAGCACCCGCGCCATTCCCACCGAAGCCGGCCTGCACGGCGAGGCCGGCGTGCGCTACACCGCCTACGATCATGGCGGCGGTGACAGCACCCAGTACAACGCCTTCCTCGGCGGCACCGGCGACAATGGCCTGGGCGCAGCCCTGCTGTACTCCGGCCAGGACGGCCGCGGCTGGCGCCAGGGCAGCGATGATCGCTTCAACGACCTTGCGCTGAAGTTCGCCTACGCCATCGACGAACGGCAGGAGCTGCGCGCCAAGCTGTCCTATTACGATGTGCGCTCGCTGACGCCGGGCGGCCTGACCCGTGCGCAATACGGGACCGATCCGTTCCAGAACACCCGCCCCACCGATTTCTGGAAGGGCCATCGCACCGGCATCGACCTGGGCTACACCCACACGCTGTCGGACAACAGCGAGTTCGAGGTGCTGGCGTATTACAACGAAAGCAGCCGCGCCAGCTCGCTGATCAATGCCGCCAACACCCAGCTGACCGTGCAGCCGCGCGATTACCGCGTGCTTGGCATCGAGCCGCGCTACACCCGGCGCCTGCACTGGGGTGCCAGCGTGCACGACATCACCGCCGGCTACCGCTTCCTTCGCGAGCGCGGCAACGACCGCAGCTATACCGTCGCCCGGCGTACCGGCGCGGCCAGCGCCACCAACCGCTTCGACAATGCCACCGACGCGCATGCGTTCTACATCGACGACCGCATTGCCATCGGCCAATGGCGGATCACCCCGGGCGTGCGCATGGAATGGATCGACATGGACCGCCGCCAGGCCGGCGGCGCCGCGACCTTCAGCGGCCGCAATGACAAGGCCCTGCCCTCGCTCAACATCGCCTACCTGCTGACGCCGCGGCTGACGATGTTCGGCAACTACACCACCTCGTTCGGGCCGGTGCAGAACATCCAGTTGAATTCGCAGACCGCCAGCAACCCGCTGAACCCGGAAGTGGCAAAGACCGCCGAACTGGGCGCGCGCTGGCAGGACGGCGCACTGCGTGCGGAAGTGACCGTGTTCAGGATGCGCTTCGACAACCAGATCCTGCAGGTGCCGGGCATCACCCCGCCGACCTTCCAGAACATCGGTGCCACCGACCACAAGGGCGTGGAGAGCGCGCTGGAGTACCACTTCGCCGACGACGGCGCGCTGGCCGGGCTGGAGCTGTACGCCAGCTACACCTGGACCAAGGCGATCCAGCAGTCCGGGGCCAACCGCGGCCTGGAGGTGCCGTTCTACTCGCGCGACACCGACAGCATCGGCGCCCGCTATGCACTGGCCGGCTGGACCTTCAACGTGTCCAGCACGCACCAGAGCGGCCAGTTCTCCGACGCCGCCAACACCTGGGAAGAAACCGCCGACGCGCGTGTGGGCCGCGTGCCCGGCGTGCGCCTGTGGAACGCGCAGGTGGCCTGGACGGTCCCGGGGCTGGGCGACAGCGAGATCGCGCTGGGCGTGAACAACCTGGCCGACAAGCGCTGGTACACGCGCAACGTGGACGGCAACGCCGGTCGCATGGTGGCCGCGCCGCGTACCTTCTACGTGCAGGGCCGCTACCGCTTCTGAAGCGGAACCGCCCGATGCAGTGACGGTGGCGATCACAGCGGCGGCGTATCATGCCGCCACCATGTCTCTGCCCGTTTCGCCACCGCGCCTGCATCTGGCCTTCCAGGGCCTGCGCCTGCGGCTGCGTGGCAGCGACCTGTGGTTCATCGCACTGGCCCTGCTGGTAGGGCTGATCGCCGGCTACCTGACCCTGCTGCAGTCCGGCATCGCACGCTGGCTGCAGAGCTCCCTGTACGGGCTGGATGAAGGCATGCGCCTCAGCTCCCTGCCCTCGCTGACCTGGACTGCGCTGCTGGTGCTGCCGTTGGGTGGCCTGCTGGTCGGGCTGGTCAGCCTGGCCGCGAGCCGGCTCAAGCGGCCCCTGCTCGATGCAGTGGAAGCCAATGCCCTGCATGGCGGCCGCATGTCGATGCGCGACAACCTGATCGTGTTGACCCAGACCCTGTTGTCCAACGGCTGCGGCGCTTCGGTCGGGCTGGAAGCCTCGTATACGCAGATGGGCGCCGGCAGCGGCTCGCAGTTGGGCCGGGTGATGCGCCTGCGCCGCAACGACGTGCGCATCCTGGTCGGTGCCGGTGCCGCGGGCGCCATTGCCGCCGCCTTCGGCGCACCATTGGCCGGGGCGTTCTACGCCTTCGAGATCGTCATCGGCGCCTACACTCCCGCCGCACTGGCACCCGTGGCGGTGGCGGCGCTGGCAGGTGCGTTCGTCGCCGACCAGGCCGGCATCGAGGCCTACCTGCTGCCCGCCGCCTCGACCATCGACGTGCGCGCCGCCGACTACGCCATCTACGGCCTGCTCGGCTGCTGCTGCGCAATGGTCGGTATCGTCATCATGCGCCTGATCGCCTCGATCGAAGGCACCGTCAAGCGCAGCCCGCTGCCGCTGTGGGGCCGTCCGGTCGTGGGTGGCCTGTTACTGATCCCGCTGGCCATGGCAAGCCCACAGGTGCTGTCGTCAGGCCACGGCGCGCTGCATCTGGACCTGACCACGCATCTGCCGCTGATCTGGATCGGCGGCCTGCTGACCCTGAAATGCCTGGCCTCGGGCATCTCGCTGGGCTTCGGCTTCCGCGGCGGCCTGTTCTTTGCCTCGCTGTTCATGGGCACCCTGGTCGGCGCGCTGTTCGCGGGCCTGCTCGGCATGGCCACTGGCGTGCCCGTGGTCGACGCCACCTCTGCGGCGCTGGCCGGCATGGCCGCATTGGCCGCTGCCGTGGTCGGTGCGCCAATGACCATGGCCATGCTGGTGCTGGAGGGCACCCACGATTTCCTGCTGACCAGCGTGGTGATGAGTGCAGTGCTGGTGTCCAGCACGCTGGTGCGGCAGTGGTTCGGCTATTCGTTCTCGACCTGGCGCATGCACCTGCGTGGCGAAACCATCAGGAGCGCGCGCGACGTCGGCTGGGTGCACAACCTCAATGCCGGCCGGATGATGCGCAAAGGGGTTTCCACGGCTCCCGCCGACCTCGACGCCGCCGCCTTCCGCCAGCGCTTCCCGTTGGGCTCGGGCAGCCGCGTGATCCTGATCGACAGCGAAGGCCACTACGCGGGCATCGTGCAGATCCCACGCGTGTACGGCGATGGCGTGAAGCCGGAGACCGCGATCGGTGAGCTTGCCGAGAACCGTGACATCTCGCTGGCCCCAGCCGCGGACGTGGTCAGCGTGATGCAATGCTTCGACCAGGCCCAGGCCGACGAACTGGCCGTGGTTGCTGCCGGCGGCCAGGTGCTGGGCGTGGTCTCCGAAGCCTTCGTGCGCAAGCGCTACGCCGAGGAGCTGGACAAGCGGCAACGCGAGATGATGGGCGAACGCGTCGAGGACATCGACTGACCCCACGAAAAGGGGACGGAGGGGATTAAGTCGTTTCCGGCGCAGTCAGGGCAATAACGACTTAATCCCCTCCGTCCCCTTTTTTCTTCTACAGCGCCTCGCCGGCGTCGGCCAGGCGCGATTCAATCAGGGCATACCACTGCTGCAGCACGTCGATCAGCATGTCCAGCTCGGCGTCGGCACGCTGCGCGCGCCCACTGCGAAGGCACGCCTGGGCTTCCTGCAACTGGACCAGGAAGCCGGCCACCGTGTCGGCCTGCAGGATCAGCCCCGGCAGGCGCCGCCCTGGAATGCGCACCACGGCGTGGTTGCCGAGCTGGCCATACACACTCAGCGTGGTTTCCGTCTTCATCGAAGGAGGCACGAATTGGGCATTCATTGCATACACCGTATGGAAACCTGAGCCGCCGGCAGGTGTGGGCGACGGGGGAGACGTTGCCACGTCCTGCCGGCGGTCAGGGGGGACTCGGGAAACCGGGCACCTCCGCGGGAACCTCAGCGCGGCTGTGCCACGCCGCTGATCTGCACGCGGCGGTTCGGCGCCAGGCAGGCAATCAGCTCAGCGCGGTTGCGCTGCCCGCACTGCACGACCGGTTCGGCGGCGCCACGCCCTTCGGCGCTGATGCTGGCCGCCGGCACCCCGCCCTGCACCAGCGCGTCGCGCACGGCTTCGGCGCGGCGCTGTGACAGCGCCTGGTTGTAGCGGGCGCTGCCGATGCGGTCGGTGTGACCGGTGACGCGGATCGACTGCACCCGGCTGGCCTCACGGACCTGTGCGAGGACGCCCTGCACCGCCTGCTGGCCTTCTGCACTGAGAACCGCGCTGTCGAACCCGAACAACGCATCGGCGGACAATCGCAGCGGCTGCTCCGGCAACGGCGCCGGCGCCGGTGGGGCCGGTGGCTGCGGCGGCTCGACCACGGCGGCGCATGACGCCGGTTTCCAGTAGCCGCCCTGGGCGATGCCCTTGTTGTCGAAGTGCACCTGGAACTGGCAGGTGAAGTACTCCGCACCCTGCGCGGTGCGGAAATTGAACAGGTAGTTCCACTCGCGCACGCCCCACATGCCTTCGTTGAAATGTGGCGTACCGAGCAGGGCGTACAACTGGCGCTTGCTCATGCCCGGCGCGAAGCGGCGCAGGTCGGCGACGTCGGGATAGACGCCCTCCTCGAGTGAAGCCCTGGATACCTCGGGGAAGTGCACGGCGGTGGCGTCTGCAGGACCCTCCGTAGCCGGCGCGTGGCTGCGGCAACCCGCCAGCAGGCCCAACCCCATGGCCAGGCCCAGCACGGCGGCGAGCTGGCCGCCGGGGGCGATGCGATCTTGTTTCATGTTGTTTCCCCTGTTGACGTGTGCACGCCGCCGGAGCGCGTGTGCGGCCCGGCAGCTGCGATCATCACCACTGGATACCGGCGCCGACGGCGACGCCCGCCTCGCCCCGGCTGTTGGTGGATCCACTGAACTTGTAGATCCAGCGGCCGCCCTCGGACACACCGGAGATGCCAACCGCCACGCCCGACTCACCGTTGTAGCTGCCGGCTGCGATCGACGCCATGCTGCGGCCGGCTTCGCTGGGCTGCGGCAGGGCCGCGGTCGCCATCGCCGAAGCGATACCCGCCGAGGCACGGTTGTCGGTCTTGCGCAGGTCGCGTTCGAAGCCCCCCATCCGCTCATCGGTGTAGGCCTTGGACCAGTCCAGGGTCTGCGCCATGCCCGACTTCAGCTGGTCGACGTTGACTGCATCGGTGCCGGCGGTGCCGGCCGCGACGTTGCGCACGGTAGTCGGGCCGCTGCTGGTGCTGCCCAGGGTCACGCTGTTGTAGTTGGTGGCACCGTTCACCGTGGTGTCGTAGCGGATCGTGCCCTGCTGCGACGCCTGCAACTGGCGCACGTTGACCGCGTCCGTTGCCTGGGTGCCATCGGCCACATTGACCACCTGGCGCTCGGCACCGCTGGCGCCGACCGACACGGTGTTGGCACGGTTCGCCACCGAACCTGCACCGAGTGCCACCGAGTTGTCGGCCTGGGCCTGCGAGCCGTTGCCCAGTGCGGTGGCGTTGGCGCCGGCCGCGGTCGAACCTGCGCCGCCGGCCGCCGAGTTGGCACCGGTGGCCGCCGGATCGGCCAGGTTGTTGGTGTTGTTGGCGCGGAAGCTGCCGGCCACGTTGGTGATGTTCTGGATCTTCTGGTCGGTGTAGGCCTTGGACTGGTCGATGGCGTAGTTCACGCCGTTCTTCAGCTGGCCGACATTGGTCGCATCGTGGTCGTCGGAACCGTCGGCAACATGGGTGATCTTGCGCTCGCCGCCGGTGCTGCCCACCGAGACTTCACCGGCCGAGTTGCTGGCACCGGCCTGCCCATAGGCCCCGGTATAGCCGCTCTGTGCACCGACGCTGGCCACCGAGCCCGCGCCCAGGGCGACGCTGTTGCCGGCACTGGCATCGGCGCCGTTGCCGACCGCCACGCTGCCTGCCCCTGCTGCACTGGCCTGCGGTCCTACCGCGACGGCCTCGGCACCGGCCGCTGTCGCCGCCGCCGCCGTCGAGTTCACCGCCAGGTAGGCGCTGCCGCTGCTTCCGCTGTTGGTGATGCGCTGGTTGAGAACCTTCAATGAACCATCCACCGCACTGAAGGCGGCGGTGACCGTGTCGTAGTCGCTGCTGCTGACGCCACCGGATGCGGTGAAGCTCGAAATGCTGAAGGCCGGTGCGGTCCACGCGTTGGTGCCTCCGTTGAACGCCGTGCTGCCTCCGAAGTAGCTGGCAATGGTGCTGTTGGTGGTGAACAGCTGATCGCCGGTGATCGCATCCGCACTGCCGGCCAGGATGCTGCCCGCGGCGACATTGGTCAGCTTGACCGCGGCGCTGCCGGTGCCGCTGAGCGACACCGAATCGATCACGTTGCCGCTGCCATCGACGTCGTACTTCACAGCGAGCCTGTCGATCTCGCCGGTCTGGCCGGCAACATTGGCCAGCGAGGTACTCACCGCATCAAACGCGGTGCCGACGTCGTCGTAGCTGCCCTGGCTGATGCTGCTGTTGGCTGCAACGTTGTTGAGGGTATAGGTGGGCGCGGTCAGCACGCCGCTGGCATCGACCGCCGCTCCTCCCCCAAGATGGGTAGCCACGGCCTGGTTGGCAGCGAACAGCTGGGCTCCGTTGATGGCTTCGCTGCTGCTGGCGCTGACCTGGCCGGGCGCAAGGTTGCGCAGCGTGGTGGCGGTACCGGGCTGTCCCAGCGTGGCGCTGGCGTAGTTGACGCTGCCATCAGCGTTGAGATCGTAGCGCAGCGCTCCCTGCTCAGATGCCTGCAGCTGGCCCAGGTTGACCGCGTCGGTGACTGCGGTGCCGGCCGCGACGTTGGTGACCTGGCGCTCGGCACCGGCCGCACCGACCGATACGCTGCTGGCACGGTCGGCCAGGCTGCCGGCACCCACCGCGATGCTGTTGTCCGCCGTGGCCCGGGCATTGGTGCCGATCGAGATGGCGTCGGCACCGCTGGCCAGCGCTTCGATACCCGTCGAGTTCACCCGCAGGTACCGGGTGCCACCGTTGCGGATATCGGTGATCTGCGTGTTGAGATTGACCAGCGAACCATCGACCGCAGCGAAGGCATCGGTGGCGTTCTCGTACATGCCTTGAGTAATGGCGCCGCCGGTGGAAATCGTGCTGATCTCGAACAGGGGAGCCGTGAATGCGCCGCTGGCCGGATCGAACGCTGCGCGCCCCCCGAAGAAGCTGGCGATGGCCGCATTGGTCGCCGCCAGCTGGCCGCCGTTGACGGCTTCCAGGCTTCCGGTAGCAACCGCGCCGGGAGCCAGGTTGCCGATCGTCGTGGTGCCGGTCCCCGCGCCCAGGGTGACGCGGCGGTAGTCCGGATTGCCTGCACCATCAAGATCGTAGGTCACCGCCGCCGCGGCCACGTTGTCGATCTGGCTGATCGCACCCTTCAGCTGGGCGACGTTGACCGCGTCGGTGTTGGCGCTGCCGGCGGCAAGATTGGTGATCTGCCGCTCTCCCCCCCCTGCGGTGCCCACCGACACTTCACCCGCCGAAATCTGTGGCGTGGTCAGGCCATAGGCGCTGTAGCTGGCCTGGGCACCCCGCAGCGCAGCCGAACGATAGCCCAGCGCGACCGAATTGGCCTGGTTGGACGTTGCCTCGGCACCGAGCAGGGTCTGCCCGTTGGCGGTGCCCACGGCACTGTCGCCGACGATCACCGAATGACCCATGCGCGCCGCATAGTCGGCGGTCGGCACACCGGTCGGGTTGGTCGGATCGTTGACGCCGTCACCCGGGAAGGCCACGTTGGCATCGACCTTCGGCAGTTCATGGCGCGCATTGGCACCGATCACCACTTCCTTCGAGCCATTGGCGAACGCGCCGTCGCCCATCAGCACCTGGTAGTCCTGCGCGGCATTGACCGCCCAGCACGAGATATCCGCCAGCGCGATGTCCAGGCACTTGGCCGCCCACTCCGGCGAGTCCTTCGGCAGCAGCAGGCCGAGCAGGCCGCCGGGGTTGCCGTTGTTGATGTTGTAGATATAGCTGTCGGAGGTCACGCCACCGATCAGGGTCAGGTGCGAGCTGCCACCGGTAACGGCGCCCCCCAGGCCATTGAGGGTGCTGCCGACCGGGGACAGATTGACCACTGGCAGGCCGAGTACGTTGACGGTCGAATAGGTCTGCATGACGTTGGCGGTGCTGAGCCTGAGATTGCCGTTGCTCAGGTAGCCGTCGCCGCCGAACAGGGAGTTGGCGGTCGGGCCGATCAGCTGGCCGACGTCACCGACAAGGCCGCCAGTGCCGATGATCAGGCCCGCATTGGGATCGGCCGGCGCGGGCGCCTTCGGGCTGGTCGGGGGAATCGCGGAAGGCTGGGTGAGGCCAAGCCCGCCCAGCGTCCCGCCGACCAGGCCCCCCACGGCGCTGCCAAGGTTTCCGACGGTGCCGTTGAGGTTGCCATTGAGCAGGTTGCCCACGGCGCTGCCGACGTTACCGAGCGTATCGCCAAGCAGGCCGCCCAGGCCGCCCGCGCCACCGCCGATCGAACCGTTGAGCGCACGCCCGACGGTGCTGGCGACCGCGCCGACCTTACCGTCCACCGCATCACCAATCGCGCCGACCGTTCCATCAAGTGCGCCCTCCACTGCTCCGTCCACGGCAGCGGTCGTGCCATCGAGCGTGCTACCCACCACGCCACCGACGGTGCCGACTGCGCCGTTCAAGGTACCACCCACGGCACTGCCGGCCGTACCAGCGACCCCTTGCAGCAGGCTTGCCGCGGCTCCGCCTGCGGAGCCGGCGAGGCCGTCGATGCCCAGCGCGCTCTGCTGCGCGGCTACGGTTGCCTGAGCGGCCAGCTTCAGGTTGCGGTCGGCCACCACCTCCTGGCCGTCCGGTGCCTGCACGCGCACATTGCCCGCAACGCCAGCGTCAAAGGCGGCAGTGATCGCACGATCATGTGTCTCACCCGGCAGTTCCTCCTTGGCGGGCAGCGCAACCGCCGCCGTCGCCCGGGCCTGCCCCCGTCCCTGGATGCCCTGCCCGGCCACCTTCAGTCGAGCCTCGGCCGTCCCGTCAACCCGGGTCTGCAGCCCGGGCACGGACGCAGCAGGCGTGCCCGCCGCGCCGGCCACTGCCCTCGCACTGGCATCGACCGACGCCACCTGGCGGCCCGCCACATCGACACCCGCCTTGACGCGCACATCCGCGGCCACACCGCGCGGCAACGTCGCCGTCGGCGCACGTTGTGCCGCCAGCAACGCGTGCGCCTGGGCAGCCTGGCTGGCCGGGCCGCCGGCGCCACCCTCGACGCTGGCGCGGACCTCGGCCGCCACGGCCGGTGCGGCCACCTGCCGGGGGGCCGCACCCACGGCCAACTTGACCTGCACGGCAGCCGGCAGTACATCGCGAGCGGCCGGCAGCGAGGCCGTGTTCAACTGCAGGCCGACGCGCGCATCGGCATTGATCGCAGGGCTGCTCTGCGCCTGGCGCGCAGCAGTGGCCAATGCGACCTCGGCGTCGATCTTTACCGGCATTGGCTGCGTGTACTTCGCAGCCAGTGCCTGCAGATCGCGCAACGATTGATTGGATTCGGATGCGCCTGCGTGGCCACTGGCCAACGCACACAGCAGGCCCAGCGCGAGGCCTGTCGGCATCAGCGGGATGCTGCGCGGGTCGCGGGCAGCACGGCCGCCGCTGTCACCCGTGGCCAGTTCCGAGGCCACAACCAGAGCGTTGAGCTGGCGATTCCATACACGCCGGTAGATGCGGTTCATGGGTACTTCCCCCGTAGGCAAACAGCTGGGTTGTCGGTGGACGTGCCGTTAGGCAGGTGACTGACATTCCAGCGGATGCAGCGGAGGTGGCGCACTTCATTCCGGCACGGCAATCGCGCATTCCGGCAAATCCACGATCGGAATCGGCAACCGCCTATGCGGAAGCGGCAACGCTATCGGCAAGCGGATATGCAATTCCGGCAGAAATCGCGAGCAAACCCTTGCAGGGCCTTGATCAGGCCTGCTGGCCGATCTGCGCCGGTGCGCGCATCAGCGTGTCGCGCGGCAGCTCGCCAAACACCTTGCGGTAGTTGTCGGCGAAGCGCGACAGGTCCCACAGGCCACAACTGAGCGCGATGGCCTTGACCGAACGGCGGCTGGAATCGGCCATCGACAGGCTGCGGCAGGCCGCGCACAGGCGCAGCATCGACAGGTAACGATTCGGTGACGTGCCGAACAGATCTTCGAAGGCATAGCGCAGGCCGCGCTCGCTGACGCCTGCGGCATCGCAGATCTCATTCATGTAGATATTGCGGCGAAGGTTGAGCCGCATGAAATTCTCTGCACGCTGCGCGATCAGATAGTGCGTCCGGCGCGCCCGGCTGCAGCCAGGGCGATCGGCAGCACCTGCACCCAGCAGCGCCTGTACGTGCTCGTGCAGCATGCGTTCGGTTTCTTCCGGCAGCAGGCTGGCGCCCTGGTCCAGCTGCAGATGAAGCTGCTGGTAATGCCGCGCCAGCGGAGCGGTTTCGCTGGCCAGATGGAACAACGAAAGCGCCTGCCCCGCAGGCGGCGTACTGCGCAGGCTCAGCTCGGCCAGCTTGCGCTGTACCCGCACGGCCGGCACCAGCATCAAGGTCAGGTGCGTCCCCGGGCTCAGGGTGAACTCACTGATGCCCTCGGGCATCACGGTCAACGCCATCCCCGGCGTGAGCGGCACGCCATGGCACCAGCTGAGGGATTCGTCAGTGGCGTGCAGGTAGCCCAGCATCGCCCAATCTGGCGGCAGCATGAAGCGGCCACGGCAGTGGAAGCCACAGCTGATGCTGCAGAACAGTGCCTCCTCGTGCACGCGCGAAGCGAAGGCCGCCCGCGGCCCGTTGCCATCGAGCAGAAGCAGTTCGACATCGCATACGCGAAGCACGCCGCTCAACGTCGCCAGGTCGATTGACCGCAGGCCGCTGTCGTCGCTGTCTCCCACTCCACCATCAACCATGACAGTGTCTTCCCCCGTTGATCCATCGTGCGACGCAGCCCCACTGCCTGACCGGGCGCGCATCATTCCAGGAAACTTTTCCGCTGCTACGCCAGGCGTGTTGCCGCCAGCACTTCCGCGCTGACGCAACAGCTTGAATGCGAGTATGCCCGATATTATCCGATGGTGAACCCGCCGTCGTACTGCTGCAGCCAATGGACCGGAATCCATCGCACTGCGCGCACTGGCGTGCATTCTCCGCATGAAACAACACGGGCCAATCACATTTTCTGCACGTCGATGAATCGTTTTGCAGCGAAATGGATTTCGGTCACAGAATTCATTACTGACTTTAAGCTTCAGAATCTTTCTGCCGAATTTGCATATAGGTTCCGGTTGCAGTCGACGGCCATTCAGGCAAAGTCGACTGCACGGTGACTGGCCATGCGGAGTGGCTTCACCCAGGGGACAACATCAGCGTGCACGCATCGCACCACGCCTCGGCCGCTGGTTGCATGCCGCGTGGCAGCCGCCATGCGGTTGTCCGACCTGGGAACAGTCACCCTGTTTGAGCGCAGCGGTCACGATCCGCTGTGCCTCCCCCGCCAGGATGGGCGGGGGTCCACGGACGATCCCGGCGGAGCCGGGCCACCGCCCAACGCAGGTGTCCTGTTGCAGACAGGTAGAGGGAGACAACCGTCATGAACGCATCGATCCGCAATTTCCTGAAGGAAGAGGACGGCGTGACCGCGCTCGAGTATGGGCTGCTGGCCGCCGTGATCGCCGGTGTCCTGATCGTCGTGGGCAGAACGCAGATCACCCAGTTCTTCACCACGCTGTTCACGCGGCTGCAGGCGATCGCGGCGGACGCGACAACCTGATCGACGCACGCCAGCGCGGATCCGGCCGCTCGTCGCACCCGCGACGAGGGCGCGGTTCCCCGCAGGGAACTGCGTGATGCTGGCGATGGGAGAGACGGAGAAGGCAATGACACTGCTGGGACTGCTGGCCATCGGCATCAGCCTGCGGATCGCGATCAGCGATCTGTACGCCCGCCGGGTACCCAACGCCTGGCTCCTGTCTGCATGCACGATCGCCAGCGTGCTGATCCTCGTTGGCCAGTTCAGCACGCCACACCTGCCGTGGCTGCCGCATGCTGCAGGGGCGGTGATCGGTCTCCTCGCGCTGCTGCCCTTCTACGCGGTGCGCTGGATGGGCGCAGGCGACGTCAAGTTCTTCGCTACGCTGGGCCTGATGCTGGGATGGCACGCCCTGCTTCCGGTCTGGGTAACGGCGAGCCTGGCCGCCGGCGTGCATGCCGTGCTGGTACTGGCCGCGCGCCGGCTGGGCCTGGTGCTCCCCATCGTGCTGCAGATGCAAGTCGCCCGGGCCAGCGAGCAGTGGCACTCACATCCTGCATTGCGCGGGATGCACGACGCCCGGCAAGGACGCCACGGCATTCCCTATGCGGCCTATCTGGCCCTGTCGGCGATCGGCTGGGTCCTTTTCCGCAGCTACGGAGGCGCGCAATGACGACCCGCAGCCGGCACCTCCAACGCGGCGCCGCCAGTATCGAGTTTGCGCTGATGCTGATGCTCGGCCTGCTCCCGCTGTTGTTGTTCACCTTCTCCGGCGTGATGATCATGGCTGCACAACAGACGCTTGCGACCGCGTCCGCCGAAGGCGCGCGCGCATCGCTGCGCTACGGCAGCATCGCCGAGCGCCGCACGGCCGCCTGCACCGCGGCGCGCACCTCGATGCAATGGCTGCTGCGGTTTTCCCGGCAGGACGTGAACTGCAGCAGCGGTGGCAGCGACGCCATCGTGGTCACTGCACCTGCACCCTGCGCGGGCCTGGCCAGCGCGCAATGCATGACCGTGACGGTCAGCTACGACTACGCAAGCCACCCGTTCCTGCCTGGTACCGCCACCCTTTACGGGTGGGTTATGCAGGCGCCCATCCGCAGCGTCGCGGTCGCCCAGCTCGACCTCGGCAGCGGCTCCTGACGATCACCGCACCGGAGACGGACCCATGCTCAAGCTGACCCGCATCGCTGCCGTTGCCCTGATCGGCCTGGCCCTGTTGCTGGCAGTGGCGGCGCTGTTGATCGGGCGCAGCACGCCCACCGCGCCCGCCAGCATCGTCCCGGCCACCACGGCGGAGCCACAGGCGATCACGATTGTCGAAGCCGTCGCTCGCCTTCCTGCCGGTGAGCCCATTACCGCCGACGGTGTACGCCTGGCGCAGCGCACTGCGCCGGTGACCGGCGCCGCCACCAGCATCGCTGCCGTGGTGGGCAAGGTTCCGTTGCAGGACATCGGCGAAGGCAGCCCGATCAGCACCTCCGCGCTGGCGCAGGGCTTCTCGCTGCAGCTGCGGGCCGGCGAGCGCGCACTGGCGGTGCCGGTGGATGAACTGGTGGGCGCGGGCAATCGCATCCTTCCCGGCGATTTCGTTGATGTTTTCCTCAACCTCCGCAGCGCCCCGCCCGGCACCGCCGGTGCCGCCGACACCGCGCAGGCACGGCTGCTGCTGTCGCGGCTGCGCGTGCTCAGCTACGGGCAGCAGGACATCAACCCGGCCACCGCCGATGCCGCCCCGCGCAATGACGACAGCGCCGGCAACGATCCCCGCGCTGCCGACATCACTGGCAGCGGCAGCCGCAGCAGCCCGGGCGGTGAGGCCAATCCGCCCGCCCGCAGCGCGGTGCTGGCGGTGCCCGTGGCCGATGCCAACCGCCTGCTGCTGGGTGCACAGCAAGGCAAGCTGTTCCTTGCCCTGCGCAACCCGGCGGATACCGGCCTGCCCGACCTGGCGCTGTTCCCGCAGGCGCGTGGCGTGATCGATCCGCTGCGCGGGCTTGATGCCGAACAACAGCTGGCGCTGCAGCGCCCGGAGAACCACGCCTTCGCCGGCATCGATGGCGACGCGCTGGCCGGCCGCAGCAGCGCCGCGCAGGCACACCGCCCGCAGGATGTGCCGGCGCGTTCGGCGGCACCGCGTCGCAACGCAGCGCGCGGCTCCGCGATCGAGATCATCCGCGGCGACAACGCCGCCCCCCGTGGTTCCCTCTGACCCGTACCGAGTGCCTCCATGATCGAACGTCGCCAGTGTCCACGCCCCTCCCTCCGCCAGCGCGGGCTGGCCCTGTTGCTGGTGCTGCTGGCGCCGGCAACGAGCGTGGCCGCCGATGACCTGGTACTGCAGGCCCGTGAGCAGCGCCCGTGGAGCCTGCCGGCCGGCCTTGAGCGGGTCGCCATCGCCGACCCCGGCGTCGCCGACATCGTGATGCTGCGCGGCCAGCGCCAGGCCCTGCTCGTCGGCAAGTCACCCGGTACCACCACGCTGCTGCTCTGGCACCGGGGGCAAGCCGAGCCGCAGCGCATGCAGGTACGGGTGCAGAGCGCGGTGCAGGGCGCGGCCGGTACCGGCGCCAGCGGCCTGGCGTTCACCCAGCAGGACGGCCAGGGGCTGCTGCAGGGCCGCACCGACAGCATGCTCTCGCACATGCAGGAACAGAAGACTGCGGCGATGGCGTTGGGGACCGACGGCCAGCTCGCCGATGCATCGGTGATCAGCAGTGGCGGCATCGTGCAGGTTGAAGTCAAGGTGGTCGAATTCAACAAGACGGCCCTGAAGCAGATCGGCATCAGCTTCCAGAACCGCAACGGCAGCTTCGCTTATGGATTCGCCCGCCCGGGCGGGCAGCTGCCCGGCAACAGTGGCGTGCTGCCGGGTGAGGGCGGCTCGGGGAACGGGTCCGACTCGCCGATCTCCTCGGCATTCCGCCTGGTGTTTGGTTCCACCAAGCACATGTGGAACGCCGATGTCGACCTGCTGCAGAGCAACGGCATGGCCCGTGTTCTCGCCGAACCGACCCTGGTCGCACTGTCAGGGCAAAGCGCCAGCTTCCTGGCGGGCGGCGAGCTGCCCATCCTGGAACCGCAGGGCCTGGGCACTACCACCATCACCTACAAGCCGTTCGGCATCGGCCTGACCGTGACCCCGACCGTGCTGGCGCCCGACCGCATCGCGCTGAAAGTGGCGCCGGAAGCCAGTGACCTGGACTACACCAACGCGATCGCCCTCAATGGCGTGCAGATCCCCTCGATCACAACGCGCCGCGCGGACACGACGGTCGAGCTCGGCGACGGCGAGAGCTTCGTGATCGGCGGCCTGGTCAGTTCCAACATCGTGTCCAACGTCAACAAGATCCCACTGCTGGGGGACCTGCCGATCATCGGCTCGTTCTTCCGCAATCTGGACTACAAGCGGCAGGACAAGGAACTGGTGATCATCGTGACCCCGAGGCTGGTGCAGCCGTTGGCACGCAATACCGAACTGCCCCTGCCCGGCGACCGCGAGGCCAGGCCGCGCCTGCCCGAATGGGGCGCGTGGCTGCTGGGGCCGATCGGCCAGGACCCGGTACCTGGCTTCTCCCGCTGACTCCATGAGACCTGCGATACCACGCCCATGCTCCACGCCACTGCCCAGCCATCGCATCCGCAGGGACCGGCCATGAACCTGGTCCTGTTCGGCATGGATCGCGAACTGCTGCCCCGGCTCGCGGCCCGGCTCCCACCGAGCGCGATCCTGCACTGGCAGGACAGCGCGTCACCGACCTCTGCGCAGGACCTGCAGCGCGGGCCGCAGAGCCTGGTGCTGCTCGACTTCCGCCCCGAACACGCCGCCGCCTCGCGCGTGCTGGCACAGCAGTTGCAGCAGTCCCAGCCGGAACTCACGCTGGTCGCGGTCGGCGCGACCAGCGCCGGCCAGGTCGAAGGCGTGGTGATTGCCCTGCACGCGGGCCTTCGCGACGTACTGGACTTGGACAGCGACAACGCAGGCATCGAGGCCGCGCTGCGCCGGGCCCTCTCGCCGCGACCGGCCGCCAGCGTGCAACCCGCGCACAAGGCACGCCTGATCGTCCTGCTGGGCGTGCGCGCCGGGGTCGGAACCAGCACCCTGGCCGCGCACCTGTCCGTGCTGGCGCAGCAGACCCGCGCCCTGGCCCAGGGCGAAGCCCTGCAACAGGATGGCCTGTTGATGGAAATGGCGCAGCCCACCGGCGACCTGGCGCTGTATCTCAACCTGGACAGCCGGTTCCACTACGAAGATGCACTGCGCAACGCCAGCCGCATCGACGCCACGCTCGCCCGCACCGCCATGGCGCGCCACGATTCGGGAATGGTGCTGCTGGACCGCGCCAGTGGCAGCGACGCGGTACCGCCGTCGGACCCTGCGGCGCTGCTGCAACGCCTTCGCAGCGTGTTCGCAAGCGTTCTGTGCGATGCAGGTGGTTGCCCGCTGCGGCAGCTTCCCCCGTTGCTGCTGGACCAGGCCGATGAGATCTGGCTGGTCACCGATGCTTCGATCGCCACCCTGGTGTCGCTCGACCAGGCGCTGAAGCATCTGGCCGGCCAGCGTGACCGCGACAAGCGCCTGCAGCTGGTGATCAACCGCTACGATGACAGCAGCGGCCTGGGGCCCGATCAGATCGCGCGGCGCTTCGAAGTACCGTTGCTCGCCACGATACCCGAGCGCCCACGCGTGCGCCTGGCCGCCAGCCAGGGCCATCTGCTGCTGCAGGATGCGCCACGGGACCCCTACCTGCGTGCCCTCGCCCCGCTCGTCCCGCGCCTGGATCCGGCCGCCTGCCCGGTCCAGCCGCGGGGGCTGCGGGAAAGACTCTCCCTTGCCATGGGTGGATCGCAATGGAAGACAAGGTGACCCCGTTCCCGCATGCCGTTGCCCGGCCGGTCCTGCCCGACAGCACGCCCCCCCACCTGCCGTTCGCCCAGACCGAGCAGTACCAGAAAGTACTGTCGGCCGCACATGAGCACCTGCTCAACAGCATCGAGGACGAGCGCATCGACATCGACTCCTGGGCGCCGGACACCATCGCCCGCTGGGTCGAGGTGCAGACCGTAGGCTTCATCCAGGAATGGCGCATTCCCATCAACGAGGAAGAAATGCAGGTTGTCGCCGAAGGCCTGGTCAAGGAACTGACCGGCTTCGGGCCTCTCGACGACCTGCTGCATGACCCGTCCATCGAAGACATCCTGATCAACGGCTTCAAGGACGTGCATGTCTCGCAGGGCGGGCAACTCAAGCGCGCCACCCAGCGCTTCACCGATGACACCCATCTACTGCGCATCCTGCGCCGCATCCTGGCGCCGCTGGGCCGCCGGCTGGACGACTCCAATCCGATGGTCGACGCGCGCCTGCCCAACGGCGGCCGCCTCAACGCCATCATCTCGCCACTGGCGGTCGACGGCCCGATGGTCTCCATCCGCAAGTTCCGCAAGGATCCGTTCACGCCTGACGAGCTGCTGGCCAAGGGCACCTTCGATGCCCCGATGCAGGCGCTGTTGAAGGCCATGGTGCTGGGGCGCTGCAACATCCTGGTCTCCGGCGGCACCAGCTCGGGCAAGACGTCACTGCTGAACGCGCTGGCCAGTTACGTGCCTCCCAACGAGCGCGTGATCACGGTGGAAGATACCGCCGAACTCTCGCTCAACCATCCGCACGTGGTCCGCCTGGAAAGCCGCATCGGCGGCGCCGAGGGCCAAGGCGCGGTCAGCATCCGCGACCTGGTACGCAACAGCCTGCGCATGCGCCCCGACCGCATCGTGGTCGGCGAAGTCCGCGGCGCGGAGGTGCTGGAAATGCTGCAGGCGATGAACACCGGCCATGACGGTTCGATGGCCACCATCCACGCCAACTCGCCGCGTGACTGCCTGTACCGCATCGAGATGCTGGCGGGCTTCGCAGGCTTCCAGGGCAGTGAGGACAGCCTGCGCCGGCAGATCGCCAGCGCGATCGACTTCATCGTGCAGATTTCGCGGTTGGGCAGTGGCCGCCGGGTGCTGGTCTCGATCACCGAGATCACCGGGGTCAGCGACAACCTGATCACCACGCAGGAGATGTTCCGCCACGAGGTGCAGATCGACGCCAGCGGCAAGGAGGTTGATCGCTGGATCGGGCTGGGCTTCCATCCGCATTCGCACAAGCTGGAGCCATTCCGGCAGCAGCTGCGCGAATCGCTCTATGGGGACTTCTGAGCATGGGCACCGGCCTGCTGCTGGGCGTGTTGAGTGCGGTATCGGTGCTGCTGGCACTGGCCCTCTGGTTGTGGGGCACTGCCAGCAGCCGCGAGCAGCGCCAGGCCTCGATGCAGCACGCCGAACAGCGGTTGGCCCGCGGCGGTGCCGACCCGGCCGCCCCCAACGTGGCAGCGGCCAGTGAGCCGGCCAGGCCCGCCAGCAATACGCGCCGCCCGTTACCCTGGAATGGCCTGCTGCAGCGGGCCGGCCTGCAGCCGGGCTGGAGGCTGCCCCTCCTGTTGCTGATGCCGGGCGTGGTGCTTTCGGTGGTGGCGATGCTGAGGCTGGGCACCGCGTGGATGTTGCCACTGACGCTGCTGCTGTACCTGCTCGGCTGCTGGCTGTGGCTGATGCGCCGCACGACCAGGCTGCGGGCGCAGCTGCTGCACCAGATGCCCGATTTCCTCGACAACCTGGTGCGCCTGACGGCACTGGGCAACAGCCTGCAGGCCGCATTCCAGGTGTCGTCGCAGCAGACCAGCGCACCGCTGCGCAACCTGCTCGACACCACGGTGCGCTACGCGCGCGGTGGCATGGAACTGGACCGCGCGCTGGGCCTGGCGGCGCAACCGTACCGGATGGACGTGCTGAAGGTCCTGGCAGTGGTGATCGGGGTCAGCGTACGCATCGGCGGCCGCTCCGACCAGATCCTGCAGCGCATGGGCGATTTCATGCGCGATCTGGAGCAGGCCCAGCAGGAGCTCGCCGCGACCACGGCGGAGACGCGCATGTCGGCCTGGGTTCTGGGCCTGTTGCCGCCAGCCAGTGCGGTACTGATGGCCATCAGCAGTCCCGACTTCTTCCAGCCCGTACTGCACGATCCGCTCGGCCACAGGATCCTGCTGATCGCCCTGAGCCTGGAACTCTGCGGCGGCTTGCTGCTCTACCGGCTGGCGCGGTCGCTATGAACGGCAAGGTTGCTGGAGGAAACCGATGAGCGCAGGCGCCTGGCTGGCCCTTTCATTGCTGGTGCTGGCGGCCGGCATCGCCCTGCTCGGAATCGCCGGCTGGGTGCGCAGTGATCGCGAACAGCGCACGGCTGCCACACTCAGCAGCGCCCTGCAGCCACGCGACCAGGCGCGGGAGGCCGAACCCGCCCGCCACGACTCGCTCGGTTGGCTGGAGCGCTTCGGGCGGGCTCTCAGCGGCGGCCGCCTGGAGGCCGCCCTGCTCGCCAATGAGGACCGCCTGCTGCTCGACCTGGCCGGCTGGAACACGCGGCGGGGGACCGCCATCTATCTCGGCCTGCGCCTGCTGCTGGCGGCCGTGGTGCTTGCACTGGCACTGGCCTTCAGTGACGCCACCGGCCTGGCGCGGATCATGGTCGTGATCGCCGCGCTCGCCGCCGGGCTGCTGTTGCCCAAGTTCGTATTGACCTCGTGGGTGAAGCGCCGCCGCCGTGCAGTCGAAAACGAGTTGCCGCTGCTGATCGACCTGCTGCGCCTGCTGCAGGGCGTGGGGTTCAGCATGGACCAGAGCCTGCAGACGCTGGGCGACAGGCTGCGCGACGCGCTGCCCGTGCTGGGTGCGGAGTTGCATGAAGCCAATGTGGCCTATACGCATGGCCGCACCCGCGCGCAGTCACTGCGCCGCTTGAGTGACGTCTATGCCGATGACGATCTGAGCAGCCTGATGCAGTTGATCCTGCAGGTACATGCGCATGGCGGCGCCGTGCAGGAGCCGTTGCGGCAGTTCAGCGTCCGCCTGCGCGAGCAGCGCCGCAATGCGCTGAAGGAAAAGGTCGGCAAGCTCTCAGTGAAGATGACCGTGGTGATGATGCTGACCCTGTTGCCAGCGCTGATGCTGGTCCTTGCCGGTCCGGCGCTGGTCGCGCTGGCCACCACCCTGTCCAAGATGGGATCTCCCTGATGCCGGCCCTGCGCACCTGCTGCCTGCTGCTTGTCCTCGCCGCCGCCACCGGCGGCTGCGCCTCGAACGCGCCGAAGTACCTGCACGCGCCCAGCCTGGCGGCGCCCGAGCCTGCACCGCAGGACAGCCGCAACGCGTACCTGGAACTGATCGGGCGCATGCAGCAGCAAGGTGCGTGGTACGCCTCGCTGGCGCACGTCGACGCGTTCCGCCAGCGCTATGGTGACCGGCCGGCGCTGCGCCTGCTGCAGGCCGATGCGTTGCGCGAGACCGGCCAGGCCGATGCGGCCATCGCCCTCTACCGCGGACTGTCCAGTGGTGCGGAAGCGGCCGCGGCTGCGCATGGGCTCGGCCTGATCGCTGCGCGTCGCGATGACGATGCCGGCAGCGAACAGGCACTGGCACGGGCAACCCAACTGCAACCCTTGAACACCGACTACCTCGGAGACCTGGGTTACGCGCGCCTGCGTGCGGGCCGGTTCGAGCAGGCGCGTGAACCCCTGGCCAAGGCACTGGAACTGTCGCCCGGCAACGCCAAGGCGACCGCGAACCTCGCGCTGTGGGCGGTGCTGCGCGGTGATACCGCCACCGCCGAGCGCCTGATCCAGCAGGCCGGCCTCAGCGAGGACAGCCAGCGAAGCATCCAGCACCAGGCCGAGCAGATCCGTGCGCGCCTGCGGCAGCGACAGGCCACGGCAGCCGACACTGCGCGCGCCGCCGGCCACACCGCCGGTGGCGAAGGCGGCGCAGCCCGGCTGGCTGCGGAGCCACGCCGCGACAGCCACGATGAACGCGATCCGCAGCGCCTGCCTCTCTCGATGCTGGAGCGCTTCAGCCCCCTCAGCCAACCGAATGGAAACACGCCATGAACGGGATGCCCCTGATGCCGCGCCTGCTGACCCTGCTGATCTGCATGCTGGGCGCTGCTGCCGTGCATGCGCAGCAGCCCCCCCTGACCGGGCAGATGCTCGGTGGCGTGCCCAGCACTGCGCAGGATTCACCGGCGTTGCGATCCGGGGCTCTGCCAGCGGTGGAAACGCCTGCGGCAACGCGCGTGGATCCTGCCGTCCCGCCGCAGGTACCCGGCGCCACGGCCGCAGGCGCGGTGCGCACTACGTCCGCCCACGACCAGGTCGGCCAGACCACGCGCAGCCTGCTCCGCCTGCAGGCCTCGGGCCAGCACGCCGGGCCCCGCCTGCCGATCCTCGGTGACCAGGCCACGCTCAGCTATGCGCGTTACCTGAAGAGTTTCGAGCACGACATTCCGGACTTCTTTGAAACCGATGTCGGCAAATCCAAGGGATCATCCTCAACCGGACGCTGAGGCAGGCCATGAAGCGCGCGCGCCAGTACAGTATCCGCCGCCCGCGCGGCGGCATGTCGGTCACCCTGATGCTGGTCATGCTGGCGCTGCTGGCCATGCTCGGCCTGGTCGAAATCGGTTACCTGTTCTGGGCCAAGCGTGATGCGCAGAAGGTTGCCGACCTCGCGGCGCTGGCGGGCGCACAGCGGCTGGAGCTGTGTACGTCTGACAACAGCGACAACAGCGCCGCGCGGCAGAGCGCACTGGCCCAGAACCGGTTCGCCGGCACGCTGCAGATCCGCTGCGGCAACTGGAGCCCCACGCGTGCCACGCCGAACCGCTTCATTACCACCGTCGACGCCGGCACGCCACGCAACGCCGTGCAGGTCATCGCCGAACGCAGCGTCGTTCCGTTCTTCGGACAGAACCCGAGCCTGCCCACGGTGTCCGTGCAGGCAGTCGCGCGCCGTGCGGAACCCTCCGCTGTGTTCGCAGTGGGTTCGCAACTGCTGCGGACCCGGGGCGATTCCCTGCTGCTGTCGACGCTGCGGCTGGTCGGCCTGGATGTCAGCGAAGCGACCGTGCTGTCGTACGACGGCCTGGCCCAGGCCAACATCACGCCATCAGGCCTGTTGAAGGCACTGAACATCCCGGTTACCGCCAACCTCAGCGTGGCGGACTTCAATCGCCTGTTGTCGGTCAACAAGGTCTCGCTGGCACAACTGGTCGACGCCACCGCGACCGTTGTCGGACGCGACACTACTGCCGGCCTGCAGCTGCGCGCCCTGTCCGACCTGGTTGCGACCCGGCTGGACATCACCCGACTCAACATCGCGCTCGGCAGCGAATCCGGTGGAGGAGGCCTGTTCGCCGAGGTCGTCTCTGCGGACGGCACCATCGGCAGCGCGCTGGAATCGAAGATCAGCGTGCTCAACCTGATCAGCACTGCGATCTCCATCGCCAACGACGGCAACGGCATCGCCGTCGAGGGGCTCAACCTGCTTGGCATTGATGTGCAGGCCGGCGTGGTCGAACCGCCATCGATCGCCATCGGCGGCGTCGGTTCACGTGCGTACAACGCACAGGTCCGGCTCAGGGTGGACGTGGACAGCGACAGGCTGTTCGCGCTGGGCCCGCTGCTGAACCTGCTGGATACACGCCTGCACCTGCCGTTGCACGTCGACGTTGCCAATGCAATGGGCACGCTGAGCAGCATCCAGTGCGGCGCCAGCCCGCCTACGGCCACCATCCGGGTGGACTCCTCGGTGCTGCGTGCCTGCATCGGAGACGTCGCTCCCGACCAGCGCTTTTCCAAACACAATGTGTGCGACGACACGCTGCAGAACGAGCAGTTGTTGAAGTTGCTGGGCAGGCCGTTGATCACCGACAGGATCACGCTGCCTGCCTTGGCCGATTCGCAGGACCTCACATTGGCCGCCGGCGAGAGCGGCTCGACGCAGATCAATCCGTTGGCGCTGGGCAACGCCGTCTCCAACCTGGTCAATGAACTGCTGCGGGTGTTGTCAGGCATGCTCAGCACACCGCAACAGGGCATGAGCAGCAACGAGACCGCCAAGGCCCTGGCCGACCGCTACCTGCAGGCGGCGTTCCCCAGTGGCGGACGCTACAACGTGGACCAGGTCATTCCGCTGCTGCGCGACGGCGATCCGGCGCGGAACCTGGCCCCCTTGGGCAACTGGACCGTGAAGAACGGCGTACCCAAGCCCTGCCTGCTGGGCCTGACCACCTGCTGGGAGGACGGCTCGGTATGGACGGGCTACCGGACCACCGTAACCGGCCAGGGCCTGGGCCTGCTCGACGGGCTGCTGGGTTCCCTGGTCGGCGGCCTGCTGATCAACCGCTGCGACAGCCTGCTCGGCAACCTGATCGACTACAACGGCTGCGTGCGCAACAATCTGGCCTCTTACATCCAGACGGCCCCGGCTGGATTCCTGGACAGCGCCGGTGGGGCTGGCGTCACCAGTCCCGGCAACAGCGTGCCCTGCAGTGGCCTGCTGTGCACCGTTCTGGCCCCGGTGCTGCCCGCCCTCAAGTCGATCCTCAACAGCGTGGGCACGCTGCTGACCAACCTGCTGGCCAGCGTGCTGGGGTTGGAACTGGGCCGTACCGACGTCAATGTGCAGTCGATCCAATGCAGCGCCGCCCAACTGGTGTACTGAGCCGTGACGGACGCCCTTGGCCGCGCGCGTGCCCATGCTAGACTCCTGGCGGGGAACTACCTTCATTTCAACCACACTTCATCCGTGGATGGTCTAGACATGCGAGAAACTTCAGGGGGCGCGGTCTTGGTCCGGCGCGCGCGCGGCGCGGCAGTGCTGGCCGTGGTCATGATGCTGGGGGCACCGCCGGCGATGGCAGCACGTGGTGATCGCGAGGCCGCCACGGCGCCGGCCGCGACGGCCGCGCCAGTGGTGCGCAACACCGTCGAAGAGTTGAAGCAGTTGATGGATGCGCGCCAGCTGACCGAGCTGCGCACCACCTACAACGGCAACTACGGCGCAAGCCTGCTGTTCAACGCCAATACCCTGACCTACTACGTCGCCCTCTTCCAGGACAAGAACTTCTGGCGGGTGATCAGGACCGACGCGGTCGACAATGCCGAGCGTGTCTATCGCACCTTCGCACAGCAGTCCGAGCAGCTGGCCCAGGTCTACATCGACACTACCCGCCTGGAAGCCGGCAAGCGCTACACCGAACGCCTGGTGGCCTATAACGAGGAACGCCTGCGCGCCCTGCAGCAGGAGATGGAACAGCAGCAGGCGCAGTCGGCGCAGGTCAGTGCCGCCCTGCAGCAGGCCCAGCAGCAGGCCGTCAGCCTCAGCACCGACGTGCAGAGCACCAACAGCCAGCTGGATGCCCTGCAGCGCCGTATCCAGATCCTGCAGGCCGAACAGGGCAACCCCGAGCTGAGCCTGCCCAAGCCGGACGGCGTGCCCGCACCAGCTACGGCCAGCGACGGTCCCTGAGCGGGCGCGTCCGGCATCCACCCCGCAACGGCGCCGCTTGGCGCCGTTGTGGTTTCCGGCCTCCCCCGATGGGCTTCAGCGGCAGGCGTCGTGCACCAGGTCGTCCAACTGGCGGCGCTGCACGAAGTCCAGTCGCCTCGCCTTCGCCAACACCCTGCCACGTTGCCGCCGTGCCCCATCACAGGCGGCGGGGTCGGCGCTGATGGTTATCAGCGCCCCCTGCGCACGCGCCGGCCTCCTTCGCGTGCGCGGCGCGGCGTGCGCCCGGCTGTCCGCGTCGATGGCCGCACCTCCCGCCGACGGCCGCGCCCGCGGCACTTCCCAGCGCCACTCTGCCCGGCCTTGGCACGGTGTCTGCTGGTAGACCGGGTGCGGCCCGTCCACGCACTTGTAGACGTTGGTCTGCGCCTGCACGGCCGACGCCAGCAGCAGGGCCAGCAGCGCGCTCCATCGTCCTTTTGGCATCCTGAGCCTCGTTTGCCAAGGGAATGCCACCATCGTCGGCAGACTCGCCACTTCGCGCCAGAGCGATAGGCGTCACCCCCGGCATCAATCCGGCACAGCCGTGCAAGCTGCCCGGCCGCCACTGCGCTCTACTGCCGGAGGCAGCGGCGACCTGCCCTGCCTTTCCTCCCTTCCGCCAAGGAACCTGCAATGAGCAACTATGTCACCGTCAACGACGGCGCCCGCATCTTCTACAAGGATTGGGGCACCGGCCAGCCGATCGTGTTCGCCCACGGTTGGCCGCTGTCGTCCGACGCCTGGGATCCGCAGATGCTGTTCATGGGCCAGAACGGCTACCGTGTGGTCGCCCACGACCGCCGCAGCCATGGCCGCTCCAGCCAGACCTGGGACGGCAACAACATGGATACCTACGCCGATGACCTGGCGGCCGTGATCGAGGCGCTGGACCTGAAGGACGCGATTCTGGTCGGCCACTCCACCGGTGGTGGCGAAGTGGCCCACTACATCGGCCGCCACGGCAGCAAGCGCGTGGCCAAGGTGGTGCTGGTCGGCGCCGTGCCGCCGCTGATGCTGAAGACCGCCAGCAACCCGGCCGGCACTCCGCTGGAGGTCTTCGACGGTATCCGCAAGGGCACCGGCGGCGACCGCTCGCAGTTCTTCAAGGACCTGACCACGCCGTTCTTCGGCGCCAACCGCGACGGTAACAACGTCACCCAGGGCATGCGTGATGCGTTCTGGCTGCAGGGCATGCTCGGTGGCGTCAAGGGACAGTACGACTGCGTGCATGAGTTCTCGGAAGTGGATTACACCGAGGACCTGAAGAAGATCGACGTGCCGGCACTGGTCGTGCACGGTGATGACGACCAGATCGTGCCGTTCGACGCCTCGGCCAAGCTGTCCTCGCAGATCATCAAGAATGCCGAGCTGAAGGTATATGCCGGTGCACCGCACGGCCTGACCCTCACCCACGCCGAGCAGTTCAACGCTGACCTGTTGGCGTTCGCACGTAAGTGACGCACCGCGGCGGCGCCGCCTGGCGCCGCCGCACAGAAAAGGGGACGGAGGGGATTAAGTCGTTTGTGCACAAACGACTTAATCCCCTCCGTCCCCTTTTTTCGTCAGATGTCGCTGTGGTGGTGTGGCACGCCGGCCGGCAGCGGATCGTGGCCGCCCACGAAGTGACGCACCACCGGTGCGCGCTCGCCCCTGTGCAGGCGGCGCAACGCTTCCTGGATTGCCTTGTCGTCGGCGGTGATGCGCTCATGCTGGCGCAGGTGCTCCAGCCACGACGGGGTCACGAAATACTCCAGATGGACTCCCGGTGTCGCCACGTCCTCGACCACGCCCCAGACCACCGCGCCATCGCGGCGACGGATCGTGCCCAGCGCGCGCATCTGCGCCTGGAACCCAGCGCGATCGGCGTCAGCGATGCGGTACTCGATCGTGACCAGCACCGGCCCGCGGTCATTCGATACCGGTACCGACAGTTCCGGTGCCGGCCAGTGCCCGGCCGGACGCAGGTTCAGATCCTCGGTGCCAGCGATGCGCACGCGCCATACCAGCAGCCCTCCAATCACCGCGCCTGCCGCAGCCACCAGCAAGGCCAGCTCAGGCGACGTGCGCTGTGCAAGCGCGCCCCAGCTGAGCCCGCCCGCCGCCATGCCGCCGGAAAACACCATGATGTACAGCGCCAGTGCCCGCGCACGCACCCACGCTGGCACCGCGGTCTGCGCAGCGATCTGCAGCGACGACAGCACCGTGATCCAGGCGAAGCCATTGACCAGCATGACCGCTGGGAGCACGTACCAGCTGCGGGTCAGCGCCAGCCCGACCAGGCTCATCGCCAGTGACAACGTCGCCAGCAGCACAAGCAGATCGCGATCCAGCTGTGCGCGCAGCTTCGGCAACAGCAACGCGCCGCCCACTGCACCGATGCCGATGCAGCCGAGCAGCATGCCGTACTGCCCGGCCCCGCCGTGCATCTGCCCACGCACCACCACCGGCAGCAAGGCGTTCATCGCCGCGGCGAAGAAGAAAAAGCCGACCGACTTGATCAATACCGCCTGCAGGCGTCCGGCGCGGCTGGCGTAACGCAGCCCCGCCTTCAGCCCGGCGCCGAAGCCCTCCGGTGGCAGGCTGGACTGCTTCGGGTCGCGCTTCCAGCCCCACACCACGGACAGCATCGCGGCGAAGGTGATCGCGTTGAAACCGAAAGCCCATACCGCACCGAGCTGGGCGACGATCACACCACCGATGGCTGGACCGATCGAGCGCGCAATGTTGATGCCGATCGAGTTCAGCGCCACCGCCGAGGCCAGCATCGGCTGCGGCACCAGCTCGGACACGATCGCGGCCTGCGCCGGCATCGCCATCGCCGCACCGCAGCCCATGCAGAAGGTGAGCAGCACCAGCAGCTGCGGCGTCAGCTGGCCCATCGCGGTCAGTGCTGCCATCGCGGCCGCGACCAGCAACATCCAGCCCTGCGTTGCCAGCAGGTATCTTCGGCGATCGACGATGTCGGCCAGCGTGCCGGCGGCCAGTGCCAACAGCACGATCGGCACCGTGGTAGCCGACTGCACCAGCGCCACCATCAGCGGCGAGCCGGTGCGCTCGGCCATCACCCACGCAGCGGCCACGTCATTGACCCAGGTACCGATGTTGCTGGCCAGGATCGCCAGCCAGATCGAGCGGAACATCCGGATCTTCAAAGGGGACCAGGCACCTGCGGCCTGTGCGGGGGGTCGCGACGCGGTTGCGTTCACCATTGCCATGCTCCAACGATCGAGGCGAACAGCGTGTCCTGGCCACCGGCCTGCTTCAGCGCAGGACCGGCGTCGACCCAGGCCAGCTGCAGCTGCCATTGCCAGTGTTCGCTGGCCTGCCAGCGGGTTTCGGATTTGTATTGGTTGCCGATGCGGCGCGCACCGCCGGTGCTGCCCGGCAGCGCCACCAGCGGCGCCGGCGTGGTGTAGACCGCATCGGCGCGACGATGCTTCCAGGCCATCTGTACGCCCAGTTCCGTAGTCACTGCGTGGTGCAGGCGCAGGGCCAGCGTCGGCTGCAGGTCCATCAGATTGGCCGGGGCCAGCAAGCTGGCCTCGCTGAAATAGGCCGACTTCGGAAACAGCGCATTGAAGGTGCCCAAGCGAGCATCGCGTCGGTTGCTGTCGCCACTGGCGATGTCGGCCTTCAGCCCGAGCCGCGGTTGCAGCCGCAGGTCGGTCCAGCGCCACCCCGTATCGGTGGCCAGCGTCCAGGCACGGATATCGAGCGCACCGGCGGTCGTTCGCAGTTCACCACCCTGCGCCACCAGCTCGGTGTTCCAGTCCAGTGCACCGGACTGGCCGAACCAGCGCGCGCCCGCAGTCCGCCGCCGCTCGGTGCCGGAACCGGACGCGAAGCGCGCGCCCTCCCGGCGGTAGTCCAGCAGGTACAGATCCCATTGCCCCGGACCGCGACCATGCGCGGTGGTCGCGTACGCGCCCCACAGGTGGGAACCGCTTTCACCGCGATCATCGAAGGCGCCCGGCCGGTTCTGTACCGGCCGCAGTGCCATCAGGTCAAGCGTGCCCAGGCGTCCCTTCCAGCCCGCACGCGCACCGTCAAACGCCAGGCGGATGTTCGGTCCATCACGCACCGACAACAGCCGCGAGCTGCCATAACCGGCTTCCTGCCGGCCCAGCTGCAGATGGAAACCGCCGCGCTGCCAGCGCCAGTACGCCTGCTGCACGTCCAGCGCGCTGCGATCGGTCCTGCCCGGGCCACCGGATTTGCCATTCTCGCCATGCAGCCCCAGCTGCAGCCTTGCCTGCCAGGCCTCTTCCACATAGGTGGCCGAAGCCAGTGCACGCAGCAGGCCGTAGCCATCTTCGCTGCCGCCGATGCCGAACCGGGCCGGGTCGTAGTACAGGCCACGCAAGCGCAGCGAGGCATCCCACTGCAGTTGGCCGTCTCCCACCTCACTGCAGTGCCCACCCTCGCAGGCCAGCGCGAGCGAGGGTACGGCCAGCAACGCCAGGCTCAGAAGGCGAAGCACGAGCACCCCATCGCACCCCAGAATGCGGTCAGGTCATCGGTGGGTGCCGCGTGCTGCGCAGCATGGCCGTGTGCGCCGTGCGTGCGGCAGGCCACGCCGTGGTGGTGATGCCGGGCGGCCGCCAGCCCGGTCGCGGCACCCCCCACGTGGTAGCCGCCAAACCGGTTGACCGGGGACCAGTCGGGCATGGCCGGCGGCAGCTGCGGCGCCAGCCCGGCATAGTCATCGTCGGCATGCACGATACGGCCACCGACCACGGTCAACACGCTGGTGATGTCGGCGATCTGCGCGTCATCGACACGGAAGAAGTCGGCCGAGAGCAGAATGAAATCGGCCAGCTGGCCTGCCTTCAGCGTGCCCTTCGCCGCTTCGTCTCCGGAGAACCAGGCACTGCCCTGGGTCCACAGTCGCAGCGCCTGCTCGCGTTCGAGCAGGTTCTCATCGCCATACAGGGCCAGACCGCCCACGGTGCGCCCGGTCACCAGCCAGGACAGCGCCACCCACGGGTTGTAGCTGGCAACGCGGGTAGCATCGGTACCGGCCCCCACCGGCACGCCCTCGGCCAGCATCCGCTTCACTGGCGGCGTGTGCCGCGCGGCCTGCACACCGTAGCGTTCGACGAAGGCCTCACCCTGATAGGCCATGCGGTGCTGCACGGCGATGCCACCGCCCAGCGCGCGGATGCGCTCGATGTTGCGCGGGGTGATGGTCTCGGCGTGGTCGATGAACCAGTGCAGGCCATCGAACGGCACCTCGCGGTTGACCTGTTCGTAGACATCGAGGATGCGGCTGATGCTCTCGTCATAGGTGGCGTGGATGCGGAACGGCCAACGCTTCTCGACCAGCAGCTTCACCACGTCGTGCAGCTCCGGTTCCAGCCCCGGCGGCAGTTCCGGACGCGGTTCGTTGAACAGTTCGAAGTCGGCCGCCGAGAACACCAGCATTTCCCCGGCACCATTGTGGCGCAGCAGGTCGTCGCCCTGGCGCGGCTGCAGGATCTCGCTCCAGCCACGGAAGTCGTCGACCTCCTTGCCCTTGTTCTGGGTGAACAGGTTGTAGGCGATGCGCACCGTCAGCTGGTCGTCGCGATGCAGCTGCTCGATCACCTGGTAGTCCTCGGGGTAGTTCTGGAAGCCACCACCGGCGTCGATCACCGAGGTGATGCCGAGCCGGTTCAGTTCACGCATGAAGTGGCGCGTCGAGTTGGCCTGGTATTCGATCGGCAGGCGCGGGCCCTTGGCCAGCGTGGCGTACAGGATCAGTGCGTTGGGCTTGGCCAGCAGCAGCCCGGTCGGGTTGCCCAGCGAATCGCGCACGATCTGCCCGCCCGGTGGATCCGGTGTGTCCTTGCTGTAGCCGCAGGCGCGCAGCGCGGCGCGGTTGAGCAGCGCGCGGTCATACAGGTGCAGCAGGAACACCGGCGTATCCGGCGCGATGTCGTTGAGTTCCTGCAGGGTCGGCAGCCGCTTCTCATTGAACTGTGCGGCGGTGAAGCCGCCCACCACGCGTACCCATTGCGGCGCAGGGGTGCGGTCAACCTGGGCCTTGAGCATCGCCATCGCATCGGCCAGCGAGCGCAGGCCATCCCAACGCAGCTCCAGGTTGTAGTTCAGGCCTCCCCGGATCAGGTGGGTGTGGCTGTCGTTGAGGCCAGGCAGCAGCCGTCGCCCCTGCGCGTCGATCAGGGTCGCTTCATTGCCCCAGCCCCGCATGATCTCCTCGTCGCTGCCGACGGCAACGATGCGCCCCTCCTGCACGGCCAGCGCCTGTGCATGCGGCTGCTGCGGGTCGAGGGTGGTGATGCGGGCGTTGCGGATGACAAGCGTACGCATGCGGCGCTCCTTGGAAGGGGAATCGAGTGCGGCACCGGCGCGGCCGGCCAGGCCGAGCGCAACGGCGGCGCTTCCGGCCAGCACGACATTGCGGCGGCCGTGGTCGAGGGAATCGTGGGTCATGCAAGGTCTCCCGGAAGGGGGGGGCCGTCCAGCGCCCAGGCGCCGGGCCCGGCCAGCGCGAGGGCCAGCAGTACCGCGGTCCACATCAACGGGTACTCGCCGCCACCGCGCATCCAGAACCAGCCCTTGGGCAGGGCCAACAGGACGGTGAAGCCGATGAAGCACGCCGCCGCAACTGCGGCGACGCGGGTCTGCCAGCCCAGCAGCACGGCCAGCCCGGACAACACCTGCAGCAGGGCCAGCAGCAACGGCAACGGCGCCGCCGCTGGCAGGCCGAAGCCGCGCAACTCGGTGGCGAAGCCGGCCAGGCCCGGGCCGCCGAACCAGCCGAACAGCTTGCCCAGCGCGTGCGGTAGCAGGAACCCGCCCGCCGCGACGCGCAGCAACAGCAGGGCCAGGTCGAGGCCATGGCCGGCCAGCATGCTCAGTGCCCGCCTTCCTGCGCGCCGAACATGCTCTTCGCATACTGGATGCCGATGCCATAGCCACCGGCGTGGTCGCGGGCGATACCGGTGGTCAGGTCGTAGGTTCCGCCACGCGCCCAGTCCCGCTGCAGTTCAAGCAGGTACTGCACGCTGGTCATCGGCACCGCGCCGGCCTGCACCATGCGGGTGATCGCGCGTTCGTGGGCTTCCTCGCTGACATCGCCACAGGCGTCGGTGATCACGTAGACCTCGAAGCCCTGCGCCAGTGCCGACAGCGCCGGACCGACGATGCAGACGCTGGTCCACAGGCCCGCAAGAACCAAGCGACGCTTGCCGATGCGGTTGATCTCATCGATCACCGGTTGGTCTTCCCAGGTGTTCATCGAGGTGCGATCGAACACCTTCTGGCCGGGGAAGATCGCTGGCAGTTCCGGGAACATTGGCCCGGAGAATGATTTCTCGGCCACCGTGGTCAGCAGCACCGGGACATTGAAGCCCTTGGCACCCTTGCCGATCAGCGAGACGTTGTTGCGCAGCGCGGAGATGTCGATCGTGTGGGTGGCAAACGCCATCTGCGACTGGAAGTCGATCAGCACCAGGGCGTGGTCGGTCGGCGACAGCAGGGCCGGGGCGGGAGTGGCGGTGGCAGGATTCATGGATGGACTCCGTTGGAAGCGTGATCGAGGGGAAGCAACAAGGCGGCATCGCCGGCGCGGTATTGGCCGGGGCTGCAGCCGGTCTCCGCACGGAAGCTGCGGACAAAATGGCTCTGGTCGAAGAACCCCAGCTGCTGGGCCAGGGAGGACATCGGCAGCCGCGCACCGGGCAGCAGCTGGCAGGCACGCTCGATGCGGCGGCGGCGCACGTAGCGCAGCGGACTTGCGCCGGTGCCGGTGCGGAACAGCCGCACCAGATGGAAGCGGCTCACACAGGCCGCCTCCGCCAGGTCGGTTACGCGCAGCGGCTGCGACAGGTGCTCATCCACGTAGCGCAAGGCGCGCTGCAGGGCCGCTGCCTGGCGCGGGGCAAGCGGCGTGGCGGGCGAAGCTGGCAGGGAATCGATGGCCATGGGAGACGCCGCAGGTGGGGCGTCCCATGGTGCGGGGGCCTTGCCTGATGCCCTACCCCCGTCCGTCGAGCCCGGCACCTACCCGAATGGGGGAGGCCGACGGCCGAGCACGCGCCGGCCAAACAGCCGCGCATCCAGTGAATACGCCCCCGGGCCCAATACCAGCAGCGCCAACGGCAACACGACAAGCGGCCAGGGCTCGGCCAGCACATGCAGGCCGGCCATGGCCAACGGTACCGCCAGCGGCGTGAACGCGCCCAGCGCCAGCAATGCCACTGCCAGCACGCACAGCGCCAGCAGCCAGCCCTCGACGGGCCCGTGTGCGGTGCACAGTGCTGCAGCCACGCACAGCCGCAGCCACAGCAGGCCAGCACCGGGGCCGCGGTCTGGAAACATCAGGAACAGGCGCTGCATGGCCGGGCTCCGCAGGAGGTGCTCCGGTGATAGCCAACACCGCCGCCGCTCGCCTACCCCGTTCGGGTCACCCCGGCCTGCCCCGCACCTGCCAGAATGACCGCCATGCTTGGTCGCCCCCACCCCGTGCTGCGTCGCCTGCCGGCGCTGCTGACGCTCCTGTTGCTGCTGACCGCCCTGCCCGCCTTTGCCGTGCAGCACCCGGTGATGGCCAGCGGACTGCAGGGGTACGAGCACACCGCATGGCGCGTTGGCCAGGGTGCGCCCGGCGATATCTGGGACATCCTGCAGGACCGTGATGGCCTGCTGTGGCTGGCGACCGGTTCCGGCCTCTACCGCTTCGACGGCCGCCGCTTCGAGCGGCAAGCCCCCCCTCCAGGCAGCAGCTTCCCTTCCACCAACATGGTGACCCTCGCGCTGGACCGCGATGATGCGCTGTGGATTGGCTACTTCCAGGCCGGCATCAGCCAGTTTGCGGGCGGACGGTTGCACAATCACGGGCGCGCGCAGGGCGTCCCGGTCGGCGTGGTACCGCGCTTCAGCCAGGATCGCGACGGACGCCTGTGGGCCGCGGTCAATGGCGGCCTGCGCTGGTTCGATGGCCGGCACTGGCAGCCGCCGCCGGCCAGTGCCGGCCTGCCTGAGCACCGTGTGCAATGGGTGCAGCATGACAGCCACGGCAGGTTCTGGGTGCTGGCTGGCCTGAAGATCTGGATGCGCGCCCCCGGCGCGGTCCGCTTCGAGGACACGGGCATCGCGGTCTCGCAGATGGCGACACTGGCCGAAGACCCGCAGGGCGAGCTATGGCTGGCCGACCGCGTCCGTGGCACCTCGCCGCTGGCCAACGCCAAAGGCCTTCTGGGCGCCAGCGAACGTGAGGCACGACGATTGCCCGACCTGGTGGCCTCGCGCCTGCAGTTCACCCCCGACGGGGCGCTGTGGGCGACGATGAGCCCGCACGGCGGGGTTGCCCGGGTAACCTTCGTGGACGGCCGGGCAGTCCGCATGGAGCGCTTCGATTCGCCGCATGGCCTGACGGCCACTTCGGCGGTTCCGATCATTGCCGACCGCGAAGGCAATCTCTGGGTGGGTACCAATCTTGGCCTCAACCGCTTCCGCGCGCGCAGCGTGCACACCCTGGTGGCCGGGCCCAGCGATCCGTACCGCTCGCTTGTACGTGCCAGCGACGGGCGGGTCTACGGCTATGGTGAAGACCTCAAGCCCTACGACCTGCGCCGACCGCTGCTGGGCGCCAGCGCCGCCCATCTGCAGGCTGCGGCCCGCCAGGCACCCACGCCCATCTGGCAGTTCGACTGGGTGAACCTTGCGCGCACGACCGGAGGACGCACCACGTTGCTGCCCTTGCCGGCACCGTTCACCGGCCAGCCGCTGCACGCCTTGTTGTTTCCCGATGACGGGCAAGCCTGGGTCTGCAGCGGCGAGCGCGGCGTACTGCACTACCGGCACGGGCAATGGCAGCGAGAAGCCCGCCTGCCCGAACAGGCCTGTTCCTCGCTGGCACTGGATGGAGAGGGTCAGCTGCTGCTGGGCTACGCCGATGGGCGCGTACGCCGCATGCGCGCGGCCTCCGTCGACACCTACGGCGCCACGCAGGGACTGGCGGTCGGCCCGATCACAGCGCTGCTGCAGCACCAGGACCTGTTGCTGGTGGCTGGCGAAGCCGGGCTGGCGGCCCGGCTGGGCCAGGGCCGGTTTGTTCCGGTGCGGACCGACATGGCCGGGGTCCTCGAAGGCATCACCGGCATGGTGGCCGATGCACACGGGCATCTGTGGCTCAACGGCAGCCGTGGCCTGGTGCGACTGGACAGTACCCTGCTGCGCCGTGCGCTGCGCGGCGGGCTCCAGGTGACGCCGCGGCTCTTCGATGCCGTCGATGGCATGCCCGGCATTGCCCTGCAGAGCGGCCCGATTCCCACCGCGGTGCTCGCCGCCGATGGACTGCTGTGGCTCGCCACCAATCAGGGCCTGGCCTGGCTGGACACCACGCGGGCCCACATCAATACCATGGCACCCAGCGTGCGCATCGGCGAGGTCCTGTATGGCAATGCGCACGAGCCGCTGCGTGAGGGCCTTCGCCTGCCCGCCGGCACCAGCCAGCTGCAGATCGACTATGTGGCCCTGTCATTGGCCCGTCCTGAGCGCAACCGGTACCGGTACCGCCTGTCCGGCGTCGACGATGGCTGGCAGGACGCGGGCAGCAGCACGCGCGCGTATTACACCAACCTCACGCCTGGGAATTACCGCTTCGAGGTGGAGGCGGCCAACGAAGACGGCATCTGGAGCCCCGCGCCGGCCAGCCGGAATTTCCGCATCGATCCCACCTTCGTCCAGACTGTATGGTTCAAGCTGTTGTGCGCGGTCGCGGTTCTGGCCTTGCTGGCGATGGCCGTGCGGATCCGCAGTGGCCAGCTGGCCGCCCTGTTCCGCGCACGCCTGCAGGAGCGCCATGGCGAACGCGAACGTATCGCCCGCGACCTGCACGACACCCTGCTGCAAGGCAGCCAGGGCCTGATCCTGCACCTGCACGCCATCAGCCAGTCCGCGCAGACCCCGGAGCCGGTGCGCGGCCAGCTGGAAGCGGCAATGCAGCTGGCCGAGCGCAATCTGGCCGAGGGCCGCGAACGGGTCAATGCCCTGCGTGACGGGGCGTTCGCCGGCCGCGACCTGGCCTCGGCACTGGCCGACGTGCACGCGGAGTACGCCGGGCACGGGACCAATCCGTTGCGCCTGACAGTGGAGGGCACCGCGCCGCCACTGCAGTCCGACGCAGCCGAAGAGGTCTTCCTGATCGGCCGCGAGGCCATCCGCAACGCGCTGCGCCATGCCGACGCCAGCGCGATCGAAGTGGAGCTCTCCTACGGCGCTCGCTGTTTCCTGCTGCACGTGCGCGACGATGGCATCGGCATCGCTGGCGAGGATGCCGGCCATGGCCATTGGGGAATGCAGGGAATGCGTGAGCGCGCGCAGCGACTCGGCGCAGGGCTGCAGCTTTGGACCCGCCCTGGCCTGGGCACCGAAGTCGCGCTGGCGGTGCCCGCGCGGCGGCTGTATCTTCGTCGCCCGCCGCGCTGGCGCTGGCCCTGGAGCAAAGCGAACCATGACTGAGTCTCCCTCTCCGATCGGCGTACTGGTGGTCGACGACCATCCGCTGCTGCGCGATGGATTGGCCGCACTGCTCGGCGCCCAGCCCGACCTGCGCCTGCTGGGTGAAGCGGCCGATGGCGAGGAAGCCATCGCCTGCTACCAGCAGCTGCAACCGGACGTGGTCCTGATGGACCTGCAGATGCCACGCCTGGACGGCGTGGAAGCCATCGTGCGGATACGCACCCTGGATCCGCGCGCGCGCATCATCGTGCTGACCACCTACCGCGGTGACGTCCGCGCCGTGCGGGCGCTGCAGGCCGGTGCCAGTGCCTACCTGCTGAAGGACATGCTGCGCCACGAACTGGTCGACACCATCCGCATGGTTGCCGGCGGGCGGCGCGCACCGATTCCCCCAGCAGTGGCCGCAAGCATCGCCGCGCACGTGGTGGAGGATCGCCTGTCGCGCCGCGAAACCGAGGTACTGCGGCATGTCGCCAGCGGCATGTCCAACAAGCGCATCGGCGAGCACATGCAGATTTCCGAGCAGACAGTGAAGGCGCACATGAAGAGCCTGATGGACAAGCTCGGCGTCGGCGACCGCACGCATGCGGTGACCCAGGCGCTGCGGCGCGGCATCATCAGCCTGGACGACAGCGGTCACGATTAGGGGTTGTCCGGCAGGGCTGCGCCCTGCACCTGCTACGGGCTGGAGCAACAGCAACAGCAACAGCAACAGCAACAGCAACAACTGAAGCAGAAGCGGTTTCCTGTGGGTAGGCGGGGTGGGTCCGGTTGCGGGGGTCGCTGCAAGTCCCCCTCCGGGGCCCGGCCCAGCCGCTGGCGGCTGGGCGTTCGGGCGCTTGCGAAGCAGTGCTTCGCAAGCAAAGCGCCCTCACCCATGTAAGCTCGGTCGCCGCATCCATGCGGCTCACGCCCCCGCAACCGGACCCACCCCGCCTTCGACAGATCTCTGCGAGCTGTCGGGCATGGCTTTCTGTAGAGCCAGGCCATGCTCGGCTCAAATCGTTCCGATTTCGAGATATTCGATTTCGATGGAGATTCGTCTACGCAAGGCGCGGATCTACCAGATCGCGAGAATCTGTCAGAGGTGGGGCGGTGTCGGAGTGCGGGGTGTCAGCCGCATGGGCCCGAGGCATGCCTCGGGCGGGTTGGGCAGGACGCCCAACCCCGGTCTTGCCGTGTGCGCAGGACTGCGCACACGTGCAAGCGGCTGCCAAGCCTACAAGGACGTACTTGCGGCGTCCCCGCACTCCGACATCGCCCCACCACCCCACGGAATCCACGCTGTTGATGTTGATGTGGCTCCGGCTTCCAGCAGGTGCAGGGCTGCAAGCCCTGCCGAACACCACCCCTACCTCAACCGCAGCAGCAGACTGCTTGCCGCACACACCACCGCCAGCCAGGCCACGCCGTGCCATCCCCACTGCGCCAGTGCGAGGCTGCCCAGCGCACCACCGGCTGCCATGCCGATGAACATGCCGGTGAACAGCAGTGCATTGAGGCGGCTGCGTGCCGGGGGCACCAGGCCATAGACCAGCGTCTGGTGCGCCACCAGTGCCGATTGGAAACCGAAGTCGAACAGCAGCGCGCTGGCCACCAGCAGCGGCAGCAGTGCGGCCGCCGGCAACCAGCTGTCGGCCAGCAGCAACGCGAAACCCGCCAACGCTACCGTGATGGCCAAGCGCGCCACGGCATGGCTGCCGAGCCGGTCAGCGAATCGCCCGGCAAACGGTGCGGCCAACGCCCCTGCCGCACCGGCGATACCGAACGCGCCCGCGGCTGCACTGCCCAGGCCAAGGCGGGCATGCAGCATCAGCGCCAGGGTTGACCAGAACGCACTGAAGCCCACCGCCAACAACGACTGGCTGGCGACTGCACGGCGCAACTGTGGCTGCTCGCGCCACAATGCCAGCAGTGAGGCCAGCAGCGCCGGGTAGCGCAGCGTGCTGGTCGGCGCGAAGCGGGGCAGCGCCCGCGCCAGGACAGCGCCCATCACCGCCACCGAAACCGCAGCCAGCCCGAACTGGCTGCGCCAGCCCCACGCCTCGGCGACCACGCCACTGACCACGCGTGACAACAGGATGCCCAGCAGCAGGCCGGTCATCACCCGGCCAACGATCTGGCCGCGCTGTGCGTCGGGCGCCAGGACCGCAGCGGCGGGCACGATGTCCTGTGCCAGCGTGGCCATCAGCCCGACCAGCAGGCTGGCCACCAGCAGCCCGGGCAGCTGCCCTGCCATCGCTGCGCCACCCAGCGCCAGTGCCAGCAGCACGGACTTCACCAGGATCAGGCTGCGCCGGTCAAAGCGATCACCCAACGGCGCCAGCAACAGGATACCCAGTGCGTATCCCAGCTGGGTCAGCGTCGGGACCAGGCCGATGCCGCGCTCACTGGCGGAGAGGTCCTGGGCGATCAGGCCCAGCATGGGTTGGCTGTAGTACAGCGAAGCCACGGAGAAACCTGCTCCGGCCGCCATGGTCAGGACCAGCGGGGTGGACGGTGCGGCCGCCGTTGTGGCGGGCATCGGTAGCGAGGGAGTCGGCATGGGAAATTCCGGCGGGAGGACGTGGATGTATCGTGCCCGTATTCGCCACTCGTCTGTAGTAGGATCCATGGCATACCTTTCATACGCCATACGCATGAGTGAGCTTGCCACCGGCGCCGATCGCCTGGATCTGCTGCGTACATTCCTGCGCATCGTCGACGCGGGCAGCCTGTCCGCTGCGGCGGCGCAGCTGGGCACCACCCAGCCCACGGTCAGCCGGCGCCTGCAGGCGCTGGAGCGGCAACTCGGCCTGCGCCTCCTGCAGCGTTCAACCCATGACCTGCAGCTGACCGAGGATGGCGTGCGATGCCAGCGCCATGCGCAGCGCGTGATCGATGAATGGGAGTCGCTGCAGGCCGAGCTCCACGGTGAACCGGAAACCCTGCGCGGCCGCCTGCGGGTGATGGTGCCGCATGCCTTCGGCCAGGCGCAGCTGTTGCCGACCATGCTGGCGTTCCTGGAGCAGCATCCCCGATTGAGCCTGGAATGGATCCTCGAGGACCGCCGGCCGGATTTCATCGCCGAAGGCATTGATTGCGCGGTACGGGTGGGCCCGGTGGACGAACCGCGCATGGTCGCGCTGCCGCTGGCCGAAGTGCCGCGCATCGTGGTGGCGGCACCTTCGCTGGTGGACGCCGCCACCGTGGACACGCCGGAGCAGGCGCAGTCGCTGCCCTGGATTTCGCTGCTCACCTACTATCGCGAGCGCCTGCTGCTGCATGACGCGCAGGGCCGGGCGCACACGCTGTCCATCAGCCCCCGCCTGCTCAGCGACAATCTGTTTGTCGTGCAGCAGGCGGCCCGCGCGGGACTGGGAGCGGCCGTGGTTTCGGCGTGGCTGGTAGCGGAGGATCTTGCCGATGGACGGTTGGTGCAGCTGCTGCCCGGCTGGCAGGCGCCGCCGCTGCCGGTACACGTGGTATTCCCCGCTGCGCGCCAGCAACCTCCCCGGCTGCGCGCCTTCATCGATGCAATGAAGGCGGCGCTGCCGCAGCTGCATGGCATGCGGCCGGCGCCGCGTTGAAATCCTGAAGGGGCCAGAGCCCGTCCCTGCGCCAGGGATCCGACCCATCAGGCAATCATTCCGCTTTCGCAGCCTCGGCATTCCACGCTGCAACCTTGGCTTTGGTCTCGGCCAGCATCCTGTCCAGCGCTCCGCGGTCATAGACGTTGCCACGCAGGATCACGCTGTCGATCCTTTCAGTGGCAGCAATGTCCTGCAGTGGATTGGCCGTCAGCAGCACCAGGTCGGCGGCCTTGCCGGCAGCCACCCCGCCATAGCGGTCCATCTGCCCGAACCAGGCGGGGCCGGAACGGGTCGCCGTCGACAGCGCCTGCGGAGCGGTCAGGCCTTCCTTCACGAACAGCTGCAATTCCTGGTGCAGGGCGATGCCCGGGAAGTTGAACGAATTGAGGAAGCCTGCATCGGTGCCGGCGATGATCGTCACTCCGGCTTCCTGCAGCATCGGCAGCACCGACGCTACCTGGTGGTACTGCGCATGGCGCGCCTCGATCTGTGCCGGCGTGGCCTTGGCCGCGCGGTCCACGCGCCACTGGTAGGTCGCGCGCAGGCCCGGGCCGATGTAGGCCAGGTAGGGGTCGTTGGCATGGTCATCCTGGTCGAGGAAATCGAGGATGCGGCCACCGTTGAGGGTGGGGGTCACGAACACACCGCGCCTGGCAAAATCGCGGTAGGCCCGCATCGCGGTCTCGCGGTCGAAGCTCGCATCGAGCCGACGGTTGGCTTCGGCGCGGTCGATGCGCCCGGCACCGAAGTCGGCGGCGATCTGCGCTTCGTCCCTGCTGCCGGCCTTGAATGCGTAGTCCAAGTGCTCGATCGAGGCCAGGCCGGCATCGACCGCCTGCTCCACCGTCAGCGCCATCGGGATGTGGCCCGAGGCCTTGAAGCCGGCCTTGCGCGCGGCACCGGCCGAGTACAGGAACAGATCCGGCGTCAGCGTGCTGTCGGTGATCTTCACGAAGTCGACCTTGTCGTGCCGCAGGCGGGCGATCGCCTTGTCGGCGTCGGCCTCGCTGCCCACTTCGATGGTGCCCTTCCAGACCGGCTTGATGCCTTCGATCTTCGCGCCGGAACTGAGCAGGCGCGGACCGAACAAGGTGCCCTTGGCAATTTCGCCGCGCCACTGCAGCACCTGCCCGGGCAGGTCGCCGGAACAATCACGCACGGTGGTGATGCCGTGCGCGATGTACAGCGGCAGCAACGCCTTGTTCTCTTCGATCAGCGCCGGGCCACCGCCGAAGTGCACATGCATGTCCCACAGGCCCGGGATCAGGTACTTGCCCTTGGCGTCGATCTGGCGTGAGGCGTTCCACTGGCTGCGCAGCTGCGCATCCGGACCTACGGCGACGATGTCCTCGCCAAGGATCACCACGCTCTGCCCAGCCAGGGTGCTGGCATGCTCGACATCGACCACGGTGGCATTGCGGATCAGCAGGTCGGCGCGCTCAGCGGCAGACGCCGACAGCGGCGCCACCGCAAGGAAAACGGCAAGGGACAACGGACAGGAACGGAACATGGGCAGCATCCTGGTGGGCACGGCCAGCGTGCGGGTCGAAGGGGTCGGAATTCAGCGCGTCGCGCCGTACTGGCGCAACAGGGTTTCAATATCGGCATAGCCGCGCTGGCGCGCGTGGGCCAGCGGCGTCACGCCATCGCCGTCGGCCAGCTCGGGATCGGCACCGGCCTCCAGCAGCAGCTGCACGACCTGCACGTGGCGCGTGCCACCATCACCGAGCAGGATCGCTTCCAGCAGCGCGGTCCAGTGCAGGCGGTTGACATGGTCCACCGCCACGCCGGCGCGCAGCAGCGTGCGCACCGTGGCGACGTGGCCGCGCTCGGCGGCCGGAATCAGTGCGGTGCCGCCGTAGCGGTTGGTACTGCGCAGGTCAGCACCGTGGGCCAGGGTCAAGGCCAGGATATCGTCCAGCCCACGGGCGCCGGCATACAGGTAGGCGCTGTCCTGCAAGGCGTCCCTGGCGTTGACGTCGGCCCCAGCTTCGATCAGCACACGTGCGGCGTCCACATGGTTGCCATGGGTGGCCAGCAGCAGCGCCGTACGGCCCTGGCCATCGCGTGACTCCAGGTTGGCACCCTCTTCAATGGCTTGGCGCACGCCACCGGCGCTGCCGCGGCTGGCAGCGTCGCGCAGGCGGGCATCGGCCTCAGCCCTGGCCGTGCCGGCGCAGGCAGGAGTGACCATCGCCAGCAGGCACAGCAGCAGTGCGCGCGCGAACGGCGCAGGTCCGCCGGGGGAACGATGGACGCGCATGATGGTGTTTCCTCCTGTCCACCGCATGGAACGACATGGGACGGTTGCAACAGCCGGACATTGCCGGCCCCTGCCCTGCATGGTAGAAGTCGCCCGGAGTATCCAGAAGTGAAATGTTTGAATGCCAGAAAGTGCCAAATCGAATAGAACCCTGTTCGAACTGGACCTGCTGCGGGCCCTGGTGATGGTGGCCGACTGCGGCAGCTTCACCACCGCCGCCACGCGCCTGCATTCGACGCAGTCCACGGTCAGCCAGAAGGTCCGCCGACTGGAGGAACTGGCCGGGCATCGCCTGCTCGAGCGCGGCCACCGCGACGTGCACCCTACCGACGCCGGCCACACCCTGCTCGGTTACGCACGGCGGATGCTCGACCTCAACGAGGAAGTGGCGCAGGCTCTGGCGGGCGCCACGGTGGAGACCGCCGTCCGCATCGGCGTACCCGAGGACTTCGTCAACGCGCAGACCACCCGCATGCTGGCAGCCTTCAGCCGCCGCCATCCACAGGTGAAGCTAGAGATCAGCAGCGGGCTCAGCCGCGACCTGGCAAGCGGCTTCGACCACGGTGAACTGGACCTGGTGCTGGTCAAGCAGCGGCGCAACAGCCGCCAGGCGGTACGTTGCCGGCGCGAGCCGATGCACTGGATCGACAGCCTGCGCAGCCGTTGCCTGCAACAGGATCCGCTGCCGCTGGTCACCTTCCCGCCACGCGGGTTGTACCGGGACGAGATGATCCACGCAGTAGAAGCGCTGGGCCTGCGCTGGCGCATCGCATTCACCAGTTCATCGTTGAGTGGCATCCAGGGCGCAGTGGCCGACGGCATCGGCATCAGCCTGCTGCCGCGCCGCGCGGTTACCCGCGGACACCGCGTCATCGATGGCGAACGCGACCTGCCGGTGATCGACAACTACGAGATCGGCCTGCTGCATCGGGCCGACGCGGACGATGCGGTGCGCGCGCTGGCCAGCGAACTGTGGCGGCAGGTACAGCGCGAAGCGGATTGACCGATCACGCGCAGCCGATCCATGCCCTGCCTGCATCGATTCCGTACCCCGCGCGCTCCACGCCCGGCGCAACGACACCGTCCGCACCGCTGAACGGGTACCATAGGCGCCTGTCTCCGCTGTGATGCCGCATGGGCCCGTCCGACCGCCACGATCGTCTCCGCCGCTGGCAGGCCGCGTCGTTGTTGGCCGCCGCCCCGATCGCCAGCCTCTCCGCCTCCGATGCAGCGGCCAGCGCGCCGCTGCAATCACCGCCGGGGCAGCAGCGGGTCGCCCCGGGGGTGCTGGTGGAACGCCTGCACCAGCGCGTGCTGGCCGGGCAAAGCGCCACCGCCACCCTGGAACACTGGTGTGCCGAGCATGGCCTGGCCGAGCAGGCGCGGGTGCGGGCGGTACGCGTGCACGGCCAGGACAAGTCGGCACCGGCCGACGTGTTGCAGGCCCTTGGCGCAACCACCAGCAGCGACCTGCGCTATCGCCGCGTGCAACTGGTCTGTGGCAGGCGTGTGTTGTCCGAGGCCGACAACTGGTACCTGCCCGGCCACCTCAGCCCGGCCATGAACCAGGTGCTGGACAGCACCGACGAGCCGTTCGGCCGCGTGGTCGGCCCGCTCGGCTTCCAGCGCCAGACCCTGGCCGACCAGGCCTTCTGGCCGCCGCGCGGTGAGGGCGACCATGGCGTGATCCTGGAAGTGCGCGCCCTGCTGCGCGACCGCCAGCAGCAGCCTTTCAGCTATGTCATCGAGTCGTACCTGCAGCAGTCGCTGCCCTAGGCGGCCGGCGCGCACCATCGCAGCGGATATCGACACGGCAGAAGGCCCGGCATTGCCGGGCCTTCTGTTTGCCAGCCGGGTCAGCGGAACCGGTAATCCAGCTGCACCCAGTACTGGCGGCCATACGGGTCGTAGTTGCCGACCGGGTAGAACGGCCAGCCGCCACCGTTCCTGTCCGCCGGCGGGCGGCTGTCACGCAGGTTGTTGACGATCACGCCCACCGACAGGTTCTCGCCGAACTGGCGGAACACGCTGGCGTTGTAGGTCATGTAGGGTGCGATGCGACCACTGCCGTCGGTCTTGGGTAACGAACCGAAGCGGTTGCCATACAGCGTGGTGGTCCAGTCGCCCTGGTTCCAGGTGACGCTGCCGTTGGCCTTGCTGCGCCACTGGTAGTCGTCCAGCGAGTTGCGGATATCCCGCTCCGGATCATCGGAGAACTGCTTGTAGGTATGCTCCAGCACCACGGTGTAGGCCAGGCGCGTGCTGAAGCGGCCGTAGCGGCCCGCATCGAAGCGCCAGTTGCCCTTCAGGTCCAGGCCACGCACCGACTCGGAGGCCGCGTTGATCGGATTGATCAGCACGCGGGTCACCTGGTCCGGCTGCACGGTGGCATTGGACGGGTTGCGGATCACCCGCGACAGCGCGTCCTGGCACAGCGGCGAACCGATATCGCGCGCTTCGCCGCCCAGCGTGCGGCCCAGGCGGCAATCGGCCTCGTCGCGCAGGATGCGGCTGGTGTCGAGGCTGGTCACCTCGTTGTCGATGCGGATGTCGTAGTAGTCGGCACTGAAGTCCAGCCCGGCCAGCGGCGACCAGACCACGCCGAAGCCATACGACTTTGCGGTTTCCGGCTGCAACTGCGCGTTGGCGCGGTTGCTGTAGTCGATCGACAGGCCGTTGTAGTCGCAGTTGTCATACGACTGGCCTGCAGTACGGCAGCGCCAGTAGTCGGTCATGCCTGGGTTGTAGCCGCGGGTCTCGGTGGCGAACACGTAGTTCATGTCCGGCGCACGGAAGCTGGTTGCGGCAGAGCCACGGATCAACAGGCTCTCGATCGGTCGGAACTCGACGCCAACGCTCCAGGTCGCCTTGCCGATATGCTCGCCGCCGGCACGGTACTGGTCGTAGCGGCCGGCCAGCGTGGCGGTCAGCGATTGCAGCACCGGCAGCTGCAGCTCCACGCCGGCCGCATAGCGGTCACGATCGCCGCCGGCACCGATACCGGCGCTGGTATTCCAGAACTCGCCAGTACCCAGTCGCGGATCCGGGCGGTTGCGGTAGCCCTGGCTGCCGGCCTCGATCACCGCCGCCAGCGCCGCATCACCGCCTGGAAGCGCGAACAGGCGACCGTTGACGCTGGCGCTGAACGTCTGCAGCCACGCCGCGTTGCGGCTTTCCTGGTAGCCGGACAGGCGGCCGTACTCCTCCGGCGTCAGCGGCTGGAACAGGCGCGACGGGTCAGGCGCATGTACCGCCACGCCATTGCGGACGCCCAGCTGCGGGCCCAGCAGGTATTCATTGATGCCGGCCAGCAGCACCGGGCGGCGCGTGCGGTTCTCATAGCGCGAACGGCTGTAGACGGCTTCATAGTCCCAGCCACTGTCGCCGAGCTGCCCGCGTGCGCCCACGTTGAACGACCACGAATTCTCCAGGAAGCGGTTGGCATTGCGCGGCAGGCCACCGATTTCTTCCGGCGCGAAGCGGCGGTACCAGCTTTCGAGGTTTCCGGTGGCCTGGTTGTAGAAATAGTTGCGCGACGACGTCCAGCTCGGGGCGCGGGTGTTGTTGTAGATGCGTGCGCTGCCCACGGCCAGGTCGGCGAACAGGTCGGTGGACTCGTTGACGTGGAAGGTCAGCAGGCCATAGCCATTGAGGTTGCGCTTCTGGGTCTGCACGGTCCAGTAGCTGGCTGCGGCCTCGTTGCTGCCGCAGTACCAGCCCTGGCGCGGGTTGTTGGCGCGGAACACGCTGCCGCCATAGATGCCCGACGCTGCGTCACAGCCGTTGACGCCCGGATCGATGTTGCGGCCGGTGGCGGCATTGCGACGGTAGGCGATCGCGGTCGCCTGTGGCGCCTTGCCGGCCGGATCATCGTCCAGTGAATCCATGAAGTCGCGCTGGCGGGCGTGGATCGCTTTGCGCACGTCGAATTCGAAGCCGAACAGCGCATCCCATCGCTCACCGGAACTGCCCCCCACCACCTGCACGCGCTGGTTGTCACCGCCGCCCCGCTGGGTGCCGCCGGCGCGCACGTTCACGTCCACACCTTCAAAGCGGTCCTTGAGGATGATGTTGACCACGCCGGCAATGGCGTCCGAACCGTACACCGCCGACGCACCGGCCGCCAGCACCTCGATGCGCTCGATCAGCGCGCTCGGAATATTGGCCAGGTTGACCACGTTCACCGAGCCTTCGTAAGCCAGCGGGTAGTCGGACTGGCGGCGGCCGTTGACCAGCACCAGCGTGCGGTTCGGGCCCAGGCCGCGCAGGTTGATGGTGTTGGCGGCCGGGGTGAAGGTGTTGCCGAAGTCCTCGCCCTGCACGTTGCCGGCGTTCTCGGTCAGCGCGCTCAGGGCATCGAAGGCATTGCGGTAACCCTGCGCATCGATCTGTTCGCGGCTGATCACCGTCACCGGCGATGGCCCTTCAACGCTGGCGCGCGGAATGCGCGAGCCGGTGACCTTCACTTCCTGCAGCGTGGTGGGCGCGCTTTCCTGCGCGAAGGCCGGCAGCGAGGCCAGCATCAGGGACGACAGCGGAGCGCCAGCGGACGCGGGCGCAGCGCCTTGTGGGAGGCGGACATGGGCTTCCTGGGGGAGTGGCGGGTGGTACGGGGCGAGCGGCCTGTATGGCGTATAACGATCCCGTAACGAAAGTGTCCTGAATGGGTGGTTTCAACAGAAATGACCAGCCCTGATGGGCTTATGCCTGAACCGAATCAGACCTGCCGCGGCGGTCCGCTGCTTTTTGCAATCATTTGAATGGCAAGGCCGCCCCGCTACCCCCATGGTGGCAGGAATGATGACCGTTGCCTCCCCTTGCCCCCTTCCCCCACTGCGCCCGGTACTGCGCCGCCATCTACTGCAGCTGCAGGCTGCGCCGATCACGCTGCGCCCGTTCCAGCGCGCCGACCTGCCGCGCTGGCGCCAGTTCGACGATCGCCGCCAGCGCGGTCGACGAAACGTCGCAGGCATCGATGAGGAAGCCCGCTTCCTGGCCTGCATGCATCGCTCACGACTGGAGCAGGACAACGACCAACTGCTGCTGGGTGTGTTCGATGATGCGCAGGGCATGGTACTGGACCAGCTGCACATCCGACTGCATTCGCTGCACTCGCGGTGCGCCGAGCTGTTCTCGTCGCAGCACTGGCATGCGCACACCGCCGCCACGTTGCAGGTACTCTGCCCGTTCCTGTTCGAGGACGTCGGCCTGCACCGCTTGTTCACCCTGTTGCCGCCGGATTGCACCAGCCCTTTCGCGTCCGCCCTGCGCACCAGCGGATTCAGGGCCGAAGGAGTATTGCGCGACCACCACCTGGACTGCACCGGCTGGCACGACCGCCAGCTGCTGGCCCTGACCGCACCCACCTGGCGCATGCACCAGGTGCCAGCCGGCTAGCGCACCCGTTCCAGCGCGTGATCGCTGCCGGTCAACACCGAACAGGCATGGTCCTGCAGTTCCTCGGCACTGGCGTCGTTGCCGCTGGCAGCATCCACGCGGGTCGCCAGCAGGAGGAAGCCCGGGCCACCCGGCACCTGCTCGCGGCCCGCCACCAGCAGGCTCCACTGCCCCACGTCATCGACGCCGCTGAGGTCGTAGGCAAGCATATTGAGCGGATTCGCGGTCAGCTCCGCACCCCGCAGCAAGCGGGCCTGGTACTGATGGCCGCGCAACGGCACCGGCAGCGGTGCCCATCGGGTACCCAGCGCGCCGGCATGGGCATCCAGTGCCTGCAACACGTCGGCACGCAGGCAATCGACGTGGATATGCAACTGATGCTGCGAGCGGCCATGGGGCGAATTCAGTGCCAGGCTGGCGACGTTGCGTGGCAGCGGTTGGCCCAGCGCCTGTTCGGTATGGCTGCGGGCCCGCCAGGCGGCCGCAAAGTAGTTCGGTGCACCCCGCAGGTACAGGCCGCGGCTCTCGATGCCGCTGACCTTGTCCAGTGGCATCAGCAGGAACTGGTAATCGCCATGCGCATCCTTGACCAGGACATCGCGACGGTCGGCCGCCGCCTCCACCTGCAGGCAGGCGCCGCGCGGGCCCTCGGCACTGCGGCAATCACGCTCGATCAACCGCCACAGCGCGTCGGAACGGGGCAGCGGCGCAGGCACACTGGCGCAAGCCGACAACAGCAGCAGGGATGGCAGCAGGAACGGGCGCAGGGACACGGCAGCGACTCACGGAACGGGCACGGCAGACAGCGCCGCGCTGCATTCTAGCCAGTGCGGCGCTGCAATCAGTAGGTGCCGAACGGCACTTCAACCACTACGGGGGCTGCGCCCTCGCCCATCTGCAGGGTGTAGCGGTCCAGCGCACCATCGTCATCGGCGTGGGGCTGGCGCTGGAAGTGCAGCGGATAACGGTTGTCGGCCATGCGAATGGCGCTGCCGTCCGCCTCCAGCGTGGCTCCCTCCGGGATCAGCAGCCCACCGAGGTCACTGTAGGCACCAGGCACGTCGGCAAAGCGGTAGTCGGCCAGCTCGTCCACCCGCTGCATCGCATAGACATGCGGCAGGTAGGGGCGCGCAGGGCTGCTGCCATTGCTCAGGTCGTTCACCCAGGCCTGTGGCAGGTGGTAGTGTCCGCGCAGTGCGGCCACGCCCAGTGAAGGACTGGCCACCTGCAGGCAGCACACCGTGCGCTTGCCTTCACGATCGAGGATGGCGAAACGATCGCCACGGGTCGCCGCCTGCGGCAACATGGCGAACGCCAGATCGCGCTGCGCTGGCTCGTAACCTGCTTCCGTCTGCAGGTTGCGCCAGGCACCGAACACCAGGGGCTCGGCAGGCAGGGGCCCGGGCCCGGGTTCTGCCGCCGGGGCGGCAACCACCACGCCCAGCAGGGACAGCGCCAGTGCCTTCATCGTCCTGCCCTTGCCGCGGATACTGCCAGCCGTCATAACCTGTCCAACTTCTGCACCGGAACGGCCCGGCTTGCCCGCTGGCGGTACCAGCCATCCCTCCCACTATGCAACGGCCACGCTGTGCCGGCAATGACCGCAATGCTGACGCCTTTCGCATGACGGGTGCTATCGTTCCTGCCATCTTCCCTGCGCAGGAGCGCTCGCATGTCCGCTTTCCGTCTGTCCCTGCTGTTGCCTGCCTCGATCCTGCTGCTGTCGGCCTGCGTCAGCACGCCTGGCCCGCAGGTGAAGGGTGATGGCCGCTGCGACGCCAGCCAGCTGGGCTGGGCGATCGGCCAACCGGCCAATGAAGCCAACATCCGCCGGTTGTCCAGCGAAAGCGGCGCCGGCCTGGTCAACCCGATCGGCCCCAACACCATCACCACCCGCGACATCCGCCAGGATCGACTGCGCGTGTTCGTGGACAAGGACAACATCATCACGTCCACCCGCTGCGAATAATTCCTGTGGAGCCGAGCCCACGCTCGGCTGCTCTTGCGTGACAGCCGAGCGTGGGCTCGGCTCCACAGCTCAGGGCCCGGTATAGCCCGCGCAATCCGGCAGCGCCTGGTCCGGGTGGAATGCTCCCTCGCTGAATCGGAACAAGCGCGTATAACTGCACGCCGGGTCCTGCTCGGTGCGCAGGTCCTTCTTCTTCAATGGCCCCTTGGCCAGCGAATCCTCCGACCGCGAGACGCCCGCCGGGAAGCGGGTGGCCACCGTCTGGTAGCGCAGCACAGGCATGCCATGGGCCGCCGCGTCGAGGGACAGTTTTGCCGAGAACCCGTACTCATCGTGGCAGGCACCCGCGCGCTGCCTGGTGTCCTGCTCGCTGAAGCAGGCCCGGATCATTGCGTTGCCCAGCCATGGCAGGGTGAGCACGTCGTCGTCCACCTGGATGTCGTCCTGCAGATGGCGCACGCGCGCCAGCTGCAGCGTGGATGCATCGGCGCCGCCGCCGGAATACATGCTGCTGGACGTTACGATGCCACCCACCAGCACGTTCTGGCGGGCGCGCTGCTGCGGATCCGTCACCGCCTCGTCGCTTCCTACGCCGGGGGCCAGCCGCACGATCCATGGCCACAGCGTCAGCTCGCTTTCCCGCGGCACATCGATGGCGACATGGTAGGTCTGCGGCTCCCCTTCGGCAGCCACCCTTTCGGAGACCTCCAGCCCGGCCGGCCGTTCCCCGTCTGCAGTCGCCGGCTGCACGCGCGCGCACCAGGCCTGATCCCGCGTGCAGTAGTACATTCCTGACGCCCCTGTCTCGCTGGTCCGAAGCACCTGCCCCAGCGGCTCCATCACGTTGCCCGCAGCATCTCGCTGCTGCGGCAGGATCGAGGTCTGGGCCAGCGCAAGCAACGGGGTGGCCAGCAATGCGGCAGACAGCGTGGCGCGGGTAACGATGGTGGGCATGGGCGGCTCCTGCGTACGGGATTCCGATGGTAACCGCTGTCCGGGTGGCGTCGAGCCCTGCTCGATGTCGCCTTTGTAGAGTCGAGCCATGCTCGACTGCTGTCTGTCGGGACGAGCAGCCGAGCATAGGCTCGGCTCTACATCATCCACGGTCGCAGCCACCCCATCCTTTCGCCTTCGAAGTCTGGCCGACGCCAGGATTGAATGTATTGGTGGGGTCCAGCCGCCGATAGAACCCGGCCAGTGCCGGCTTGGCCGGATACAGGTGGCCCACGTTGTGCTCAGCGGGGTACTCGGCACCGCGCTGGTCCAGCAGCGCCCACATCGCGTGCTCGATTGCCATCGGGTCCTCCCCCTTGCGCGCGATGTAGTCCTGGTGGAACACGTGGCACAGGAAGTGGCCGTAGTACAGCTTGTGCAACAGGCGGCCATCGATGTCGGCCGGCAGCTGCTCGAACCAGTCGGCATCGTCGCGGCGCAGTGCGATGTCCAGCGCCACGATGTCCTGCACCCGGTCGCGATGCACTTCGCGATAGCGCACCGCGGCGCCGGCCACGGCGAAGCGATGCAGGAAGGCCTTGCGCCCCTCCTCCGGCGTGCAGTGGAAATAGCCGCCTTCGTGCTCGGCGAAGAACGCACGCAGCCACGCTTCTGTCGCCTCGGCATCCTGCGCCGAGACCTTCAGCAACAGGTGATGCTCATAACGCTGGCGGAACTCGCCCATGCGCTTGGGCAGGTGCGAGGGCAGCAGGCCGGTCAGCACCTGCATCGTCCGGTCGGTCACCCCACGCAGGCCCAGTCGTTCGAACCAGCCATCGACGCGGCTCTTCAGTGCGAACGCGGCGGGTACGCGTGCGGTGCCCAGGCGGTCGATCAGCAGGAAACTGTCCTTGCCGTAGCGCTCGCCGATGTCATAGGCATCGCGGTGGATGTATTCGCCGGCAATCGGCAGGCGCTCGAATCCGGTCAGCAGCTGCCGCCGGATCGCAGTGAGGCTGGCGGTGCGGTTGCTGCCGATGTAGAAGACTTCGGCGGCCTCTTTCTCGAAGGTATCCAGGCGCACCGCGAACACCGCCAGCTTGCCGGCCGAACCGGCCGCCTCGAAGTGGCGGCTGGGGTCGGCATTGAAGCGCGCCGGGCTACCGGCATCGACCTTGCGCACGTCCTCGGCGTAGCGTGGATCGGACGCGGCGCGGCCGTCGCCATCACCTACGTCGGCAACACTGTAGTCGCCAGCCTGCAGGCGCTGCAGGATCTGCTCGGGCGTATCACCCAGCGCGATGCCCAGATGGTTGACCAGCTGCAGCTGGCCCCGCGCATCGACCTGCGCATACAGGGCCAGCTCGGTATAGGCCGGGCCTCGGCGCACCAGCGCGCCACCGGAGTTGTTGCAGATGCCGCCCAGTACCGAGGCGCCGATGCAGGACGAGCCGATCACCGAATGCGGTTCACGGCCGAGCGGTGCCAGCGTCTGCTCCAGGCGGTCCAGGGTTGCACCGGGCAGGCACAGCACCTGGCGACCTTCATTCAACAGCTGGATGCCGGCCAGGCGCAGCGTGCTGACCAGCACGATCGGCCGGTCGTAGTCGTCGCCGTCCGGCGTCGAGCCGCCGGTCAGGCCGGTATTGGCCGCCTGCAGGATGATGGCCGTCCCCCCCTGCACCGCCGCTTGCAGCACGCGCCACAGTTCCAGCAGCGTGCCCGGGCGCACGACCGCCAGCACCGGGCCATCGCCAAAGCGGTAGCCGCGGCGGAAGCGGCGGGTGGCCTTGTCACCGGTCAGCACGTGGCGCCTGCCAACTGCATCGCGCAACTGCGCCAGCACCGCATCGTGGTCGCTCATGGCAGGCTGACCAGCGAATCGCGGCCGATGGCGGCGATGCAGCGTGCACCGGTCAGCGTCATCGCCACGCGCATTTCCCGGGCGATCAGGTCCAGCAGGTTGGCCACGCCCGCCTCGCCCTGCGCGGCCAGCGCGTAGACGAAGGCACGGCCCAGCAGCACGGTGTCGGCACCCAGCGCCAGCATGCGCACCACGTCCAGGCCGGTGCGGATGCCGGAATCGGCGAGGATCTTCAGGTCACCCTGCACCGCATCGGCAATCGCCGGCAATGCACGTGCGGTGGACAGCACGCCGTCCAGCTGGCGGCCACCGTGGTTGGAGACGACGATGCCATCGGCGCCGAACTTGACCGCATCGCGTGCGTCATCCGGATCAAGGATGCCCTTGATCACCATCGGACCCTTCCAGAACTCACGGATCCACTCCAGGTCCTTCCACGAAATCGAGGGATCGAAATTGCTGCCCAGCCAGCCGATGTAGTCCTCCAGCCCGGTCGGGTTGCCGCGGTAGGTGGAGATGTTGCCCAGGTCGTGCGGGCGCCCGAACAGGCCGACGTCCCACGCCCAGTGCGGGTGGGTGATGGCCTGGCCGATACGGCGCAGCGAGGCGTTCGGGCCACTCATGCCGGAGTGTGCATCGCGGTAGCGCGCGCCCGGTACCGGCATGTCCACGGTGAACACCAAGGTGGTCACACCTGCGGCCTGCGCCCGCTCCAGCGCGTTGCGCATGAAACCCCTGTCGCGCAGCACGTACAGCTGGAACCACATCGGCCGCTGGATCGCCGGTGCCACTTCCTCGATCGGGCAGACCGAAACGGTGGACAGGGTGAACGGGATGCCGCGGCTGTCGGCCGCGCGCGCCGCCTGCACTTCACCGCGCCGGGCGTACATGCCGGTCAGGCCGACCGGTGCCAGCGCCACCGGCATCGACAGTTTTTCGCCGAACAACTCGGTTTCCAGGCTCAGGTCGGACATGTTGCGCAGGATGCGCTGGCGCAGCGCGATGTCGGACAGATCGGAAACGTTGCGCTTCAGCGTGTGCTCGGCATACGCGCCGCCATCGATGTAGTGGAACAGGAACGGCGGCAGCCGGCGTTGCGCTGCAGCACGATAATCGGTGGAGGCGGAGATGATCATGGGGTCAACCGTGGGGGGAAGGCAGACGGGAGGCCCGCGCACGCCGGGCCTCGTTGTCATCGAGGGTGCGCAGCGTGGTGTGCACGAACTCGAGGTGGGCATGCGCGGCGGCGCGCGCGCGTTCGGGGTCGCCGGCCAGCACCGCATCCATCATCTCGCGGTGCTGGTCGGAGAGCGGCGAGAAGGTCCTCCCCGAGGTATAGAGCTTTTCGCGGCTTTGCGAGATGTTGGTCTGCAGCAGCTCGAACAGTCCACGCATCACCTGCAGCAGCACCAGGTTGTGCGAGGCCTCGGCGATGGACAGGTGGAAGGCCGCGTCGGCCTCCGCCTCGCCGGTGGGGTCATCCTTGCCGTGCGCATCCATCATGGTCTGGAAGGCCTGCGCGATGCGGGTGCGATCCTCGTCGGTGGCACGCAGCGCCGCATGCCAGGCGGTGGCACCTTCCAGCGCGTGGCGGATCTCCAGCACGTCGAAGCGGTATTCCGGATCGCCCTGGAACAGCGGCAGGTACGGCGCCAGCGGTTCGTCCAGCGCCTGCCGCGCACGTGCTGCGGGTTCGGCCACGTAGGTGCCGCCACCGACGCGTGCGGTCAGCAGGCCCTGGCTGGCCAGCTGCGCGATGGCCTCGCGCAACGCCGTGCGCGAGACTCCCAGCTGCACCGCCAGGGTGCGCTCGGCCGGCAGCCGGTCGCCCGGCCGCAGCCGCTGTTCCTGCACCAGGCCCCGCAGCTGCGCGGCCACCTTGTCCGAAATACGTTGCGTGCTCATGGCGCCATTGTGGCCCGAAGCACCCAGCGCGTGGTCGACCAACCGTGCATGGCTCAGGGAATCATCCAGGTCAGCCAGTAGGCCTGGGCCAGGGTGATCAGGCCGACCATCGTGGTGAAGACCAGGCTGTGCTTGACCGTGAAACGGAACAGGTCCGATTCCTTGCCGGCCAGGCCAACCGCAGCGCAGGCAATGGCGATCGACTGCGGCGAGATCATCTTGCCGGTGACACCGCCGGTGGTGTTGGCCGCCACCAGCAGCACGTCGGACACACCGATCTGCTGTGCGGTGGTGGCCTGCAACGCCGAGAACAGCGCATTGGACGAGGTATCCGAGCCGGTCAGGAACACACCCAGCCAGCCCAGGGACGGCGAGAAGAACGGGAATGCATCACCAGTGTGCGCCAATGCCAGCGCCAGCGTCGCCGACAGGCCCGAGTAGTTGGCGATGAAGGCAAAGGCGAGCACCATGCCGATCGAGTAGATCGGCACGCGCAGCTCGCGCACAGTCTCGCCGAAGGTCTGCAGCGCCGAACGGGCCGGCATGCGCAGCGCGATGATCGCGATCACCGCCGCGAGGATGATCGAGGTGCCGGTGGCCGAAAACCCGTCGAACTTGTAGATCGCCTCGTAGCTGAGCGGCGCGTCCACGATCGGCGGCATCTTCTGCACCCTCTGGTCCAGGCCGGGCACCGGGATCTTCAATACCCAGCTTTCCAACGGGCCGCCCGCCGCGAACAGCGACTTGAACGGCTTGATGCTCCACAGCGTGACCATCGCGGTGAGGATCAGGAACGGCGACCATGCCTTGGCGATCTGGCCAGCGCTGTAGCGCGGCGCCTCCAGTGCCTGTGCGGCCACCTCGGCGCTTGTTGCGGTATCGAAGCGGAAGATCCGCGCCGGCTTCCAGCGGCGCAGGAACAGGGTCAGGCACACCAGCGACGCCAGCGACGCAGTGATGTCCGGCAGTTCCGGGCCAATGAAGTTGGAAGTGAGGTACTGCGCGATGGCGAACGAGCCGCCCGCAACCAGCACCGCCGGCCAGGTTTCCTTGATGCCGCGCCAGCCATCCATGATCGCCATGATCCAGAACAGCACGATGAGAGTAAGGAACGGCAGCTGGCGGCCGGCCATCTGGCCAATCTCGAACGCATCCAGGCCGGTGACCTGCCCGGCCACGATGATCGGAATACCCATTGCGCCGAACGCCACCGGCGCGGTGTTGACGATCAGGCACAGGCCGGCGGCATACAGCGGCTTGAAGCCCAGCCCGACCAGCAGTGCCGCAGTGATCGCCACCGGCGCACCGAAGCCGGCCGCGCCTTCCAGGAAGGCACCGAAGGCGAAGCCAACCATCAGCATCTGCAGGCGCTGGTCCTCGGTCACCGACAGGATCGAGGCTCGGATGATGTCGAACTGCCCGGTCTTGACAGAAACCTTGTAGAGGAACACCGCGCCGATGATGATCCAGGCGATCGGCCACAGGCCGTAGACGAAGCCGAAACCGGCCGCGCCCAGCGCCTGGCTCAACGGCATGCGGTAGAACAACAGGGCCACGCCAAGCGCGATGGCCACGGTGATCGTGCCGGCGATCCAGCCCTTCATGCGCAGCACGGCCAGGGCAATGAAGAAGAAGGCGATCGGCAGCAGCGCGATCAGGCTCGACAACCACAGGTTGCCGGCGGGGTCGTACACGTGTTGCCAGGGCTGCATGAGGACTCTCGACTGGGGCGGGATTGCTCCACCGCAGGCGGTGGGTCGCCATGGTCATCGACTATTGGTCGTACCAATAACCCATTCGATCAGACCACTTGGAACGGATTTAACCGCCACTCCGACGATGCGCCTATTAGACCATAGAGTTATACACAGTATTGGTACTACCACTTCACGGGTTGTATCCCCCCTTCGGGGATCTGACCGTTCCTGCCACCCCAGGGCGGATCCCGAACAGGCTCCGCCCCCCCCCCTCAACGCCTCAGATCTTCTTCTCCAATCGCCGCATCACCGCCAGCACCAGCACGCACAGCACGCTCACGCCGATGGCGATCACGTACTTGCTGATCCCCACCGCAATCCCGATGGCCGCCGCCATGATCAGCGAGCTGGCCGTGGTCAGGCCGCTGACCTGGTCCTCGCGCGACCCACGCAGGATCGTGCCGGCGGCGACGAATCCAACGCAGGCCACCACCGCCTCGATCAGGCGTACCGGGTCGACCTGCAGCAGGTCGCGATAGCGCTCCTGCTGGAAATGCTCGGCCACCGAATCACCGAGGCCTACGATCAGCGCGGCGGCGCCGGCGATCAGCATGTGCGTGCGCAGGCCGGCCGCGTGCTTGCCCATTTCGCGCTCGATGCCGAGCACGCCACCGAACAGCATGGCTGCGGCCACGCGCAGCAGGATCGAGACATCCTGGTTGAGTTCCATCGACCGGCTCCGGGTTTTCCCCGAGCGTCGCGCGGTGCCCGTGGCACAACGGTGAAGGCGGCACCACACCACTTTCACCCGTTCACCCGGTGACGCGGGCGGCGCCCGGTAATCGTCCGCGTGACTGCGCCGGGCGATGAAACCTGAACCATGATTGATATATGCAGGGCCGGCGGAAATGCGTGCAGAACGGATGCGTATGCAGTGGCGAACGATCAAGTTGGCCCTGCGGGTACATCGGTTTGGCCCGTTCCGGGTCAGAAGTGGAGGAATCGAAGCGACAATGGGAAACACATCAGGTTCCTGCCCGGAAAGAACCCGCCCGGTCCTGATGCTGCCCGCCCCGCCGTGCCGCGGGCCGATCCGGCCCGCGCATCGTGCATGGGTGGCGGCGCCACATCCCTCCCCTGCACGTGCCCAGCGATGTCCCGATATTTCACTTTTGCTGATTACCGCCGTTTCGGCGAACGCCATGGCTATGACTACCGCGTCGAGGAAGGCGAGCTGCACGAAGACCAGTGGGCCGGCCGCGGTGAAGTCCATGAGCAGTCATTCCGCGGTGGGCTGGGACTGATCGCATCGGACGTGCATAACCGATTCACCTACACGGCCACGGCGGTCCATGGCGCCGGCCTCACCATCCGCCTGATGCTGCAGGGCCAGGTCGACGTCCAGCTTCCTCGCCGCAGGGGCTTCACGCTGCGGGCCGGGACGGGCATGACCACCGGCCATCATGAGCCGGTGTCGATGGCCGGCCGTCATCCGGGCGGCAGCCATCTGCGTGGGGTCAGCCTGATTGCGCCGGCCGATCTCGACGTCGATCTGCTGCGCCTGCCGGCATTGCAGCTGGCATTGAAGCCCGCGCTGCAATGCCGGCAATGGGCCATTCCCCGCGCCATGCTGCCAGCACTGGGCCAACTGTTCGACAGTCCCTGGCAGGAAGGCATCGATGCCCTGTGGCGCGAGGGTGTCGCATTGCAGCTGCTGGCTACTGGCCTGCAGGCCAACGGCATCAAGGTCGACCCTGGCCGCGCGCTGCGCGCCGGTCAGCGCATGCGCCTGGAGCGCGTGCGCGCCTACCTCCAGGACGAGCCCGGCCACGACCATAGCCTGGTCGAGCTGGCCCAGCTGGCGTGCATGAGCCCCAGTTCGCTGCGCCGTCACTTTGCCCAGCAGTACAACTGCTCCGTCTTCGACTATCTGCATGAGCAGCGCATGATGCGCGCCGAGCGCGGACTGCGCGAAGAGGGCTGGACCGTCGAGCAGGCCGCGGCTGCCTGTGGCTACCGCCACCCCAGCAACTTCGCCGCCGCGTTCCGCAAGCGCTTCGGCCTGGTCCCCAGCCGCTGGCGCACCGGTCCATCCAAGGTGGGGTGAGGATCCCTGCTCCGGTGGGTGTCGACCCTGGTCGACACGCTTCGGCACCCTTGCGGATGCCGGCCAGCGGCCGGCACTACCGCACCCGCCAGGCATCGCGCGCGCCCAGGCGGCGCCGGGCCAGGCCCGGCGTCACCCTGCGGGCCTCAATACACCGGCAGATCGATATAGCTGGCCTGCGCCGCGCTGTGCCAGACCCGCTGCGTGGCCTTCTGGTAATCGCCCGGCTTGGCCAGGTAGATGTTCGGCACGTAGGTCTGCGGGTTGCGGTCGTACAGCGGGAACAGGCTGGACTGCACCTGCACCATCACCCGGTGGCCCTTCTGGAAGGTGTGGTTGGCGTTGGGCAGGTCGAAGCGGTACGGCAGCACCTGGTTCGCCGCCAGCGGCTTGGGATCGCTGAAGCTCTCGCGGTAACGGCCACGGAAGATCGCCAGCGATACCGGCAGCTCATAGCCGCCCATCTCCGGCGTCGACGCCTCCTGGTCCGGGTACACGTCGATCAGCTTCACCACCCAGTCGCTGTCGGTGCCACTGGTCGAGGCCTGCAGGTGCACCACCGGCGCGCCGCCGATGCGCAGCGGCGCGGCCAGCGGTTCGGTGATGAAGGTCAGCACGTCCGGGCGGCCATCGACGAAGCGCTGGTCCTTGACCAGCCAGGTGGTCCACATGTCACGGTCGCCGAAACGCATCGGGCGCGGCACGAATGGCACCGGCTTGGCCGGGTCGGACACGTACTCCTCGAAGTCCCCCTCGCCTGCCGCCGGTGCCTGGAATGCCAGCTTGCCGCCGGCACGCAGATACAGCGGCCTGCTGCTGGCGCTACAGCCCTTGTCGCAGCTGCGGGGCCAGCGCTGCAGCCGGTCCCAGTGGTTCTCGCCGGTGTTGTAGACCAGCACCGGCGGGGTATCAGCCTTTGGCGCACCCTCCACCAGGTACTGGTCGAAGAACGGCTTGAGCACGTCACGGCGGAACTGCAGCGCGGTATCGCCATCGAACTTCAGCGCGCCCAGTTCACTGCCGCTGTAGTTCACCTGGCTGTGCCGCCAGGGCCCCATCACCAGGTAGTTGCGGTCGTTGCCGCTGTCGCGCCCTTCCATCGCCTGGTAGGCATGGTTGGCACCCCACATGTCCTCCTGGTCCCACAGGCCCTGCAGCCACATGGTCGGCACCTTCAACGGTGTTTTCGCCATCACCGCGTCCAGCGCCTGGCCCTGCCAGAAGCCGTCATAGGCCGGATGCTCGACCAGCTTCTTCCACCAGGTCAGCTGGTCCACGCCGGTGAAACGCGCGTAGTCGCCGGCCGACCCGATGCGCAGGAACGTGCTGTAGTCGTCGTAGCCGAGACTGGGCAGCGGCGTACCCTTGCCACGCTTCTCGGTCTGCATCGCGAAATAGTTGAAGTTGACCTGGCGGAACGCACCGTAGTTGAGCCAGTCGTCGCCCATCCAGCCATCGACCATCGGGCTCTGTGGTGCCGCCACTTTCAGCGCAGGGTGCGGATCGGTCAGCGCCATTACCACGGTGAAGCCCTCGTACGACGAGCCGAGCATGCCGACCTTGCCATTGCTCTCCGGCACGTTCTTCATCAGCCAGTCGATGGTGTCCCAGGCGTCGGTCGAGTGATCCACCCTGGTGCTGTTCAATGGCCCGCGCAAGGGCCGGGTCATCACGTAATCACCCTCGGAGCCGTACTTGCCACGGATGTCCTGGAACACGCGGATGTAACCGCCGTCGACGAACACCTCGTCGCCCTGCGGCAGCAGGTCGCGCATGCGCGGCGAATCACTGCGGCTGGCGCGGCCAGCGGCATCGTAGGGGGTGCGGGTCAGCAGGATCGGCGCATTGCGGGCGCCCTTGGGCACCACGATCACCGTATACAGCTTGGTGCCATCACGCATCGGCACCATCACCACGCGCTTGTCGTAGTCACGGCCGACATCGGGGGCAACGAAGGGCTTGCCGCTGATGTCCGGGGTCATCGGCGGGGTTTCGGCGGCCAGCACGGTGCTGGACAGGCAAAGGGCGATGGCTACAGCAACGGCACGCACACGCATGGACAACCCCTCCCGGCAGGAAAGCCCCAAGCCTACTCCTGCCCCGTGCCGTGAAGTGTGGGCGGGCTTTGCATTCTGCGGTGGATACAGGCAGTACTGATGGCACATGTGCGGCCGATGCGGGGGCAGTGCGTCCTGTAGAGCCGAGCCCACGCTCGGCTCAGGCCGCCGCGACCTCCCCGACGAGCAGCCGAGCGTGGGCTCGGCTCCACAACATCAGGTTGCCAGCACTTCATGCAACGCCAACCAACGCCAGCGTTCCTGATCCTGGCGCAACACCGCCAGCGATTCCCGCCACGCGGGTTCGCCACCATCGATCGAATGCCCTTCGCGATAGCGCAGCACCGCCAGCGGTAACGGTGCCTCCACCGCCTGCACGGCTTCGATGGAAATCTGCAGCCCTGGACGTGCGCCATGGCCGCCCACGAACAGCCCCTGCACGGCCTTCCGGTCCAATCGGCGTCCGGCAATACCGACCATGCTGAAGTCCACGCAGAAATGCGCCATCAGATCATCCAGCGCGTCGATGCCGACGTCGGCGCGGAACCAGGCCTGCAGCTTGTCGTGCAGATGGTGGATTTCATGTTCTGCAGTGGTGTCCATCAGGCATTCTCGGATTGCGGAAAGAAAAGCGGTTGCGGCCGCCGCAGCAATGCCAACGGCAACAGGTTCAGTGCAATGATCGATTTCCTGCGCGGATGGTTGGCAGCGCACCTGTAGAGCCGAGCCCATGCTCGGCCGCTCGCCGATGAGGCCTTGACCGTTCATGGACCGCGCGTGGGCCCGGCGCTACAGAAAGCACCGCAGACAAACACGGCCCCTTGCAGGGCCGCGTCTTCAAGCATCGATAACCTGCTGGATCAGCGCAGCACCTGCTCCATCAGCTGCACGTCCACCGTCTGCAGCGGTTCGGCGGCATTGCGCGACAGCTGCACCTGGTAGGTGCCGCCGTCGATCTTCCACTGGCGCGCCTGTGCATCGTAGTGGGCCAGGGTCTTCGGCTCGGCTTCGATGCGGATGCGGCGCTGTTCGCCCGGCTGCAGGTTCACCTTGTCATAGCCGATCAGGCGGATCGGCGTGGTGCTGCCGGCCGGCAGCTTCAGGTACAGCTGGGCCACGTCGGCGCCAGCGCGCTTGCCGGTGTTGCGGATGTCGACGCTGGCGACCAGGCGCGAGCCTTCCACGCTCACCTTCAGATTTTCATAGGTGAACGAGGTGTAGGACAGGCCGTGGCCGAAGGCGAAGGTCGGGGTCAGACCCTTGGCCGCCATCCACTTGTAGCCGACATTGGCACCTTCGATATCGAAATCGAACACATCACCGAACGGCTTGGCCGGCTTGAAGCCGAGGCCGTCGATGTGCGGGCGCGGCAGCTGCGATTCGTCCGTCACCCAGGTCACCGGCAGGCGGCCCGACGGATTGACCTGGCCGGTCAGCAGCGCGGCGATGCCTTCGCCACCGCGGATACCGGGGTACCAGGCCTGCAGCATCGCCGGCACCTGCGCCAGCCACGGCGTGCGCACCGGGCCGTTGGTTTCCAGCACCAGCACGGTCTTCGGGTTGGCCTTGGCCACCGCCGAAATCAGCGCGTCCTGGTTGCCCGGCAGCTGCATGTCCGGCAGGTCCACCGATTCGGCGGCCCACTGCGTGGCGAACACGATGGCCACATCCGCCTGTGCGGCGGCCTTGGCCGCGGCAGCGGCGTTGCTGCCGTCCACATACTCGATGGTTGCATCCGGACGCGCGGCACGCAGCGATTCCAGCGGCGAGGATGGATGGAAGATCACCGGGCCCGGCCAGGTGGTCGGCATCACGCCCGGCACTGCGTTGGTGCCCTTGGCGGTCACGCCCACCATCGATGAACCGCCACCACCGATCACGCCCTTGTCGGCATGGCCGCCGATGATGACGATGCGCTTCAGGCTGTCGGCCAGCGGCAACAGGTTGCCTTCATTGCGCAGCAGCACGCTGCCCTCTTCCACCGTGCGCTGGGCCACGGCGAAGCCGGCCTCGGCATCGACCTTCTGGTGCTGCGGCGGATTGTCGAAGTTGCCATGCAGGAACATCGTGCGCAGGATGCGCGCGACCATGTCGTTCAGGCGCGCCTGCGGCACCACGCCGCCGTGCACGGCCAGGCGCAGCGGTTCGTCGAAGAACACCGCCGCATCGAACACTTCACCAGCCGACTGCTGGTCCAGGCCGGCCAGCGCCGCCTTCGAGCCACTGTGCACGCCGCCCCAGTCGGACATCACGAAACCGGGGAACTTCCATTCCTGCTTCAGCACCTGGTTCATCAGGTAGCCGTTCTCGCAGCCGTAGGTGCCGTTGATCTTGTTGTACGAGCACATCGCCACGCCCGGGCGGCCGGCTTCCAGCGCGATCTCGAACGCCAGCAGGTCCGACTCGTGCATGGCCTGCTCGCCGATGCGCACGTCGTGGAAGTTGCGGCGGGTCTCCATGTCGTTCAGCGCGAAGTGCTTCATCGAGGAGATCACGTGCTGGCTCTGCACGCCCTGGATCAGCGCGCCGACCATCGAACCGGCCAGCAGCGGATCTTCACCGGCGTACTCGAAATTGCGGCCATTGCGCGGGTCGCGCTGCAGGTTGACGCTGCCCGACAGCAGGATGTTGAAGCGCTGCTGCCAGGCTTCGCGGCCCATGGTCGCGCCACCGGCGAAGGCGACTTCGCGGTTCCAGCTGGAGGCGGTGGACGGGCCCGACGGCATCGCGGTGGCGAAGTCGCCCGGGCGGATGCCGCCCGGATTGGTCACGCCCACGCCAGCATCGGCCGACTGCTGCGACGGAATGCCCAGGCGCGGTACGCCCGGCACGAAACCGGCCGAACCGACCGCGCCTTCCGGCAGCGGGCCACCGTCCTTGCCCAGCCCGAAGTAGCTGTGCAGCATCTGGAACTTCTCGTCCTCGGTCATCGCCTTCAGCAGCAGCGCGGCACGCGCATCGGCATTGAGGGTGGTGTCCATCCACGGCCGTTCGCCGCCCTTGTCGGCGGCATAGGCCAGGGTCAGCAGCGAGGCACGCAGGCCGCTGCCTTCCACCTTGAACGGTGTGCTGCTGGCCGCCTGGAAACCGTCGCTGGAATAGCGGGCATCGGCCTCCAGCGCGATGCGCGCCGGATCGAAACCGGCGGCCCTGGCCGTATCGGCAGCGACCGTGCCGAGCAGTACCGCCGGTGCGCCCAGCCGCGAACGGGTGACCAGCGCCGGCAACTGCGCGGCACCGGCGCCAGCATCGGTATAGACCGCCACGGTGTGGCGGCCATCGTCCAGGCGCAGGTAGTTCAGGCCCGGCTGGTCCGGGCCGGACTCGGCCGCAATCGGCAGCCGGGTCAGCACGGCCTGGCCCCGCTGGGTCTGGCCATCGTCCTTGCCCGCAGCGATGAAGCGGTACTCGTAGCCCAGGCCATCGGCCAGCACCTGCAGCGGATCGACCTGGCCGATGCCGCGCTCTACCTGGCGCACGCTCACCGCGTCCACCTGCAGGGTCTTCAACTGGGCGGCCAGGGCCGGCATCTCCCCGGCATTGGGCGCCTGTTCCAGGGTCAGCACGGTGAACGCCGCAGGGTCGGCCCAGGCCGGGGCGGCCAGGGCGGCAGACAGGGCCAGGGACAGTACGAGCGGCTTTGTAAACGTTTTCATCGGCAGGCGTAATTCCGTTGCCAAGGCAATCGGTCCAGGGAAAAGTGCCGCCGAAGGGTGCAGCGTCATGCCGCGCAGGGGGTTGCCAGGCAACATCCCGCAGGCCGAAGGACGGGCCGGTCTGCGCGCGGGACCCTCCTCCCGGCGTGACAACCTGCCTGCCCGGGCCGCGCAGGGCGACCCATCATGTGAAGATTGTGCGAGGGCGTTCACGCCTGTCAACAGGACCTAAGTCACAGGGGCCACCGGGCCGCTGGCCATGAGCCCATCACCGGCCGTCATCAGCGTGCGGCACCAAGCTGCCGATAATGGACATCCCTGGTTACGAACCGAACCCATGACCGTACATCGCGACTTCAATCACCTCTGGCGTGATCGCAACGACACCTCCCGCCAGCGCGCGCCACGCGTACTGATCCGCGTGTTCGTGGCACCGGGTGAACTGGAGCGCAGCGTGGCGTTCTACGAGCAGTTGCAGGGCGTGGTGGCCGATGCGGGTTTCCCGTTCCCGGAAGCGGGGCTGCGCCTGGCCATGGTCGGTGCGTTCCTGTTGATCGAAGGCAGCGCGGCGGCGCTGGCGCCGTTCACCTCGACCACCGGCACGCTGCTGGTCGACGATGTTCGGCCCTATCACGACAAACTGGTCGCCGCCGGCGCCGAGATCATCTTCCCGTTGCAGGTGGTACCGACCGGGGCGGCGTTCAACGCGGTGCATCCCGATGGCACCGTGGTCGAGTACGTGCATCACCGGCCCGATCCGCACGGACGCTGAGGGCGCGTGGCCGGGCGGCGCCCGGCACCCGCCGTAGTGCCGGCCGCTGGCCGGCAACCTCAGCAGCAAAGGCGGCTATCCGTGGGGTGGCGGGTCTGTAGTGCCGAGCCATGCTCGGCTCAGATCTCATAGATATCGAAATATTCGATTCCGATGGAGATTCATCGCATGGGGTCAGATCCGTTTTCCTGCTGAGAATGGATCTGACCCCAGATTCATTTCGGTCCACGCAGGGTGTGGATCTACAATCCCGTGATGTTCTCCCCCGCCTTGCCCTGGAATGGCACGCTGCTGCTGGATACACACGTGGCCGTGCTGCAGGGCCACGCCGGTGGCAGTGCTGCGCATGCGCACTACGCCCATCAACTGCTGCTGAGCGCGGGGGCGCCCTGGCAGGTCGAGATCAACGGCGTGGCGCAGCAGGTCCAGCGGCTGTGGCTGCCATCCTTCCAGCAGCACGCGATCCTGTCGGCGCCGGAGGCGGGCTGCACGCTTTTCCTGGAACCTGCACATGCCGACCTCGAACAGATCCAGCGCCACCTGCCGGTGCTTCCGGGCACTGCTGCGGAACTGCTTGATTGGTTGCCACGCTTGAGCCGTCCGCAGCCGTTGGATCGCCGCGTGCAGGCGGCACTGGCCCGTATCGCCCAGCACCTGCCCGGCCCGGTGCCGGCCGCCGATATCGCCGAAGCCGCGCACCTGTCGACCAGCCAGCTGCATCGGCGATTCCAGTCCGATCTGGCCGTAACGTTACGCGGCTGGGTACTGTGGCAGCGGCTGCGCAGCGCGCTCACGCATCATCTGCATGGACACAACCTGACCGACAGCGCGCACGCCGCCGGCTTTGCCGATCTGGCCCACCTGTCACGCAGCCTGCGCCGCATGTTCGGCATCAGTGCCGCACAGCTGCAGGGCCTGCGGTTGCATGCGGCCTGACACGGCCGATCATCCGCGCCTGCGCAGGCCTTCCGGCAGATCCGGCACCTCACCGTGGGGCAGCTCGCGGAACGGCGCCAGCAGTTGCCCGGGATAATCGCGTGGATAGTCCGGCTGGCTGCCGATGCCAAGATCGCGTTGCCGTAGCCGGTAGCCCGGCGCATCGAAAGCAGTGCCCAGCAGATGATCCCAGACGGTCAGGAACAGACCGAAGTTGACGTCGCCAGCGGTGCCGTAGCGCATGTGGTGGAAACGGTGCAGCGGCGCCCATGCCATTACCCGGCCGAGCACGCCGGGACGCATGTCCACGTTGGAATGCTGCAGCAGCAACTGGATGGCAATGGCGAACGCCAGCACCGCCGCGACCGGCATCGGCAGGCCCAGCACCAGCAGCGGCAGCACGCCCCCCACTGCTTCGGCGGCCTGGTGCAGCGGATGCTTCATCAGGCCATTGAAGCCATACATGCGGGTCACGCTGTGATGCACCGCATGCAGGCGCCACAGCCAGCCGATGCGATGGCTGGCGTAGTGCACCAGGGTGATGCCGAGGTCGGCGCAGACAATGGCCAGCAGCACCTGCAGCGCGAACGGCCATTGCGTTGGCCACACCTGCCACGGGATGACTGCAGCCAGCAGTGGTACCGCCGCGATCGACAGCAGGTTCAGGCCCTCATTGACCAGTGCATGCAGGGTGTCGCGCACGCTGTCGCCCTGGTTGTGGTTGAACGCTGGATCGTACGGCCATGCGCGCTCGGCGGCGAACGAGACCGCGATCGCGACCGCCAGCAGGGCCAGCAGCCATAACGGGTCACCGTGGTGATGACCGACCCAGGCGATGGCGGTGATGACGAAAACCAGCAGGAACAGCGGCGCATACAGGCGGAGCATCCAATGCTTCATGGGCACGACCCGGGAGTGAGGGGCCTGCATGCTGCCGCGCGGCGCCGGTCACGGGCTTGAACAAACGGCGCAATCAGGCGCGCGGGGCGCTGCGGGAAGTGCAGCGGCCGCTTCGGGTGGATGCGGGCCAAGGCCCGCGCCTTCTCCCTTCCCTGCCCATTGCATGGCCTCTTCAGCAACCTGAAACCTTCCCCCATCCATTAATTAGTAATTTTACTCACAACAGGGGTAGCATGCAGGTCTCAGCCCCTGATACCCGCCTGTCGATACTCGCTCCATGCCCGCAGTTTCCGCCCGCTGCTACGCCCCACCTCTCCGATGCCTTGCCAGGGAGGGCGGCTGATGGGCGCGGTCGTCGCTCTCGACCGGCTGCTGGACGGTCGCCAGCTGTGGCGTGGCCCGGCCCGCCAAGGGCCCGCCAGCGACCATCTGGCCAGCGGCCACCCGGCGCTGGACGCGCGCCTGCCCGGCGGCGGTTGGCCGGCCAGCGGACTGTGCGAAATCCTGCAGGCAGCACCCGGCGTGGGCGAGCTGGCCCTGGTCTGGCCGGTGCTTGCGAAGCTGAGCCAGCGCGAACGACCGATCGTGCTGATTGCTCCGCCCTACCGCCCGCATGCTCCGGCCTGGGCCGCGGCCGGGCTGGACCTGGCGCGGTTGCAGATCATCCAGGCCACGCCGAAACAGGCGCTGTGGGCCGCCGAACAATGCCTGCGTTCCGCTGCCTGCGCAGCGGTGCTGTGCTGGCCACACCAGGCTGACGACCGTGCCCTGCGCCGCCTGCAGGTGGCCGCCGACAGCGGCCAGTGCCTGGGTTTTGTGTTCCGCCAGGCGCGCGCGGCACGCAACCCCTCCCCGGCCAGCCTGCGCCTGCAGCTCGACCCTGGCCAGGTGCGGGTGTTGAAGTGCCGCGGTGGCCTGCCACCGGCACAGCCGCTGCCGTTGGCCATTGCCCACTGAGGCCGCGCCATGCACTGGGCCTGCCTGTTGTTGCCACAGCTGGCGCTGGACAGCGTGCTGCGCCTGCAGCCGGATCCGCAGCGCCCACTGGTGCTGCTGCAAGGGCCGGCACAGCGCCGCGTGCTGCGCGCGGTCAGCCCGGCCGCGCGTGCGATGGGACTGCACCCCGGCATGCTGCTGTCAGCCGCACAGGTGCGGGTGCAGGACCTGCAACTGCACGACTACGACCCCGGCATGGAACAGCACACCCGCCAGCTGCTGGCCAGCTGGGCCTACGGCTACAGCTCGCAGGTCAGCCTCGATTTCCCGCATGCGCTGGTACTGGAGATCGGTGCCAGCCGTGCCTTGTTCGGCTGCTGGCTGACCATCCAGCAGCGCCTGCGCGGTGAGCTGCATGAACTCGGCTTCCGCCACCGCCTGGTGGCCGCGCCCACGCCACACGCTGCGCGCGTGCTGGCCAACGTGCACGACGGCCTCGGCATCGATGCGCAGCAGCTGCCGGCGGCACTGGCGCAGCTGCCCCTGCCACGCTGCGGCCTGCCCAGCGATGTGGTCACCGTGCTTGACCGTTCCGGCCTGCGCACGCTGGGCGCGGTACTCGACCTGCCGCGCGACAGCCTGGCCCGGCGCTTCGCGCCCGAGGTACTGCAGCAGCTGGACGCTCTGCGTGGCCTGCCCACCACGCCCCTGCGCTACTACCAGCCACCGGACCGCTTCGATGCCCGCATCGAATTCGAATACGAGATCGAATCCAGCCAGGCCCTGCTGTTCCCGCTGCGCCGCCTGCTGCTGGACCTGGCCGCATTCCTGTGTTCGCGCGATGGCGGCGTGCAGCGCTTCGACCTGCATTTCGAGCACGACCTGCTGCCGGCCAGCGTGCTGACCATCGGCCTGCTGGCACCCGAGCGTGATCCCGCACTGCTGTTCGAAATCGCGCGCAACCGCATGGAGGCCTTCGCGCTGCCGGCCGGCAGCCGCGCACTGCGCCTGCAGGCCGAACAGTTGCCGCCCTTCGTGCCTGCCGCACGCGACCTGTTCGATACCCGGCCGGCGCAGGCCATGCCGTGGAGCCAACTGCGCGAGCGCTTGCGCGCGCGGCTCGGCGATAGCGCCGTGCAGCCGCTGGCGGTACAGGCCGATCATCGCCCCGAGCGCGCCAGTGGCCCCCCGCCGGCGGCCAGGCCACCGGCCCGGTGGCCGCTGCGTCCCGGCTGGCTGCTGGATACCCCGCAACCGTTGCGTGACCCGCGCCTGCGCATCATCGCCGGGCCGGAGCGCATCGAATCGGGCTGGTGGGACCAGGCTGATGCGCGCCGCGACTACTACGTGGTGGAAACCGCACACGGCCAGCGCGGCTGGGCGTTCCGCACACGCAACGACCCGCATGCGCCGTGGATGCTGCACGGCTGGTTCGGCTGAGCCACCATGCACAGCGAACTGCCCGGCTACGCCGAACTGCACTGCCTGTCGGCCTTCAGTTTCCAGCGTGGCGCCTCGATCGCCGAAGAACTGTTCGCACGCGCCGCCGGCCAGGGCTACCGCGCGCTGGCGATCACCGATGAGTGCTCGCTGGCCGGCATCGTGCGCGCCTGGCAGGCAGCGAAGACACATGGCGTGGCACTGATCGTCGGCGCCGAATTCCAGGTCGAGGACGGGCCGAAGCTGGTCCTGCTGTGCACTGACCAGGCCGCCTACTCCGGGCTGTGCCAGTTGATCACCACCTGCCGGCGACGGGCGGCCAAGGGCGGGTACCGCTGCCTGCGCGACGATCTGCTCGGCCTGCCCGACGGCCTGTTGTGCCTGTGGCTGGACCGGCACCCGGCCGCCACCGATCTGGAACTGCTGCGTGCAAGCTTCAATGATCGCCTGTGGCTGGCGGTGGAACTGCACCACGAGCACGACGACGCGCGCCGCCTGCAGCAGCTGCAGGCTTTCGCTGAACGCCATCGGCTATCGCTGGTCGCCAGTGGTGACGTGCACATGCACGTGCGCCGTCGCCGCGCCCTGCAGGACACATTGACCGCGATCCGCCACCGCTGCAGCGTGGCCGAAGCCGGCTGGCGCCTGTTCCCCAACGGCGAGCGCCACCTGCGCCCGCGCACTGCACTGGCGCAGCTGTATCCGCCCGAGCTGCTGGCCGAGACCGTGCGCATCGCAGAACGCTGCCACTTCACCCTGGACCAGTTGAAGTACACCTACCCGCGTGAACTGGTGCCGGAGGGGCATGACCCGGACAGCTGGCTGCGCGAGCTGGTCGAAGAAAAGATTCCCTGGCGTTGGCCAGAAGGCATCAAGGACGCACAGCGCACGCAGATCGAACATGAGCTGGCGTTGATCCGGAAGAAAAACTACGCCTCCTACTTCCTTACCGTGCATGACATCGTGCGCTTCGCCCGCAGCCGGGGCATTCTCTGCCAGGGCCGCGGCTCGGCGGCCAATTCGACGGTGTGCTTCGTGCTGGGCGTGACCGAGATCGATCCTGCGCGCAGCAATCTGTTGTTTGAACGCTTCATCTCCGCCGAGCGCAATGAGCCGCCGGACATCGACATCGACTTCGAGCACGAGCGCCGCGAGGAGGTGCTGCAGTACGTATTCAACCGCTATGGACGCGAACGCGCCGCACTGACCGCGGTGGCGATCAGCTACCGTGGCCGCAGCGCGATCCGTGACGTGGCCCGTGCGCTCGGCCTGCCGATGGACCAGGTCAACGAACTGGGCGCGGCGATGGACCACTGGGGCGGCAGCATCCCGATGCCGGAAACCCTGCGCGAGCGCGGCTTCGACCCGGACACGCCGCTGATGCGGCGGCTGCTGTCACTGACCAATGAGCTGATCGACTTCCCGCGCCACCTGTCGCAGCACCCGGGTGGTTTCGTCATCTCCGAGCATCCGCTGTCGACCCTGGTACCGGTGGAGAACGCGGCGATGGCCGATCGCACCGTCATCCAGTGGGACAAGGACGACCTCGATGCCACCGGGCTGATGAAGGTCGACTGCCTGGCCCTTGGCATGCTCACCGCCATCCGCAAATGCCTGGCGATGTTGAAGCAGCACGGCCTGCACGAAGGACGCATGGATGCGATCCCGCCCAAGGATGCAAAGACCTTCGACATGATCTGCGCCGCCGATACCATCGGCGTGTTCCAGATCGAATCGCGCGCGCAGATGGCGATGCTGCCACGCATGCAGCCGCGCACGTTCTACGATCTGGTGATCGAAGTGGCAATCGTGCGCCCCGGTCCGATCCAGGGTGACATGGTGCACCCCTACCTGGAGCGGCGGCGGATCCTGCGCGAACAAGGCCCTGAGGCACTGAACGACCCGGACAATCCGCTCTACCCTCCGCAGCTGGAACGCGTGTTCGCCCGCACGCTGGGGGTCCCACTGTTCCAGGAACAGGTGATGCAACTGGCGGTCGAAGCAGCCGGTTACACGCCTGGCCAGGCCGATGCCCTGCGCCGCTCGATGGCCGCATGGAAGCGCCGTGGCGGGCTGGAACCGCACCGCGAAAAGCTGCTGGCCGGCATGCTGAAGAACGGCTTCAGTCGCGAATACGGCGAGCACCTGTTCGAGCAGATCAAGGGCTTCGGCGATTACGGCTTCCCGGAAAGCCACGCTGCCAGCTTCGCCCTGCTGACCTATAACAGCTGCTGGCTGAAATGCCACCACCCGGCCGCATTCACCGCCAGCCTCATCAACAGCCAGCCGCTGGGTTTCTACAGCCCCGACCAGCTGCTGCAGGATGCGCGCCGGCATGGCATCCGCGTGCTGCCGGTGGACGTGCGCCACAGCGACTGGGACTGCACGCTGGATTTCAGCAAGGGCGCGGCCGCGATCCGGCTCGGCCTGCGCCTGGTCGACGGCTGCAATGAAGCGGCCGTGCAGGCCATCATGCGCGAACGTGCGCGGTGCCCGTTCGAGGATGTCGGCGACCTGTGCCAGCGCACCGCCCTGGACCGCCGCCAGCAGGGCCTGCTGGCCGATGCCGGCGCGCTGCGTGGGCTCAGCGGCCATCGCCATCGGGCACGCTGGGACATCTCCGGCGTGGAGAACAGGCTGCCGCTGTTCGACCAGGCCCGCCCCACCGCCGAGGCCCGCGTACCGCTGCCCCTGCCCAGCGCCTGGGAAGACATGCAGGCCGATTACCGCAGCACCGGCACTACCCTCGGCCGCCATCCGATCTCGTTCCTGCGTGCGCAGCTGCGCAGCCGCGGCTGCCTGGATGCCATGCAGCTGGCGGGCCATGGCCATGGCCGCCGCGTGCGTATCGCCGGCCTGGTACGCATGCGCCAGCGCCCGCAGACCGCCAGCGGCGTTACCTTCCTCACCCTTGAAGACGAGACCGGCATGGTCAACGCCGTGGTCTGGCGGCACCTGGCCGATCGCCAGCATCGGGTACTGATCGATACCCAGCTGATGCAGATCGACGGCCGTCTGGAACGCGTCGATGGCGTGCAGCATGTCATCGTGCAACGCATGCATTGCCTGGATGAACTGCTGCAGGGACTGCGCAGCCACAGTCGCGACTTCCATTGACGGTACACACATAGGCCAACCACGGGTGGCCCTCGGCGTCGATTCCCGCCCCCTCAGCCACGGTGGCGCGATGCTCACCTCCTGGCAGGGCAAGCCGGAGCTGCTGTTCGTCGATGACAGCGGCCAGTCCTGCTACGTGCGCCCCCAGCGCCAACACCGCGCTCCCGCTTTTGCAGAGTTGAGCCATGCTCGGCTGCTGCTGGATAAAGCAGCCGAGCATGGCTCGGCTCTACACACCGCACACCGCCGCCAGGTCATCGGCCAGCTGCCGCAGCTGCGCCGGGCCCAACGCCGCGCAGGTGATGCGCAGGCCATGCCCCGGCGCCGCCACCGCGAACACTTCGCCCGCGCGCACATGCCATCCGCGCGCAGCCAGCGCCAGCACCTGCGCATGGCTGTCGGCCGCCAATGGCAACCACAGGTTCAATCCTTCCATCGGCCACGGTGTCGGCACCCCACGCGCACGCAGCAGTTCCTGCAGCGACTGCAGCCGTTGCTGGTAACGCTCGCCGGCCGAGACGATCCTGGCCCGCTGTGTTCCCGACTCAAGCACCGATGCCGCCGCATCCTGCAACAGGTGACTGACCCAACCGGTGCCGGGCGCCAACCGCAGCCGCAAACGCATCGCAGTCGCTTCATCGCAGGCCAGCCAGGCCAGCCGCAGGTCCGGGCCCAACGGCTTGGACAGCGAGCGCAGCAGCGCCCAGCGCCGGCCATCCGGCGGCAGCACCGAGTGGTAGGCCCGCTGCGAGAGCAGCGCGTAGTGATCGTCGATCAGCACTGCTACCTGCGGGTAGGCCGCCAGCAGCTGGCGCAACGCCCGTGCCCGCTTCGCATCCAGGCTGGCCCCGGTCGGGTTGTGAGCACGCGGGGTCAGCAGTACCACGCGTGCGCCGGCCTCCAGTGCCTGCCGCAGCGATTCCACCTGCATGCCGTGCGCATCCACCGCCACCGGCAACGGCGCGTGGCCCACCGCGTTGAGCACGTTGAGGCTGCCAAGGAAGCACGGATCCTCGACTGCGATGCGATCACCCGGCAGCAGCCACGCTGCCAGCAGGCGTTCGATGCCATCGACCGCGCCATGGGTCAGCTCCAGCGCATACCCCTCGGGGCAGTCCGCATCCAGCGAGGCCCGCGCCAGTGCCTGCAAGCGCGGATCGACCGTGCCCACGCCATACAGGCGTGGCGCAGCCGGCGCCAGGCGCAGGCTCGGCAGCAGGCGCGCATCCGGGTTGCCACCGGCCAGGTCATGCAGCGCCAGCCCCGGCGCGCTGCCCTCGCGCGCCAGCGTCGGCGGCTGGCCACGCACCACCGTGCCGCGACGGCCCGCCGTGCTGGCCAGGCCCGCAGCATCCAGCCGCTTGTAGGCCGCAGCCACGGTGTTGCGGTTCACCCCCAACTGCCCGGCCAGCTCACGTACCGGCGGCAGCACGCTGCCGGCCGGCAGGCGGCCCTTGCCGATGCCATCACGGATGCTGTCGAAGATCGACTCAGCGCTGTGCCCAGTGATTTTCATTTTGTCCTATGCCAAACTATATCTTGTCCTGTGCCAGTGTATCCCACCTGGCCGCCCTGCATTGGAGGTACCCGCATGCCCCTTGCCGCTGCCGACTGGCCCGTCGCCGAGTCCGTTGAACAGATCGCCGCCAACCTGGCCACGGTGCGCCAACGCATCGCCAGCGCCTGTGCCCGTGTTGGCCGCGACCCGGCCAGCGTGCGCCTGCTGCCGGTCAGCAAGACCGTCGATGACGCCCGCATTCGCATGGCGGTAGCCGCCGGCTGCCACGAGCTCGGCGAGAACAAGGTGCAGGAAGCGCAACGCAAAGCCGAAGCGATGGCCGACCTGGGCGTGCACTGGTCGGTGATCGGCCACCTGCAGACCAACAAGGCCCGCTACGTGGCGCGCTTCGCCAGCGAATTCCAGGCGCTGGACAGCCTGCGCGTAGCCGAAGCCCTGCAGCAGCGGCTGGAGGTGGAAGCGCGCACGCTGGATGTATTCGTGCAGGTCAACACCTCGGCCGAAGCCAGCAAGTACGGGCTGGAGCCGGATGCCGTCGAGTCCTTCATGCAGCAGCTGCCGGCATTCGACCGCCTGCGCGTGCAGGGCCTGATGACCCTGGCCCTCTTCACCCCCGAGGTCGAGCGCGTGCGTGCCTGCTTCGTGCGCCTGCGTGAGCTGCGTGACCAGTTGCGGCGCACCGCGCCTGCCGGCATCGATCTGTCACAGCTTTCGATGGGCATGTCCGGTGACTTCGAAGTGGCTATCGAGGAAGGCGCCACCGTCATCCGCGTCGGCCAGGCCATCTTCGGTGCCCGTGCGACCCCGGACAGCTTCTACTGGCCGCGCAGCGGAGCACCGGCATGAAGCACGCAGTCATCCTGCAGCACGTCGCCTTCGAAGACCTGGGCACCCTGCAACCCCTCCTGCTTGCGCAGGGCTGGCGGCTGCAGGTGCTGCACGCCGGTATCGATGCGCTCGATCCGGCCGTGGATGCAGGCCTGCTCGTGGTTCTGGGAGGCCCCATCAGCGTCAACGATGCTGCCCACTATCCCTTCCTCGGCGACAGCCTTCGCCTGCTGCAACACCGGCTTCAGCAGCAGCGGCCCACCCTGGGCATCTGCCTCGGCGCGCAGCTGATGGCCTGCGCACTCGGCGCCAGCGTCACTGCCATGGGTGGCAAGGAGATCGGCTTTGCACCGCTGCTGCTGACCGATGATGGCCAGCGCTCGCCGCTGCAGGCACTGCAGGGGATTCCGGTGCTGCATTGGCACGGCGAGGCCTTCGAGCTTCCGGCCGGTGCATGCCGCCTGGCCAGCACCCCGGCGTGCCGCCACCAGGCCTTTGCGATCGGCCATCACGCACTGGGCCTGCAGTGCCACCCGGAACTGGACGCCCACCAGTTCGAGCGCTGGCTGATCGGCCATACTCTGGAACTGGCCCTGGCCGGCATTGATCCGAACGACCTGCGCGCGCAGGCCCGCCGCTATGGTGCTCCGCTCGCTGCGGCCGCCACGGCCATGTTCGACCACTGGCTGCAGGCCCTGCCGGAGGCACAGCGATGAACTATCGGTTGCAGATCCATCGTCACGGCGCATATTGGGGCCACTTCGACTGCAGCGGTCCCGACGCCCTGCAGCGCATGGAGAGCATCGCTGCGCAGCTGCCTGGCCACCAGGGCTTCCAGCTGCAACGGCAGAAGGGCGTTGGCGAAGAGCGCATCCTTTCCAGCGACGCCGGCGGCCTGCGCGTGCTCGCCACGCAGATCCAGTACCGCGATCTCTGACCGCGGCCCGCCAGGCTCCGGCTGCTGCCGATCAGGCCTTCAGCACCTCCACATTGTACGAAACCGCATCTCCCTCGTGCTCGATGATGAGCCCATGCACGTCCGACTCGAAACCCGGGAAGCGAGCGTTCTGCGCGCGGGCGATACGCAGCGACTGGATGATCGGCTCGTCGCTGTCTCCGAAGCGCTCGCCCGGCATGATGGTCGGGATGCCCGGCGGATACGGCACCAGCATGGTGGCGGCGATGCGGCCGCTGAGCTGCTCGATGTCGACCCGCTCGATCTCGCCCTTCACCAGATGGTTGTATGCATCGGCCGGCGTCATCACCGGCGTCGGCAGATCCACATACATCTCACGCATCACCTTGGCGACCCCGAACTCCCGGTTGAACGCATGCAGCGCGTCACACAGGTCACGCAGGCCCCATCCCGCATAGGCCAGTGGGTAGTCCGCCGCCAGCGTCGGCAGCGCCTGGCTCAACGGTGCGTTGCGATCGTACAGTTCCTTGAAGGCCATCAACTCCGTGACCAGCGTGCTCCACTTGCCCTTGGTGATGCCCATCGAGAACAGGAACAGCACTGAATAGAGGTTGGTCTTCTCCACCGTGATGCCGCGGCCCCACAGGAACTTGCTCAGCACAGCCGCCGGGATGCCCAGCGTGCCCATGCTGCCGTCCATCGACAGCCCCGGCGTCAGCAGGGTCACCTTGATCGGATCGATCAACACATAGTCATCGACCAGGTTCTCGAAGCCATGCCAGTGGGCGTCCGGCTGCAGGTACCATTCTTCGCGCTTGGCCACCAGCGGCGCCGGCGTATCTCCCTTGTCCAGGCTGCGCTCGACCTGGGTCGGCTGCCATACGCTGAACCACCAGTCGTCACGCCCGAGGTCATCGCGAACATGCAGCATCGCACGACGGAAGGCGATCGCCTCGTCATGCATTTCCTGCACCAGCGAGCGCCCGGCATCACCCTCCATCATCTTCGACGCCACGTCGCAGGCCGCGATCACCCCGTAATGCGGGCTGGTCGAGGTATGCATCATGAACGACTCGTTGAAGCGCTCGGCATCCAGGTTGCGTTGCGCCGAATTGCGCACATGAATCATCGAAGCCTGCGAGAATGCAGCCAGAAGCTTGTGGGTGGAATGCGTGGTGAAGATGATCGCGTCCTGTTCGCGCGGCTTGCCCTTGGCCATGCCGTAGTGGTTCTCGTAGAACGGATGGAACGCGGCGTAGGCATACCAGGCTTCGTCGAAGTGCAGGAAATCGACCGCACTGCCGATCTCGCCGGCGATCTTCTCGGCGTTGTAGCACAGGCCGTCATAGGTCGAATTGGTGACCACTGCCATGCGCGGCTTGGAACCGGCCTTGTAGGCGTGGTTGGCCAGCGGATTGGCGGCAATGCGCTGCTGCAGCGATTCCGGCGTGAACTGATCCAGGCTGATCGGGCCGATGATGCCGTGCGCGTTGCGGCTGGGGGTGAAGTACACCGGCACCGCGCCGGTCATGATCAGCGCGTGCAGCAGCGACTTGTGGCAGTTGCGGTCGACGAACACCACATCGCCGCGGGCCACCGTGCCATGCCAGACGATCTTGTTGGCGGTGGAGGTGCCATTGGTGACGAAGAAGGTGTGGTCGGCACCGAAGTTGCGCGCCGCCTCGTTCTCGGCGTCCTTGATGGGCCCGGTATGGTCGAGCAGCGAGCCCAGTTCCGGCACCGAGATCGACAGGTCGCTGCGCAGGGTGTTCTCGCCATAGAACTGGTGGAACGCACGGCCAACCGGCGACTTGGTGAATGCCACGCCGCCGGCGTGGCCAGGCGTGTGCCAGGAATAATTGGACTCTGCGGCGTGGTGGATCAGCGCCTTGAAGAACGGCGGCAGCAGGTTCTTCATGTAGTCTTCGGCCGCGCGCATCACCTGCCGCGAAATGAAGCTCTTGGTGTCTTCGAACAGGAAGATGAATCCGTGGATGTACTTGAGCAGCTTGCTCGGCACCTTCTCGATGGTACGGCGCTCGCCATACAGGAACACCGGCAGGTTGGCCCGGCGTGCGCTCTGCTCGCGCAGGAAAGCGGTCAGCCGCTGGAACTCGCCATCGACCTCCTCGGTTCCGTCAATGGAGATCAACACCGCCGAGGCCGCCACATAGGTCCTGGCGCCGGCACGGGCGTCGTCCAGGTTCAGGCCGCACAGCACGCGCTGCCCGTTGCTGCGCAGCTCTTCCACCAGCGCACGGATCAGGATGCCGCCGATACGCGGCGACTCGTAGTCGTTGTCAATGACGATGACCGGATAGTCCAGGGACTTGAAGTACACGTTGTTTCTCCTTGTCTGGATCAGGAACGCTGGGCACCGGTGCCGATGGCCGACGCCTCACGGGCGCGCTGCCGCTGCTGGCGGCGCTCCTCGCTGAAGAAGGGATAGAACACGGTGATGAACAGCACGAACAGGAAGGCGTACTGCACGATGGTTCCCGACGAGCCGTAGATCGCCCACAGGCAGTACACGACGGTCAGGCTGGTCAGGGTCCAGAACGCACCGGTGTGGAGCATGGTGTGGGAACGCTCGACCACGAAGTAGCAGGCCACGCACGAGTAGATGTAGGGCAGCAGGGTCAGCACCACGGCCGCCGAGGTGATCACATCGAACTGCGCCGACGCGGTTTCCGAGGTGGAGGTGACCAGCACCGCCAGGGTCATCAGCACGGCCACGATCAGCACGCCCTTGACCGGCACGTCATCCTTGTTGGTCTTGCTGAAGATGCTCGGGAACAGGCCATCATCGGAGGCGGCCTTGGCGCTCTGCGCGGTCAGCAGGATCCAGCCACCGAGCGAGCCGGCGGCACCGATGAAGGCACACAGGCTGACCAGCGCACCGCCCCAGCCACCAACGGCCTTGGCTGCAGCCAGCGCGAACGGCGCGTCGGAAACCTGCAGCTCCGCGTTCGGTACCATGCCCATGATCACCGAGGAGCTGGCAATGTAGGCGATGGCGGCCAGGAACACCCCCGCCAGCGTGGCGCGGGCCACGTTCTTCTCCGGGTTTTCCACCACGCCAGCAGTCACCGAGGCCGATTCGACACCGATGAAGGCCCATAGGGTCAGTGCCGCGGCGCTGGAGATCGCGCCGAAGTTCGACTCGCCGGACACGTTGTAGGCGCCCTTGAAGATGTCGGCATCGAAGAAGAACCATCCGAAGATGGCGATGCCCAGGATCGGCACCAGCGCGAAGCTGGTGGTGACTGTCTGCACGCGGCTGACGAAGGCCGGGCCGATCACATTGGCGAAGCTCAGTGCCCACACCAGTACCAGCACCGCGATGCAACGCACCAGCGGCTCGGACAGGATCGGGAAGAAGTAGCTGAAGTAGCCCACCGCCGCAATCGGAATGGCAACGTTGCCGATCCAGTTCGCGAACCAGTAGATGGTGTTGGTCTGGAAGCCCATGTAGGGCCCGAACCAGTCCCGCGCGTAGGCGTAGGGGCCGCCCGCCTTCGGCGCCAGCTTGCCCAGCTTGGCGAATACGAAGGCCAGCAACAGTGCGCCCGCAGTGGTGACCAGCCATCCCCAGATCGAAGCGGTGCCGATCTTGGCCAGGCTCGAGGGCAGCAGGAACACTCCGGAGCCCATCATGTTGCCGGCGACGAGGAAGGTGGCTCCGACCACCCCGATTTTCTTTGCTTCTGCCATGGCACTCTCCTGTACTGGCACGAGCCCGGCACAGCCGGACGTGGAATGGCTTGCGCTGGCGAACCACCGCTGGCGCTATTTGATGAAGTTGTATTGCAGGCTGCCCTGTACCCGGACCGTGTCGCCGCGCGCTCCACCCTGCTGTTCGAGGCGGCCGTACAGCAGTTCCATGCCCATCGTCCACGAGGGCGCCGGGCTCCAGATCAAGTTGAACACGCCGTATCGGCTCTGCCGGAAGGCGTCAGCCGCCAGTGCGGCATTACGTTCAAGGGTCAGCTGGCCGAAGATCAGGTTCGAGCGCCACAGCCCGGACCAGTAATGGGTGTAACCGACGAAACCACCGTGCAGATCCAACGCATCGAGGCGCCCGTCGGCGCCAACCACCGCGTCCAGCCCGGAGCCGGTCAGGTCGGCGGTATAGCGGCTGAGGCCGCGCCCCCCCAGTGCACCGAACAGCAGCAGGTCGCGCTCGCCCACCGACGCCGAGCCACTGAGCTGCAGCCCGCCGGCCATGCGCCGGTCGCGCTCGTCCTCGCCGTCGTAGGCCAGGCTGCGCGCCACCGCACCCAGCTGCAGATGGCCCCAGTCGCGCTCCATGCGCGCGGTCAACGTCACATCGGGGAAGCGGTTCGCCGCCGCCCGCGTATCACTGGCGCCGGCAAGCTCGGTGTCGGGGTCTTCAGCGGCAAGCGTCAGCGTATTGCCTTTGCCGATCGTGAAGCTGTGGTGGATGCCGGCCACCAGCAGGTAACCGGCCCCACCCGGCCCAGCGAAATCCAGGGTATCGGGCAGGCTGTCCGGATCCATGAAACTGGAATAGCCATAACCGGCGTAAGTGTTGCCGAGCTGGCCGTAGGCATGACGCAGGCGGAATTCGTACCCGTCACTGCTGCCGAAGAAGTCGTTCTCTAGGTAGAAGCGCAGGTTGCCATGCGAGGTCGGGCGCCGCGCCTCGAAGCTGAAGCGGGTCTGCTTGGCATGGATATTGAAGTTGGACACGTCGCGATGGCTGCCGCCCACCGGAATCGACGAGGGAATGAACTGGTCCTCGTCACCGGCCGCGCGCGAGTCGGCGATCGCATCGAGCTTGGCATAGCCGCCAATGCGGATCACCGTGTCGGTGCCGGGAATGGCGAAGAAACCCTTCAGGTCGGGATCGGTCGGCCCCGCCGCATTGTCGGGACGCGACGCCGCCGTGGAAGGATCAGCCACGGATTCGCGCTGCGGCAGCACCGGCTGCGCCACGCCGGGCACCTGGGTGGGATGCAGCAGATCGGTTGGGCCGGTGACCGTTGGCATCGATGCGGGGGCCTGAGTGACTGCGGCAGCCGCCGCACCCTCACGCTGCTCGAGGCGTTCAAGGCGCTGCTGCATGCCCTCCAGCGCCTGGCGCATGGCGGCAATCTCGCGGCGCAGGGCCTGCGCATCCTCCTGGCCACTCTGCTGCGCATACGCTGGCGTGATCGCGATGGCGATCAGGCTGGCCAGACTCAGTACCGCCAAGCGCATTGCGTCCTCCCTGGCCAAACACTCGCAGCGCCCCTGCGGAACGCGCGCACGCGCCGCCCAGGTCCCACGCCGCCGTTGCTGGAAATGCCGGTACTGCGTCGATGCCCCGCTGGAGCCTGCATGCCGCAGGCAACGGGATGATGACACTGCCCTGCCCGCTTCGATGCCCATTGCATCAGGGCCGAGCGGCCAAGGCGGTGGCAACCGCCGCAGTCTGGGTAACAAGCAGGAAGTGAGATTGTCGTGAATGGCTGCGCCGGCCGCAGCCGATCACGACATGGCGAGCCCAGCACCGATGGCCGTTTGACGCTGTATTCCATGCGTCACAGGCTAATCCGCCTGTCGTTTTTGGCCTTGATCGGGATCAATGCGCGGTGCTTGATGTCAGTCACTATTCAGACGTGACGATGAACAAGTGCTGCGCAGGCCACAGCATCGCATCGGCGGCAGGAAGCAACAGGCCCGCATGCTGCCATGCGGGCCTGTTGCTCCACTGTCACGCCTGGGCAGGGATCAGCGCGGGCCCAGTACCGTCTGCAGGTCGGCGCCCTGCGGTAGACCGGCGCGACGCTGCACCTGGCCCTGTGCGTCCTGGAACAGGATGCCTGGCGTGCCCTGGAAACCCATCTCGATCATCAACACCTGGTTGGCATCGAGCTTGCCGGCGATCTCGCGGCTGATGCTCGGCAGCGCCTTGATGCCGCCCCGATCGAACTCATGTTCGTTCTGCAGCAGCGCCGCACTGGGATCGCGTGCGGCGAGAATGGCCGCCGCCTTGGCCGGGCTGTCCTCACGGATCACACCAACCATGATGTGACGCAGCTGCACCTTGCCGGCATCGACCCACGGACGGGCCGCTTCCCAGAACTTGTGGCAGTACGGGCAGTTGGCATCACTGAAGGTGTATACGACGCGCGGCGCATCGGCCCTGCCATCACGCACCCAGGCGCTGGCCTCCAGCTTGCTCCACATCTTGGCCGACATCGGCGCGGCCACCAGCTTTTCGACTGCTTCAGCGGCCACGTCGTTGCCCTCGGCGTCGAACAGGCTGCCAACCAGCACGTGCTTGCCATCAGCAGTGACATAGGCCGCCGCCGGTTGCTGGCCACCGACCACACCGGCGAAGCCACGCAGGCCACCGGGGGCGTCGAACTCGGCGACAACCTCGAAGCCGTGCTTTTCGATGCCCTTCAACACCGCAGGACGGTCGCCCTTGGCAGTGGACGCGGCAGCAGTGGCCGCCGGCGCCGCAGCCGCCTTGCCCGGCGGTGTCTGTGCCTGGCTGCAGGCGGCCAGTGCCAGCATGACCGGCAGCAACAGCACCGCAGGGGCGGTGCGCAGGGAAGTCGACAACATGGGAACTCCGTAGTGAGATGCCCGCGCAGGCTACCGCAGCTGGCGCAGTTTGTGTTCAAGACCGGCTGCGGTCAGTTCGCCCAGGTGCAGCTCGCGCAGGCGTCCTTCCGCATCGAAGAAGAGCGTCGAGGGGTAGGCCTGCACGCCCAGTGTCGTTGATGCGACAGCGTCGACGTCCAGCAACATGTTGCCGGGCATCAGCCGCTCGCGCGCAAGGAAGCGCTGGATCTCCTCCTTCGTTTCGCCCTGGTTGAGGAACACGACCTGCACATCCGGATGGGCCCGCTGCGCGGCTGCCAGGACCGGCATTTCACGGCGGCACGGCCCGCACCAGGTGGCCCACAGGTTCAAGACCAACGGCCGGCCGCGAAACGCCTGCAGCGTCACCCTGTCCCCTTGTAGATCGGCCACCTGCAGCGTCGGCAACGGCATCTGCCGTTCCTGCCATGCCGACAGCCACAGACTGCCGCCTGCCCATGAGAGGATGCCGGTCAGGGCGCCTGCCAGAACCGGGGCGCGCATGGCACGCGAATGGCGCAACCGCCACAGCCCCCATGCCATGCCTGCAACCAACACCACCCCGAGGTAATAGCCCCCATCCGCAATCTGCAGAATGCTCCATGGGGCGTCGCGATACAGCGCAATGTTCCACGCGACAAAGCTGATGCGCCCACACAGCAGCCCGACCAGCAGCATGTCCAGAACCCTGCCTGCCGGCGAAGGCAATGGCGCACCGTCCGTGCTGCGGGGCCACACCCGGGCAACCGTCATGGCCAGCAACACACATGCAAGAATCAACACCACCGGCATAGGCACCGGTCCAATGCTCGACATCAGCCCACCTGCTCATCATCCACGGGCTGCATGGTCAAAGCGTCACGTCCGGGTTGCAAGCCCGGCGAAAGGCGGGCTTCAAGCTGCGCTCCGCCCCAGCTGCATCGCTGGCGGTGACTGCAGCCCTCGCAGGCTACCCGCAACCGACGGCATCAGTGGGCGTTCACGGCGCTTGTTGCTGACATGACGGCGATAGTTGGCCGGTGTCATGCCGACGATGCGGAGAAACAGGCGTCGGAATGCGCTCTGGTCGGCATAGCCGACGCCCCAGGCCACCTCGTCGATGCCCGCCCCTTGTTGCAGCAGGGTCTGCGCCTTGGCGATGCGCAATCGCTGGCAGTACTCGATCGGCCGCAGACCGGTTGCCTTGAGAAAGCGCCGCTGTAATGTGCGGGGCTCCAGCCCTGAGATCTCACAGATCGCTGCGAGGGTGGCCCCCCGCGCAGCGGTGGTATGCAACCAGCGCTGCGCCTTCAGAACGTCTCGATCACCATGCGCGAAGTTGGCGCTGAAGCGCTCCAGATCCTGCTGGATGGTTGCCGGCACGGTGATTGCCAGCTGCTGCGCGACAGCGCTGGCGACACCTTGGCCGTGCAGCCTGTACAACAGGCGCAGGCCCAGGAAACGCCAGGCCTGCGCTCCCCCCACCGTCAGCAGGTCGCCATCATCAACCAGCGACCGTTCGCTCGGTACCCAGCTCGCCGCTTGAGCCTGCAGGCCAGGATGACGCGCCAGGTCCGGCCCGCTGACGGTGCGTCCGGCGAGCAGCCCGGCGCGTGCCAGCACGCTGACCCCATCACCGGCGGCCGCCAGCAGGCTGCCACCGTCATAATGCGCCCGCAGCCAATCCAGCAGGACCTCGTCGGCCCGCAGGCAGGCGCCGGCACTGATCTGGCCAGGTACAGCGATCACCGCCGGAATGGCGGCGTCAAGCATCTCGGCACCGGCAATACGATGTACGCCGGTCTGGCTGGCCGGCACGATCCAGCGGGTCACCAGGACCCGCTTGAAGGGCCGACGCTGCTGCTGGGCCAGGCGATTGGCGACATGGGCCATCTCGGCCAGCACCGAGGCGGCCGACGGGTCACCTCCGGGGTACTCGACCACCGCGACCTCGACGAATCCTTCGTTCCTGAATCCTTCCACAGACACCTCCACGGTTCGTTGCGGGCCACCGAATGGCCGGTTCAGGCGAAGGGTAGGAACAGCTGCAACGGCGCGGCTATGAAGAAAGTTGCAAAGTACGCTGAATAGGCAGCCTCCAAATCAGGCCTGCCGCCGACGTGCCTTCGCCACACCGGCGAGCACGACCTCCCCGCGCGCGGCGTTCCGTTGCCTGTCGATCACTCAACGGAGGATGGAACCGCAGTGCATGCATGCCGTGCTTTCGCGTCCTGCCGGCACCTCCGGCCCCGGCGTGGGCCCCATCCGATCCAGGTCCCGGGCGGCACGGGTGGACGGCAGCTTGTCCTTGCGGGCAGCCCGCAGTGCGCACCCGCTACGCATGAAGAAAAGTGCAACAAATGCTTGCCAACCCTCTGAGCCGAGGCTATTATTTCGCTCCTCAGCGACGTGGGGCCATAGCTCAGCTGGGAGAGCGCCTGCATGGCATGCAGGAGGTCAGCGGTTCGATCCCGCTTGGCTCCACCAATCTTTCGGCATTAGGCCGTCGAAAGGTCACAATAAATTTTGAGTGCGTCCCCATCGTCTAGAGGCCTAGGACATCACCCTTTCACGGTGGCGACCGGGGTTCGAATCCCCGTGGGGACGCCACTCATCACGAACAATGAGGACCCGGCCGATAACCGGGTCTTTTTTGTTCACCGCCCACCGGCGTTCTGGATGTGGCGTTGCGGCTCCCTGCCCTTGCGGCTTCGGTTGAACCGGAACGAAAAAAGCCTCGAAAAGGCTTCCACAAAGGTGAACACGCAGGTATGATAGGCGGCTCGGTAACACGGGGCCATAGCTCAGCTGGGAGAGCGCCTGCATGGCATGCAGGAGGTCAGCGGTTCGATCCCGCTTGGCTCCACCACTTTCGACATTAGGCCGTCGAAGGTTCTACAACCTGAAGTTTTCGTGCGTCCCCATCGTCTAGAGGCCTAGGACATCACCCTTTCACGGTGGCGACCGGGGTTCGAATCCCCGTGGGGACGCCAGTTTCAAACGGACTCTGCTCCCAGCAGATATCCGACGTTTCGTGGGGCCATAGCTCAGCTGGGAGAGCGCCTGCATGGCATGCAGGAGGTCAGCGGTTCGATCCCGCTTGGCTCCACCACTTTCGACATTAGGCCGTCGGAAGTTCTACAACCTGGAGTTTTCGTGCGTCCCCATCGTCTAGAGGCCTAGGACATCACCCTTTCACGGTGGCGACCGGGGTTCGAATCCCCGTGGGGACGCCAATTCTTGAAACCCCGGCTTCGGCCGGGGTTTTTCTTTGCCCACGGCATCCTGCCGGCGATCTCCCGGACGGCATCGGTGGATCACCTCCTCAGAACCGTCGATACATCCCGATCGACGCGGGTGCGGTCGGCGCGAACCCGAACTGTGCATACAGCCGGTGCGCCTCACCGTCAGCCAGCAGGCTGACATAGGCCGACGGCGGCAGATGAGCCTGCATCCACCCGCTCAGGCGGCGCATTACCTCCTTGCCCAGGCCCTGCCCCTGCAGCCGTGGCAGCACGGCAATATCGCAGACCTGCAGATGGCAGCCGCCATCACCGATGATCCGGCCCATCGCCACCAGTTCATGGCCCTGGTACGCACATACACCAAACAGGGTATTGGGCAGCGCGCGCGTCGCCGCCTCATGGCTCTTGGCGCTGAGGCCGGCCAGTACACGCAGCCGGCAGTAGTCCTCGACTGTTGGAACAGCGTCGTGGAACTGGCAGGAAGCGGAATCGTTCATGCTGTACCTCCGGGTGACTCGGGCTATCCTGCCGCATCCCCGTCGCAGCCGCTGCGATCCATGCCCGCAGGACGCCCATGTGCTACTCCGCCCTGATTCGTGCCGACTATGCCAAGCTGGTGCGCGAGTTCGGCGCGATCCTCTCGCTGGAAGAATTCGCCGAACTGTACGCGCACGATCCCGGCAAGAAGCGACCGAAGACACCGAAGGCCATGGACGACGGCTTTGCCGGAGCGCGTACCGGGCAGGGTCGCGACATCGTTGCGAAGATCCAGCAGTGGCATGCGCAGGAGCGCCAGGAACTGGAGGAAGAACTGCAACGCCAACGCGAGCGGCGCGATATCGCCCATGCCACCTTGGCCACCCGCCCGACGCAGAAGGCGCGCAACGCGCTGCGCGTAGCCTGCAATCGCATCCAGCGTGCGCAGGCGCGGCTCGAGGACCTGCATCGGGTACAGCTCCTACCGCGGGACAGCCGCATTTTCCCCGGCACCTATGCACCGGTGATGGTGAGCGAAAACGGCAGCCGCGTCATCAAGCCGATGCGCTACCAGTGCCGGCTGCCGGACAAGCCGGCGCGCAACGATGTGCTCTACCCCGGCACCTACAACGCCCGTCGCGACAGCCTCGAAGGTTATTGGCGCGGGGCTTTCGGCCTGCGCCATGGCGTGGTGGTGGTCCAGGCGTTCTACGAACACGTGCCACGCCCCGCCGTCATCAACGGCGCGCCCGATGCCGCCGGGAAGGCACGGGACGCAGTGCTGGAATTCCGCCCCGATCCTCCGCGCGACCTGCTGCTGGCCTGCCTGTGGGCAGAGTGGGATGGGCCTGAGGGCCGCCTGCTGTCGTTTGCCACCATCACCGATGCACCCGCCCGCGATGTGGCCGCCGCCGGGCATGATCGCAGCGTCGTGCCCATCCGCCGGGAACACCTCGACGCCTGGCTCAACCCCGATCCGCATGACCTGGCCCGGCAGTACCGCATCCTTGATGACCGCGAGGAGATCCGCTACCTCCATGCGGAAGTGGCTTGAGCCGACGGCCCGTCACGCCTTTACGACGGAACGGCCCGCGGCCAGTCCAAGTGCCCGGACCAGGTCTGCGGACAGGTAGGGCTTGACCAGCAGCACACCGGCGCGCATCGAATCGGGCAACTGCTCGGCCTGCATGCCGGTGGCCAGCACGAACGGCACGCCACGCGCCGCCAATGCTGCAGCCACCGCTTCGCTGGTTTCATTGCGGGCGAGCCGGTAGTCAAGCAGGGCAACGTCCGGGGAGGCCTCCTCCAGCAGGCATAGCGCCTCAGCCACGCCAGCCGCCAATCCGACCACCAGCGCGCCGGCCTGTACCAGCTGCATCTGCAGCAGGGCCGCACTCATCTCGTCGTTCTCGACCACCAGCACCCGCAGGCCCTGCAACACGGTCATCCGCTACCACTCCTGGAGGCATTCACGCCTCCGCAGTTAGCCACCGCATGGCCGAAGCCGACAGACGCCGTCCTGATCGCCTCTCCCCTCTATGAAAGGCCCGCCAACCTCGGTTACACTCGCGCACTGCCTGCCGGTGTGGCGGAATGGTATACGCAGCTGACTCAAAATCAGCCGGGGGCAACCCCATGAAGGTTCGAGTCCTTTCACCGGCACCATCGCATCAAAGGCCAGGTTCAAACCCTGGCCTTTGTCGTTCCAGGCCCCGCTCCGACCCATCATTCCGCATCTTTCCGGCCTGCCCGCCACAGCATGATGCTGGCGCCGCCGATGCAGGACAGCGTGAACCCCAACAGGACAACGGCACTGCCCTGCAGGACCGGTAGCAAAGCCTGCGCGTGCAGGTCGTCGCGCACCTCTTCCAGGCGCAGGCAGGCGGCCAGCGCCAGGCACCAGCCGACCAGGGCCGGGGCAAAGGCACGTGCCGCGATTGGATTCCAGGTATTCACGGGGATCACCAGTACGGGCGAGTGGAGGTGCGCGCAGTATCCGAACACCGCCTCTCACAGGCTGAGATCAACTCTCGGTGATGTCCGGATCGTCGCCGGGCAGTTCACCCGCCTCCCCCTGCACCTGCACGTTGTTGCGCCCCATCGCCTTGGCGCGATAGCACTGGGCATCGGCTGCGGCCACGGCCTGGTCCACGCTCATGCCGCCCAGCAGCTGCGCGATGCCGATGCTGGCGCCCACCCGCAAGCGGTCCTGGTCCCACGGAATGGACAGCGCGGTCAGGGTCTGCAGCAGCTCACCTCCGATGCGCGCCGCGCGTCGCGGCGTGCATCCGGACAGGATCACCGCGAACTCATCCCCGCCGAGCCGGGCTACCACGTCCGAATCACGTACACCGTGGCGCAGCACGCTGGCCACCGCCCACAGCACCGCGTCGCCGGCCAGGTGGCCCCAGGTATCGTTCACCGGCTTGAAGCGATCGAGGTCGATGTACATCAGCGAGGCCGCCTGGCCAGTGCGCTCGACGCGGGTGATCGCCTGCTGCAGATGCACCTCGAAACCGCGGCGATTGCTCAGTTCGGTCAACGGGTCGATCTCGGCCAGATGGCGCGCTTCACGCTGGCGGGCACGTTGCTGGGTATCGTCGCGCAGCACCCACACCGCACCCCGTACGTGACCCTCGTCATCGCGCAGCCAGGCCCGGGTCAGGTCGACGGGCACGGTGGCAGTGCCCAGCCGCAGCAGCAGGTCGGCATGGAGATCCACCGCATTGCTTTCCGGGTCCAGCAGCACGGTCACATCCAGCACGGAGCCGGGCGCGTACTCGGTGGTCAGCGCCAGCACGTCCTGCACCCTGTGCCCGGCAAGTGACAACGCGCCATCACCCGCCAGGGTGCGTACGGCGGCGGCATTGGCGTAGTCGATCCGGCCATCAAGGCTCACGCTGAGGACCAGGTCGGTCACCGCATCCAGGGTGACGCGGCTGCGCTGCTCGCTTTCGAACAGGCGTTGCTCGCTGCTGCGCTGGGCGGTGATGTCCTGGATCTGCGACACGAAATGCAGCGGCTCGCCCCGCTCGTTGCGCACCAGCGACACCGACAGCCGTGCCCAGATGATGCGCCCATCGCGGTCCAGATAACGCTTTTCCAGATGGTAGTGGCTGCAGCGGCCGGCCAGCAGGTCCTGCACCAGGGCCAGGTCGGCCTGCAGGTCATCGGGATGGGTCAGCCGCTGGAAATCGACCTGCAGCAGCTCTTCACGCGAATAGCCGAGAATCCGGCACAGCGCATCGTTGACATCCAGCCAGCGTCCTTCCAGCGACACCGTGCCATGCCGAGGGCGGCCGAAGTGAAGGCACCGGCGAACTTCTCCGCCGACAACCGTGCCTCGGCGCGGGCCTGCAGGATCTCGGTGATGTCGATGGCCATGCCGACGTAGCCGATGCGCGCACCGTCGGCACCATCCATGCGGCTGATCGACAGGCGCACCTGGCGCGGTTGCCCGTCCTTGCGCAGCAGCGTCCACTGCCGTGAATAGGTCTGGCCGTCGGCGCGCGCACTGAGCGCCTCGAACACTCCGGGCACATTGCCATCGGCGTCGGCCTGCGGCTGCAGCCAGGCCTGGAGTTCGCCCGGATGGTGGAAGGCATCGAGCCGGCGCTGGCCGACCACCTCTTCCGCGCTGTAATCCAGCAGCCGTTGTGCCCCCGTGTTGAACAGGGTGATGGTGCCGTCGGTATCGGTGGCGATGACCGCCACTTCATCGGACGCATCCACCACCGCCTGCAGGCGTTGCCGGGTTTCGGCCGCATCCTGGCGCGCCTGCTGCAGCTCGGTGACGTCTGCGTGCGCGCCGGCCATCCACAACGGTTTGCCCTGCTCGTCCCATTCGAATACGCGACCACGATCCTGGATCCAGATCCACTGGCCGTCCTTGTGGCGCATGCGCAGCAGGCAGGCGTAGTTGTCGCTGCGCCCTTCGAAGTGATCTTCCAGAGCGGCATCGGACAGCGCGATGTCATCGGGATGGACCAGCATGATGAAGGTCTTCTGGCAGACCGGTTGCAGTTCTTCCAGACGGTAGCCGACGATCTCGGCCCAGCGTGCGTTGACCCGCATTTCGCCGGTCTGCACGTTCCATTCCCAGGTGCCGGCGGCGGTGCCGTCAATGATCATCGCCAGCCGGCGCCGCTCTTCGGCCAGCGCCTGCAGGCGCCGCTCAAGCACCCCGTCGCCCTGGGTTCCCCGGCTTGCCATCAATTCGTCCCCAGGCCCACGCAGGCACGCGCCCGCCGCAACGATACGCTGCAGTCCCCAGCGAAGACGGCGGGTCGTGCTGGCGTCATGGCCCTCCCCAGCGACAGCGGGAAGGCCGGACGCCCCCCCTGCAGCGCAAGTGTGCGCAATCACGGGGAAAACCGACAAGTCCCCCGTCCCGGATCGACCGGGTCGGGAGACACGGTCCTCAGCTGCGCTTGGCGCGGGCGAAGGCCTCGGCCAGGGCATTGGCGGCCGGTGGTGCCGGCTGCCCGGAGCGGCCATGGCCCTGTCCGCGGCCCGGTCCACGGTTCTGGCCGCCCGCATCGCGGCGCGGCCCCTGCCCCTGGCTCCGCTCATCGCGCTGGCCCGGGCGGCTGGTTGCCTGCCCGGGCGCATCGTCCAGGCGCCGGGTCAGAGCGATGCGCCTGCGCGGCACATCCACCTCCAGCACCTTCACCTTGACGATGTCGCCGGCCTTGACCACGTCCCGCGGGTCCTTGACGAACGTGTCGGACAGCGCCGAGATGTGGATCAGGCCGTCCTGGTGCACACCGATATCGACGAAGGCACCAAACGCCGCCACGTTGCTGACCACGCCTTCCAGCACCATGCCCTCGCGCAGGTCCTTGATGTCCTCCACGCCCTCGGCGAAACGTGCGGCCCGGAATTCCGGGCGTGGGTCACGACCGGGCTTCTCCAGCTCCTTGAGGATGTCGCGCACGGTCGGCACGCCAAAGGTGGCGTCCGTGAACTGCTCGGCCTTGAGTCCTCGCAGGAAGCTGCCGTCGCCGATCAGCGCCTTGATCGGGCGCTGGGTCGCTGCGACGATGCGCTCGACGACGGGGTAGGCTTCCGGGTGCACCGCCGAGGCATCCAGCGGTTCGTCGCCATCGGCGATGCGCAGGAAGCCGGCGCACTGCTCGAAGGTCTTCTCGCCCAGGCGCGGCACCTTCAGCAGGTCCCTGCGGCGCCTGAACGGGCCGTTGCCGTCACGATGGCGGACGATGTTCTCGGCTACGGTGGCCGACAGGCCGGACACCCGCGACAGCAGCGCGGCCGAGGCGGTATTCACGTACACGCCGACCGCGTTCACGCAGTCCTCGACGCGGGCATCCAGCGCTCGCGCCAGACGGTACTGGTCGACGTCATGCTGGTACTGGCCGACGCCGATCGCCTTCGGTTCGATCTTGACCAGCTCGGCCAGCGGATCCTGCAGGCGACGGGCGATGGACACCGCACCACGCAGCGACACGTCCAGGTCCGGAAACTCCCTGGCCGCGGACTCGGAGGCCGAATACACCGAAGCGCCGGCCTCGCTGACCACCACCTTCTGCAGCCTGGGATTGGCGGCGGCCTTGATCGCCTCGCCGGCCAGCTTGTCGGTCTCGCGGCTTGCGGTGCCGTTGCCGATCGCGATCAGGTCCACGTTGTGCTTCGCACACAGGTGCTTGATTGTCTGCAATGACTGTTCCCACTGGCGCTTGGGCTCGTGGGGATAGATGGTGTCGGTGGCGACCAGCTTGCCTGTCGCATCGACCACCGCGATCTTGCAGCCGGTGCGGATGCCCGGGTCAAGTCCCAGCACGGTCTTCGGGCCAGCTGGCGCTGCCAGCAACAGGTCCTTCAGATTGTCACCGAACACGGCGATGGCTTCGGCTTCAGCCTTCTCGCGGGCCTGGTTGAACAGGTCCAGCAGCAGATGGGTGTGCAGCCTGGCGCGCCAGGTCAGGCGGCAGGCGTCCAACAGCCAGCGGTCGGCGGCACGGCCCTGGTCGGCGATGCCGGCGTTGCGCGCCACGCGTCCTTCGGCGTACTGATGGCCAGCCTCGGCATCGCTGCCCGGGTCCAGCTCCAGGAACAGGATCTCCTCGCGGCGGGCGCGGAACAGCGCCAGCAGCCGGTGCGACGGGATCTTCGCCAGCGCCTCGGCATGCTCGAAATAGTCACGATACTTGGCGCCTTCGGTTTCCTTGCCCTCGATCACGCGGGCGCGGATCACACCGGTCTCCCCCAACCACGTGCGTAGTTCACCAACCAGCGCGGCATCTTCACCCCAGCGCTCCATCAGGATTGCGCGTGCGCCTTCCAGCGCAGCCTTGGTGTCGGCCACGCCCTTTTCGGCATCGACGAAGCCGGCAGCAAAAGCCTGCGGGTCCCGCGTCGGGTCCGCCAGCAGGCCGTCGGCCAACGGTTCCAGGCCGGCCTCGCGGGCGATCTGCGCACGGGTGCGGCGCTTGGGCTTGTAGGGCAGGTACAGGTCTTCCAGCCGGCTCTTGGTATCGGCCGCGAGAATGTCCTTGCGCAGTTCGTCGCTCAGCTTGCCCTGTTCGCCGATGCTGGCCAGCACGGCGGCCCGGCGTTCTTCCAGTTCGCGCAGGTAGGTCAGGCGCACTTCCAGGTTGCGCAGCTGGGTATCGTCCAGGCCACCGGTCACTTCCTTGCGGTAGCGCGCGATGAACGGAACGCTGGCGCCCTCATCGAGCAGGCCGATGGCGGCGCGCACCTGGGCGGACTGGGCACCGATCTCGTCGGCGATGGTCTGGGCGATCTGCTGGGCGAGCGCGCTCTGTGCGTTCTTGGCGTCGTGCATTGCGTCAGGTCTGTGCCGCGTTACGGGAAGTCGCCATTCTGGCAATCCACGACGGAGCGGGACAAGGCATTGACAGGACGCGGGATTCAGCGGCGAGGTCGGATTGAACGCCGGCATCCTGGCGGAGAGAGGGCTCGGACTGGCCCGGGCTGGGATGCCGGCGCGGGCGCGTGATGGTGGGCGCGCCCTGCCGCGTGTTGCGAGGGTCAGCGGTAGTGGCGGGCGGCGCGCTGCATGACGATGTCGTCACGCATGCCTTCCAGGGCCATCAGGCGGACCTTGCCGACACCCTGCAGTTCCATGAACCGCTCCGTGTAGAACTCCGGCCCCAGCGCGGTGTCGGCGCGGGATTTGCTGAAGCCGTAGGGCACCACGCCCTTCTCGCCATCCTTGCTACCACCGACATAAAGAACGATTGCCATGTGATGTATTCCTCCAAATTGCTACTGCGTACTGCGCTCGATGAGCCATGTTGCCAACTCATCGAGGGAGAGCTTAGCGCGTTGTACCTGACTGGAACGTCACGGAGGCTAATGAAGATCGGTTGCATGCAGATGACGGCGGGATCGCAGCAGATTGCTTACGGATCTTTAACTTCCAGCTAACGAATCCGTGGCGATTCCCGCCAACGGCGCAGCCCCTCGTGGGTGGTTTGGTTGGTCGCGGAAAGCCGGTTTGCTGTGGGCTGGCCGGGTGGGGCTGGCGGGGACGAAGAAAAAAGAAAATCAAAAGCAAAAGCGGCTTGGCCGGCCTCTTTTGTAGAGCCGAGCCCACGCTCGGCTGCTTTCAGGCAAGTCCCTGAAGGCGAGCGCAGGCTCGGCTCTACACGAGCAAGCGCAGCGCGCGACCCGCTTCTGCTGTTCTATTTCTTCTCCGTGGCGGACGCGCACGGAAACTGTCAGGGGCCGGGCGGGGTGGGTTCGCGGGACCGTTGGCGCCATGGATGGCGCCATCGAGCCCCCATGGACGGGTTTACGGCGTGTCCCGCGAACCCATCCTGCCCGGCCCAATCGCATGAAACGCATTCCGCGACCAAGCCACGAGGGGCTGCGCCGTTGGCGGGAAACTACGGCCACCAGCCATGCCCGAACCGGGCGAAATGATCGGCTGCCCGCTCGAACGGATTGCGCGCACTCACCCCGCCGCACAGCAGGTACACCGGCAGGTACAGTGGCCCCAGCACCATGTACTGGTACACGTGCGCGCGTTCGTGGTCGTCCAGCCGGATCAGTGGTTCTACGCCCCACCCGGCCTGGTGCGCATAGGTGCGGCAGGAGATGCCCAGGTCATGGCCGGTGTGCAGGATCACATTGCCCAACGTGACCGCCCCGCCCGGCCCCCATGGCCAGTGATCGAAGACGACCGCGCAGTCGCGCCCGCTCCAGCGCAGCCTTGCCCCGCCCAGCATGCCGGCCAGCCCGCCAAGCAGGCCGAGCAGCGAGTTGGGCAGGGTCCACGCCGCGCCCAGCACCTGCAGCGCGCGCAACCAGAGTGGCCAGGGCCGGGAGGCGGTATTCAATCGGCCTCGTTTGGAATCAGCAGCCACAGGATGAGATAGACCAGGATGCCGGGAAAGGCGGCCGAGGCCAGTGAAAGCAGCACGTAGACCACCCGTAGCAGCGTGGCATTCCAGCCAAAGCGATGGGCGATGCCCCCCATCACACCGGCAATCATGCGGTCGTTCAATGAGCGCGACAGCGTCCTGGGCGTGGTGTTCATGGCGGCGCCTCCTCGGGAATCGGAAAGAGCAGTCGAGCGTGGCTCGACTCTACACCCCGCCCATGTCTACGGCGTGCGTTGGCGAAGTGCCTGCAGGCGAGCAGCGAACCACACCGCCGCGCTCTGTTCAGGCTGCCCCGGGCACTGGATGCGGTAGGGCCTGCCGCTCATGCTGCTCTGGCTGGCGGCGCGTTCGATGAACTGCTCGGCGTTGTCGACCATGCCCTTCTTCAGCAGGTAATCGTACTTGCGCTGCAGATGCGCGCGCGCATCACTGCCGTCGTACCAGCTGCCGTTGCGCTGGAAGCGGCACTGGGAACCGTCCAGGCTGGAAATCAGCTGGGCGATTTCCCGGCGCGCATCGGCGCCAGGCGCGGCCTGGGCCGCGGGCACTGCCAGCAGCAGCGCAGCAAGGATCCTTGCAACCCATTGCGACATCGTGATCCTCCCGTCCGTCATGCGTCCCGCGCTTTCAGCCAGCCGTCGATGGTGGCCGGCACTTCGCGCTGCGCGCGGCCGGACACGTAAATGCCGATGTGCCCCCCCCTGAAACTGGACTCGGTGTAGTCGGCCGTGCCCAAGCGCCCGCGCATCGCGCGCGAGGCGTCCGGTGGTACCAGATGGTCCTGCTCGGCGTAGATGTTCAGCACCGGCAACGTCACTTGTGACAGATCAACTGCCTCCTCGCCGATCCGTACCGTGCCCTTCATCAGGCCATTGCCTTGGTAGAACTGCTTGATGAAGTCACGGAACGCCTCGCCCGCCAGGTCCGGTGAGTCGAAGATCCACTTCTCCATGCGCAGGAAATCCTCCAGCGCGGCCTTGTCATCGAGGATGTCGAGCAGGCCCACGTACTTCTGCACGTTCAGGCGGAACGGCTTGAGCATCAGGTAACTGGCATTCATCAGATCGGCCGGGATGTTGCCCAGCGTGTCGACCAGCAGGTCCACGTCCACCTGCCGCGCCCAGTGCGAGAGCATGTTGTCCGGCGTCTGGAAATCGACCGGGGTGACCATGGTGATCAGCTTGCCCAGCTTCTGCCGACGCAGCGCGGCGTAGCACAGTGCGAACACGCCACCCTGGCAGATGCCGAGCAGGTCGACCGCCCCACCGCTGCGCTGGCGGAGCGCGTCCACCGCGCCATCGATGTAGCGCAGCAGGTAGTCCTCCAGGGTCTGGAAGCGCTCGGAGCGATCCGGGTAGCCCCAGTCCAGCACGTACACGTCCTGGCCCAGCGCCAGCAGCTTCTGCACCAGCGAGCGGTCGGCCTGCAGATCCACCATGTAGGGCCGGTTCACCAATGCATAGACGATCAGCAGCGGCGTGCGCCGGGTCGGCGCCTGTTCGCCGACAAACCGGTACAGCACCACCTTGCCGTCGCGCCAGACTTCTTCGCGCGCGGTCACGCCGTAATCCACGTCTTCCACCTGCGGCAGCAGCTTCAGCCCTTCCATCAGCTTGCGCTGCATGGACAGGGTTTCCTGCATCAGGTCATCGGCGTTGAAGCCCAGCGGTCCTTTCATCGGTCGCGTGCCCGTGCGGGGGGGCGGGCACCACTCTTCTTCGCAGGCGCCTTCTTCGCGGCCGTCTTCTTCACAGGCGCGGCCTTGCGCGCGGCCGGCTTGACCTTCGCCGGCGCTGGTTGCGCCACCGGGTCGACCGCGGCGGTACCGGCCAATACCGCCACCTGCGCCTGCAGGCGGCGCAGGCCGCGTTCCAGTTCGGCAATGCGGCGGTGCGCGGCATCCATCTCGGTGCGCGTCGGCAAGCCGATGCGCTCGCTCATCTGCTCCACCTCACGCTGCAGGCCCGCCCTCAGGCGCATCTGCGCATTGCCCAGCGCGGCATACACCTGCTGGAACGGCTCGGACAGGGCGACCTTGGCATAGGCCTCCTCGGCCACTTCAATCCACAGGTCGAACATTGCCCGGGCGCTGGTCAGCTGGCTGCCGGGCTGCTCATGCTCGGCCAGGCGCTGCTCGAACAACGCAAAGGCCTCGTCCAGCGCCTGCTTGATCTGATCGACGTAGGCGCGTGAGTGCTGCTGGTACTCCTCCTGCATGCGCAGCAGGGCCTGCCAGCGCGCCTGGTGCTCGCGGCCGGGGCCGAACGCCGGGCTCTGCAGCCACGGGCCGGCCTGCAGCTGGAACTGCTGCAGCCACGCGGCGAATTCGGGTACGGCGGCCCCGGCGTGGGTGCTGCCACGGGCGCCCTGCAGCATCCACTGCAGCATGCCATCACCCTGCCCCTGCACCGCTTCGCGCCAGGCCTGCGCCACTTCGGCGCTGCTGGCGTCGCGGCCGGCGAAGCGCGCAGCGACCTCCTGCATGGTGCCGTACCAGCTGCCTGCCTGCTCCCGGAAGCGACGCATCGCCTCATCCGGTGCGCCCTGGCCCTGTTCCGGCAGCAGCTGGCCCCACCAGTCGAACAGGCGCTGCCAGCCACCAGGATCATCACCCGCCGGTGCGCCCGGCGCAGCAGCGTGGCGCAGGGCATCGCCCCAGGCGCCGAAATACTGCCGGGCCAGGGTCTCGAAATCGCTGCTGCCGGCGTCGTGGGCCGAGCTGGTCATCGCAGGCCTCCACAGGACTGGCTCATGGCTTGGGAATCCGCAGGGTCTTGCTGATCATCAGCGACCCGGACAGGGCAAACAACAGCACCATCGGGTGCAGCTGCCACGGCCCTATCTGCCATTGGCCAAACCAGATGTTGCGGCCGATCGCATCGGTACCCGCCGCGATCGCCAGCACGATCACCAGCGCCAGGCTGGTCGGAATCGGCGTTCCTTCGAAGTACTTCACCTTGCCTTCGTCGCCGGCCAGCGCCTCGGCGGTGACGTTGTAGCGGGCCAGCCGGCTGACGCCGCAGCAGACGAAGTAGCTCAGGACCAGCCAGTCCCAGCCGCCCTGCATGCCGCAGGCATACGCCAGCGCCGCCGGGGCCACGCCGAAGGAGATCACGTCGGACAGCGAGTCCAGTTCGCGCCCCAGCGTGGAACTGGACCTGCGCCAGCGCGCGATGCGCCCGTCGAGGGCATCGAAGATGAAGGCCAGCGGGATCAGTGCCATGCCGAACAGCAGATAGCCCCGCTCTCCGTCCTGCAGGAAGCGCATTGCGGCGAAGACCGCTCCGGTGCCGCAGAACGCATTGGCCAGGGTGAACCAGTCGGCCAGCTGGAATTCGCGCAGCATCGAGAAGTGACGTTTCATGGTGTCTCACGGGGCATCAAGGTGGACAGGTTACCGCGACCGCCACTACCGGCAACAGCTCCGCCCGGGCGGCCTTCACTCCTCCATCACCTCCCCTCACCGGCGGCGAATTTTTCGCCACCCATCTTGACAACCTAGGGGGGTGGCGCCTGTCGGCGCTTATCCACAAAGTTGCCCACGCGTAATCCACACCCCCTGTGGACAACCAGATCTCACCGACTGCGACGATGGACATTTCCTCATCACCAGGACGCGGGTTTTTCCTACTTCCCAAGACCCTGATCTGGCGCTATGGTCACCGGCGGCCCCGCCGTCGTTCGCATCTTGCGCAGCGGTCCTCCGCCTCAAAGGCGGCTGTAGGACCAGCGCTGCATGCGGCCGTCCCTGTACGGCATCACGCCATGGAAGGGGCGGGGGTCGGCGTCGAACACCAGTGGCAGGAAGTGGCGGTCGCCCTCCCACATCGGCAGCGTATCGAGCTTGTCCAGGTCGACCCACGCCAGCGTCCCTTCGTGGTTGCCACCGTGTGGCGTACCCTCGAAGCTGTCGATGACGAACACGAAGCCGAGCCAGTCCTCGCCATGCTTGCCGAAGCCCGGCCAGCTGATGGTGCCGCGCAGGCGCATGCCGGTACAGTCGATGCCGGCTTCCTCGGCGATCTCGCGCCGCATGCTGGCGGCCACGTCTTCGTCCGCCTCGATCTTGCCGCCCAGGCCGTTGTACTTGCCCAGGTGATGGTCACCGGGGCGGGTGTTGCGGTGGATCATCAGCACCTGGCGACGATCGGGCGAAAGCACGTAGCCCAGGGTGGCGACGATCGGGGTGTACGGCATGGGGAGCATCCAGCGGCAGGTCAGCCCCGGATTATGGCCGATCAGCGCACCAGCGACAGGCGCCGTTCGGCGCGCGCGCGGCTCCCCTCGGCATCGCGGCGCAGGGTCGCCACGCCGTGGCCGCGCTCGGCCAGGTACTCCAGCCACTTGCCGAGGAAGGTGTTCATCCGCATCCGGTGGCTGATCAGCTCCGCCGGCGGCGGGTACAGGCCCATGGTGTCCTGCCAGCGCCGGCCGACGTAGCAGTGCGTCGTCTCGGCCTGGCGCGCATCGCGGTACAGGCGCACATACGCGGAGGGATCCGGCTCGCCGGTGACCGGGTCGGCCAGGTCATAGGTCAGGCGCAGTTCCACCGTATAGCGATGGCATTCGATCACGTCCAGGCGCACGTCCAGGCCATCGCCGACCGAAGAGACGTAGCTGCCGGCGACCAGTTCCGCCGGGGCGAACAGGCGCACCAGGTGGCAGTAGTTCTCCGCGTACAGGCCCATGAGCCAGCTCAGCCGGCTCAGGCGGGGAATGCGTTCGGCGCGGGGCGAGGCGTGGGCCATGGGTCGATCCTACACGTTGGCCCTGCAACGTGGGGGCGCCTTGAGCCGCAGCCAACCCGCCTGCAACGATCCTTCCTGCAGAGCCGAGCCCATGCTCGGCTGCTGTCCGGGGAGAACCCGGCGGCCCCGCCGAGCGTGGGCTGGGCTCTATGAGGCGCAGGGCGGCGCGGCGCCGGAAAGCATCAATACAACTCGCGACGCAACCCCAGCGTCGCCAGCACCTTGCTGGAGATCTCCTCGATCGAGGTATGGGTGGTACTCAGGGTCGGGATGCGCTCCATGCGGAACATGGTTTCGGCCGCAGCCACCTCGCGCCTGCAGGTATCCAGGTTGGCGTAGCGCGAATTCGGGCGGCGCTCCTGGCGGATCTGCTGCAGGCGGTCCGGGTCGATGGTCAGGCCAAACAGCTTCCGCCGGTAGTTGCGCAGGCGCGGTGGCAGGCGATCGCTTTCGAGATCTTCGTCGGTCAGCGGGTAGTTGGCCGCGCGCACTCCGTAATGCAGGGCCAGATAGATGCAGGTCGGCGTCTTGCCGGCGCGCGACACCGCCACCAGGATCACGTCGGCATCGTCGTAGTTCACCGCGATGCCGTCGTCATGCGTCAGCGCGAAGTTCATCGCATTGATGCGGCGGTGGTAGGTGTCGAAATCGACCATGCCATGGGCCTGGCCGACCCGGGCCAGGCGCGGACTGGCCAGTTCGCGTTCGAGGGGCTCGATGAACGGCGCGAACACATCCAGCATCAGCGCCCCGCTGTCGGCCAGGATCAGGCTCAGGCTCTGGTCCACGCACGAGTTCACAACGATCGGCCGGACCTGGTAGCGCTCCCCTGCCGCCTGGATCCGCGCGCAGGCTTCACGCGCCTTTTCGGGGTCGTCGACGAACGACATCCGGTCGGTAATGAAGCTGAACCCGGAGAACTGGGTCAGCAGGCTATGCCCAATGGTTTCAGCGGTGATACCGGTTCCATCGGAAACATAGAACACCGGACGGATGGTCGACATGCGCGCTTTTACCCCCTACGAAGCCTAAAAGGGCCGCCAGCACAAGCTTGTGCCGACGGTGCTCTGCCCGGCATCATATCGGCTTCTTCCTACGGACGCGGCCATTACAGCCCGCCTCGGGCGATGGCCAAACGGAGCATCGCGCTTGAACGAGAACATCCTGTGGTTGCACGAACTGCGTCTGGCCGACCTGGCCCGCGTGGGCGGCAAGAATTCGTCCCTGGGCGAGATGATCGGCAACCTAGCCGGTCTGGGCGTGTCGGTACCGGGTGGTTATGCCACCACCGCTGAAGCCTTCAAGGACTTCATCGCGCACAACGACCTGTCCAAGCGCATCTTCGACCGGCTGGCAACGCTGGACGTCGAGGACGTCAACGCGCTGACCGCGGCCGGCAAGGAAATCCGCGGCTGGGTCATCGATGCTCCACTGCAGCCGCAGCTGGACCAGGACATCCGCAGCGCCTACGCCAGGCTGAGTGCCGACAACGGCGGCGGCGACGTGGCCGTGGCCGTGCGCTCTTCGGCCACCGCCGAGGATCTGCCGGATGCCTCCTTCGCCGGCCAGCAGGAAACCTTCCTCAACGTCACCGGTGCCGACGACGTCGTGCACAAGGTCAAGGAAGTGTTTGCGTCGCTGTACAACGACCGCGCCATCGCCTACCGCGTGCACCACGGCTTCAAGCATGAGGACGTGTTCCTGTCCGCCGGCGTGCAGCTGATGGTGCGCTCCGGCGTGGGCTCCTCCGGCGTGCTGTTCACCCTGGACACCGAGTCCGGCTTCCGCGACGTGGTGTTCGTCACCTCCTCGTTCGGCCTGGGCGAAATGGTGGTACAGGGTGCGGTCAACCCGGACGAGTACTACGTCTACAAGCCCACCCTGCAGGCCGGCAAGCCGGCGATCCTGCGCCGCTCGCTCGGCAGCAAGGCGATCCGCATGGTGTATTCGGATGTTCCCGGCGAGCGCGTGAAGATCGAGGACACCCCGGCCGAACTGCGCAGAACCTTCTCGATCAGCGATGAGGACGTGCAGGAACTGGCCAAGCAGGCACTGGTCATCGAGAAGCACTACGGCCGCCCGATGGACATCGAATGGGCCAAGGACGGTGTCAGCGGCAAGCTGTTCATCGTGCAGGCACGCCCGGAGACGGTGAAGTCGCGCAGCCACGCCACCCAGATCGAACGTTTCGCGCTGACCGAACAGGGCGGCAAGGTGCTGGCCGAGGGCCGCGCCGTCGGCGCCAAGATCGGTTCGGGCGTGGCCCGCGTGGTGAAGACGCTGGACGACATGAACCGCGTGCAGCCGGGCGATGTGCTGATCGCCGACATGACCGACCCGGACTGGGAACCGGTGATGAAGCGCGCTTCGGCGATCGTCACCAACCGTGGTGGCCGCACCTGCCACGCCGCGATCATCGCGCGCGAGCTGGGCGTGCCAGCCGTGGTCGGTTCCGGCAATGCCACCCAGGTCATCGAGGATGGCCAGCTGGTCACCGTCAGCTGCGCTGAAGGCGATACCGGCTTCATCTACGAAGGCAAGCTCGGCTTCGAGCGCACCACCACCGACCTGGGCAACATGCCGCCGGCGCCGCTGAAGATCATGATGAACGTGGCCAACCCGGAACGTGCCTTCGACTTCGGCCAGCTGCCCAATGCGGGCATCGGCCTGGCCCGCCTGGAAATGATCATCGCCAGCCACATCGGCATCCACCCGAACGCGCTGCTGGAATACGACCGCCAGGACGCGGCAACCAAGAAGAAGATCGACGAGAAGATCGCCGGCTACGGTGACCCGGTCAGCTTCTACGTGGATCGCCTGGCCGAAGGCATCGCCACCCTCACCGCCTCGGTCGCGCCGAACCCGGTGATCGTGCGCCTGTCGGACTTCAAGTCCAACGAGTACGCCAACCTGATCGGCGGCAGCAATTACGAACCGCACGAAGAGAACCCGATGATCGGCTTCCGCGGCGCCAGCCGTTACGTTGATCCGAGCTTCTCGGCTGCCTTCGCGCTGGAGTGCAGGGCCGTACTGCGCGTGCGCAACGAGATGGGCCTGGACAACCTGTGGGTCATGATTCCGTTCGTGCGTACCCTTGAAGAGGGCCGCAAGGTGGTCGAGGTGCTGGCCCAGAACGGCCTGAAGCAGGGCGAGAACGGCCTGAAGATCATCATGATGTGCGAGGTGCCCTCCAATGCACTGCTCGCCGATGAGTTCCTGGAGATCTTCGATGGCTTCTCGATCGGCTCCAACGACCTGACCCAGCTCAGCCTGGGCCTGGACCGCGATTCGTCGATCGTCGCCCACCTGTTCGACGAACGTAACCCGGCGGTGAAGAAGCTGCTGTCGATGGCGATCAAGTCGGCACGCGCCAAGGGCAAGTACGTCGGCATCTGCGGCCAGGGCCCGTCCGATCATCCGGATCTGGCCGAGTGGCTGATGCAGGAAGGCATCGAGTCGGTGTCGCTGAACCCGGATACCGTGGTCGATACCTGGCTGCGCCTGGCCAAGCTGAAGGCCAACGGCTGATGCCGTGAAGGCCGCAGGCTGACGTCGTGTTCATCGGCGTCGGCCCATACTGGTGCTGCACGCAAGCCCCGCCTCTGCGGGGCTTCGTGTTTATGGCGTCCGTGCACGCCATGCGCGCTTCGCGCCCTTCCCATGGAAGCAAAGGAAATCCCACATGATTGCCGCAACAGCACCCACCCCTGCCGCGACCCCCTGGTTCCACTCGCTCGACTGGGAGCGCCTGCTGGAAACCTATGGGGTCCCGTTGCTGGCCGCGATCGTGGTGCTGCTGGTGGGCCTGTGGGTGGCACGACGCCTGTCCAATGCAATGCCGCGCGCGACAGCGCGCATGGGCGTGGATCCGATGCTGGGCAGCTTCCTGCGCAACGTGGTCTACGCGACCTCTCTGGTGATCGTAGCGCTGTTGGCCATCGACACGCTGGGGGTGAAGATCACACCGCTGCTGGCCGTGCTCGGCACCGCCGGCCTCGCCGTCGGCCTGGCACTGAAGGATTCGCTGTCCAACATCGCCTCCGGCGTGATGCTGGTGACGCTGCGACCGTTCCGCGTGGGCGATGTGGTCACCGTGGCCGGGCAGACCGGCACCGTCCGCGAAGTGCGCATCTTCCAGACCGTGCTTACCGGTGCCGACAACCAGCACACCACCATTCCGAACACGCTGATCACCGCCGCACCGATCGTCAACCTCACCGCCGAGCCGACGCGCCGCGTCGAACTGGTGATCGGCATCGGCTACGAAGACAACATCCAGCTGGCGCGTGATACCGCACTGGCACTGATGAAGGCCGATCCGCGCGTGCTGCAGGCGCCCGCCCCGGATGTCGTCGTCTATGAGCTGGGAGCACATGCGATCAACCTCGGCATCCGCTGCTACGTGAAGTCGGCCGACTGGTTCGGCACCAAGGTCACGCTGCTGGAACAGCTGAAGCTGGGCTATGACAAGGCCGGCATCAACATTCCGTATCCGCAGCAGGACATGCATCTGTACCTGCACGGCAAGGATGGCGGTGTGGTCGAGGCCGATGCGCTGGTGCGCGACAAGCCGTGATCCATGCCGGTAGTGTCGACCAACGGTCGGCACCCACCCATCGGCGATACGACATTGAAATGCCGGCCCGCGGCCGGCGCTACCCCCTCGCCCACTGGTAGTGCCGGCCGCTGGCCGGCAGCGCCCAGGATCAGGCCGCGACGCGCTCTTCCAGCGTCGGGTAATCGGTAAAACCGGCCGCGCCGCCACCGAAGAACGTGGCGCGATCCGGCGGGGCCAGCTCCACCCCGAGGCGCAACCGCTCCGGCAGATCCGGGTTGGCGATGAACGGGCGACCGAAGCCGATCAGGTCGGCCCAGCCTTCAGCCAGTGCCTGCTCGGCACGTTCGGCGGTGTACTTGCCGGCATAAATCAGCGTACCCGGGTAGACCATGCGCAGCGCCTCCTTGAACGCCACCGGCATCAACGGTGCATCATCCCAGTCGGCCTCGGCGATGTGCAGGTAACCGACGCCGAGCTCACCCAACAGGTGTGCTGCGGCCAGATAGGTCGCCTGCGGCGTATCGTCCACCGCGCCCTGCAACGTGGTCAGTGGCGCCAGGCGCACGCCGACGCGATCACCACCGGCCACCGCAACCACCGCCTGCACCACCTCGCGCAGGAACCGCAGGCGGTTCTGCAACGCGCCGCCATAGCCGTCGGTGCGCTGGTTGGCCTGCGAGTCGATGAACTGGTTGATCAGGTAGCCATTGGCACCGTGCAACTCCACGCCATCGAAGCCTGCGTCCAGCGCGTTGCGTGCCGCCTGCGCGTAGTCGGCGACGATGCCCGGAATCTCGTCTTCGCGCAGCGCGCGCGGCATCGAATGCTGGATCATTTCGCCCACACCCGCTTCCGGGCCTGCACCCGTCGGGTCGACAAATACCTTCACGCCTTCGGCCAGCAACGCCGACGACGACACCGGTGCGGCGCCACCGGGCTGCAGGGCCACGTGCGAGACCCGGCCCACGTGCCACAGCTGGGCGTAGATGCGACCGCCAGCGGCGTGCACGGCATCGGTCACCCGGCGCCACCCCTGCACCTGTTCCGGGCTGTGGATGCCCGGGGTCCAGGCATAACCCTGGCCCTGCGGGCTGATCTGGGTACCTTCGCTGACGATCAGGCCGGCGCCGGCACGCTGCGCGTAGTACGTGGCCATCTCGGCGGTCGGTACGTTGCCGGCCGCCGCACGCGAGCGGGTCATCGGTGGCATCACGATGCGGTTGGGCAACGTCATCGCGCCCAGGCGGTGGGGAGTGAACAGCATGGCGGCAACCTCTAGCAGGGGACTGCCCGCAAGGATGGGGATGCCGGCGGCCACGCAACAGGCACGCACTGGCAAAACAGTTGTTCCCCTGGGGCAAGGATGGGCTCGCCAGGGGTCTAGCGCGGGGTCAGGTCCCTTTGCACGGCAAAGGACCTGAACCCGACGCCGGTCAAAGCGTGGGCTCGATCAGCACGCCACCATGTGCCACGCGGTCATAGCAGGTGCGCACCACATCTTCCCCATACTTCAACTCCAGCCGGCGCACGATGAAGTGGCCGCGTGCCATGTCCTGGTAGTAGTCGGTGAACATGGTATTCAGTGTTGCACCGGCCGCGGCACCAACGATCGGCACCGCCTGCGCGGCGAACTTCTCGGTGACCACCACGCCGAAGCGCGCGGCTACCTTCTCAACGACCTTCGCCAGCAGCTTGCCGGCTTCCTTCGGGGCGACGCCCAGGGTCAGGTCGCGACCGGTCACCACGCGCCCGGCCAGCTCGGCCGACAGGTGCCGCATGACGTCAGTGCTGAAGCCACGGGCCAGGTAATAGCCGGTCTCGCTGGCGTCATCGCGGGGCGAGTTGCCGCCCAGCGCGAACACCTCCAGGCAGGCCTGGCGCGTACTGAACTCGGACAGGTCGAAGCCCTCGCTGCGGGCCACGTCCGCCACCGCGCGCATCATGATGGTGGTCGACACCGGCAGCTCGATGAAGAGTGCTGCGAACCCGAAGGCGCCTCCGACCGCTCCAGACGTCGCGGCGGCCACCTTGTGCCAGCGCGTCGATGCGCCCTTGCCAGGGGTGTTGTCCATGCTCCACAGCGCCGCCTGCGCGGACTTGGACAGTGCCGCCTGCACAGCACCATGGATGCGATTGGAGACCGAGCTGGGCAGCGCCTTCACCGCGAACTCCAGCGGTGTGCCGACCAGGTTGGCCATGCGCGCGGTCAGCGTGGGGGCTTCCAGCAGGGCCACCGCCCGTTGCAGGTCGGACCAGTCGCGGGCGTCGTGGGCGATGTCGCGGGGAAGCAGGATCGGCTCGTTCATGGCGCCGATCTTAGCGCCGGGAAGTTGAACGGTTCGTCGCGGGGCACGACAGAGGGGTCAGAGCCCTTTCGGCTGGAAAGGGATCCAACCCCGGCGCCTTGCCGGCCAGCGGCCGGCACAACCGATCAAGGTGTCGAAAGACCCGAGAGCGCCCCCATGAACTGGCGGTAGTGGCGCAGTTCGGCGATCGAGTCGTGCACATCGCTCAGCGCGGTGTGGTTGCTGTTCTTGCCGACGCCGGCGGCCACGGCCGGGGCCCAGCGCTTGGCCAACTCCTTCACCGTGGACACGTCCAGGTTGCGGTAGTGGAAGTATTTCTCCAGGCGCGGCATCTGGCGGTGCAGGAAGCGGCGGTCCTGGCAGATCGAATTGCCGCACATCGGCGAGAGGCCGGCCGGGATCCACTGCGCCAGGAAGTTCACCGTCTGCGCTTCGGCCTGGCCCAGCGTGGTGGTGCTGTCCACCACACGCTGCCACAGCCCCGAACGACGGTGCTGGTTGCGGTTCCACTCATCCATCGCTTCCAGCGTTTCCAGCGGATGATGGATGGCGAATTCCGGTCCTTCAGCCAGCACATTGAGCTGGGCATCGGTAACCACGGTGGCGATCTCGATGATCGAATCGTTGTCGGTATCCAACCCGGTCATCTCCAGGTCGATCCAGATCAGTCGCTCGTTGGCCGCGCCGGTGTCCGCCATTGTGTCGCCTCGTTGCTGGGCAGGCGCGCGGCCTACCGGTGAAGGAAAGGGGCGCCCATCATACCCTTTCGCCCCTCAGCCCTCGCCGGCGTGGTCTTCCAGCAGCAGCGGCGGTTTGCCGCGCTTGGCGCGGAAATAATTGGTCAGGCGCATGCTGGCTTCCTTGGCCAGCACGCCGCCATGGATCTCCACCCGGTGGTTGTGGCGGGCATCGCCCAGCAGGTCGAATACGCTGCCGCAGGCGCCGGTCTTGGGGTCGCTGGCGCCATAAACCAGACGGGCGACGCGTGCATGCACGATCGCCATCGCGCACATCGCGCACGGCTCCAGGGTCACATACAGCGTGCTGCCGAGCAGCCGGTGATTGGCCAGCTGCTTGCCACCGGCGCGCATGGCTACGATCTCGGCATGCGCGCTGGGATCGTGCGAAGCGATGTTGAGGTTCCAGCCCTCGCCCAGCAGCTGGCCATCCGCGCCCACCAGCACGGCACCCACTGGAATTTCATCGAACTCGCGCTGCGCACGCTCGGCCAAGGCCAGCGCATGGCGCATCCAGTGTTCATCGGCGTCGTGCACCGGCACGCCCAGGGCATCGGTCATGGCGGTTCTCGCGTGTCTGCAGGGCCAGGATGGCCGCCGGGGCCGCATTGTACGCCTGCCGACGTGCAGGCGGCGCCGGTACCGGTGGCGCCATTACGCGCGACCGGCGGTTCAAGCAGCGAGCGCGCTGAGGCTCAGGCGGCTGGCCTCATACTGTGCTCTTTCCGCAAGCACCTTGGTGAACCCATGACCACCCTTCGCCCCTCGCGTGCCGACGACGGCGCCGCCCTCATCGACGTCTGGCGCCGCGCCGTCGACGCCACCCACGACTTTCTGAGCGCCGAAGACCACCAGGCCATCGATGCCGAAGTGGTGGGTTTCCTGCCGCAGGCGCCGATGACGGTTGCGGTCGACGCACAGGACCGGCCTGTGGGTTTCATGCTGATCGACGGCGCGCACTTGGAGGCGTTGTTCATCGATCCGGAGGTACGCGGCACCGGTATCGGCCGGCAACTGCTGCAGCACGCACTCGCCCTGCATCCGCAGCTGAGCACCGACGTCAACGCACAGAACACGCAGGCCGTTGGCTTCTACCTGCGCATGGGCTTCGGCGAAACCGGCCGCTCACCGCTGGATTCGCAGGGGCGTCCGTATCCGCTGATCCATCTCCGGTACGATGGCTGACGTCGGCCCCGGCTGCAGGAATCAATCCGCAGGCGGGGCGTTTGCCTCGAATGCCTCCGAGTACCGCACTTCGCCCCGAGCCATCGGCGGTCTCAGGCACAGCGCCTGGAAGTACTCTGGTGGGACACCGGGCAGGACCAGGTCCGGCTCGGCACGAAACCCGAATCGAGCGTAATACGTGGGCTCGCCGAGCAGCACGCAGCCGCTTGCCCCGCGCTGTTGCAGGGTTTCCAATGCTGCACGCACCAACGCCGCACCGATGCCCTGCCCCTGCCATGCGGGCCGTACCGAGATCGGGCCCAGGCCATACCAACCGGTGCTGCCATCGGAAATCGCCACCGGAGATACGGCCACGTGGCCAAGCAGCAGGCCGTCGTCCTCGGCCACCAGCGAAACCTGCAGTTCGCCGCGCGCGCGCAGGGCATCGACGATGAACTGCTCGGTGCGGCTGCTATGACCTGCGGTGGCGAAGGCCGCGACGGTCAGCGCATGGATGCCGGCGATATCGGCGGGGGTTTCAGCGCGGATAATGGAGTTCACCAGGCACCTCGATCAATGCGATGGGCCCGGACAGCCGGCCCGCGGGAATGGGAAGAGTCGACAGGACACGCATCAGCGATTGTCCAGCTGCGGGCGCACCGCGACCAGGCCGGCACGGTTGATCCGATAGGGCCGGCCTTCATGCGAACTGATCAGCCGCTTGTTCTTCAACCTGTTGAAGACGGCCAGCGTGCAATCGCTCAGCATCAATCCTTCACGGTTGAAACATTCGACGCTGCGGACGCGGCCTGAGCCATCACGGGTGAAGGCAATGCAGCCACCTTGGGCGAGGACGTGCAGCGTCCTCTGCTCCGCTCGGGAGATATTCATTGAATGGGATCCTGCGTAATCGGAAATGCGGACGACACGGGCTGCCAACGGCACCCGGCCGGGAAAACACGCATTCGATAACCCAACCCGGCAGACACACGGGAAGGGTTATCCGATGACGACAATCTCCAACATGAAAAACCACACCCGGCAGGCGCCTGCGTGCTGCAGGCACGCGCACGTTACCCAGCAACCTGCCGCCGGTCAACCTCGACGCGACCACAATTGGGCAGTAACTTGATTTTTTCTGCAGGAGGCAACGATGGACTGGGTAGCACAGGCGCGCACATTGGCAAGCGAAGCCCATGCCGGGCAACAGGACAAGGCCGGGCATCCCTACATCGAGCACGTCGCGCGCGTGGCTGCGGCAATCGATGACGATGACCTGGCCAAGGCGGCGGCCTGGCTGCACGATGTCGTGGAGGATTGTCCGCAGTATGCCCCCCGGCTGGCGCCCTTTCCGGCGCCGATCCGCGAGATCGTCGCCCTGCTCGACCGGCACGGTGCGCCCGATGCCCACCACTACTACGAACGCATCCGCCAGCATCCACGGGCGCTGAAGGTGAAACTGGCCGACATCGCCGACAACGCCCATCCCCGCCGGCTGCTGCAGCTTGCACCGGCGATGGCCGAGCGCCTGCGTGGCAAGTACGCGGGGGCGCTGGCCGCCCTCGGCGCGCGCGGCGCGTCCACCGTCGCCAGCGACCCGGGGCCCGCGCAGCTGCTGCGGCTGATGGACGCGTCACGCACGCTGGGGCTGCTGGTGGAGGACGAAATGGCAGCCAGCGCGGCGGCGAGCGATCCACGCCCACGCCTGGCCGCACTGCTCAAAGTGCGTGACGTCGTTCTCGCCGAGCTGGAAGCGCAGATGACGCCGGAGGCGTTCGCCATCTGGAGCGACATGTACGTGCGGGCCTGACCTAGCGCCGGTGGCGGCCGTCACCATGGGCCGAACGCTGAGTCTTGGCAGCAGGCGCTGACCGTTGCTGCAGTGCAGCAGTACAATGCGGGGCTTCCCGCCCGCATCGCGCCCCCGCATGAGCCCCAACTCTTCCCTGGCTGCGCGGCTGACGCCTCGTCAGCGCACCCTGATCATCCTCGCCCTGTCACTGGGTGGCTTTGCCATCGGCACCAGCGAGTTCGCCAGCATGGGCCTGATGCTGGAAATCAGCCGCGGCCTGTCGATCAGTGAGACCCAGGTGGGCCACCTGATCAGTGCCTACGCCATCGGCGTGGTGGTCGGCGCGCCGATCCTGGCCTTCGTCGGCGCCAGCTTCCCCCGCCGCAGCTTGCTGCTGGCGCTGATGGGCTTCTATGCGATCGGCAACCTGGCCAGCGCGCTGGCCCCCAATTACGGCACCATGCTGGTGGCCCGTTTCGTGGCCGGCCTGCCGCATGGCGCCTACTTCGGCGTGGCGATGCTGGTGGCCGCCGCAATCAGTCCCGCCGGGCAGCGTGGCCAGGCGATGTCACGGGTGCTGTTGGGCCTGTCGATCGCGATCCTGGCCGGCAATCCGCTGACCACCTGGCTGGGCCAGCAGCTGAGCTGGCGAACGGCCTTTGCACTTGTCAGCGTGCTGGCCATCGCCACCGTGGCGATGATCGCGCGCTTCCTGCTGCCGGATCCCGAAGAGGTGCGCACCTCGCCGATGCGCGAACTGCGCGCCTTCAACACCACGCAGGTGTGGTTGGCGCTGGCGATTGGAGCGATCGGCTTTGCGGGCATGTTCTGCGTGTTCACCTACCTGGCCCCCACCCTGGTACAGGTGACCGGTGTGGCCGAATCATGGATGCCGCTGGCAGTGGGTGTATTCGGCATGGGTGCCATCATCGGCAACATCGCCGGCGGCTGGCTGGTGGACAGGTTCCACTTCAAGGCTGCGGCCGTGGTGCTGCTGTGGTCGGTCGTGATGCTGTTGCTGTATCCGCTCGCGGCGCGATCGGTGTGGACCATTGGTCCGATGATCATCGCCGTCGGCACCATGGGCGCGCTGGCGGCAGTACTGCAGACCCGTCTGATGGACGTCGCCGGCGAAGCCCAGACGCTGGCCGCCGCTTCCAATCACGCCGCCTTCAACACGGCCAACGCACTGGGCCCATGGCTGGGTGGCATGGCGATCGGCGCCGGGTTCAGCCCGGCCAGCACAGGCTACGTCGGGGCGGCCACGGCCATCGGCGGATTGCTGCTGTGGTATGTCGCAGTGATGGCGGACAGGAACCGCAGGAGCGCCGTCGCCAGCCATTGTTGAACGTTGCTCGCGCCCGCGGGACGCGATGGGGAACCGCGCCGTCGTACCCATGGCGGGTGCGATGCCGGCCCGCCGAAAGTTCGGAACAACTGGAAGGACCGGCCCGGGGAACAGGCCACGCCTCATCGCAAATGCTAATATTTCTCATTTGCAGACGCGCCAACCCTCTCTCCCATGACCGCCTTCCCACCCCTGCGCCGCGCCCTGTGCCTGGCGCTCACCGTCGCCCTGCCCGCCCTCACCCAGGCCTCCACGCCCGTGTCGGTGCCGCCGACAGAACTGGACCGGGTCCAAGTGCGCGGCCGCGCGCAGGCGCTTTACCGGGTGGACGATGCCGCCGTCGGCACGCGCACCGATACCCCTCTGGAGCAGGTGCCCCAGTCCATCCAGGTAGTGCCGCGTGAACTGATCGACGACCAGGCCGCGCGCCAGGTCACCGACCTGTACCGCAGCATCAGCGGTATCAGCTACTTCAGCTATGCCGGCGTGACCCTGCGCGGGTTCCGCCAGGAAAACGTGTTGTACGACGGCCTGCGCGGCGACCCCTATGCAGGCTTCTCGGTGCCACAACTTTTCAACATCGAGCGCGTGGAAGTGCTGAAGGGCCCGGCCGGTGCGCTGTATGGCGGGGGTGATGCCGGCGGTGTCATCAACTATGTCACCCGCAAGCCCAAAGCCACGGCGGAGCGCCGCGTCGAAGTGCAGATGGGCAACAACGACTTCCGCGCCGGTTCAATGGAAGCCACCGGCTCGCTGGGTGCGTCGGCCAACGTGCGCTACCGCGCCGGCCTGTATGCCGATGCCGAGCAGGGCGTGCGTTGGAACGCCGACAGTGAAAGCGTGATCGGCGATGCTTCGCTCGCTTTTGATGTCGGCGCGAGCGGCGAGCTGGTGCTTCAGTTCACCGACATCACCCAGAACCTTGGCGGCAACCGCTTGCGCGGCGTGCCGGTGAACGACGCGGGCACCTTCCTGACCGACCGCCGCTGGAACCACAACGAGGCCAGCGACTTCCTCGACATGCGAGCCAGGGTGGCGCTGGCGCAGTATCACTTCGCACCACGCGACAACCTGGACGTGGACCTCGCCGCCCGCTGGTTCAGCAACAGCGAGCACCAGATGTACCACGAGCCGATGGGCCTGATCGACCGCGATCGCGATGGCGTGGCCGAATGGATGACCCGCCAACTGCGCAACCAGATCCGTGACAACGAGGCATTCGCCGCCAACAGCAACGCGGTGTGGCGGATCGATACCGGCCGGATCGGGCACAAGGTGCTGTTCGGCGCGGATACATACCGGCTGGATGCGGATTTCACCGCGCAGACCGCCAACAGCGCCGACCTGGCCCGGGGCGCCGGCCCGGTGCGCGGGATCGATCTGTTCGATCCGGTTTATGGTGCCAGCACATGGCACGACTACAACCTGCCCGCCCTCCCCTGGCGCAGCACCTCCACCCGCAGCACGCGCCATGGCATCTATCTGCAGGACGAACTGGCGCTGGGTCCACGCTGGCACGTGCTGGCGGGGCTGCGCTGGGACGGTTTCAAGGACGACGACCGCATCACCGGCAGCCACGTGGATGGCCACGACCTGAGCTGGCGGCTGGGCAGCACCTTCACCGTACGCGAGGGCCTGAACGTATACGCCAACGTGGCCAGCGGCTTCGTGCCACAGAGTGCCTCCAACCAGAACCCCGCGGCCGGTGGACCATTCGCTGCCGAGCGCAGCCGGCAGTGGGAAGTCGGCCTGAAATCGCTGCTGGCCGACCGGGTGACCTTGAACATGGCGGCCTACCGTATCGACCGCAGCAACATCGTGCAGGCCACCGGCGAGGTGGTTGCCGGGGTGAACCAGCTGGCCGCGCTGGGCCTGGTTCGCAGCACCGGCATGGAGCTGGACCTGCTGGCCGACGTGACCGATCGTTGGGTCGTCAGCCTGGCCTACGCCTACAACGACGCACGGGTGAAGGACGCCGGGCCGAACGGCATCACCAACGCGTCCGGCGACCGCTTCGCCAATGCACCACAGAACGCGCTGGGACTATGGACGCGCTATGACCTGCCCGCGATCAACTCGGCCATCGGCTTCGGTGCGGACTACGTGGGCGAGCGCATCAGCCTGGATGGCCAGGCAGTGAAGCCCTATGCCGTGTTCGACATGAGCTGGAAGACCACGTGGAGGCAGTGGCAGTTCCAGGCCAACGTCAAGAACCTGTTCGACAGAATCTACGCCGCCAGCGGATTCATCGAACGCAATGGGCATTTCCCGGGCGAGCCGCGCCGGGTCTATGTGCAGGCGGCGTGCAGCTTCTGAGCGCAAGCCGGGCAGCCTGCCGAAACAGCATCCGGCCCGTCGACAACCAGGGAGGTCCCGGCTCACCACTTCCCACCCGACGTGCAGGCAGGAGCATCTTCACTTCCCAGCGGTGGAGCCCCGCACCACGCACCGTCCGGTCATCACCAGTCTGCGCACGGGGAGCTCGGGCGTGCGCAGGCGTTCGAGCAACAGCGACATCGCGGCCCGCCCCATCTCCTCGACCGGCTGCTCGACCACGGTGATACCCGGCTCGACCAGCTCGGTCCAGCGCTCATTGTCGAAGCCCGCCAGGGCCAGCTGTCCAGGAATCGACAGTCCCGCGCTGCGGGCCGCTTTCAGTGACCCCATCAGCAGCAGGCTGTTGCTGGTGACCAGCGCTTCGGGTCGCGAGGGGCTGGCAAGCCACTGCCCGGCCATGGCGATGGCAGCCTCGGCCGTAGGTTCCACCTCCCGGTAGTCCGGCTCCAGCCCGTGCGTGCGCATTGCGGCGAGGTAGCCGTCGCGACGCTCGGCCGCCGTGGTGCTGGTGCTGCCGAACAGGCCGCCGATGCGGCGATAGCCGCGTTCGGCCAGATGATCGACCAGCCCCGCCATCGCTGCCGGGTTGTCGAGTACCACGCTGTCGATCGTTCCGCCGTGCGCGGCGCGGTCGACCAGCACGGTCGGATAGCCCAGCGCCAGCCGTTCCAGGCGGCCGACCGTGGTCCGGGTCGGGGCGAAGATCAGCCCGCTGATCCGCTCCTCCTGCATCAGTTGCAGGTACAGCGCCTCGCGCTCGGGATCCTCGTCGGTGTTGCAGAGGGTGACGCGCAGGCCCTCGCGATAGGCAACCTCCTCCACCGCGCGGATCAGCGCGGTGAAGAACGGATTGCGGATGTCCGCCACGATCAACCCGATGATGCCGGTGTGCCGGGAACGCAGGCGCCGCGCCTGCAGATTGGGGCGATAGCCGGTCTGGCGGATAGCCGCTTCGACCCGGCTACGTACCTCCCCGCTGACCGGGCCGCCGCCGAGCACGCGCGACACCGTGGATTTGGAGACGCCAGCCACCCGCGCGACGTCGTTGATGCTGATGCTCATTGAAAACGTTCCCGGAAAATCATGCCATCTCAGGCCGCGAGGCCTTCAGGCACCATGCTAACCCCAAAGTATTAAGGAATTTTTGTGCACTGCACATTGAAAATCGGACTGGGAACGTTCCCAATACATCGCCGCATACCTTCCGCCTGGAGCCCGCCTTGTCGTCCCTGCCCTCCCCTGCCCCCGTCAGCCGGGAACTGATCCGCCTCGACGCACGGGCGCGCGACAAGGCTGATGCCATCGCCCAGGCCGCACAGATGCTGGTCGCCGCTGGCTGCGTCGCGCCCGGGTACGAGGCCAGCATGAGCCGCCGCGAACAGTTGGCGAACACCTTCCTGGGCCATGGCGTGGCCATCCCGCACGGGCTCGGCGAAGACCGCCATCTGGTGCTGCGCGACGGCATCGCGGTGCTGCAGCTGCCCGAAGGCGTGGAATGGAATCCCGGCCAGGTCACCCGGCTGGTGGTCGGCATCGCCGCCCAGTCCGATACCCACATCACCCTGCTGCGCCACCTGACCCGGTTGATCCAGGATGACGCCACGCTGCAGCGCCTGTTCACGACCACCGACGCGAGCGAGATCGTCAACGCATTGGCCGGCGATGTTGCGATCATGGCCACCGATGCCCCGGCAGCCGACCTCGCCGAGCAGTTCGACTGGACCATCGCCTATCCCAACGGCCTGCATGCGCGCCCAGCCACGCGCTGGGCCGAGACCGCACGCAGCTTTGCAGCCCGCGCCCAGGTGCGTGCAGGCCACCAGGCCGCCGATGCCAAGAGCCTTGTGGCCCTGCTGCAGCTTGGACTGCGCCATGGCGATGCGGTCAGCGTGTCCGCCGAAGGCGTCGATGCAGCGGCCCTGCTGGTCGCGCTGCGCAGCGTCATGGACGGATTGATCGCACAGGAAAAGGCCGATGCCGAGCGCGCAGCGCAGCGCAAGGCCGCGCCGGTCGCAGGCTGGAACCCGCCCGAAGCGCAGGCCGCGATCGCCGGCATCGGTGCCAGCCCCGGGCTTGCGATTGGGCCCGTGCACGTGCTCGCCAGCGCACAGGCCGAGGTTGCTGACCGCCCCACGCCGCTCGGCGAAGGTGGCGCGCGCCTGCAGGACGCGCTCGCCCGTACCCGCCAACAGCTGGCGGCCCTGCAGGACGATACCCAACGCCGGCTCGGTGCCTCCGACGCGGCGATCTTCAGGGCGCAGGCCGCGCTGCTCGACGACACCGACCTGATCACCCGCACCTGCCAGCTGATGGTCGAAGGCCATGGCGTCGCGTGGTCATGGCATCAGGCCATCGAGCAGATCGCCTCCGGCCTGGCGGCGCTGGGCAACCCGGTGCTGGCCGGCCGTGCCGCCGATCTGCGCGACGTCGGCCGGCGCGTGCTGGCGCTGCTCGATCCATCCGCAGCCGGCGGTGGCCTGGCCGACCTGCCCGCCCAGCCATGCATCCTGCTTGCAGCGGATCTGTCACCGTCGGATACCGCCAACCTCGACACCGCCCGCGTGCTCGGCCTTGCCACCGCCCAGGGCGGGCCGACCTCGCACACCGCCATCCTCTCGCGCACGCTCGGGTTGCCGGCGCTGGTCGCCGGTGGCGCGGAACTGCTGGCGATCAGCACGGGACGCGAGGCGATCATCGACGGCAGCACCGGGCGGCTCTATCTGTCTCCATCGGACGCCGATCTCGCCTCGGCACGCGCCTGGATCGCCGAACAGCAGCAGATCCGCGAGCGCGAAGCCGCGCAGCGCGCGCAACCGGCACGGACCACCGATGGCCACCGCATCGACATCGGCGCCAACGTCAATCTGCCCGAGCAGGTCCCGTTGGCACTGGAACAGGGGGCGGAAGGCGTCGGCCTGATGCGCACCGAGTTCCTGTTCCTCGAGCGCGGCAGTACTCCGAGCGAGGATGAGCAGTACGCCACCTACCTGGCGATGGCCAGGGCGCTCGACGGCCGCCCGCTCATCGTGCGCGCACTCGACATAGGTGGCGACAAGCAGGTCGCCCACCTGGAACTGCCGCGCGAGGAAAATCCGTTCCTCGGGGTGCGCGGCGCGCGCCTGCTGCTACGTCGCCCCGACCTGCTGGACCCGCAGCTGCGTGCGCTGTATCGCGCAGCGAAGGACGGTGCGCGCCTGTCGATCATGTTCCCGATGATCACCTCGGTACAGGAACTGATCGCGCTGCGTGCCATCTGCGATCGGCTGCGTGCCCAACTCGATGCGCCGGAGGTGCCGGTCGGCATCATGATCGAAGTGCCGGCTGCCGCCGCCCAGAGCGACATGCTGGCGCGCCATGCCGATTTCTTCTCGATCGGCACCAACGACCTGACCCAGTATGTGCTGGCGATCGATCGCCAGAACCCGGAGCTCGCCGCCGAGGCCGACAGCCTGCACCCGGCAGTGCTGCGCGCGATCCGCGCCACCGTCGATGGCGCACGCAGGCACGGGCGCTGGGTCGGCGTCTGCGGCGGCCTGGCCGGCGATCCATTCGGTGCGGCGTTGCTCGCCGGCCTCGGCGTGGATGAGCTGTCGATGACCCCGAACGATGTTCCAGCGGTGAAGGCACGCCTGCGCAGTACGGCCCTGGCCGACCTCCAGAAGCTGGCCAGCACGGCGCTGGACTGCGAAACCGCCGGGCAGGTGCGCGCCCTCGACGGAACCCACGCATGAACACCCGGGCCGTCACCATCACCCTGAACCCGGCGATCGACCAGACCATACGGCTGGCCCGGCTGCAGCCCGGCCATGTGCATCGCGCCCACAGTGCCCGCGATGACGCGGGCGGCAAGGGCATCAATGTGGCCGCATGCCTGGCCGACTGGGGCGTGCCCACCGCTGTACTGGGCGTGCTCGGCGAAGGCAACGACGATGTATTCCGAGCGCTGTTCTCGGCCCGTGGCATTGCCGATGGCTGCCTGCGCGTGCCGGGCCGGACCCGCACCAACGTCAAGCTGGTCGAAGAGCACAGCGGCGAGACCACCGACATCAACCTGCCCGGACTGCCGCTCGGCCGCGCCGAACTGGACGCCATCGCCGGGCAACTGGCCGCCCTGCTCGCACCCGGCCTGCCGGTGGTGCTGTCCGGCAGCCTGCCGACCGGTCTGCCAGCCGAGGCCTGGGCGCAGCTGCAGGCGCAGGCCGCAGCCGCCGGCGCGCGTGTATTGCTCGACACCAGCGGCGATGCACTTGTCGCCGCGCTGAACGGTATAGCGGACGCACTGCCTTACGCAGTGAAGCCCAACCGCCACGAACTGGAGGCCTGGACCGGCACGCCGCTACCTGATCGCGATGCCCTGCAGGCCGCCGGCCACGCGCTGATCGGGCGCGGGGTTGCGCTGGTGGTCATTTCGCTGGGCACCGACGGTGCGCTGTTCATCGACCGCAGCGGCACGCTGCTGGCGCGACCGGCGAGGCTGGCACAAGGCAGCACGGTGGGGGCCGGCGACGCCATGGTCGCCGGCATTGCCGCCGCGCTGCTGGAGCCCACGTTCGATCTGGCCTGCTGTGCACGGCTGGCGACGGCGTTCTCGATGAGCCGGCTGGAAAGCGGCGACGCGCGCCGGCTGGACCCGGCGCAGGTGCGCGCGTGGACCGATGACGTACTGATCGAACGGTTGGACTGAAACAACCACAGGGGCCGCGACAGCTCCCCTGCAAGGCAGAGCCCAGAGAATTCCAGGAGTTCCCATGCAAGCTTCCACCGTAGTCATCGCTGCCGGCGAACGCAGCATCGAGGCGGTTCTCGCCGCCGAAGCGCTGCGCCGCGCCGCCCGCCAACGCGGGCTCGAGCTGATGATCGAGATCCGCAGCGATCAGGGCGTAACCGGCGCATTGACCGCCGCGCAGGCTGCCACCGCAACGCACCTGCTGCTGGTCGGCGACGGCGAGGCCGACATCGCCCGCTTCGGCCACGCCGGGATCGCGCGCGCCAGCCTCGGCGAAGTGCTGGACGACCCGTTCGCTGCACTGGCACCGCTTGCCGCTCCGATGACAGCCACCAGCGCTGGCGCAGGCGCCGGCAGGCACATCGTAGCCGTCACCTCCTGCCCGACCGGCATCGCCCATACCTTCATGGCGGCCGAAGGCCTGCAGCAGGCGGCCAAGGCGCTGGGCCATGCGATCCGGGTCGAAACCCAGGGTTCGGTCGGGGCGCAGGACGCATTGAGCGACGAGGAGATCGCGGCCGCGGAGCTGGTACTGATCGCGGCCGACCGCGAAGTCGATCTGTCGCGCTTCGCTGGCAAACGGTTGTTCAAGAGCGGCACCAAGCCGGCGATCAACGACGGCCAGAATCTGATCCGCAAGGCGCTGGCCGAGGCCAGCGTCCACGCCGCTACATCGGTTTCCGGTGGCACATCCGAAAAGACCAGGGCCACCGGCCCGTACAAGCACCTGATGACCGGCGTGTCGTTCATGCTGCCGTTCGTGACTGCCGGTGGACTGCTGATCGCACTGGCGTTCGCGTTCGGCGGCATCTACGCCTTCGATGACGCCCACAAGGGCACACTCGCCTGGTCGCTGTTCCAGATCGGCGCCAAGGCCGGCTTCATGCTGATGGTGCCGGCGCTGGCCGGCTACATCGCCTACTCCATCGCCGACCGCCCCGGCATCGCACCGGGCATGATCGGTGGGCTGGTTGCGGTCAACATGGGCGCAGGCTTCATCGGCGGCATCCTGGCGGGCTTCATCGCCGGCTACGGCGTGCATTGGATCAATCGTGCACTGCGCCTGCCGCGCAGCCTGGAAGGCCTCAAGCCGGTGCTGATCCTGCCGGTGCTGGGCACGCTGCTGGTCGGCCTGCTGATGATGTACGTGATTGGCGCGCCCGTCGCCGAACTGCTGGCCTGGCTGACCGACTGGCTACGGGGCATGCAGGGCGGCAGCGCGATCCTGCTCGGCCTGCTGCTGGGTGGCATGATGGCCGTGGACATGGGCGGGCCGGTCAACAAGGCCTCCTATGCGTTCTCCACCGCATTGATTTCCAGCCAGGTGTATACCCCGATGGCGGCGACGATGATCGGCGGAATGACGCCGCCGCTGGGCATCGCACTGGCAACATGGTTGTTCAGCAACCGCTTCACCGCCGAGGAGCGCGGCACTGCCGGCGCCGCCGGCGTGCTCGGCCTCAGCTTCGTCACCGAAGGTGCGATCCCCTACGCCGCTCGCGATCCGCTGCGCACGATCCCGGCCTTGGTGCTCGGGTCTGCGGTAGCCGGCGCGATCGCGATGGCGGCCGGCGTCGAGTTGAAGGTCCCGCACGGTGGCGTATTCGTGCTGCCGATCCCGAACGCGGTCACCCACCTCGGCGTCTATCTGCTGGCACTGCTCGCCGGCGTCGCGGTCACCGCGATCGCGCTGCGCATCCTCAAGAAGCCGGTCGCAGCGCCGGCCTGACCCTGGTTCTCCCCGCCATTCCACCGTTCCTGCGCACGCAGGCCGCAGCGGCGCATGCCCTGCAGAAGGAGCTCCGTCCATGATTTCCCCTTCCCATTGCCACCCCCTGCTGGCCGCTGTCCTGCTGGCCGCTCCCGCGCTGGCCCTGGCCGAAGACGCGAGCGGAGTCTTCACTCCCAAGCTTGCCTACACCGGCGAAGCGGCCGCCACCCTCGATGGTGGCAAGGACAGTGGTACGGCCTATGCCGGCCAGTTGATGTTCGGCGCCGACGTGGACCTGGATGCCGCGTTCGGATGGCGGGGCGCGACGATCAAGGCCTACGGCATCAACCGCCATGGCACCAACCTCGCCGGCAGCAGTACCGGCAACAGTACCTCGGTGCAGGAAATCTACGGCGGCCAGGGCACGCGCCTGGCCAACCTGACCCTCGAACAGAGGCTGCTCGACGACCGCCTGGTCCTGGAAGCCGGGCGCAGCGTTGCCAACATCCACTTCCTCGGATCCGAGCTGTGCCAGTACTTCCAGGGCAATTCGGCCTGCGGCAATCCGACCTACGTGTTCCGCACCAGCAATTTCACCTGGTGGCCGGTGTCGAGCTGGATGGCCGATGCCACCGCCTGGGTGACGCGCGACGTCTACGTGCACGTCGGTGCCTACCAGGTCGATCCCAGCCAGGCCGAGGACGGCCAGCACGGCCTGAAATGGAGCACGAACCAGGCCACCGGCTGGATCGTGCCCTACGCGATCGGTTGGCGCAGCCCCGCTTCGGCGCGACTGAAAGGCAAGTACGAACTCGGCGGCTGGCAGGACAACTCGACCTACCGCGATCCGCTGCGCGACGCCAACGGCATGCCGGCGCTGCTCAGCGGCCAGGATCCTGCGACCCTCCACGGTCGCTCAGGCGCGTTCGCCCGCTTCGAGCAGCAGCTCACCGGTGATGGCAGCGGCCGCGGCCTGACCCTTTTTGGCGCCGCGCTCAAGGGTACTTCCGGCCGGTTGATCGAGGATCACTTCCTGCAGGCCGGCCTGGTACAGAAGGGCGTGTTCGCCAGCCGACCACAGGACAACATCGCCTTCGTCGTGACCCAGCAGAAGTACAGCAGCATCGCCCTGGAGAACCTGCGCCTTGCCCGCGCTGCGGCCGGCGGCAGCGGCACGCCGCACGGGAGCCAGGTGATGATGGAGCTGAGTTATGGCATCCAGCTCACCCCGCAGCTTCGGGTCGCACCGAACCTGCACTACATCGTGCATCCGGACCAGTTCAACGAACCTGCGCGCCTGCGCGACCTGCCGAATGCACTGATCGCGGGCATGCGGATCGACTGGAGCCTGTAGGAGGTCGCCATGCCGCTGGGCCGGGCGTGTTGCCTGCACGTCCTTGAGCCTGGACGCACCGGCGCCGGCGGACAAGAAGCACTGCCCGCTGCAGCGCTGGCACTTGAAGCGTCGAGTCCTTGAGGGCGGCCAGGAACGCATCCGGTACCTTACCGAGGGTGATCGTCCCGATGGCCGGCACAGAGGCTGGCCGCACCGGGTTCACCGGATGCGAAGCTCCGAAGCCGACGCTCGCCAGGCAAGCATTGAGCAGGCCAGCATCTGTCTTGCCCAGCTTGTCCATGCGTTGATCCTTCAACCGTGCGAAGAGCCGAACGCAGCCCGCCCCAAGCACGACTGCACGCACGTGTGCCTGGGCGAGGTCTTTGGTCTTGAGAGTCCGTTTGATGAGCCGGCAATCGAGCACGGCCAGAAGATTGACAGGGACACGCTGGACGAACGACCAGCGGCCAGTAGACGACCGGCTCGAATGATGAGGGATGCGCATGCCCGGTGTTTCCTCTGCATGCTTGCTGCTTTCCAACCCGCACAAACCGATGATTTTGGTTAAAAAATCAAAGCGTTAGGCACGATTGGCGGAGAGAGTGGGATTCGAACCCACGGAAGGTTTGACCCTTCGCCGGTTTTCAAGACCGGTGCCTTAAACCGCTCGGCCATCTCTCCGTGTCGGCCCGGCACTGCTGGCCGGGCATGCATTCTCGCACGGCCGGGCGATTTGCCCAAGACCGTTGTCGCTGCCGGGCCCGGCCCGGCGCTACCGTTGCAGCCTCAACCCGCATCGACCGCCAACGCACCCAGTGCGCTGGCCTTGATGCGCTCCTTGGCCTTTTCACAGGCACCACCGCAATCCAGGCGCGAGGCCTCCAGCTGCGGCGGCAGGTGCTCGGCCAGGAAGTCGATGAACACCCGCACCGCCGGCAACAGGCCGCGGCGCGAGGCGAACACCGCATGGCATACGCCCTGCGGCAGCGACCAGTCCGGCAGCACCACTTCCAGCTCGCCATTGCGTACCGCATCGGCGCACACCGTTTCCGGCAGCATCGTGATGCCGAAGCCGTCCTTCACCATGCTTTGCAGCAGCGGGAAGTCGAAACCGGCCACGCGCGGCTGCAGGTCCACCCGCCGTACCTCGCCTTCCGGGCCATGCAGCTCCCAGCGCTGGCGCGCTTCGTCCTCGCTGATGCTGAGGGTGACGTGCTGGGTCAGTTCTTCCGGCTCCTTCGGACGACCGGCGCGGTCCAGGTACTTCGGGCTGGCCACCAGCAGTTCCTGCACCTGGCCGAAGCTGCGCATCACCAGGCTGCCGTCGTCGTCGAGGCGCGAACGCACGCGCAGCGCCACGTCGTAGCCTTCGTTGATGATGTCCACGCGGCGGTTGCTGATGTTCAACTGCAGCCGCACCTTCGGGTACTGCTCAAGGAACTTGGGCAGCAGCTTGGGCAGCTGCATCTGCGCCAGCGAGACCGGCACGCTGGCGCGTACCACGCCACGCGGCTCGGCGCTGAGGCGGTCCACCACCTCACGCGCGGCCTGCGCTTCGGCCAGCATGGTCTGCGCATGGCGGTGCACGCTGTTGCCCACATCGGTGACGGCAAAGCGCCGCGTCGAGCGCTGCAGCAGGCGCACGCCGAGGTCGGTTTCCAGCTGGCTGATGCGGCGGCTCAGGCGCGACTTGGGAATCCCCAAGGCGCGCTCGGCGGCGGCGAAGCCGCCGTGGTCGACCACCATCGCGAAGTAGTACAGATCATTCAGGTCATGCATGCCCGAGTTCCATATCTAGAACAATACGTGGCATTCAATCACCTTTATCCCGCCTTTGCAACAACCTATCGTTCTCTCCGTCGACGGGACCTACCCGCCCTTTTCCCCAGAACATAGGTGACTGCCATGAAGCTTCTGCATCTCGACGCCAGCGTGCTTGGCGACAATTCCGTGTCCCGCCAGCTGTCGGCTGCCGTGGTCGCCCGCTTTACGGACCAGATCGCCGGCCTGCAGGTCGATTATCGCGATCTTGACGCGAATCCGGTACCGCACCTGCGCAGCAGTTCGCTGGCCAGGACCGACGCCGCCGAGGCGACCGATGCCGAACAGGTGATGCAACAGTTCCTGGAGGCCGACATCGTGGTCATCGGCGCGCCGATGTACAACTTCAGCATCCCCTCCACCCTCAAGGCCTGGATCGATCGCGTGGCAGTGGCCGGGCGCACCTTCAAGTACACCGAGAACGGCCCGGTGGGCCTGGCCGGTGGCAAGCGGGTGATCGTCGCCAGCAGCCGCGGCGGCATCTACACCGATTCGCCGGCCGACTTCCAGGAGCCGTTCCTGCGCCAGGTGTTCGCTTTCATGGGCATCAATGACATCGAGTTCGTGCGTGCCGAGGGCATCGCTTACTCGCCGCAGCACCGCGAAGACGCCATTGCCGGCGCGCTGGCGGCACTGCCGTCGCACGAAGCCGCAGAGGCGGTCGCCGCGTAACCCGTTCCAACGTCCGGCGCTCCTCTCTCCTCGTCTGGGCGCCGAACGCGGGCCGGGATCCCCTCCCCCTCCCGGCCCACCCTGGCGGCCCCGCTTCGCGGGGCCGTTTTCTGTTGACCGGCGCCTGTCCCCGGCATGGCCCGGCGGAAGCAGTACAGTGGGTCATGGATTACATCGTGACCACCGCACACCGCAGCGACTTCCCGCACCCGATCACCCTGCACCGTGGCCAGGCGCTGGTGGTGGGTCAACGTTATGAAGGCCCGGAGGGCTGGGGCGACTGGTTCCTGTGCGAGGCCGAAGGCCAGCAGCCCGGATTCGTGCCGGCACCGGTGATCGGCCACGATGCGCAGGGTGGCGCGTTTGCCACGGAGGATTACTGCGCGCGGGAGCTGGATGTGGATCCCGGGCAGGCTCTACGCGGGCTGCGCACGCTCAATGGCTGGGCGTGGTGCATGCCGGAAACCGGCGGATCGGGATGGGTGCCGCTGGAGAAGCTGCGGGCAGCAGAAACCCAGTAGCGCCCGAGCCTACGCTCGGGCGGCGGCGCGGAGCGCCGATAAACAATGCGGCCCGCGATGGGCAGGAGCAGCCGAGCATAGGCTCGGCTCTACAGGACACTGAGCGCCGGTTGTCAGGCGATGGTTTCCAGGCCGCCCATGTACGGGCGCAGCACCTCCGGCACGGTAATGCTGCCGTCGGCATTCTGGTAGTTCTCCATCACCGCGATCATGGCGCGGCCGACCGCCACACCCGAGCCGTTCAGCGTATGCGCCAGCTCCGGCTTGCCGGTGGCCGGGTTGCGCCAGCGCGCCTGCATGCGGCGGGCCTGGAAGTCACCGCAGTTCGAGCACGAGGAGATCTCGCGGTAGGTCTCCTGCGACGGCAGCCAGACCTCCAGGTCATAGGTTTTCACCGCCGAGAAGCCCATGTCACCGGTACACAGCAGCACCTTGCGATACGGCAGGCCCAGCTTTTCCAGCACCACCTCGGCGCAGCGGGTCATGCGCTGGTGCTCGGCATCGCTGTCTTCCGGGCGGCAGATCGAGACCAGCTCGACCTTCTCGAACTGATGCTGGCGGATCATGCCGCGCACGTCACGTCCGCCGCTGCCGGCCTCCGAACGGAAGCACAGCGAGTGGGCGGTCATGCGCACCGGCAGGCGGTCAGCATCGAGGATCTCGTCGCGGGCGATGTTGGTCAGCGAGATTTCCGAGGTCGAAATCAGGTAGCGCTTCTGCTCACCCAGCTGGGTGATGAACATGTCTTCTTCGAACTTGGGCAACTGGCCGGTGCCGTACAGGCTGTCCGCGTTGACGATCACCGGCACGTTGGTTTCCTGGTACTCGTGCTCACCGCTGTGCAGGTCGAGCATGAACTGGGCCAAGGCGCGGTGCAGGCGAGCCAGCGGACCGCGCAGCACGGTGAAGCGCGAGCCGGACAGCTTGGCCGCGGTCTCGCCATCAAGCCACTTGTTGCGGGCGCCCAGTTCGACGTGGTCCAGCACCTTGAAATCGAACTGGCGCGGCGTGCCCCAGCGCGACTGCTCGACGTTGTCGTTCTCATCGACGCCGGCCGGCACATCGTCGGCCGGAAGGTTCGGGATGCCCATCGAGATCGCTTCGATCCTCTCGCGCAGCGCGTCCAGCGCCACTTCCGAAGTCTTCAGCTCGTCAGCGAAGGCCGCGACCTCGGCCATGATGGCCGTGACGTCCTCGCCCTTGGCCTTGGCCTGGCCGATGGCCTTGGAACGGCTGTTGCGCAGGCTCTGCAGCTCCTGGGTCCGCACCTGGATGCGCTTGCGATCCGCCTCCAGGGACTCCAGGGCAGACACGTCGAGCTCATAGCCGCGGCTGGTGCGCAGGCGTTCGGCGAGGTCGGCGGGCTGGTGGCGGAGCAGGGCTGGATCAAGCATGGCAGGCGTCGTGGTGGGTATCAGGGATGGGATTATCGCTTGTTATACGGATTTCTGCCGCCCGGTTCATTCCCGCCATGGCAGAATCGGGTCACCCCGTACTGGTCCGGTCCATGTCTGCACCCCGCTCGTCGTCCGCCAAGTCGTTCACCGTGCATATCCCGCGCAACGCCCTGAAGATCGCCGGCATCGCCTTCGGCGTGGGCGTGCTGCTGTTCGTGCTGGTCTGGTGGACCGGCCGCGACAAGGCCTTCTTCCGCGCCGACCCGGCCGCGCAGACCCCGCAGGCGACCGCCGAGGTGGAGCCGTTGCCGGAGCCTCTGGCCGCTGCGGCCGGGTCCAGCGACATGCCGGACGCCAAGCCGGTACCGGTGGAGGAGGAAACGCCGAAGCTGGTGGAAACCGCCCCGCCGCACTCCGCGCGGGTGAATCCGGCACGGTGGTAGTGCGCGTGGAGGTGGATGCCACGGGCTACCCGAACAACGCCACGCTGGTCCAGCGCAGTGGATCCCGCGCCCTTGACCGCGCCGCGATGGAGGCGGTGCGCCGCTGGCGCTTCACACCGGCACAGAACAATGGCCAGCCCGTTCCGGGCAGCATTGAAGTTCCGTTCGACTTCAAGGCGCAGTAACTGAACGTATCCCGGCAGGCAAACTGAACCCTGCCACAGGCGTTGACGCAACGCTGACACTTCCGGCGCGTGGCGCAGGCAACACTCGGCACGTCGTCCATTGACGGAAGGAGTTTGCGATGACCGCCACCGCCCACCATGACCTTCATTCGCCACATCTGCAGCAGGACTCCCGCGAGCCGCACACGCCCGCGTCGCCCTGGATGTGGATCGCGCTGATCGTCGCGATGTTTGCCGCTGCGCTGCTGTGGCTGCGCCACTCCAACCCGGAGGACGTGGCGCCGGCGCCGATGGGCGAACGCCTGCTGCCGGCGCCCGAGCAGGCACCGCTGGCGGATGCGGCAGCGCCGGCGGCGCGCCCGACCGCGCCGGCGTCCGGCCAGCACAGGGCAGCGCCCGTGGTGCGCAATCGCGAAGCACGCCCGCTGTCCAGCAACCGCATGCCCACCTATCCCGCCGCCGCACTGCGCAGCGGCGTGCAGGGCAGCGTGATTGCCAACCTGAATGTCGACACCCGCGGCAACGTGACCCATGCAGCGATCGTTTCGCGCAGTGGCGAGCGCAGCCGCGATCTGGACCGTGCCGTGCTCAGCACCGTACAGGACTGGAAATTCCAGCCGGCAATGCATGAGGGCCGCGCCGTAGCAAGCCTGGTGCGGGTCCCGGTGGATTTCCGTACCGCGCAGCGTTGATCACGGACGAGGGGTTCGTGATGTTTCGGCGGAGGCTTCGGCCTCCGCCCTTTTATGCGGAGAAACGTGCCGACCAAGGCCGGCACCTACCGGAGAACGCGATCCGCCGGGCAGCGCCCGGCGGACGCGGGGCCGTCAGGCCAAGTTGAACCCGGCGCTGCGGGCCAGACCATCGAAGTCCGGGAACGATGTGGCAACGTTGGCGACGTCGTTGATGCGTACTTCGCCGTCACTGATCTGGCCGGCAATGGCGAACGCCATGGCAATGCGGTGATCGCCATGGCTTTCGATGGTGCCGCTGCCCAGGCGAGCACCGCCGTGCAGGGTGGCGCCGTCTGCGGTTTCGTCCACCTGCATGCCCAGCGCACGCAGGCCGGTGGCCATCGCAGCGAGACGGTCGGATTCCTTCACCCGCAGCTCGGCAGCACCGCTGACCACGGTCTGGCCTTCGGCGGCCGCAGCGGCCACGAACAGCGCCGGGAACTCGTCGATCATGTCCGGCACCAGGGCTTCGGGAATGCGTGCCCCCTTCAACGGGGCGTAGCGCACCACCAGATCGGCCACCGGTTCACCGCCCTGCTCGGCCGGATTTTCTTCGGTGATGTCCGCGCCCATCAGGCGCAGTGCGTGCAGCAGGCCGGTGCGACGCGGATTCAGGCCAACCTGCTTCAGGCGCAGCTCGGAACCGGGAATGATGCTGGCGGCAACCAGGTAGAACGCGGCCGAGGAGAAGTCCGCCGGCACCACGATGTCGGTCGCGCGCAGGCGCTGCCCACCGCGCAGGCGGGCCTTGCCCGGCGAGAACTCGATGTCCACGCCGAACGCCGACAACATGCGCTCTGTGTAGTCGCGGGTCGGATGGGGTTCGGTCACGCAGGTTTCGCCCTGCGCATACAGCCCGGCCAGCAGCACCGCCGACTTGACCTGCGCGCTGGCTACCGGCGAGGCGAAGTCGATGCCGTGCAGCGACTGGCCACCATGCACCCGCAACGGTGGCGTGCCATCGTCCTGGGTGTCGATCTTCGCGCCCATCTGCGACAGCGGGCCGGTGACCCGGCGCATCGGGCGGCCGGACAGCGATTCATCGCCGATCAGCGTGCAGTCGAACGCCTGCCCTGCCAACAGGCCCGCCAGCAGGCGCATGCCGGTACCGGCATTGCCGCAGTCCAGCGGTGCATCCGGCGCTTTCAGGCCGTCGATGCCGACGCCGTGCACGACGCGCTGCGAAGGGCTGGGCGTTTCAATGCGCACGCCGAGCTGGCTGAAGATGCGCGCGGTGGCCCGGGTGTCCTCGCCTTCCAGGAAGCCTTCGATATGCGAAGTGCCATCGGCGAGCGCGGCGAACATCACCGACCGGTGCGAGACCGACTTGTCGCCGGGAATGGTCAGGCTGCCCTGCAGCGGCTGGCCCTTGCGGGCGATCCAGTGTTGCGCGTTGCTCATCGTTCGATCATTCCGTAAACGCCGGCAGCGCCGGCGGTGCATCCAGGGAGTGGTGGCCGCGGCCACCGCGGCGACGATCAGGGCACGGCCACCGGGTAGGAGCCCAGCACCTTGATCTGCGCCGAATGCGCTTCCAGCTCGGCGAGCGCCGCCTGCATCGGCGCATCGTCGATGTGGCCGGCCAGGTCGATGAAGAAGCCGTATTCCCACTTGCCGTGGTGCGACGGCCGCGATTCGATGCGGTTCATGCTGATGCCGTGGCGGGCGAACGGGCTGAGCACGTCGAACAGCGCACCGGGCTTGTCATGGATGAACACCAGCACCGACGTGCGGTCGTGGCCGGAGGTCGGGAAGATGTTGCGGCCCACCACCAGGAAGCGCGTGGTGTTGTCGGCATCGTTCTGGATCGGCTTGGTAACCACCTTTTTCAGGCCATACACATGGCCGGCGCTCTCGCCGCCGATGGCCGCCGCGTCATCGGCATTGCGTGCACGACGCGCGCCCTCGGCATTGCTCGACACCGGAATCTTCTCGGCCTTCGGCAGGTTGGCGCGCAGCCACGCCGAGGTCTGCATGAACGACTGCGGGTGTGCGTAGATCCGCTCGATGTCCTCGATGCGGCCGCTGCGCGACATCAGGTACTGCTGCACGCGCAGTTCCACTTCGCCGCAGATCTTCAGGTTGGAGGTCAGGAACATGTCCAGGGTGATCTGGATGGTGCCCTGCCCCGAGTTTTCCACCGGCACCACGCCGAAATCGGCGTTGCCCGCTTCCACTTCCTGGAACACTTCCTCGATGCTGGCCATTGGCAGGCCCAGCGCCGAGCGGCCGAAGTGCTTGAGCACGGCCTGCTGGCTGAAGGTGCCTTCCGGGCCGAGATAGCCGATCTTCAATGGCTCCTGCTGGGCCAGGCAGGCCGACATGATCTCGCGGTAGACGTGCACCAGCAACTCATCGCTGAGCGGGCCCTCGTTGCGGTCCACCACCATGCGCAGCACCTGCGCCTCGCGCTCGGGGCGGTAATAGTCGACGGCAGCGGCGAGCTTGCCCTTGGCCTTGCCGACCTGGTGGGCGAAGCGCGCGCGCTCGGCAATCAGGCTCTGGATGTCACGGTCGATCTGGTCGATCTTCGCGCGCACATCGGCCAGCGCCAGCGGCGCCAGGGTGGGCGCCGGGGTCGACGCGGCCTTGGACGTGCTCTTGCCCTTTGCCTTGGCGGGCGCGCTGTCCTTGGCCGGATCGGCCTTCTTCGGCGCCTTCTTGCTGGATTTGCTGCTTGCCATCGGAATTCCCTGTTGCGGGGCGCGCACCCTGCGGTGCGCACCGTTCATTGCTCAACCGTGCCGCTGCTGGAAGTCGGCCATGAAGGCGACCAGCGCCTCGGCCCCGGCCAGCGGCATGGCGTTGTACAGCGAGGCCCGGATGCCCCCGACCACCTTGTGGCCCTTCAGCGCCAGCAGGCCGGCGGCCCTGGCTTCGGCGACGAAGCGCGCATCAAGATCGGCATCGGGCAGGAAGAACGGAATGTTCATCCGCGAACGCGCCGCGTGCGCGACTTCGTTGCGGTAGAAGCCGCCGGAACCATCGATGGCGCCGTACACCAGTGCGGCCTTGGCCGCATTGCGCCTGGCAAATTCGGCCACGCCACCTTCGGCCAGCATCCACTTGAACACCAGGCCGGCCAGGTACCAGTTCCAGGTCGGCGGCGTGTTGAGCATCGAATCGCGGGCGGCATGCGAGCGGTAATCGAAGATGTCCGCTCGCGGCTGGCCGCTGCGCTCGAGCAGGTCGCGGCGGATGATCATCACCGCGATGCCGACCGGGCCCAGGTTCTTCTGCGCACCGGCATAGATCACGCCATAGCGGCGCACGTCCAGTGGCTCGCTGGCGATGGACGAGCTGAAATCGGCGACCAGCGGGACGTTGCCGGTGTCAGGTACATCACGGAACTCGACGCCGTGGATGGTCTCGTTGGCGGTGATGTGCACGTAGGCGGCATCAGCTGAGAGCCGCCAATCGGCGCGCGGCGGCAGCGTGCGGTAACCATCGGCCTCGCTGCTGGCGGCGATGTTGACGTCCACGTAGACACCGGCCTGCTTGACCGCCGTCTTGCCCCAGTGGCCAGTGACCACGTAGTCGGCACGCTGGCCCGGGGCGGCGAAGTTGAGCGGGATCAGCGCCTGCTGGGTGGTGGCGCCACCGGACAGGAACAGCACCGCATAGTCGTCGGGGATGTCGAGCAGGCGACGCAGGTCGGCTTCGGCTTCGGCGGCCACGGACATGAATTCCGCGCCGCGATGGCTCATTTCCACGATCGAGGCGCCGGACCCGTGCCAGTCCAGCATTTCCGCCTGCGCCTGGCGCAGGACCGATTCCGGCAAGGTTGCAGGGCCGGCACTGAAGTTGAACGCGCGCGTCATGTCACACCTGTGGGGCAAGACCCCTAGTATGCCGCAGTGCACCAGCCTTGCGGCTTTGTCGCGCAAGGGAAATTTGGTTTCATTGGAATCCATCGACCGCCGGCATGGCCCTGGTAGTCGCCGACCTTGGTCGGCATACGCCGTCAGGCGTCATGCCCACCGAAGGAACGTGCCGCCCAAGGTCGGCACCTTCCGGGGCGGATCCAGCGGAATCAGGTCAGCGCGCGCCGAACCAGAGCAGCAGGCTGAGCAGGGCGGCCAACAGCAGGGCACTCGCCAGCAACCATGGCCAGCGCCGGACCCTGCGTGGCGCGCTCGGCAGTACCGGCGCCTGCTCGGCGTCCTGGCCGGTTTCGTCTTCGGTCGGCTGCGACCGACGGCGCGGATCATGGGGCACCTCCAGCACGAAACGGTGCTGGCCATCGAAAACCACCTGGTCGCCAGCCTGCAGCCAGCAGTGGCGCACGGCCACGCCGTTGACCCGGGTACCATCGGCACTGCCCAGGTCACGCAGCAGTACCCGTTCACCGTGCACTTCCACGCGGGCGTGCTGTTCGGCGAATGCCGGATCGTCGATGGCAATGTCGGCCTCGCTGCTGCGGCCGATCAGACGGGGCCGCGACAGGGTGAAACTGCGGCCATGGTGCAGGCCGCCGACGCCGCGCAGCAGGCGCTGCTGCTCATCGGTGCCGTCGTCCTTGATGGGTGCAGGCGCCTGCAGCAGGCTCTCGACTTCGCCCTGCAGGACCATCTCCACGCCATCGACGTAGACCGCATCGCCCGCACGCAGCAGGGCCATGCGCCGCACGGGTCGACCATTCACGTGGATGCCACGGATGCCGTTGCCGGCCTGCAGCCAGAGGCCACGATCATCCATGCAGAACTGGGCCAGCAGCAGGGCGCCATTGCCGACATCCCCGAGCCGTACGCTGCCGTTGGCCTGGCGCACGATGCGCTGCACCCCGGGCCGCAGCGGCTGGTCGGGCTGTTGTTGTTGGCTGAAGTGAACAAGCAGGTTCTGCACGCGGCGCAGCCTAGCAGGTTGGCCGCCAACGAAGAAGAACCCTCGATGAGCGCTTGGCGCGAAGGCCTTCGATGCGCACAATGCTCGCCCTCGTTGTTCATCCCCGCCCGTGCCAGGAGCCTGCATGTCCACCATCGATGTCCGCCACGCCCACGCCCTGCCCGACGCGCAGGCGCGCGCCGCGATCGAACAGGTCGCCGCCAAGTTGTCCGAGCGCTTCGGCCTGGCGTCTTCTTGGACCGCTGACGTGCTGAACTTCTCCGGCAGCGGCGTGGATGGCGCAATCGAACTGCAGCCGGGTGCGGTGCGGGTCACCGCCAAGCTGGGTTTCCTGCTGTCGGCGATGAAGGGCATGGTTGAAGGTGAGATCCAGCGCGTGCTGAAGGAAAAGCTGGGCTGAACCCCGGGCCCCACCGTCACGACGGTGCAACGCCATCGCGCGCTACTCTCGGGGCAGGCCCAACTGCCATGGGAAGTGCGATGAACCGCTACGACAATGACGACCGCCGCGACGACGAGCCCTCTTTCGGTGACCAGGCCGAGCGCTTTTCGCGCAAGCTGAGTGATTCGGCACAGCAGGTCTGGCTGGCTGGCCTGGGCGCGCTCGGCCGGGCCCAGGCCGAAGGCAGCCGCTTCTTCGACGGCCTGGTGAAGGAAGGCGAAGCCTGGGAAGCCCGCCGCCGCGAACGCAGCGCCGAACAGGGCCCCGGCTGGCGCGACAATGTGGAATCGTCGCTGGATGAAGCCCGCGAAAAGGCCTCCGGCACCTGGAACAAGGTCGAGAGAGCCTTCGACGACCAGGTGCAGGGGGTGCTCAAGCGCCTGCATGTGCCCACCGCCGACGAAGTGACTGCGCTGGAAGCCCGCATTGACGCGCTGCAGGCGCGCCTGGCCAGGCTGGAGCATCGTGCAGCCTCGGGCACCGACGCGCCGGCCCCGGGCAGCCACCAGTCGCCGGACAGCCTGCCCTGAGCGATCGATGTTGCAATGCAATAAATTTTGATTGACAATCGCGAGCAACCCGCCAATCGCTTCGGCTGCCGTTTGTTCCCTCCCCTCACGGCTTCAGGATTGGCGGGTTTTTCGTGCCCGGCGTGCGTCGATCTGCGCGCTGCATCACGCTTCCTGTCAGGAACATCCTGACCCGGTCGGGCACTGCGACCTTTACACTGTCGTCTTCCGCTTTCGCCCCTTCCGCCCTACTCCTGCATGCTTCCCTGGATCCTGGCCCTGTTGTCGGCCCTGCTTACCTGTTCCCTGGCCGTTCTCTATCTGTGGTGGATCAAGCGGCGGCAGAAGGAGATGCAACTGGGCCTGCAGGCCCTGGCCGGCATGCACTGGCGCGAATTCTCGGTGCTGATCAAGCGGATGTTGCGCGAACAGCGCGGCCTGCGGGAGTTGAACGACCCCGCGGAAGAATCCCGCGAGCCGAGCAGTGACTTCCTGCTCAGTGATGGCCCCAATACGTGGCTGGTTTCGTGCAAGCACGGCCTGGCCTACCGCATCGGCACTGCAGCGGTGAACGAACTGGGCGCGGCTGCCCGCCTGGCCGGCGCCCGCGGGGGCGTGCTGCTGACCGAAGGCCGGATCGAACGCGATGGCCGCACTGCCGCTGAAAAGCAGGCCGTGGAAGTCCTCGACGGACCGCGCCTGTGGCCGCTGCTGCAGCCCTACCTGCCGGGCGACATCGAAACCCGCGTGCGCACGGGTGCCCGTCATGAGGCGCTGCGCCGCATCGCCATCGCCGCCCTGGGATCGGCGACGCTGGGCCTGCTGGTGGGGCTGGGCCTGCAGGGCCTGCATGTGGAGGAGGCGCTGTCCGACGCACCGGTACCGGCGACAGCCGCGCCCGTTGCACAGGCGCCGGCTGCACGACCGACGCCCGGACCAGCCCCTGCCGCCACGCCACCGGCCCCGGCGCCCGCGCGCGGAACGCCCGCACTCGATCCGCGCAGCAACCCCGATCCGGATACGGCCGCACTGGAGCGCTTCCAGTCCGACCTGGCCCGGGCACTGGCCGGCAAGCCTGGCATCGCCAGCGGCGTCTGGCTGACCCGGCAGACGCTGGCGATCAACCGCACCGGTGAACTGGAGGCCGTGTGGCCGCTGGTCTGCGAGGAAGTGCTGCGCTACCCCGCCCTGCGCAACGTACGCATCCAGCTCAACGCCCGCCCCGGCATGGATGAGCCGGTGCGCTGGCGGCAGTGCGCCACGTATTGATGAGGCAGCATCCACGCATGGCGTGGCCCCTTCTGGTAGAGCCACGCCATGCGTGGATGCCGCTGTAGAGTCGAGCCACGCTCGGCTCATCGCGCATCGCGCGAACGGCAGCCGAGCATGGGCTCGGCTCTACATGGCCCTGCTCAGGCCAATCGCGCGAACCCCTTGGTAGATCCACGCCATGCGTGGATGGAGCCCCTACCGCGCCCCGGGCGCGAACCGCGCGACCAGGTCCCAGGCGTCGCCAAGGAACACCTGGCGCACGCGGGTGATGGGCTGTTCGCCGCGCCAGGTCAGTCGCTCGATCACCAGGCAGGCGGTGCCGGGCTTCACGTCCAGCAGGCTGGCGGTCGCAGTGTCCGCGCCCCAGGCGCTGATGCGGTGCTGGGCGCGGGTCCACGACACGTTCTGCAGCAGCCAGCTGCCCGGCGCGGTGGTGCTGAAATCGACCTCCAGCACCTCCGGCACGCCAGCAGGACTGATCAGGCGATGCTCCAGCGCCAGCGGGCGGCCGTCGGCCAGATGCAGGCAGCGCATGGCCAGCAGCTGCTGCTGGCCTGCCAACGCCACTTCGCCGGCATTGCCGCCGTCAGCCAGGCGCAGCTCCCGCTTCAGCAGGCGATAGGCGTACTGGTGACCGCGCGAGGCGACCTCCAGCGCGATGTCGGGGATCTCCAGCGCCACCTGCTCCAGGTGCGGCGGCTGCCGCGCCACGAACGAACCGGCGCGACGGCGGCGCTCGATCATGCCGCTCTCGGCCAGCGCCGTCAGCACCTTGTTCACCGTCATCCGCGAGCAGCCATACTGCTCCATCAGCTCGTGTTCGTACGGTATGCGGAAGCCCGGCGCCCACTCTCCGCTGAGGATGCGGCTTTCCAGATCGCTGCGGATGCGCTGGTTGAGCGTGGCGGACTTGCTGGCCTTCACGTGATCGGTCTCGGTGGCGGGAGGCGATCAGCCCAGCACGCCTTTCAGGGCGGCGGCGAAGGCGGTGGTGATCGCCTCGCGCTGCAGGTGGCGGCCTTCGGCCACGCATTGGCGGCCATGTCGCCAGACCGATCGCAGCGCGCCATTACGTGCGGCGAACACCCAGCTGTCAAGCCATGCGTCGTCCTGCCGCGCCTGCAGCGCAGGGTGCGCGGCATCCAGCTCGACCAGATCGGCACTGGCGCCGACCTGCAGGCCGGCGGCCACGCCCAGGGCCTGTGCGCCACCCTGCAGGGCACCTTCAAACAGGAAGCGGCCGGTGCTGCGGGTGGCGTCCGGCGCCAGTACATTGCGCCCGCGCAGGGCCAGGCGCTGTCCGTATTCGAGCAGGCGCAGCTCTTCGGCCGCATCGATCAGCACATTTGAATCGGAGCCGACACCGAAGCGTCCACCCTCGCGTGCGAACGCCTGCATCGGGAACAGGCCGTCGCCCAGGTTGGCTTCGGTGATCGGGCACAGGCCGGCCACGGCCTGGCTGGCCACGATGGCCGCGCGCTCGTCATCGGTGATGTGGGTGGCATGTACCAGGCACCAGCGCGCGTCCACCGGCGCATGGCTGTACAACCACTGCACCGGGCGCTGGCCGCTCCAGGCCAGGCAGGCCTCGACTTCGCGCACCTGCTCGGCGATATGGATGTGCACCGGGCCGTCGGCAAGTGGCAGCAATGCACTCAATTCCTCGCCGGTGACCGCACGCAGGCTGTGTGGTGCGATGCCGAGCACCGCGTCGGGCAGCGCGGCCAACGCCGGCTTCGCTGCGTCCAGCAGCTGCGCGAAGCCGTCCACGTCGTGGATCAGGCGGCGCTGCGCAGGATTCGGCGGCGCGCCCCCAAAATCGGCATGTGCATAGAACACCGGCAGCAGGGTCAGGCCGATGCCGGTCTGGTCGGCCGCGGCCGCGATGCGCGCACTCATTTCGGCACGGTTGGCATACGCATGGCCGTCCGCGTCGTGATGCAGGTAATGGAATTCGCCGACGCGGGTGAAGCCGCTTTCCAGCATTTCCATGTAGGCCTGGGCGGCGATGGCCTGCACCGCGTCCGGGCGCAGATGGGCCAGGAAGCGATACATCAGCTCGCGCCAGCTCCAGAAGCTGTCACCGTCGCCGCCGCCGATCTCGGTCAGGCCGGCCATGCCGCGCTGGAAGGCGTGGCTGTGCAGGTTGGGCAGGCCCGGCACCAGGATGCCTACCCGGGTATCGCCGTACTGGGTGCCCTGCCCCGTGCTGATCGCCGAGATGCGGCCGTCCTGCACCTGCAGGCGGACATCACGGGCCCACCCGTCGGCCAGCAGGGCGTGGGCGGCATGGAAACAGTGCGGGGAACGCGAATCGGACATGGCTGGACAACCCGAAATGGACGCCTATATTGTATAGACATATAAGCACAGCCGCGTTGTGGATGCCATGCACGTCGATACCCTCTGGTCCAACGTCCACCTGATCACCCTCGAAGGCGAAGGGCTGGGCGTCATCCGCGATGGCGTGCTGGCCTGCGCCGACGGCCGCATCGTGCATGTCGGCATTGCCGGCAGCGACGCACACCTGCGGCCGACCACCCGCATCGACGGTGAAGGTCGCTGGATCTCGCCCGGCCTGATCGACTGCCACACCCACCTGGTCTACGCCGGCAACCGCGCCAACGAATTCGAACAGCGCCTGCAGGGCGTCAGCTATGCCGAAATCGCCCGCGCCGGCGGCGGCATCGTCTCCACCGTGCGTGCCACCCGTGCTGCCACCCCGGAACAGCTGGCCAGCGAAAGCAGGCCGCGCCTGCTGGCGATGCGTGCCGAAGGCGTGACCACGATCGAGATCAAGTCCGGCTACGGCCTGACCCTGCAGGACGAGCGCAAGCAGTTGCAGGTGGCACGTGCATTGGGCGAGGAATGCCGGGTCAACGTGGTGACCACTTTCCTTGGCGCGCACGCGATTCCGCCAGGCCGCGAAGCGCAGGAATACACCGATGAGGTGTGCAAGGTGATGATTCCGGCCATCGCCGCCGAAGGCCTGGCCGAAGCGGTGGACGTATTCTGCGAGAACATCGCTTTCTCGCCGGCGCAGGCGCGGCAGGTCTTCGAAGCAGCGCATGCCAATGGGCTGGCAGTGAAGATCCACGCCGAGCAGCTGAGCAACCAGCACGGCGCCGAACTGGCCGCCGGCTTCGGCGCACTGTCGGCCGACCACATCGAACACCTGGATGATGCAGGCATCACCGCGATGGCCGCCGCCGGCACCGTCGCGGTACTGCTGCCCGGTGCCTTCTATTTCACCCGCGATACCACCCTGCCGCCGATCGCCGCGCTGCGTGCGGCCGGCGTGCCGCTGGCGCTGGCCACAGACAGCAACCCCGGCACTTCGCCGCTGACCAGCCCGTTGCTGGCGATGAACATGGGCGCCACCCTGTTCCGCCTGACCGTGGACGAGTGCATCGCCGGCTTCACCCGTGAAGCGGCGCGCGCACTGGGCCATGGCGGGCGCATCGGCCGCCTGGCCGCGGGCATGGATTGCGACCTGGCGATCTGGGACATCGACGCACCCGCCGACCTGGTCTACCGCATTGGATTCAACCCGCTGCACGCGCGCGTGGTGCGCGGGCAGCCCGACCTGCCTGCCTCCTGGAGCAACACATGAGCAACACCCTGGTTCTTCGCCCCGGCCATGTCACTCTCGCCCAGTGGCGGCAGGTCTATCGCGGTACGCCGCTGGCACTGGATCCGGCCGCGTTGCCGGTGGTGCGCGCCAGTGCCGCAGCCGTCGCGGCAATCGTCGCCAAGGGCGCGCCGGTGTATGGCATCAATACCGGCTTCGGCAAGCTGGCCAGCGTGCGCATCGAGCGTGAGGACCTGGCCACCCTGCAACAGAACATCGTCCTTTCGCACGCCGCCGGCGTGGGCGAGCCGATGCCGGCCAGCGTGGTGCGCCTGATGATGGCACTCAAGCTGGTCAGTCTCGCCCAGGGGGCTTCAGGCATCCGCGAGGAAACGCTGCTTTTGCTCGAAGCGATGCTGGCCAAGGGCGTGCTGCCGGTAGTGCCCGCGCAGGGCTCGGTAGGTGCCTCGGGTGACCTGGCACCGCTCTCGCACCTGGCCAGCGTGATGCTGGGCGTGGGCGAAGCCTTCATCGGCGATGAGCGCCTGCCGGCCGCAGAGGCACTCGCACGTGCCGGCCTGCAGCCGATCGAACTGGGCGCGAAGGAAGGCCTGGCCCTGCTCAACGGCACCCAGTTCTCCACTGCCTATGCGCTGGCGGGCCTGTTCGAGATCGAGACCGTGTTCCAGGCCGCGCTGGTCACCGGCGCACTGTCGGTGGAAGCGGCCAAGGGCTCCGATACGCCGTTCGACCCCCGCATCCATGCCATCCGCGGCCAGCGCGGGCAGATCGCCACCGCCGCCACGTTGCGCGCGCTGATGCAGGGCTCGGACATCCGTGAATCGCACCGCGACAACGATGTGCGCGTGCAGGACCCGTACTGCCTGCGCTGCCAGCCGCAGGTGATGGGCGCGGCGCTGGACATCCTGCGCCAGGCCGCTACCACGCTGGAAATCGAGGCCAATGGCGTGTCCGACAATCCGCTGGTATTCACCGATACCGGCGAAGCACTGTCCGGCGGCAATTTCCACGCCGAGCCGGTGGCCTTCGCCGCCGACATGCTGGCGATGGCGGTGTGCGAGATCGGCTCGATCAGCGAGCGCCGCCTGGCGATGCTGGTCGACCCGGCGCTGTCCGGCCTGCCGGCGTTCCTGACCCCGCGCCCGGGCCTGAATTCCGGCTTCATGATTCCGCAGGTGACCGCGGCTGCGCTGGTCTCGGAAAACAAGCAGCGCGCCTACCCGGCCAGCGTTGATTCGATCCCGACCTCGGCCAACCAGGAAGACCACGTGTCGATGGCCGCGCACGGCGCACGCCGGCTGATGCAGATGGCCGAGAACGCCGCCAATGTGATCGGCATCGAGCTGCTGGCCGCCGCGCAGGGCTGCGACTTCCACGCCCCGCTGCGCTCCAGCGCCGCCTTGGAAAGCGTGCGCGCCACGCTGCGTGCGCAGGTGCCGACGCTGGAAGAAGACCGCTATTTCCATCCGGACATGGTGACCGCCACGAACCTGGTGCGCAGCGGCGCGCTGGCACAGGGTTTGTCCGATCTGTTGCCGACTGTGGAACCGCAGGCATGACGATCCTTCCCGAATGGCTGACGGTGCACGAGGGTGATGCCCCGCTCATCGTCAGCTTCCCGCATACCGGCAGCGAGCTGCCGCACGACCTGATCGGCGACTACCACTCGCCATGGCTGGCCCGTCGCGACGCCGACTGGTGGGTGCACGAGCTGTACGACTTCGTGCGCGGCATGGGCGCGACCACGGTGCGCTCGGCGATCTCGCGTTCGGTGATCGATCTCAACCGTGATCCCAGTGGCGTGTCGCTGTACCCGGGCCAGAACACCACCGGCCTGTGCCCGCTGACCACGTTCGACAACCAGCCGCTGTACCACGCCGGGCGCGAACCGGACGACGCGGAGATCGCGCGTCGCCGCGACACGTATTTCCTGCCCTACCACGATGCCTTGGCTGCGCAGATCGCGCGTCTGCGTGCGCGCCATGGCACCGTGGTGGTGTACGACGCACACTCGATCCGCTCGCATATCCCGCACCTGTTCGAGGGTGAACTGCCGCAGTTCAACCTTGGCACCGCCGGTCCATCCGGTGCGCCGGACACCTCCTGCGACAACGCGCTGAGCGATGTGGTGGAGAACCTGCTCGCGCTCAGTGGCATGAGCCAAGTGCGCAACGGCCGCTTCAAGGGCGGCTGGATCACCCGCCACTACAGCAACATTGCTGGCGGCGTACACAGCCTGCAGATGGAGCTGGCCTGCCGCGGCTACATGCACGAACCCCTGCCCGACCAGGTGGACGAGCACAGCTGGCCCACCCCGCTCGACCCCGGCCACGCCGCACCGCTGCGCCACACCCTGGCGCAGGTACTCAACGCCTGCCTTGAATTTGCTACGAACCGGAGCGCCGCATGACCCGCAACGACCCGTCCCGCACCCTCGCCGCGCCGACCGGCACCACGCTCAACGCCAAGAGCTGGCTGACCGAAGCGCCGCTGCGCATGCTGATGAACAACCTGCACCCGGACGTGGCCGAGCGCCCCCAGGAACTGGTGGTGTACGGCGGCATCGGCCGCGCCGCGCGCGACTGGGAGAGCTTCGATGCCATCGTCGAAACGCTCAAGCGCCTGGACGATGACCAGACCCTGCTGGTGCAGTCGGGCAAGCCGGTGGGCGTGTTCCGCACCCATGCCGATGCACCGCGCGTGCTGATCGCCAACTCCAACCTGGTGCCGCGCTGGGCCAACTGGGACCACTTCAACGAGCTGGACAGGAAGGGCCTGGCCATGTACGGCCAGATGACCGCCGGCAGCTGGATCTACATCGGCGCTCAGGGCATCGTGCAGGGTACCTACGAGACCTTCGTGGAAATGGGCCGCCAGCATTTCGGTGGCGACCTGACCGGCAAGTGGCTGTTCACCGGCGGCCTCGGCGGCATGGGTGGCGCACAGCCGCTGGCCGCAGTGATGGCCGGCGCCTCCTGCCTCGCCGTCGAATGCCGCAAGAGCAGCATCGACATGCGCCTGCGCACCGGTTACCTGGATACCTGGACCGACAACCTCGACGAAGCACTGCGCCTGATCGACGAATCCTGCAAGGCCGGTACCCCGAAGTCGGTGGGCCTGCTCGGCAACGTGGCCGATGTGCTGGCCGAACTGCTCAAGCGCGGCGTGAAGCCCGACCTGCTGACCGACCAGACCTCGGCGCACGACCCGGTGAACGGCTACCTGCCGCAGGGCTGGACGGTCGAACAGTGGGACGAGAAGCGGGTTTCTGCCCCCAAGGAAGTGGAGAAGGCCGCGCGTGCCTCGATGGCCAACCACATCCGCGCCATGCTCGGCTTCCACGCGCTGGGCGTACCGACCGTGGACTACGGCAACAACCTGCGGCAGATGGCACTGGAGGAAGGCGTGGCCAATGCCTTCGACTTCCCGGGCTTCGTGCCGGCGTACATCCGTCCGCTGTTCTGCCGTGGCATCGGCCCGTTCCGCTGGGCGGCACTGAGCGGCGACCCGGAAGACATCGCCAGGACTGACGCCAAGGTGAAGGAACTGATTCCGGACAATCCGCACCTGCACCGCTGGCTGGACATGGCCGCCGAGAAGATCAAGTTCCAGGGCCTGCCGGCACGCATCTGCTGGGTGGGCCTGGGTGATCGTGATCGACTCGGCCTGGCGTTCAACGAGATGGTCGCCAACGGCGAACTGAAGGCGCCGGTGGTGATCGGCCGTGACCACCTGGACAGTGGCAGCGTCGCTTCGCCGAACCGCGAAACCGAAGCGATGGCCGATGGTTCCGATGCGGTTTCCGACTGGCCGCTGCTGAACGCCCTGCTCAACACTGCCAGCGGCGCAACCTGGGTGTCGCTGCACCATGGCGGTGGCGTCGGCATGGGCTTTTCGCAACACGCCGGCATGGTGATCGTCTGTGACGGCACAGAGGCGGCGGCGAAGCGCATCGGTCGCGTGCTGTGGAACGACCCGGCCACCGGCGTGATGCGCCATGCAGACGCGGGCTATGAAATCGCGATCGACTGCGCGAAGGAGAAGGGGCTGGATCTGCCGGGGATTCTTGGCTGATAGGGGGTTGCCGGCCAGCGGCCGGCACCACCGTAGGGCACCGGTAGCCGAGCCAAGCTCGGCTCTGTGCTTCGGGATGCACGACGCCTGATCCGAACGCAGCCGAGCATCGGCTCGGCTCTACAGGGACGCTGCGGACCGCCCCATACGCCCTGGATGGGTGACGCGGCGTCGCCAACCTGTTAACTTGCGCGCCAATTTATTGGTTTACAGCGTTTCCACATGTCGCTCCCGCCGTACCGCTCTGCCCCGTCGCTGCTGTCCGTGGCGGTTTCCCTCGGCCTCGCTTCCACTGCCACTGCCGCACCGCAGGCCACCACCCTCGACGCCGTGCAGGTCACCGCAGCCGATGCCAGCGCGCAGGCGCGCGAGACGCTGAAGCGCGTACCCGGCGCCAGCAACGTCATCGACGTGGCCAAGGCCGACAGCCGACTGTCCACCAGTGCGGATGTGCTGGCCTACCAGCCGGGCATCAGCGCGCAGTCGCCGGGCAACGAAGGCACCAAGATCTCGATCCGTGGCTCGGGCATCAACCGGGGCCCGGGCGCGCATGCCTCAGGCATTGCGGTGTCGATCGACGGCCTGCCGCTGACCGGCCCGGGCGGCACGCCCTACGAGCTGCTGGAACCGCTGTGGTTGTCGCGCGTGGAAGTCCTGCGCGGCGCCAACGGCTTCGAGCGCGGCGCGCTCGCGCTGGGTGGGGCCATCGACTACGCCAGCCGCAGCGGCCGTGATTCGGCCGGCGTGCAGCTGCACTACGAAGCCGGCAGCCGCGGCTACCAGAAGCGCGGCATCAGCTGGGGCGGCGTCAGTGGTGATGTCGACTACTTCCTGGCCTACACCGATACCGAATTCGACGGCTATCAGCGCCATGCGCGCGGCGACGGCAAGGGCGCGATGGCCAACATCGGCTGGCAAATCACGCCCGACCTGCAGACGCGTTTCTTCGTGCGCTATCGCGAGACCAATCATGAAACGCCCGGTCGCCTGACCCGCGATCAGATCCGCAACGATCCGCGTGCGGCCAATCCAGCCAACCTGGCCATCGATGCGCGCCGCCCGCAGCCGGGCAGCACCTGGCTGGGCAATGTCACCACGCTGCACATCGATGACGATTCCTCGTTGCAGGCCGGGCTGGTCTATCACAAGTACCCGATGGACCTGAACGAGAGCCTGTACCGCCAGCAGCTGGACTACGCCAACCTCAACGCCACGCTGGACTATCGCCGCCGCCACCGGCTGTTCGGCCTGGACAGCGAAACCACGGTCGGCCTGCGCGTCACCCACGATCTGGACGCCGATGTGCGCGAATCGCTGCGCTTTGCCAGCAACGGCTATGCCGCCGGTACGCGCACGCGTGACTTCCGCCACCACGGCACCGACGGCACGCTGCACGTCGGCAATACCCTCACCTTCAATGACCGCCTGCGCATGCAGACCGGGCTGGCACTGATCAATACCCGCCGCGATGTGCAGGTGACCTGGCCGAGCAGCGGCGGCCGGCTGCGCGACCACGACTGGGACTACGCGCCGCGACTGGGTTTCACCTGGCAGCACAGCGCGCAGACGCAGTGGTTCGGTAACCTCAGCCGCTCGGTTGAGGCGCCGCATCCGTGGTCGATGATCTGGGGCTCGAACCAGTATTTCGGGCCGGGCAATGGACCGTCCACCGGCCGACAGCGAGCGCCGGTACCCATGCAGAACCAGACTGCCACCACGCTGGAACTGGGCGCGCGCGGCGACGCGGCGCTGGGTCGCTGGGAACTGACCGGCTACTACGCACACGTGAACCACGAACTGCTGAGCGTCGAACTGCAACCGGTGCCGAACCTGTTCATCGCCGAGAACAACGCCAGCCCCACGGTTCACCGCGGCGTCGAAGCCGGGTTGGACAGCACGCTGTGGCAGGCTGCCCCGGGCCGCCTGTCGCTACGCCAAGCCTACACCTTCGGCGATTTCCGCTACCGCCACGACGCGCGTTTCGGCAGCAACCGCCTGCCCGGCCTGCCGCGCCACGCCTACCAGGCCGAGCTGCGCTTCGATCATGCATCCGGCCTGTACGCCACGCTCAATACCGAATACGCCTCACGCATTGCCGTGGACTATGCCAACAGCTACTGGGCTGACAGCCACGTGATCTTCGGCAGCCGCATCGGCTTCGACGCACCCGATGGCCGCTGGCAGGCCTGGGCCGAGGTGCGCAACCTCGGCAACCGCCATTACGCCGCCACCGTTACGCCGGGCTACGACGATGCGGGGAAAGACATTGCCCGCTCGACGCCGGGCGAAGGCCGGGGCATCTACGCGGGCGTGCGCTGGCGCTTCGATTGAGGACTGCTCATCCACCCCGCTTGTTGCTCAGCGGGGCCCGGCCTCTCCCCTGCGCCACAACGGCCAGGCAACTCCCATCAGGACCAGCGCCACGATCCATTTCGGCGAGGTGCCCAGCAGGATGTCCAGCCAGTGCGTGCCGAGCCCGCTGGCATCGGCGCGTCGCGGGTTGTAGCCGAGATAGATGATGCTGCCGGCCCACCACAGCAGCGCTATTCCGGCGATGCATGTCAGCAGTGCCGAACTGCGGCAGGTCCAGCGCAGGGAAGACGTCCCCCATTCACGTGACATCGCGAACAGCACGCCGATCAGGCCGAATGTGATCATTGCAACCAATCCGATATCAACCTTGGGACCGATGCGCTCGTAGGCGCAATCACACTCGTCCTGACCATTTCCATCACTGGCAGCGGCCAGGGCCGCCTGCTCCCGGGGCAGCGCCGCGTGGGCCATTCCCCATGCAGGCAACAGCCATGCCACCACGCAGAGCATCAGTGCGAACGCACGACACATCCGCACGCGACGCGAACTTACAGCGCAATCCATACGCAACTCCTCCTTTGCGGGCAATGTGAAATGCCCTTGATTCTGATGCAACGCCTGCCCCAGCTACTCCACCAACAACGCAACCTTGCTGTATGACGTCATCCGTTGGCCATAAAGACCCGCAAGGTCCGCGCCCGTCCTGACCGGCACGAAATGCGAGCGATCAATTGCGACAAAATTCGCTCCCGTTCGGCGATTCTGCCGTGGCACGCCCACTTCCACCGCCTTGAGCGCACTGATCCACAGCCACTCGTCCCCGTTCTTGATTGCATACCAGACCGGCATCCGGAAGATGCGCTCGAATGCCACCGCCCGCTTGACCTCGTCGTCCAGCGGCAGGGTGTAGGACAAGCTCCCGTTCCATTGCTTGGGCGTGAGATTCTTCGCATCCACCGCAATCAGCCCCAGCGCATCGAACAACAGCAGGAAGTCCGGACGCTTCACCTCTCCCGCAAACAGCTGCGAGAAGGTCTCCGGCTGCTGGCACACCGCCACGAATGAAAGCAGCTCGCGCGAGAACCACTCCGCCAGCGCGCGTTCCCCTTCGCGGCCGGCCTTCCATCGCTGCTCCAATGCGAGCCAGTCCGCCTCCGGTGAACCCCCTGCCGGCATGGCCCGGTCCAGGCCCTGGAGCGTTGAAGCATCGGCGTCGACCGGGAAATCCTCCGACATGTCCTCGCTTCCGCCGGACTCATCCTGGAAGTACCAGGCCTGCAGGTCGTCCATCGGCCGGCCGTGATAGACCGTTGTACCGATGCGGTACTGCGCGATGTGTTCGTACGCCACTTCCTGCACGAGTTCGCGCATTTCCGGCGCAATGCCTTGCGCGATCTTCAACTCGCATACATTGAACTTGGAATCGTAGAAGGCTGCGGAGACCGCGTTCCTCAAGCCCCGATCACGCAATGCGCCGACGAATCGGGACAGTTCTTCGATCTCTCGCCGGTCGCCATAGCGACTGCTCACGTGGGGATATTCGGGAACGTCTTCCATGCCTGTCCTCTCTCCGATCCATGCAGTGCCACCCTCCACGCCGCGAGCTGCACCGGGCTCGGGACGGAACGCCATCAGCGATGGCAGGAGGCCTGATACTGCATGCAGACATCCATGCCGGGCACGCGCGGGTGTAGCTGGCCGGATTCTACCGCAACGAAGCATGGCGTCCAGGCGGCCCAGGGCCGCCTGCCAGGCCGCATCCCGCGCTCCATGCCTCATCCACGCAGGGGCAGCGACTGTCTCAGCTGCGGTCGACGATCCGCACGATGCGGTCACCGGCGAAGAGGAATTCGCTACTGCCCTGCAGTTCCAGCGCAGCGCCGGCACGTGGCCCTCCCGGGACATCCTGCGCGAACACACCGCGCCAGCCGATCGTCGCCTGCGCGCGGTCCCCGTCGAATTCCAGGGTGAGCAGGCGCTGCTCGCGCTCCCGGAAAAGCGCAGCCGATTACCAGGCCAGTTCTCCGAAGGCATCCACGCCCTCGGTGACGCTGGTCAGCTGGCCACCACTGTGGTTCTCGAAGTGCACGTCGTGCGACAGCACCGCGAGCATGCCGTCGATGTCGAAGCGGTTGTAAGCCAGCAGGTAGTCCAGGATCAGCTGGCGGCGTTGCGGTTCATCCATGGTGGCGTCCAGTCGAGGCCCATCGCCAGTCTCGCGCGCCGGTAGCGGCCGATCAAGGCGGCGCCGCAGCCTTCAGCAGTTGCGCAGCCACCCGGTCGAACGGGGCGATGTCCTGCAGTGCGCGGCTCATCGCCACCGCGCCCTCCACGCTGGCAATCACCAGGCTCGCCAGCTCGCCCGCAGCTGCCGATGCATGTCCTTCCGCAACGAAAGCCGTTGTGAGGCGCTCCTGCCAGCGTGCGAACACTTCGGCGGCAGCTTCCCGCGGTTGGCTGGATGCCGCCTCCACCGGATCCTCCACCGCAGCGGCGAGTACCGGGCAACCCGCCCGGAAACCGGAGCCCAGCAGGCGCCCGCGCCACATGGCGAGGAACTGCTGCAGGCCCTGCACGGCTCCGCCCTCCAGCAGTTCGACCAGCACGGCATCGACCTTGTCGCCGGCCATATGGGTAGCGCGTGCCAGCAGTTCCTGCTTGCCACCGGGAAAGTGATGGTAGGTCGAGCCCAGCGGAGCCGCAGCCAGCTTGGTCACTTCACGGATGCTGGTGGCGTTGACGCCCACGCGCGCCAGCATCTGTGCTGCAGCCTCGATCACGCGCTGGGGGGCATCGGACGGTCGCGGGCTCACGGCGGGCTCCTTGCTAAGACAGTCGTCATAGACTAGCGTACCAGCGATCTATAACAGTCGTCATATCCATGAACCTCTGGTTCCGCCTGCTCCATCTGCTGCTGTGCAGCCTGTTCCGGCCCCGGCTCGAGGCCCCGTTCGGAGTTTCCCGCCTGCAGTTCCGGGTGCTGCCCAACGACCTGGACAGCAACCTGCACATGACCAATGGCCGTTACTGGAACATCTTCGACCTCGGCCGGCTGGACCTGATCCTGCGCATGGGCCTGGGCCGGGTGGCCCTGCGTGAGAAATGGGCACCGATCGTCGGCGCCGGCACCATCCGGTTCCGCCGCGAACTGAAGCCATTCCAGCGCTTCACCCTGGAAACGCGCCTGGTGGGTTGGGTCGGCACGCGCGGCATCATGGAGCAGCGCGTGCTGATCGGTGCCGAGCAGAAGATCGCCACCCGCGCGCTGCTGGTTACCGGCATCTATGACCGGCGTGCGCGCCAGTTCGTGGGCATGCCGAAGATGATGGAATCGATCGGCGTTGCCGCCACGCCCTCACCGCCGCTCGGTGCGGCCGCCGAAGCACTGCTCGCGGCCGATGCCGCGCTGAAGCAGGATGACGCGTGAGCCTCAGGGTGCCGCCGCCTGTGTCGGCCCCTGTCCACGCGATACCACCTGGGTGCGCGTCCCCACGTGCAGCACATACTCGAATGACTGCTGCATGCGGCTGTAAGCACCGCCATCAGGCACGCCGTAGTTGGCCCCCACGCTGAGGGTATGCCGGCCTGGCGCCAACGGCTTGAGCATCACCCAGTACCCATCGGCGGCAGCCAGCCGAGAGTGCGCGTCGTCCGCATCGATGCGGAAGCAGCCATCGCTCTTGACCCGATGCCTGCGCATGTCGCCCAGCGGCTGGCCGTCCAGCAGCACCACTGCACTGGCCAGGTAATCGTTGTTGACCGCCGCCCTTGCCTGCAGCTCCTCACAGGACACAGGCGTGTCCACCTGGAAATGAATCATGTTGATGACCGGCAGCAACAGGAACTTGCCGGCAGGAACGACGCATTCGCGACGTGGCTGGAAGCGGCCATTGGTGCCGGCGAGGTTCCAGACCGGGCCGTCCTGTCCCAGATCGCACAGGCGGCCGTCCGGATCGAGATAGGGTGCAACGCCCTGGCTGTCGGCCCAACGCCACCATCGGGCAGTCCATTCGGCCAACGACACCCCCCCGACCGGTTCACGTGTCAGCGGTGACGGTGCCACGCTGTCCGCACTGAAAGCCGGCACCGTGGCCAGCAGCAGTGCCATCGCTGCGCCCCACCGGCGCAGCCCCCCTTCCATTCCCTTCCGCATCATCAGCCCTGTCGTCCCTGGCGGCCACGCTGCATGGCCGGCTACCGCGACACTGTACCGTGGCGGCCCGCATCCTGGACATGCTCCTGCCCACGCAGTCGGCTCGCAGCGACGCGCCCGCCTGCCGTGGCTACTCCGCGATCAACGCGCGCCTGACCGCCGCCTCCGCCAGTGGCGCCATCACCGCATAGCCCTTCGCCGTGGGATGCACGCCGTCCTCGGCCAGCTGCGGATCCAGGCCACCGGCCGCGTTGGCCATCGGCGTGTAGTAGTCCAGATAGACCAGCTGCTTCGCATCGGCATAGCGCTTCAATGCGGTGTTCAATGCACGCACCTTTGGCGCAGGCGCGATCCCCGGCATCCATGGGTACTCGCTGACCGGCAGCACGGAGGCCAGCACCACGCGGATGCCATGTGCACGCGCGAGATCCACCATCGCGTGCAGGTTGTCTTCGATCATCGCCTGCGTGGACGGACCGGTGTTGCCGGCAATGTCGTTGGTACCGGCCAGGATCACCACCACCTGTGGCTCCAGTGCCAGCACGTCCTGCGGGAAACGCACCAGCATCTGCGCCGTGGTCTGGCCACTGATGCCGCGGTTGAGCCAGCCCTTGCCAGGGAAGAACGTGTCACTGCCTTCCCTGCCCCAGCCTTCGGTGATCGAATCACCGAAGAACACCACGCGCGGCTGGCCCGGCACGACGGCAGGCAGTCGCGTGTTGGCCTCGCGATAACGTTGCAGTTCCGGCCAGTCCGCCAAGCGCTGCTGCATGAAACGCACTTCGTCCGGATGCAGTTGATCGACCGGTCTGCGCAGCAACGGATTGATCGCGGGCGTATCGGCCGCTGCGGCTTCGGCGGCCAGCGTGATACCCATGAAGACTGCTGCCAGGCTGGCGGGCAAGGAACGCATGTGATCTCTCCCTGGAATGTCCGGGCCAGTCTAGCCTGCCACCCCGCCCTTATCGTGCTGCCGACCGCGCCGCCACGCCGGTCACCTTCGCCGGCATCCACATGCCTGGCGTCCAGCCGCTGGCGGCCAGGATCGCCTTCGGATTGTCCTGCTGGATCAGCGCACGCACCGCCTCGCGCTTGTCGCTGGCCTGCAGGTAATACGCCTTGGCGATGCGATAACCCACCCAGTAACCCAGGTCATAGGGCTCCTGCGAGCCCGGCGTGTAGTTGTACAACCACGGTGACAGATCGGTGCTGTCCACATCCAGTGCGAATGCACTTTCGATATGTACTTCCCGGCCGCGGGTCCACCCTGCGTGGCGCCCATTGCCGACGTTGCCGGAGATCAGTTCGGCGATGAACTCGGCGATGCCTTCGGCCAGCGAAACACGCAGGACAGTCGCGCGAGGATCACCAGGCTCGAAGTCGGTCACACCGGTCTGCTGGATGTGCACGTACTCATGCGCGATCACGTGCACGAAGCGGTCCTGCACGTTCGGATTCATGAAGTCGGCCGCGCACAACGCCTCCAGGCCGATGACCACGCCACTCCTGGAGGTCAGGCCGACCGGCCGGCCACGGCCCACCGCAATGGTCACCGGCGGAAACGTGGCCTGCGGATAAATCGCCTGCAGGTTGCCGAACACCTGCGCCAGGCGTTGCTTCACCGCCGGCAGTTCCGCCAGGCAGCTGCGGCCGTGCACATACAACTCGGGCTGGCTGGCGGTGGCGTCGGCGATGCGTTCGGCGGTAACCCGGCGCGCCTTCGCCAGATCGGCCAGGCCTGCACTGCCTTCGGCCAGGTAGCCGGCCAGCTGTGCGACGCTGGGCCTGCCGCCGCTGCTGTCGTAGAGCGCGTAGAAACGGCTGGCATCGATGGTGGAGACCTGCGGCGCCGGCGGTGTGCCGGCCGAAACCACTGCGGCTGCTCCAGCACAGGCCAGGGCCAACAGGCCGCGAAGGATCATGGACATCGCTCCATCCTTGCTGGAGGGCATGCGAAAGCGCGCAATCTATCACTCGGCCCGCCCCGCCGCAGCACGCGGATGCGGCCACTGCGGCGCTGTGCCAGACTCGCTTCGGCACCTGGCATCGATGATGGAGCACCGCACGATGATGATCGTTCCCGCGTACTGGGCCGAAGCCCGCCTGCAGGCCCGTTTCCGTGGCCGGCCGGTGGTCGTGCGCCGCTTCGGCTGGTCCGACGAGGGCCCTGCCCAGGCCCAGGAACACGCCGACCGGCGCGCCAACGAGGCCCTCAACGCCATCCTTGCCGGGCAGTCTCTGCCGCGCCGCGAAATCCGCAGCAACTACGGTGTGGAAGGCGTGCCGATCCGCGAACAGATCGTGCAGCGCGACGGCGATGTCATCATCACCCGCAACAGCTATGGTGCGCTGTGCCTCAACAGCCCCGATGTGCTGTTCGCCGACATCGACCATGCACAGCCACCGGCCGGATGCGTGATACCGGCCATCGCTGCCGCGGTAGTGCTGCTTGCCGGCGCGATCACCGGAACCCTGCTCTGGCATTGGCTGGTGGGCCTGTTACTGGGCGTGGCAGCGGTGCTGCTGCTCAACGCTGCCTTGGTGATGCGGCGCAAGCACCGCTTGGCTGCCGCCGGCGGTGCCGAGGGGCTGGCGCTGCGGCGCGTGGAAGCCTTCAGCGAACAGCACGCCGACTGGCATCTGCGCGCCTACCGCACGCCGGCCGGGCTGCGGGTGCTGGCCATGCATGCCACCTTCTCGCCCGGGGACGAGCAGCTGCAGGCGTTCTTCAAGGCGCTGGGGACCGACGCGCTGTACGCACGCATGTGCCGGTTGCAGCATTGCTTCCGTGCACGGCTGACGCCGAAACCGTGGCGCGTGGGCCTGCGTTACCGGATCCGCCCGCCAGTGGCGGCATGGTCAGCCGAGCAGGCCAGCAACCCGGACCGCCTGGCCTGGATTGCCGAGTACGAAAAGAAGAGCGCCGGCTTTGCGGCTTGTGCCTATCTGCGCAGCTTTGGCGATACGTCCCGGGTGCATGCCAGGGCCGAGCATGTGCGCGAACTGCATGACCGGATGTCGCACGCACAGGATCGCCTGCCGCTGGCGTGAGGGCAGGTGCTCGGCCAGCCCTCCTCGAATGACTGCCCAGCCAGCTGATACCCGCACCATGGCCTGCTGGCATCCGGCTTCGGGCAAGCCCTCCAGTGACGCCGCAGCGCCCTGCACCAGACCCGCCTGCGCGCTTGCCGGATGCAGCGGCGCTGGCCTTGGCAACGATAGCCGGGCGAAGGCTCAGCCCTGCGGGATCAGGCTGCAGAAGGGCCGCCCTGCGGCGGCCCTTCCGATGCTCACTTTGCGTTCTTCACGTAGGTATCGAACCAGTCAAGCATTTCCGCCACCAGCTGCTCGTTCGATTCCAGCGCGGTGTACCAGTGCGGCTCGTTCGGCAGCATCACCAAGCGGGTGATGCCGCCGTTGCCGCGGATCGCCTGGTACAGCTTGCGCGACTGGAACGGCTCGGTGCCCGGGTTGGCGTCGTCCTCGCCGTGGACCAGCAGCAGCGGCAGCTTGATCTTGTCGGCGTAGAAGAACGGCGACGCCTTCAGGTAGACATCCTGGGCCTGCCACACCGAGCGACGCTCGTTCTGGAAGCCGAACGGAGTGAACGTCTTGTTGTACGAACCGCTCGTCGCCACGCCAGCCTTGAACAGCTTGGTGTGCGCGATCAGGTTGGCGGTCATCAGGCCGCCGTGGCTGTGGCCGGTCACGCCGATGCGGTTGCGATCGACCACGCCCATGTCCACGGCCTTGTCCACCGCCGCCTTGGCGTCGGCTTCCAGCTGCTCCAGGTAGGTGTCGTAGGCGTTCTTCGGGTCACCCACGATCGGGAACGAGGCATTGTCGATGATCGCGTAGCCGGCCAGCAGCATCAGGCGATACGGCTGCAGACGGGTGAAGGTCTGCTGCGAACCGGATACCTGCCCCGCCTGCGCGGCGTTGGCGAAGTCGGCCGGATAGGCGTACAGGATCGCCGGCACGCGCTGGCCTTCCTTGTAGCCCGGCGGCGTGTACAGGGTGAACGACAGGTCCACGCCGTCGGCGCGCTTGTAGGTCACCAGCTGCTTCTTGATCTGGCGCACTTCCGGGGTCGGGTCGATCAGTTTGGTCAGCGCGGTGGCGGTGGACGCGAACTGTGCCTCACCGGTCTTCGCATCGGCCACCGCCTCACCCTGCTGGCGGATGAAGGCGTTCGGCGGATCGATCACCGACTGGTGCCAGGTCAGATAGCGGCCCGGCGTGTTGCTGAAACCGAGGAACTGTTCGTAGGCATCGGCGCTGCTGCGGAACAGGCGCTCGCTCTTCAGCGTACCCAGGTCGAGGCGGTCCAGGAACGGACGGTCGCCCTGCGGCGAGGCGCCACGGCCGCTCAGGAACACATGGTTGCCCTCCTGGCGCACGACCTGCGCGCCGTTCGGCAGGCGGGTGAATACCAGGTTGCCGGGGTTGGCGTACAGCTCATCGCTGGACATGTCCCACAGCAGGCGGCCTTCCTTCTTCGGCTGGTCCACATCGACGATGCGGGTCTGCATCCAATGGCGGTTCTCGTCGTTCTCGTACTGGAAGGCCACGGCCGGATCGGCGGTCCACGCGAAGCCTTCGAAGCGCTGTGCAGTACGGGTAATTTCGGTCGGCTTGCCGTTGAACGGGGCCTTCAGCATCAGCACGCGATCGCGATGCGGCACGTTGACCTTCCAGTCGCCCTTGTCCAGCGCTTCGGCATAGACCAGGGTGGCCGGATCGGTGGCACGCCAGTCGAAACCGCGCGGGCCCTCCGGCACGCCGTGCACCGGCACGCGGTCGGCCAGCGGCAGGCTGGCAATCGGCGTGCTGCGGCCATTACCGACGTCCAGCACCGCAACGTCGTTGGCGAAACGCTGGTAGGTCACGGCATGGGAATACGGCGGCTTGATCGACTCGGTCAGCACGTGCACGCCATCGGGCGCGGCACTGACTTCGTTGAACAGTGCCGGTTGCCCGACCGGGCGCACGCTGCCGGCGGCGGTATCGACCACGGCCAGCTGCGAGGCACCGTAGTAAGCGAACAGCTTTTCGTCATGCACGCTGGTCAGCGTATCGCGCGCCTCATAGGTGCTGCTCTCGCCGCTGCTGCCCAGCGACTCCTGCGCATCCGGGCCGGTCGGCACGCCACCGTCGGATGGGGCCGGGCCCTGGTTGGCCGGGACCAGCTTCACCAGCAGGTTCCGGCTGCCGCCCAGCCACTGCACGGTGTAGCCGAAGATCGGGTTCAGCTGGACGTTCGGCACCTGCTTCACCTGGCCGGTAGCGGCGTCGCCGACCCACAGCTGCACGCTGGTATCGACCGCGTTCTGGAACGCGAAGTGGCTGCCATCGGCCGACCACAACGCGCCGCCCGCGCAGCCCTGCGGCAGGTCGACCTGGGTCTGCTTGCCACTGCCGATCTCGACCAGGGTGAAGTCGGCCACGCAGGCCGGAATGCCGTAGCCGCCGGGGGTGTCATGGCGGCTGCGGTTCTTCGGCTCCAGGCGAACGCCGGCCAGCTTCAGGTAGGGCTGGGCAACACGGGTGATCGACGGGTAGGTCTGCGCGGTAGTCAGCAGCAGGCGCTGCCCCCCCGGTGCCACGTTCGGCGCTGGCGGCGGCGGTGCCTTCAGCACCTTCAGCAGGTGCTCCGGCGGCTTCGCGTAGTCGGCAAGCGCCGGGCCAGCGGCCAGCAGGCCGACGGTGGCAACGGCAACGGCCGCCGCCAGAGAGGTTCGACGGATCAGCATCCTTATCCCCTGGGTGTGAATGGATACCCGGAATCGGGCATGGACCCGAATCTAGCACCGCAGGGGTTGTCGTGAATGGGCCGGAAGGGCTAGTGACCGGATGGGGCAAAGTGGCAGCCCGGCAGCCGCTCCAGCTTTTCCAGGCATGGCCTGGCACTACTGCTGCGCGTGCAGGTCCCAGGTGGCCAGGTAGTCCGGGTCGACCACGATCATGCCGCTGCTGCGCATGCAGTATTCCCCCGGTTCGGCGGGGAGGTACTGGTCGAGCATCGGCGGCAGGTAGCGCTCATGGCCGTCGTTCTCATCAGCCAGCACCACGCCTTCGTCGGCACTGATGCGCAGCACGGTGCCGGCGTACTGCTCCAGCCCCTGCACCTGGCCGTCGCCGCCATAGCGGGTGACACCGACCAGCACGACCTTGCCGATCATTTCTTCGGCCTTGGCGTCGTCCAGGGGTGGCAGCATGGGAGTGAATTCGTCGCTCATCGGTGCACCTCCGTAGCCTGCAGGACATCGTGGATGAGGTTTCCGCTTCGCAGTGCGCGCATCGCTGGCAGCGGGCACATGCCCCGCATGAAGCACCCACGTGGGGAGTGCCAGCACGCCATGAACCTGAAGGTTCGTGAAGACCGATGCTGCCACCGCAGGCGGAACGGACAGGTGAAGGCCGGGATTCCACCCTCACGGATCCACGGGCTCCGCCTGCGCCCACGCTAGAATGCGCGCATGCGCACCGTACATGCCCTCCGCTATATCACGCCCTTGCGGGAAGGTGGCTCCCTGCCCGCTGTTGTCGAGACCGACGACGATGGCATGGCCGTGCTGAAATTCCGTGGCGCCGGCCAGGGCCCGAAAGCGCTGATCGCCGAGCTGATCGCCGGCGAAATGGCACGCACGCTGGGCCTGCCGATTCCGGAGATCCTGTTCGTCGAGCTGGACCGCGAGTTCGCCCGCACCGAACCAGACCCTGAGATCCAGGAACTGATCCGTGCCAGCGAAGGCTTGAACCTGGGGCTGGACTACCTGCCCGGCGCGATCAACTACGACCCGGCCGCGATGCCTGTGGATGCCGACCTGGCCTCGCGCATCGTCTGGTTCGATGCGTTCACCAGCAACGTCGACCGCACCACGCGCAACCCCAACCTGATGGTGTGGCACCGCAAGCTGTACCTGATCGACCACGGCGCGGCGATGTACTTCCACCACGACTGGGCCAACGCAGGTGATGCCTGCGAGAAGCCGTTCGTGCTGATCCGCGACCATGTGCTGCTGCCGTTCGCCCGCCGCATCGCCGAGGTGGATGCCGAGCTGGCAGCACGCCTGACCGATGCCGAGATCGAGCGCATCGTTGGCCTGGTACCGGACAGCTGGCTGGTCCATGAGCCGGCCTTTGACAGCCCGCAGGCCTATCGCCAGGGCTACATCAACTATCTCAAGCACCGATTGAAGGTACGTGCGGTGTTCGTGCAGGAGGCGATCCGTGCCCACGCTGCACACGTATGACTATGCGGTCATCCGCGTGGTACCGCGGGTGGAACGCGAGGAATTCATCAACGTCGGGGTGATTGTCTCCTGCCCTGGCGCGCGCCATCTGGAGGCGGCGATCGAAATCGATCCGGATCGCCTGCGCGCCTTCGCGCCGGCGCTGGACCAGGAGGCGCTGCAGCCATGGCTGGATGCGATCGTGGCGATCTGCCGCGGCGACGCCAGCGCCGGGCCGATCGCGCAGCTGCCGGCCCGCGCCCGCTTCCACTTCCTCACCGCCAGGCGCAGTTCGATCGTGCAGGTGTCGAGTACCCATGTCGGTCGCACCACCGATCCGGCCAGCGTGGTGGAACACCTGATGTCGAAGATGGTGCGGGTGCCTGCGCAATAAGGGCGAACGGTACCCGATCGGCACTCCCCCGCCGGCCCTATCCGCCCTCACCTGCAGCCTCCAGGTCGCTCAGGGTCCAGCGGCACCATCCGTACGGGTGTTCGCCCAGTTGCGCAGCCAGGCCGGCCCGGACGGGATTTGCCAGGATGTGGCGCGCATGGCGTCGCAACGACGCGTCACAGCCAATTACGTCGTCGTGATGGCCGGGCTGCCAGAGCCCCCCTGCCCGGCCGCGCTGGCGATTGATGAGAAAGCTGCTGCGCGCTTTGAAGCGATGCACGCAGTAGCCTGGCGAATGGCCACGTAGCTGGGCCATCCAATGAATGTGATCCGGCATGACGACCCAGGCAAGTGAGGTGGTCAGGCCTTCCCGGTCCATCGATCCGAGGAGCTGCATCGCGACGCCGGCGTTGGCGGGGGAATCAAAGATGCGATGGCCGTTCCGGCACATCATCGTGATGGCATGGACATTGCCGATGATGGGATGACGGCCGACGGCAGGCTGGACGCTGGGCATGGAACCGAGAATGCCCATCAGGGCCGGAATCCGGCATCGGTATGCCGCCCATGCCGGAATCAGGAATTGCCTTGATGCAGCCGTCGATCGGATCGGGTCGACGCGCAGGTCGACCCGGCGGGCCCTGCACCACCTTGCTGCGCCGCCCTACTTCGGCAGCGCATACGCCATCACGTAATCGCCCTTCGGTGTCTCCATGAAATGGTGGCCGCCGGCCATGATCACCACGTACTGGCGCCCCCCCTGTTCGTAGACCATCGGATTGGCCTGGCCGCCCGCAGGCAGCTTGGCATGCCACAGTTCCTTGCCGGTCTTCAGGTCGATGGCACGCAGCAGGTCATCGGTGGCGGCGGCGATGAAGATCAGTCCGCTGGCGGTGACCACCGAGCCGCCGTTGTTCGGCGTACCAATCTCGATCGGCAACCCGGAGCGGATGCCGAACGGGCCATTGCCGCGCGCGCTGCCGAAAGGACGATCCCACAGCAACTTGCCGGTGCGCAGGTCGATGGCGCGGATGCCGCCATAGGGAGGCTGCTTGCACAGCAGGCCGGTGAACGGCAGGCGCCAGCCGGCGTTGACGTCGATGGCGTACGGCGTGCCGACCTGCGGGTCGCCGGCACCCTCGGCCCCCCCCTTGTCGGCGCGCACCTGTTCGCGGGGCACCCAGCCCTTGCGGTCCGCCTCGGCACGTGGCACCAGCCGGTTGTAGTTGGGCATGTCGTTGTAGTTGGCCACGATCACGCCGCGGCGCGTGTCGATCGACACGCTGCCCCAGTCCGACCCCCCGTTGTAGCCGGGGTATTCAATGGAATGACGATCGCTGGTGGGCGGTGTATAGAAACCCTCATAGCTGGCGTTGCGGAACTGGATGCGGCAGACCAGCTGATCGATCGGGGTGATGCCCCACATGTCACGCTCGGTCAGGTCGTTGTCGCGGCGCAGCGTGTGGTAGCGCGAGAACAGCTGGGTGGCCGAGCGCTGTTCCGGCTCCACGCCGCCCTGCGGCACCCTGCGCTCTTCAGCCGGTGTCAGCAGCTGCCCGCTGCGGCGGTCCAGGATGTAGATGTCCCCCTGCTTGCTGGGCAGCAGGATGGCGGGCACCTTGCCCGAGGCGGTGGGGAAATCGATCAGGCTGGCCTGTGAACCCAGGTCGTAGTCCCATACGTCCTTGCGGACGGCCTGGAAATGCCAGGCGGGCTTGCCGGTGGTCACGTCGATCGCCACCAGCGAGGTCGAGTACCGGTTCTGGTTCTCGCTGCGCGAACCGCTCCAGTAGTCGCCGGCGGAATTGCCCATCGGCAGGTAGACCAGGCCCAGTTCCTCGTCGCCGGTGGCGGTGGTCCACATGTTCGGCGTGCCCCGCGTGTATTCCTTGCCGGGCGGTGGCAGTCCGGTCAGTTCCGGCTGGTCCATGTCCCAGGCCCAACGCAGCTTGCCCGCGACGGCATCGTAAGCCTGGATCACGCCAGAGGGTGCATCGCGACGCTGGCCATCCAGCACCTGGTGGCCGGTGACAATGACGCCACGCACGATCGCCGGCGGCGAGGTGATCGAGACATAGCCCGGCGGCACCTCGCCCATGCCCAGGGTGATATCGACCTGGCCGTTGTTGCCGAAGTTGGCGCAGGGGCGACCGCTATCCGCGTCCACCGCGATGATGCGGCCATCCAGCGTCCCTTCAATGATGCGCGCGCTGCAGGCAGGACGGCTCCCGGGCGTGCCCCGTGGCGGTATCGGCTGCGGCGCTGACGGCAGGGCGAGATCGGCCGCGATGTCGGCGAGGGAGGCATCGCCGGCCGGGGTCGTGCGGGGCTGCTCGTAATACGCCACCCCGCGGCAGGCCGCCGTGTAGGGGATGGATTCATCCCTGACCTTCGGATCAAAGCGCCACAGTTCCCTGCCGGTTCCTGCGTCAAGCGCGATCAACTGATTGCGGGCAGTGCACAGATACAGCCGGTCCCCGACCTTGAGCGGCGTGGTTTCCGCACCCCAGCGCTTGTTCGGCAGGTCGCCGGTACGGAACTGCCACGCCAGCTCCAGCGTGGCGACGTTGTCCGGAGTGATCTGCTGCAGCGGCGAGAACCGTGTGGCGGCATTGTTCCGGCCCCAGGCCGCCCAGTCGCCCTCTGCTGGGTGATCGGCCGGTTGTAGCCCGGTGGTATCGCGGGTCGGCTCGAGCCCGGCACTGACTGCGGCCTCCGGGAACGCCTGGTCGCCCTGTACCTCGCCATGCGGGGCGAATGCCAGCGCGAAGGCCGCTATGAATACCAGCATCAACACCGCGGCCACACTGCGCGACAACCGCTTCGGGACCGGGGCCTGCAAGGTCGGCGCCAGCAACGCCAGCACGATGCCCAGTGCGGTCACCAGGCCCAGGCGCGGTACCCAACGCCAGTAGTCGCTGCCCGACTCCCACCATGTCCAGAGCAGCGTGCCCACGAAGAGCAGCGCGTAGATCACGGCACCGCTCCGCAGGTTGCGCCACAGCAGCACGCCACTGGCGAGCAGCGCCAGGCCGGCAATGGCGTAGTACCACGATCCGCCCAGGGCAATCAGCCATGCCCCCAGCCCGCCAATGACAAGGCCCAGCGCAAGCAGCAACAGCGCGAGCAGCGTGACCAGTACATGGCGGCGCAGCGGCAGCGAAGCGGACTGCGGCGTGGTGGACATCGGTGCTCTCCGGTCGGGTGATAACGGCCGTTATCCCACCGCTACCGTGAAGCGGGCGCGTATTTTGCCGACCGGTGCGGCGTCCAGCGGATGAGCATGCGGCCCGGATACGACGACGCCGGCACATGGCCGGCGTCGCCCGACATCCCGACAGAGCGGCGGGATCACTCCTGCGCGGCGTCCTCGCTGCTGGCAGCGTCCGGTGTGCCGCCGGTCGTGGCCGGGGCAGCGGCAGCCACGTCGTCCTCGTCCTCGTCGATCGAGGCATCCATGCGTTCCACCGCCTGCAGCTTCTCGTCCTTGGACAGGCGGATCAGGGTCACGCCCTGGGTATTGCGGCCAACGCGGCTGATTTCCGAGCCACGGGTACGCACCAGGGTGCCGCCATCGGAGATCAGCAGGACCTCGTCGTTGGAACCCATCAGCACCGCAGCGACCAGCTTGCCGTTGCGCTCGGTGGTCTGGATGCCGATCACGCCCTGCGTGCCACGGCCCTTGCGCGGGTAGTCCGGCAGCGGCGTGCGCTTGCCGTAGCCATTCTCGGTGGCGGTGAGGATGTACTGCACACTGGCATCGTCGGCACCGTCGATCACTGCATCGCCAGGGCTCGCGGCCTCCTCGGCACCGTTGTCGTCCTCGTTCTCGTCCTCGCTGCCACCGGCACTTTCGGCCACGATCAGGCTGACTACTTCCTCGCCAGGCGGCATCTTGATGCCCCGCACGCCGGTAGCGGTACGGCCCATCGAGCGGACCTTGTCCTCGCCGAAACGCACGGTCTTGCCGTTGGAGGCGAACAGCAGGATGTCACGCTCGCCGTCGGTCAGGCCGACGCCGACCAGGGCATCGCCCTCGTCGAGGTTGATCGCGATCTTGCCGCGGGCCAGACGGAAGGCGAACTCGCCCAGCGGGGTCTTCTTGACCGTACCGTTCTTCGTGGCGAAGAACACGAACTGGCCATCGGCGTACTCACGCACAGGCAGCACGGCCTGCACGCGTTCGCCCGGTTCCAGCGGGATCCAGTTGATGATCGGACGGCCGCGGGCATTGGAACCGGCTTCGGGCAGCTGGTAGACCGGCAGCCAGAACACCTTGCCGGAACTGGTGAAGGTCAGCAGCGTGTCGTGCGTGTTGACCAGCCACAGCTGCTCGATGAAATCCTCTTCCTTGGTCGCCGCCGCACTGCGGCCACGGCCACCGCGGCGCTGCGCGCGGTACGCGCTGACCGGCTGGCGCTTGACGTAGCCGGCGTGCGACAGGGTGACCACCACGTCTTCCGGCGCGATCAGGTCGAGAATGTCCAGGTCTTCTTCGCTGTGGCGGATTTCGGTGCGGCGCTCGTCACCGTACTCGGCCTTGACGTTGACCAGCTCTTCGCGGATCACCTGCAGCAGGCGGTCGGGATCTTCCAGGATGTGGATCAGCCCGGCGATCACTTCCAGCAGCTGCTTGTACTCGTCGGTCAGGCGGTCCTGCTCCAGCCCGGTCAGGCGGTGCAGGCGCATTTCCAGGATCTGGGTGGCCTGGATCTCGGTCAGCTGGTAGCCGCCCTCGATCAGGCCCACGCCCTTGGGCAGGTCTTCCGGACGCGAGGCTTCGGCACCGGCCGCACCCAGCATCGCACCGACCAGGCCGGGCTCCCACACGCGTGCCAGCATGCGCTCGCGCGCTTCATTCGGGTTCGGCGAGGTCTTGATCAGTTCGATCATCTCGTCGATGTTGGCCAGCGCCACGGTCAGGCCTTCCAGCACGTGGGCACGGGCACGCGCCTTGCGCAGCTCGAACACGGTGCGGCGGGTGACCACTTCGCGGCGGTGGCGGACGAACGCCTCCAGCATCTGCTTGAGGTTCATCAACTGCGGGCGGCCATCGACCAGCGCCACCATGTTGATGCCGAACACCGATTCCATCTGCGTCTGCTGGTACAGGTTGTTCAGCACAACCTCGGCAGATTCACCGCGCTTGATCTCGATGTAGATGCGCATGCCGTCCTTGTCGGACTCATCGCGCAGCTCACTGATGCCTTCGATCTTCTTTTCCTTTACCAGCTCGGCGATCTTCTCGATCAGACGCGCCTTGTTCACCTGGTAGGGAATTTCAGTGACGATGATCGACTCGCGGCCGTTGTCGGCCACTTCGATATCCGCCTTGGCGCGGATGCGCACGCGGCCACGGCCGGTGCGGTAGCCGGCGACGATGCCGGCGGTGCCGTTGATGATGCCAGCGGTCGGGAAATCCGGGCCCGGGATGTATTCCATCAGGCCGTCGACGTCGATCTCCGGGTTGTCGATCAGCGCGATGCAGGCGTTGATCGATTCGCTCAGGTTGTGCGGCGGGATGTTGGTCGCCATGCCCACCGCGATGCCGGCCGAACCGTTGACCAGCAGGTTCGGGAACCGGGTCGGCATGACCGTCGGCTCCAGTTCCTTTTCATCGTAGTTGGGCTGGAAATCGACGGTTTCCTTGTCGATGTCCGCCATCAGCTCATGCGCCAGGCGCGACATGCGCGCTTCGGTATATCGCATCGCCGCAGCGGAGTCGCCGTCGATCGAACCGAAGTTACCCTGGCCGTCGACCAGCATGTAGCGCAGCGAGAACGGCTGTGCCAGGCGCACCAGCGTGTCGTAGACCGACTGATCGCCATGCGGGTGGTACTTACCGATGACGTCACCGACGATACGCGCCGACTTGAAGTAGGGCTTGTTGCTGTGCGCGTTGAGTTCGTTCATCGCGTACAGCACGCGGCGATGCACCGGCTTGAGGCCATCGCGCGCATCCGGGAGCGCGCGGCCCACGATTACGCTCATGGCGTAATCGAGGTAACTCTTGCGCATCTCGTCTTCCAGGTTGACCTGGATGATTTCCTTGGCGGTTTCTGCCATTCGGGTTCCGTTGTCTGGTAGCGGTCCAGTCCGGCGCAGCCCTCTGCGGGAGGGGGTCGTGCCGGAACCTCGATTCAACCTGTGGATACTACCACAACAGGCCGTTTTCCGCCTCCCTTTACGGGGATTTTACCGGCACAAATCAGGAACTTAGGGGCCCCACCGCTCCTGTATAAGCGAGCCCGCGCTCGGCTCGGCCGGCAATCCGCCGCAGCCGAGCATCGGCTCGGTTCTACAGACGGCAGCCGAGCATGGGCTCGGCTCTACCGACGTCCGCCGCCCTGCCCGCCTCAGGCGCCGAAGGCAGCGCGCATGTTCCCGGCAGTCGGATTCAGGATCACCCCGCGTTCGGTCACGATGGCGTCGATCAGCTCACCGGGGGTGACATCGAACACCGGGTTCCAGGCAGCGATGCCCTCGGCCACGGTGCGGGTGCCGCCCACGCCGTACAGTTCGCCCGGATCGCGCTGCTCGATCTCGATCTGGCTGCCGTCCACGGTCTCCATGTCCACGGTGGACGCCGGGGCCACGACCATGAATTTCACCCCGTGGTGGCGGGCGGCGATGGCCAGCTGGTAAGTGCCGATCTTGTTCGCGGTATCGCCGTTGGCGCAGATGCGGTCGGCGCCGACGATCACCCACTGGACCGCGCCGGTCTTCATCAGGTGCGACGCGGCCGAATCAGCAATCAGAGTGGCGTCGATGCCGTCCTGCTGCAGCTCCCACACGGTCAGGCGCGCGCCCTGCAGCCAAGGCCGGGTCTCGCCTGCGAACACACGGGCGATGCGGTGCTGGGCCATGCCCGCGCGGATCACACCGAGCGCGGTACCAAAGCCAGCAGTGGCCAGCGAGCCGGTGTTGCAGTGGGTCAGCACGCCGCTGCCGGCCTCGATCAGGCCGGCGCCCAGCGCACCCATGTGACGGTTTGCTGCGAGGTCTTCCTCGGCGATGGCCTGCGCCTCCGCTTCCAGCAGTGCCTTCCAGTCGGCGCCGGCCGCGTTCAGGCACCGGCGCATGCGTGCCAGTGCCCAGGCCAGGTTGACTGCCGTCGGGCGCGACGCGTTCAGGCGTTGCAGCGCCGGCTCCAGCTGCTGCAGCGCATGGGCTCCGTCAGCAGCCTGTACGCCACGCGCCGCCAGCACCACGCCCCAGGCGGCGGCAATGCCGATCGCCGGCGCGCCACGCACGGTCAGCGCATGGATGGCCGCAGCGACGTCGTCACTGTCATGGCAGGCCACGTGTTCGACCACGAACGGCAGCTTGCGCTGGTCCAGCAACTGCAGGGCGTCACCGGTCCACAGGATCGGGCGGATGTGGTCGTAACGGGCGTAGTCGATGTCAGAGGCAGTGTTCATGGACCCATTGTAGGGCCACGCTCCGCGTGGTTGGAGCCTGCCCGGGCTCAATTCACCGAGAATTCGGCGCGGCAGCCCCCGTCCACCCAGACCCCGTTGCGGTTCCAGCCCCAGGTGCGGCCCTCCTCGCACGGTGTATTGGACAGCTGTTCGGTCACCGCAGCGCCAACCGAGATGCTGGCACCGCAGAAGCGGCGCTTCTTCGACTTCGATTCGCAGGTCAGGCGGCGGGGTACATCGACGAATCGGCCTTCGTCGTCGGCCACTTCGAAGTCACCCTGGCAACCTCGGCTGGTCCAGATCTCATTGCGCTTGTAGCCCCAGCCCTGGCCTTCCCGGCACGGCAGCACCGACAACTGGCGCAGCAGGCGCACCGGCGCCCCGTCCAGACGCACCGGGCAGCTCTGCGGGCGCCCGTTGGACTCGCAGCGCACCACCCGGCGCACCAGGCGCTTGCCCTCATGCGCCGGCGCAGCTCCGTCCGCGCGGCGCGCGCGGAACTCGGCGCGGCACCCGAGGGTGACCCACACGCCACTGCGATCGGTCCCCCACTCGCTGCCACGGATGCAGCTGTTGCTTGACAGCTGGCGGACCAGGTCGATGCCATGGCTGACATCGATATCGCAATGCACCCAGCCCATGTCGCGCGACTCGCAGGTCACCACTTCGCCGTCATAGCCCGCCTGCCCGGCCGACGCCGGAGACGGCCAGCCACTCCACAGCGCGATGGAGCAGACCGGTGCCGCAACGACCGCAAACCACTTGACCAATGCCTTCCCCGACAGGAGTGGACCAATGCCGATGCGAGTGTCCCGCATCTGCGGTGATGAGAGCATCATCCTGCTTGCCGAAGCAAGCGAGGAAAGCTGGCAATCCGTTCAGCCTTCGATGTCCACTTGGCCGCGAAGATCAGGCACGGGCGAAGTCATAGGCCAGCACATCGGCGATGCGCGGCGTGCGGTTCATCGCCATCAGCAGGCGATCGACACCGACCGCCACGCCGGCACAGGCCGGCATCGACGGCAACGCCGCCAGCAGCGCTTCGTCCAGCGCAGGTTGCACCTGGCCCCGCTCGTGGCGGCGCTGCAGGTCACGCCGGAAGCGCATTCGCTGCTCCTGCGCGTCGTTCAGTTCGTGATAGCCGTTGGCCAGTTCCACCGCGCCCAGGTAAAGCTCGAAACGCTCGGCCAGGGGCGGTGTGCCGGGACGAATGCGGGCCAGCGCCGCCTGGCTGGCGGGCCAGTCGTGGACCACGGTCATGACCGTGTCATCGAAGTGTGGCTGGATGCGATGGGTCATCAACAGGTCCAGCCAATCATCGCGGGTCAGCCCGACCGGATCGATGCCCACATCGCCCAGCGCGGTACGCAACGCCGCCTCGTCGGCGTCGAACGGGTCCACGCCCACATGCTGCTGGTACAGCTCGCGGTAGCTCAGCACGCGCAGCGTCGCGCTGCGCCCGACCAGGCCCAGCGCCTGGCCGACCAGCTCGGCTGTCTCCTGTACCAGCCGATGGTGATCCCAACCGACGCGGTACCACTCCAGCATGGTGAATTCCGGGTTGTGGCGGCCGCCCGCCTCGCCATTACGGAACACGCGGCCCAGTTCATAGCAGTCGCCCACACCGGCGGCGAGCAGGCGCTTGAGCGGATACTCCGGCGAGGTCCGCAACCAGCGGCGGCGGCCACCGGCATCCACATGGCCGGTGAAATCAGTATGGAAACTGTCGATGTTCGGCTCGGTATTGCCCGCCACCGAGAGGATCGGTGTTTCCACTTCCAGCACATCGCGCTCGGCGAAGAAGCGCCGCACCAGGGCGTTGAGCGCAGCACGCTGCTGCAGCGCGCGCAGCAGGGCCTCGCTCACAGGATGCCCTCCGGGCGCGGATGGTCCAGCGGCAGGGTCAGCAGGTCGCGGGTGTCGTCGATGTAGCCGCTGGCCAGGTACAAGCGCCGGGCCAGTTCGTTGTGGTGATTCACTTCCAGGCGCAGGCGGCTGACACCCCGCCCGCGAGCGCGCTGCTCGCAGATGGCCAATGCCTGTTTGCCACGGCCACGCCCGCGTGCGCGGTAGCCCAGGTAGAGCTCGTCCAGCAGCATGAAGTGACCGCCCTGCTCCAGGCTGAAGCCCATCGTGATGACCGCGTAGCCCACCACTTCGCCGGCCTCGTCCAGCCACAGCAGGACTTCGCCATTACGCGGATCGGCCAGCAGCGCGTCCACCCCGCGGCGCACGCGCGCATCATCGAAGTCGATCCTGTCTTCGGCATAGAACTCGCGCATCAGCGAGATCAACAGCGTCTCATCGGCACGGGTGGCCAGGCGGAAATCCAGCGGGGCAGTCTGCATCGGTCGTCCTTCGAGTTTCATGCCGGGTGCCCGGGCACCCGGCGAGGTCATCATTCGTGTTCGGCAAGATAGGCCAGCAGGCGATCCTCGTCCCACACCGGCACACCCAGCGATTGCGCCTTGTCCAGCTTGGACCCGGCCTCGGTGCCCGCAACCACGAAGCTGGTCTTCTTCGATACGCTGCCCGAGACCTTCGCACCCAGTGCCTCCAGGCGTTCCTTGGCCACATCGCGGGTGAGCTGGGCCAAGGTCCCGGTCAGCACCACGGTCTGCCCGTCCAGCGGGCCGGCCACGATCTCGGCCAGCGCCGGCGCCCTGGCCAGGATCTGCTGCATTGCCTCCTCGGCCGCCAGCAGCATCGCGCCGTGGCCGTCGACCTCCAGCCACTCGGCCAGGCCGCGCGCGGTGTCATCCGGCAGTCCGGCGTTGACGAACTGGCCGTGCTCGGCGTCGAGCACGGCCTGCGCGCCGGGAAGCGCGGCTACCAGCTTTTCCGCGCGCAGGCGGGTGATGCCGGGGATCTCGGACTCGACCAGCAGCTGCGCCAGGTCCAGGCCTTCGCGCAGCTTGGCGCTGGGCGCATGCACATCGCTGATGCGCACCTGGCCAACCTGCAGCAGGTCATCAATGGCCTGCTGGTTGCCCTGCTGCTCGAAGAAATGGCCGAGCGAGCGGGCCACTTCGCCGCCGATATCCGGCACCCTCTTGAACAATGGCCACGGCAGGTGGCGGATCAGCTCCAGGTCACCAAACCACTGCGCCAGCGCCTTGGCGGTGCTCTCGCCGACATGTTCGATGCCGAGCGCGAACAGCAGGCGCTCGAGCGTGGCAGCACGGCTGGCATCGATTGCCGCGATCAGGTTGTCGGCCCACTTGGTGGCGATCTTCTTCGTGTTCCAGTCGAAGCTGGCCGGTTGCGCCAGCGCCTGCGCGCGCCAGGCCGGATCGTCGCCGTCCAGCCTGAGCACCGCAGTGAGCACCGCACCACTGCCCTCGGCGGGCAGGTGCGGCTTCAGCGCACTGGCCAGTGCCGAGGGATCCTCGGCATCCAGCACCAGTTTCAGGTGCAGCAGCTGGTCACGACGGAGGCGATACAGGTCGGCCACGCCCCTGACGATGCCGGCATCGACCAGGGTCTCGATGTACTTGTCGCCAAGGCCATCGATATCCATCGCGCGACGCGAAGCGAAATGGGCAATGGCTTCCTTGCGCTGCGCCGGGCAGGACAGCTCGCCTGAGCAGCGCCACGCTGCGGCGCCTTCCTCGCGCACGATCTCCGAGCCACACACCGGGCAGCGCGTCGGCATCTGCCAGGGCGTGGTGCCCTGCGGGCGGCGGTCGGGGATGACGCTGACCACTTCCGGGATCACGTCACCGGCACGACGCACGATCACGCTGTCGCCAACGCGCACGTCCAGGCGCGCGATCTGATCGGCGTTGTGCAGGGTGGCGTTGGAGACGATCACGCCGGCAACGGCCACCGGCGCCAGCCGCGCGACCGGCGTGGCCGCACCGGTTCGGCCGATCTGGATCTCGATCGCCTCCACCGTGGTGCTCTGTTCCTGCGCGGGGAACTTGTGGGCGATGGCCCAGCGCGGCGCGCGCGAGACGAAGCCCATCGCCTGCTGGCCAGCTCGGTCGTCCAACTTGTAGACCACGCCATCGATGTCGAACGGCAGGCTGTCGCGGCGCTGGCCGATCTCGCGGTAATAGCCGAGCAGGCCGTCGGTGCCTTCCACCACCGTGCACAACTCGCTGACCGGGAAGCCCCAGGCATGCAGCTGGCGCAGCGTGCCGGAGTGGGTATCGGGCAGCTCGCCGTTCCGTACCTCACCGGTGCCGTAGGCGAAGAAACTCAGCCTGCGCTGTGCGCTGAGCTTCGGGTCGAGCTGGCGCAGCGATCCGGCCGCGGCGTTGCGCGGGTTGGCCAGGACCTTGCCGCCGTGCAATCGCGCGCGTTCGTTGTAAGCCTCGAAGTCGGCGCGGGCCATGTAGACCTCGCCGCGCACTTCCAGCACATCCGGCCAGCCCCTGCCGTGCAGCTGCCTGGGGATATCGCCGATCTCGCGCAGGTTGGCGGTCACGTCCTCACCGGTGCTCCCATCGCCGCGGGTCGCGCCCAGCACGAATTGCCCGTTCTCGTAGCGCAGGCTGATGGCCAGGCCATCCATCTTCGGCTCAGCCGAAAATCGCAGGCGGCGACGGCCCAGGCGCTCGTCGATGCGGCGCACGAAATCGGCGACCTCCTCGTCGCTGAAGGCATTGGACAGCGACAGCATGGGCGCCGCATGGCGCACCTCGGCGAAGCGGCCGGAAGGGCGTGCTCCAACCTGGCGGGTCGGGCTGTCGGCACTGGCCAGTTCCGGATGTTCGCGTTCCAGCGCTTCCAGTTCGCGCACCATCCGGTCGTAGTCGACGTCGGGGATCTCCGGCGCATCCAGCTCATGGTAGGCGCGGTTGGCCTGGGCGATCTGCCGGCGGAGGTCTTCGGCGCGTTCGGCGGGGCTGGGGCTCATCGGGATCCGGTGGTTCTGGAATGGCCGGGGATTCTACCGTGCCCGGGCGTCAGGCCCTGTAACGCCCCCGCCTTTGTAGGGTCGAGCCATGCCCGACGAGCACTCCCCCGCTCCGGCCGGTGCCAACCTTGGTTGGCACACCTCCAGCCGGGCATGGCTCGACGCTACAAGAAGCAGCTTGCCGCCCACCCCTCACCGGCGCTAGCGTGCGACGGCTCCCATCGGAATCCTGCCCATGACCCTGCCTGCCTCCCGTCGACGCTTCCTGCAACTGGCCGGTGCCAGCCTCGCCGTCGCCGGCAGCGGCCTGCCGCAGCGTGGCCAGGCCCAACCCGCGATAGCCGCCGCCCCCATCGCTCACGACGGTGCCGTGCTGCTGAACTTCAACGAGTGCCCGTATGGCCCCTCTCCCGCAGCCCAGCAGGCCGCACGCGACAGCATCGCCGGTTGCGGCCGCTACCGCTTCGCGCTGGCCGGCCAGGTGCGCGACGCCTTCGTCGAGCAGGCGCGCATTCCCGCCGATCACGTGCGCCTCTATCCGGGTTCCAGCGAACCGCTGAACCGCGCCGCCGTGCTGTGGACCGGCCCGCAGGCAGGGCTGGTGGTGGCCGATCCGACCTTCGAAACGTTGGGCGAGGTCGCGGCCGCGCACGGTGCACATGTGCAGAAGGTGCCGCTGCGCGATGACGGCGCGCACGACCTGCGCGCAATGGTCGCCGCCGCGCATGCACGCCCGACCGGGCTGCTCTATGTCTGCAACCCGAACAATCCCACCGGCTCGATCAGCCCACCGGATGAGCTCGCCTGGCTGCTGGCCCACAAGCCCGCGTCCACCCGCGTGCTGGTCGACGAGGCCTACCTGCAATACAGCGAGCAGCCGAGCCTGATCGCACAGGTGGCGCAGCACGATGACCTGATCGTGCTGCGCACGTTCTCCAAGCTGTACGGCATGGCTGGCCTGCGCCTGGGCGTAGCGGCGGCCCATCCCGACCGCCTGCGCGAGCTGGCCAGCCTCGGTGACAATCCGCTACCGGTGCCTGCGCTTGCGGCGGCACTGGCCAGCCTGCGCGACCCACAGCTGATTCCGCAACGGCGCCTGCAGAACGCCAGGGTGCGCCAGGCCACCATCGCGTGGCTCGGCAAGCGCGGTTTCACCTGCCTGCCTTCGGAGGCGAACTGCTTCGTGGTCGATGTCCAGCGCGACGGCCGTGCATTTGCCAGCGCGATGGCGGAGAGCGGCGTAGTGGTCGGCCGCAGCTGGCCGATCTGGCCACAGCGCGTGCGCGTGACCGTGGGCACCGAAGAAGAGATGGCGGCATTCCGCCACGCGTTCGCCAAGGTGGCCGGCGTACCGGCGTAGACCGCACCTGGGTGGGGGCCGACCTGGCCCTCTGTAGAGTCGAGCCATGCTCGACCAGGGCCTTCCCTGCGAACCTGATCGCATTCAAGCGATACCCAGACGACTCGGAGAAGTCAAAGCGAAGGCATGCCCAGTCCAGGTCTTCTGGGCAGCGAGGCTGCTACGGCCACGCGGTGCGGAGTGACGAATCACTCAGGATCCAAGCGCTCTACATTGCCGCGAATCCCGTTCGCGCAGGGAGCGCAGCCCGATCGGGCGATTACCCGTTTGCGTGGTGCCGATGTCTTGATCGGGCACCATGGGACATGAGTCGAGCATGGCTCGACTCTACGGCCAGGGGCTTACCAGCGCGGCGTCTTGGTCAGCGGCGGGGCCTGGTGCTGGCGATCGTAGGCGCGCAGCTCGTCACGGATGTGCGCGATGCGCTGGCGGCCCAGGGCATTGCGGCTGTCGTCCAGCACCACGCCGTCAAGCAGCTCGGCCATGCGCTGCACGGTCGGCAGCATCTTTTCCCAGGCATCGAGCGCCGTCAGCGGCGCCGGCAGGGTCAGGAAGAAGGCAATGGCCGGGGTCTCCATGGCGCGGATGTTGGCCATGTCGAAGCTGCCCGGTTTCATGATGCTGGCCATCGAAAAGATCGGGCCGCGTTCCGGGTGGCCTTCCACCAGGCGGTGGAACACGTTCATGTGGCCGAACACCAGGCCGGTCTTCTCCGCCGCCACCACAATGTCCTCGCCGCGCAGCTGCTCGCCGGCCCGGGCGGCCACGAACAGCGAGACGATCTTGTCAAAATCCTGGGTAACGCGCCTGCCAAGGTCGCTGGCGGCTCCCGGGTCGGTGTCGGCCAGGCCGAGTTCGGCCTGCTGGCCTTCCCCGCCCATTCCCGGTTCAACGCGGCCATCCGCGACCGCGGTGGCACCGTCCTCGCCCAGCACCGGCTCGCGGCGCTCGCCAGCACCCGGTTCCGCGCCTTCCACGCGGCGCCCCTGGGGCTTCTTCTTCGGACGGCCAAACAGGAAGATCGCGGCGATCAACAGCAGGCCGGCGGCCAGGATGCCGATGCGCAACAGTGCCGTGTCGGACATTCGATAGGTTCTCCGGCTGGTTCATTCAGGTAACTAGGATGGCACGTCAGGCCGCGCCCGCCAATCGCGCGGCTTCTTCCAGGTCCACACTGACCAGGCGGCTGACCCCCGGCTCGCGCATGGTCACGCCCGACAACTGGTGCGCGGCCTCCATCGTCGCCTTGTTGTGGCTGACGAACAGGAACTGCACCTTCTCGCTCATTTCCTTGACCATGTTGGCCAGGCGCCCGACGTTGGCTTCATCCAGCGGCGCGTCCACCTCGTCCAGCAGGCAGAATGGCGCGGGGTTCAGCTGGAAGATGGCGAACACCAGCGCCACTGCGGTCATCGCCTTCTCGCCGCCGGACAGCAACGAAATGCTGGACACGCGCTTGCCCGGCGGGCGCGCCATGATGGTCACGCCGGTGTCGAGCAGGTCTTCGCCGGTCAGTTCCAGGTAGGCGTGGCCACCACCGAACAGGCGCGGGTACAGCGCCTGCACACCGGCGTTGACGCGATCGAAAGTATCCTTGAAGCGGCCGCGGGTCTCGCGGTCGATCTTGCGGATCGCGTCTTCCAGGGTCTCCAGCGCGGTGGTCAGGTCCGCATGCTGGGAATCCAGGTAGTCCGAACGTTGCGAGGCCTCGCCGTACTCATGGATGGCCGCAAGGTTGACCGGCTCCAGCCGGCGCATGCGTGCGTCGATCTGGTGCACGGCCTGCTCCCAGTCGCCCAGGCGGGCGTCCTCGGGTAGTGCGTTGAGCACGTCCTGCAGCACGAAGCCGGCCTTCTCCACCGCCGCCTGCAGGGTGTCGGCGCTGAGCACCAGCGCCTGCTGGTCCAGCTTGCGCTGGGAAATGCGCTCGCGCTGGGCCAGCGCCTGCTCATCGCGCTGGTGGCGGGTCTGTTCGTAATTGCGCAGCTCGGCATCGATGCCATCCAGCAGCGTGCGCGCCTCGGCCAACACGCGGTCAGCGCGCACGCGCTCTTCCAGCGCATTCTGGTGTTCGGCCTGCAGCGCGTCGATCGGCGAATCACCTTCGTCCAGCTGCGAATGCAGTTCGCCCAGTCGCGAATCCAACTGCCCGCGCTGGGTACCCATGCGCTCCAGCGCCTGGCTCAGCGACGCCACCTGTGCCCGCTGGGACTCCAGGGTCAGGGCCAGCGAATGCGAACGCTCGCGCACTGCACGTGCAGCGTCACGTGCCAGGTCGCGTGCCTCGGTCAGCCGGCGCCGCTCGTCTTCCAGCCGCTGCCGGGTCGACTCCAGGTCGCCCATGCTGCTGACCGCATTCTCCAGCCGCGAACGGGCCTCGCGCGCCTGTTCCTGGTTGGCCTCCAGCACTTCCTGCAACTGCTTCAGCTCGCCTTCGATGCGATCGATGCGGGTGCGTGCGGCTTCGACCTTGCCCTGCTGGCCCTGCAGCTGCCCCGCCAGCTCGGAGACCGCGCGATGGGCCTGGTACAGCGCACGCTGCGCATCCTCGCGTTGCTGCTCGGCCGCCTGCAACTGCTCGCGGTAACCGGACAGCTGCTCTTCCAGCTCGGCTTCGCGGTCCTGCAACTGCTCGATCTGCGCGCGTAGCTCGTTGATCTCGCGTTCGCGCAGGAGCGCGCCCTGCTGGGCCGCACCGGAGCGCGATACGCGCAGCCAGCCCTGGCCGAGGCGTTCGCCGGCCTGGGTGATGATCGAATCCCCTTCCGGCAGGCTGGCCTGCAGCGCTTTCGCCTCGGACAGGTCGCGGGCACCGTGCAGTTGGGCCAGCAGGCGGCGGATCGCCACCGGGCCCCGCACGCGTGCGGCCAGCGAAGTCGGCGCGACGTTCAATTCGGCATCATGGTTGGCGACCAGCGCAATGTGGCCATCGCCGAGCTCGCCCAACGCGTCGACGAGACGGGCGGGGTCATCGACCAGCACGCCTTCGATCAGCTGGCCGAGCGCGCTTTCCACCGCGTTTTCCCAGCCTGCATCGACATCCAGTCGTTCGCCGACACGCGCCGCTGAATCCAGCCCGCGGGCCTTGAGCCAGGCGACGGCTGCGCCCTGCTCCTGGCCCAGCGCGGCCTGCTGCAGGGCTTCCAGCGAGGCCAGGCGGCCGCGCAGGGCATTGGCCTGCTTGCGCAGCTCGGCCAGCTCGTTCTGGCCGTTGCGCTGTTGTTCCTGCACTGCGGCCACGCCCTGCTTGCGCTGCTCGACGTCCTCACTCAGTTCGTCCAGCGCGGCCTTCTGCGTGTCGTGCTGCAGGTGCAGCTGCTCGAACGCTTCTTCCAGCGCATCCACGTCGAGCCCGGCGCGCTCGGCCACCAGGGCTTCGCGACGCCGGTCGGCATCGAGAATCTGCTTGTCCAGGTAGTCCACGCGGGTGCGTTCGACATCGCCGGCCCGCGACGCTTCCGAGCTCTGCGAGGCGTGCTGTTCCCAGCGCTGCTGCCAGTCGGCCAGGTGCGCTTCGGCCTCGCGCAGGCTTTCCTGCTTGATCTCGTTCTCTTCCTGCAGCGCTTCCAGCTGCGGAGTCGCCGCGTCCACCGCCTCGCGCAGCACCCTCAACCTGGCCTCGTCGCCGCTGATGTGCTGGCCCAGTTCGGCCAGTGCCTGCCGGGTCTCGTCGCGAGCCTTGTGCAGGCGTTGCGACAGCTCCCGCTGGTGCTGGATCTGCTGTTCCAGCCGCGCCAGCGTGCTGCCGACCTGGTAGACCGCTGCCTGCGCGGTGTTGAGCGCATCGGCGGCCTCCTCGCGACGCACGCGCGAGGTCTCGATGCGGGCTTCGGCATCACGCTGGTCGGCGATCAGCTGCTGCAGTTTGGTCTCTTCCTGCGACAGCCCTTCGCGCAGCTTCGACAGGCGCCCGTCCAGGCCACGGAATTCCAGCGCCTTCCATTCGGCATCCTTGACCCGGCGTTCCTCCTGCAGCGCCTGGTACTGCTCGGCCTGCTTGGCCTGCCGCTTGAGGTGCTCCAGCTGCTTACTGATTTCGTCGCGCAGGTCGCCCAGCCGATCCAGGTTCTCGCGGGTGTGGCGGATGCGGGTTTCGGTTTCCTTGCGCCGTTCCTTGTACTTGGAGATGCCGGCCGCCTCTTCCAGGTACACGCGCAGGTCTTCCGGGCGCGCCTCGATGATCTGGCTGATCATGCCCTGCTCGATGATCGAGTAGCTGCGTGGGCCCAGGCCTGTGCCGAGGAACAGGTCGGTGATGTCACGGCGGCGGCACTTGGTGCCGTTGAGGTAGTAGTTGCTCGTGCCGTCGCGGCTGACCGTGCGCTTGACCGAGATCTCGTTGAACGAGGCGTACTCGCCCGAGATGGTGTGGTCGGAGTTGTCGAAGATCAGTTCGACGGTGGCCTGGGAAACGGGCTTGCGCGCGTTGGAGCCGGAAAAGATCACGTCGGTCAGCGAGTCACCGCGCAGGCGGCTGGCCGAGCTTTCGCCCATCACCCAGCGCACGGCGTCGATGATGTTCGACTTGCCGCAGCCATTGGGCCCCACCACGCCGGTCATGTTGGTCGGCAGGTGCAGGGTGGTCGGATCGACGAACGACTTGAAGCCGGACAGCTTGATCGTGGAAAGACGCATAGGGGTTCCGGACTGGGGCCGGCGAGCGGCCTGCTTTCCCTCCAAGTCATTGATCCTGTTGGGATCACTGACTGTGGAACAGGTGTGACGCCCTGAGTATACCGATGTCGCCGTGTTCTACGAATGGGCGTGGAACAGTGCCGGACCCGCAGGGTCGGCGGGCCGTCGAGCCTGGCTCGGCACCACGGGGCGGACGACGCCCCAAACAAAACGGGCACCCTTGCGGGCGCCCGTTCTGCGGTGATGCCAGGCCTTGCGGCGCGGGATCAGGCTTCGGCGACGACGACGACCTTGACGGTGGTCTCGACGTCGGCGTGCAGGTGGACCAGCACGTCGTACTCGCCGATGTTGCGGAAAGCGCCTTCGCCCAGGATCACTTCGCTCTTTTCCAGCGGCAGGCCGGCGGCAGTGAAGGCCTCGGCGATGTCGCGCGGGCCGACCGAGCCGTACAGCTTGCCTTCGGTCGAAGCATTGGCGGCGATGGTGACGCTGGCACCTTCCAGCTTGGCCTTGCGGCCTTCAGCCTCGGCGTGGATGGCCTGGGCCTTGGCTTCGTACTCGGCGCGCTTGGCTTCGAACTCGGCCTTGTTGCTCTCGGTGGCCGGCACGGCCTTGCCCTGCGGCACGAGGAAGTTGCGGCCGTAGCCCGGCTTGACGTCAACCAGGTCGCCCAGGTTGCCGAGATTGGTGACCTTCTGCAGGAGGATCAGCTGCATGGTATTGCTCCAGATGAGTTATTCGTTAGCGAGGCAGTGCCCCGCAACAAAGGCTGTCCGAATAGCTGGCACAGCGGGGGCGGCCCCAGGCCGCCCCGCCGGCATCAGACGTCGTGGTTGTCGGTGTACGGGATCAGGGCCAGGAAACGGGCGCGCTTGATGGCGGTCGCCAGCTGGCGCTGGTACTTAGACTTGGTACCGGTGACCCGGCTCGGCACGATCTTGCCGTTCTCGGTCAGGTACTGGCGCAGGGTGTTGAGATCCTTGTAGTCGATCTCCTTCACACCTTCAGCCGTGAACTTGCAGAACTTGCGGCGACGGAAGAACTTGGACATGGGAAGGCTCCTTAGGCGGCGGAAGCGGCGTCGTCGCCGGCTTCGTTGTCAGCGGTGGTGGTGGACTCGCCTTCCTCGTCGTCACGACGACGGCGCTCACCGCGCTCCGGCTTGTCACCCTTCTCGTCCTTGCTCTTCATGATCAGCGACTGCTCGGTGTCAGCCTCGTCACGCTTGATGACCAGGTTGCGCAGCACGGCGTCGTTGAAGCGGAAGCTCTCGGTCAGTTCGTTCAGAACGGCCTGGTCGGCTTCGATGTTCATCAGCACGTAGTGGGCCTTCACCAGGTTCTGGATCGGGTACGCCAGCTGGCGGCGGCCCCAGTCTTCCAGACGGTGGATGGTGCCGTTGCCGTTCTCGACCAGCGACTTGTAGCGCTCGATCATGGCCGGGACCTGCTCGCTCTGGTCCGGGTGGACCATGAACACGATTTCGTAATGACGACTCATGTTTTTTCTACCTTTCGGATGTGGCCTTGCGGCCGGACAGCCCCCCGCCGTTGAGACCGCGGTGGGGCAAGGGTTCCCGCCAGGAAGGCAGGAAGCCGCGCATTATGGCCCAGATGGGGCGGCAGGGCAACCGGCCCGCCAGATCGCCGTGGGCGAACCCGGGACCGATGACGTCCGGCCATGCCCGGCCTGACGGCCAAGATCGGCACCGACCGGACGGGTCGGGGGCCGGCTGGCGCTCAGGCCTTGTCGGCGTCGGTGGTGAAGCTCTCGCCACAGCCGCACTCGGCGGTGGCGTTCGGGTTGCTGAACGTGAAGGTCTCGCTCAGGCCGTGCTTGCCGAAGTCGATCACCGTGCCATCCACCAGCGCCAGGCTCTTGGCGTCGACGTAGATCTTCACGCCATCCTGCTCGAACACGGTGTCGCCCTCGCGTTCGTCGCGGGCCAGGTCGGTCACATGGCCCCAGCCGGAGCAGCCGGTCCTGGTCACGCCGAAACGCAGGCCCAGTGCGCCGGGGGTCTGGGCAACGAAGCGCTGCACGCGCTCGAAGGCAACGGGGGTCAGGCTGACAGCCATGGGACTACTCCAGAAGTACGGGGACATTATAAGGAGCCGGGACGGCGAAAAATGCCTCGCAAGCGGAACACTGCAACCGGTAAACTCCCGTGTTCACAGATCGAGTCGATCAGCAGAGGATTCAAGTCATGACGGTGGTCAGCGTTGAACATGCGCTTGCCGGGAAGATCCCGGAAGGCGGCGAAGTCACGGTACGCGGATGGGTGCGCACGGTGCGCGGTTCAGCGAATCTGGCCTTCGTCAATGTGAGCGACGGCTCCTGTTTCGCGCCGATCCAGGTCGTGGCCAGCGATACCCTGGCCAACTTCGACGAGATCAGGCGGCTGACCAGCGGCTGTTCGGTCATCGCTACCGGCAGCCTGGTGAAGTCGCAGGGCAAGGGCCAGTCGTTCGAGATCCAGGCCCACGCCCTGGAAGTGGTCGGCTGGGTCGAAGACCCGCTGACCTACCCGATCCAGCCCAAGCCGATGTCGCCGGAATTCCTGCGCGAAGTGGCGCACCTGCGCCCGCGCACCAACCTGTTCGGCGCGGTCACCCGCATCCGCAACTGCCTGGCCCAGGCCGTGCACCGTTTCTTCCACGAGAACGGCTTCAACTGGATCAGCACGCCGATCATCACCACTTCCGACGCCGAAGGCGCCGGCCAGATGTTCCGCGTGTCCACCCTGGACATGGTGAACCTGCCGCGCGATGAGAAGGGCGCGATCGATTTCAGCCGCGACTTCTTCGGCAAGGAGACCTTCCTGACCGTGTCCGGCCAGCTGAACGTGGAGGCCTACTGCCTGGCACTGAGCAAGGTCTACACCTTCGGCCCGACCTTCCGCGCCGAGAACAGCCATACCACCCGCCACCTGGCCGAATTCTGGATGATCGAGCCGGAAATCGCCTTTGCCGACCTGGCCGAGGACGCGCGCCTGGCCGAAGAGTTCCTGAAATACCTGTTCCGCGCGGTGCTGAACGAGCGCGGCGACGACCTGGCCTTCATCGCCGAGCGCGTGGACAAGAACGCGATCACCAAGCTCGAAGACTTCATCAATGCGCCGTTCGAGCGCATCGACTACACCGAGGCGGTCAGCCTGCTGCAGAAGTCCGGCAGGAAGTTCGACTTCCCGGTCGAGTGGGGCCTGGACCTGCAGACCGAGCACGAGCGCTGGCTGACCGAGGAGCATGTCGGCCGCCCGGTGGTGGTGACCAACTATCCGGAACACATCAAGGCCTTCTACATGCGCCTGAACGACGATGGCAGGACCGTCGCCGCGATGGACGTGCTGGCCCCGGGTATCGGCGAGATCATCGGCGGCAGCCAGCGCGAAGAGCGCCTGGATGTGCTGGACGCACGCATGGCCCAGTTCGGCCTGGACCGCGAACACTATGGCTGGTACCGCGATTTCCGCCGCTACGGCTCGGTGCCGCACGCCGGCTTCGGCCTGGGCTTCGAGCGCCTGGTGGTGTACGTCTGCGGCCTGTCCAACATCCGCGATGCGATCCCCTACCCGCGCGCTCCGGGCAGCGCGGACTTCTAAGCCGCCCACGACCACGGAGGTACGGCACCCATGACCCTGTTCTTCGCCCTCTGCTTCGTCGGCGTCGCGGTGGCCGGGTTCAGTGCCTTCGTCATCTTCTGGCCGCTGACCCTGGTACACGTGCGCGACCGCCATCCGGCGCTCGCCGCGCGCTTCGGCAGTGGCGCCTTCCTCAAGCCCGATGCCCTGGCCTGGCTGCTGCGCCGCGACTATCGCCAGCAGCCGGACCGCTCGCTGTCCGGGCTGGCGACGCCGGCCTGGGTATCGCTGCTGACCCTGCTGGCCGGACTGGGCATGGCTGCCCTGCTCTGGCTGGCCTCGCTCTGGTGACCTCCATGAATGACAGTACCGCCCCGCGTGACAGCTGGTGGCTGGCCAGCCTCGGCAATACCCTGATCTGGGCACGCCTGCGCGTGCGCCCGGCCGGCACCGCCGAAGTGCTCGACAGCGATGGCAACACCCTCAGCTACGACAGCGAGGACACCGCCCGTGCGCAGCTGTTCGACGCGGAATTCGTCGAGTTCGACGGCCTGGACGAGGAAGATGCCCTGGTGCGCGGCTTCAGCCTGCAAGAAGTGCAGCCGCCGCAGGCCGGCAGCGATGAGGGGCTGCGCGGCCGCATGGTGCAGTCGCTGGGCGGACGCGCCTGAGCCTGCAGCAATGTTCACTCCACGCGCCTTCGCCGAAACCGACCTGCGCTGGCTGGACCGCCTGCTTGCACGCGACCCGTTTGTCACCGTGCTTACCACCGGCAGCGATGGCCTGCCGGAGTTGACCCGGGTGCCGGTGCTGTATCAGCGTGACGGCGAACGCATCGAGTTGCTTGGCCACTGGGCCCGCGCCAACCCCCAGGCACATCACAGTGGCGCGGCCAAGGTGCTGGTCGATGGGCCGCATGGCTACATTTCGGCCAGCTGGTATCCCGACAAGGAGCCCGCCGCACGGGTCCCCACCTGGAACTACGCCACGGCCGAACTGCGCGGCCAGCTGCAGCGGATCGACGACACCGATGCACTGGCCAGGCTGGTCGGCGCGCTCAGCGACCATTTCGAGGCGAGCGTCGGCCAGGCCTGGCAGTTCGATGCCGGGCGCGCCGAGCATGGCAGGAAGCTGCACGCCATTGTCGGCTTCCACTTCAAGGTCGAGCACGTACAGCTGAAGCTGAAGCTGGGCCAGAATCATCCTGGCGCCAACCAGTTGGCAGCGATCGCCGCGCTGGACGCACTGGCCACCCCGCCGTCACTGGAACTGGCGCAGTGGATGCGCTGGCAGCACGACGAGGCTGCGGCCGGCAGCTGAGACCCATCCGATTTCCCGCGACGACGCGGCCGCTACGGCCGCGCCTTGCTCCCACCCACCGTCAGGGACATGCAATGAAAGACATCCATAAGCTGCTGCAGAACAACCGCGAATGGGCGGACCGGATCGGAAAGGAAGATCCGGACTTCTTCCACCAGTTGGCCAAGCAGCAGCACCCCGAATACCTGTGGATCGGCTGTTCCGACTCGCGCGTCCCGGCCAACCAGATCATCGGCATGGCACCGGGCGAAGTATTCGTGCACCGCAATGTGGCCAACGTGGTCGCACACAGCGACCTGAACTGCCTGAGCGTGGTGCAGTACGCGGTGGATCAGCTGAAGGTGAAGCACATCCTGATCGTTGGCCATTACGGCTGCGGCGGCGTGCACGCCTGCCTGCACAATACCCGCGTCGGGCTGGCCGACAACTGGCTCCGCCATGTCGGTGATGTGATGCAGAAGCACACGGCCATCCTCGACGCGATCGAGACCGATGAGCTGAAGCACGCCCGCCTGTGCGAGCTGAACGTGATCGAGCAGGTCGCCAACCTGTGCCGCTCCACCATCGTGCAGGACGCCTGGGCCCGCGGCCAGAAGCTGATGGTGCACGGCTGGGTCTACAGCCTGAAGGACGGCCGCGTGCGCGAGATGGGCATCGATGTCGGCTCGCAGGAGGAGCTGCAGCCGGCCTACGAAAGGGCCCTGTCCCATGTCCCGCGCAAGGGCAAGCGCGACTGAATTCCCCCGGAAGGCCACCATGCTCGCTTCACCGATCAACCTGCACGCCTGGATCGAAGAGAACCGCCACCTGCTGAAGCCGCCGGTGGGCAACAAGATGATCGACAACGGCGACTTCATCGTGATGGTGGTCGGCGGGCCGAACTCGCGCACCGACTATCACTACGATGAAGGACCGGAGTGGTTCTACCAGCTCGAAGGCGAGATGGTGCTGAAGGTGCAGGAGGACGGTGCGGTACGTGACATCCCGATCCGCGCCGGCGAGATCTTCCTGCTGCCGGGCAAGGTGCCGCACTCGCCGCGGCGCCCTCCCGGCGGTATCGGCCTGGTGGTGGAGCGCAAACGCCTGCCACATGAATTGGATGGCGTGATCTGGCACTGCGAGCGCTGCAACCACAAGCTGTACGAAGAGTTCTTCGCGCTGCAGAACATCGAAACCGACCTGCCCAAGGTGTTCGCGCACTACCACGCCAGCCTGGAACTGCGCACCTGCAGACAGTGCGGGCACGTGGATCCGCTGCCGGCGCCGGCGGCGGCTGGCTGACCATCCCCCCCTTGTAGAGCCGAGCCCGTGCTCGGCTGTGGACCCGCGTAGCCGAGCATGGGCTCGGCTCTACAGGTTCGGCGGCATCCATCCCACCACCGGCTACGCCGGGCCAAGCGCTACACTGGCAGCCCCGTTGCAGCCTGTTGCCCACCCATGTCCGACCTGCTCAGCCGCACCCACGCCATCGCCCTGGACGCCGCCGATCCGCTGCGCCCGCTGCGCAGCGAATTCCTGATTCCGCGCCACGGCGGCGGCGAACAGACCTACTTCGTTGGCAACTCGCTGGGCCTGCAGCCGCGCGGCGCGCAGGCAGCCGTGCAGGAAGTGATGAAGCAGTGGGGCGAACTGGCGGTGGAAGGCCATTTCACCGGCCCGACGCAGTGGCTGTCGTACCACCGCCTGGTAAGCGCACAACTGGCCCGCGTGGTCGGCGCGCTGCCCAGCGAAGTGGTGGCGATGAACACGCTGAGCGTGAACCTGCACCTGATGATGGTCAGCTTTTACCGGCCGAGCACGCAGCGCCCGGTGATCCTGATGGAAGCCGGCGCATTCCCGACCGACCGCCACGCGGTGGAGGCACAGATCCGCTTCCATGGCTTCGACCCGGCCGAGTGCCTGGTGGAAGTGCAACCGGACGAAGCCAACGGCACGATCTCGCTGGGCGCGATCGAGCGCGCCATCGCCGAACACGGCCCGCGCCTGGCGCTGGTGCTGTGGCCAGGCGTGCAGTACCGCACCGGCCAGGCCTTCGACCTCGATGCGATCACCCGCGCCGCCCGCCTGCAGGGCGCCCGGATCGGTTTCGACCTGGCGCACTCGGTCGGCAACCTGCCGCTGCGCCTGCATGACGTGGCGCCCGATTTCGCCGTGTGGTGCCATTACAAGTATCTCAACAGCGGCCCGGGCGCAGTCGCCGGCGCGTTCGTGCACGAACGCCACCACCGCGACACCACCCTGCCGCGATTTGCCGGCTGGTGGGGCCACGAGGAGGCCACCCGCTTCCAGATGGCACCGCAGTTCACCCCGGCCATCGGTGCCGAAGGCTGGCAGCTGAGCAATCCGCCGATCCTCGGGTTGGCGCCGCTGCGTGCTTCGCTGGAGCTGTTCGAGCGCGCCGGCATGGACGCACTGCGCAGCAAGTCGCTGGCGCTGACCGGCATGCTCGAGGCACTGGTGAACGCGCGCCTGTCCCGGGTGCTGGACATCATCACCCCGGCCGACCCGCAGCGTCGTGGCTGCCAGCTGTCGCTGCGCGTGATCGGCGGCCGCGAACGTGGCCGTGCATTGTTCGAGCACCTGCGCGGCATCGGCGTGCTCGGCGACTGGCGCGAACCCGACGTGATCCGCATCTCGCCCACTCCGCTCTACAACCGCTACCTGGACGTGCACCACTTCGTCGAGGAAGTGGAAGCCTGGGCCGGCCTTTGAGCCGGCCCCTCCCCTGCTGCTGGACAGTTCGTTGATCGCACATGCCTCCCGCTCGCTGAGCATTATCGGTGCCGGCCTCGCCGGCTCCCTGCTGGCCATCCTGCTGTCACGCCGGGGCTGGCGCATTACCCTGTATGAGCGGCGCGGGGATCCGCGCATCGCCGACTACGAAAGCGGCCGCTCGATCAACCTGGCGCTGGCCGAGCGCGGGCGCAACGCACTGCGCCAGGCTGGCGTGGAAGAGGAGGTGATGGCGCGCGCGGTGATGATGCGCGGGCGCATGGTGCATCCGCGCGAAGGCGAACCGCAGCTGCAGCGCTACGGCCGCGACGACAGCGAAGTGATCTGGTCGATCCATCGCAGGGACCTGAACACGACGCTGCTGCAGCTGGCCGAGCAGGCCGGCGCCACCGTGCACTTCCATCGCCGCCTGCATACCGTCGATTTCGATGCCGGCCATGCACGATTCATCGACGATCGCGACGACAGCCCTCACGACATCCACTTCGACACGCTGATCGGCGCCGACGGTGCAGGTTCGGCACTGCGTGCGGCGATGAACCGGCGCGCACCGCTGGGCGAGGACATCACCTTCCTGGACCACTCCTACAAGGAACTGGAAATTCCCCCGGCAGCCGATGGCAGCTTCCGCATCGAGCGCAATGCACTGCATATCTGGCCCCGCGGCCACTACATGTGCATCGCCCTGCCCAACCACGAAGGCACCTTCACGGTTACCGTGTTTCTGCCCAACCAGGGTGATCCCAGCTTTGCCACGGTCAACACCGGTTTCCAGGCCGAGGCGCTGTTCGCGCGCGAGTTCGCCGATGCTTTGCCGCTGATCCCGAACCTGCGCGCGGACTGGGAACAGCATCCGCCGGGCCTGCTCGGCACGCTCAGCCTGGAGCGCTGGCACCAGCAGGGCCGCGCCGTGCTGATCGGCGACGCTGCGCATGCGATGGTGCCATTCCACGGACAGGGCATGAACTGCGCCTTCGAGGACTGCGTTGCGCTGGCCCGCCACCTGATGGAAGCAGACGACCTGGAAGGCGCTTTCGCTGCCTTCGAGGCCGAACGCAAGCCCAACGCCCGTGCGATCCAGCAGATGGCACTGGAGAACTACCTGGAAATGCGTGACCGCGTCGCCGACCCCGCCTTCCTGCTGCAGCGCGAGCTCGAGCAGCAGCTCCAGCGCCGTTGGCCGACCCGTTTCGTGCCGCACTACACGATGGTCACGTTCCTGCACACACCGTATGCCGAGGCACTGCGCCGCACCGAGCTCCAGCGCGACATGCTGGTGGCCGCCACCGCCGGCCACGATTCACTGGACCACATCGACTGGGCCGCGCTGGAAGCACAGATCCATGCGCAGCTGCCGGTCCTGGAGGGTGCGCACTGATGGCCGACAGCTTCCTGTTCTATGACCTGGAGACCTTCGGCCAGGACCCGCGGCGGACGCGCATATCGCAATATGCCGCGATCCGGACCGACGCGGACCTCAACGTGATCGACACTCCGGCCAGCTTCTTCGTGCGGCCCGCCGACGACCTGTTGCCCTCGCCGATGGCCACCCTGGTCACCGGCATCACCCCGCAACAGGCCCTGGCCGAAGGCATCAGCGAGGCCGAAGCGTTCGACCGCATCAACGAGCAGATGTCGCGTCCCGGCACGTGCGCGCTCGGTTACAACACGCTGCGATTCGATGATGAGTTCGTCCGCTACGGCCTGTTCCGCAATTTCCATGATCCCTACGAGCGCGAATGGCGCAATGGCAATTCGCGCTGGGACCTGCTGGACATGCTGCGGCTGATGCGCGCGATGCGCCCGGACGGCATCCAGTGGCCACTGCGCGAAGACGGCGCCACCTCGTTCAAGCTCGAGCACCTGGCCGAGGCCAACCACGTGCGCGAGGGCGACGCGCACGAAGCGCTGTCCGACGTGCGCGCCACCCTCGGCATGGCGCGGCTGTTCAAGCAGTCGCAGCCGCGGCTGTGGGAGTACGCGCTGAAACTGCGCGACAAGCGCTTCGTCGGCAGCCTGCTGGACGTCACCGCCCTGAAGCCGGTCCTGCATGTCTCCATGCGCTACCCGGCCAGTCGCCTGTGTGCCGCGCCAGTGCTGCCGCTGGCCGTGCACCCGACCATCAGCAACCGGGTGATCGTGTTCGACCTGGACGGTGATATCGACGATCTGCTGGGCCTTCCGCCGGAGGTGATCGCGCAACGCCTGTACATGCGCGCCAGCGAACTGCCCGAAGGCGTGGCGCGGGTGCCGCTGAAGGAAGTGCACCTGAACAAGGTGCCGGCACTGGTCGCCTGGAACCACCTGCGCGCCGATGACCACGAGCGCCTCGGCCTGGACGTGGCGGCCATCGAGGCCAAAGTCGAACGCCTGCGCGGTTTCGCCCCGCAGCTGGCCGAGAAGGCACGCCAGGTCTACAACCAGCCCCGCGCCACCACCGTAGCCGACGTCGATGCCTCGCTGTACGACGGCTTCCTCGGCAACGGCGACAAACCGCTGCTGGCCCTCGCACGCACCACTGCGCCGGAGCAGCTGGCCGCGCTGGAGGGTCGCTTCCGCGACCCGCGCCTGCCGGAGCTGCTGTTCCGTTACCGCGCGCGCAATCATCCCGACAGCCTCGCACCGGCTGAACGCCAGCGCTGGCAGGAATACCGCCGCCAGCGCCTGCTCGGCGAGAGTGGTCTGGGCGAACTCAACCTGCCCCAGTACCAGCAACAGCTCGATGCACTGGCCGCCGAAGCGCCCGACGACACGCGGCGCCAGGCCCTGCTGCAATCGCTGCGCGACTGGGGCCAGTACCTGCAGGAGACACTGTGAGCACCTACTTCTCGGACGCCAGTTTCAAGTTCCTGCGCAGCCTCGCGCGGCACAACGAAAAGGCCTGGTTCAACGACCACCGCCAGCAGTACGAAGACCACGTACGGCAGCCGTTCCTGCGCCTGCTGGGCGACCTGCAACCGGCCCTGGCCGAGGTCAGCGAACACTTCCGCGCCGATACGCGCGGCGTCGGCGGCTCGCTGTTCCGCATCCATCGCGACGCGCGCTTCTCCAACGACAAATCGCCGTACAAGACCTGGCAGGGCGCGCGCCTGTTCCATGAGCGCCGCCGCGAAGTGGCCGCGCCCTCGTTCTACGTGCACCTGCAGCCCGGCGAAAGCTTTGTCGGCGCTGGCCTGTGGCATCCGGAACCGGAAACCCAGCGCCGCGTGCGCCACTTCATCCTCGACAACCCGGGCAGCTGGAAGGCCGCCGCCCATGGGCCGGCCCTGCGCAGGCGCTTCGACTTCGAGGAGAGCGAGAAACTGGTACGCCCGCCGCGCGGCTTCCCGGCCGACTTCGAGTTCATCGACGACCTCAAGCATCGCAACTGGGTGATGTGGCGGTCGCTGGACGACGCCACCATGACCGGCCCGCGCCTGCTGTCCACGCTGGGCAAGGATCTGGCCACGCTCGGCCCCTTCGTCGACTACCTGTGCGCGGCCCTGGACCTGGAGTTCTGATGCCGCAGGATCTCCCGCTGGCCCGCCAACGGCGTGTGCTGGGGCGTACAGGCCTGGCGGTATCGCCCGTCGGCCTGGGCTGTTCCGGCTTCTGGGGACACCGCCGCTTCTCCGAGCAGGCGGCGGCGGATGTGGTCGAGCACGCATTGGCACAGGGCGTGAACCTGCTCGACACCGGCCACAATTATTCCGGCTTTCACGCCGAACCGCGCCTGGGCCGCATCCTGCGCCCGTTGCTGAAGCAGTATCCGCGCGACTCGCTGGTCATTTCCAGCAAGGGCGGCACGCTGACCGGCCGGGCCGGCATCAGTGGCGCCGAACAGCGCAACTTCTCGCCCGCGGCCATCACCGCCAGCTGCGAGGCCTCGCTGCGCAACCTCGGCCTGGACCACCTGGACATCTACCAGCTGCATGGCGCCAGCGAACACGACATCAACGACGAGCTGCTGGCCGCGCTGCAGCGCCTGCGCGAGCGTGGGTTGATCCGGCACACCGGCATCAACACCCACTCGGCCTCGACCCTGCGCTGGATGATCGCTCATCCGGACGCCTTCGATGTGGTGCTGCTGGACTACAACGCCCTGCAGCAGGACCGCGAACCGCTGATCGACCGGTTACAGGCGGTGGGCATCGGCGTGCTGGCCGGCACCGTGCTGGCGCAGGGCCACCTGCTGCCCGCGCGTCCGCGCCCGCCACGGCTGGCCGACGCCTGGTACCTGGCGCGCGCCTGGCTCAAGCCCAGCAGCCGCCAGCTGATGCTCAGCGCCCGCCGCATGCGCCGCGCCGTGGCCGCGATCCGCAGCCAGCGCCCGGCCCAGACCGCCTTCGCCTATGTCCTGGGCCATCCCGGCGTGGCCAGCGGCATCCTCGGCACTACCCGCACCCGCAGCCTGGACGAGGTGCTGGCGACCCGCCTGGAGGCGCTGGCCCCGGCCGAACGACAGCAGCTGGTGGATGCCTTCGGTGATGGTCATGGCTCGCCCAGTCAGTGAGTCTTCACCCGGCACCGCCGCCGTTGCGGCAGTCTGTCCGGCATGAAGAAGCTCACTGCACTGCTTGTGCTGCTGGTCCTGGCCTTGGCGGCCTGGTGGTTCGGCGGCCCGTACCTGACCGTCAATGGCCTGTCCAAGGCCATCGAGCAGCGCGACACCGCCCGCCTGGAGCGCTACGTCGATTTCCCGCGCGTGCGCAGCAGCCTGCGCGCGCAGCTCAATGACTACCTGGTGCGCCAGACCGGGCCGGACGTGGCGGCCAGCCCATTCGGCGCCCTGCTCTACGGGCTGGGTGATCAGCTCGGCGGCGCCGCAGTGGAAACCATGGTGACCCCGACCGGGATCGGCGCGATGCTGCAGGGCCACGTGCTGTGGAAGCGCGGTCGCAACGAGTTGCAGGGCGGCGATGCCTTCGGCCCGACCGAACCGGCTAGGCCCCTGAAGCAGGCCGAACACCATTTCGAGTCATTCGACCGCTTCGTGGTCGATGTCGATCGCGGCCCCGGCCAGCCACCGTTGAAGGTGGTGCTGGAACCACAGGGCCTGCGCTGGAAGGTCGTGGACCTGCAGCTGGGGATGTCGGGCAACCCTTGATCGGACCCGTGGCCTGACGGCAGCGCCAACCAACGGTTGGCACCTACCGGTCGAATCCGCCTTATCCCTCGTTGGCGACGCCGTGCGGCACGTGGCCGGCCGCCACATGCTCGCGGGCGCTGTCGATGTTGTGCTGCGAATCGTCGAAGAAGATGTCGGCGCCAAAGGCCTGAAGGAACGGCCCCTTGTGGCGGCCACCGAGGAACAGCGCCTCATCCAGGCGCACGCCCCACTCGCGCAGGGTGCGGATCACCCGTTCATGCGCGGGCGCGGAGCGGGCGGTGACCAGCGCCGTCCTGATCGGCGCGCTTTCGCCGGCCGGGAATACCTCCTGCAGCGTGTGCAGCGCCGACAGGAATCCGCGGAATGGACCGCCGCTGAGCGGCTCACGGGCACGCTCGCGCTCATGGCGACCAAATGCCTCCACGCCCTGTTCGCGCGAGATGCGCTCGCTTTCGTCGCCGAAGATCACCGCGTCGCCATCAAACGCAATGCGCAGCTGACCGGCTGGACGGCCGGTATCGATCTGATCGGCCGCCGCGGCGGCGGTCTCGCCCGAGGGTTTGGGCAGGATGGTGGCTGCTGCAATGCCATGACGCAGCGCACTGCGCACCGATTCGGGGTTGGCCGACAGGAACAGGTCGGTACCGAACGGCTTCACGTAAGGCCAGGTGGGCTCGCCGGCGGTAAAGGTGGCACGGATGATACCCAGCCCGTAGTGCTGGATCGAGTTGAAGATGCGCAGGCCGGTATCAGCCGAATTGCGCGACAGCAGGATCACCTCGACCCGCGGATTCTCCGGGCTGGCGCCCTGGTTCAGGGCCAGCAGCTTGCGCACCACCGGGAAGGCCACGCCGGGGCCGAGGATGTCATCCTCATGCTGGCGCTGGTATTCCGCGTAGGCCGCCACGCCATCGCTCTCGAACAGCGCGTGGCTTTCCTCGAGGTCGAACAGCGCGCGCGAGGTCACCGCGACCGTCAGCAAGCGGGGGGAGTTGTCGCCCATCGGTGGAGTCCTTCAAGCGATCGGCAGGGCCGGCAGCCTATTGTCCTCAAAAAACGAACTGTTCGCTCAGGATCCGGTCTTCCAGGTTGTGCTCCGGATCGAACAGCAACGTCACCCGGCGGTCCTGCGACTCGCGGATGGTCACCTCGACCACGTCCCGGGTCTCGTGCGAATCAGCGGTGACGCTGACCGGGCGCTTGTACGGATCGAGCACGCGGAAGCGCACTTCGGTATCGGCCTTGAGGATGGCACCGCGCCAACGGCGCGGGCGATACGGGGCCAACGGGGTCAGCGCGATGGTATGCGACCCCAGCGGCAACACCGGGCCGTGCGCGGAATAGTTGTAGGCGGTGCTGCCGGCCGGCGTGGCCACCAGCACGCCGTCCCCGATCAGTTCGGCCACGCGCTCCTGGCCATTGAGGTCGATGCCGATATGGGCCGCCTGGCGGGTCTGCCGCAGCAGCGAGACGTCGTTGTAGGCGAGCGACCCGGTGCTGGTGCCCGATTCGGTCAGCGCCAGCATTTCCAGCGGGCGCAGGTTGGCCGGCTCGGCGCGGGCAATACGCGCATGCACGTCGTCGTCGCCACGGTACTGGTTCATCAGGAAGCCGACCGTCCCCAGCTTCATGCCGAATACCGGCTTGCCCAGGTGCCCGTGACGGTGCAGGGTCTGCAGCATGAAGCCATCGCCCCCCAGCGGGCACAGCACGTCGGCCTGCTCGGGCGTGTGATCGCCATAGCGCGAGACCATGGCCGCGCGGGCCATCTGCGCGGGCTCTGCGGTGCTGGCCAGGAAAGCGATGCGGGGGGTGTCGCTCATCGGTGGATCCGGGGGGAAGGCATGAGGGAGAGCATAACCGAGCGCCGGGGGTTGGACCGCGCGGGGCGGATGACCGGCATATCCGCCGGCACACGCCGTAAACTCATCCTGGGGGCTCGATCGCGCCATCCATGGCGCTCACGGTCCCGGCGGACATGCCGATCATCCACCTGGCAGGTTCACTGCCGGCGTCGGGGCAGGTGGTCGCAAAAGGCCAAAGGCAAAAACAGAACGGCCCCGCTTTCGCGGGGCCGCTCCGGTTCATGCATGCCAGGCATGGCCCCGGCACTATTTCACTTACGCGCCGTGGGCAGCGAGCTGGCCCAGGCGCTGGACCGCGACCGAAACGGTCGGGTAGTCCAGCGTCTTCTGCTCGGCCAGTTCGGCCAGCATCGCCAGGGTGAAGCGCAGGCTGTTGTCGTCGCGGCCCATCCATGCGGCCACCTTGGCTTCGGCACTGCCTCCCTTGGTGGCCAGCACCTGGCCGGCCAGGTTGCGGTGGTTGGCCGCCAGCTCATCACGCAGCACGCCACGTGCCACCGCATGCCAGCGGCCATTGACCTCCAGCGCGTCGACCTGCTCGAACAGCCACGGCAGCTGCAGGGCGTCGCCCAGGCGGAAGTGGACCTTGGAAACGTCCACCGGCTTCAGCTTCCGGGTGCGCGCCAGTTCGATGATGTCGAACGCCGGCTCCAGGAAGTGCAGCTCGGCCAGCTGCTGCGCCAGGGCGGACGGCAGGCCCTTTTCCTTCCATTCGGCCACCAGGGCTTCGTAGGTCGGACGCTGCGAATTCGGCAGCACGCCGGAAGCAACGCGGATGTCGTTGAACGGCCCCTGGTAGCGGTTGACCGCTTCGGTGATGCCGGGCATCGCGCCGGGGCGCGACAGCAGCCAGCGCACGAACGAGCGCTGCAGCTTCCAGATCACTTCAAGCGCGTCGATCTGCACCGACTCCGGCACCTTGCCGTCGAGGGCGTCGATCTGCGCCCACAGCGCGCGTGCATCCAGCGTTTCGCGGCTGATGGTGTACGCCTTGGCGACCTCGGCGATGGAACGGCCGGTGTCTTCCTGCATGCGCATCAGGAAGGTGGCGCCCATGCGGTTGATGGTCTGGTTGGTCACGGCCGTGGCGATGATCTCGCGCTTCAGGCGGTGGCGCTCCATCGCGTCGGCGTACTTCTTCTGCAGCGGGGTCGGGAAGTAGCGCTGCAGTTCCTTGGACAGGTACGGATCTTCCGGGATGTCCGAATCCAGCAGCTGGTTGAACGCCACCAGCTTGGAGTAGGACAGCAGCACCGACAGCTCCGGACGGGTCAGGCCCTGGCCGCGCGCCTTGCGCTGGGACAGCTCGGCGTCAGACGGCAGGAACTCGATCTGGCGATCCAGCAGGCCCTGCTGCTCCAGGGTACGGATGAAATGCTGCTTGGAGCCCAGGCGCTTGACCGCCATCCGTTCCATCAGGCTCAGCGCCTGGTTCTGGCGGTAGTTGTCGTTGAGCACCAGCTCGGCGACTTCATCAGTCATCGAGGCCAGCAGCTTGTTGCGCTGCTCGACGGTCAGCTTCTTGGCCCGCACCACGTCGTTGAGCAGGATCTTGATGTTGACTTCATGGTCGGAGGTGTCGACACCGGCCGAGTTGTCGATGAAGTCGGTGTTGAGCAGCACGCCGGCCTGGGCGGCCTCGATGCGGCCCAGCTGGGTCATGCCCAGGTTGCCACCCTCGCCCACCACCTTGCAGCGCAGCTCGCCACCATTCACGCGCAGCGCGTTGTTGGCGCGGTCGCCGACATCGCTGTGCTGCTCGCTGGCGGCCTTGACGTAGGTACCGATGCCGCCGTTCCACAGCAGGTCCACCGGTGCCTTCAGGATCGCGCTCATCAGGTCGTTCGGCGACAGTGCCTTGACGTTCTCGTCCAGGCCCAGCGCTTCACGCACCTGCGGGGTGATCTCGATCGACTTCAGGCTGCGCGGGTACACGCCACCGCCCTTGCTGATCAGCTTGCTGTCGTAGTCCGCCCAGCTCGAGCGCGGCAGGGTGAACAGCCGCTCGCGTTCGACGAACGACGTGGCGGCATCCGGGTTCGGGTCCAGGAAGATGTGGCGGTGGTCGAACGCAGCGACCAGTCGGATGTGGCGCGACAGCAGCATGCCGTTGCCGAACACGTCGCCGGACATGTCGCCGACGCCGACCGCAGTGAAGTCCTGGCTCTGGCTGTCACGGCCCAGCGCACGGAAGTGCCGCTTGACCGACTCCCACGCACCACGCGCGGTGATGCCCATGCCCTTGTGGTCGTAACCGACCGAGCCACCGGAGGCGAACGCATCGCCCATCCAGAAGCCGTGCGCGATGGCCAGGCCGTTGGCGATGTCGGAGAAGGTCGCGGTGCCCTTGTCGGCCGCCACCACCAGGTACGGATCGTCCATGTCGTGGCGCACGACATCCACCGGCGGCACGATCTTGTTGTTGACGATGTTGTCGGTGATGTCCAGCAGGCCCTGGATGAACAGCTTGTAGCAGGCCACGCCGTTGGCGAAGATCGCGTCGCGGTCGCCGTTCACCGGCGGGGTCTTGGCGAAGAAGCCACCCTTTGCGCCGACCGGCACGATGACCGTGTTCTTGACCATCTGCGCCTTGACCAGGCCCAGCACTTCGGTTCGGAAGTCTTCACGGCGGTCCGACCAGCGCAGGCCACCACGAGCGACCGCGCCGAAGCGCAGGTGGGTACCTTCCACGCGCGGGCCGTAGACGAAGATTTCGCGGTACGGGCGCGGCTTCGGCAGGTCCGGCACCCGCGCCGAATCGAACTTGAAGCTGATGACATGGCCGTGCTGGCCATTGGCATCGGTCTGGTAGTAGCTGGTACGCAGGGTCGCATCGATCACGCCCATGAAGGAACGCAGGATGCGGTCCTCGTCCAGGCTCGATACGCGGTCCATCAGCTTCAGCAGCGCATCGCGCGCGGCCTGCATCTGCGCATCGCGGTCACCCTTGCGGGCATCAACCACGGTCTTGAGCACCTTCAGGGTGGCGTCGTCGCCAGCCGCCAGCACATCGAAGTGGGCCTTCAGCTGGGCCTGGCCGGCGGCGATGTCGTCCTTGCTCTCGTGGCCGGTGGCCGGATCGAAGCGGGCTTCGAACAGCTCCACCAGCAGGCGGGCCAGCAGCGGGTAGCGGGCAAACGTGCCCTCCACGTAGGCCTGCGAGAACGGCACGCCGGTCTGCAGCAGGTACTTGCAGTAGCCGCGCAGCATGGCGACCTGGCGCCAGTGCAGGCCGGCGGCCAGCACCAGCCGGTTGAAGCCGTCGTTCTCGGCATCGCCGTGCCAGACGCGGGCAAAGGTCTCGCCGAAGGCTTCATCGACGCTGGTCGCATCGATCGCACCGGCGGTCGACTCGACCTCGAAGTCCTGCACGTAGACCGGGGCGTTGTCGACCGACAGGCGGTACGGACGCTCGGCGATCACGCGCAGGCCCATGTTTTCCATCATCGGCAGCGCATCCGACAGTGGAATGTCGTCCAGCTGGCGGTAGAGCTTCAGGCGCAGGCCATCGCCGCCCTCGCGCGGGACCGCCTGCAGGCTCAGGCGCAGGTCATCCGGGCCGGTCAGGGCATCAAGCTGGCTGACATCGTTGGCGGCAACCGCGGTGCTGTTGTCTTCGATGTAGCCGGCCGGAAGCGCCTTGCCGATGCGGGCGGCGATGCGCAGGCCTTCGGTCTCGCCGTGGCGGGCCACCAGCGCTTCGCGCAGGTCGTCCTGCCAGTTGCGCAGCACCTGGGCCAGCTTCTGCTCCAGTTCGGCGGTATCGACGTCGAGCATTTCGCCCGGCTTCGGGCGCACGATCAGGTGCACCTGGGCCAGCGGCGATTCGCCCAGCACCACCGAGCTGTCGACGTACTCGCCATGCAGCGCGTCCTTCAGCATCGCTTCGATGCGCAGGCGAACGTCGGTGTTGAAGCGTTCGCGCGGCAGGTAGACCAGTGCGGAGATGAAACGGCTGTACTTGTCGCGGCGCAGGAACAGGCGGCTGCGCACGCGTTCCTGCAGGCCCAGCACGCCCATCGCGGTGCGGAACAGCTCGTCCTCGCTGGACTGGAACAGCTCTTCGCGCGGCAGGGTTTCCAGGATGTGGCGCAGGGCCTTGCCACTGTGGCTGGCCGGCGCCAGGCCGGACTGCTTCATTACATATTCATGGCGCTGGCGCACCAGCGGGATTTCCCACGGGCGGCGGTTGTACGCGCTGGAGGTGAACAGGCCGAGGAAGCGCTGTTCGCCGATGATCCTGCCCTTGGCGTCGAACGCCAGCACGCCGATGTAGTCCATGTAGCCGGCGCGGTGCACGCGCGAACGTGCGTTGGTCTTGGTCAGGATCAGCGCATCCTTCAGCCCGGACGTGGCGTTCAGGCCCTGCGCGGCCAGGGTCTTGACCGGACGGGCGGCGGACTTGTCCTTGCCGCGCATCAGGCCCAGGCCGGTGTCGTTCAGGGGCGCCAGCACTTCTTCCTTGCCCTGCTTCTCGACGCGGTATTCGCGGTAGCCGAAGAAGGTGAAATGGTTGTCGGCGGCCCAGCGCAGGAATTCCTGCGCTTCCCTGCGCGAGGCATCGTCGACCGGCAGCTGGCGGCTGCCCAGGTCGTCGGCCAGCGCCAGCGCCTTGTCCTTCATCGGCTGCCAGTCGCGCACGATCGCACGCACTTCCTCCAGCGCCCTGCCGATCGCCTGCTCGATGGCGGCCATGGCTTCGGCCGGCTGGCGGTCGATCTCCAGCAGCATCACGGACTCGGCATCACCCTCGCCGACCTTGACCAGCTTGCCAGCCTTGTCACGGGTGAAGCGCAGCACCGGGTGACCCAGCACGTGGACGCCCACGCCCTGTTCGGCCAGGGACATGGTGACGGTATCGACGAGGAACGGCATGTCGTCGTTGACGATCTGCAGCACGGTGTGCGGCGATTCCCAACCGTTGGCCTTCGCGGTCGGATTGAACACGCGGACGTTGGCCTTGCCGGCCTTGCGGGCACGGGCGAATTCCAGCGTCTCAGCCGCGAGAGCGGCCCACTCTTCAGCGCTGTGGTGCGGGAACTCGTCCGACTCCATGCGCTTGTAGAAGTCAGTGGCGAACGCCACTGCTTCGGCCTGTGCGGCCGCGGGGTAACGCTTGCGCAAGGCCGTGTACACCGGCTCCAGGGAGAAACCAGCGGTCACTGCGACCTCCGCTTCTGCTGGTTTGGTCTTGTTTTTCACGGTCTTGGCTGCGGTTTTTTGCGGTTTCATGGCAGAGCGATGCGCTTGCTCAGTTGGGAAAATGAAATTGTAGCCCTACCGCACGAAAAGGCCTTGCTGCAGGACGGAATATGCAGATCCGGGTTTGCTGCGGTTTAGACGCCTATTCAGTTCGGGCCGGTACGGTCCCGGCGCCTGCCGCAACGCTGCCGACAGGATCGGCAAAGCGTGTTACGGAAAGACACACGCGGCGACGCCGGTTCCATTCCACAATCCTGAACTGGACGGTATAGTCCACCGCGTGAACCCGGCCTACCTCCCCGTCGCCCTCGACGCACGCGATGAGCGTGTGTTCGATGCCGTGCGCGAACTGCTGGCCCGGCAGGGCATGCAGATGAGCATGGACGCCGTGGCCCAGCAGGCTGGCTGCTCCAAGCAGACCCTGTATTCGCGCTACGGCAGCAAGCAGGAACTGCTGCGGCGGGTGATGCAGCGCCACGTCGGCCACGCCACCGGTGCCATGCTGCGTGCACTCCGCGGTGACGACCTGCGTGCCAGCCTGCTCCAGTTCGCCGTGGACTTCCTGGAGCATTTCAATCAACCGCACGTGGGCCAGGCCTGCCGCATGATCGCCGCCGAAGCGGCACAGTTCCCGGAAGAGGCCCGTACGCTGTACCGGCATGGTGCCGGCGCGCTGACGCTTCATCTTGCTGAATGGATTGAAACCGTTTGCATGCGCGGCCAGCTCAGGCATGACGACCCGCACTTCATGGCCGAGCTGCTGCTGAGCATGATCGCCGGTCAGGATTTCGACAAACAGCGTTTCCATACCCCCCATCGTGATGACGCGCTCTTGCGTCGACGCTGGGCAGAGTTCTCCGTCGACAGCTTCCTGCGCGCCTTCGCGCCACCGCCGTCGCCGGCCCCGTCTACAAACCAACCCCGGAGTTCCTCCTGATGACCGCCCCACTCCGCACCCTTGCCTTGACGTGCGCCGTTGCTGTCGCGCTGGCTGCCTGCAAGAAGCCGGAACAGCAGATGCCCCCGCCGCCGGAGGTGGGCGTGATCGAGGCCAAGCCGCAGACGCTGCCCCTGCAGCGCGAGCTGGTTGGCCGCCTGTCGCCCTACCGCAGCGCCGACGTGCGTGCGCGCGTGCCGGGCGTGCTGCTCAAGCGGGTCTACCAGGAAGGCTCCCAGGTCAAGCAGGGCCAGGCCCTGTTCCTGATCGACCCGGCGCCACTGCGCGCCTCGCTCAACGCCTCCGAAGCGCAGCTGGCCTCGGCCCGCGCGACCTACGCCAACGCCAAGGTCGCCGCCGACCGTGCGCGTTCGCTGGCCCCGCAGCAGTTCGTCTCCCGGTCCGACCTGGACAATGCCGAATCGGCCGAACGCACCGCGCTGGCTGCGGTCAAGCAGGCCGAAGCGGCGGTGACTTCCTCGCGGATCAACCTGGGCTACACCGAAGTGACCGCCCCCATCAGCGGCGTGGCCAACAAGCAGCAGGTCACCGAGGGGGCACTGGTGGGCCAGGGCGATGTGACCCTGCTGACCACGGTCGACCAGCTCGACCCGCTGTATGTGAACTTCTCGCTGAGCGTGGACGAGCTGACCCAGCTGCGCGCGCAGCAGGCCCGGGGCGCGCTGGCGCTGTCCGGCGATGGCAAGGCCACGGTGGCAGTGAAGCTGGCCGATGGCAGCACCTACAGCGAGCCCGGCACGCTGGACTTCTCCTCGACCACGGTCGACCCGGCCACCGGCGCGGTGTCGCTGCGCGCGCTGCTGCCGAACCCGCAGCAGATCCTGCTGCCGGGCGCCTTCGTGAGCTTCCAGGCCAACCTGGGCGAGCGCAACAATGCCTACCTGGTGCCGCAGCAGGCCCTGCTGCGCGACACCACCGGCGGCTACGTGATGGTGGTCGGCGCCGACGGCAAGGTCGTGCGCAAGAACGTGAAAACCGATGGCGCGCAGAACGGCAACTGGCTGGTCAGCGACGGCCTGGCTGCCGGTGACAAGGTGATCGTGGCTGGCGTGCAGAAGGTCAAGGAAGGTGCACCGGCGGTGGCCAAGCCATGGACGCCGGGCCAGGACGCCAGCGGCAAGCCGGCCGCAGGCGGTGCCGCCCCGGCTGCGGGCAAGGCACCGGCCGACGCCGCCAAGCCCGCGCAGGCCGATGCGGCCAAGCCGGCCGCCACCGATTCGAACAAGCAGTAACGGGAACCTTCCGTCATGCCTAAATTTTTCATCGAACATCCAGTCTTCGCCTGGGTGGTTGCGATCCTGATCTCGCTCAGCGGCGTGATCGCGATCCTCAACCTGGGCGTGGAGTCCTACCCCAACATCGCTCCGCCGCAGGTGACTGTCTCGGCCACCTACCCGGGCGCCAGTGCAGACACCACCGAGAAGTCGGTCACCCAGGTGATCGAGCAGCAGCTGACCGGTATCGATCACCTGCTGTACTTCAGCTCCTCGTCGTCCTCCAACGGCCGCGCGCAGATCACGCTGACCTTCGAGACCGGCACCGATCCGGACATCGCCCAGGTGCAGGTGCAGAACAAGGTCTCGCTGGCCACGCCACGCCTGCCTTCGGAGGTGACCCAGCAGGGCGTGGTGGTGGCCAAGGCCAACGCCGGCTTCCTGATGGTGGTGGCATTGCAGTCCGACACGCCGGCCATCACCCGTGACGCGCTGAACGACATCGTCGGATCGCGCGTGCTCGACCAGGTGTCGCGCATCCCCGGCGTCGGCAGCACCCAGCAGTTCGGTTCCGAGTACGCCATGAACATCTGGCTCAACCCGGAGAAAATGCAGGGTTATGGCCTGTCGGCCAGCCAGGTATTGGCGGCGGTGCGCGCGCAGAACGTGCAGTTCGCCGCCGGTGCGCTGGGCTCGGACCCGTCGCCGGAAGGCCAGCACTTCACCGCCACGGTCTCGGCCGAAGGCCGCTTCAGCTCGCCGCAGGAGTTCGAGAACATCATCCTGCGCGCCAACGCTGACGGCTCGCGGGTGCTGCTGAAGGACATCGCCCGCGTTGCCTTCGGTGCCAACAACTACGGTTTCGACACCCAGTACAACGGCAAGCCGACCGGTGCCTTCGCCATCCAGCTGCTGCCGGGCGCCAACGCCCTGAACGTGGCCGAGGCGGTGCGCGCCAAGATGGACGAACTGCAGCCGAGCTTCCCGGCCGGCGTAACCTGGTTCTCGCCGTACGACAGCACCACCTTCGTCAAGATCTCGATCCAGGAAGTGGTCAAGACCCTGTTCGAAGCCGTGTTGCTGGTGTTCCTGGTGATGCTGATCTTCCTGCAGAACTTCCGCGCCACCCTGATCCCGACCCTGGTCATCCCGGTCGCCCTGCTCGGCACCTTCCTGGGCATGTGGATGATCGGCTTCACGATCAACCAGCTGACCCTGTTCGCGATGGTGCTGGCGATCGGCATCGTGGTCGACGACGCGATCGTGGTGATCGAGAACGTCGAACGCATCATGAGCGAGGAAGGCCTGGCGCCGAAGCCGGCCACGCAGAAGGCGATGACCCAGATCACCGGCGCGGTGGTGGCGATCACGGTCGTGCTGGCGGCGGTGTTCATCCCGTCCGCCCTGCAGGGCGGTGCCGCCGGTGAGATCTACAAGCAGTTCGCGCTGACCATCGCCATCTCGATGGCGTTCTCGGCGTTCCTGGCCCTGGGCTTCACTCCGGCGCTGTGCGCGACCTTCCTCAAGCCGACGCACAACGACAACCCGAACATCATCTACCGCACCTTCAACAAGTACTACGACAAGATCAGCCACACCTATGTGGGCCACATCGGCGCCGCCGTGCGCCATGCTCCGCGCTGGATGATCCTGTTCGTGGTGCTGACCGCGCTGTGCGGGTTCCTGTTCACCCGCATGCCGGGCAGCTTCCTGCCCGAGGAAGACCAAGGCTATGCGCTGGCCATCGTGCAGCTGCCGCCGGGCTCGACCAAGGGCCAGACCAACCAGGTGTTCGCGCAGATGCGCGGCATCCTGGAGAAGCAGGATGGCTACGAAGGCATGCTGCAGGTGGCCGGCTTCAGCTTCGTCGGCTCCGGCGAAAACGTGGGCATGGGCTTCATCCGCCTGAAGCCGTGGGAGGAACGCAAGTTCACCGCGCCGGAGTTCATCCAGAACATGAACGGCGCGTTCTACGGGATCAAGGAAGCGCAGATCTTCGTGGTCAACCTGCCCACCGTGCAGGGCCTCGGCCAGTTCGGCGGCTTCGACATGTGGCTGCAGGACCGCAGCGGTGCCGGCTACGAACAGCTGACCCAGGCGCGCAACATCCTGCTCGGCCAGGCCGCGCAGAAGCCGGAAGCACTGGTCGGCGTGCGACCGAACGGCCTGGAGAACGCCCCGCAGCTGCAGCTGCACGTCGACCGCGTGCAGGCGCAGTCGATGGGCATGTCGGTGTCGGACGTGTACAGCACCATCCAGCTGATGCTGGCTCCGGTGTACGTCAACGACTTCTTCTACGAAGGCCGCATCAAGCGCGTGACCATGCAGGCCGATGGTCCGTACCGCACCGGCCAGGAGTCGCTGAAGAGCTTCTACAGTCCTTCCAGCCTGACCCAGAACGCCGATGGCACCAACGCGATGATCCCGCTCGATACGGTGGTCAAGTCCGAATGGGTGTCGGCACCACCGTCGCTGAGCCGCTACAACGGTTACTCGGCGATCAACATCGTCGGCTCGCAGGCGCCCGGCACCAGCTCGGGTGAAGCGATGCAGACCATGGAGAGCATTGTCAACGACGACCTGCCAGCCGGCTTCGGCTACGACTGGTCCGGCATGTCCTACCAGGAAATCCTGGCCGGCAACGCCGCGACGCTGCTGCTGGTGCTGTCCATCGTGGTGGTGTTCCTGTGCCTGGCCGCGCTGTATGAAAGCTGGTCGATCCCGGTGGCGGTGCTGCTGGTCGTGCCACTGGGCGTGCTCGGCGCACTCGGCCTGTCGATGCTGCGCGGCCTGCCCAACGATCTGTTCTTCAAGATCGGCCTGATCACCGTGATCGGCCTGGCGGCGAAGAATGCGATCCTGATCGTCGAGTTCGCGGTGGAGCAACGGGCAACGGGCAAGACGCTGCGCGACGCCACCATCGAAGCGGCGCGCCTGCGCTTCCGCCCGATCCTGATGACCTCCTTTGCGTTCATCATGGGCGTGATCCCGATGGCGATCTCCACCGGCGCCGGCGCCAATTCCCGTCACGCGATCGGTACCGGCGTGATCGGCGGCATGCTGTTTGCCACCCTGCTCGGCCTGCTGATGATCCCGGTGTTCTTCGTGGTCGTGCGCCGCATGCTCGGTGACAAGCTCGATGAACCCTCCAGGGAGTTCCTGGAACGCCAGCACGACGCTGAAGCCGCACACCGCCCGGATCGTTGATCCAGCGGCAAGCTGATACGAGAAAGGCCCCGGAGCAATCCGGGGCCTTTTTTTCTGCTTCCCGTAGAGCCGAGCCATGCCCGGCTGCTTCTGCCGGAGCCGAGCGTGGGCCAGGCTCTCCAGGCGGCGGGAAACGCCTCAGCGCAGCAGCGCGACCGCCACGCATACCGCCAGCAGAGCCAGCGCAGCCCACTGCATCGGCACGAAGAAGAAATGATGGGGCGCGACTTCGCCCTTCTGCCGCGGTGCGCGGTTGAGCCACAGGCCCAGCAGCACGTTCACCGCTGCGCCGATGCCTGCACCCAACAGCACTTGTTGAAGCGGGATGTTGCCCTTGGGCCCGTCATGCGGGAAGAAGTAAGCCAGCAGCAGGATCGCTGCAATCGGCGTTACCAGTGTCAGGATTCCCCAACCGCGATAGATCATCCTGCCTGTCCTGAAGAATTGCCCATCACATTAGAACATGAACGCAAAGAGCTCGCCGCGTTCACTCGGCACTGCAGGCCGTTGCGGATTATGAGCGCAGGTCTGGAAGCATCCGCATGGCGCACTGCAGCCCAAGCCCGCGTCAATTGCGACAGAAATCTGCGTATCAGAACAGAGACGTCCGCGATGGGATCGAGATCGCTGTTTCATTGAGCCCAGCCCGGTATCCAGAGCATTCCTTCAACGGACTGATCGAGGAGATTTCATGTTGCATCTTTCGAATGCGCGTCTACTCGCCGCCTGCGTGTTCCTGCCACTCGGCCTCGGCCTTCACGCAACAGCGCATGCCGGCGGCGTCGTACCCTGCAACAACTGCGCCAGTCCACGCTCGGCAGCCCTCCAATCAGGAACGGGATTGACCGTGGTGGTCGACCTGGAGCAAAAGAGGCTCAATGGCTTTGAAGTAGAGTACGACCGTGAACTGCGGAGACACCGCGCAGTCCCCGTAGCGGTCCCGGCCGAAGTGACCGCGACGTTCAATCGCATTCTCGCACTCCCACAGGCCGGCATCGGGTCAGGAACGCAGTTCGTGCCACAGTCATTCGGCCGTGGGACTGTTGTTCCGGTCCATCCTGATGACCCGCAGATGGCCAATGGCATCACCTTCCCAGCCGAACTGAAAGGGCTCAATGCCTATGATGTCGTGCAGTCGGCCACCTACCGCACCCAACTGGAACTCGGTATAGGACGCGCCTTCAGCGGCGCCAACACGTCGCAACCCGCATGGAATTCCCTGGCCACGACGATCTCTTCTGCTGTGCTGAGCTGGGTTAGCAAACTGTTTGGCGTGGACACCGTTACTTATGTGATTACCTGGCGTGATGGCTCGCGAACCAGGCTGGTGATCTCTCCAGACTCGGTCGACAGGGCAAAGTACGTTGCGGGCGAGAGCGTCGACGCAGCAGGAAACCGGATACCGGACGGCGCTGCGTCAAACAGCGATACGGGCCAAGGCTATTCGGGCTCGTATCATTTCAGCAACGACGGGGACTATCAGAGCTGGGTGGATACCGCACATCTGTATGGCGTAAGAATCGAGATCAATCCCGGATCGGCCCCGACAGGTCCCATCTGCAGGTGGGATGGCCGACAACTTCATTGCCAGGTGCCCCGCTAACGCACTCCAGGCCTGGTCAGCACCGTGCCATCCACGTATGGCACGCCCGAGCACGGCCGCGCCGCTGTCACAGCGGCGCGGCCGTTAGGGCTCAACGCAGGCCGGTCTCGTTGCGGGCGATCACCAGGCGCTGGATTTCCGACGTACCCTCGTAGATCTCGGTGATCTTGGCATCGCGGAAGTAGCGCTCCAGCGGCATTTCCTTGGAATACCCCATGCCGCCATGGATCTGCACGGCCTGGTGGGTGATCCACATCGCCGCTTCCGAAGCGGTCAGCTTGGCGATCGCCGCTTCATTGCTGAAGCGCTTGCCCTGCCCCTTCACCCATGCCGCTCGCAGGGTCAGCAGCAACGCTGCATCCAGCTTGCACTTCATGTCAGCGATCTTGGCCTGGGTCATCTGGAAGGTACCGATGGCCGCGCCGAATGCCTTGCGCTCCTTGACGTATTCAATCGTCGCTTCATAGGCGGCACGGGCGATGCCGATCGCCTGCGAGGCAATGCCGATGCGGCCGGCATCAAGCACGCTCATGGCGATCTTGAAGCCCTCGCCTTCCTGGCCCAGCACGTCTTCGGGCTGGACCACGTAGTCGTTGAACTCGATCTCGCAGGTGGCCGAGGCACGGATACCCAGCTTCGGCTCGGTCTTGCCGCGGCCGAAGCCCGGCTTGTCGGTGTCGATAAGGAACGCGGTGATGCCGCGCGCGCCCTTGTCCGGCTCGCTCATTGCGAACAGCACGATGTACTTCGCCACCGGGCCCGAGGTGATCCAGCTCTTCTTGCCACTGATGACAAAAGTGCCATCGGCCTGCTTCACTGCGCGGCAGCGCATGGCCGTAGCGTCCGACCCGGACTGCGGCTCGGTCAGCGCGAACGCGCCGATCGCCTCGCCCTCGGCGATGGCACGCACGTACTTCTGCTTCTGCTGCTCGCTGCCGTGGGTCAGGATACCGTTACAGAACAACGAGTTGTTGACCGACATGATGGTCGAATGGGCCGCATCAGCGGCGGCGACCTCCACCATCGCCAGCACGTACGCGACCGGATCCATGCCCGCGCCGCCGTACTCGGTCGGCACCTCGATACCCATCAGGCCGTTCTCGCCCAGCAGGCGGATGTTGTCCAGCGGGAACTCGCCGGTGCGGTCATGGTGCTCCGCGCTCGGGGCGATCTTCTCCTGCGCGATGCGCCGCGCCACGTCCTGCAGCATCAACTGCTCTTCGGTAAAGCTGAAATCCACAACACCCCTCCCGGGTACACAAGATGACAGGGGGCGCGCACAGCGCGCCCAGGTGCCTCGATTGTACCGGGGCCCGGGAGCTTCCGTACGCCAGCGACTTGACCGCGGCCCGCATCTTCAGCCAATATATCTCTATATCGCGATAGGTAGATATCTATGGATCTGGAAGACTGGTCAACCCGCCTGAAGGTGTTTGCCGATGCCACCCGCGTGCGCCTGCTGGCGCTGCTGGAGCAGGAGGAACTGACCGTGGCCGAATTGTCGGCGATCACCCGGCTGGCGCAGCCGCGCGTGTCGACCCACCTGGCACGCCTGAAGGAAGCCGGCCTGGTCCGCGACCGCCGTGCCGGCGTATCGGCCTACTACCGCTTCGACGAGGCCCAGCTGGACCCGGCGCAGCGCGCATTGTGGCATGCCTTGAGCAATGGAAGCGACGACCCGCTGCTGCGGCAGGACGCTGAGCGGGTGGCCGCAGTGCTGGCCCACCGCGCCGCCGACCAGAACTGGGCCGACAGCGTGGCCGGTGACATGGAGCGCCATTATTCGCCGGGCCGCACCTGGGAAGCCCTGGCGCGCACCGCGCTGCCGCTGCTTGAGACCGGCGACGTGCTCGACATCGCCTCCGGTGATGGCGTACTGGCTGAACTGGTTGCACCGCATGCCAAGCGCTACGTCTGCATCGACACCAGCGCCCGCGTGGTTGCCGCTGCCAGCGAGCGCCTGCGGCGGCTGCCCAATGTAGAAGTGCGCGAGGGAGACATGCATGCCCTGCCGTTCAAGGACCGCAGCTTCGACCTGGTGGTGCTGATGCACGCGCTCACCTATGCGAGCAAGCCGGCGCAGGCGGTAACCGAAGCCGCGCGCGTGCTGCGGCCGGGTGGACGCCTGCTGCTGTGCAGCCTGGCCCGCCATGAGCACAAGGCCGCGGTGGAGGCTTATGGCCACGTCAACCTTGGCTTCAGCGACAAGGAACTGCGCAGGTTCGTCGACAAGGCCGGCCTGCAGGTGTCCAGCCTGGAGACGGTCACCCGCGAGAAGCGCCCGCCGCACTTCGAAGTGATCTCGCTGATCGCCAACAAGCCCTGAAACCGAGACCGTCCATGCCCGACCTGCCGTGGTTGCATCCTGATCGTGCCAACGCCCTGCTCGACGCCCTGCGCAGGCGGATCCTGATCATCGATGGTGCGATGGGTACCATGATCCAGCGCCATGGCCTGCAGGAAGAGGATTACCGCGGCGAGCGTTTCGCTGGAGGCTATGACCATGCGCATGGCCCCGGCTGCAACCATGCCACGGCGGAAGGTCACGACCTGAAGGGGAACAACGATCTGTTGCTGCTGACCCGGCCGAGGATCATCGCCGACATTCACACCGCCTACCTGGAGGCCGGCGCGGATCTGATCGAGACCAACACCTTCAACGCCACCTCGGTCAGCCAGGCCGACTACCATCTTGAACACCTGGTCTACGAGTTGAACAAGGCTGGCGCGGCGGTCGCACGCGCCTGCTGCGACGCGGCGACGGCAGCCTCGCCGGGCAAGCCGCGTTTCGTGATCGGTGTGATCGGCCCGACCAGCCGCACCGCCTCGATCAGCCCGGATGTAAACGATCCCGGCTTCCGCAACACCAGCTTCGACGAGCTCCGCGACACCTATCGCGAGGCCATCGAGGGACTGATCGACGGCGGCGCAGACACCATCATGGTCGAAACCATCTTCGACACGCTCAACGCGAAGGCCGCGCTGTATGCGCTGGAAGAGGCGTTCGATGCGCGCGGCGCACGGCTGCCGGTGATGATCTCCGGCACCATCACCGATGCCTCCGGGCGCACCCTGTCTGGCCAGACCGCCGAGGCTTTCCACGCCTCGCTGGCACACGCGCGCCCGCTGTCGATCGGGTTGAACTGCGCCCTGGGCGCCGATGCGATGCGCCCGCACGTGGAGACGCTGTCCCGGGTTGCTGACTGCTACGTCAGCGCCCATCCCAACGCCGGCCTGCCCAACGCCTTCGGCGAATACGATGAAACGCCCGAGGACATGGCCGCCACGCTGCGCGGGTTTGCCGAGGATGGCCTGCTGAACCTGGTCGGCGGCTGCTGCGGCTCCACGCCCGAGCACATCCGCGCCATCGCCCAGGCCGTGGCAGGGCTGCCACCGCGGGCCCTGCCAGGCACGCAGGAGCAAGCCGCATGAATGTTGCTGCTACCACCCCGCACTGCCCGCCCTGCTGTTGAGCCACCGCCTGCCATGACACCCGCCCGCCCCACCCGCCTGTCCGGCCTGGAACCTCTGGTCATTACGCCCGACCTGCTGTTCGTCAACGTCGGCGAGCGCACCAATGTCACGGGAAGCGCGCAGTTCCGGAAGCTGATCAAGGAAGGCCGCTACGAAGAAGCGGTGGACGTCGCGCGCCAGCAGGTGGCCAACGGCGCACAGATCCTCGACGTCAACATGGACGAGGGCCTGATCGATTCGGAAGCGGCGATGACCCGCTACCTCAACCTGATCATGTCCGAGCCGGACATCGCCCGCATCCCGGTGATGGTCGACTCGTCCAAGTGGAGCGTGATCGAGGCCGGCCTGAAGTGCCTGCAAGGCAAGAGCGTGGTCAATTCGATCTCGCTGAAGGAAGGCGAGGCATTGTTCCGCGAGCATGCGCGCAAGGTGCTGCGCTATGGCGCCGCCGCCGTGGTGATGGCCTTCGACGAAGCAGGCCAGGCCGACACCTGCGCGCGAAAGGTCGAAATCTGCACCCGTGCCTACCGCATCCTGGTCGAGGAGATCGGCTTCCCGCCGCAGGACATCATCTTCGACCCCAACATCTTCGCCGTCGCCACCGGTATCGAAGAGCATGACAACTACGCGGTGGATTTCATCGAGGCCACCCGCATCATCAGGCAGACGCTGCCGCATTGCCACGTCTCCGGCGGCGTCTCCAACGTATCGTTCTCGTTCCGCGGCAATGAAACCGTGCGCCAGGCGATCCACTCGGTGTTCCTGTACCACGCCATCGCCGCCGGCATGGACATGGGCATCGTCAACGCCGGCGCCATGCCGATCTACGACGACCTGGAACCGGAGCTGCGCGAGCGCGTCGAGGACGTGATCCTCAACCGCCGCCGCGATGCAACCGAGCGCCTGCTGGAAATCGCTGAACGCTACAAGGGAAAGAAGGGCGCGGCGAAGACCGAGGACCTGGCCTGGCGCGAAAAGCCGGTCGAACAGCGCCTGGCGCACGCGCTGGTGCATGGACTGGACGCCTGGGTCGAGGAAGACACCGAGCTGGCCCGGCAAGCCTCCAGCCGCCCGCTGGACGTGATCGAAGGCCCGCTGATGGATGGCATGAACATCGTCGGCGACCTGTTCGGCGCCGGCAAGATGTTCCTGCCGCAGGTGGTGAAGTCCGCGCGGGTAATGAAGAAAGCGGTGGCCTATCTGCTGCCCTTCATCGAAGCTGAGAAGGCACGCAGCGGCGATACCGCCAAGAGCAATGGCCGTATCGTCATGGCCACGGTGAAGGGTGATGTGCATGACATCGGCAAGAACATCGTCGGCGTGGTCCTGGCGTGCAACAACTTCGAGGTGATCGATCTGGGCGTGATGGTGCCGGCACAGAAGATCCTCGATGCCGCACGCGAGCACAACGCCGACCTGATCGGCCTGTCCGGCCTGATCACCCCATCACTGGAGGAAATGAGCCACGTTGCCCGCGAAATGCAGCGCCAGGGCTTCGACCTGCCCTTGCTGATCGGCGGCGCCACCACTTCGCGCGCGCATACCGCGCTGAAGATCGACCCGTATTACCACGCGCCGACGGTCTGGGTGAAGGACGCTTCGCGTGCAGTCGGCGTGGCCCAGTCGCTGATTTCCCGTGACCTGCGCGAGGCATTCGTCGCCGCCAACGAAGCCGACTATGCCGAGATACGTGCGCGCCACCGCAACCGCGGCGACGCCAAGCGCCTGGTCACGCTGGAGCACGCCCGCGCGCAGCGTTTCCAGGGTGGATGGGACAGTTACACGCCACCGGTACCGAACCAGCCGGGCCTGCACGTATTCGGTGACTACCCGCTGGCCGAACTGGTCGACTACATCGACTGGACGCCGTTCTTCCAGGCCTGGGAGCTGGCCGGCAGGTTCCCGGCCATCCTCACCGACGAGATCGTCGGCACCCAGGCCAGCGAACTGTACCGCGACGCGCGTGCGATGCTCGAGCGCATCGTCGGCGAGAAATGGTTGACCGCCAAGGCGGTGTTCGGCCTGTGGCCGGCCAACAGCATCGGCGATGACGTGCTTGTGCAGCACCCGCAGGGCGAGGCCACCCTGCACTTCCTGCGCCAGCAGGTAGACAAGCCGGCCGAACGCCCGGACTTCTGCCTGGCCGATTTCATCGCACCGGCCGGCAGCGGCAAGCAGGACTGGATCGGCGCGTTCGCGGTCACCGCCGGCATCGGCATCGATGCGCACGTAGCGCGTTTCGAGGCAGCACATGACGACTACAACGCGATCCTGCTGAAGGCCTTGGCCGATCGCTTCGCCGAAGCGCTGGCCGAACGCCTGCACCAGCGCGTTCGCACCGAGTTCTGGGGTTACGACCACGCCGAGACGCTGGACAACGAGGCCCTGATCGACGAGCGGTACCGCGGCATCCGCCCGGCTCCCGGTTACCCGGCCTGCCCCGAACACAGCGAAAAGCGCCGCCTGTTCGACCTGCTGAAGGCCGAAGCGAATGCCGGCATGGAGCTGACCGAGAGCTTCGCGATGCTGCCCACCGCCGCCGTGTCGGGTTACTACTTCAGCCACCCGCAGAGCCAATACTTCGTGGTTGGCCGTCTCAGCCGCGAGCAGGTCAGCGACTACGCCCGCCGCAAGGGCGTTGACCGCGCCCAGGCCGAGCGCTGGCTGGCCTCCAACCTCGACTACGACCCTGAATGACACAAAAGGGGACGGAGGGGATTAAGTCGTTTGTGCCTCTAACGACTTAATCCCCTCCGTCCCCTTTTTTTGCCTCATCATTCCGCAATGACCGTTCCCGTTGCCCGCCTCTCCAGCTTCTATCTGTTCTATTACGCGGCGCTCGGCGCGTTCACTCCATACTGGAGCCTGTTCCTGACCGCGCGCGGCATGAGCGTGACCGCGATCAGCGTGATGATGGGCCTGTGGTACGCCACCCGGGTGGTCGCGCCCAGCACCTGGACCGCATTGGCCGCCGCCTCGCCGCGGCCGATCCGCCTGCTGCGCGCCGGATGCGTGCTGACCCTGATCAGCTTTGCCGCCTTCCTGCTTCCATTGCCACAGCCGTGGATGTACCCGGCGATGGTGGTGTTCTGCTTTTTCTACAACGCGGTGATGCCGCAGTTCGAATCGATCACGCTTACCCACCTGGGCAACGACAGCCATCGCTATGGACTGATCCGGGTCTGGGGTTCGCTCGGCTTCATCGCCGTCGTCCTCCTGTTCGGCTGGTTGATCGAGGGCAACGGAACCGCCAGCCGCGCCGGGCGGCTGCCATGGATGATGCTGCCGCTGTTCGCCCTGATGGTGGCGTCGGCCTTCGGCAACCACTACGCACGCGACATCGGCAAGGCCGGCGGTGATGGGCGCGGATTCTGGCAGATCGTGCGGCGGCCGGCCGTGCTGGCGTTCTTCCTGGCCGCGTTCATGGAGCAGCTCTCATTCGGCCCCTACTACACGTTCTTCTCGGTCTACATGGACCACCACGGCTACCGGACCTCCACGCTCGGCCTGTTGTGGACCGTCGGCGTGGTATTCGAGGTCGGCGTATTCTTCACCATCGGCCGCTTCTTCCGCCGCTATGACGCCAGTTGGATGCTGCTGATCGCGCTGGTCAGCTCCTGCCTGCGCTGGGCCTTCACCGCCCTGTTCCCGCAGAATCTGCCGGTGATGCTGGTGGCGCAGAGCGCGCATGCGCTGGGCTTCGCGGCGTTCTTCGCGGCGGCGATGCAGATGCTGGCCACCTATTTCCCTGGCCGACTCAATGGCCACGGCCAGGGCCTGCTGTACGGCTTTTCGTCCGGTGTCGGCGGCGTGCTGGGCGCGCTCATCGCCGGCCAGCTGTGGAAGATCGATGGCGGGCGCACCGCGTTCCTGGCCGGCAGCGGCTTCGCCCTGGTCGGCGCACTGCTGTGCTTCTTCGCCCTCAGCCTGCCGCTGATCCGCGCCCGTCACGGCGCCAACGGCAGGCGATAACGAAAACGCCGGGCAATGCCCGGCGTTCCGATCATGCTGCAGTCCTGGTTACCAGACCAGGTCGTCCGGCACCTGGTACTGCGGGTCAGCATAGGGATCTTCCTCGGCCGGGGCATCCGGATCGACCTTCAACGCCACCGATGCCGGAAACACGGCTTCGGCCTGCGCCAGTACTTCGGCCGTCACCAGCAGGTAGCGGCCATTGAGCTGGACCACGCCCAGTTCACCCGCATTGAGCGAGGTCAGCTGTTCGGCGGTCACGTAGATGCGCTTGATCTTGCCGCCGTACGGGAAGTGACGGGCAATATCGGCCGCCTCGGCATTCAGGCTCTTGTCCTTCAGCAGTTCTTCCAGCTTGGCCTTGGCCTCGCGGCGCACCCGCGCTTCTTCCTGCTTCAGGCGCTCGGCCTCGATGCGCTCTTCCTTCTCGCGCTGCGCGCGGATCGCATAGGCCTTGGCCAGGTCCATTTCTTCGGCGCTGCGCGGCTTGCGCGGGCCCTGCTGGCCCGGGCCACGCGGCTGTCCCGGCTTGCCCGGGCCGCCGTGGCCATGCCCGCGACGGTCGCCGGGCTTGTGCTCGCCCTTGCCAGCGCCCTGCGGCTTCCCATTGCCATTGCCGCCCTTGCCCTGCGGGCGGCCATCGCGGCGGGGGCCATCATTCTTGCGCTCGGGCTTGGGCGCGGGCTTGAAGCCCAGGCCCAGCAACTGGTCGCGGAGGGTATCGCTCATAGAGATCGGATCAGTAGTGCGGCGGCGGTGGTTCGCTCGCCGGATCGGAAGAATTCAGTGCATTGCGGACCTTGCCCAGGTCTTCCAGCAGCACGCGCAGCACGTCGGCGTTGCGCGTGCCCTGCATGCGGGCATCGGCCAGCGCATCGCTCAGTTCGGCCAGCGCCTGTTCCTGGAAGGAGACACGCATTTCCAGCTCGACCAGGCGCGCTTCCAGCGCCTGCTCGCGTTCGGTCGGCAGATCAGACATGCAGCGAGCGCCCCCGGCCAATACCGTAGTAGGCCAGCCCGGCGGCTTCCACGTCGGCCGGCTCGTACAGGTTGCGGCCGTCGAATACCACCGCATCCTTCAACTGCTCGCGCAGCTTCTGGAAATCGGGGCTGCGGAACTGCTTCCACTCGGTCACCACGACCAGCGCGTCGGCTCCCTGCAGTGCTTCATCGGCACTGCCGCAGAACTCCAGGTCGTCGCGCTCGCCGAAAATGCGCTGCGATTCGTGCATCGCCTCCGGGTCGTAGGCGCGCACCTTCGCGCCGCCCTCCCAGAGCTGCGCCAGCAGGCGCCGGCTGGAGGCCTCACGCATGTCGTCGGTGTTCGGCTTGAAGGCCAGGCCCCACACGGCGAAGGTCTTGCCGCGCACGCCTTCGTCCTCACCCTTGTCGTAATGACGCTGGATGAGGGTGAACAGATGGCCCTTCTGGGCGTCATTGACCGCTTCCACCGCGTTCAACAGCTTCGGCTCCAGGCCATGCTGCTGGGCAGTGCGGGCCAATGCCTGCACATCCTTGGGGAAGCACGAGCCACCATAGCCGGCGCCCGGGTAGATGAAGTGCCAGCCGATGCGGGGGTCCGAACCGATGCCCTGGCGGACCTGTTCGACGTCGGCCCCCACCCGTTCGGCGATATTGGCGATTTCGTTCATGAACGAAATCTTGGTCGCCAGCATCGCGTTCGCGGCGTACTTGGTCAGCTCGGCCGAGCGTACGTCCATCTCCACCACACGGTCGTGGTTGCGGTTGAACGGTGCATACAGGCGACGCATCACCGCCACCGACTCCCCGCTGGTCGCACCGATGATGATGCGATCCGGCCTCATGCAGTCGGCCACCGCGTCGCCTTCCTTCAGGAATTCCGGATTGGACACCACATCGAAGGCGATATCCACGCGACGCGCGGCCAGTTCTTCAGCAATGGCGGCACGCACCCTGTCGGCAGTGCCGACCGGCACCGTCGACTTGTTGACCACCACGGTCGGCACGGTCATGTGCCGGCCGATGGTGCGGGCCACGGCCAGCACGTACTGCAGGTCGGCGCTGCCATCCTCGTCCGGCGGCGTGCCGACGGCGATGAACACCACCTGGCCATGCGCGATCGCGGCGGCGGCATCGGTGGTGAACGCCAGCCGCGATGCGGCATGGTTGGCCTTCACCATCGGCTCCAGGCCCGGCTCGTAGATCGGGATGATGCCCTGGTTGAGGCCATCGACCTTGGCCTGGTCGATATCGACGCAGACCACCTGATGACCGACATCGGCCAGGCAGGTACCGGTCACCAGACCCACGTAACCGGTACCGAAAATCGCAACGCGCATGTCCGTGCAGGCTCCGTGGTTGCTTACGGCAGGACGCCCAGCAGCTCGACGTCGAACGTCAAGGTCGCGTTCGGGCCGATCGGGCCGCCCGGAGTGCCGTTCTCGCCATAGGCGAGCTCGCCCGGGATCCAGAAGCGGTACTTCGAACCGACCGGCATCAGCGCAACGCCTTCGGTCCAGCCCTTGATCACCTGATCGAGGCCGAACTCAGCCGGCTGGCGGCCGTAGGAACTGTCGAACACGGTGCCGTTGAGCAGCTTGCCTTCGTAGTTCACGCGCACCTTGCTGGTCGGCAGCGGACGCTCGCCGCTGCCCGGGCGGATCACCTGGTACTGCAGGCCCGATGCGGTGGTCACCACGCCCGGCTGGGTCTTGTTCTTGGCCAGGAACGCATTGCCTTCCTCGCGGTTGGTCTGCGCGGCGGCGGCCGCCTTGGCCTGCATTTCAGCCTGCTTGGCGCCCATGAAGGACTGGATGGTGGCGGTCGCGTCGGCTTCCGTCATCTTCGGCTGGCCCTTGCTCAGACCGGTGCTGATGGCGTCAAACAGTGAGGCGACGTCGATGTCGTCCTTCAGCTGCGCCAGCGACGGACCCACCGAATAGGAACCGATCATCTGCGACACTTTCACGCGGTCGACCTTCGGCGGCTGCGAGCCCGGTGCCATGCCCGGCACCTGCTGGCCGCTGCGGGCCATCACGACCTGGCGCAGGGCGGCGTCGGTGGCCTTCGCCTGCTCTTGGGTGATCTGCGGCTGCAGGCCTTCGAAGGAACGCTCCACGGCGGTGCGCAGGGCGGCCACATCAATTTCATCGGCGATCGGGGTGAACGACTTGGCCACGTCCAGGCCGATCGCGTAGCCGAGCTTCTGCTTGGGGGAATTCAAGGTTGCGGTCTCCTTGGCGGCTGCAGGGGCAGCCGGTTGTTGCGACAGAGCGACACCCGAAGTGCCCATTGCCAGAATCAGAACCGACGCCGCGGCGCCGCGCATTCCCATCTTCATTCGCTGCATTCCTGGAAGTGTCTGGGCGCCGACGTCGGCGCGAAAAAAGACATTGTCGCACGCATGCCGTCGATGTCGAGGCATCCGCGCCGGATCTCAATGCGTGGCAGGTGCGGCCAGCGCCCTGTCGATGGCAGCGATCAACTGCGGATCGTCCGGCGTCACCTTGCTGGCGAACTGGGCGATGACCCTGCCGTCGCGGCCGATCAGGTACTTGTGGAAGTTCCAGCCCGGCGCCACGCCGGTGGCTGCGGTCAACCGCTGATACAGCGGGGTGGCTTCGGCGCCGACCACGTGCACCTTCTCGAACATCGGGAACCTGACACCATAAGTGAGCGTGCAGAACTCCTGGATCTGCTTCTCATCGCCCGGTTCCTGCCCCTTGAAATCGTTGGACGGGAAGCCGAGCACGGTAAGACCCTGCCTGGCATAGCGCCGCTGCAGCGCCTCCAGGCCTTCGCACTGCGGGGTAAAGCCGCACTTGCTGGCAGTATTGACCACCAGCAGCACCTGGCCCCGATAACGCTGCTGCAGGTTGACCCGCTGCTTGCCAGCCAAGGGGCGGTAGTCCAGGTCGAGCAGGTCGGTGGCCCACGCCTGGGTGGCGCATGCCAGGCCGGCCACCAGCAGGGCCAGCAGGGACAGGCCGCGCAGGCGGCTCGGGATGACAGTGGGCAGGGGCATCGGCAGCAGTCCGCAGTCGCCATTCACAGGGCCCGCCCAGGTTCGGCGGGGTATCGGTCGAACTATAGCACCGGGCCCTTGCTCGACCCCATTGCGGCAGGCGCTGGCGGCTTTGCATGGCGTGGCGCCTGCCTGCGCCGGCCGCAGCAATGGGGCAGTGATGACATAGCATGGCCAATACTGAACGGAGCGCATGCCGGGATTCGCCGGAATGAAGATTTATTTTTCTTTTAAATCAACCTGATATCGGAGTATTTCAACGATTTGACCACCCCTGCCATCAGTTGGGGCCGGCAAGGGGTTGCACGGAAGCGTGCCGGTGTTATAGTTGAATACAACACCAGTCACCTGAGGCAGGGGGAAGCCATGAATACCCGGATCCGTCGCAACCTGACCGCACCCGCTGCCGTCGCTGTTTCGGCCCTGCTGGTGCTGGCCTGGTTGGCCGCGCCAACCGACCCCGCCCCGGCCTCCTCTGATGGTGCACAGGACGCGGATATCCCGCCGGCAGGGACTGCCTCCCCCTCCCCCCCGCGTCGGCTGCACAGCTCCCTGTCCATGCCGTATTTCTCGTTCGCCCAGCCGCTGACCCCACGGAGCTGAACATGAGCGACATCCAGTGGAGCGATGGCGCTCCCATCTACCGTCAGTTGAAGGAGCGCGTGATCGCCATGATGCTCGACGGAATCCTCAAGCCGGGCGATGCCCTGCCTTCGGTGCGCCAGGTGGCCGCCGACTACCAACTCAACCCCATCACCGTTTCGCGCGCCTACCAGGAACTGGCCGACGAAGGCCTGGTCGAGAAGCGCCGCGGGCTGGGCATGTTCATGACCGAGCAGGCGGCCACGCAGCTGCGCAGCAGCGAGCGCGACCGCTTCCTCAATGAAGAATGGCCGGCGGTCCTCGAGCGCATCCAGCGCCTGGGCCTGAGCCTCGACGAATTGCTGCCCCAGGGGAAAGTCTGATGAATAGCACTGCAAGTGAGTCGGTCATCACCGCCCGAGGCCTGCGCAAGGCCTACAAGACCACCGTCGCCCTCGACAACGCCAGCTTCAGCATTCCCAGCGGGCGCATCGTCGGCCTGATCGGTCCCAATGGTGCCGGCAAGACCACCGCACTGAAGGCCATCCTCGGCCTGACCGCGGTGGAAGGAGAACTGAGCGTGCTCGGCCGTGACCCGCGGCAGCATCGCGACGACCTGATGAATGACATCTGCTTCATCGCCGATGTCGCGGTGCTGCCGCGCTGGCTGAAGGTGCGCGAGGCGATCGACTTCGTCGCCGGCGTTCACCCGCGCTTCGATCGCGCCCGCTGCGAGCGCTTCCTGGCCAACACCAAGCTGCAGCCGAAGCAGCGCGTGCGCGAACTGTCCAAGGGCATGATCGTGCAGTTGCACCTGGCGCTGGTGATGGCCATCGATGCACGCATCCTGGTGCTGGACGAGCCGACCCTGGGCCTGGACATCCTGTACCGCAAGGAGTTCTACCAGCGCCTGCTGGAAGACTATTTCGACGAGCAGAAGACCATCATCGTCACCACCCACCAGGTGGAGGAGATCGAGCACATTCTCAGCGACGTGATGTTCATCCGCGATGGCCGCATCGTGCTCGACGCGGAAATGGACGACGTCGGCCAGCGTTACACCGAACTGCTGGTCAATTCAGACCAACTGGACACCGCGCGCGCCCTCAAGCCGATCGATGAGCGCAGCCTGGCGTTCGGCAAGACCGTAATGCTGTTCGACGGCGTACCGCGCACCCAGCTTTCCACCCTGGGCGAGACCCGCAGCCCGGGCCTGGCCGACCTGTTCGTCGCCATCATGAAGGGGACCTACGCATGAATGCCGCCAACCACCCCGTCAGCCCGTTGGGTACCCTGCGCTGGCTGCTCAAGCGCGAGTACTGGGAGAACCGCGGCGGCTTCCTGTATGCGCCGCTGATCGCCGGCCTGATCTCGCTGGTGATGAGCACCATCGGCATCGCCTTCGGCCTGTTCGCACTGCATCGTGCGGCGCGCGACGGCGGCCTGCATATCGATGGCGAGGACGTCAACATCAATGGCCTGGACCTGGCCCTGCTGACCCGCGACATCAGCGCCCAGGACCTGGCCGATCTGGGCAACGGCCTGGACCTGACCCTGGTGCTGAGTTCGGCGTGGCCGTTCCTGGTGCTGGCGTTCGTGGTGTTCTTCTACTGCCTGGGCGCGCTGTACGACGACCGTCGTGACCGCAGCATCCTGTTCTGGAAGTCACTGCCGCTGTCGGACGCGCAGACGGTCCTGTCCAAGCTGATCAGCGCCGTGGTCGTGGCCCCGCTGATCGCGGTGGTTGCCGGCATCATCACCATGTTCGGCTTCATGCTGGTCATCAGCATCGTTGCGCTGAGCCATGGAGGCAGCCCGATGACCCTGATCTGGGGGCCCGCCAGCCCGCTGACCCTGGCCGCCGGTCACCTCGCCTGGATCCCGGTCTATGCGCTGTGGGCCCTGCCCACGGCCGGCTGGCTGCTGCTGTGCTCGGCGTGGGCCCGGTCCAAGCCGTTCCTGTGGGCGGTGATGCTGCCACTGTTCGCCGGCGTCATCGTCAGCACCACCAAGGTCATGCCGCTGATCGGCCTGAGCACGGGCTGGTTCTGGCAGAACATCGTCGGTCGCCTGCTGCTGGGCGCGGTACCGGGCATGGACCTGCTGTACCGCCTCGGGGACAACGAAGGCTCGCGCCGCGACCTTGAATCGGTGGTCAGCCTGATGTCCCCGGCCTCGCAGCTGAAGTCGCTGGCGATGCCGGAACTGTGGATCGGTGCGGCCGCCGGCGCAGTGTTCATCTTCATCGCCATCCGCCTGCGCAAGCGCGCCGGCGAGATCTGATCTCCTCACAACCCGGAGGCATCATCCATGCGTTCCCTGCTCGCCTGTACCGCGTTGTTGCTGTTGCCGCTGTCGGCGCTGGCCGCCGATGCACCGAACTGCAGGTTCACCGCTGCACGCACCCTGAAGCTGGATGTTGCCGGTGCCAGGGCGGTGGTGCTTGAAGTCAACCAGCACGACCTGAAGGTCGTCGCCAGGGCCGGAGGCGGCCAGCTCGAGGGGCGCGCCTGTGCCTCGAGCCAGGAGTGGCTGCAACAGCTGGTGCTCGACCAGCGCAAGGTGGGCGACAAGCTGATCGTGAGCCTGCGCCGCGAGGGCCGCGACAGCGGGATCAGCCTGGGCAACAGCTACGCCTGGCTGGATATCCATGGCAGCGTGCCGGACAACCTGCCACTGCAACTCAAGGTCGGCTCCGGCGATGCCAGCGTGGACAACGCGCAGTCGCTGAGTGTCGACGTCGGTTCCGGTGACGCGGTGGCCCGTGGTACCCGTGGCGGCATCCACGCTGCCGTGGGCTCGGGCGATCTCACCATCGACGGCGGCGCCTCGCTCAACCTGCTGTCGCTGGGCTCCGGCGACGTCACCGCTCGCAACATCGCTGGCGATGCCATCACCGGCACGGTCGGCTCGGGTGACCTGACGATCACCGATGTGCGGGGCAACGCGCGGCTGGACACGGTCGGCTCGGGCGACATCGAGTTCAGGCAGGTGCAGGGCGATGTTGACGTAGGCGTGGTCGGCTCCGGTGGCGTCGACCTGTCCGCAATCGGCGGCAACGTGCATGTGCGCAGCCACGGCTCGGGCGACATCGATGTCGACGGCGTGCGCGGCAACCTGACCGTCGACCGCAGCGGCAGTGGCGATGTCAGCCATCGCAATGTAAGCGGCAAGGTCACCTTGCCGCGCAGCAAGTAGACCAAGTAAACCTTGACCAGACACGACCAGGGGACCCTCATGAACGTTTCGCGCCTGCTGCCTGCAGCCCTGCTGTGCCTGCCGCTGATCGCCTGCGGTGGCACTTCGCCCTCCTCCGGCGGTACCGCCGGCAAGAGCGTCGCGGAGGCCACCAGCAGCGTTGGCCAGACCGTCAAGGAAGCCATAGACGATGCCCGCAAGGACATCACCCAGGGCAACATCAAGATCTCTGCCGACAACCAGCCACGTGCGGAGATCACGCCGGACGGCCATCTGCTGATCGGCGGCAAGGACGTCCCGACCGATGAGGCCCAGCGCCGCAGGCTGCTGGAATACCGCGGCCATGTCGTCGCCATCGCGTTGGATGGCATGGATGTCGGCCTGGCCGGAGCCAAGCTGGGCGTCAACGCCGCCGGTGAAGCACTGAAGGGCATCTTCAGCGGTGACAGCGAAGGCATCGAGAAGCGCATCGACGCCGAGGCCGGGAAGATCGAGGCCCAGGCCAAGCGCATCTGCGACCGGATGCCGGCGATGCTGGCCAGCCAGCAGGCACTGGCACGCGAGCTGCCGGCGTTCAGGCCCTACGCCTCGATGGACCAGAGTGATGTCGACGACTGCGGCAAGGACACCGTGGTCCAGCGCTAGGCCCGCGACACATCAGCGCACCCGGCCGGCGGCGGCGTCCCGCTGCCCGCCGGCCCGCTCCGCAGGGGCTTACAATGGCCGTCCCGGAAGCTCGTACCGAACGCCATGAAGAAGTTGTTCCTGCTGCTCGCCGCCCTGCTCTGCCTCGGCCTGGCCGGCTGTGACAAGGATTACCGCAACCACCGCGCCGAGCGCGGCAAGCCCAAGATTTCCGTCAGCGAAGGCATGGTCACCGTGCGCCGTCCGCCGGCACCGAACATCATCATTCTCGGCGATGGCACGATGAAAGTGGACGAGATCCAGATCCCGCTGGACGAGGGGCAGAAGCAGATGCTGCAGACCCTGTTCGGCAAGCTGCAGGTGCTGCGCCAGAACACCCTGGTGGCCGCGCCGGCCGATCCCAACATGCAGCCGGTGAAGATCCAGCCGCCGGAAGGCATGGACGTCATCCCTGCGGATCTGGTCCAGCGCATTCCCGAGTTCAAGGACTACACTGATACCTTCGGCAACATCGTCGCCGACCGTCGCTGAAAAAGACGCCGCCCCAAGGGCGGCGTTTCTGCTTTCCGTAGAGTCGAGCCATGCTCGACTCCGCAACAACAGTCGAGCATGGCTCGACTCCACAACCGGCAGATCAACCGCCGCCGCCACCTCCGCCCGCCTGGATACCACCGGCGGTCAGCGCCGCCGGGTCCAGCAGGCGGCGCAGTTCGGCCCCGTCCAGGCCGCTGTCCTCCAGCGCCACGTCCAGCACCGGGCGCTGCTCCTTGTAGGCGCGCTTGGCGATCGCCGCCGCCCGCTCATAACCGATGATCGGGTTCAGTGCGGTGACCAGGATCGGGTTGCGCGCCAGCGCTTCGGCCACGCGGTCCTCGCGTACCTTCAGCCCGGCGATGGCGCTGTCGGCCAGCAGCCGGGATACATTGGCGATCAGACCGATGCCATCGAGCAGGTTCACCGCGATCAGCGGCAGGGTGACGTTGAGCTGGAAATTACCGGTCTGCCCGGCCACGGTGATCGCAGTGTGGTGGCCAATCACCTGCGCGCAGGCCATCACCGTGGCTTCCGGAATCACTGGATTGACCTTGCCCGGCATGATCGAGCTGCCCGGCTGCAGCGCTGGCAGCTCGATCTCGCCCAGCCCGGCCAGCGGACCGGCATTCATCCAGCGCAGGTCGTTGGCGATCTTGATCAGCGCCACCGCCAGTGCGTTGAGCTGGCCGGACAGCTCGACCGCGTCATCCTGTGCGGCCAGGCCTTCGAACTTGTTCTCCGCGCTGTCGAACTTGACGCCGGTCTGCTGCTTCAGCGCCTTGGCGACCTGTGCGCCGAAACGCGGATCGGCGTTGATGCCGGTACCGATCGCGGTGCCGCCCAGGGGCAGCCTGCGCACGCGCTTGAGGCTGTCTTCGATGCGTTCCTGCGCCGAGGCCAGCTGTGCCGACCACGCGCCGAACTCCTGCTCGAACGTCAGCGGCATCGCGTCCATCAGGTGGGTACGCCCGGTCTTGACCACCTTGCGCAGGCTGCGCCCCTTCCTGTCGATGGTCTTGCGCAGGTGTGCGAGCGCTGGCAGCAGCTGCTCATGCGCGGCCAGTACCGCCGACACGCGCAGCGCGGTCGGGATCACGTCGTTGGAGCTCTGCCCCTGGTTGACGTGGTCATTGGGATGCACCGCCGTCGTGCCTGCCTTGCCAGCACGGTTGGCCAGCGTCGCGATGACCTCATTGGCATTCATGTTCGACGACGTGCCCGAACCGGTCTGGTAGATGTCGATCGGGAAATGCGCGTCCCAGTTGCCGGCAGCGACTTCGGCCGCTGCGGCCTGGATCGCCTTGGCCACCGCCTTGGGCAGATGCCCCAGCTCGGCATTGACGCCGGCGGCAGCCCCCTTGACCAGGCCCAGGGCCCGGATGAAGCCGCGCGGCATGCGCAGGCCCGACACCGGGAAATTCTGCACGGCGCGCTGGGTCTGTGCGCCCCACAGGGCATCGGCAGGCACCTGCAGTTCGCCCATGCTGTCATGTTCGATCCGGAATCCCGGGGCGGCACCCTTGCTTGCAGCTTTGCTCATTGCATCAACTCCGCACTACTTCAGTTGGGGAAAGGGAAGCGGCGGCTGGCAGGGCGTCGCTTCCCGGGCTGGCGGCTGCGCCAACGATACTCCCTTGCCCGCAGCGCGGGATGACGAGGACGGGCCAGATCGTTCCACTCGCAGGGCCGTGTTGTAGAGCCGAGCCCATGCTCGGCTGCCCGCGCGGCGCCGGATTCTCCGAAGCAGCCGAGCGTGGGCTCGGCGCTACAGGGCACGCCTGCCCCGCACGTCGTAGAATATGGCCCCCGCCGCTCGCCCTGCCTCGCCGACATGTCCGATTCCGCCCTGCTCGCCCTGTCCCCGCTCGATGGCCGCTATGCCGGCAAGGTCGATGCCCTGCGCCCGATCTTTTCCGAGTACGGCCTGATCAAGGCCCGCGTGACGGTCGAGGTGGAATGGCTGCTGGCGCTGGCCGCCGAGCCCGGCATCGCCGAGCTGGCCCCGTTCTCCGAGGCCGCCATCGCCCGCCTGCGCGCGCTGGCCACCCGTTTCAGCCCATCCCAGGCCGCGCGCGTGAAGGAGATCGAGCGCACCACCAACCATGACGTCAAGGCGGTGGAGTACTTCATCAAGGAACAGCTGAAGGACGATGCCGAGCTGGCCCCGGCGCTGGAGTTCGTGCATTTCGCCTGCACCAGTGAGGACATCAACAACCTCAGCTACGGCCTGATGCTGGAGCAGGCCCGCCGCGAAGTGCTGCTGCCGAGCCTGGACGGCATCGCCGCCACCCTGCGCAGCCTGGCCCACGCCCAAGCCGCACAGCCGATGCTGTCGCGCACCCACGGCCAGACCGCCTCGCCAACCACCCTGGGCAAGGAGCTGGCCAACGTGGTCGCCCGCCTGGAACGCCAGCGCAGGCAGATCGCCGCGGTCGAGCTGACCGGCAAGATCAACGGCGCGGTGGGCAACTACAACGCCCACGTGGCCAGCTACCCCGACGTGGACTGGCCGGCCTTCGCCGAGCGCTTCGTGACCGGCCTGGGCCTGGTGTTCAACCCGTACACCACGCAGATCGAGCCGCACGACAACATCGCCGAGATCGGCGATGCCGCGCGCCGCGCCAACATCATCCTGATCGACCTGGCCCGCGACATCTGGGGCTACATCTCGCTGGGCTACTTCAAGCAGCGCCTGAAGGAAGGCGAAGTCGGCTCGTCGACGATGCCGCACAAGGTCAACCCGATCGATTTCGAGAATGCGGAAGGCAACTTCGGCATCGCCAACGCCCTGTTCGAGCACTTCAGCGCGAAGCTGCCGATCAGCCGCTGGCAGCGTGACCTGACCGATTCCACCGTGCTGCGTGCACTGGGCACCGCGTTCGGCCACAGCCAGGTGGCGCTGGATTCGCTGGCCAAGGGCCTGGGCAAGCTGGAAGTGAACCCGCAGCGCCTGGACGCTGATCTGGACGCGGCCTGGGAAGTGCTGGCCGAGGCCGTGCAGACGGTGATGCGTCGCCACGGCCTGCCGAACCCGTACGAGCAGCTGAAAGCGCTGACCCGTGGCCAGGGCATCACCGCCGGGTCGATGCGCGCGTTCGTGGAGGGACTGGAGCTGCCTGCGGATGCGAAGCAGCGCCTGCTGGAGATGACCCCGGGCAGCTACACCGGCCTGGCCGAGTCGCTGGCGAAGAAGATTTAAGGGGTTTGCTTGCGGCGGCGGCCGCGGGCGCTGCCTGCGGCAGGCAACGGCAACGGCAACATCAACGTCAAGAGCGGCTCTGGGTTATCGCCTCGCTTGGCGGGGCGGGTTGGGTTCGCGGGGGACGACGTGAACCCGTCCCTGGGGGCTTGGCCGCGGCATCCATGCCGCGGACACCCCCGCGAACCCAACCCGCCCCACCTCTGACAGTTTCCCGGTGACGGATCGACGAGCATTGGGTTGTCGGGGCGGAATTTGAAAGAGGGACGCGGCTTCGCCGCGTCCCTCTTTGTTTGAGGGTCTTTTGTAGAGCCGAGCCCGTGCTCGGCTGCTTTTGGGCGTGGGCAACAGCAAGCCGAGCGTGGGCTCGGCTCTACACAAGCAAGCGCAGCGCGCGACCCGCTGTTGCCTTTGCTTTTTTCTTCCATTCCGTGGCGGGCCGCGCAGGAAACTGTCAGGGGCCGGGCGGGTGGGCTGCGCGGGGGTGTCCGCCGCATGGATGCGGCGGCCAAGCTTACAGGGACGTACTTGCAGCGTCCCCCGCGCAGCCCACCCGCCCGGCCAAACCCGGCTTTTGCTTTCAGCGACCAACCCAAACCCCGCCACGAGGGGCTCCGCCGTTGGCCGGAACCCCGCGACAAACCACCGCACGTGCGCAATCCCAACGAACGGCGGACAATGGAGACCTTGGCGGCCCGCCGTGCCGTCCCTCCCGCTTTCCGCTGCAAGGATTCCCCCATGGCCGCCCGCAAGTCCTCCGCCCCGCTGATCGAAGTCACCGCCCGCCCCGGCCAGCCGCTTGGCATGGCGCCGGCTGCCTTCCTGCGCGACTTCTGGCAGAAGCGCCCGCTGCTGATCCGCAATGCCTTCCCCGATTTCCAGACCCCGGTGCAGCCGGAAGACCTGGCTGGGCTGGCCTGCGAAGAAGGCGTGCTGGCACGCCTGATCGAGCACGACAAGGCCCAGGATCGCTGGCGCGTGCGCACCGGCCCGTTCCAGGAAGACCTGTTCCCCGCCCTGCCGGACCACGACTGGACCCTGCTGGTGCAGGACGTGGACAAGTGGGACCCGGACGTGCGCGCCCTGATCGAGCATTTCCGCTTCCTGCCGCGCTGGCGCATGGATGACGTGATGATCAGCTTCGCCGCCACCGGCGGCTCGGTCGGCGCCCATGTCGACCAGTACGACGTGTTCCTGCTTCAGGCCCACGGCCACCGCCGCTGGCAGATCGATGCCAGCGAATCGATCAAGGGCAGGCAGCCGCCGCTGGGCTTCCGTCCGGACGTGGAGCTGAAGCTGCTGAAGGTATTCAAGCCGACCCATGACTGGGTGCTGGCACCGGGCGACATGCTGTACCTGCCGCCGAACGTGCCGCACCACGGCGTGGCCGAAGACCCCTGCCTGACCTTCTCGTTCGGCATGCGTGCACCGTCGTCGGCCGAGCTGATCAGCGACTACCTCGACACGCTGATTGCCGACGCCGACGAGAACATCCGCTACCGGGATCCCGACCTGAAAGTGCCGGCCGACCCGAATGAAATCGACACCGTAGCGATGTCGCGGGTGATCACCGCGCTCAATGCCATCCGCATGAACGACCCGGACGCGCTGGGCGACTGGTTCGGCCGCTTCATCACCACCTACCGTGCCGCCGGCGAAGTAATGGCCCATCAGGCCGCACCGCCCGCGGAGGAAGTGCTCGAAGCGCTGGCCGCGGGCCTACTGCTGCAGCGCCACCCGTGGGCACGACTGGCCTGGCGCCGGGCCAAGCGTGGCGCCCGCCTGTATGTCAGCGGCCAGGACTTCGCGCTGCCGGTGAAGGACGCGCAGCGCCTGGCCGGTGCCGAGCAGCTCGATGCCGCCGCCTATCGCGGCCTGTCCGACAAGGGGCGCGCGGTAGTCCAGCAGCTGCTGGTCGGTGGCGTGTTCCAGCTGATCGAGCCCAGCGAACTGTATGACGCCGGAGACGAGGACGAAGGCGAGGACACCGGGGTGCTCGGGGAGGTCGTCGAAGGCCGCGACCGCGTGGAGGCGATCGATGCCGACGCGGTGTCCGACGATGTCCACACCGTGACCGTGCACGACGACGGTATCGAGGTCATCGTCAACTTCGAAGACGACGAGGAAGACGACAGCAACACAGGCCGTGCCTGAGCCCCCGCCATGATCCGGATCCAGCAGGTCAGCCACGCCGACGCCCACGTCGCCATCCACGAGGTGCGGCAGCGGGTGTTCGTGCAGGAACAGGGCATCGCCGCCGAGCTGGAACGCGATGCGCTGGACCCGGTCAGCACCCACGTGCTGGCGCTGGATGCCGACGGCCAACCGGTCGGCACCGGCCGGCTGGCTCCGGACGGTCGCATTGGCCGCATGGCGGTGCTGGCCAGCCATCGCAGCCAGGGGGTCGGCGAGGCCCTGCTGGAGGCACTGGTCGAGGCCGGGCGCCGCCTCGGCCTGGCCGAACTGCACCTGCACGCCCAGCTGCCGGCCCGCGATTTCTACGCCCGCCAGGGCTTCCTGCCCGAGGGCGAGGTGTTCGAGGAGGCCGGCATCGGTCACCAGCAGATGCGCCGCCGGCTGGGCGCTGCCAGCGCCATCGACCGCCGCGTCGAGGCCGTGTCCATCACCACCGCCATCATCCACCGCGCCCGTCGCCAGCTGTGGCTGCACAGCCGCCAGCTGGACCCGGGCCTGCTCGATGCCGCCCCGGTCCAGGCCGCCCTGCGCCGTTTCGCGACGGCCCGCCACGACAAGCAGCTGCGGGTGATCGTGCACGACCCGGCCGCCATCGCCTCCTCCGGTGCCCCCCTGCTGGCGCTGGCGCAGCGCCTGCCCAGCGTCATCCAGTTCCGCGAGGTCACCGACCCGGTTGACCGTGCGCTGGCGTCGGCCTGCCTGCTCAACGATGCAGGCGACTTCTACTTTCGTCTGATCGGGCACCGCCTCGACGGCGAGGCCGGCATCGCGCTACCGGCACGTTCACAGCCGTTCGCGCAGCAATTGCAGCGTCTGTGGGAACGTTCACGCGACTGTACCGAGCTGCGCGCGCTCGGCATCTGATCCGGCACAACCGATCCAACCTGTCTGGAAGCGGCACCGGGGGTCCGCAGATGCCCGTGGTGGTGCCCCTTCCTGTCCGGATGGGGGTACAATTTGGCCGTTTGAACGCGCCTGCGCAGGGCTATTCATCTTCCTGCCGGGTCCTTCTTGAGCCATACCCCACAAAGCGAATCAACACCCTCCATCGTGGACAATCTACTGAAGCAGTTTGCGCAATCTTCGCAGCTCGCCGGCGGCAACGCCTCCTATGTCGAGGACCTGTACGAGCAGTACCTCGTCTCCCCGGACAGTGTCGATCCCAAATGGAAGACCTACTTCGATGGCTTCAAGGGCCGCGAAGCAGGTGACATTCCGCACTCGGCCGTCATCTCCCACATCGCGGACGCGGCCAAGGAAGCGCTGAAGGCCGGCACCGGCGAAGGTGCAGGCGACGAGCGCGAGCGCAATGTCGGTCGCTTGATCACCGCCTACCGCTCGCGCGGCCACCTGGATGCGCGCCTGGACCCGCTGGGGCTGGCCAAGCCGGTCAACACTCCGGACCTCGGACTGCCGTTCCACAACCTGTCCGATGCCGACCTCAACAGCGAGTTCAGCACCGGCGGCGTCGGTGGCCAGCCGCGTATGAAGCTGCGCGAGCTGCTGGCCCGCCTCAAGGCGACCTACACCGGCTCGATCGGTGCGGAGTTCATGCACATCTCCGAGGTCGAACAGCGCCAGTGGATCTACAGGAAGCTGGAGGCCGCCGGCGGCAACTACCAGCTGGACGCTGACACCCAACGCCGCACCCTCGAGCGCCTGACCGCAGCCGAAGGCCTGGAGCGCTACCTGCACACCAAGTATGTCGGCCAGAAGCGCTTCTCGCTGGAAGGCGGCGACTCGCTGATCCCGATGATGGACACCATCATCCGCAGCGCTGGCAAGGACGGCGTCAAGGACGTGGTGATCGGCATGGCCCACCGCGGCCGCCTGAACGTCCTGGTCAACACCCTGGGCAAGAACCCGCGCAAGCTGTTCGACGAGTTCGAAGGCAAGTTCGAGCACGACGACCATGCGTCGGCCGGCGATGTGAAGTACCACATGGGCTTCTCCGCCGACGTCGCCACCGAGGGCGGCCCGGTGCACCTGGCACTGGCATTCAACCCGTCGCACCTGGAAATCGCCGACCCGGTGGTGGCCGGCTCGGTGCGTTCGCGCCAGGAGCGCCGCAAGGACACCGCGCGCAGGCAGGTCATGCCGATCCTGATCCACGGCGACGCCGCCTTCTCCGGCCAGGGCGTGGTCATGGAGCTGTTCCAGATGTCGCAGGCCCGCGGCTTCGCCGTCGGTGGCACGGTGCACATCGTGGTCAACAACCAGGTCGGCTTCACCACCTCCAATCCGCTGGATACGCGCTCCACGCGCTACGCCACCGACGTGGCGAAGATGATCGCCGCCCCGGTGCTGCACGTGAACGGCGATGATCCGGAAGCCGTGGTGTTCGCCGCGCAGCTGGCCTTCGAGTTCCGCCAGAAGTTCGCCAAGGACGTGGTCATCGACCTGATGTGCTACCGCCGTTGGGGCCACAACGAGGCCGACGAGCCGGCAATCACCCAGCCGCTGATGTACCAGGTGATCCGCAAGCACCCGACCACCCGCGAGATGTACGCCGAGCAGCTGGAAAAGGCGGGCGTGATCGCCGCCGGCGCCGGCAAGGCGATGGTCGATGCCTACCGCGAGAAGCTGGACGCCGGCGAAGTGACCACCGAGCTGGCCAAGGTCGAGAAGACCCCGCCGACCAGCCCGCTGTTCGTTGATTGGCCGAAGCTGCTGGAAGGCAAGCTGTCCGATCCGGTCTCGACCAAGGTCGAGAAGAACAAGCTGGTCGAGCTGGCCAGGCTGATCAACACCATCCCGGACGAAGTGCAGCTGCACTCGCGCGTGGCCAAGGTCTACGACGACCGCCGCAAGATGGCCGCCGGCGAGATTCCGGGCGACTGGGGCTTTGCCGAGAACCTGGCCTACGCCACCCTGCTGGACGAAGGCCATGCGCTGCGCCTGGTCGGCCAGGACGTCGGCCGCGGCACGTTCACGCACCGCCACGCGATCCTGCACGACCAGAAGACCGACGACTACTACATGCCGCTGCGGCAGCTGGTTGATTCGCCGGAGAAGGCCACCGTCATCGATTCGCTGCTGAGCGAAGAAGCGGTGATGGCCTACGAGTACGGCTTCTCCACCACCGATCCGAACACCCTGTGCATCTGGGAAGGCCAGTTCGGCGACTTCGCCAACGGCGCCCAGGTGGTGATCGACCAGTTCATCGCCGCCGGTGAAGCCAAGTGGGGCCGCATTTCCGGTCTGACCCTGCTGCTGCCGCATGGCTATGAAGGGCAAGGCCCGGAACACAGCTCGGCGCGCCTGGAGCGCTTCCTGCAGCTGTGCGCGCTGGAGAACATGCTGGTGGTCGTGCCGTCGACCCCGGCCCAGGCCTTCCACATGCTGCGTCGCCAGCTGCACATGACCACCCGCAAGCCGCTGGTAGTGATGTCGCCGAAGTCGCTGCTGCGCCACAAGCTGGCGGTGTCGACCCTGGACGAGCTGGCCAACGGCGAGTTCCAGCACCTGATCGGCGACGCCAATGCCGACGCCCAGAAGGTCAAGCGCGTGGTGCTGTGCTCGGGCAAGGTCTACTACGACCTGCTGGAAGACCAGACCAAGCGTGGCCAGGACGACGTGGCGATCATCCGCGTGGAGCAGCTGTATCCGTTCCCGCGTGCGCTGCTGGCTGCCGAACTGAAGAAGTACGGCAAGGCCACCGACGTGGTGTGGACGCAGGAAGAACCGCAGAACCAGGGCGCGTGGTACCAGATCCGCCACCACCTGCAGTTCTGCCTGGCCGATGGCCAGAGTCTGCACTACGCCGGCCGTGCGCGCTCGGCGTCCCCGGCCGCCGGTCACATGGCTGACCACGTCCGCGAACAGCAGCAGCTGATCGCCGATGCACTGGTCAACCCGTTCAACGACCAGGTCGCTGAATAACTTTCCTCCCCTATTTAGAAGACAAACCAGGAAGCTCCCGCATGGCCACCGAAGTCAAAGCCCCGGTACTGCCCGAATCCGTCGCCGACGGCACCATCGCCACCTGGCACAAGAAGGTGGGCGACGCCGTCAAGCGCGACGAAAACCTGCTTGACCTGGAAACCGACAAGGTCGTTCTGGAAGTGCCGTCGCCGGTCGATGGCGTGATCAAGGAAATCAAGTTCAAGGAAGGCGACACCGTCACCTCCAGCCAGGTCGTGGCGATCATCGAGGAAGGCGCAGTCGCTGCGGCCCCGGCTCCGGCGGCGGAAGCCGCTCCGGCAGCGGCCGCTGCCCCTGCCGCTGCCGCTCCGGCTGCAGCCGCGGCTCCGGCCCCGGCTGCCAAGTCGGCCGCCGACGCGCTGCCGCCGGGCGCCCGTTTCACCGCCATCACCGAAGGCGTGAACCCGGCCGACGTCGACGGCACCGGCCGTCGCGGCGCGGTGACCAAGGAAGACATCGTCAACTTCGCCCGCAACGGCGGCGCCGGCAAGGCCGGCGGTGCACGTCCGGAAGAGCGCGTGCCGATGACCCGCATCCGCAAGCGCATCGCCGAGCGCCTGATGGAGTCGAAGAACTCCACCGCGATGCTGACCACCTTCAACGAAGTGAACCTGTCCAAGGTCTCGGCGGCACGCAAGGAACTGCAGGACGAGTTCCAGAAGGCCCACGGCATCAAGCTCGGCTTCATGAGCTTCTTCGTCAAGGCCGCCGCCAACGCACTGCAGCGCTTCCCGCTGGTCAACGCCTCGATCGATGGCGATGACATCATCTACCACGGCTACTCGGACATCTCGATCGCCGTCTCGACCGAGAAGGGCCTGGTCACGCCGGTGCTGCGCAACGTCGAGCGCATGTCTTTCGCCGACATCGAGAAGGGCATCGCCGAGTACGCCAAGAAGGCACGTGACGGCAAGCTGAGCCTGGAAGAGCTGCAGGGCGGTACCTTCACCGTGACCAACGGCGGCACCTTCGGTTCGCTGCTGTCGACCCCGATCGTCAACCCGCCGCAGAGCGCCATCCTGGGCATGCATGCCATCAAGGAGCGCCCGATCGCCGAGAACGGCCAGGTCGTGATCGCGCCGATGATGTACCTGGCGCTGTCGTATGACCATCGCATCATCGACGGCAAGGATTCGGTGCAGTTCCTGGTGGACATCAAGAACCAGCTGGAAAATCCCGGCCGCATGCTGTTCGGCCTGTAACAGACCTCCCGCCCCTCCGCGCCTGCGCGGAGGGGTTCTGGTAATGCAACAAGGAATAATTCAATGGCTGAACAATTCGACGTCGTCGTCATCGGTGCCGGCCCGGCCGGTTACCACGCGGCCATCCGCGCCGCACAGCTGGGCCTGAAGACGGCCTGCATCGACGCAGCGCTGGGCAAGGACGGCAAGCCGGCACTGGGTGGCACCTGCCTGCGCGTGGGCTGCATCCCGTCCAAGGCGCTGCTGGATTCCTCGCGCCAGTACTGGAACATGGGCCACATCTTTGGCGAGCACGGCATCAGCTTCAAGGATGCCAAGATCGACGTCGAGGCGATGATTGGCCGCAAGGACAAGATCGTCAAGCAGTTCACCGGCGGCATCGCCATGCTGTTCAAGGCCAACAAGGTTGCCACCTACTACGGCTTCGGCCAGCTGCAGCCGGGCAACGTGGTCAAGGTGAAGCAGCACGACGGTTCGGAAGTCGAGCTGAAGGGCACCAATGTCATCATCGCGGCCGGTTCGGATTCGATCGAGCTGCCATTCGCCAAGTTCGACGGCGAGACCATCGTCGACAACGTCGGCGGCCTGGACTTCACCGAAGTGCCGAACCGCCTGGCCGTGATCGGCGCCGGCGTGATCGGCCTGGAGCTGGGCAGTGTGTGGAAGCGCCTGGGCGCTGACGTCACCATCCTCGAAGCCATGCCGGAATTCCTGGCCGCTGCCGACGCCGAAGTGGCCAAGACCGCCGCCAAGGAGTTCAAGAAGCAGGGCCTGGACATCAAGCTCAACGCCAAGGTCTCCAAGACCGAGGTCACCGGCAAGGGCAAGAAGAAGGAAGTCATCGTCACCTACACCGACGCTGAAGGCGAAAAGACCCTGACCGTGGACAAGCTGCTGGTGGCCGTGGGCCGTCGCGCGGCGACCAAGGGACTGCTGGCCGAAGGCACCGGCGTGAAGGTGAACGACCGCGGCCAGATCGAAGTCGATGCGCACTGCCACACCGGCGTCAACGGCGTGTGGGCGGTCGGCGACTGCGTGCGCGGCCCGATGCTGGCGCACAAGGGCTTCGAGGAAGGCATCGCGGTAGCAGAGCTGATCGCCGGCCTGCCGGGCCACGTCAACTTCGACACCATTCCGTGGGTCATCTACACCGAGCCGGAACTGGCCTGGGTCGGCAAGACCGAAGCCCAGCTGAAGGCCGAAGGCATTCCGTACAAGGCCGGCAGCTTCCCGTTCGCCGCCAACGGCCGTGCCGTGGCGATGATCGAACCGGCGGGCTTCGTGAAGATCCTGGCCCACGCCGAGACCGATCGCATCCTCGGCATGCATCTGGTCGGCGCCAACGTCTCCGAGCTGGTGCACGAAGGTGTGCTGACCATGGAGTTCAGCGGCTCCGCTGATGACCTCGCCCGCATCTGCCACGCCCATCCGTCACTTTCGGAAGTGATCCACGACGCGGCAATGGCGGTCAGCAAGCGCGCCATCCACAAGGCGAACTGATCGTTCGCTGGTAGTGCCGGCCGCTGGCCGGCATGGCTGGATACAGAAAACCCCGCCTCGGCGGGGTTTTTTGATGCCTATTCCGTGTGGAGCCGAACCAACGCTCGGCTGTCCGGTTGGCGGCCCTGGAACGTAGAGCCGAGCATTGGCTCGGCTCTACACCTTTCCAGCTGGCTTCTTCGGTGGATCCTCACAGACCCTGTGCTGCACAACCGTATCGCCGACCTTCCATTCCTTCGCGACCCTGCAGCGTTCCTTGGCTTTTGGCACGGAGACCGCCGCAGCATTCGCCTCGTCAGCCGCAGCGGTCTGCTGGCGCTCCAGCCACACCGAGGGTGGTGCCGGGGGTGCGGCCAGCACCGGGCCCGACAACAGGACCAGGCCGGCCAACAGCACCGCCCTCATGCCGCCAGCGGTCCGCCGCCAAGCAACCGCGCCGGCAGCATGAACAGCGCGCGCAGGAAGGCGAACAGCGCCGAGAAGGTGACGCCGACCAGGCGGAACGGCAGGCTCAGCAGCCACACGAACGGCCAGGCGATCAGGGCGAGGACGGCCAGCGGCCAGCACAGCACGAACAGCAGGCACCACACACCGAGCGCGAACAGGGTCTTCATCACGGTCTCCTTGTGGCGGCACCTTGCCGCCTGCGGACACCTTGGCGCCCTGCCCTTGCCGCGCGCAAACGGTCTGCGACGAAACCCGGCTGGGGGCGATGAAACCGATCCGGCGCCGGTGCAACGCCGAGCCCACGCTCGGCTGCGCTTCGTGGCGACCGCATGGAACCCGCGCTGCGCGCGGACGTTGGCCGCGGCTCCTGCCGCTGCCTTGGGCTCTGCAGCGCCTGATGGAGGTTGCCGGCCAGCGGCCGGCACTACCGTTACTCGAACGAACCGACCGAATCGTGGGCCAGATTGTCGAAACGGGTGTACTCGCCAAAGAACTTCAGCTTGCACGAACCGGTCGGGCCACCACGGTGCTTGCCGATGATGATCTCGGCCAGGCCCTTGTCCGGCGAGTTTTCCTTGTTGTAGTAGTCGTCGCGGTAGATGAACACGATCATGTCCGCGTCCTGCTCGATTGCGCCCGACTCGCGCAGATCGGCCATCACCGGGCGCTTGTCGGTGCGCGTTTCCAGCGAGCGGTTGAGCTGCGACAACGCGATCACCGGGACATTCAGTTCCTTGGCCAGGCCCTTCAGCGAACGCGATATCTCCGAGATTTCGGTCGCGCGGTTCTCGCTGTTGCCCGGCACGCTCATCAGCTGCAGGTAGTCGATCACGATCAGGCCAAGATCATGCTCGCGCTTCAGGCGACGGCACTTGGAGCGCAGCACCTCCGGCGACACGCCCGGGGTGTCGTCGATGAAGATCTTGGTTTCCTTCAGCATCTTGATCGCGCTGGTGACGCGGCTCCAGTCCTCGTCTTCCAGCTGGCCGGTCCGCAGGCGCTGCGCATTGATACGGCCATTGGAGGAAATCAGGCGCATGGCCAGCTGCGATGCCGACATTTCCATCGAGAACACTGCCACGCCCTTCTTCGACTTGATCGCCGCGTACTCGGCGATGTTCAGCGCGAAGGTGGTCTTGCCCATGGCCGGGCGCGCAGCCAGGATGATCAGATCGGTCGGCTGCAGGCCGGCGGTCATCGCATCGAAATCGCTGTAGCCGGTCGGCAGGCCGGTGATGTTGCCGCCGTTCTCGAAGCGGTTGCGCAGCTCCTCGAACGCGTCCTTCAGCGCACCAGGCATGGCCACGAAGTCGGTGCGGCCACGCGCGCCCTGCTCGGCGATGGCGAAAACGCTCTTTTCCGCAGCAGCCAGCAGTTCGCTGCTGTCGCGGCCCTCGGGCTGGAAACCGTCGTTGACGATGTCCGTGCCGACCTGGATCAGCTGCCGCAATACCGCCTTGTCCCGCACGATCTCGGCGTAGGCGGCAATGTTGGCCGCCGATGGCGTGGTGCTGGCCAGCTCGATCAGGTAGGCACCGTCACCGACCAGTTCCAGCTTGCCCTGCGATTCGAACCACTCGCCCAGGGTCACTGCATCGAACGGGCGATCGCGCTCGGACAACTCGCGGATCGCGCGATAGATCATCTGGTGGTCGCGGCGATAGAAGTCGCTCTCGGTCAACTGATCGTTGACCCGGTCGAATGCCTCCGGTGCCAGCATCAGGCCCCCCAGCACCGCCTGCTCGGCCTCCACCGAATGCGGCGGCACCCGCAACTGGTCGATGCGCGACTCGTCACGATCACGATCGAAGCCATCACCGCGCTCTCTGCGGTTGGAACGGAAGCCGGGACGAGCGGACATGCTGCGGTATTTCCTGCGAAAGTGGGCCGGACCAGTGTAGGCATGCACCGACCCCGGCGACCATGGACAAGCCTGTGGATAAGCCGTGGAGAAACGGGGGATATCCGCCGGCGCCTGGCCAGACTGGCGTGGGGGCGTCGCAATGCATGCGACGGGCGCCATTGCAGCACCCGAGCAGATCATTATTGCAGATCAGGCGGCCAGTTCGGATCCGGTGCAGCACACGCGTACTGATGCGCTCAGCGGGAAGTGGGGTCGGAGCCCGCGGCTGCGCGCCAGGATCCGACCCCGGGCGTGGTCAGGGTCGGATCCCTCTGCGACGCAGAGGGCCCTGACCCCGCAGGCGTCAATCGCCCTTGGCGTGCGCCGCGATCAACGCCAGGAACCGGTCCACGTAGCCCTGCAGGAACTTCTGCGTTCCTTCGTTATGGATCGTCCCGTCTGCGTCGATCAGGCCGTCCTTGAAATGGATGAACGCCTCGGGCTGGCCGAGCACGTGCATGTCCAGGAACGCCAGGCTGTTGCGCAGATGCTGCTGGGCCACGGCGGTGCCGATCTGGCCGATCGAGGCGCCGGTCACCGCCGCTGGCTTGCCGGCAAACGCACTGTCACCGTAGGGACGCGAGCCGATATCGATGGCGTTCTTGAGCACGCCCGGCACCGAGCGGTTGTATTCGGGAGTCACGAACAGGACAGCATCGGCCGCGCGCACCTGGTCCTTCAGCCGGGTGCCCTGGGCGGGATAGTGGCCGTCGAAGTCCTGGTCATACAACGGCAGATCGCCGATCTGCACGTACTGGAAGCGTGCGCGATCACCGGCGATCTTCTCCAGCGCATGGGCCAGCTTGCGGTTGCACGAGTCCTTGCGCAGGCTGCCGACGAACACGGCGATGGTGGGGACGGACATCGGGGCATGCTCCTCAGGATTGGGACGCCCAGCCTAGCCGCCGGGACCGTGCCGCGCGGTGAAGATCAGCTGCCCCTGACACCCGCACGCACCTGCCGCCAATGCGCCTGCCAGGCCTGGAACATCAGGACGTTCCAGAGGTGCGTATGCCATTTGCGCTGCCCGCCGAGGAACTGCTGCCACAACGGTTGCACCGCCGTCGCCGACAGCACGTCCTCGCGCTGCAGCCGCGCCGGCTGCAGCAGGTCCTCGGCCCAGGGCCGCAGATCGCCCTTCAACCAGTCACTGACCGGTGCGCCGAAGCCGCGCTTGGGGCGATGCACCATCGACGGCGGTGCGTAACGGCCCAGCACACGCTTGAGCAGGACTTTGCTGGTCGATTCACTGCGCTTGAAGTCCAGCGGCAGCGACCAGGCGAACTCGGCCACCCGCCAGTCCAGCAGTGGCGCGCGCGCCTCGAGGCTGACCGCCATCGAGGTGCGATCGACCTTGCACAGCAGGTCATCGGGCAGGTAGGTCACGTAATCGGCCAGCATCATCGCGTCGGCCGGGGTACCGGCACCGTGCAGCGGGTCGGCCAGGTCGTAGAAGCTGCCGGCCAACCGTGCGCCCGGTACCGCCGCCGCCGGGTCGCGCCAGCGCGAGATGCGGTTGCGGTACACATCGCCGATGCCACGCGCACCGGCTTCAGCCAGCAGCGCGGCCAGGCCGCCGGTCCGCGAGGCCTCGCCCTGCCGCTGCGAACGCGCGCCCATCCAGCGCCGCAGCGGCCCCGGCACACGGCCCAGCATCTGCCAGTTGCGCAGCGCACGCACATAGCGGGTGTAGCCGAAGAACAGCTCGTCCCCCCCATCACCGGACAGAGCCACGGTCACGCCCTGCCGTGCCAGCCGCGCAACCAGCGCGGTCGGCACCTGCGAGGCATCGGCGAACGGCTCATCGAACATCGCCGGCAGCTGCGGCACCACCGCCAGCGCATCGGCGCCGCTGACGTAGAGTTCGGTGTGGTCACAGCCCAGGTGCTCGGCCAGCTCCCGGGCCAGCGGGGCCTCGTCGTGCCCGGAACCGGTGAAACCGATGCTGAAGCTGTGCACCGGCTGCGCGCTCTGTGCCTGCATCAATGCCGCGACCAGCGAGGAATCGGTGCCACCCGACAGGAACACGCCGACCGGAACGTCGGCCACCATGCGCAGCGCGACCGCGTCGCGGAGCAGCCCGTCCAGCTGTTCTTCGGCCTCCTCGATGCGCCCCCGGAACGGCGCGGCCAGCGCCGCCTGCATGCGCGCGCGCGCGTCCCAGTATGGCCGCTGCGCCTGCTCCGGGCGATGTGCGGGCGCACCGGCAGCGACGGCCGCCGCATCCAGGCGCAGCACCCGGCCCGGCATCAGCTTGTAGCAGCGCTGGTGGATGCTGTGCGGCGCCGGGATGTAATCCAGCCGCAGCAGCAAGGTGAGCGCATCGCGGTCGATGTCGTTGTCGAACGCCGGGTGCTGCCAGAGCGCCTTCAGTTCCGAACCGAACACCAGCGTGTCACCGGCCCAGCCGTAGTACAGCGGCTTCTTGCCGACGCGGTCGCGGGCCAGCCACAGGCAACGCTCCTGGCGGTCCCACAGCGCGATGGCGAACATGCCGTTGCAGCGCTGCAGGGTGTCTTCCACGCCCCATTGCAGGATCGCCGCCAGCAGTACTTCGGTGTCGGAATGGCCGCGGAAGGCATGCCCCAGCGGCTCCAGTTCCTCGCGCAGGGCGGCGAAGTTGTAGACCTCGCCGTTGTAGGCCAACACATAACGGCCCCCGGCCGAAGCCATCGGCTGGTGTCCCAGCGGAGACAGGTCGAGGATGCTCAGGCGGCGATGTGCCAGCGCGATGCCGGCTTCGGCATCAACCCAGCTGCCGCCATCATCGGGCCCGCGGTGGTGCAGCGCCTGGCCCATGGCCAGGGCCTGCGCCTGCAGCGCCTCGGCCGACGCCAGCGGCGCCGGCAACAACATTCCCGCCAATCCACACATGCATCAGGGTTCCTGCGCCAGGTCGAGGGCGGCGCCAATCACCGCATTGTCGCTTGGAAGCCCGAACATTGCTGCCCCCGCCAGCGGCGTGTAGGTGTCGGCACCACAGACCCGGCGCAACGGCAGATGGCCGAACCCGGCCTCGACCAGCGCAGTGACCACGCCCTCGCCCACCCCGCCACTGGCTCGGCCCTCGTCCAGCACCAGCACACGCTGCGCGCTGGCCGCCTGCGCGGTGATGAAGCCGGCGTCCAGTGGCACCAGCCAGCGCAGGTCGACCACCCGCACCTGCCAGCCCAGCCGCTGCTCGATGCTCCTCGCCGCGCGCAGCGCCATCGGCACGCCGTTGCCATAGGTATAGACCACCAGGTCCCCGGCATCCGGTGCATAGACGCGGCCTTCGCCCGGTACCAGCGCCTGGCCCTGTGCGGGATAGTCGAACAGCCACTGGCCGTCACCCGCTTCGTGCAGGTCCTTGCTCATGTACAGCGCAATCGGTTCCAGGAACACCGCCACGCGCCCATCCACCTGTGCCAGTGCCGCCAGCGTGCGCAGCATCATCACCGCGTCGTCGCCGCGCGAGGGGCAGCCGACCACCAGTCCAGGGATGTCGCGCAGCGCGGTGATCGAGTTATCGTTGTGGAAATGGCCTCCGAAGCCCTTCTGGTAGCCCAGCCCGGCTACCCGCACCAGCATCGGGTTGCGGTACTGGTCGTTGGAGAAGAACTGCAGCGAGCAGGCTTCGCCACGCAGCTGGTCGATGGCGTTGTGCAGGTAGGCCAGGTACTGGATTTCCGGAATCGGCAGCATGCCCAGGTTGGCCAGGCCCTGCGCCATGCCCAGGATCATGGTTTCATCCAGCAGCGTGTTGAACACCCGGCGGGGGCCGAAGCGGCGCAGCAGGTCCCTGGTGACGGTGTAGACGCCGCCCTTCTGTGCCACGTCCTCGCCGAACAGCAGGCTCTGCGGATACTTCGCCAGCAGTTCCTGCAGGCCATGGTTGATCTGGATCGCGAGGTGGCGCGGCGCCTGCCGTTCCGGCAGGGCCTCCGCACCGCCATACAGCGCCTCGCGCGCATCGGCAGGCACCTCTCGCCGCGCTTCGGCCTGCACCGCAGCCGGCGTATAGGGCGCAAGGGGCGCCATCACCTCCTGCAGCGACTGTAGCTTCGGCCGCTCTTCGGCATCGGCGGCAGCCGCCATGCAACGCGCGCGCATCGTCTCGTAGGCCGCCTCGATCGCTGCCGCATCCATCCAGCCCGATTCCATCGCGATCTGCGCTGAGCGCAGCAGGGGATCCTGCGCCTCGGCCGCACACAGCTCGGGCAACGGGCGCCATTCCACTTCGAAGTCGGTGCCGGCGTGGCCCATCAGGCGCGTGGTGCGCAGGTGCAGGAAGGTCGGCCGCCGCGTACGCCGGCAATGCTCCACTGCGGCCTGGACCTGGGCATGCCCTGCGGCCAGGTCCAGGCCATCGGCGTAGAAGTAGTCCAGCCCCGGCTGGCGGCCGAAACGCCCGGCGATCCAGCCGTCCGGCGTCTTCACCGAAATGCCCAGACCGTTGTCTTCGCAAACGAACAGGATCGGTGCCGGCAACTTCTGGTAGGCCGACCACATCGCTGTGTTGAACGCGGTCTGCGCCGTGGCATGGTTGGCCGAGGCATCGCCGAACGAACACAACACGATGCTGTCGGCCGGAATGGGAAGCGCGTGGCCCAGCCGCTTGCCACTCTCGATGGCCAGCGCCGTACCCAGCGCTTTCGGCAGATGCGAGGCGATGGTCGAGGTCTGCGGCAGCACCCATAGCGGCTTGCTTCCCCAGACCTTGTGGCGGCCCCCGCTGGCTGGATCATCGGCACTGGCGGCGAATGAAAGCGCGGCATCGCGCAGCGGGTCGATCCCCGGCACCTGGCGCGAGCGCTCCGCCATGAAGGCACCGGAGCGATAGTGCAGGAACGCCGGGTCGGTATGCCGGCAGGCCCGCGCCAGCAGCGCGTTGCCCTCATGGCCGGACGAACCGATGGTGTAGAAGACCTTGTTCTGCACGCGCAGCACGCGCGCCATCAGGTCCAGCTGGCGGCTGGCCAGCTGCGAATCGAACAGTTCACCGAAGGCCGCAGCAGTGAGCGTGCTGCCCGGCAGGATCGGTGCATCCGCGGCGGGACGGGCGCGCGCGGTACCCCGCCAGCCTCGCACCGCCTCGAGGAAATTGGCGTCGCACACCTCGGCGCGGTTGAGCGCGCGCATGCGCATGGGAATCGGATCCGGGACCACAGCAAACATCGAACACCCTCCGTGTCGTTGTTGCATTCCGCCGGGCGCGGCCCGGCGCTACCCTGTGCGCATCACGCGGCGTCGAAACGCGCCCGCACCTCGGTGGTCACCGCCGGCATCGGTACGAACCGCGGTTGCGCACGCACCCGCTGCAACCAGGCACGCACTTCCGGGAACGGTTCCAGGCTGATGCCGCCCTCGTCCGCCACGTCGGTGTAGGCAAACAATGCGATGTCGGCGATGCCGTATCCGCTGCCGGTGAACCACTGGGCCTGGCGCAGGTGCTGCTCCATCACCGCCAGCGCCGTCGCAGCCCGCTCCTGCAGGCGCGGCAGCTCCGCCCGGCGCGGCGAATCCGCCGCGGTCCAGCCACGGATGAAGCGTGCCACGGCCACGCACGGCTCATGCGTGTACTGTTCGAAGAACATCCAGCTCAGCGCCTGCGCGCGCTCCCAGCCGTCGCTGGGCAGGTACGGGGTACCTTCGGCGAGCCAGAACAGGATCGCATTGGATTCGGTCAGCACGCGGCCATCGTCACGGACGATCAGCGGCACCTTGGCATTGGGATTGAGCGCCAGGAACTCCGGCGTGTGGGTCTGTCCATGGGCACTGTCCACTTCCACCCAGCGATAACGGCTGCCAAGCTGCTCAAGCAGCAGGCGAACCTTGTGGCAGTTGCCCGACACCGACATGCCGTGCACCGTCAACGGGACGCGCGCTTCCACCATTGCCTGCTCCATCAATTCCGGCCGGCGGCCAGGTCCGTGCAGTCTGGCAAGCGCGCAGTCGAATGCCAAGCGCGGATGCAGCATGACGGGCATGGTGTAGAGCCGAGCCCATGCTCGGCTGCTGTTCGCCAAATGCAGCCGAGCATGGGCTCGGCTCTACAACAGCGAACGGCGCTTCCGCCACTGCTCGCGCGACTGGCCCCAGATCTGCATCGGCTTGCCGCTGTAAGGGGGCGGCAACTCGCCCATCCGCAGCAGCGTGCTGCCAAGCTTGCGCGCGACCGCCCGCGAATTCTCATTGTCTTCGGCGATGGTATGGATCACTTCGTCCCACCCCAGTGTGTCAAAGGCCCAGTCCATCGCCGCGACCGCGGCCTCCGGTGCATAGCCCCTGCCCCAGCTTGCACTGCGGATACCCCAGCCAACCTCGGTACCCGGCCAGTCCTGTGGCTGCCAGGGCCCCATCCGCCCGACCCATTCGCCGCTGGACTTCTCGATCACGCTGAACATCGAAAAGCCGAACAGCTGCCAGGCCCCAGCCAGGCTGCAGAATCCACGCCAGGCCACCGAGGGCGCCTGCACGCCGCCCAGCGTCCGCATCGTAGTTTCGTCCGTGCAGAACGCCAGGTAGGGCTCATAGTCCCCGCGTTGCATCGGACGCAGGATCAGACGCTCGGTTTCCAGCCGCAGGTCGAAGATGCTCATGCCAGCTCCATGTCACGGGAAGGGACCATGATGAGGGATGCGCGCCTCCGGAGAGAAACCATTGCCGCCCGCAGACGCGAACGGGCCGGCAACTGCCGGCCCGTTCCGTACTGTGCGGTTCGCAGCGCTTACTGCCGTGTCGCCGCGGTGTCGGCAGCGGCGGCGGTCTGCGTGACGAGCTGGCCATCCACCACCGGCAGGCGGTCGCTGGCTGGCTTGTTGTCCATGCGCACGGTCTTCTCCGCACCATCGTAACGGTAGGTCACGTTGTAACCCCTGACGACGTCATTGGTGCCCATGGCGATGCGGCTGCCCGGCTTGCTGGCCATGCGCATCGTGCCGGTGGTGCCGTCCTCGTTGCGGTAGGTCACGTTATAACCGGTGACACGGCTCGACTCGGAGGTCGCGGTCTCGGTATGGCATTGACGCTCGGTACGATTGACCACGCGGCCACCGACGTGGCGCTTGTCGATCTGGTTGCCGATGAAGCCACCGGCCACCGCGCCGGCCGCCGTGGCGGCCTTCTTGCCATTGCCGCCACCGACCTGGTTGCCGAGCAGGCCACCGACCACCGCGCCAACCACGGTGCCGCCGACGTTGCCATCACGCTCCGGCAGGCGTTCCTGGACCGTCACGTCCTCGCAGACCTCGTGCGGGGTCTGGGTGGTCGAGGTCTCGCGCACCGCATCGGTGCCGATCACGGTGGCATAGGCCTTCTGCTTCTCGGTGATCGGCTCGACCTTCAGCACGTCGGCGTACTCCAGGCCACGCGGCGCGGTCGGGTCGAGCCCGTCGCCGCGCGCACCATCATCACCGGCGCCGTCGACCAGGCGCGATTCACCGTTGGGGGTTCCGGCGCTGATCGAATCGGGCGACGCGTCGCCGCTCTTCATGAACGCGGCGGTGGCGATGCCACCGACCAGCAGCGCGCCCGCTGCGACCAGGACAGTTGTAGTTGTGCTTTTCATGACCTGCTCCTTGCGGACCATCCGCAACGTTCTCGGGCCAGATTGCAGCATGCGCTGCCTGAACGGAATCTCCACATTTCCTGCTCATTCCTGTAACCCATTCAGCATCGGGAAATGCTGGGCCCGTGGTAGCGTTTGCATATTCCCGAGGAGGACTCCGCCATGGCCAACCCGATGCTGCTTCCGGTACTGCAATGGGCACGCCGGCTGCGCTACCCCACCCTGTTCAAGCTCACCGCCGGCCTGTTCGCACTGACCCTGTTCGTACCGGACCCGATTCCGTTCATCGATGAACTGGTGCTGGGCTTCGGCACCTTGCTGCTGGCCAGCTGGAAGAGCCGCAATGCCGCCACATCGCCGCCGCTGGAGCAGCGTTGAACGTGCTGGTCGACAGCCACTGCCATCTGGACGCGGGCGAGTTCGACAGCGACCGTGCTGCCGTGGTCGAACGCGCACGGGCGGTCGGGGTGGCGCTGCAGGTGGTACCGGCGGTCACCGCCGCCAGCTGGCCGAAGCTGCGCGAGGTCTGCCGGCAGGCACCGGGGTTGCACCCGGCGTACGGCCTGCACCCGATGTTCCTGCGCGAGCACCGGTCCACGCACCTGCCACTGCTTCGCGAGTGGATCGAGCGCGAGCGCCCCTGCGCGGTCGGCGAGTGCGGGCTGGATTTCTTCGTCGAAGGGCTGGATGCCGAAGCCCAGCAGGCGTACTTCATTGGCCAGCTGGAGCTGGCCCGTGAATTCGACCTGCCGGTCATCGTGCATGCGCGGCGCGCCGTGGATGCGGTGATCACCGCCATCCGCCGCATCAGTGGCCTGCGCGGCGTCGTGCACAGCTTCTCCGGCAGCCCGGAACAGGCTGCGCAGCTGCACAAGCAGGGCTTCCTGCTTGGCATCGGCGGCCCGTTGACCTACCCGCGCGCGCAGCGCCTGCAGCGTCTGGTCCGCAGCATGCCGCTGGAACAGCTGCTGCTGGAGACCGACGCCCCGGACCAGCCCGACGCCGGTATCCGAGGCCAGCGCAACGAACCATCGCGGCTGGCCGCCATCGCCCGCCATGTGGCTGCGCTGCGCGCGATGGAGCCGGACGCCGTGGCCCAAGCCACCACGGAGAACGCACGCCGCCTGTTCGCGCTGCCGGCCCCGTGAGCGCAAGTGCCGACCTTGGTCGGCAGGATCCATCAGGCCTCGCTGGCCTCGACCACTTCGGCTCCCGCCTTCTTCGGCTGCAGCAGCATTTCCAGCGCCTTGCCCGCCGCCGCAAAGGCGAATGCGCCGGTAATGTGGGTTGCGGCGCCCAGGCCCGCGCCGCAGTCCAGCTTCAGCGCCGCATCAGCGCCCAGATCCGGCCGGATGCCGCAGACGCTGCCATCGGCCTGCGGGTACTTCACGTTCTCCAGCGAGTACACGGCCGGGACACCGAAATAGCGCTTGGCGTTCTTCGGGAAATTGAACTCGCTGCGCAGCTTCTTGCGGATCAGCGCCAGCATGGCATCGTGTTCGGTGCGCGAAACGTCGCGGATGCGGACCAGCGTCGGATCCGTGCGGCCGCCCGCAGCGCCCACGGTCAGCAGCGGCAGCTTGCGCCGGCGGCACCAGGCGATTGTCTCGACCTTGACCCGGAAGCTGTCGCAGGCGTCGACGACCAGATCGAATCCGCGGTCGAGCAGTTCGGCCATGTTCGATACAGTCAGGAATGCCGGCACCGCGTCGACCTCGATGCCCGGATTGATCGCACGGCAGCGCTCGGCCATGGCCTCCGCCTTGTTGCGGCCGTAGTTGCCTTCCATCGCCGGCAGCTGCCGGTTGGTGTTGGATACGCAGATGTCATCGGCATCGATCAGGGTCAGGTGACCGACCGCCGAACGCGCCAGCGCCTCCACCACCCACGAGCCGACGCCGCCCATGCCTACCACTGCCACCCGGCTGCCCTGCAGGCGCTCGAGCGCGCCGACGCCATACAGCCGTTCGATGCCGGCGAAGCGTTGTTTGACCTGTTCGTTCATTGGCCTATTTTAGCCTGCGGGCACCGGCCCCTACAGTGCGCCGGCATCGAACCCATCGTTGCACGCCCGGAGAGCCGCAATGAATGCCAGCCCGCGCCACCGCCTGTCGACGGCCCATCGCTACCTGTTCGTGCTGTGCCTGGGCCTGTTGATCGGCCTGGTCGCTACAGTGATGGTGGGCCGCGCCCTGCAGGCCCGTCGCGATCCGTTTCCGGGCAGCCTGATGCAGGTCATGCAGCGCCAGTCGCAGCTGCTGCAGCAGGCCCGGCAGCAGAACCGCTGCAGCCTCGCTGACAGCGTGCCGCGGCTGCAGGCACTGCGCCTGCTGTCGAACGACCTGGACCTGGCCTTTCCCGGGTTGAAGGACAGCGCGCGGTTCCAGCAGCATGCCAGCCAGCTGCGCGGCCACCTCAACGCCGCGCTGGCCACGCCGCCCAGTGACTGCAGCGCCCTGGCACAGGTGGCGGAAACACTGCAGGCCGACTGCCGCGCCTGCCACCAGGACTTCCGCTGAGCTGCATTCATCCTGCAGCCGGGCTACGCACGCGCGGTTGGCACCTTGTTCACGATCAAAAGGGGACGATTCGTCCACCCTGCTGCATGACGCAGTACCCCTAAACGCACCCGCCTTCACGGCCAGGAGACGCCCCATGAAGATCCAGCTGATTGCCGCCAGCGCTATCGCCACCCTCGCCCTGGCAGGCTGTGCCACCTCGCCCGGTTACGGTGGCGGTGGCTACAACAATGGCTACAACAGCGGCGGCTATGGCAATGACGGCGGATACAACCAGGGCCGCTGCGCCGACTGTGGCATCGTCACCCGCATCAGCGTCGTGCCGTCGGGCCGCACTGCCCCCAGCGCCACCGGCGCGATCCTCGGTGGCATCGTCGGCGCCGTGGCGGGCCACGAAATCTCCGACCACACCGGCGGCAGCCGTGGCAACAAGAACATCGCCGCCGCCGCGGGTGCGGTCGGTGGCGCCCTGGCTGGCAACCAGATCCAGAAGAACGTGACCAGCGATACCTATGACATCAGCGTTCGCATGGACGATGGCCGCACCATCGTGGTCAACCAGCGCGATCTCGGCGGCATCCGCGAGAACACCTACGTGCGTGTCGTCAATGGCAAGGTGATCCTGCGCTGACCTGCCGCCGACCGGCCGCAGGAAAAGAAGAAGGCCCGCATGCGCGGGCCTTCTTCATGTGACGACAGCAGCGCGATCAGACCGGCTGCACGGCGTCGGCCTGCAGGCCCTTCTGGCCCTGCACGACGGTGAAGGTGACCTTCTGGCCTTCCTTCAGGCTCTTGAAGCCCTGGGTCTGGATGGCACGGAAGTGCACGAACACGTCTTCGCCGTTCTCACGGCTGATGAAGCCAAACCCCTTTGCGTCGTTGAACCACTTGACGGTACCGCTCTCGCGATCAGACATCTCACTAACTCCCTGGTGACTCTCTCTTGTTGTTGGAAACGCCTGTTGGGCGGCTGACAAGCAAGGGGGAAGCGAGGTGCATCGATGCAGCGGATCGGGAAGATCTTGCTTCATCAGGCCACGATCCACGGTGACCTTGCCAAGCTCAGCGACTGCAACTTAACCCGCCAAAAACGAAAAAGCAACTGGCAAAATCCTTCACTGTCAACCCCCAAAAATGCAACCATACGGATCAGCATGGGCCTCTCATTCATCTTGTATCTGCTAGCGGTCATTTTTGTCCTCATCGGAATCGCCGGCATCTTCCTCCCGGCGTTGCCCGGCATCCCGCTGGTGTTCGTTGGGCTGCTGCTGGCAGCATGGGCCGATGGCTTCGCCCATATCGGCTGGCCGACCCTGGTGGCACTGGGCGGACTGACCCTGCTCTCGCTGGTGGTCGACATCCTGGCCACCGTGGTCGGCGCGCAGCGGGTCGGAGCCAGCCGCAAGGCGCTGTGGGGGACGTTTGCCGGCAGCATCGCCGGCCTGTTCTTCATGCCCATCGGCCTGTTCGCCGGGCCACTGCTTGGCGCCCTGGCCGGCGAATACTGGCATACGCGCGAGCTCGGCCGTTCAACCAGAGTGGGCTTCGCTACCTGGCTGGGCATCCTGCTCGGGCTGGCGCTGAAGCTGGCGCTGGTGATCGCGATGCTGGGCCTGTTCGCGTTCGCCTGGTTCTTCTGAGCCACGGCGCCTTCACGCCGCACGCACGCTATGGCCGTGCATAAACCGTGGGGCTGGCCGCGATCCGGTACAGCCGCCACACTGTGCTATTCCCGTATTCATCGAAGGGCCTGCTGCAATGACCCTCCCCATGCCGTTTCCCCGTTTGGCGCCGCTGGCGCTTGCCCTGGCCAGCGCCCCCCTGGCCGCGCAGGAGTTCGCGCCCAGCGCCGACACCTCACCCGCTGCGTGCGCGGCGATCACCACCGATGCCGCCCGCCTGGCCTGCTATGACCGCCTGTTCGGGCGCACGCCGGAGGCCACCGCGGCTGCCGATGCCGCCGCCGAAGCGGCTGCGCAGGCGCGCCGCGACGAACGTGAGAGCGCACGCTTGAGCCAGGGCGAGGAAAAGCTGCGCGAACGCGTCAGCGACCTGTTCCGCCCGGCGGCGCCGGACAGCGCGCTGGCCAACGCCGGCCGCGGCTCGCTGCTGGACAGCCGCTGGGAGCTGGCCGAGGACTCCAAGCTGGGCCCGTTCCAGCTGCGCGCGTACAAGCCGGTGTACCTGCTGCCCGCGTTCTGGACCAGCGACCGCAACGCCATGCCGCACTCGCCGAACCCGGCCAACACCGTGACTACCCCGCAGGTGCTGGACAGTGCCGAGCTGAAGTTCCAGATCAGCTTCAAGACCAAGATCGCCGAGAACCTGTTCGGCGACAACGGCGACATCTGGGCCGGTTATACCCAGAGTTCGCGCTGGCAGGCCTACAACAGCGAGGATTCGCGCCCGTTCCGCGAAACCAATTACGAACCGGAAGTGATGATGGTGTTCCGCAACGGCTATTCGATCGCTGGCTGGCGCGGACGCATGACCGGCATCAGCCTCAACCACCAGTCCAATGGCCGCGCCGACCCACTGTCGCGCAGCTGGAACCGGGTGATGCTCAACATCGGCCTGGACCGCGAGAACTGGGCACTGGTCCTGCGCCCGTGGTACCGCATTCCGGAAACCCGCAGCGATGACAACAACCCGGACATCGAGGATTACATGGGCCGTGGCGACGCGACCCTGACCTGGAACCGCAATGGCCATGAGGTCTCGCTGATGGCGCGTCACTCGCTGCGCACGGGCAGCCGCTCGCACGGTGCGCTGCAGCTGGATTACGGCTTCCCTATCAGCAACCTGCTGCGCGGCCACGTGCAGGTCTTCGATGGCTATGGCGAGAGCCTGATCGATTACAACCACAAGGCCACCTACGTCGGCGTGGGCGTATCGCTGCTGGAGTGGTTCTGATGGAGGTGACGATCTGGCACAACCCTGCCTGCAGCAATTCGCGCGGTGCGCTGCAGCTGATCCGCGACGCGGGCATCGAGCCGGTGGTGATCGACTATCTGGGCAATCCTCCGGACGTGGCAACGCTGCGCCAGGTGCTGGCCGAGTCGGGATTGAGCGCGCAGGACCTGGTGCGCAGCAAGGAAGCGCAGTTCGCCGAACTGGGCCTGGATGGCGCCGGCGAAACGGCGCTGCTGGCCGCAATGGCCGGGCACCCGCGGCTGATCAATCGCCCGGTGGTGCGCACGCCCAAGGGCACCCGCCTGTGCCGCCCGCCGGAAACCGTGCTCGAGATCCTGTAACGGAAAAGGGGACGGAGGGGATTAAGTCGTTTGTGCACAAACGACTTAATCCCCTCCGTCCCCTTTTCTGGTTACCGCCAGTCGGTGATGCCCTCGCGGCGGTACACCTCGGCGAACGCCGGGCGTGCCTTCATCGAGGTGGCATGGGCCTTGAGCACCGGCCAGGTGTCGCTGGGCCTGGGCATGTTGCGCGACCAGCGCATCAGCATCACCAGCATGTAGTCGGCCACGCAGGGCGAGGTGCCGAGCAGGTACGGGCCATGTGCCTGCAGGTGCGTGGACGCCTGCTGCCAGGCCGCTTCCAGGCGCTGCCGCGCGTACTCCCGGCTGGCCACCACATTCTCCTCACCCGCCATTTCGTGCGGATAGAACCAGGCCCGATAGGCCGGCTGCAGCGTATTGGCGCACCAGAACATCCAGCGATAGGCATCACCACGCTCGGGCGTGCCCAGCGCCGGCAGCAGGCCGGCCTCCGGATGGCGATCGGCCAGGTACAGCGCGATCGCCGCCGCTTCGGTCAGGACCAGCCCATCGATCAGCAGCGTCGGCACCACACCGGCGGGGTTCAGCGCCAGGTACTCCGCCGACTTGTGCTCGCGCGTGTCGAAATCCAGCAGCACCAGTTCATGCTCGATGCCGAGCTCGATCAGCAGCCAGTGCACCACCAGGGCGGCAGTGCTGGTCGAACCATACAGCGTGGTGCTCATGCGACGGATCCTGTGCGGGTGGACCGGCCGATTATGCGCCCACACGGGCCGTCGCTGCTCAGCCGCAGCTGCTCATGCAGGTATCGCGGCGTTCGCCACAGGACATCATCGGTGCACGCACCGTGCAGTCATGCGCCTTCAGTTCACAGGCGCGCCGCAGCTCGGGGTTGGCGACGTCCTTGCAGCGCTTGTCCGGCGCCGGCACCGCCTGCTGCTCGCAGCTGAAGCTGTTGTTGCCGGTGCTGCCCTGCGCCATGCAGCTGCGATGGCTGGCCTGGCATTGCATGCGGCACTGCGAGGATGCGGAGAAATCCGCCCCCTCATAGGAGGAGGTCGTGCTGCAGCCGACCAGGATCAGCAGGAACGCGAGCGCAAAGGTTCGATGCAGGGCCATGGACACATCCTGTGCGAGGTGGTGCCAAGCCTAGCAGAGCGATGCTGCGCGATCGTCAACCCCATTCCCTTCACGACAACGGCGCCACGCGGGCGCCGTTGCCTGTACCGGACGCTGGAGGATTACTCCACCACCACCGGAATCTTGCCGATGCGGGCCTGCCATTCGCGCGGGCCGGTCTTGTGCACCGACTCGCCAGTGGAATCCACCGCCACGGTCACGGGCATGTCCTGCACGGTGAACTCGTAGATCGCTTCCATGCCCAGATCGGCGAAGCCGACGACCTTGGCGGCCTTGATGGCCTTGGACACCAGGTAGGCCGAACCACCGACGGCCATCAGGTAGGCCGACTTGTGCTTCCTGATCGCCTCGATGGCGGCCGGGCCGCGCTCGGCCTTGCCGACCATGCCCAGCAGGCCGGTCTGCGCCAGCACCTGCTCGGTGAACTTGTCCATGCGGGTCGCGGTGGTCGGGCCGGCCGGGCCAACCACTTCGTCGCGCACCGGATCGACCGGGCCGACGTAGTAGATGAAGCGTCCCTTCAGGTCGACCGGCAGCTCCTCGCCCTTGTTGAGCATGTCGACCATGCGCTTGTGCGCGGCATCGCGGCCGGTCAGCAGCTTGCCGTTGAGCAGCAGGGTCTGGCCTGGCTTCCAGCTGGCTACCTCCTCAGGAGTGATCGTGTCCAGGTCCACGCGGGTGCCCTTGGATGCGTCGTAGGTCAGCTGCGGCCAGTCTTCCAGCGACGGCGGGTCCAGCATCACCGGACCGCTGCCATCGAGGGTGAAGTGCGCATGGCGGGTCGCCGCGCAGTTCGGGATCATCGCCACCGGCAGGTTGGCCGCATGGGTCGGGTAATCCTTGATCTTGATGTCCAGCACGGTGGTCAGGCCGCCCAGCCCCTGGGCACCGATACCGAGCGCGTTGACCTTCTCGTACAGCTCCAGGCGCAGCTCTTCGATGCGGCTGGACGGACCACGAGCCTGCAGGTCGGTGATGTCGATCGGTTCCATCAGCGCCTCCTTGGCCATCAGCATCGCCTTCTCGGCGGTGCCACCGATGCCGATGCCGAGCATGCCCGGCGGGCACCAGCCGGCCCCCATGGTCGGGACCGTCTTCAGCACCCAGTCAACGATGGAGTCGGACGGGTTGAGCATGGCGAACTTGCTCTTGGCTTCTGAACCGCCGCCCTTGGCGGCGACGATCACCTCGACCTTGTTGCCCGGTACCACCTTGACGTTGACGACGCCCGGCGTGTTGTCCTTGGTATTGATCCGCTTGCCGGCCGGATCAGCCAGCACCGAGGCGCGCAGCTTGTTGTCCGGATGCATGTAGGCGCGGCGAACGCCTTCATTGGCCATGTCTTCCACGCCCATGGTGGCGTCATCCCAACGCACGTCCATGCCGATTTCCAGGAACACGGTGACGATGCCGGTGTCCTGGCAGATCGGACGGTGGCCTTCGGCGCACATCCGCGAATTGATCAGGATCTGGGCCATCGCTTCCTTCGCGGCCGGCGACTCCTCGCGCTCGTACGCGGCGGCGAGGTTCTTGATGTAGTCGACCGGGTGGTAGTACGAGATGTACTGCAGCGCGTCGGCGATGGACTGGATGAGGTCTTCCTGCTTGATCGATGTCACGGCTTGCTCGCTTGCTCGAGGCTGGCGGGGGGTAATCCGCCCATTTTACCCCCTCCCCCGGCCGCGGGGTGGTAGTGCCGGCCGCTGGCCGGCAAGATCACAACCGAGGGATCAGATCCCTCGCCAAAGGCTCTGACCCCGCACCTTCTGTCACGCTTGCCCTCTCCCTGGCGTCCTGGTCGACATGAACACCGAAGCCACCTTCCAGACCCACCGCCCGCGCCTGATGGCCCTGGCCTATCGCCTGCTCGGCAGCCGCACCGATGCCGAAGACGTGGTCCAGGATGCTTGGCTGCGCTGGTCCGGCGCCGATCAGGCCAGCGTCCGCGACGCCGAGGCGTGGCTGGTCACCACTACCACCCGGCTCGGCCTGGACCGGCTGCGCGCGGCCAAGCGCGAGCGCGTCCACTATGTCGGCCCCTGGCTGGCTGAACCGCTGGAGATCACCCTCGAGCCCGACCCCGCTCCCGGCCCGGCCCAGCTGCATGCCCTGGCCGACGACGTTTCGGTGGCCTTCCTGACCCTGCTCGAACAGCTCGGCCCGGAAGAGCGCGCCGCGTTCCTGCTGAAGGAGGCCTTCGACCATGACTACCGCGAGATCGCCGGCCTGATCGGCCACAGCGAGGCCAGCTGCCGGCAGCTGGTGCACCGTGCCCGGCAGCGCCTGCAGGCCGGACGGCCCCGCTTCAATGCCGACGCCAGCCAGCATCGGCAACTGCTGGCACGCTTCATGGAGGCCTCGCAGCGCGGCGACAGTGAAGCGATCCAGGCACTGCTGCACGCCAACGCACGACTGGTCTCCGACGGCGGTGGCGTAGTCACTGCGGCCGTCCGCCCATTGCTGGGCGCCGAGCGCATCGGCCGCCTGTTCTGGGCCATCGCCCGCCGCGGCGCGGCGCAGCCGGCGCAGCTGGGCTACGTCAACGGCGAGCCGGCGATCCTGCGCTTCCAGGGCGACCGGCTGCACTCGGTGACCACCATCGACGTGATCGATGGCCGCATCGCCCAGGTGTACAGCGTGCTGAATCCGGAGAAGTTGCCGCAGGTTGTCACGCGCGGCGATGCAGCGGCGTCCTGGTAGTGGAAGGCGGCCACGGTGGCCGCCGTGGAGCCCACGATGTCGACCCACGCTTCTCCCCGCGTCCCCTATACCCGACTGGCCGCCGAGGCCTTCAAGGGCCTGCTGGCGACCAGCAAGGCAGTGCATGACAGCTCGATCGAGCCGATGCTGATGGAACTGGTGTTCCTGCGCGTATCGCAGCTCAATGGCTGCGGCTACTGCATGGACATGCACGCCACCACGCTGCGCAAGGGCGGCATCGAGCCGCGCAAGCTCGACACCCTGCCGGCCTGGCACGAAAGCCGCTTCTTCGATGCGCGCGAGCGCGCGGCACTGGGCTGGGCCGAGGCGCTGACCCGGCTGACCGACGGCGCGCCGTCGCAGGCGGCATTCGATGCCCTGGCACCGCATTTCGATGAAAAGGGCATCAGTGACCTGAGCATGGGCATTGCGGTGATCAATGCCTGGAACCGGCTGGGTGCGGGGCTGCTGCCGCCGCTGCCCTGAAGGAGCTTTGTTGGCTGGGCCGGCACCCGGCACCCGGCACCCGGCACCCGGCACCCGCAGCAGCAACGGCCAGGACAAGGGCAGCATCAACCGCTGGCTTTGCGCGGGATGGTCCGAGAGCCGGATCCCGATTGGCCGTGGTGGGGTCGGAGCCCTTTGCGCTGCAAAGGGATCTGACCCCATCTGCACGCCTTGCACGCGCACAATGGTGGCATGCCTGCTGCCACCGAAAAGAAGCCCAGCCTGCGCCAGCGCTTCAGGGCGATGCGCAACCTGCCGCCATTCCTGCGCATGGTCTGGCAGACCAGCCCCGCGCTCACCCTGGCCAGCCTGGGGCTGCGCCTGGTCCGAGCGCTGCTGCCGGTGGCGATGCTGTATGTGGGCAAGCTGATCATCGACAGCGCCCTGCGCCTGAGCCAGCACGATACCGGCTTCCCGCCGCTGGGCGAGGCGCTCTCCAGCGGCCTGCTCAATCCGCTGCTGGGCCTGCTGGCACTGGAGTTCGGCCTGGCCATTGCTTCGGACCTGCTGGGCCGGCTGGTCAGCTATGCCGATGCACTGCTCTCGGAGCTGTTCGCCAACGCCACCAGCATCCGGCTGATGGAACACGCCGCGACACTGGACCTGGAGGACTTCGAGGACCCGGACCTGCAGGACAAGCTGGACCGCGCGCGGCGCCAGACCATGGGCCGGATGAACCTGATGAGCCAGCTGTTCGGCCAGGTCCAGGACGCGATCACCGTGGCCAGCCTGGCCGTCGGCCTGCTGGTCTACGCGCCGTGGCTGATCCTGCTGCTGGCACTGGCACTGGTGCCGGCCTTCATCGGCGAATCGCACTTCAATGCCGCCGGCTACAGCCTCAACTTCCAGTGGACGCCCGAGCGCCGCCAGCTCGACTACCTGCGCCAGCTCGGCGCCAGCGTCGAGACGGCCAAGGAGGTGAAGATCTACAACCTGCACCGCTTCCTGGTGGAGCGCTACCGGCGCCTGTCGGTGGCGCTGTTCCTGGCCAACCGTGCGCTTGCCCGGCGCCGCGCGTTCTGGGGCACGCTGCTGGCCGCGCTGGGCACGCTGGGCTACTACACCGCCTACGCCTACATCGCCTGGCGTACCGTGCGCGGCGATTTCTCGATCGGCGACCTGACCTTCCTCGCCGGCAGCTTCCTGCGCCTGCGCCAGCTGCTGGAAGGCCTGCTGATCGGGTTCTCGCAGGTGGCCAGCCAGGCCCTGTACCTGGATGACCTGTTCTCGTTCTTCCAGATCCAGCCGGAAATCCACTCGCGCGAAGGCGCCATGCGCGTGCCGCGGCCGATCCGCCAGGGCTTTGTGTTCGAGAACGTCGGTTTCCGCTATCCCGACGCCGAGCAATGGGCGGTACGCCATCTGGATTTCCAGCTGCACGCGGGCGAAGTGCTGGCCCTGGTCGGCGAGAACGGAGCGGGCAAGACCACGCTGGTCAAGCTGCTCGCACGCCTGTACGAGCCGGACGAGGGCCGCATCCTGCTTGATGGCCGCGACCTACGCGACTACGACCTGGACGACCTGCGCGCCAACCTCGGGGTGATCTTCCAGGATTTCGTGCGCTACAACCTCAGCGCGGGCGAGAACATCGGCGTTGGCCAGGTCGAGGCGATGGACGACCGCGACCGCATTGCCGACGCCGCTCGGCGCGGCATGGCCGAGGAAGTGATCGAGGCGTTGCCCGGCGGTTACGACCAGTTGATCGGCCGCCGCTTCAGCCAGGGCGTGGACCTGTCCGGTGGCCAGTGGCAGAAGATCGCCATCGCCCGCGCGTGGATGCGCAATGCGCAGGTGATGATCCTGGACGAGCCGACGGCGGCACTGGATGCGCGCAGTGAATTCGAGGTGTTCCAGCGGTTCAGGGAACTGGCGGATAATCGCACCGCAGTGCTCATTTCGCATCGTTTCTCCTCGGTACGCATGGCCGATCGCATCCTGGTGCTGGCCGATGGCCGGATCGAGGCCAGCGGCACGCATGCGCAGCTGATGGCGCAGGGCGGCCGCTATGCCGAACTGTTCGAGCTGCAGGCGGCGGGCTATCGCTGAGAACGCCTCTCGTTCCGCCCAATGAGAACCCGTCTCATTTGAGATAGAATCACCCCCGACGACTTTTGATAGATACGCCCATGTCCTCCGCTTTCGGCGCCGAAACGGTGCTTGAGGTCCGCCACTGGACCGACGCCTACTTCAGCTTCACCACCACCCGCGACAGCGGCTTCCGCTTCGAGAACGGCCAGTTCGTGATGATCGGCCTGGAAACGGAGGCGCGGCCGCTGCTGCGCGCTTATTCCATTGCCAGCGCCAACTGGGAAGAACAGCTCGAGTTCTTCAGCATCAAGGTGCAGGACGGCCCCCTGACCTCGCGCCTGCAGCACATCAAGCCGGGCGACAAGGTGCTGGTCGGCAAGAAGCCCACCGGCACCCTGCTGGTCAGCGACCTGCACCCGGGAAAGAACCTGTACCTGCTGGGTACCGGCACCGGCCTGGCCCCCTGGCTGTCGGTGATCAAGGACCCGGAAACCTACGAGCGCTTCGAGAAGGTGATCCTCTGCCATGGCGTGCGCTACGAGAAGGACCTGGCCTACCGCGATTACTTCGAGAAGGAACTGCGAGAGCACGAGTTCCTTGGCGAGATGATCGGCGACAAGCTGCTGTACTACCCGGCCGTCACCCGCGAGCCCTTCGCCAACCAGGGCCGCCTGACCGCGCTGATGGAAAGCGGCGAGATGCAGCGCACCCTCGGCCTGCCGGAACTGAGCCCGGAAAACGATCGCGCGATGATCTGCGGCAGCCCGCAGATGCTTGCCGACCTCCGCACCGTGCTCGACGCACGAGGCTTCCAGGTCTCGCCGCGCATCGGCCAGCCCGGCCACTATGTGTTCGAGCGCGCCTTCGTCGAGAAGTAAGGCGTTGCACCTGTAGAGCCGAGCCCACGCTCGGCTCGCGCGCACCGCGCGCCTTTGATGTCGGCCGGACAAGCAGCCGAGCGTGGGCTCGGCTCTACAGCAGCGCTTCGATCGCGCCGCGCAGCTGTTCCGGCCTGGTGGTGGGCGCAAAGCGATCCACCACGTTGCCCTGGCGGTCGACCAGGAACTTGCTGAAGTTCCACTTGATGCGGGCGATGCCAAGCAGGCCGCGCTTCTCGCGTGACAGCCACGCCCACAGGGGATCGGCCCGGGTGCCATTGACCTCGATCTTTTCCGACAGCGGGAAGCTGACCGGATAATCCAGCGAACAGAACTGGCGGATCTGCGCGGCATCGCCCGGCTCCTGTCCGCCGAACTGGTTGCACGGGAAGCCGATCACCACCAGGCCGCGTTCGCGGTAGTCCTGCCACAACTGTTCCAACCCCGTGTACTGCGGGGTGAAGCCACAGCGGCTGGCGACATTGACCAGCAGCAGTGGGCGGCTGCGGTACTGGGCCAGCGCCTGTGGCTGCCCTTCGAGGTCACGGAAGCTGAAATCGTAGGCGGTGGTCATCGTGGCGAGCCTCGGGTGATACTCGCAGGATACCCGGGCCCAGCCCCGGCAACATGCCTTTTGACACAAGTGCAGATCCTGCCGGCCGGGTTACCCTCGGGCCCTTGTTTGCCTTATCGGAGTTCCGCCTTGACCACTCGCCTTGCCCTTGCCGTGGCCATGACCCTCGGCCTTGCCCTGCCTGCCTACTCAGCCACCGCCGCCACCGCGGTCGCCAGCACCACGGCCCAGCAGGCCAATCCGTTCTTCGCCGAAAGCCCGCTGCCGCTGCATTACCCGCAGTTCGACAGGATCAAGGACAGTGATTTCGCCCCGGCCTTCGACGCCGGCATGGCGCAGCAGCTGAAGGAAGTCGACGCGATCGCCAACAACAAGGCCAAGCCGACCTTCGAAAACACCATCATCGCCCTGGAAAAGAGCGGCGACGTCCTCGACCGTGCAACCACCGTGTTCTTCGCGCTGGTCGGGGCCGATACCAATGACACCCGCAAGAAGCTGCAGGCCGACTACTCGGCGAAGTTCGCTGCGCACAGCGATGCAATCGCACTGAACGGCAAGCTGTTCGCGCGCATCCAGGCGCTGTACGACACCCGCAGCCAGCTGGGCCTGGATGCCGAAGGCGTGCGCCTGGTCGAGAAGTACTACGACAACTACGTCCGCGCCGGCGCCAAGCTGTCCGAGGCCGACAAGGCCAAGCTGAAGGAAATGAACGCCGAGCTGGCCAATCTGGCAACCAGGTTCAGCCAGAACGTGCAGTCGGAAGTGAACGCTTCGGCGATCACCGTCGACGACGTCAAGGAACTGGACGGACTGTCCAGGGAGCAGATCGCCGCTGCCGCCGAAGCCGCCAAGGCCCGTGGCCTGGAAGGCAAGTACGTCATCACCCTGCTCAACACCACTGGCCAGCCGCCGCTGACCAACCTGGCCAACCGCACCCTGCGCCAGAAGATCCATGAAGCCTCGGTCAACCGTGGCAGCCGCGGTGGCGAGTTCGACAACACCGCGCTGGTCTCGCGCATCATGCAGTTGCGTGCCGACAAGGCCAAGCTGATGGGCTTTGCCAACTTCGCCGCCTACAACCTGACCAACCAGACCGCCAAGACCCCCGAAGCGGTCAACGCGATGCTGGGCAAGCTGGCGCCGGCTGCAGTGGCCAACGCCAGGCGTGAAGCCGCCGACCTGCAGGCGATGATCGACCAGGAACAGAAGGCCGCGGGCAAGCCGACCTTCACGCTGGAACCGTGGGACTGGGCCTTCTACAGCGAGAAGGTGCGCCAGGCCAAGTACAACTTCGACGAGTCGCAGCTGAAGCCGTACTTCGAACTGAAGAACGTGCTGGAAAACGGCGTGTTCTATGCCGCCAACCAGGAATTCGGCCTGACCTTCAAGCAGCGTACCGACCTGCCGGTCTACCATGACGACGTCACCGTCTACGATGTGTTCGACGCCGACGGCAGCCAGCTCGCGATCTTCATCTTCGACCCGTATGCGCGCGCCTCCAAGCGGGGCGGTGCATGGATGAACTCCTACGTTTCGCAGTCCACGCTGACCGGCTTCAAGCCGGTGGTCGCCAACCATCTCAACATCCCGAAGCCGCCGGCCGGCCAGCCGACCCTGCTGACCTGGGACGAGGTGAACACCACCTTCCACGAATTCGGCCACGCCCTGCACGGCATGTTCTCGAACGTGAAGTACCCGTACTTCTCGGGCACCTCGGTGCCGCGCGACTTCGTCGAGTTCCCCTCGCAGGTCAACGAGATGTGGTCGGACAATCCGGTCATCCTGAAGAACTATGCCAAGCACTACCAGAATGGCAGCGCGATGCCGCAGGCCCTGCTGGACAAGGTGATCGCCGCATCGAAGTTCAACCAGGGCTTCGCCACCACCGAATACCTGGGTGCGGCGATGCTGGACCAGCGCTGGCACCAGATCGGCCCGGACCAGGTGCCGGCCGCCAAGGACGTGATGGCCTTCGAGCGCGCCGCGCTGGAGAAGGACGGCATCTACTACGCGCCGGTTCCGCCGCGCTACAGGACCCCGTACTTCAGCCACATCATGGGCGGCTACTCTGCCGGCTATTACGCCTACATCTGGTCGGAAGTGCTCGACGCCAACACCCAGAAGTGGTTCAAGGACAACGGCGGCCTGAGCCGCAAGAACGGCGACCACTTCCGCGCCACCCTGCTGTCCAAGGGTGGCAGCGTCGATGCCATGCAGCTGTTCCGCGATTTCGCCGGCCACGAGCCGCAGATCGAACCGCTGCTGGAAAAGCGTGGCCTGACCGGCGCCGGCAACTGATCGCCCGCGCAGTAGCCTGAAACGAAAAACCGCCCGGGAAACCGGGCGGTTTTTTTGTTGTGGTTGGGGTCAGAGCCCTTTTCTGCGAAAAGGGATCTGACCCCGGGGTCTCCGCCCCGCGCTGGCTTCAGCGTGGCGCCACGTACCCACCCGGCACGCCCTCCGGTGACAGCACCAGCTGCCACAACTGCGCATGCCGGCAGCGGAAGGTCGCCATCGATCCGGCCAGGTAGAAGCGCCACATCCGGCGGAAATGTTCGTCGTAGCGCGCATCCAGCCGCGGCCACGCTGCTTCCACGTTGCGCCGCCAGGCCTGCAGGGTGAGGTCGTAGTCGGTGCCGAAGTTGTGCCAGTCCTCCAGCACGAAACGGCCTTCGAACGCCCGGGTGATCTGCACCGCCGACGGCAGCATCGAATTGGGGAAGATGTAGCGCGCGATCCACGGGTCGGTGCGATGCCGCGAGATGTTGGTGCCGATGGTATGCAACAGCAGCAACCCACGCGGCGACAGGCAGCGTTCTGCTACATCGAAGAAGCTGCGGTAGTTCTTGTCACCGACATGCTCGAACATTCCGATCGAGAAGATCGCATCGAACGGCTCGTCCAGCTCGCGGTAATCCTGCAGGCGGATCTCGATCGGCAGGCCGGCGCACAGTTCACGGGCAAACTCGGCCTGCTCCTGCGAGATGGTCACGCCGACGCCGCTGACACCGTAACGCTCGGCCGCGAACTTCAGGGCCTCGCCCCAGCCGCAGCCGATGTCCAGCACGCGCTGGCCCGGACGCAGCCCCAGCTTGCGGCAGACCAGGTCGAGCTTGGCTTCCTGCGCGGTGTCGAGGTCGTCGGCGTTGCGCCAGTACCCGCAGCTGTAGACCAGGCGCTGGCCGAGCATGGCCTGGTACAGGTCGTTGCCAAGGTCGTAGTGGCGGCGGCCAACCTCATAGCTGCCCTGCCCGGCCTGCAGGTTGAACAGGCGCGCCTTCAGCGCATCGGCTACTTCGCGCCAGCCGTGCACCCGCTCGTCCAGATGGGCGCGCATCAGGTGGACGAGGAATTCGTCCAGGACGTTGGCATCCCACCAGCCGTCCATGTAGCTCTCGCCCAGGCCGAGCGAGCCGTGGGCCATGACCCGCGCGAAGAAGCGCGGGTCGTGCACCTGGATGTCCTGCGGCTGGGTGCCGCCGATGCGGACCCCGGCTTCGTGAAGCAGGCCGGTGACCCGCTCCTGCAACCCTGTATCCACGCCACCTCCTCCACTGCGGTCAACCGCGTGCGAACAGCTCCACGTAGTCCTTGGCCACGTAGGGCAACAGCACCGCCGCCGGCACATCGGCGGTCTGGGTGCCATCCGAGTATGGACCGACCTGGTACGGCGGGAAAACAAAGCGCAGCGCGGTGATCTGCCCCTTGTCGTCGGTCAGCGGCTGGAACTGGCTGAAATTGTCAGCCTGTGGCCCGGTGCCCTCCGCGATCATGCGCGACGCGTTGCGCAGCGATTCCTGCATCTGTGCCGGCTCCATGTCTTCGCCACTGAGGCGGGTGGCCACGCGCTCGCGCAGCTGGTCGGCGACGAATTCGCTGATGACCTTCCAGCCCTTGGCATCCGTCACCAGCTTTTCGGCACTGAGCATCTGCTGATGCTGTGGCAGCCATACGAAACGTGCCACCAGCGGCTCGCCATGGGCGCCACCGGTGTAGCGGCTGCCGTCGGCACTGACCACCACCAGCTGCGGGGTTTCCAGCAGCTTTTCAAAGCTCAGCGACAGTTCGTACGGCATGGCCGGCTTGTCGTTGCCCAGCCCGTCCAGCGCCTGCTGCAGGTCGCTGCGCGCATGGGTGGCGTAGTCCTGCAGCGCGCGTGCCAGGCCGGGGTAACGGTCGATGCCCGCCGGGTAGCTGATGCCCACCACTTCGCGCTCGTTGTTCTCGATCACGTCACGCAGGTCCAGCGGTGCTTCCGTGGCTGGCGTTTCGCCCGCCGCGGCGGTTCCGGCAGCCGGAGCCGCGCCCGTCGGCGGTGCCGGCTCGCTCTCACGCTGGCAACCGGCCAGCAACAGCACGCCCACCACGCCGGCCAGCACGCTGCCGCGCAGTGGCCGGTTGTATCCAGTCTTCATCTCGATCCCCTGTTCATGTTTGTACATCATCGCCTGCCATGGCTGAAGCGCCGCCCGCTGGCATCAGCCAGCCAGCAGGTCGTGGTACTCCTCGTGCCGCTGCAGGAAAGCCTCAGCGTAGGAACACGCGGGCACCACCTTGTACTTCTGCTCACGGGCGAAACGCAGCGCGACGCGGGTCAGCTCTCCGGCAATGCCGCGGCCGGCGATCGGCTCGGGCACCTCGGTGTGGGTAATGACCATGCGCCGGCGCTTGATCTGATAGTCGAGCACCGCCAACTGCCCACGCACGCGCGCGGTGAAGCGGTGGTTGGCCAGATCATGTTCGACCTCGTAGGCCAGACCGGGGGGCGTGACCGAAGCCATGGGACTGTCTCCTGCGGCGACTGCGTGGATGGTGCGCAGCCGGGCGCCATGATCGCGTGAAGCCTGAACAGGGGCAACTACAGGCCATTCACGTCAGTTTTCGCCCCTCAAGCTGGAGGGCACAGGGCCGCTATCGCCTGTGTACGGGTCCGGCCAGGCTGGCACGGCCCTTGCGATCGTTGACCCTGCGCATCCCCGCGGAGAATCTCCATGCCCATCGAAACCCACCCCGATACCGACCGCGCCCTGCTGGAGGGCCTGCTGCAACTTGCGGTGGAAGGGCAGACCGAAGACCAGGATTTCCAGCGCATCGGCGAGGAAGTGTTCGCCCGCCTGCTGGATACCTACGGCCACACGACCCGGGCCTGAAACCGGGTACGCCGGGGTCGGATCCGGAGGATCCGACCCCGGATACGCTTCAGCCGCCGAGGCGGAAGGTCGGGTTGGAGAGTTCGCGCAGGAAGTGGTTGAAGATGCTCGGCTGCATGGCGACCATGAAGATCACGCCGAAGGCCGCGCCGGCCAGGTGCGCGCTGTGATTGATCCGGTCACCCCCGCGCTGGTCCATCCAGATACTGTAGCCGACATAGAACGCGGCATAGATGATCGCCGGTGCGGGAATGAAGAACACCAGGATGATCGACCACGGCTTGATCAGGATGAAGGCGAACAGCACGGCCGACACGGCCCCGGACGCACCCAGGCTGAGATAGTTCGGGTTCTTCTGGTTCTTCAGGTAGCTGGGCAGGATCGAGACCAGCAGTGCGCCGAGGTAGAACGCCGGGTAGGTCAGGTAGCTGCTGGTGAGCTCCACCATCACGCTCTCGATGAATCCGCCGAAGAAGAACAGCGTGATCATGTTGAAGATCAGGTGCGACCAGTCGGCATGGATGAAGCCGTAGGTCACCAGGCGGTCGTACTGGCGATGGCGGTCCACGGCGGGCGGCCACAGGATCATGCGGTCGGCCAGCTTGCGGTTGTTGAACGCCATCCACGAAAGGATGGCGGTGATGGCGATCAACAGCAGATTGACGGGGGTCATGTCAGGCTCAGGCGCTTCGGTAGTTGTCGACCATACGATAGCGTTTCGCGTACCCACCGAAGGCCAACGCCGCAACGAAGGCGAAACCGGCGAAGAAGAACATCAGGAATGCCGCCTCGCTCAGCCCGGTGCTGGCGATCTTGTGGGTCACCGCATCGTTGCGCACCGCCGCGTTGGACAGCAGCACCCACAGGTTGCCGATGGTGGTAGTCAAGTTCCAGAAGCTCATCACCACGCCCTTCATCGCCTGCGGCGCCTGGCTGTAGGCGAATTCCAGGCCGGTGGCCGAGACCAGTACCTCACCGAAGGTCAGCAGCGCGTACGGCAGGATCTGCCAGAAGATCGACATGGCGTTGCCACCGTCCATCACCACCTGGATGCCACCGACCACGATCCAGGCCAGGCCACTGAAGGCGATGCCGGCAGTCATGCGGCGCAGTGCGGTCGGCTCGAAGCCGAAGCGGCGCAGGGCCGGGTACAGCACCAGGTTGTTGAACGGGATCAGGATCATCACCAGCAGGGGGTTCAGGGCCTGCATCTGCGAGGCGGTGAACCAGGCCGGCATCTGCATCTGCTGGCCCTGCAGGACCCAGGTCGAGGCCTTCTGGTCGAACAGCGAGAAGAACGGCGTGGTCAGCGCGAAGATCACCAGCACGCGCAGCACCGAGCGCACGCCTTCCACGGCTTCGGCCGGATGCTGGCCACGGGCGCGGTCCAGCTGCAGCCAGGTGCCGCCGCCAATTCCGGCCAGGATGGCCACCAGCGCCAGGCACAGGCAGATCACGATCCCCAGCGAGCCGACCAGGCCGAACGATGCGGCGGCCAGCACCAGGCCAAGGACCGCGATCACCAGGCCCGGGCGGCCCTGGCCGTCCGCGCGCGCGGTCAGCGCGGTGCGCACCACGTTGGCGAACGAGTGCGGGTCCTTCGGTGGCAGCGGCACCAGCACATAGCGCCGGCGGCCCAGCCAGAACACGAACGTGGCGATGAACATCAGGATGCCCGGGATGCCGAACGCCCACTGCGGGCCCCAGTTCTTCAGCACCAGCGGAATCAGCAGCGAGGCGAACAGCGAGCCGAAGTTGATGATCCAGTAGAAGGCATCGAAGACGATCTTGGCCAGGTGCTTGTTGCTCTGGTCGAACTGGTCGCCCATGAACGACGCCACCAGCGGCTTGATGCCGCCGGCGCCGAACGCGATCAGGCCCAGGCCAAGGAAGAAGCCCCCGCGGCTGTTTTCGAACAGCGCCAGGCACAGGTGCCCGGCGCAGTAGACCAGGCTGAACCAGAGGATGGTGTGGTACTTGCCGAAGAACCTGTCGGCCAGCCAGCCGCCGAGCAGCGGGAAGAAGTACACGCCGATCATGAAGCTGTGCATGATGTCCTTGGCTTCGCCCGCCCGGCCCTCGGCCGTGATTTCCTGCAGCAGCAGCGAGGTGATCAGGAACTGCACCAGGATGTTGCGCATCCCGTAGAAGCTGAACCGTTCGCAGGCCTCATTGCCGATGATGTACGGGATCTGGCGCGGCATCCTTCCCTGGCCGGCGATGGGGGCAACTGCGTCGTGACTCATCCTGTAGGGCATTCCTGCGAAACGAAAGGCGCAAGGTTACCGGAACCGGGGCGTGCGAAGCACGCTGCAGGGCTGCATGACATCGGCGCCGATCCGTGGCAGCCAGCCACCGGCGCTGCCGGAAGTCACGGCACCTGCACGGCAAAAGCGTAAACTTATCGTTATGCGCCCCCTCGTCCACGCCCGTCTCCTGCTCAGTTGCCTGGCGCTGGTGCTGGTGTTGCCGGCGCAGGCCCGACCGCAAGCCCCCGCCTCCGCCGCCAACGGGCCCGAGGCCCAGCTGACCGTGGCCGCGCTGGAACTGCCCAGCCGCGACGACGCGCAATGGAAGCAGCGCCGCGAGCAGGTTGCACAATTGCTGACCGAACTGCAGCCAGACGTGATCTCGGTGCAGCAGGTACTGCAGCAGCAAGGCCGCAACCCGGCCTGCTGGCTGGCCAGCCGCCTGCGTTACAGCTGCGATTTCGTCACCGCCGACCCTCCCAGCCAGCCGCTGCGGCATGGCAACGCCATGCTGACCCGGCTGCCGGTCAGCGAAGACGGCGTGACCCTGCTGCACCCGCCCGGCACCTTCAGCGCGGCCGGCATGATGCGGCTGAAGCTGGGCGAGGCGCTGGTCAACATCTATGTGGCGCGGCTACGGCCGGACCCGGACGAGACCGCCGCCCGCCAGCACCAGACCAGCGACCTGATGACCTGGATCGGCGCCACCGCCGAGGGCATGCCGAGCCTGATCGCCGGGGACTTCTCGGCCACGACCGTGGAACTGGTGCGCAGCACTCCCGGCTTCCAGCCGGCGCGGCGCAATCCTGGCGGCCGCCCGGAACCGCCCGCGGCCAGCGGCGGTGGTGCCACGGGCCATGGCCTGGATGTGCTGTTCCAGGTCAAGCACTTCGGCGGGATCCGCCAGCAGCCGGTCCTGCTGCCGGCCGACGGCGACCTGCCCGGCCTGCGCCTGGGGGTGATGGCGACCCTGCGCCTGCAGGGCGTTGCGGCCACTGCCGAATAGGCCGCCTTCGGCTCCGGTGCGTGCCGACGTCCAGGAGCTGGCAAACAAGAAGGCCGGGGTCTCCCCCGGCCTTCTCAGTTCATCCAGCCACCGCGATCAGGCGATCGCTTCCTGGTAGCGGCGCTCGACTTCGTTCCAGTCGATGACGTTGAAGAATGCGCCGATGTACTCCGGGCGGCGATTCTGGTACTTCAGGTAGTACGCATGTTCCCATACGTCCAGGCCCAGGATGGGGGTGTTGCCCTCCATCAGCGGGCTGTCCTGGTTGCCGGTGCTCTCGACCACGACCTTCTTGTCCGGGGTCACGCTCAGCCACGCCCAGCCGCTGCCGAAGCGGGTCAGCGCCGCCTTGGTGAAGGCATCCTTGAACTTGTCAAAGCCGCCCAGGTCCTTGTCGATGGCCTTCGCCACGTCACCCACCGGGTTGCCGCCGGCGTTCGGGGCCATCACGGTCCAGAACAGCGAGTGGTTGGCATGGCCACCACCGTTGTTGCGCACCGGGCCCTGCAGGTTCTCCGGCAGCGACTTGAGCTTCTTCACCAGCTCTTCGACCGGCAGGTCAGCGTACTCGGTGCCTTCCAGCGCCGCGTTGACGTTGTTGATGTAGGTCTGGTGATGCTTGGTGTGATGGATTTCCATCGTCGCCGCATCGATATGCGGTTCCAGCGCGTCGTAGGCGTAGGACAGCTTGGGCAGGGTGTAGGCCATGATGCATCTCCTGATTGCGAGGGCACCCGACGGTGTCGGGCAGTGCGCAGTGAATGATGGGGACAGACCACCAGATTACCAAGGGGGATGTAAAGGAAATTGCGTCCTGCTGGTGAGTCCGACGGCAATTGTTACGCAGTGGTGACGCGACGCCGTCCTCATGCACCATGCAGCGCGCAGGCGCTACAGTGCGTGCACCACCCTCGCCCGCCCTTGCCCATGCGCAACCCCCGGCTGTTGATCACCGCCATTGCCTTGCTGCTGCTCGGCCTGGTCGCCAATCATTTCCTGCAGCGGCCCCCGGCACCGCAGTTCGCGCCCGGCCTGCAGGGCACGCCCACCGCTCGCGCGCCAGCGGCCGCCTCGCCCGGCAAGGACGGTGGCCTGCCCGCGTTCCTGCCGGCCGAAGCACGCGCGACCATCGCCCTGATCCAGCGTGGCGGCCCGTTCCCGCACCGCCAGGACGGCAGTACCTTCGGCAATCGCGAACAGCAGCTGCCGCAGCGTCCGCGTGGCTACTACCGCGAATACACCGTCGACACCCCCGGCGCGCGCACCCGCGGCACGCGCCGCATCGTCACCGGCGGCGATCCGCCGGAGGCGTGGTACTACACCGACGACCATTACGAGTCGTTCCGCAGCTTCACCGTACCGGCCCAGGGAGCGCAGTGATGAGCCACGACGATTTCGGCCTCGGCCTGCATGACCTCAACAACGCCGGTGTTTATGCCATCGACAGCGATGACATTGGCGCGCTATCCGCGGCGATGCGCGATGCCGGCCTGAAGGTGGTCCGCATCGATCTGGAAGGCGTGGCGGACAAGCGCACCCTGCTGGCACGGCTGGCCGCACAGCTGGATTTCCCTGCAGGCTTCGGTGGCAACTGGGATGCGCTGTCGGACAACCTGCGCGACCTGCAGTGGCTTCCGGCCCGGGGCTATGCGCTGTTCCTGGCCGACGTGGACGCGCTGCGCGCCGGGACGCAGAAGGACTTCGACACCCTGCTGGACGTGATGGACGAAGCCAGCCGCGATTGGGTCGGCCGCAACGTGCCGTTCTGGGTGTTCCTGTCGCAGAGCGCGTGAGGTCAGTGCCCTGGTAGAGGCCGACTTTGGTCGGCGCTTCTGCGCCAACCAAGGTTGGCACCTACCAAAGCACGAGCCGGCCAGGCGTGGCGCCCCCTTGCCTACCGGCTCCCGTTGTCTTCCTGCAGTTCTTTCTTGAACGGGATGTCCGGCGGCGGTCGCGCCACGGCCGGCTGCTCCTGCATGTTGGGGTTGGTCAGGCCGCAGCCGCCCCCGGCCTGCAGGATCGAAATGACGCAGGAAATCTTCGTGCTGGTGCCCGGCAGAGGAATCTCCATTGCCTTGATGCCCTTGCGCACCCATTCGGCCAACAGCGATTCCTGCGGCACCCAGTACTTGTCGAACGAGGTTGGCGTGTAGTCGTACGGCGGACGCTTCAGCCACGTACCGGACTGGGCGATGCGCTCCCTGCTCCAACCGTCATTGGCTCCGCCGGGCGCACCACGCTCGGCCGGCCCATCGCCCTGTTGGCCCGGCACGCGCACGCTGCCATCGGCATTGAACAGGCCATTGCCCTTGCCGGAGTTGCTGGCCTGGCGGTCGCCGCTGCTGGCACCGTCGCGATTGCGGCTCGATGCGCCCCAGTCATCCCCCTTGGCAGGCGTGGCCCAGTTGCCCGGATCCGGTGCCGGGCGCGCTCCGGCCTGCGCCGGCCTGGTGCTGGAGGCCGATGGGCGCGCGGTGCGGCTCGCCTGTGTCGCGCTGCCGTTGGCTGCTGGCGTGGGCGCTGCCACGGGTGCACTCCCACTGGAAGACGACGCGGCCGCAGCCGGTGCCGGAACCACCTCGCGCTCACGCACCTGCACATCGCGGCCACTGGGCGCACGCACGGGGGGCTCGCGCCCGGCCACGGCCGCCATCCGCACCTGCGGATCGACCACCGCCTGCACTTCACGCTCGCGCACCTGCACATCCCGCTGCGGCACGCGCACCTGCACGTCGGTGGTGCGCAGCGGCGGCGACACCACCGGTGCATCGACCGTCGTGACTTCACGCTCCTGCACCTGGACGTCACGCAACTGCGGCACCCGCACCGCGACGTCCGGCGCATGCAATGCGACCGGGGTGGCCGGTGCCTGGACGGGCTGCACGCTGCGCTCGCGCACGACCGGCGTGGTGTCACGCGGCACGACGCTGACTTCGGTTCGCGGCACGCTGAGCGGCGGCACCAGGAAATCCGTGCTGGCCTGCGCCACTTCGGTGGCCTGCACCGGCGAGGGTGGCGAGGCCGCAAGCGGGGCCGGCTCGGCTTCGGCAGGCGGTGATGGCGCGCTGGCTGCCTGTGCTGGAGCCGGCTCGGGTGCAGGCGACGGCGCAGGACGTGGCTCAAATGCAGTTGCCGCTCCTGCCTCCTGGCCGGCGGCAACCCGGCCGGCCGGTGCCGCTGCCGCCGCTTCGGCACCGGGCTGATCGCCGCCGCCCTCCTGGGTGGCGCGACCGACGAATTCCACCTGCACGCGCTCGCCTTCAGCGCCCTCTTCTTCCGGTGCCGCCGTGCGGATCACCGCCACCCACAGCAGCAGCATGAAGAACAGCAGGTGCAGCAATGCGCTGACCAGTGCCGAGGTCCAACGCATCCAGCGCTGGTCGCGCGGCGCGGCGTCCCAGTCCTGCCAGAACAAGCGGCGCAGCGCCTGCCACGGTGACAGCTGCGGTGACTGGCCTGGCGGACCGGGCAGCGGACGCGGCAGCAGCACCGCAATCACTTCGCGGGCGTGGAACGGCCGCGGCAGCGGCCCCAACGAACGCAGCCACAGCGCCCAGCCATAAGGCAGGCGCGTGCGCTTCTCGAGGATCGGAGGGTGCTGCTGGCGTGCCAGCAGCAGGTCGATGAGTTGCCCGGCCCGGGTCAGAGGCACGCGTCAGTGGTCAGGCGGCGTTGCCGCGCGGGATGTAGGGGGCGTGGCCACTGTCGTGGTCGGTCGCGTCGCGGACGGCGGTTACACCGGGCACGCGGCCCATCAGGGTCTTTTCGATCCCCTGCTTGAGGGTCACGTCCGCCATGCCGCAGCCCTGGCAACCGCCACCGAAGCGCAGCAGAACCACGCCTTCGGACGAGACTTCCTGCACCGCGACCTTGCCGCCATGCGAAGCCAGCTGCGGATTGATTTCGTTTTCCACCACCCAGTGCACGCGCTCGACCAGCGAGGCGGCATCGCCCGGGGCCTCGCCCTTGATGCGGGGCGCCTTGATGGTCAGCTGCTGCGCGCCGGCGCTGCCAGTGGCGATGTCGATCTCGGCGCCGTCAAGCCAGCCGACGCTGCTGGCATCGACATAGAGAGTGAACCCATCGCAGTCCACTGCCCATTCGTCCCCCAGCAGGTCGCCCGGCTCGGCAAATTCCAGCCGGGCGTCGGCGCGCGGGGTACCGGGATCGACCGCACTCAGGCGGACCCCCATGCCGGGCACGCCCTCACGTTCGATCAGCTTGCGGAAATGGGTCTGGGCAGTGTCGGAGATCTGGATCATCAGGCTATTCTAGCCAAGTACGCGTCAACCGCTCATTCGGTTTATACACCGTCCGGCGCATTGTTCAGTCAACACGAGGTGGAAATTCCCATGGCCGACCTGATTCCACTGGCCCAGGCCCATTGCGTACCGCGCAAAGGCAATGACCACAAGCTCGGCGAGGCCCGCCTGGCGGAGCTGCTGCCGCAGGTGCCCGGCTGGGAGCTGGCCGAGGGCGGTCAGGCGCTGCTGCGCACCTTCCGCTTCAAGGATTACTACGCCACCATGGCCTTCGTGAACGCGCTGGCCTGGATCGCCCACCGCGAGGACCACCATCCGGACCTCGGCGTGCACTACGACCGCGCGGTCGTGCGCTTCTCCACCCACGATGTGGGCGGCCTCAGCGAAAACGACTTCATCTGCGCGGCAAAGACTTCGGCCCTGACGGAGCAACTGCCATGAACGTACGCCTGCTGAGCCTGTCCCTGTTCGCCACGGCCGGCCTGGCCGGCTGCGGCTCGCCCGAACCGCCGGCACCCCCTCCGCCTCCGCCGACCGAAGTCGCCGCAGTCAAGACCCCGCCACCGCAGTACCCGCTCGAACTGGCCTGCATGGGCGTCGGAGGTACCAGCACTTTCAAGGTGACCATCGGCACCGACGGCAAACCGAGTGACGTCACCCTGTTGACCGGCGCCGGCAACCCGCAGCTGGACGAACTGGCCAGAACCGCGGTACAGGGCTGGCAGTTCAAGGCCGCCACCCGCAACGGTGCAGCGGTACCGGCCACCATCCAGGTGCCGGTCAGCTTCAACCCGCCGCAGCCGAAGCCGGACCAGTGCTTCGCCATCGAAGAACGCCTGCGCCGCGGCGGGTGACCGGCCACGCTCCGACGAGGCCAGCCGACGCCCGCCTCGCCCTCGCCGCCCCGGCCCAGCCCGGGGCGGTTGTCTGTTGAACAGGACCGCGTCGGCACATGCTGCAGATTCCCTCCGAAAACATCTGGATCGCACTGGCGGTCACCCTCGCCGCCGGCCTCGCCACCGCCATCGGCAGCCTGCTGGTGCTGTTCTCGCGACGCCCCAATCCGCGCCTGCTGGCGTTCGGCCTGGCCTTCGCCGGCGGCGCGATGGTCTACGTGTCGCTCTCGGAAATCCTCAACAAGGCCGTCGATTCATTCACGATGGCCTATGGCGAGCGCAGCGGCTTTACCTACGGCACGATCGCGTTCCTGGTCGGCGTGGCCGCGATCGTGGTGATCGATCACCTGATCCCGAATCCGCATGAGACGCTGGACAAGCAGGACCCGGCCTTCCGCGACAACAACAAGGCCTATATCAAGCGCGTGGGCCTGCTGACCGCCATCGCCATCACCGCACACAACTTCCCGGAAGGCCTGGCGACCTTCTTCGCGACGTTGGAAAGTCCCTCGGTGGGCATGCCGTTGGCGTTCGCGATTGCCATCCACAACATTCCCGAGGGCATTGCGATCGCGGTGCCCGTGTATTTCGCTACCCAGAACAAGCTGCACGCCTTCGTGGCCAGCCTGCTGTCGGGCCTGGCCGAGCCGATCGGCGCGGTGCTTGGCTACGTCCTGCTGAAAGGATCGCTATCACACGCCACGTTCGGTTGGGTGTTCGGGCTGATCGCCGGCGTGATGGTGTTCCTGGCCCTGGATGAGCTGCTGCCGGCGGCCAAGCGCTATGCCAGGGGCCACGAGACGGTCTATGGGCTGGTGGCAGGCATGGGCACGCTGGCGATCAGCCTGGTGCTGTTCAAGTGGTGAGGGGTTTGCGGCCAACGGGCTGAGCCCCCTCGCGGCTGGCGGAGCGACATTCCGGGTTGGGCCGGCCGAGGTGGGTTTGCGGGGGACGCCGTAAACCCATCCTTGGGGGCTTGGGCGCGCCATCCATGGCGCTTACACCCCCGCAAACCCACCTCGCCCGGCCTCTGACAGGCTATAGGCGTGCCAGCCGCGCGATGAAAGAATGAAAAAGCGAAGCCCGCGCTGCGCGCGTGAGTCGAGCGTGGCTCGACTCTACAAGGGCTGCGTGCGGGTATGGGTCTACGCTGCAGCTGTCAGGTCCGCCTTGTAGCGAGCCGAGCACCGCAGGTCCGGCGAGGGCGAAGAGGCGCGGGTGTCTGAGCGCAGCGAGTTCCGCGCCGCCCCTCGGCGGACCGAGGAGCGCAGGGTACCGGCGCGCAGCGCCGGCTCGCGGATGGCGGCGTGTTTCTTTGGTTACTTTCTTTGCACGAGCAAAGAAAGTGACAAGCCCACTCATCGCAGGGAAGCGACGGCGCCGACCAAACCCTCGGCGCCGCCGAACCGCCGTCAGCGCAGGCGGTCCAGCGCCTCGACCAGCTCATCGGCCAGTGGCGCGTTCAGCACATACGGGCTCTTGCCGTCGTCCAGCGCGAACTCCAGCGATGCCGCATGCAGGAACAGGCGCTTGAGCCCGATCTGCTCACGAAGCCGCTTGTTGACTGCTGGATCGCCGTATTTGTCGTCACCGGCCACCGGATGCCCCAGATGCTGGGCATGTACGCGGATCTGGTGGGTGCGGCCGGTCTCGATGCGGACCTCGCAGTAGGAATGGCCGCCGCGCCGCTCCAGCACGCGGAAGTGGCTGATCGACTCCTTGCCGATCGCATTGACCTGCACGTGCCGCTCTCCCCCCTGGCGCAGGCCCACATGCAGCGGCGCGTCGACCGTCATCACGCCGTCGGGCATCCGCCCGGCCAGCAGGGTCAGGTAGCGCTTGCGGATGCCGGCGCCGTGGTCTTCCCGCAGCAGCGCCTGCAGTTCACTCAGGGCCGAGCGCTTCTTGGCGACGACCAGCAGGCCCGAGGTGTCGCGATCCAGCCGGTGGACCAGTTCCAGGGTCTGGCCCGGGCGCAGGGCGCGCAGGGTCTCGATGGCGCCGAAGCTGATGCCGCTGCCACCGTGGCTGGCGACGCCGGAGGGCTTGTTCAGGGCCAGCAGGCGGGCATCCTCGAAGACGATGGCCCGCTCCAGCCGGCGCATGAATGCCTCCGGGGGGCCTGCTTTGTCTCCCTCCTCGCTGAGACGGACGGGCGGCACCCGCACCTCGTCCCCGGCCTCCAGCTTGCGCTCGGCCTTGGCGCGGCCGCCGTTCACCCGCACCTGGCCGCTGCGCACCAGCTTGTAGACCAGGCTGCGCGGAGCCCCTTTCAGCTGGCCGAGCAGGAAATTGTCCAGGCGCTGGCCGGCTCGGTCGGCCGGAACGGTGATCATGCGCACGCTGGGCTTGTCGCCGACGGGCTGGGTGGGGTCTTGGGCGGTCATCAGGCTGTTTATTCTGTTACACTCGGGGGGCGAGATAAGGGATTGATTTCGTTGGAAGTTACTCAGGGCCAGAAGCCCGGCTCCCGACGAATCCGGCACAGTGCGCGACCACCGCCCGCGGGGCGGCCATGTTAGCGGCTCACCGGCCTTCCCGGCCATCGCCGGATGCCTGACACGCAACCGTGCTGAACATGTCCCGCGTGGCGCTCCAGCCTGGCTGACAGCTGCCTGCGGCCCTGCAACACCCAAAAACCATAAGAGTGAAGCGCTCCCGCGGCCTGCCGTGGTGTCGTAGCGCTGGAAACCCAAGCCGCCCTCCCCGCGCTTGCGCGAATGGGCGGCGAGCCGTATCCAGAGGCGAAACCCCATGGCGTTCCGCGCGGTAGCCGCTTGCGAGGAACGCAACAATGAAGCGAATGCTGATCAACGCCACGCAGGCTGAAGAGCTGCGCGTTGCCATCGTGGATGGCCAGTCGTTGTATGACATCGACATCGAACAGCCGTCGAAGGAACAGAAGAAGTCCAACATCTACAAGGGCCGGATCTTCCGCATCGAGCCTTCGCTGGAAGCGGCCTTCGTCGAATACGGCGGAGGCCGCCATGGTTTCCTGCCGCTGAAGGAAATCTCCCGCGACTACTTCCAGGCCGGCGTCGACCACAACAAGGCCGGCATCCGCGAGCTGCTCAGGGAAGGCCAGGAAGTGGTGGTCCAGGTCGACAAGGAAGAACGAGGCAACAAGGGCGCCGCCCTGACCACGTTCATCTCCCTGGCCGGCCGCTACATGGTGCTGATGCCGAACTCGCCCAGCGCCGGTGGTGTTTCCCGTCGCATCGAGGGCGAAGACCGGGCAGCGTTGAAGGACGCCCTGGACAAGCTGAACATCCCCGACGACATGGGCGTGATCATCCGCACCGCCGGCGTCGGCCGCGATGCCGAGGAACTGCAGTGGGACCTGGACTACCTGCTGAGCGTCTGGCGCGCGATCGCCGAAGCCGCACTGAGCAAGCCTGCGCCGTTCCTGATCTACCAGGAATCGCGATTGATCGTGCGCGCCCTGCGTGACTACCTGCGCGCCGACATCGGCGAGATCCTGGTGGACACCGAAGAGATGTACGAGCATGCCAGGGACTTCATGCAGCAGGTCATGCCGCAGAGCCTGCGCAAGCTGAAGCATTACAAGGATGACATCCCGCTGTTCAACCGCTTCCAGATCGAGTCGCAGATCGAAGGCGCCTACGAGCGCAATGTGCGCCTGCCGTCTGGCGGTTCGATCGTGGTCGACCAGACCGAGGCGCTGACCGCCGTCGACGTGAACTCCTCGCGCGCGACCAAGGGCAGCGACATCGAGGACACCGCCTTCCAGACCAACCTCGAAGCCGCCGAGGAAGTGGCCCGCCAGCTGCGCCTGCGCGACCTGGGTGGCCTGGTGGTGATCGATTTCATCGACATGTCATCGAACAAGCACCAGCGCGAAGTCGAGAACCGCCTGGCCAACGCTCTGAAGTACGACCGCGCGCGCGTGCAGGTCGGCCGCATCTCGCGCTTCGGCCTGCTGGAGATGAGCCGCCAGCGCCTGCGCCCGAGCCTGGGCGAGTCCAGCCAGATCGTCTGCCCGCGCTGCGACGGCCATGGCCGCATGCGCAGCGTCGAGTCGCTGTCGCTGTCGATCATCCGTGTCGCCGAAGAGCATGCGATGAAGGAAAACACCGGGCAGGTGCTGGTGCAGGCGCCGGTGGAGATCGCCAATTACCTGCTGAACGAGAAGCGCAGCGCCCTGCGCGAGATCGAGCAGCGGCACGAGGCTCCGATCGTGATCGTGGCCGACGAGCAACTGCACACCCCGCACTACACCGTGACCCGCCTGCGCGAGAACGAGCTGGGTGAGGAAAGCAGCAAGCCCAGCTACCAGCGTGGCACTCCGCGCAAGCTGCCGGTGCACGCGCTGACCAAGGGCCAGCTGAACATCCCGCCGCCGGCGGTGACCCAGGTCAAGCACACCTCGCCTGCCCCGGTGCGCGAGGAAGTGGAACCGGTCAAGGCCGTCCCGGCCCCGGTCGCGGCTGCGCCGGTGGCAGCGGCTCCGAGCGGCGGCGTGATCGGCTGGCTCAAGCGCGTGTTCGGTGGCGAGCCCGCGCCGGCGCCGGCACCGGCGGCCCCCGCCGCCCGCCAGCCACAGGACGGCGGCCGCAAGGACCGCAACAAGGATCGCAACAAGGACCGCAAGGATCGCCGCGACGACAATCGTGGCAATGGCGGCAACGGCAACGCGCAGCAGCAGAAGGACGGCGGCAACCGCAAGGACCGCGGCGAGCAGCGCAAGGATGGCCGCAACGGCAATAGCGGCAATGCCCAGCAGCAGCCGCAGCAGGGCAAGCAGAAGGATGGCCAGCAGCCGCAGCAGCAGAACAAGCCGCGCAACGAGCAGCAGGGCCAGAACCAGAACCCGCAGCAGCCGAAGCTGAAACAGCCCAAGCAGCCGCGCCCGCCGCAGCAGGACGGTGACAAGCCGGCCGAGAAGCCGCAGCGCAGCGTCGCTGAGGCCCCAGCCGAAACCGTGCCTGCGGCAGCTGCGGTGGCGGCCACGGTGATCACCGCCAATGCGGTGACCGCGCAGGAAGCGACCGCTCCTGTGGCGCCGGTTGCTCTGGTGGCTGCCGCTCCGGCGGACGCTGCGGCACCGGTCGACACCGCTGCCAACGCAGGCAATGAGGCCGAAGCCGTTGCCGTGACCGGAGAAGAGGTGGCTGCCGACACCAATGGCGAGCAGGCCGGTGAAGGCGCGACCCGCCGTCGCCGCGGCCGTCGCGGTGGTCGTCGTCGTCGTCGCGGGGGCGCCGAGAACGCTGCCGGCGGTGACGCCCTGAGCGATGACCAGGACGACGCTGACGATGGTGATGATGCCGACGGCGCCGAGCTGAACATCGACAACGCTGCCGGATCCGCGCCGGTCGCCGCTGCGCAGCCTCCCCGGTCGCAACCGGAATTCGACTTCGATGACGATGTCGAGCCGGCCGCTGCCGACGCCGGCAAGCCTGTGCGCGCCGCCGCGGCGGTTGTCGCGGCACCGGTCGCGGTGACGAGCAGCGCCGTGGTCGAAGCCGCCGCGCCCGCCGTGGCCGGAGTGCAGGCTACGGCCGACGCTGCGGCGAAGACCGAAACGGCGTCCTCGCCGGTGCAGACCAGCATGCTCGATGCGATCGACGCCGCGACCCCGGCCCAGCCGGTGGCCGCTGCCGCGCCGGCGATCGAGTCCATTGCCCCAGTGACCGAAGCAAAGCCGGTCGCGGTTGAAGCAGCCCCGGTGGTTGAAGTCGCTCCGGTGATCGAAGCGAAGCCGGTGGCGGTCGAGGCTGAGCAGGTGGTTGAGGCCAAGCCGGAGATCGTCGAAGCCGCTCCGGTGGTCGAAGCCAAGCCGGTCGTCGAGCCCGTCGTGGTCGCCGAACAGCCGGTCGCTGCGGTGGCAGTGGAAGCCGCGCCGATCGAGGCCGCTGCCCCGGTCGCCGAAGCCGTGGTGACGCCGTCGATCGACCCGATCGCCGATGGCCATGCCGACGCCGCAGCCCAGGCTGCGGAGGCCAAGGCCGATGAAGAAGACGAAGAGGCCGCCAAGCGCACGCCGCCGGCGAACTGATCGCTCTGATCGCGTGAAAACGAAACGGCGGGGATCAATGATCCCCGCCGTTTTTGTTTGTGCATCGGGCCGTATCGTGCCAGCCAAGGTTGGCACCTGCCGGAGCGTGCTCCGTCAGGGTTTCGGTGCGAACTGCAGGCGGGTCCACACGCCATAGTGATCCGAGGCCCAGCGGCCGCTGTCGTCGGGTTGATCGAACAGGATCTGCGCTTCCCGCGCGACCATCTGGTCCTGCTGGAAGAAGATGTGGTCGATCCGCGACGGCGCCTGGTAATAGTGGCGGTTCAGCGTACTGACTCCGGCCAGGTCGGTGTTGACGTGAACGCTGCCGTAGCTGTCCCCGTAGTGGCTGCGCAGCTCGCTCAGGTCGCCGGCATCCACCAGTGCATTGAAGTCGCCGGCAATCACCACCGGCGCCCCGGCCGATGTCGCGCTGATGAAGCGCAGCAGGTCCTCGACCTGGGTGCGGCGGATGCGCTGGCCATCCTCGTCGCTGCGCTCGTTGAGGTGCGTGGCGTAGATGTTCACCGGCCTGCCGTCGACGTCGATGCGCAGGTGCGCGACGGTACGGTAGTCGCCCAGCGGCTGCAGCAGGTGGTTGCCATGGGCCAGGATCGGACGCCGGGTCAGCAGGGCATTGCCGTAACGCTTGGGCGCCCCGACTGGATCGGTGGACACGAATACGTACCGGTAGCCAAGCTGGCTGGCCAGCCAGTCCGCCTGGTTGCGCACGTTGCGGCGCTGGATCACTTCCTGCAGGGCGATGGCATCGGGTCGCAGGCGCTTGAGCTCGGCGAGGATGGTACGGCGACGGCTCGGCCAGTCCTCGCGGTCATGATGCAGGTTGAACGTCACCATGCCCATGCCCGGTGAACTGGCCGCTTCAGCCGCCGTCGTCATGGTCGCTGGCTCTGCGGCCATCAACACGCCTGGCAAGGCCAATGCCATTGCCATTGCCAGCCCCAGGGCGCGCATCGATGTGCGCGCCCTCGCCCCCTGCTGCTTCATCGTTACTGTTGTCCCTTGCGTTCGGCGCGGCGCACCGCCCCCGGCACTTCGATCTCGATGCGTGCCGGCAACTGGTGCACGTGCAGTTCCCGGTTGATCCATTCGGCAGCTTCGCCATTGATCGTCGCCTGGCCAGGATCGCCCGCGTATGGCCATGGCAGCACGACTCCGCCGACCGGCGGCACCAGGCCCGGCTGCACGTCCAGCACCAGTTGCCTGTCACTGCGCTGCAGGCGGTAATTGAGCTGCCCCTGCGGTGTGCGCAGGCCCTGCACGGCAATGCCCTCGCCCGGCAGCCACGCCGTGGGCACGCCCGCAGCCAGCACCAGCGCGTCGTCCATGTCACGGTGATACGCGAACATGTCCAGTGCCGAGCGCACGAAGTCCGAGGCCACCCAGGCATGCGGCAGGTCACCGACGAAGAACGGCTTGCGCGGCGTGCGCGAGACCACTTCGGCCCACTGGTTCCAGGCCTGCGGCGCACGGTCCCTGAAGAAGAACTCGGTGGCCTGCCAGGCCCGTTCACGCCAGCCCAGGCGCACGAACGCGGCCACGTTGCGCCACTCGTAGGGGGTGTAGTCCCTCCACTCGCGCTTGCCATCACGGCGGGCCTCGAATTCCTTCCAGTAGCGCTCGAAGGTCGCTTCCAGCGCCTGCTCCGGCAGGCGGCCCTGCTCGCCGCCCGGGGCCAGCGCGATGGTGGTCGAGGTTGCGTCGAAATCACCCAGCTCGGCCGAACCTGGCAGGTAGTCGATGCGGTGTTGCTGCATCGCCGACAGCAGCGAGGCCTGCAGGTCGTCACGGAACTGGTCGCGCGATTCAGCCATCTGCAGGGCTTCCACTTTGCCCAGCTGGGCAGCCAGTTGCGCCGCGTCCTTGTAACCGCGCAGTGCCCAGAAATTGTCCCAGTACGAGTGCATCGGCTTGGCCGAATACCCCTCGTGGCTGATCGAGGCCGGCATCATCCCGTAGAACGCCGGGTTACGCGCACGATTCTCCTCGGTACGCTCGCTGGCACGCAGCTGCTCCATGTACCGGTAGGCACCCTGCACATGCGGCCACATCAGCTCGACGAAAGTGCTGTCGCCGGTGTAGCGGCCATATTCGGCAATGCTGTAGATCAGCTCGCCATGGCTGTCGTTCTCTGGTACTGGATCGCTGCCGCGTGCATCGACGCAGCAAGGTACCTTGCCGTTCTCGAACTGGTAGGGCGCATACCAGTTGATGTAATCACGCACGGCGTCGCTGCGGCCCATCCGCAGCAGCCCTTCGGAGATCATGGCACCGTCGCGGATCCAGCTGCGTGCATAGGAACGCGTACCCGGCTGGAGGCGTGGTCCGACCCGCGAAATCAGCATGTGCGCGACCGCCGTGCGCAGCGTATCGACCAGCGCCTGGCCGGCGGCAGGCACCTGCAACGAAACCACACCCAGCTTCTGCCGCCACTGCTCGGCCACCTGCGCCTGCGCCTTGGCCACATCCAGCGCCTGCGGTGCCCAGCTCCCGGTCTGCGGCAGCACCACTGCCACTTCGCGGCTCTGGCCGGGTTCCAGCTTGATCGTATACAGCAGCGCACCGGAAGCCATGCCGGTGCGGTCCTGCACCGCCGTGCTGGCCGGGTACTTCCCGGAGGCCAGATGCATCGCGTCGAGCTTGCCATCGAACGTGCTGGCGAAGCGGGCATCGGGTACCTGCAGCGGATAGATGCGCGGCTCGCCGTTGATGCGCACCAGCTGTTCACCCACGTCCAGCGCGTCGATGCGGCTGAAGCCCCCCACCGTATTGAGGAACTGGGTCGGCGGGTTGACCTGCCACGGGCGGATCGCCAGCGCCAGGGTGTATTCGTGCGCCACCTTGTCCGGATTGCTCAGCCGGTAGCGCCCGATCAACTGCGCGCGCTCCGGCGTGCCCTGCACGAAGCCGGTCACCGCCAGCCCGACCTTCTCATGCACCCAATCGACATTGGCGATGGGCAGATAGTGGTCCTGCAACGATTGGGTGATCGCCACATCGTTCCAGTCGAGCAGCTTGCCATCGAGGCGGATGAACGGTTCGATGCTGAAGCTGCCCTTGGCCGGCTCCAGCGCACCATCCTCGCTGATCAGTGCCTGTTCCTGGCCGCCATCGAGGCCAAGCAGGGTCCAGTAGGGCTGCTCGCCCACGTAGGCGCGCGGCAGGGCGCCACGCGGCAGGTCGGCGGCCACCGAGGACAGGAACGCGTTCGGCGTGGCGGCGAAGGACAGCGGCTTGAGCGCGATGTCCCGGATGCCGTAGCGCCAGTTCGGTCCATCCTGCAGGTCGAAGCGCACGTAGCGTGCGTCGGTATCGGGCAGCGCAAGCCAGTCACGGCCGCCGCCACCGCCCACCACCTCACGCACGGTACGCCAGTCGCGGCCGTCCTCGGACGTCCGCACGATGTAGCGGCTGGCCTCGAGATCGGGCAGCCAGTCGATCACCGCACCGCCGATCTCGCGGCTCTTGTGCAGGTCCAGGCTGATGGTCTGCTGCTTGACTCCGCCACTGATCCAGAACGTATCGCTCTTGCCATCGATCATCCGGCCCTGCAGCGCAGTGGCGGTGTCGGCGATCACCGAGGGCTGCAATGCCGAATCATCCTGCGGTGGCAGTCCCTGCAGGGTCAGCCTGTCGAAGCACACGGTACCGCGGCCACCGACCTTGCTGTAGATCGTGAACTCGACCGCTGCGCTGCGCGCCATCTCCGTCTGCGGCGATGGCCCCCATGCCTTGTCGATCTGGCGTCGGCGGTACTCGACCGGCGTCCATGCCTTCGGGAACCGGTAACCCGGGCGGTTGACCCACCAGACGTTGTCGCCGCTGGCGTCGATCAGCTTGAACTGAAGATCGTTGCCCGGCGAATCGCCCCGCAGCTGGAAGCCGAAGCGGTAATTGACCGGGTACTCGATGTTCAGCGCGCGACGGATGCCAACGTAGCCGGAGACATCGTGGAAATCGTAATCCAGGCACAGTGCGCGCCCACCGCCCGCGCCACTGACCGGCCGCAGCGAACCGCTGACCTGGTCGGACAGCACCAGCGTCCAGGCACCGATGTCGTCGAAGTCGTCCAGCACCTTCGGCGCCGGCAGTGCCGGGGGTGCGGCGATCGCCAGGGAGGTCCACAACAGGCCCAGTCCAACGGCGATCACCCGCTTCATCCCTTCACGCTCCCCAGCAACAGACCCTGGATGTAGTACCGCTGCAGCACCAGGAACAGGGCCAGCACCGGAACCACGGTAACCACCGCGCCGGCCATCATCATTTCCACGTCCATGATGTGCTCGCGCGAGAGGGTGGCCAGTGCCACTGGCAGAGTGTAGTGCTCCTGATCGGTCAACACGATCAACGGCCACATGAAATCGTTCCATGCGCCCATGAAGGTGAAGATCGCCAGGGTCACCAGCACCGGCTTCAGCATGGGCAGCACGATCTGGAAGAAGATCCGCAGCTCCCCCGCCCCGTCGATGCGCGCCGCTTCCAGCAACTCGTCCGGAATCGAGCGCGCATACTGGCGCACCAGGAAGATGCCGAACACGCTGGCCAGCGCCGGCACGATCACGCCGCCGAAGCTGTTGACCAGGCCCAGCTGCTTCATCAGCAGGAACAACGGCAGCATCGCCACCTGTGCCGGAATCACCAGCGCCGCCATCAGCACCTGGAACAGGCGTTCGCGGCCAACGAAGTTGAGCTTGGCGAAGGCGTAGCCGGCCATCGTGTTGAGCAGCAGCGAACCGAGGGTGATGCCCAGCGATACCAGCAGGCTGTTGGCGAAGTTGCCGCCCATGCCGGTGCGCGCGAACAGCTCATGGTAGTTGTGCGTGGTGACCTGCGAAGGCAGCAATGGCGGCGGGAAATGGCTGGCCTCGCCCTGCGGCATGAACGAGACCGAGACCATCCACAGCAGCGGTGCCAGGCTGACCAGGGCCAGCAGCAGCAACGCGCCGTTGATCATCCACGGGTACCAGCGCGACTGGCCGATTTCACGACTCATACCAACTGCCTCCTGCGGCCAAAGCGCAACATCACGGTGGTCACCGCCAGGATGATCAGGAACAGCAGGAACGCCACCGCGGAGGCGCGTCCCAGGTTCCACCACTTGAAGCCTTCCTCGAACATGAAATACAGCACGCTGACGGTGCTCTGCAGTGGGTCGCCGCGGGTCATCACGTAGGGTTCGGCGAACAGCTGGAAGTAGCCGGACACGGTAATCACGCCGACCACCAGCAGCACCGGGCCGAGCATCGGCAGGGTAATGTGCAGGAACTGCTTCCAGCGCGAGGCGCCGTCGATGCGGGCAGCCTCGTACAGGTCATGCGGGATCGCCTGCAGGCCAGCCAGGAAGATCACCATGTTGTAGCCGAAGTTCTTCCACACCGCGAACAGCATGATGGTGGGCATCGCCCAGTTGGGGTCACCCAGCCAGTCGATCGGGCTGATGCCGATCTGCCCCAGGCCGTAGTTCACCAGGCCGTAGCTGGTATGGAACAGGTAGCGCCAGATCACCGCCACCGCCACCAGCGTGGTCACCACCGGCGCGAACAGCGCGGTGCGGAACAGCGCCTTGAAGCGCGCGGCCGGTGCATTGAGCAGCATCGCCGCGCCCAGCGACACGCCGATCGACAGCGGCACCCCGATCAGCACGAAGTACGTGGTGTTCCACAGCGACTTCCAGAACATCGGCGTCTGCAGCAGGTCGATGTAGTTGCCGAGGCCGACGAAGCGCAGGTTGCTGCTGTCGGCCAGCGAGTACAGATCGAAGTCGGTCACGCTCAGTGCCAGCGCCGAGGCCACCGGCAGGCCGAAGAACACGCCCAGCACGATCAGCGAGGGGCCAGCGAAGATCCAGCCGGCAAGTGAAGTACGTTTCATCGCACGCTCCCGGCGGCCACGGCGCTGCTTGCTTGCGGCGACGGCACGCGCTGCTGCAGGCGTTGTTGTTCATGCATCCAGCGGCGCTTGGCCAGCACCTTGTCCACGCGCTGGTCCAGTTCTTCCACGGCCTTGTCCTGCGCCAGGCCACCGCGCACCACCTTTTCGGTGACGATGCGCATTTCCTGCACGATGCGTTCCCATTCGAGCACCTTCGGCGTCGGCTTGACCCGCTCCAGCTGGTCGCGGAACGCCGCAGCCAGCGGATCGTTGGCCAGCGAGGGCGCGTTCCATGTGCTCCGGCGCGGCGGCAGGTCTCCGATGATTGCGTGGAAGCGCGCCTGGATTTCCGGACGCGACAGGAATTCGATCAGCTTCCACGAAGCTTCCTTCTGCTGCGACCTGCGGAAGATCACCAGGCTGGTGCCTCCGGCGATGCCAGCGCCCGGGCCTTCTGGACCCGGCAGCGGGGCGGTGCTCCACTGCCCTTCCAGCTCCTTCGGCTGCAGCTTCTTGAACTCGCGGATGTTCCAGGGGCCGGAAATGTAGAACACGTTGAAACCGCGGAAGAACTCGTCCCAGACGTTGGAGATCTGCGTCTCGGACATCTTCGGAGCCCAACCCTGCTCGAACATGTTGGCGTAGAAGGCCAGCGTGCGGCGGAATCCGGGGCTGGCGAAATTGCCACGGGTGTCGTCGTCGCGCAGCAGCGGGTCGGGTTGCTGCAGGGCCAACGACAACTGCTGCTCGAATTCGTTGATCGGCATCAGCACCGCATAGCGATTCGGTCCCTGCATGCGCTTGATGGCCGCCATCTGCTCGTCCCACTCCTGCCAGGTGCGCGGCGGGTGGTCATAGCCGGCCTTGGCCAGCAGGTCCCTGCGGTAGTAGATCAGGCGCGTATCGACGTACCACGGCACGCCAACCAGCTCGCCGTGGATCACGTTGGTGTCCCAGATGCCCTGGAAGTAGTCCTTCGGATCGACCACGCTGGAGCGCTGCACGAAGGGCTGCAGCGGGGTCAGCGCATCGAGTTCGGCGAACTCCGGCACCCAGGTGTTGCCGAGCTGGCATACGTCCGGCAGGCCGTCGGCCGCGAACGCGGTCAGCAGCTTCTCGTGCGCGGCCGTCCACGGGATGTTCTGCACGTCGACCTTGATACCAGGGTTCTCCGCCTCGAATTCGTGGATCAGCTCACTGACCACTTCGGCTTCGCGCCCCATTGCCCAGAAACGTACGGTGGTGGTGCCCGGTTCGGTGCGGGCGCAACCCGCCACCGCCAGCGCGGCCAGGGCGGGCAGCGCCCAGCGGCGCAGTCGGTCGGTCCAGTTGGGCATCGGGTTACTTGCCCTGGCCTGTAGTGCGGTTGGCATTGTTCTTCTGTTCCTGCGCGGCAGCCGCGCGTGATTCGGCGATACCCACCGCGCGTGCAGCCGCGGCCTTTTCGTCCTTCTGCAGTTCCAGCGGCTGGAAGGAGCCTTCCGGCGCCAGCCAGCCACCACTGAACCCGGCCCGCTCCAGGCCCTTGCGGATGTACGGGTTCTTTTTCATCACTTCCCAGACGAAGTCATCGCGGTAGTTGGCGATCATGGTCAGGATCGGGCCCTGGTCGATGGCGATGTAATCGCTGGCGACCCAGCCGCGGTCCGGCACCAGGCGACCGGTCTTGATCGGGATGTCGTAATTGAAGCTGGGGTTGAACGAATCCAGGAAGCCGTAGCTGGAATAGATGTAGTCGCCATAGCGCTTGTGCATCTCCAGCGTGGCCGGGATCACCTGCTCGGGCGCGAACACCACCGAGGCGATCGCTGCGGTCGGAGCGATGGTGCCGTCATCGAAGTTCTCGCGCAGGCCAGCGCCGCGCGAGGAGTAATGGCGGAACTGGCGCTGTTCGCCACGGTATTCCTGGGTCGTGTTCTGCGGGCCATCGCTGGCGGTCAGGCCCCACACGTTCTCGCCGTAATCCTTCCACTGCATCGGGTTGGCGATGGCGTATTCGCGCTGGGCCAGCGCGGCCGAGCGGCTGTTGAGGAAGTAGGTGCTGCCGCGCTCGCGCATGTAGGCGTCCTGGATGTCGCGGAAATCGATCCAGACGTGGCTGTACTGGTGCCCGAACAGCGGGCCGAAGGACAGGTACTCCTGGCCCTGGTAGACCCCCCAGTCGTTGTCATAGGTGCGCGTCCACACGGTCCACGCATCCGGGCTGACCGGGTGCGTGGGCGAGCCCAGGGCGAGGATGTAGACCATCATCGCCTCGTTGTAGCCCATCCAGTCATGATCGATGAAGCCACTCTCCGGGAACCAGCCCATCGAGATCAGTGGCGCCCGCTGCTGCAGCCATGGCCAGTCGACCTTCTTGTACAGCGTATCGGCGATCTGACGGATCTCCTTCTCGCGCGGATCGTCACCGTCGTAGTACGACTGCGCAAACAGCACGCCCATCATCAGCAGCGCGGTATCCACCGAGGACAGTTCGACCCAGCTGTCGTAACGGCGGCCCTCCTGCATGTCCAGGAAGTGGTAGTAGAAGCCCTTGTAACCGGCCTTGCCGGTCCGCTGCGGGCCCATCGGCACGTCGCGGAAGAACTTCAGCGTGGTCAGGGTGCGGTCGATCGCCTGGTTGCGGCTGACCCAGCCGTTCTCGATACCGATCGGATAGGCCGTCAGCGCGAAACCGACCGAGGCGATGCTGGCGAACGGCCGTGACGGGTAGCGGTCCGGCGTCAGGCCATTCACTTCATTGGTGGTGTCCCAGAAGAACTGGAAGGTGCGGCGTTCGATGTCGTCGAACAGTGGCGGCAGCTCCGGCTTCATCGGCCGTGGCGGTGCGTCGGCCTCGATCAGGATCACCGGCGGGCGCGGCTTGGCGGGCTCCTGCTGGGCCGGCTTGCAAGCGGCGATGGCCAGGGTCATCGCTGCGGCGGACAACAGGTGGCGTGCCTGCATGGCGCGGTTCCTCCGGTGGACTGATCGATGGGAAAGCATAACGTCCAATGATCTGAAATCGTTTACAAGGCGCGCTCTTAAAAAACCACGAAAAACGTGGCCTGACACCGCGATCATTGCCCGGCAGCGGTTCCCTGTGCAATGGACCGGCGGGGCCGGCCATTGCGTCTTGCATTGACCGATGCCGCCGGCGGGCCGGCGGCATCGGGGTACTGCATCAGCCCTGCCCGCTTAGAAGCGGAAGCCCACTTCGGCCTTGACCTGGCGCGGCGTGCCGACGATGTCGCCGGTCTCGTTGTAGCTCGCGGTCAGCTTGCCGTTCTTGTAGTAGTTGTAGTTCGAGAAGTTGTCGAAGTTGAACACGTTGATGATGTCGATACGCGCGTACAGCTCGGTATCGCCCGGCATCTTGAACGTCTTGGTGGCCTGCAGATCGACCGAACGGTAGCCGAAGATCTTGCCACCCACCAGGAACTTGCCGTTGCCACCCGGAACTGCCGCCATCGGGGTCGGCAGATCGTAGCCATTGGCCTGCGGTACGCCGTACCAGTCATTGATCGCGGTCGGGGTGGCCAGGGTGATCTTGCCACCGAAGGTGATGCCCCAGAAGCCCGCGTACGAACCGGTCACCACCAGGCGGTGGCGCGGCGCGCCGTTGGAGCGGATGGTCGGGTAGTCACCGATCACGCCGCGGTCAAACGCGTAGTGCTCGTTGATGTCGCGGTTGTGGCGGGCGGTGGTCCAGGTATAGGCGATCGAGGTACCCCATCCGCTTTCCTTCGTGAACGGCTTCTGCGCCGACAGCAGGACCTGGGTGGCGCGGGTCTTGATGCCCTGCTGGCCGATGATCAGGCTGCCGAAGCCCGGTACGTTGCAGCTCCAGGCCTGGCCCAGGCCCGGCTTGGTGGCGCCACACAGGCGCGGGTCATCGAAGAAGTTGCCCGTCGGGTAGCGGTTACCCAGAGTGAAGGCGAAGCCATCGTAGGTCAGGGTGCGCGAAATGGTGGCGTCGGTCAGCCACTCGCCGATCTGGTTGCTCATGCCCAGGCTGAACTGGTCGGCGTAAGGCACCTTCAGGTTGTTGTTCAGCAGATCGACCTCCAAGCCGGCATTGCTGGTCGAACCGACCAGGCTCTGCAGGTTGCCGATGCCGTTGAGCAGGTTCGGGTTCCAGTCATAACAGGCAGCGTTGCCCTGGAAGCACTGGCCTGTGGCCGGATCGCGGAAGTAGATGGTCGGCTGCGGCAGAGCGAGCTTGGTGGTTTCCAGCTGCAGATAATCAAACAGATCGCGGTCGTAGGAACGGCCGGCACCACCGTGGATCACGTGCTGCTCGTCGGCATTGATATCATACGAGAAGCCCAGGCGCGGCTGCCAGGCATCCTTGAAGGCCTTGCGGTTGTGACCGTTGCTGATGTAGTCGTTGATGTTCAGGCCACTCAGCGCCAGCGTATCGGCATAGCTCTGGCCAGCCGCGGCGCGCGGGTCCTGCGCGAACAGCGCATTGACCACTTCCGGCGGGGTCACGAAGTCCAGGTAGGCCGGATTCTTTTCGTAGTCCCAGCGCAGGCCGAGATTCAACTGCAGATGATCGTTGACCTGCCAGTCGTCCTGGATGAACAGGCCGATCTGCTTGACCTTCGAGCGCACTTCACCGGACACCCCGGACACGCCGGTGACCGGCTTCACGAACTGTGCCTTGTACGGGATGCTGTCCGGGAAGGTCGGATTGTCGACCGTGTAGTAGAACTGCGGATTGATCTGCGCCGCATCGGAGGCATACAGGTCGATCTGCTTGTACTTTGCCCCCATCTTGATGGTGTGGTCGCCAGCCCACTGGATGCCGTCCAGGGTCAGGTTGTCTTCGATCGACCAGCCCTTCTGGCCCTTTACCTGTGACGACATCGCCGAGGAGCCGCCGATCGAGACGATCGGACGTTCTTCGTTGGCGCCATCCGGCGCGGTGTAGTTGAAGCCGTTGCCCAGGCTCAGCGGCTTGGGATTGTTGAACGAATCCTCATGAGTGACCATCAACTCGTTGTAATAACGCTCACCGCTGTGGTTCCAGCGCAGCGCGTAACGACGGTCGGTGTTCTTGGTTTCCTTGCCGTGCATCGGCGCGGTCTGGTCCGAGAACTGCTGCTGGGTTTCGTCACGGTCCTGGAAGGTCAGCTCCAGGCGATCATTGTCGGTCGGCTCGAAGTCGATCTTGCCGAAGATCAGGTCCTGCTGGAACGGCTGACTGGCCGGGCCGAGGCCGGCCTGCGCATCGGCCGGCACGCGGTCGACCTTGCTGGTCACTGCGCCATGCGGAGCGATGGTGACCGGCAAATCGAAGCGCTTGGCCTCATAGGTGACGAAGAAGTGGGCCTTGTCCTGGATGATCGGGCCACCCAGCGCGAAGCCGTACTCCTTCTCGGCCGAGACCATCTTCGACTTGTTCGGCTGGCGTTCGGCCGGAGTCATGGCGCGCATGTCTTCATCGGTGTAGCGGTAGAACGCTTCACCCTTGAACTCGTTGGTACCCGACTTGGTGGCGGCAGTGACGGCGGCGCTGGACACCTGGCCGTACTCAGCCTTGTAGTTGCCAGTGATGACCTTGTACTCACCGATGGCCAGCTGCGGGAACGGGTTGCCGGCGCTGCCGGACTGGCCGGCCACGCCGCCGCCCTTGACGTAGCTCTTCTGGCCCACGCCGTCGATGTAGACGTTGGTGCCGTCGGCATTGGTGGCGCCGCCGCGCAGCGAGGTGTTGCCCTTGGCATCACGGGTGAAGATCATGCCCGGCACCGCGTCGGCGAACTCCAGGAAGTTGCGCGAGACCTGCGGGGTGGTCTGGATCTGCTGCAGGCTGACGGTCTTGCCGACTTCCGACGTACGCACTTCCTGCAACAGGGTCGGCGCAACGACGTTGACGGTGTCCAGGTTGGTGGCCGCGGTCGCACCCGGCGTGCTGCTGGCAGCACCGGCAAAGTTGAGGGTGGCGGTCGAAGCCACGGTGACGGTGACCTTCTGCGACTGGCCGTTGGCGACCACGTCGTAGGTGCCCGGGTCCAGGCCCATCAGCGAGTAGCTGCCATCGGCACGGACGGTGCCGCGGCGGACGGTGCCGGTGGCGACGTTGGTGGCGGTGACTTCGGCGCCGGCCTGGGCGCCGGACACCTGGCCGCGCAGGCTGGCATTGGCCGACTGCGCCATGACGTTCGGGGCGGCGGCCAGCATCAGGCAGCTGACCAGTGCGGTGCTCAGCAGCCGGCGCGCCGGCGTGCGGAAGGTGGTATGCATCATCAACTCAATCTCCGGGTGGCGGTAACCGCTTGCGCGGTTCCTGCGATCAGTCAAGAAAGGAAGGAACGCCTCTGGCTTCAACGGCCGGATGGCGGAGTGGTGGAATCGCGAACTATCAAGCGGGGAACCAGGGTCTGCTTGTCCCCTGCCCCATCCGTGGAGGTGCCGTCCATCAACTGCATCAGGCGCGTCATCGCGCGGTCGCCCAGTTCCGCGATGCTGACCTGCATGGTGGTTAACGACGGGTGGACAAAACGTGCAAGCGGAATGTCATCAAACCCCGCCAGTGCGACATCGGATGGAACACGGACGCCGGCCTGGGTAAAGGCATAGAGGCAACCGAGGGCCATCATGTCGTTGGCGGCGAATACGGCATCGGGCAGCGTGCCGGCTGCCAGCAACTCCTGACCGGCGCGGTGGCCGGAAGCTTCGTCGAAATCACCGGGCAGCTCGATACCTTCAACGCCATTGCCAAAAGCCGCCAGCGCGTCACGGAAGCCGCGCAGGCGCTCGCGCGCGTCAAAGTTGAGGTCCGGGCCAGAAATGAAAGCGATGCGGCGATGGCCGGCATCAAGCAGGTGGCGGGTCATCGCCATCGCACCCGCGTGGTCGTCGATGCTCAGCACCGGGTGGTCCTGCCCGGGCAGATAGGTGTTGATCAACACCGTCGGCAACGACTGCGGCAGGTTGTCGGTCAGGAAACCCGGGCTCTCGGCGTAGGGCGAGAGCACCAGCAGGCCGTCGACGCGGCCGCGCATGGCGCGCAGGGCGGCGCCCTGCTGCTCCTGGTCACCGTGGTAGCTGGACACCAGCAGATGCTGGCGGCGGCGACGGGCGACCCCGTCGATGCCACGCATCAGCTCGGAGAAGAACTCGCCGTAAAGGTCAGGCAGCACCACGCCCACCGTATTGGTACGCCGGCTGCTCAGGCTGCGGGCGGCGGCGTGCGGGGTGTAACGCAGCCGCGCGGCCACCTCCAGCACGAGCTGGCGGACCGGTTCGGCGACATTTTCATGCCCGTTGAGCGCGCGCGACACCGTGGCCACCGAGACCTTGGCTTCGCGGGCGACATCCTTGATTGTGATAGCTGCCTTGTTCACGAAGCCGCCCTCCACGGCTTGGACCTACCAGCATTGGCGCGGAATGTAAGCGTTTCCATCTGGCCTTGTAAACAGTCCGTTAGGCGAATGTCCCGAAATGGACATGAAAACCTGTCCGTGGCGAGGCCCATGAAGGACCCGCCAGGACAGTGTGGGACAAGGGCTCAGCCCTGTTCTGACGGGGTCTGCGCGCGGATGGACAGCGCGTGGATATCGGTCTCCATCATCGCCCCCAGTGCGGCGTAGACCGCGCGATGCCGGGCCAGCGGGGCCATCCCGGCGAAGCGTTCACTGACCACATGCACGTTGAAATGGCCGCGGCCATCACGCGCACCGGCATGACCGGCGTGGCGATGGCTGTCATCCTCGATCTCGAGCACGCTGGGGGCCAGTGCCTGCTGCAGCGCATCACGGATCCGCTCGATCCGTTCCGCGCTCACGGCAGGACCTTGCGGAACGGCCGCACCTGCACATGGGTGTAGACGCCGGCGGCCACATACGGGTCGGCATCGGCCCAGGCCTGGGCCTGCGGCAGCGACTCGAACTGCGCAATCACCACCGAACCACTGAAACCGGCCGGGCCCGGGTCTTCGCTGTCCACCGCCGGGCACGGCCCGGCCAGCAGCAGGCGACCCTCGTCGCGCAGCGCATGCAGGCGTGCCAGGTGTTCCGGCCGGGCCTGCAGCCGCTGCGCCAGCACATCCTGGCCGTCATACCCTTCGATCACATACCACACCGGCATTTCCTCGCTTGCGTTGTCGGGGTCCGCCGATTCTAGCCAATCCGCCGCTGGCGCCGGCCCCGGCTGGACACTGGCCGGGCAAAGGCTTACCCTAGAGACCATTGCACGTGGCTGGACGCAGCAGCCCGTCGGTTTTTGCGGCCAACGCGGCCCCCGACGACCGTCCCGCTGCTTCAAACCGGACCACCCGACCGGGCCACGTAGACGACCTCCCCGTAGTTCCGTCGCTGCCGTTCCCTGCGGCGCGTCCTGCTGTTTGATATGTGTGGAATCGCGCCGATCCCGGCGCGCCTGGTGCCCTGGGGCGCCGTGGCGTCGGCCCGGCGAACCTGGCGCCGCGACTGGTCCGTTGCAATCCTGATGTCCATTAGATGACTTCCGAACTCGCGCTCGACGCGAACCCGCCAACCCGGCCAACCGCCCCCCAGCAGCAGGAAATGCCGCTGGCCGTGGTGCATGGGCAGCCGGTCCTGCAGATCCCGCAGGACCTGTACATCCCACCGGACGCGCTGGAAGTCATCCTGGATGCCTTCGAAGGCCCACTGGACCTGCTGCTGTACCTGATCCGCCGCCAGAACCTGGACGTGCTGGACATTCCCGTGGCCGAGATCACCCGGCAGTACGTGGAATACATCACGGTGATGCGTGAGCTGCGCTTCGAGCTGGCGGCCGAGTACCTGGTGATGGCCGCGATCCTGGCCGAGGTGAAGTCGCGCATGCTGCTGCCGCGCCCGGTCAGCGAGGAAGGCGATGAAGCCGACCCGCGCGCCGAACTGGTGCGCCGGCTGCAGGAGTACGAACGTTTCAAGCAGGCCGCCGAGGACATCGATGCCCTGCCCCGCCTGGACCGCGACACCACGGTGGCGCATGCCTTCATGCCCGACCGCGCCACGGTGAAGCTACCGCCGCCGGTGGACCTGAAGGAAATGCTGCTGGCGCTGCATGACGTGCTCAAGCGCGCGGAGCTGTTCAGCGGCCACGCCATCAAGCGTGAAGCACTGAGCGTGCGGCAACGCATGGGCGAAGTGCTCGGCCGGATGGAAGATGGCAGGTTCTACCGTTTTGAAAGCCTGTTCACCGCCGAAGAAGGCAAGCTGGGCGTGCTGGTCACCTTCCTGGCGGTGCTGGAACTGGCCAAGGAACAGTTGCTGGACATCGTCCAGGAAGAACCGCTGGCGCCGATCTACGTGAAGTCGCTGGCGGCCGGCAACACCAATGCCCCGCTGCAGTTCAGCAGCGAGTTCGACGACAACGACGCCGCCAACGAGAACGAGTGAGCGCTGCCTGCCGATGGACCAATCGCTGATCAACCGCATTGTCGAAGGTGCCCTGCTGGCGTCCAGCCAGCCGCTCACCCTGGCCCAGCTGAAAGACCTGTTCCCGGAAGAGGAACCCGCGCCGCCCGGCAGCATCGAGCGCGCACTGGAACGCCTGCGCGAGGCCTGCGAAGGCCGCGGCGTGGAGCTGGTCGAGGTTGCCTCCGGTTTCCGCTATCAGGTCACCAGCGAGGTGCATGGCTGGATCAGCCGGCTGTGGACCGAACGCAAGACCCGCTACACGCGTGCCACCCTGGAAACCCTGGCGCTGATCGCCTACCGGCAGCCGATCACCCGCGGCGAGATCGAGCAGGTGCGCGGCGTGGCGGTCAGCAGCAACATCATCCAGGCGCTGGAAGAGCGTGAATGGATCCGCGTGGTCGGCCACCGCGATGTGCCCGGCAAACCGGCGTTGTTCGGCACCACCAAGGCCTTCCTGGACTATTTCGGCCTGAAGCGGCTGGACGAACTGCCGCCGTTGTCGGAGCTGAAGGACCTGGGCGAGCTGGAGCCGCAGCTGGCACTGGACCGCGATGCGCCGGCCGTCGCCGGTGCCGAGGGTCCGGACATCTCGGCCGGCGCCGATGGCGCTGCCGCGAACGATGACGCCGGCCTGGCCGGCAGTGACACCCCCGATTCCGCCGATGCAGCGCCTGCGTCGGCCTCCAATGAGCAAGCACCTTCGCCCTTCGATGACGGGCACCCCGATTCCGCGCCGGGCGAGCGCGCGGTGCCAGTGAACGAACGCGAAGACAACGCCGTCGCGATGACGACCGTGGCTGTTGACCAAGCCGATTCCGAACAAGAGGCCGACCTTGAAAGCGTCGGCCGGAGCAAAACTGATGAGTGACACCCCCCGTAACAAGCTTTCGCTCAAGCGCGAAGCCACCTCCGAACAGTTCAAGCTGGAAGAGCGCCTGCACAAGGTGCTGGCCCAGGCCGGCCTCGGCTCGCGCCGCGCGCTGGAGCAGCGCATCGCCGAGGGCCTGGTCAAGGTCAATGGCGAAGTCGCGCAGACCGGCATGTCGGTCAAGAGCGGCGACAGGATCGAGCTGGACGGCCGCGGCTTCGTCGCCACCGCCCTGGCCGAGCCGTCGCGCGTGCTGGTCTACAACAAGCCGGAAGGCGAAGTCACCACCCGCGAAGACCCCGAAGGCCGCCCGACCGTGTTCGAGTCGCTGCCGCCGCTGAAGGGCGCGCGCTGGATCGCGATCGGCCGCCTGGACATCAATACCACCGGCCTGCTGCTGGCCACCACCGACGGCGAACTGGCCAACGCCATGATGCACCCGTCGTTCGAGGTCGAGCGCGAATACGTGGTGCGCGTGCGCGCCCCCGAGGGCCAGGAAAAGGTCTCCGACGCCATCGTCGACCGCCTCGCCCGTGGCGTCGCGCTGGAAGACGGCCCGGCCAAGTTCGATGAGATCGAACGCATCGGCGGCACCGACTCGCATGACTGGTTCCGCGTCGTGGTGAAGGAAGGCCGCAACCGTGAAGTGCGCCGCCTGTGGGAATCGCAGGGCTGCCAGGTCAGCCGCCTCAAGCGCACCCGCTACGGCAAGGTCACCCTGCCGCGCGAACTGGCCCGCGGCCAGTCGGTGGAACTGGGCAGCGCCCAGGTCGAGGCGCTGCGCGCGCAGCTGAAGCTGGAAGAAGGTGCGCCCTCTGCGCTGACCCTGCAGCCGGTGATCGGCCAGCGCCGCGCCGCCAAGACCACCGTGCGCGTGCGCGAAGGTGGCCGTGGCAACGCCTACGTCAACGGTCACAACACTGCTGACGAAGGCCGCGAACTGCGTCGTTTCGACACCCTGCGCGAAGACCGTGGCCGTGGCCGCGGCGGCAAGGGAGGCGGCTTCAAGGGGGGCCTGACGGTCAGCGGCGAAGCGGCAGCCAAGCAGTCGCAGAAGCCGTTCAAGCAGCGCAAGCCCAAGAACGATCGTGCATTGCCGGAAGGCAATCCGGCCGCGTTCCGCACCTGGTACGTGCCCGAAGGCGTGAGCACCGGCCCGAGCGGCCACCGCAACGCTGGTCCTGGCGCACGTGGCCCGGGTGCCCGTGGTCCGGGTGCGGGCGGCCAGGGACGTCCATACGGCAAGCCGAAGGGGCCGGGTGCAGGCGCCGGTGCCGGCCAGGGCCGTGGCGGTTTCGGTGGTGAAGGCCGTGGTGGCGCAGGAGGCCAGGGTCGCCCGGCCGGTGCGGGCAACCGCTCGCAGGGTCAGGGCCCCAAGCACCCGTACGGTCATCCGGGCAATGCCCCGAGCTTCCCGTCCGATCACGCCACGCCAGGTTTCAACCCGTACGGCAGCCCGAAGCCGGCGCACGGCGCGCGTCCGGGCGGTCGTGGTCCGGGCGGCGGTAACCGCGGCCCGGGTGGCAATCGCGGCCCCGGCGGTCCGGGTGGCAACCGTGGGCCCGGCGGCAACCGCGGTCCCGGCGGCCCGCGCCGCAGCGGCCCGCGCGGCGGCTGATTGCTGCTGCGACTGAAACGAAAAACCCCGGCTCCGGCCGGGGTTTTTCTTTGAAAAAGGGGACGGAGGGGATTAAGTCGTTTTTGCCTGAAAAGGGCAAAAGCGGCTTAATCCCCTCCGTCCCCTTTTGCGTGGCGCTGGAAGGCGGCGGGTGTGGTGCCGGTCATGCCGCGGAAGAAGGCGATGAACGGGCTCTCGGCGGAGAAGCCGGTGTCCTGCGCCACATGCGCGACGCGGCGGCCCAGCAGCAGTAACTCCATGGCCCGCATCAAACGCCATTGCTGGCGCCAAGCCTGGTAGCCCATGCCGGTATCACGCTGCATCAGACGCCCGACGGTGCGCACGCTCAGGCCCGCGCGCGCCGCCAGCTCGCCCAGTTCGGGCGGCAGCTGCTCGGCCAGCGGCAGGCAGCGCGCGATTCGTGAATCGCGTGGCAATGGCAGGTCCATCGGCGCCACTGGCGCGGCGGCAATCTCCAGCACGCACAACGCCAATTGATGGTGCGCGCGCGGCGACTGCCAGTCATGGTCGAACGGTGCCTGCGCGATCGGCTCCAGCAATGCCTGCAGCAGCGGGCCGACGCCGATGATCGCCGGCTGCTGCGGTAGTTGTGCCGACAACGCGGCATCGAAATACAGGGAACGATAGTCCACGGCCTGGCGCATCTGTGCCCGATGGCGCAGCCCGCCGGGAATCCATGCCGCGCGCGACGGCGGCAGCAGGCAGATGCGGTCGCCGAAAGTCAGCCGCGTGCAGCCCTGCCGCGTGTACAGCAACTGCGCGCGCGCGTGCTGATGCCAACCCGAATCATGATCGGCCAGCGACGACGCGATGCCCAGCACCGGCGCGCTCCAGGCGTCGGTATCGAAGTGCGCATCCGGCTGCAGCCACGCCATGTCCGATTCCATCCATCTACTGGCAGAATCGACAGAGTGCGCCAATACGCCGGCCGCCACAATGCGCAGCCCCGTTTGCGGAGCGCCCGTATGTCGCGTCGCCTGTTGTTGCTCACCATCGCGCTGCTGATGTTCCCTCAGCTGGCACAGACCCTGTACAGCCCGGCCCTGGCCGACCTCGCCGGGCGCTTCGCACTGCCACCGGGCGCCGCCAGCCAGGCCATGAGCCTGTACCTGTTCGGTTTCGCCGCCGGCGTCCTGCTATGGGGATGGCTGGCCGACCATATCGGCCGTCGCCCTGCCCTGCTCGGCGGTCTAGCCGTGTTCGCACTGGCGGCCTGCGGTGGCCTGCTGGCCAGCACGTTCGGCCAGGTCCTGCTGGCACAGGCACTGGCCGCACTCGGTGCGGCGGCGGCCTCGGTCGTAACCCAGACCGTACTGCGCGACCACCTGAAGGGACCGGCGTTGGCGCAGGTGTTCTCGTGGATCGGCATGGCGCTGGCCTTGAGCCCGGCGATCGGGCTGGCGTTGGGGGCATTGCTGGTTGTCAATCACGGCTATGCCGGCGTGCAGACCGGCCTGCTGTTGGTTGTCATCCTGCTGATGCTCGGATGCGCATCCTGCCTGCAGGAGAGCCGCCCCGCCGAAGTCGTGCACACTCCCCTGCTGCCCTTGCTTCGGCAACTGCTGCGGGATCGCTGGATCTGGTCACAGGCGCTACTGGTGACCGCGTTCAACGTGGCCATGTACTGCTGGTACGCGCTGGGCCCGTTCGTGTTCGAGCGCCTGCACTGGCCACTGGCCTGGTTCGGTGCCAGCGGCGCGGTGCTGGCACTGGGCTCGGCACTGGGTGCCTGGGGCAATGGTCGCCTGCTCCGTGCAGGCATTGCCTCCGCCACGCGCATCCGACTCGCCGCAGGGCTGGTGCTGGCCGGCGGCCTGTTGGCTGTATTGCTGGACAACACACCGGCACTGGTCGCGGCGATGGTACCGGTGGTGGCGGGTTTCGGCCTGGCCATACCCAATGTGCTCGGCCAGGCCCTGCGCGGATATCCGCATTGCCTGGGCAGTGCCGGTGCCCTGTTCGGACTGCTCTACTACCTGTTGATCGGCGCGGCGATGGCGGCGGTCGGTGCACTGCAACTGCTGGCACCGACCGTCATCGTGTGCGGCCTGCTGGCCTTGTGGCTGCAACGGCGGCGTCCCGCTGCAGCCTAGGAATTGCTGCAAAAGCAGCGCACTGTGCTGGCCTTCCGGGAACGGCTTTGATTCCCCGGCTATCGTGCGCGCTCTCCCACACAAGGCAGACGCCCATGATCACCATCACCGCCGAACAGGCCCGCGCCAACGCCGATGCCGCCAAGCGCCCGATCGAACAGTTCTACCGCGACCTAGACAATGCCATCCAGATTGGCTCGGAAAATGGCCGTCGCTACGTCGTGTTCGGCTTCCGCCAGGTGATGGCCAGCGAGCAGCTCGTCGAAGACGTGGTCGCACAGCTGGTGAAGAATGGATTCAGTGTCGAACGGTTGTTGAGTGATTCCGAACAGCACTACATCCGCATCAGCTGGGGAACTGCCGAGCCGTCGCGCCTCAGCGCCGGCTGATGGTGAACGCGGTGCCGTCCACGCCCAGGTCCCAGCCCTCGCCGGTACCGGACAGGGCCAGCGAGATGTCGCCCTTGGTCATCACCTGCGCGTTGCTGGACTTCACCGCGCCGGCGTGCGCGCCGACCGAGGCATAGGTGCCCAGCAGTTCGTTGACGCTGACCGCACCGGTGAAGCTGCCCCGGCCGTTGGTGATCTTCGACTTGCCCACGGTCAGGCCGCCACCCTTCATCTGGATGCGCACGGGCAGGCTGGCACCATTGCGGCAGGTGATCGTGCCGTTGCCCGAGGCGGTCTTGTAGATCAGCGACCAGCCGGACAGGTTGTAGCGCAGCTGGCAATCGAGGTTGCCGGCGGCGTGCGCGGCCGGGGCCAGCGCGGCAGCGGACAGGGCCAGCAGCAGGGCGAAGGGCTTGTTCATGGCAGGACTTCCAGTTCGGTCGGACTGCCGGCAAATCTAGCAGCGCGCGCGTGCACGCTGGATGCAGGCGCGCGCGCTGCATGGCAGGCATTCAGCCGCCGTCGTGCTGTTTCAGGCCTGCTCGTCCAGATGGAAAGCATCAGCATCGAGCATCGCCGGGAAACGCGCGCGATGGGCAGCCAGTGCTTCGGCCGAAATGGTGGTGGTGACCACCTGTTCGCGCTCGCGGATCTCCACCTGCGGCTGGCCGAGGAAGTCGATCACCGCGCTGTCGCCGGCGTAGTGCAGCTGGTTGCCGTCCACGCCAACGCGGTTCACCGCCGCCACGAAGCACAGGTTCTCGATCGCCCGCGCACGCAGCAGGGTCTTCCACGCATGGGCGCGCGCCGACGGCCAGTTGGCCACGAAGATCTGCAGGTCGAAATCCAGCTGCTGCGGGCGTTCGACGTTGTAGCGGTTGCGGCAGAACACCGGGAAACGCAGGTCGTAGCAGACCTGCGGATTGATCCGCCAGCCCTTCCATTCCACGCTCAGGCGCTCACGACCAGCAGCATAGCGTTCGTGCTCGCCGCCGTAACGGAACAGGTGGCGCTTGTCGTAGTACTGCAGGTTGCCATCGGGGGTGGCGAACAGCAGGCGGTTGTAGACGCCCTCGCCGTCGCGCAGCTGCACGCTGCCGATCACCGCCGCGTCCAGCGCCTTCGCCTGTTCGCGCACCCAGGCCACGGTCGGGCCGTCCATGCCTTCGGCCTGGGCGATGGCCTCGTTGGAGAAACCACTGGTGAAGGTCTCCGGCAGGATCACCAGGTCGGTGCTGCCGGCCAACGGTGCCAGCAGCGCGCCATAGTAGGCACGGTTGCCGGCCGGATCATGCCAGCGGGTGTCACCCTGGACGAGGGAAATACGCAGGTCCTGCATGTCCACTCCTCCGCTCACAGCAGGCGCAGGCGTTCGATCGCCGCGTCCATGGTCGCTTCATTCTTGGCGAAGCACAGGCGCACCAGGCGCTGGCCGGCCGGCGGGTTCTCATAGAACGGCGACAGCGGAATGGCGGTGACACCCTTCTCGATGGTCAGCCATTTCACGAACTCATGGTCCGGCAGGTCGCTGATGGCCGAATAGTCGACCAGCTGGAAGTAACCGCCCGGTACCGGCAACGGCTTCAGGCGGGTGCTGGCCAGCTGCTCGCGGAAACGGTCGCGCTTGGCCTGGTAGAACGCGCCCAGCTCCAGGTGGTGTTCGGGCTCATCGCGGATCATCGCGGCGAAGCCATACTGCGCCGGGCCGAAACTGGTGAAGGTGTTGTACTGATGCACCTTGCGGAACTCGGCGGTCAGCGCCGGCGGAGCGATCGCATAGCCGATCTTCCAGCCGGTGCAGTGGTAGGTCTTGCCGAAGCTGGAGATGACGAAGGCGCGCTCGCGCAGTTCCGGATAGCGCAGCGCCGATTCATGGCGGCGACCGTCGTAGATGATGTGCTCGTACACCTCATCGGAGACCAGGTAGATCTGCGTGCCCCTCAGCAGCTCGGCCAGCGCCTGCATGTCCTGCGCGGACAGCATCGCGCCGGACGGATTGTGCGGCGTGTTGACGATCAGCATGCGGGTACGCGGGGTGATCGCCGCGCGCACGCGGTCCCAGTCCACGGCGAAGGTCTGCGGATCGAGCGGGACATGCACGGCCCTGGCGCCGGCCAGTTCAATCTGCGGGTCGTAGCAATCGTAGGCGGGGTCGAGCACGATCACCTCTTCGCCGACACGCACTACGGCATGGATGGCATTGAAGATGGCCTCGGTGGCGCCGCTGGTGACGGTGATTTCGGTGTCCGGATCAACGGTGGCCCCGTACAGGTCCCGCGACTTCTGCGCGATGGCCTGGCGCAACGGCGCCACGCCGGTCATCGGCGGGTACTGGTTGAGGCCGGCAGCCATCGCCTTGGCCGTTTCATCGATCAGGCGCTGCGGCGCGGAAAAGTCCGGGAAACCCTGGCCCAGGTTGACCGCGCCGTGTTCGGCAGCGAGCTGGGACATCACGGTGAAGATCGTGGTACCGACCTTGGGCAGCTTGGTGGTGGGTTGCATCGGCCTGGGGATATGGGGAGACAGACCCCTGAGTTTACGCAATCCCTGCTTCGGTAGTGCCGGCCGCTGGCCGGCAGGCGCGACCCAGCGTCGCAGGCTGGCCGAGGTCGCCGGCCAGCGGCCGGCACTACCGCAGGCATTCACCGCTACAATTGCCCTGCACTCCGGCATGAAGATCCCTGGCCCTTGAACACCCCTGCATTGCTGGCCGCCAGCGGCCTGAGCTTCTCCCGCAATGACGAGCCGGTGTTCGGCCCGCTGGACTTCCACGTGGACGCCGGCGAGGCCCTGCTGGTGCAGGGCGGCAATGGCGCCGGCAAGACCACCCTGCTGCGCGTGCTGGCAGGCCTGGCCCGGCCCGGTACAGGGCAGGTGCGGATCGACGGCAAGCCCGCCGGCAATGCCGAGCGGGCGCGCTATGTCGCCTATCTCAGCCACCTGCCGGCATTGAAGCCGGACCTGGATACGCTGGAGAACCTGCATTTCCTTTGCGGGCTGCACGGGCGCCGCGCACGCCAGATGCCGGGCAATGCACTGGCCATCGTCGGCCTGGCCGGCCACGAGGACACCCTGGTCCGGCATCTGTCGGCCGGGCAGAAGCGGCGGCTGGCGCTGGCGCGCATCTGGCTGTCGCCGGCGCCGCTGTGGCTGCTCGACGAACCCTATGCCAACCTCGACCTGGAGGGCATTACCCTGGTCAACCGGATGATCTCGGCCCACCTGCGCGCCGGTGGCGCTGCGCTGGTCACGACCCACGGCGCCTATGCCGCACCACCGGTGCGCACCCGACAGCTCGACCTCGGCGGTGCCGCATGATCGCACCAGGGACCGAACCGGGCCTGTGGCAAACCGCCGGCGCCCTGCTCAAGCGCGATCTGCGCCTGCTCTGGCGCCGCCGCGGCGACGCGCTGCAACCGCTGCTGTTCGCGGTGCTGGTGGTGGTGCTGTTCGCACTGGCCCAGGGCCGCGAACCACAGCTGTTGGCCGCCACCGCTGGTGCGGTGCTGTGGCTGGCCGTGCTGCTGGCCGGACAGCTGTCGCTGGATTCGCTGTTCCGTTCCGATGCCGAGGACGGTTCGCTGGAGCAATGGCTGCTGGCGCCGGTGCCGCTGGCCTGGCTGGTGCTGGTGCGCGTGCTGCTGCACTGGGCCACCACGGCCCTGCCGCTGATCGTGGTCAGCCCGCTGCTGGCGGAAATGCTGCATCTGCCGCATGACCAGCTGCCGATGTTGCTGGCATCGTTGCTGCTGGGAACGCCGTTGCTGAGCCTGATCGGTGGCGTGGTCGCCGCGCTGACCGTGGGTATCCGACGCTCTGGTATTCTCGTGGCGCTGCTGTCGTTGCCGCTGTACGTGCCGGTGCTGGTGTTCGGCGCGGGCAGCCTGGCGGCAGCCGGGCGCGGGCAGGATCCGGTCGGTGCGCTGCTGATGCTGGGCGCCGGCCTGCTGGTCGCACTGGTACTGGCGCCACTGGCCACCGCCGCTGCAATACGCATTTCTCTGAGTTGACCGAGCTGAGAGCCAATCCACCCCTGCTGGATAGCCGCCACGCATGAATCCGATTGCCCGCTGGTTCCACCAACTCGGTTCGCCTCCTACGTTCGACCGCTTCGCTGCCCGCTGGTCGCGGGTGTTCTACCTCGCCGCCGTGCCGGTGCTTCTGGTGGGCATGTGGCAGGCACTGCTGGTGGTGCCGCCGGAAGCCAAGCAGCTGGACAGCTTCCGCATCCTCTACATCCACGTGCCCAGCGCCTGGATGAGCCTGTTCGTGTTCGCGCTGATGGCGCTGTATGCCGCCATCGCCCTGGTCTGGCGAATCAAGGTCTGCGAGATCCTGGCCATGGCATGCGCGCCGATGGGTGCAGGCTTCACCCTGATCACCCTGCTCACCGGCAGCATCTGGGGCAAGGGCACCTGGGGCACCTGGTGGGACTGGGACCCGCGCATGACCAGCGAGCTGGTGCTGCTGTTCCTGTACCTGGGCGTGATCGGCCTGTACCACGCCATCGAAGACCGCCGCAGCGCCGCGCGCGCGGCCGGCCTGCTGGCCATCGTCGGTGTCAGCCTGCTGCCGGTGATCCGCTACTCGGTGGACTGGTGGGGCGGCCTGCACCAGCGCCAGTCGATCAGCGTGTTCGGCGAATCGGCGATCAGCAGCGCGATGATCGCGCCACTGTGGTGGATGGTGATCGGCACCAAGTTCTGGTTCGCCGGCTCGGTGCTGGCAAAGGCCCGCGCCGACAACCTCGACCGCGAGGCCGGCAAGGCCTGGGTCGGCGACCGCGTCGATGCCGCACGCCCGGCCGGGGAGGCCCGGCCATGACCCACCTGCCCTATGTGATCGGCGCCTACGCCGTATTCCTGCTGGTACTGGGCGCCGATGCCATCGGGTCGTGGCTGCGCCTGCGCGTGGCACGCCGCCTGGCACTGTCCCGGCAGCAGCGGCAGCAGGCCCGCACCGGCGCGCAGCCCCCTGCCGCATCGCTGTCGACGGAGCTGGAACGATGACCCCGGTACAGCGTCGCCGCCTGGCCTGGGTGCTGCTGGCCCTGCTCGCTTCCGGCCTGGCCACCGCACTGGTGGCGATGGCGCTGGAACGCAACATCGCCTACCTGTACACGCCATCGGAGGTGCTGCGCGGCGATGTCGATGCGCAGTCGCGCTTCCGCCTTGGCGGCATGGTGGTGAAAGGTTCCTTCAACCGACCAGCCGGCTCGCTGGAGGCACGTTTCGAAGTGACCGACGGCGATGCGCAGTTGGCGGTAACCACCTCGCGGATCCTGCCGGACATGTTCGCCGAAGGCACTGCGGTGGTCGCCAGCGGCCGCCTGCTGGATGGCGTCTTCGTCGCCGACGAAGTGCTGGCCAAGCACGACGAGAAGTACGTGCCGAAGGAAGTGGCCGACAAGATGGGCGAGGCTCATCGCAAGCATGACGTGCCGGTGACGGCGCCCGAGGTGCGCTGAGTGCTGCCCGAACTGGGTCAGATCCTGCTGGTGTGCGCATTGCTGGCTTCGCTGATGCAGGCGACCCTGCCGCTGGCCGGCGCGCATCGCAACAACCCAGCGTGGATGGCGGTGGCACGGCCGGCCGCGTTCGCACAGCTGCTGCTGTTGGCCAGCGCGTTCGCCGTGCTGACCGCCGCATTCGTGCAGCAGGACTTCTCGGTGCGCTACGTCGCCGAGAACTCCAATTCGTTGCTGCCGATGATCTACCGCTACTCCGCGGTCTGGGGGGCGCACGAGGGCTCGCTGCTGATGTGGGCGCTGGTGCTGGCGCTGTGGACCGGCGCGGTGGCGCTGTTCTCGCGGCACCTGCCGCCCCCCGTGCAGGCACGCGTGCTGGCGGTGATGGGCGTGGTCAGTGTCGGCTTCCTCGCCTTCCTGATCTTCACCTCCAACCCATTCCTGCGCCTGGCCCCGGCACCACCGGAAGGCCGCGACCTCAACCCGCTGCTGCAGGATCCAGGGCTGATCATCCACCCGCCGATGCTGTACATCGGTTACGTGGGCTTCGCGGTACCCTTTGCATTCGCGGTGGCCGCGCTGCTGGAAGGCCGCATCGACGCGCGCTGGCTGCGCTGGACGCGGCCGTGGACCAACGTCGCGTGGGGCTTCCTGACCCTGGGCATCGCGCTCGGCAGCTGGTGGGCCTACTACGAGCTGGGCTGGGGTGGCTGGTGGTTCTGGGACCCGGTGGAGAACGCCAGTTTCATGCCGTGGCTGGTCGGCGCGGCGCTGATCCACTCGCAGGCCGTCACCGAGAAGCGCGGCACTTTCGGCAGCTGGACCCTGCTGCTGGCGATCGCCGCCTTCGCGCTGTCACTGCTGGGCACCTTCCTGGTGCGCTCCGGCGTGCTGACCAGCGTGCATTCGTTCGCCGCCGACCCGTCACGGGGCCTGTTCATCCTGGTGTTCCTGTCGGTGCTGGTCGGCGGCAGCCTGCTGCTGTACGCGCTGCGTGCCCACCGGCTCAGCGTGGACGCCGATGACCCGCGCCGTGGCTTCACCGCCACCTCGCGCGAGACCCTGCTGCTGGCCAACAACCTGCTGCTGGCCACCGCCTGCGCGATGGTGCTGCTCGGCACCCTGTACCCGTTGCTTGCCGATGCGCTGTCGCTGGGCAAGATCTCGGTCGGCCCGCCTTACTTCGGCAGCCTGTTCCTGCTGCTGATGGCGCCGATGGTACTGCTGCTGCCGTTCGGGCCGCTGGTGAAGTGGCAGCGTGACCAGCCCGCGCGCGCCGTGGCACTGCTGGCACCGTGGCTGGGGCTGGCGCTGCTGCTCGGCGCACTGGCGTGGTGGCAGGCCCCGCAGAATGGTTGGAAGGCCGGGCTCGGTGTCGCCGCAGCGGCCTGGGTCGGGCTCGGCACCGCACGTTTCGTCTGGCAGCGCGTGCGTGGCAACGGGCGCTTCACCGCCGAAATGCTTGGCATGATCGTCGCCCACGCCGGCATCGCGGTATTCCTCATCGGCGCCCTGCTGGTGGAGGCGCTGAACGTGCAGCGTGAAGTGGCGCTGGCACCCGGCCAGCAGCTGGTGGTCGGCCGTCATGAAGTGCGCTTCGAGGGCGTGGACCACCGCGAAGGCCCGAATTTCGTCGCCGACCGTGGCCACCTGCGGGTGTTCCGCGACGGCCATGAGCTGGCCCTGCTGCATCCGGAGAAGCGCCAGTACGCCAGCGGCGGCCAGGTGATGACCGAGGCCGGCATCGATGCACGCTTCGACGGCGATGTCTACGTGGCATTGGGCGAGCCTCTGGGCAACAATGCATGGGCGGTCCGGGTGCATATCAAGCCGTTCGTGCGCTGGATCTGGCTGGGCGCGCTGCTGATGGCCCTGGGCGGATTCATCACCGCTGCCGACCGCCGTTTCCGCCGTCCGTAGGAGTTCCCATGTCCGAGTCCCCCGCCCCGCGCCCCTCCCGCCCGCTGCCGCCGGTAGCCATCGTGATCGGCGTGCTGTTCTTCTTCGGCCTGCTCGGGCTGATGATCTACGGGGTGATGAAATCGGGTGACCCGCAGCGCGACGTGCTGCCGTCGGCGCTGATCGACAAGCCGGCGCCGGCGTTCGCGCTGCCGGTGCTGCATGACCCGGAGATGATCGTGCGCAGCGACGAGCTGCGCGGTGCCCCCTACCTGCTGAACGTCTGGGGCAGCTGGTGCGCGGCGTGCCGCGAGGAGCACCCGGTGCTGACCCGCTTTGCCGAGAGCAAGCGCGTGCGCGTGATCGGCTACAACTGGAAGGATGACCCGACCGACGCACTGCACTGGCTGGAACAGCTGGGCAACCCGTTCATGGTGGTGCTCAGCGATGTCGAAGGCCGTACCGCCATCGACTGGGGCGTGACGGCGGCACCGGAAACCTTCCTGGTCGATGGCAGCGGCATCGTGCGCTGGAAATACAGTGGCGCGATGACCCAGCAGGTCGTCGATGAAAAACTGGTCCCGGCGCTGGAAAAGATCGAGAAGGCCCAGGGCAATGCCGGCAGCACCCTTCGCACGGCGCCCTGAGCCCATGCGCTGGCTGCTGGCGTTGCTGCTCCTGATGCTGCCGCTGGCCGCGCTGGCGCAGCAGCCGCTGCACGATCCGCAGCCGCTGCAGTTCCGCGATGAAGCCGAAGAACGCCGCTTCCACGACCTGGCCGCGCAGCTGCGCTGCGTGCAGTGCCAGAACCAGTCGTTGGCCGATTCCAACGCACAGATCGCCCAGGACCTGCGCCGCGAGGTGTTGCAGTTGATGCAGCAGGGCCACGACGACGCACAGATCAAGCAGTTCCTGGTGGCGCGCTACGGTGAGTTCGTGCTCTATCAACCCCCGCTGCAGCCGGGCACCTGGCTGCTGTGGGGCGGCCCCCTGCTGGTACTCGGCGCCGGTGCGCTGGTGGTGCTGGGCATCGTCCGACGCCGGGGGCGTGCGGTCGGCGTCGCGCCCGCCGGCAAGGCCGATGAAGGAGACGGATGGTGAGCCATTGGCTGCCGACGCTGGCCGGGCTGGTGGCTGCGTTGATGGCAGCGCTGGTGCTGTGGCCGTTGCGCCACCAGGGTCGCCGCGGATTCGCGCTGGGCGTGCTTGCACTGGGCGTGGGCGGCGTGTGCCTGTACCTGCTGGTCGGTGACCCGCGTGCCGCACAGGTGCAGCCGGCACCCTCGGTGGCAACACTGCGCGATGGCGTGCAGGCCCTGCAGGAGGCGCTGAAGCGTGACCCACAGCGGGCCGATGGCTGGGCACTGCTGGGCCGGTCGCAGGCCGAACTGGGCAACGCTGCAGCCGCAGCGGACGCTTTCGCGCGTGCCGCCGCACTCGCACCGGAAGACCCCGGCGTGCTCGTCGAAGCGGCACAGGCGCGTGCGCAGGCCGACGCCGGCAAGCAGTTTGACGACACCGCGATGGCCTGGTTGCAGCAGGCGCGCGCACAGGCGCCCGATGCTGAGCGTGCCAGCTGGCTGCTGGGCATCGCCCTGCGCCAGCGTGGGCGGAATGCCGAGGCCGCGGATGTGTGGAGCAGCCTGCTGCCGCGGCTGGAGCCGGGCGCTGCACAGGCGCTGCGAGCGCAGATCGCGATCGCCCGTGAGGGCGCCGGCCAGGTACCCGATGCTGCCCCTGCGGCGCCGCCTGCACTGTTGCAGGTCCGCGTGCAGCTGCCTGCACTGAAGAACGCCCAGTGGCCAGCCAGCGCCCAGGTATTCGTGCTGGCCCGTGCCGTCGGCGGCCCGCCGATGCCGGTGGCTGCCCGCAAGCTGCCGCTGGCAGGCTTCCCGTCCACGGTCGCGCTGGGCGACGCTGACAGTCCGATGCCAACCGCGCCGCTGTCTGCACACCGCGACGTGGAGGTACTGGCACGCATATCCCGCACCGGCAGCGCCAACCGTAGCGAGGACGACCTGCAGAGCATTCCGGTGAAGGTGAGCCTGCCACATGAGGGCGTAGTGGAACTGCGGTTTCCATGACCTGTAGAGCTACGCCTACGCTCGGCTGCGATCGGGTCCCCGGCGCCGGGCAGCCGAGCATGGGCTCGGCTCTACAGTAGAGCCACGCCATGCGTGGATACGGGCGCCGATGGAAACCAGCATGTCGCCAGCTCCACATGCGGCCCCGCTAGAATGCCTGCATGACTGAATTCATCCCGCCTGGCACCCGCTTCCACGCCCTGCCCTCGCCGTTTCCGTTCAAGCGCGGTGGCGCCCTGCACGGCGCACGCGTGGCCTACGAGACCTGGGGAACGCTGGCGGCCGACGCCGGCAATGCGATCCTGATCGTGACCGGCCTGTCGCCGGACGCGCATGCGGCGGCCAACGAGGGCAATCCGGCACCTGGCTGGTGGGAGGCGATGGTCGGTCCCGGCAAGCCGATCGATACCGGCCGCTGGTTCGTGGTGTGCGTCAATTCGCTGGGCAGCTGCAAGGGCTCGACCGGGCCGGCCTCACTCAACCCAGCCACCGGCGAACCGTACCGCCTGGACTTCCCCGAACTGTCGATCGAAGACGGCGCACGCGCCGCCGTCGAGGTGGTGCGCGCGCTGGGCATCACGCAGCTGGCTTGCGTGATCGGCAATTCGATGGGCGGGATGACGGCGTTGGCCGTGCTGTTGCTGCATCCAGGCATCGCGCGCAGCCACATCAACATCTCCGGCAGCGCACAGGCACTGCCGTTCTCGATCGCGATCCGCTCGCTGCAGCGCGAGGCCATCCGCCTCGATCCGCGCTGGAATGGTGGCCGTTACGATGACGTTGAATACCCCGAATCCGGCATGCGCATGGCGCGCAAGCTGGGCGTCATCACCTATCGCTCGGCACTGGAGTGGGACGGGCGCTTCGGCCGCGTACGGCTGGATTCGGACCAGGCCGACGACGATCCGTTCGGCCTCGAATTCCAGGTGGAAAGCTACCTGGAAGGCCATGCACGGCGCTTCGTCCGCTTCTTCGATCCGAACTGCTACCTGTACCTGAGCCGTTCGATGGACTGGTTCGACCTGGCCGAGTACGCCGACGGCGATGTCCTGGCCGGGCTGGCGAAGATCAAGGTGGGAAAAGCGCTGGCGATCGGTGCCAACACCGACATCCTGTTCCCGGTGCAGCAGCAGCAACAGGTGGCCGATGGCCTGCGCGCCGGCGGTGCCGATGCGCGCTTCATCGGCCTGGAATCGCCGCAGGGCCACGACGCGTTCCTGGTGGACTTCGAGCGGTTCGGCCCTGCCGTGCGCAGCTTCCTCGACGCGCTGTAAGTGGCGTGGCGGCGTAACCTCGCGCTGGCCGCGTTCGGCGCGCTGGCCGCACTGATGGTCAGCGGCATGCTGCCGCTGTGGCTGGGTGGCTGGTGCCTGCTGGCCAGCGCGGTATCGTTCGGCCTGTATGGCCACGACAAGCGCGCAGCGCAGCGCAGGCAGTGGCGGATTCCCGAACGTACCCTGCAGCTGCTGGCCTTTGCCGGGGGTTGGCCGGGCGCGCTGCTGGGCCAGGCACTGTTCCGCCACAAGCATCGCAAGGCCGCGTTCCAGTGGGTGTTCTGGTTGTGCGTGCTGGCCAACGTGGCCTCGATCGCGGTGCTGCTGCGCGAGTTTTCGCGATAGCCAACCTGTAGAGCCGAGCCCATGCTCGGCTGACTTGCGTCCGGAGCCGAGCACGGGCCCGGCTCTACAGTGGATCCACGCCACGCGGGGACGGCGTGGTGGGCAACGACGTCACGCTTCGCGGAGCAATACCCCATCGCGCAACCGGTACTGCGCATCGACCACGCCTTCGGGCAGCTCGTCGTGGGTGATCATCAACAGGCTGCGCCCGTCGAGCAGGCCCGCAAGGTCCTGCAGCAGCGCACGCGCGGTATCCACGTCCAGTCCCTCGGTCGGTTCGTCCAGCAGCAGGATCGGTGCGTTGCGCAGCAGCGCCCGCGCCAACGCCAGCCGTCGCGCCTGGCCGGCCGACATCGTCGCACCGTTCTCACCCACCCACGCCTGCAGGCCTCCATTGCACTCGGCCCATTCGCCCAGGCGCACGCGGCGCAGTACCGCCCACAACGCCGCGTCGCTGGCCCCGGGATCGCCCAAGCGCAGGTTCTCGGCCACGCTGCCGGCGAATACCGGCGCGTTCTGCGGCAGCCAGGCCAGCTGGCGGTGCCAGTCGGCCTGGGCGAAGTCTCGCAGATCGCGGCCGCCATAGGTCACGCGCCCCTGCTGCGGGTCCCACAGCCGCAGCAGCAGGCTCGACAGCGTGGTCTTGCCACTGCCGCTGTCACCGCGGATGGCGACGCGTTCGCCGGGCGCCAGGGTCAGCTGCAGCCCGGACAGCACCGGACGTGCCGCACCCGGCCACTGGAAGTGCACATCATCCCAGTGCACGCGCGCTGCCGCCGGGACCGGCTGCGCCACCTGTGGATCCTGCACCACCGGCGGTTGCTCGACGATGGCCTGCAGGCGGCCTGCGGCGATGCGGCCGGACTGCAGCGACTGCCAGGCCAGGCCCATGCCAGCCCAGAGCTCGATCAGCGCCACGGTGAGGAACACCAGTCCTGCCGCCATTTCCGGTGCGATGCGCTGCCGCTCGGCCGCATGCAGCGCCAGTGCCAGCATCGCGACCAGGCCGAGCCCGGCCACCACTCCGTGCAGGGTCGAGCCCGCGATCAGGCGCCAGCGACGACGCCGGTCCCGCGAGGCCAGCTGCTTGGCGGCCACCCGCACCTTCAGCTGCCAGGCGGCGTCGGCATGCAGCGCCGCCAGGTCACCCGCTCCTTCCAGTCCCTCGAACGCGGCCGTGCGCAGCGCGGCGCGATGCGCGGCGCGATCGGCTTCCTCATTGTCATGGCCCCGCACGCCCAGCCATGGAACGCCGAAGGCGATCAACAGCGCCAGTGCCGCCAGCAATACCGCTGCGGGCGGCAGGATCACCGCCGCCGAGGCAACGCCAACCACTGACAATGCACCCAGCGCCAGCAGCGGACCGATCGCCCTCACCAGCAGTCCATCGACCTCGCCGATGTCACCCAGCAGGCGTGCCAGCAGTTCGCCAGTGCGCGTGGCCCCCAAGCGTGCCGGTGCAAGCGGCAGCGCGCGGCGGAAGAACCATACGCGCAGGTCGCGGGCGATGCGCAGGGTCGCATCGTGGCCGACCAGCTTTTCGAAGTAGCGCGAGACGATGCGCGCCATGGTCAGCCCGCGGATGCCGGCCGATGGCGAGAAGAAATTGAAACCCTGCCCGAGGCCCGCGGCTCCGGCCAGCGCGGCCGCCGTGAGGAAGCCGCCGGACAGGCCCAGCAATGCAGTGCCGGCCAGCATCGTGGTCCACAGCAGCAGCACGGCCAGCAGCAGGCGCGGACGATGGCGCAGGAACACCCCGCGCAGCGAATCGGGCGAACGGCTCATGCGCGCACCACCTGTGCCGGTTCCACCAGGCGGCCTTCAGGCAACAGCAGGCAGCGATCGGCCCACGCCATCACGGCCGGGCTGTGGGTGGCGACCACCACGCTGCGGCCGCGTGCATAGGCGGCCAGGCTGCGCAGCAATGCGGACTCGGTATCGGCATCAAGGAAGGCGGTGGGCTCATCCAGCAACAGCACCTGCGGGTCGCGCAGCAGCAGGCGGGCCAGGCCGATACGGCGTGCTTCACCGCCGGACAGCCCGAAGCCACGCTCGCCGATCACGGTATCCAGGCCCTGCGGCAGGCGCTGCGCGAACTGCAGCACCTGCGCTGCCTCGGCCACGGCGCGCAGGCGTGCATCGCTGGCGCCGGGGTCGGCCAGGCGCAGGTTCTCGGCGATGCTGCCATGGAACAGATACGGGCGCTGGCTGGCGTAAGCCACCTGCACGCCGGGACGCAGCTGCAGCTTGCCGGCCCGGGGCGGCAACCAGCCGGCCAGGGCTTCCAGCAGCGTGCTCTTGCCGGATCCACTGGGACCCACCAGAGCCAAGCGCTGGCCCGGTTCCAGCAGGACGTCCAGATCCTGCAGTACATCATGCGGTGCACCCAGCGGGCGCAGCACCAGTCCCTGCGCCTGCAGCGGCGGCAGCGCGGCTTCGGCCGGTTCCACCGCCAGCGGTGCCACCTCGGTTTCGATCAGGCCCTGCTCGTCGGGCAGCGACTGCAGCAGGCGTTCCACTTCGGCGGCGGCGGCCAGTGCATTGGCGCGGTCGTGGTAATGCGCCGCCAGGCGTCGCAGCGGCGCATAGAACTCCGGCGCCAGCAGCAGGCAGAACACGCCGGCCCCCAGCGTCGGTACCGTCGCGTGCAGCGACATCATGCCCAGATAGCTCAGGCCCAGGTACAGCGCGACCATCGCCACGCTGACCGACGCAAAGAATTCCAGCACGGTGGACGACAGGAAGGCGATGCGCAGTACCTTCATCGTACGCAGCCGCACGCCCTCCGCAGCTGCCTCGACGCCGGCCAGTTCGGCCTCGCCCCGGCCATACAGCCGCAGCAGCCCCAGGCCCTTGATGCGGTCTGCGAAGTGGCCGCTCATCCGGGCCAGCTCACCCAGCTGGGCGCGGCCGGCGGCTTCAGCACCCCAGCCGACCAGCATCATGAAAAAGGGAACCAGCGGCGCCGTGAAGAGCAGGATCAGCGCCACCACCCAGTCGACCCAGGCCACTGCCGCCAGGATCAGCAGTGGCACCACCACGACCTCGGTACGCACCGGCAGGAAACCGCTGTAGTAGCTTTCGATCGCATCACCGTGGTGCAGCATCAGCTCGCCCAGTTCGCCGGTACGGCGCTGGCGCAGCCACAGCGGGCCGTTGCCGAGCAGGCGGGCGAACACGCGCTCGCGCAGTGCCAGGCGCGCGGCGTCGGCGACATCACCGGCAGCGGCCTGGGTGGCACTGCCCAGCAACGTACGCAGCACCAGGATCACCGCCAGCCCACCCAGCACCGGCAGGCCCGATGCCAGTGGCGTCCGTTCCACCAGAACCTGCTGCACCAGCCAGGCGATGGCGGCAGCCTGGCCGACCAGCAATGCGCCGGACAGGCAGATGCACAGGGCCGCCAGACGCTGGCGGCCCGGGGCCGAGCGTGCCAGGTCGGCCAGCCAGGCCGTACGTTCACGCCGCTGGCGGGTGCCTTCTTCCGGGGAAAGGCTGTCAGGGGTCGTTTCGGCAGCGCTCAAGGGGTCTTCACGGGCAACAGGGGCGACACGGCATTGTAGGCGCAGGCACGCCCCTCCCCCTGCGGCCGGCGGTCGCAGTCTTCATCAGGTTGGCATACGATCGACCAAGGCACCCATTCATACATTGATCTGGATCAAGGCTGTTTGAAGTAGTCGGTCACATCATTCACGTCGTAGACCACCCTTCCCGCCACCTGCAACGGCACTATCCAACGAGGTAGCCAGGCCATGATTGATCAGACAGTCGTAGAACTGTCGCGGCTGCAATTCGCGCTGACCGCGATGTACCACTTCCTATTCGTACCGCTCACCCTCGGCCTGTCCTTCATGGTGGCCATCATGGAAAGCGTGTACGTGATGACCGGCAAGGACATCTGGCGCAGGATGACCCTGTTCTGGGGCGTCCTGTTCGGCATCAACTTCGCCATGGGCGTTGCCACCGGCATCGTCATGGAATTCCAGTTCGGCATGAACTGGTCCTACTACAGCCACTACGTGGGTGACATCTTCGGTGCGCCGCTGGCCATCGAAGGCCTGATGGCGTTCTTCCTCGAAGCCACCTTCGTCGGCCTGTTCTTCTTCGGCTGGAACCGCCTGAGCAAGGTCAAGCACCTGACGGTCACCTGGCTGATGGCGCTGGGTACCAACCTGTCGGCGGTGTGGATCCTGGTTGCCAACGGCTGGATGCAGAACCCGACCGGCGCGGTGTTCAACCCGGACACCATGCGCATGGAGGTGGTCGACTTCATGGCCGTGGTGTTCAACCCGGTGGCGCAGGCCAAGTTCGTGCATACCGTCAGTGCCGGCTACGTGACCGGCGCAGTCTTCGTGATGTCGATCAGCGCGCTGTTCCTGCTACGCAGCAAGCACCGGGACCTGGCCCGCCGTTCGTTCGCGGTGGCGGCGGCATTCGGCCTGCTGTCCTCGCTGTCGGTGGTGGTGCTGGGTGACGAGAGCGGTTACGCCGCCAGCGAACACCAGAAGATGAAGCTGGCCGCGATCGAAGCGATGTGGGAGACCGAGCGTGCGCCGGCCGATTTCACCGCTTTCGGCATTCCGAACCAGGACACCCACCAGAACGACTATGCGGTAAAGATCCCCTACCTGATGGGGCTGATCGCCACCCGTTCGCTGGACCAGCCGATCCCCGGCATCCTGGAACTGGTCGAACGCGCTGAACACCGCGTGCGCGGTGGCCAGCTGGCCTACGGGGCACTGGAGCGCCTGCGTGCCAACCGGAACGACACCGAAGCACGCGAGATGTTCGATCGCCACTGGCAGGACCTGGGTCACGGCCTGCTGCTGAAGCGGTACCGCGAGGACATCCTCAACGCCACCCCGCAGGAAATCTCGCAGGCGGCGATGGATACCGTGCCACGCGTGATGCCGCTGTTCTGGACGTTCCGCGTGATGGCCGGCCTCGGCTTCTACCTGATTGCCTTCTTCGCACTGGCGTTCTACTTCTCGTGCCGCAACAACTTCCAGGACAAGCGCTGGTTCCTCAAGCTCGCCCTGTGGACCCTGCCGGTGCCGTGGATCGCGATCGAATGCGGCTGGTTCGTGGCCGAGTACGGCCGCCAGCCGTGGGCCGTCGACGGCGTGCTGCCGACCTTCTATGCGGCATCGGGCCTGGCCCTGCATGAAATCGTGCTGACGCTGGCCGGCTTCACCGCGATCTACACCGCGCTGATCGTGGTCGAGATCAAGCTGATGCTCAAGGCGATCCGCAAGGGCCCGGACGAACTGCTGCCGTCGCTGCAGTCGCCCCAGCCACATGCTTCCCACAATGCCTCGGCGCCCGCCGCCGGCCAGGCCTGAGGCAGGAGAACCACGATGGATTTCATTCTTCTGGACTACACCACGCTGCGCGTTATCTGGTGGCTGCTGCTCGGCATCCTGCTGATCGGCTTTGCCGTGATGGATGGTTTCGACCTCGGCGTCGGCACCCTGCTGCCCTTCGTCGCCCGCAACGATGCCGAGCGCCGGCTGGTGATCAACACCATCGGCCCGGTCTGGGAAGGCAACCAGGTGTGGCTGATCCTGGGTGGCGGTGCGATCTTCGCTGCCTGGCCGCCGTTGTACGCCGTCAGCTTCTCCGGGTTCTACCTGGCGATGTTCGTGATCCTGTTCGCCTTGATCCTGCGCCCGGTCGGCTTCAAGTTCCGCAGCAAGATGCCCAGCGAGCGCTGGCGCAGCACCTGGGACTGGGCGCTGTTCATCGGCGGGTTCATCCCGGCGCTGATCATGGGCGTGGCCGTCGGCAACGTGCTGCTCGGCGTGCCATTCCACTTCGATGACAGCATGCGCATCTTCTACACCGGCTCGTTCTTCGGCCTGCTGATGCCGTTCGCGCTGCTGGCCGGCCTGCTCAGCGTATCGATGCTGGTCGCCCATGGTGCGGCGATGCTGGTGCTGAAGACCAGCGGGCCGGTGGCCGAGCGTGCGGCCCGCTTCGGCAGCCTCGCTGCGGTGATCGCCTTCGTACTGTTCGCCGCAGGCGGCGCCTGGGTGGCCTTCGGCCTGCCGGGCTACCAGATCACCTCGCAGGTGGTGACCGATGGCGCGACCAATCCGCTACTGAAGAGCGCCGAGCTGGGCGCCGCCGGCGGCTGGATGCGCAACTACAGCGCGATGCCGGCCACGATCCTGGCCCCGCTGCTCGGCCTGGCCGGCCTGCTGGCCAGCGCGGTGCTGCTGCGGGCGCGTCGCGGCGGCCTGGCCTTCATCGCTTCGGGTGCGGCCATCGCCGGCATCATCCTGACCGTCGGTTTCGCCATCTTCCCGTTCCTGCTGCCGTCCTCGAGCCAGCCCACTTCCAGCCTGACCGTGTGGGATGCCTCGTCCAGCCACCTGACCCTGTGGATCATGTTGCTGGCCACCGTGGTGTTCCTGCCGATCATCCTCGCCTACACCACCTGGGTGTATCGCGTGCTGAAGGGCAAGACCACCAGCGAGGAAATGGGCAACAACCCGAACGCGTATTGATTGCTTGCACGTGTGCCGACCAACGGTCGGCACCTACCCGGAATGAAGGAGAAGACAACATGTGGTATTTCGCCTGGATTCTCGGCGCCGGCCTTGCCTCGACCGTGGCCATCCTCAACGGCATGTGGTTCGAAGCCCGCGAACAGAACCGCCTCGAGAAGGAAAATCGCCGCTGAGCGGTAAAAAAACCTTGCCGCCTTGGCCTTCACACGGTATCTTAGGCGGCTCCTTCGGGGTGTAGCTCAGTCTGGTAGAGCGCTACGTTCGGGACGTAGAGGTCGCAGGTTCGAATCCTGTCTCCCCGACCACTTCGGTGGTCGCATTGAAGCCTGGTGAAGTCGTCCAGGCTTTTTTGTTCCCTGGAGTACCTGCTCCGGCAGTACGCAGTAAACGGCGTTCACCCCTTGCCGCCATCGGGGTGAATCGCTAGAATAGGCGGCTCCCTTCGGGGTGTAGCTCAGTCTGGTAGAGCGCTACGTTCGGGACGTAGAGGTCGCAGGTTCGAATCCTGTCTCCCCGACCACTCCGGTGGTCACCAAGAATGCCTGGAAGACTCCACGGTCCTCCGGGTTTTTTTGTGCCTGCGCCGCGCGCCTGATCGATGCCTGCAGGCGGGCGTTCCTGGCCTTTGCCGATGCGGTTGCGGGCCAGCCACGTACAATGGCCGCCTCTCCCACCTGCCGCATCGGCCTCGCCCGATGCCGGCGCCCGTGCCATCACCTCGGCATGCGGCACCTGCAAGGACCACCGATGAGTTCCTCCCCTTCCGATCCGCCGTCGCTGCTGCGCGGCCGCGTCCTCGCCTTCGCGGCCATCCTGCTGGCAGCGGTCAACCTGCGGACCGCGGTCACGTCCATCACGCCACTGCTGGATGTGCTCGGCCAGCAATTCGGCTTCGGCACCACCATGACCGGTGTGCTGGGCATGCTGCCCACCGCGTCGTTCGCAGTGTTCGGCGTGGCCACCCCGGCCCTGGCGCGGCGCCTCGGCCTGGAACGCACCACCCTGCTGGCGATGGTGATGGCGATGGCCGGCCTGCTGCTGCGCTCCAGCGCCGGCAACGTGGGCACGCTGCTGTTCGGCTCGGTCGTGGCGCTGGCCGGCATGGGCATCGGCAACGTGGTGGTACCACCGCTGGTGAAGCGCTATTTCGCCAACAAGGTCGGCACCATGAGCACGCTGTACATCAGCGTGCTGCAGCTGGGCACGATGCTGCCGGCGCTGCTGGCGGTGCCGGTGGCCAATGCCGCCGGCTGGCGCGTGTCACTGGGCATGTGGGCGCTGCTGGCGCTGGCCGCGGCGTTGCCGTGGCTGCTGCTGGCCACGCGCGCACCCAGGCCGCAGGCCGATGCCGCCGACCCCACCGCGCAGCCACACGGCAAGGTATGGCGCACGTCGTTGGGCTGGAGCATGACGCTGATGTTCGGCATGACCTCGTTGATGACCTATTCGATGTTCACCTGGCTGCCGCGCATCGTGGTCGAGGCCGGTGGCACGCCCGCGTTCGGCGGCGTGATGGTGGCGGTGTTCTCGGCGCTGGGCCTGCTGCCGTCGCTGGTCATTCCGTCGATGGCGGTACGCATGCAGAACCCGTTCCCGCTGGTGCTGATCGGCTATTCGTCGTTCGTGATCGCATTCGCCGGCCTGCTGCTGGCACCGATGAAGGCTCCGCTGCTGTGGGCCTGCCTGCTCGGCGTCGGCCCGTCCACGTTCCCGCTGGCCCTGACCCTGATCAACCTGCGCACCCGCACCCCCACCGGCTCGGCCGCGCTGTCCGGCTTCATGCAGGGCGTGGGCTACACCTTCAGCTGCCTGGGGCCGTTCCTGGTCGGCTGGCTGCACACCGTCAGCGACGGCTGGATGATTCCGTTCAGCTTCCTGTTCAGCTGCGCCACGCTGATGCTGTGCGCATCGTGGGTGGCGTGCAAGCCGCGCAAGCTGGAAGACCTCTGGTAGGCCGGGCGGGACCATCGACCGCCCGGCTACCGCTTGTCAGCCCATGGGGGGATTTTGACGCCGGATTGACAAATCCGGGCGGATAGTGACCAGGAATGCCCATCCTTGCCGCGTGCCGGCATCGGGCATGGGGGCGGCGGCGCCGCCCGAGCCACCACCAGGTGTGCGGGGGACTCTCGTTTTCAGACAAGACATTGCAGTCGCTGTCCGGGTTGTACCCGTCCTGAGGGACGGGAATGCACGAAGGGAGTGACGCAGGACACGGCCACGCCGAAAGCTGGCATGTGATGTGCGTCACATTTCACAGGGTGTCTGGTTCGGAAGCCAAGGGGGTCCTCAATGGTCGTTCACTGTCGGCTGGCGCTCTGCGTCGGCCTCGCCTGCACTCCCCTGGCCTGGGCCAGCAGCGCCGCCGCGCCTGATCGCGACGCGGCCCTGGCCGACATCGGCCGCTATCGCGACCAGGCGCGCTGGCTGGATGCGCTGGGCGCAATCGAGCGTGCCAGCCAACAACAGCCCAACGACGACCTGTTGTTCAAGCTGCGCGTGCTGACCCTGGGTGACATCGGCAACGCCTGGCGCGCCTGGGAGCTGTACCAGCAGCGCCCAGAGCTGTTCGATGAGGCCCAGAGGCAACGCCTGGAAGGCGATTATCTGGCCAAGCTGGTGGCCTGGAGCCTGGCCTACAGCAGCAGCGAAGACAGTCGCCTGCAAGAAGCCGAATCCACCTTGGCCCGCATGCAGCGCTACCTGGGCCGCGAAGGCACGCCCCCCGGCCAGGCCCCCCTGCGAATCCGCATGGACCGGCTGATCCTGCTCAACCGGCTGGGTCGTCACGCGGAGGTACGCGAGGAAGCCCGCGCACTGCAGGCCGAAGGCCACTCCCTTCCCGACTACGTGCTGCCTGCCGTCGGGGACTCATTGATGGGCACCCTGCATCCGGAGGAAGCCATTCCGGTGCTGCAGGCGGCCGTGGCCGGCGACCCCACGCGCGATGCCTCGCGCTCGGAACTGGCCTATGCCTACCTGGAAAGCGAACAGCAGGAAAAGGCCATCGACCTGCTGCAGGCATGGCACGACAAGGAGCCACCATGGCGCTGGAGCAACGGCAAGTCGCCATATGCGAACTGGTCGCGTTACGAAGCCGACCTCAACCTGGCCATGGTGCGCGCCTACAGCGGTGACCTGCCCACCGCACAACGCGACCTGGAGTCGATGGTCGACATTGCGCCGGGCAACGGCGGCCTGCAGAGCGCGTTGGGCAGCGTGTACATGATGCGCGGTTGGCCACGCAGGGCGCTGCAGCGGCAGCAGATGGCGCATGTGCTGGACCCGCGCGACATCGAAGCCAGGCTGGGCATGGAAGAGGCCTATGTCGCGCTGCAGCGCGATGACCTGGCGCGGCCATTGCACGACGATCTGGTTGCACGCTATCCCACCCAGCCTGCCGTCCGCCGCATGGACCAGGCCTGGCGCGCGCATCGCGGGTGGCAGCTGAAGGCATGGACCGACATCGGCCGCAGCTCCGGCGGCGGCGGCATTTCGCCCCTGGGCAACAACGACCGGCGCTACGGCATGGAAGTGCAGACGCCGGTGCTTGACGACCGCTGGCGGCTGTTCGCCCTCGCCGAACGGCGCTCGGTCGACTTCCAGGACCAGCGCATCGACCCGCTGTGGCTGGGCGCCGGCGTGCGCTACCGCTTCGGGCGACTGGACGCGGAAGCGGCGGTACTGCGTGCCAATGACCACATCGGTGATACCGGCCTGCGCGTGGGCGTCGGCTGGCAGTTCAACGACGCGTGGCATGCCGGGCTGGTGGCCGCGCGCAACGACCCGGAAGCCTCGATGCAGGCACGGGCCGCCGGCATCACCGCCGACAGCGTGGGCGCCCAGGTCGCCTACCGGCGCAGCGAACGTACCCACTGGACCTTCGGCGCCAGCCGCTTCCGCTACGAGGATGGCAACCATCGCGAACTGTTCGGCACGGCCCTGGAACAGCGCCTGCTGACCCGCCCGCGCTGGCTGATCGATGGGTTGGCCAGCGCCTACGCCAGCCGCGGCAGCCGTGACGATGCGCCTTACTTCAATCCGGCGCGCGACCGCATGGTCGAGATCGGCCTGCGTATCGACCAGCAGCTGTGGCGGCACTACGAGCGGCATTTCCGGCACCGGCTGACCGTCTCGCTGGGCGACTACTGGCAGGACGGCCATGGCAGCGCGCTGGTGCCTTCGGTGTCCTACCTGCACGAGTGGCAGTTCGGCCCGGGCCGCGTGTTCGAGTACGGCGTGCGCTGGTCGCGGCCCGTCTACGACGGCCACCGCGAGCGCCATATCGGCTTCGAAGCCGCACTGCGCTGGGGAGACTGACATGGCCCGCATCCTGCAACTGATCGTGTTCCTGCTGCTGGCCGGCGCGGCACCGGCCACCGCGCAGCAGGCCGTCCAGCTCGACGCAATCGACAATGGCCTGCTGATCCTCAGCTACCACGATATCCGCGACCAGGTAGCCGCCAAGGGCGACGCCGATACCTATGCGGTGAGCACGCAGAACTTCGCCGCGCACCTGGACTGGCTGGGCGCGCACGGGTATCACCCGGTGTCGCTGTCGCAGGTGATCGACGCCTCGAAGGGCCGCGCCGTGCTGCCCCCGAAGCCGGTGCTGCTGACCTTCGACGACGGCCTGCGCAGCGTCTACGACAAGGCCTTCCCGCTGCTGCAGGCGTATCGCTATCCGGCCCTGGTAGCGGTGATCACCGACTATGTGGACATGCCCGCCGGGCGCACCATCGACTACGGCTACCGCCCGTTCGGCCACGACGACTTCCTGACCTGGGCGCAGCTCAAGCAGATGCACGACAGCGGCCTGATCGAGGTGGCCAGCCATACCGACAACCTGCATCACGGCGTACTTGCCAATCCGCAAGGCAATTCCACGCCCGCCGTGGTGACCCGCATCTACAATCCGGCCACGCGCAGCTATGAAACCGAAGCCGAGTACGGGCAGCGGCTGCGCGCCGATCTCCAGCGCAGCGTCGAGCGCATCCAGATGCATCTTGGCGTGCGCCCGCGTGCCATCGTCTGGCCCTATGCCGCCTACAACCAGCTGAGCAACGATATCGCCGAGCAGCTGGGCATGGCGGTTTCGTTCGACCTGGAAGGCCGCAGCACGCCGGTGGCCAGCGACCTGCACGGACTGGCGCGTTTCCTCGTCAGCGACAACCCGACCGTGGAAGGACTGGCCTACGAGTTGCGCCGGGACATCGCGCTCGACGGCATCCGCGCCCTGCAGATCGACCTGGATGCTGTCTACGACGCGGACCCGGCCCAGCAGGCACGCAACCTTGATGCCCTGATCGAGCGGGTCAAGCGCATCGCCCCGACCCATGTCTACCTGCAGGCGTTCGCCGACCCGGACGGCAACAACACCGCCGATGCGCTGTACTTCCCCAACCGGCACATGCCGATGCGCGCGGACCTGTTCAGCCGCGTCGCCTGGCAGCTGAAATCCCGCGCAGGGGTGAAGGTCTACGCATGGTTGCCGGTGCTCGGCTTCGAGCTGCCCGACCCCGCGAGGCGCACGGCACTGGCGATCCACAACGGCGAGGCGGACGGCATGTACCGGCTGGACTTCACCCGGCCGGAGGCCCGCCGGATCATGCTCGACATCTACGAGGACCTGGCGGTCAACTCCTACTTCGAGGGCCTGCTGTTCCATGACGACGGCTACCTGCGCGACAGCGAGCTGCCGGCGCTGGCCGCCGGAGGCGGCGACGCGCGTACGCGGGCGCTGATCGATTTCACCCTGGCGCTGCGCGACAGCGCGCAACGGTGGCGGCCGAAGCTGGCCACGGTGCGCAACCTGTATGCCGAGCCGGTACTGAACCCGCAGAGCGAAGCCTGGTTCGCGCAGCGCCTGGACCTGTTCAACAAGGCCTACGACCAGACTGCGCTGATGGCGATGCCCTGGATGGAAGGGAGCAAGCACCCCGAGCGCTGGCTCGATCAGCTGCTGGCCGCGGTACGAACGCATGACCCGCAGCTGCAACACACGCTGTTCGAGCTGCAGACCGTGGACTGGCGCAGCGGCCAGCCGATACCCGCCACGCGCCTGCGCGCGCAGATCCGCCAGCTGCAGGCGCAGGGAGTGCACCATTTCGCCTGGTACCCGGATGATTTCATCGCCGACCAGCCCTCCACCCACGATGCCCGTGCGGCGATGTCCGCCGGCAACTTCCCGTACCCGGAGAAGTGACGTGGACATGCATCCGCTCCTGCAGATCCTGTTCCAGTTCGCCTTCTATTACCCGATGGTCATGGCGTTCTTCTGGATGTCCGGCGGCCTGTACTACTACTTCCGCCGCGAACGATATTCGCGCCCGCGCAACGATCCACCGCTGATGGTCGAGCCTCCCTTCGCGAGCCTGCTGATTCCCTGCCACAACGAATCGGAGAACCTGGACGACACGCTCGGCTCTGCGCTGGCGCAGCGCTATCCGGCCGACTACGAAGTGATCGCCATCGACGACGGCAGCAGCGACGATACCGGCGCCCGCCTGGATGCACTGGCCGCGAAGCATCCGCGGCTGCGGGTGCTGCACCTGGACCGCAACCTGGGCAAGGCCAACGCCCTGCGCATGGGTGCGCTGGCGGCGCGTTCGGAGTACCTGGTGTGCATCGACGGCGACGCGATGCTGGAGGAGCACGCGCTGCACTGGATGGTCTGGCACCTGGTCAGTGGCAACCGGGTCGGCGCGGTCACCGGCAATCCGCGCATCCGCAACCGCTCCACCCTGCTCGGCCGCCTGCAGGTCGCTGAGTTCTCCTCGATCATCGGCATGATCAAGCGCGCGCAGCGCGTGTACGGGCGCATCTTCACCATTTCCGGAGTGATTGCCGGCTTCCGGCGTACCGCCCTGCACCAGGTGGGCTGGTGGTCGGATGACATGGTCACCGAGGACATCGACATCAGCTGGCGCCTGCAGCGCGCGCACTGGGATATCCGCTACGAGCCCAACGCCCTGTGCTTCATCCTGATGCCGGAAACCCTGAAAGGCCTGTGGCGGCAGCGGCTGCGCTGGGCGCAGGGTGGCGTTGAAGTGATGCTGCGCCATGCGCGCTCGCTGCTGCACTGGAAGGAGCGGCGCATGTGGGGCGTGTTGCTGGAATACGTGCTGAGCGTGATCTGGGCCTACACCATGCTGTTCATCGTGGTGCTCTGGGCACTGGGCAAGTTCATCGACCTGCCCCCGCAACTCTACATCGCCAGCCTGCTTCCGCAGTGGCACGGCGTGATCCTGGCGCTGGTCTGCCTGCTGCAGTTCGCCAGCAGCCTGATCATCGACCGAAGGTACGAAACACAGATTGGACGCAACTACTTCTGGGTCATCTGGTATCCGATGGCGTACTGGCTGATCAGCCTTTCCACCACCCTGGTGGCGTTGCCGAAGACACTGCTGCGCCGTCGCAGCAGGCGCGCCACCTGGACCAGTCCCGACCGGGGAATCCGATGAACGCACAACGCCCGTCCAACCGCTTCGACTCGCGGATGATCCGCAAGCCGCATCGCCAGCCACGCTTCCAGCGTACCGCCTGGGGCTTCGTGACGATCGCATTCTGGGGGTTCTACTTCTACCTGTGGGCGCCGCTGGTCACGCTGTTTTCATGGCTTGTCGGCGGGCAGCTGGCCTGGCAGCAGCTGTATGAACGCCAGAACCAGTTCGACCCGTATGTGCTGGTGGCCCTGCCGCTGATGCTGCTGTGCGCGTCGCTGCTGCTGATCACCTGGGCCGAATACAATCGCGCGCGCTTCCGCGGCCAGGATCGTCGCCTGCCACAGCCACTCGCCACCCTCAACGAGGTAGCGGCCGATCTGGGCGCCAGCACCGGCCTGGCCGAACGGTTGGTGGGCTGCAAGGCCGCAACCCTGCACATGGATGATCACGCGCGCCCGGTGGGCATCCGCCGCGAGGTGGTGTGAATCCGGGTTTCGCCGGGCATCACCCGGCGCTGCCCGACGGGGGGCGGTAGCACCGGGCCATGCCCGGTGGCCTTGCTGTTCAGCTGCGGGTCTGCCCTTCGCCGCGCACCACGAAGCGTTCGACCGTGAGTGCCTCCAGTCCCATCGGGCCATAGGCATGCAGGCGCGTGGTGGAGATGCCGATCTCGCTGCCCAGCCCGAGCTGGCCGCCATCGGAAAAGCGCGACGAGGCATTGACCATCACCACCGCCGAACGCAGTGCATTGACGAAGCGCTCGGCATGGCCGGGATCCTCGGTGGCAATCACCTCGGTGTGGTCGGAGGTGTAGGTCCGGATATGCGCGATGGCGGCGTCGAGGTCATCGACCACGCGTACCGCCAGCACCAGGTCGAGGAACTCGGCGGCATAGTCATCCACGGTGGCCCTGGTGCTGCCCGGCAACAACGGCTGCGCACGCTCGTCGGCGCGCAGCTGCACGCCACGTTCGCCCAGTGCCTGCGCCACCCGCGGCAGGAACGTTCCGGCCACATCACGATGCACCAGCAGGGTCTCCAGCGAATTGCAGGCCGCCGGGCGGCTGCACTTGCCGTCCACCAGCAGGTCGATGGCCTTGCCGGGATCGGCACTCGCATCCACGAACAGATGGCAGACGCCCTTGTAGTGCTTGATCACCGGCACCCGTGCATGTTCGGCGACGAAGCGGATGAGGCCTTCGCCTCCACGCGGGATCGCCAGGTCGATCAGCTCGTGCAGCTGCAGCAGCTCCAGCATCGCTTCACGGCGCAGGTCGGTCAGCACGGTCACCGCGGCCGGTGGCACGCCGTTGGCCTGCAGGGCGCCGGCCAGCGCCTGGGCAATGGCGGTGTTGGAATGGATCGCTTCGGAACCGCCACGCAGGGTCACGCCATTACCGGCTTTCAGGCACAGCGCGGCGGCTTCGGCGGTCACGTTCGGCCGCGCCTCGTAGATCATCGCGATCACGCCCAGCGGCACGCGCACCTTCTGCACGCGGATGCCGTTCGGGCGCATGTCGTCGCGGGTCACCTGGCCGACCGGATCGGGCAACGCGGCCACCTCGCGCACGGCCTCGGCCATCGCGAACAGACGCGCCGGATCCAGTGCGAGGCGATCGAGCATCGCACTGCCAACGCCCTTGTCGCGCGCGGCGGCGAGGTCACGCGCATTGCCGGCCAGGATCCGCCCCGCGTTCACTTCCAACGCCTGGGCCATCGCCAGCAGCAGCGTACGGCGCGCCTCGCTGCCAAGGCCGGCAACGATCTGGGCCGCGTCACGGCAGGCGCGCGCCTGCGTTTCGATGTCGCTCATGAGGGTGTCCTTCAAACGGATCAGGGCAGCACCAGGTCGTCACGATGGACGACACTGCCACCATAGTTGTAGCCGAGCACGGCCTGGATGTCGCGCGAATGACGGCCGGCAATGCGTCGTACGTCGTCGGCCGCGTACTGGCTTACACCTCGGGCAACGCAGACACGGCCCTGCGGCGCATTCCAGCACACCTGCACCATGTCACCACGGCGGAACCCGCCCTCCGCGCCGGTGATGCCACCGGGCAGCAGCGAGGCCCCCTTCTCGCGCATCGCCTGCGCGGCACCTGCATCGATCAGGATCGCGCCCTCGGCCAGCGGTGCGTGCCGCAGCCAGTGCTTGCGGGCCGCCTCGCGGCTGCGCGCGGCGCGGATACGGGTCCCGAACAGGCGGTCCTGCGCCAGCGCGCGCACGACTTCGCCGCTGCGGCCATTGAACAGGTAAGTCTCCATGCCGAGGCGACCGGCCTTGGCTGCCGCCTCCAGCTTGGTTCGCATGCCGCCGGTGCCGGCGCGCGAGCCGGCGCCACCGGCCATCGCCAGCACCTGCTCGTTCAGTTCCGGCACGTCGTGCAGCGGCCGCGCATCGGCCACTGTCCGCGGGTCGGCACTGAACAACCCGTCGATATCGGTGGCGATGAACAGCGCATCGGCATCGACCAGTGCCGCCACCGTCGCGGCCAGATTGTCGTTGTCTCCAAGCTTGAGCTCGTCCACCGACACGGTGTCGTTCTCGTTGACCACCGGCAGCGCGCCCAGGCGCAGTAGTTCAGTCAGCGTGGCGCGCGCATTGAGGTAGCGCCGGCGGTTGCGCAGATCGTCGTGGGTCAGCAGCACCTGCGCCACCGGGCGCTCGAAGAAGCGCTGCCAGAGACCGATCAGCTGGGCCTGGCCGAGCGCTGCCAGGGCCTGCCGGGCGGCCATTGCCGCACCGGGTTCATCGGCCCGCGGCAGGATCGCGCGCCCGGCAGCGACCGCACCCGACGAAACGATCACTACCTCGCGCCCGGCCAGCACGTTGGCCGAAACGAACTGCGCCAGGCCGAGCGCGTGGCGCGGCGACAGGCCGCCGCCATCGGCCGCGAGCAGGCTGCTGCCGACCTTCAGCACCGCACGCCGCCACGGCGGCAGCGCCTGTTCGGGGAACGGCGAGGCGACGTGGGGAGCATGCAGGGTCATCGATCAGGGCCTCAGCGGGTGTTCCATTCGTGCACGGTCAGGTCGGAGGCCTGCATCGTCACCAGCGGGTCGGTGGCGACGATGGCCTGCGCCTGCGCCAGGCTTTCCACGTTGCACAGCACGTAGGCGCCGCCGCTGCCATCGGCGAAACCGCCGGTCAGCTGCAGCCGGCCCTGCTCACGCAGAGCATCGAGGAAGTCGCGGTGCGGTTGCACGGCTGCGGCATTGAAATCCGGTCGGCGCATGGCCAGGACCAGGTACACGGTGCTCATTGCGGATTCTCCAGCGGAACGGGTTCACGGTCACCGTGACTGTGCGGTGCTGAAACCACCAGGAAATGGACGTCAGCCGCCGAAGTGTTGCGCATCTGGTGCGCGGCGCCCGGTGGCACATGCAGCCCGTCGCCGCTGCGCAGCACGTGCGCGGTGCCATCCAGTTCCAGCACGGCCTCGCCTTCCAGCACGCGGAAGAACTGCCGCGAACGCAGGTGGCGATGGCGGGCCTCGGCGGTACCCGGTGGCATCCTCTCTTCGATCACGCTCAGGTCCGGCACATCCAGCAGGTGCCAGCCGTCGCAACGCCCCCCCCAGGTGTAGTGCCGGGCCGTGGAGGTGCTGACCGCGCTCATCAGGACAGCGCCTGCCAGCGTGTGCGCAGCTCGTCCAGGCGCAGATCGGCAGCCGAACCCGGCGACACGCGCGCGGCCAGGCTTCCTTCCGGGGTACGTCCCTGCCCTGCGCTGTCTGCGCCCGCCGCGGCCGCCTTGTAGGCCTCGCGGAACGGTACACCCGCAACCGCGGCCTCCACCGCGAGGTCGGTGGCATACATGCCCGAGTCGATCGCTGCGCGCAGCCTGTCATCACGCCATTCCAGGTTGCCCAGCAATGCCGGCAGCAGTTCCAGCGCGGCCAGGCCGCGCCCGAAGCCATGGAAGATGGCCCCCTTGGACGACTGCAGGTCGCGGTGGTAGCCCGACGGCAACGACAGCAGCTGCTCGATCTCGGTGCGTGCGGCCGCAACGCTGGCATGCGTTGCACGCATCAGTTCGATCACGTCCGGATTGCGCTTGTTGGGCATGATCGAACTACCGGTGGTGTACTGCGCCGGCAAGGCCACGAAGCCGAACTCGGCACTGGTGAACAGGGACAGGTCCCAGGCGATGCGGCGCAGGTCCAACGTGGCGCCACCGAGCGCTTCCAGCGCTGCCAGCTCGAACTTGCCGCGCGACAGCTGCGCGTAGATCGGCGAGACCTGCATGCGTGCGAAGCCGAGCGCCGCCGTGGTGTGCTCGCGGTCCAGCGGCAGGTTGACGCCGTAGCCGGCGGCAGTGCCGAGCGGGTTGGCGTCGATCAGCGCGTGGGTGTCGCGCGCGCGGGTGGCGTTGTCGATGAAGGCCTCGGCCCAGCCGGCCCACCACATGCCCGCCGAGGACACCACGGCACGCTGGATGTGGGTGTAACCGGGAATCGGCAGATCCTTCTCGGCCTGCGCCCGGTCCAGCGCAACCTTGGCCACTTCGGCGCTGAGCTGGGCGACGCGCTGCAGCTTCTCTTTCAACCACAGGCGCGTGGCGACCAGGATCTGGTCGTTGCGGCTGCGACCGGTGTGGATCTTGCGACCGGCATCGCCCAGGCGTTCGGTCAGGCGCGCCTCGATCGCCGAGTGGCCATCTTCGTACTGCGTATCCAGCACGAAGCGGCCTTGGCGGAAGTCCTGCGCCAGTATGTCGAGCTCGCGCAGCAGGCCCGCCAGTTCGTCGGCGCTGAGGATGCCGATGTGCTGCAGGCCCTGCGCATGCGCGGCACTGGCGGCGATGTCATGCAGGAAGAACTCACGGTCGAGGATCACGTCGTCGCCGGCGAGGAAAGTCTGGATCTGGGCGTCGACAGCGACGCCGGGCTTTTGCCAAAGAAGGTCTGCCATGGGGGCTCCGGGATGCGGGTTCAGTGCGGGATCGACGTCAGTTCGTCGATGCCCAGCGCGAGGTTGAGGTTCTGCATGGCCTGGGTGGCCGCGCCCTTCAGCAGGTTGTCCAGGGTAGCAACCACGACCACCCGCTTGCCGCCCGGGGCCAGCGTGAACCCACCGACCTGGGCACCGTGGCGGCCAGCGATTCGGCTGACCCAGGGGGCTTCATCCACCACTTCGATCAGTGGCTCGCCGGCATAGGCCTGCTGGAAGCGCTCGACGATCTGATCGCGGGTCTGCACGCGGTTCAGCCACAGGTTGGCAGTAAGGGTGATGCCACGGAAATGCGGTGCGACGTGCGGCATGAACTCCACAGCCACGCCCAGCTGCACCGACACCTCGCGCTCGTGCACATGGTTGGTCAGCGCATACGGCATCAGGTTGTCGGCCAGCAGTGCCACGTTGTTCTTGTCCGACGGCGTGGTGCCCGCACCGGAGTAGCCGGACACACCGAAGCACTGCGGCGGGCCGGCCAGCAGGTCCAGCAGCGGATGGATCGCCAGCTGCATGGCCGTGGCATAGCAGCCCGGATTGCTGATGTGCTTCTGGCCGTTGTAGCGGCCGCGGGTGAGCTCCGGCAGGCCGTAGTACCAGCTGTTGTCGAATCGGTGGTCGGCCGACAGGTCGACGATGACGGTCTCCGGCTTCGCTGCGTCCAGCGCGGCCACGAACGGTGCGGCCAGGCCGTTGGGCAGGGCCAGGATCACCGCATCCACGCCCTTGGCGGCCACTGCATCGGCGTCCAGGTTCTCGTAGCGCAGCTCGCCGGGGAACTCCGGATGGTGGTCGGACAGGCGCTGCCCGGCACGCTCGCGCGAGGATACGAAAGCCAGCTTCAGGCGCGGATGGGCGGCCACCAGCTTGATCAGCTCGGCGCCGGTATGGCCGCGGGCACCGACAATGCCCAGGGTAAAGGTCGGATCGTTCATGCGTGACTGTCCAGGCGGTGCTGCAGGTGGCGCTTCACGCCCTGCCATTCCGCATCGATGATGGAGAAGATGACGGTGTCGCGCGGCGTGCCGTCGGCGTGCCGCTTGTGGTTGCGCAGCACGCCATCCTGCTTGGCGCCGAGGCGGGCGATGGCACTGCGCGAGGCGAAATTGAACCAGCTGGTTTCCAGCACCACGCTGATGCAGCCCATGGTTTCGAAGGCATGCTGCAGCAGCAACAGCTTGGCTTCGGTGTTGGCCCCCGTACGCAGCACGCGCGGGATGTACCAGGTATAGCCGAGGCTGAGCTTCGGCACGCTGGCGTCCATGTCGTAGAAGCGCGTGCTGCCGATGACACCACCGTTCGCATCAAGGATCACGAACGGCAGCGCCTTGCCCTCGCCCTGCGCCTGCAGCGCTGCCTGCACATACTGTTCGACCTGCTGCGGCGACGGCACCTGGGTATACCAGAGCTGGTCCAGGCCACTGCCGTCCACCGCAGCACGCAGGCCCGGCACGTGTTCGCGCTGCAGCGGCTGCAGCGTCACGTGACGGCCGCACAGGCGGGGAACCATGGTCCAGGCGTCGATGGCGTTCATCGATCAGCCCTGCAGGCTCGGGGCGCGCTGGGCGCAGTGGTCGACATAGGTCTTGATACGGTCGATGCCGTCGGCGCCGAACCAGAATACCTTCCAGTGATCCTGCTTGTAGCAGCCATCGGACTCGGCGTAGTAGAAGTGGTTGATCGGGTTGCCATGGCGCGAGCGCCAGAACAGCTGCGGAGTCTCCTCCCGCATCACGTTCCAGACCGCGCGGCCCAGGCCTTCGCCCTGTGCATCATCCAGCACCGCGAACTTGTCCAGGTAAACGCCTTCGGCCTCGTCGGTGAGAATCACCGCGGTACGGTAGTTTTCGCTGACATAGGCACGCAGCAGCCGGGTCTTCTCGAAGTAGCCCGGCACCAGCGAACGGCCGAAACTGGATTCGATCAGGCCTTTCAGGCGCGGCAGGTCCAGCTCGCTCCAGGTGGTGGCACGCAGCACCTTCTCGCCCTTGCGCACCAGCGTACCCGAGCCCTTGTGGGTGAACAGCTCCTTGGCCAGATCGGCCGGGCGGGTGATCGACACCGACGATTCCAGCGGTAGGCGGTCGAGCAGATCCTTGATCTGCTCGATCTTCACCTTCATGCCGCCGTGGATCCACGGCTGCGCGATGAGGTGGTCGTACTCGGTGGACAGGTTGATCGAATCGATCACGTTGCCCTGCTCGTCCAGCAGGCCGCCGGTGCCGGTCAGGAAGATGATCTTGTACGGCTGCAGTTCCTGCACCAGTTCGTTGGCGGCGAAGTCGGCGTTGACGTTGAGGATCTGGCCGCCGGCGGTTTCGCCCAGGCTGGTGATGACCGGGATCGAACCGGCGCGCAGGCTGGCCTCGATCGGCGCCAGGTTGACCTTCTTCACCTCGCCGACCAGGCCGTAGGTGTCCATGTCCAGGTACTCGGCCTCGAACACGCCGCCGGTGATCGACGTGGCGCGCGCGCCATTCTGCTGCAGGGCTTCGACCAGGCGCAGGTTGGACTGCTGGAACACCCGGCGCACGATCGCCAGCGCTTCCGGCGAAGTCACGCGCAGGCCGTTGACGGTCTGCTTCTCGATGCCGGCGGCAGACAGCTCGGCATCCAGCTGCGGGCCGGCGCCATGCAGCACGATCGGGGTCAAGCCGACTTCCTGCAGGAACGACAGCGAGGAGGTCAATGCATCGAGGTCGTCGCGCAGCACCGCGCCGCCCACCTTGACCACGGCGAAACGCTTGGCGTCCAGCTGCGAAAAGCGCTTGAGGTACTGGCTGATCTCCTTCGCGCTGGCCATGCTGGAGAGCAGGCGCACGATGGTCTGGCGGGTCTGGCGGTGGGGCTGGAGGGCAGGAGACATTTCGGTTTCGTCACAGGCGGCGGTCGCCGCGTTGCAGTTCCACCCGGCCGGGGCCGGGCGGCGTTGTAGGGTCGATCAGGCGCCGGCAGCAATGATCCGGTGCACGGCGTCGGTGTAGCGCTGCAGCTGGTCCAGCGTCACGAACTCATCGGCAGTGTGGGCCTGGGCAATGTCACCCGGCCCGAACACCAGCGTGGTGTAACCGGCGGCGGAGAACAGCGAAGCCTCAGTCCAGAAGTCCACCGCGTTGCCGATCGGCAGTTCCAGCGCATCGGCCACGTCCCGCGCCAGCAGGCGGCGGTTCTCGGCCTCGGCGATGTCACCGGCCGGCAGGCTGGGGCCACGGAAGGTTTCGGTGAACAGTGCGGCTTCCGGCTCTGCGAACCCGGCGAAGGTTGCCAGCAGTCCGTCGATGTCCATCGACGGCAGCGGGCGGAAGCCGAAACGCACTTCGGCCGCAGGGGCAATCATGTTGGCCTTGATCCCGCCTTCGACGCGACCGATGTTGAAGCGCAGGCCGGTCAGTCCACCAAAGCGGGCCGAAGCCAGCGATTGCACATGGTCCAGCGCACGGTTGCCCCAGCGCATGGCCTGGTGCAGTGCACTGGCGGCGGCATCCTGCTTGCCCGAAGCATGGCCGGCACGGCCGGCGAACTGCATCAGCACCGAGCTGATGCCCCGGTGCGCAAGCACCGCTTCGCTCATGGTCGGCTCAGCCACCAGCACGGCGTCATAAGGCAACCCACGGGCCAGGAACGCGGCGATGCAGCGCGGATCGTTGGCTTCCTCGTCGCTGGAGAACAGGAACGCGGCATCACCGTTGCTGGCATTGGCCGCCGCCACCAGCGCAGCGGCGGCCCCCTTGATGTCGCACACGCCAAGGCCCACCACCCGGTCATCCAGGTGGCGCATCACATGCGGGTCGGCACTCCAGTGCGGCGAGTCCGGCACCGTATCCAGGTGCACGTTGAACAGGTACTTCGGGGTGCCGCGCACGGCGTACAGGCTGACCGCACCGGCGCCATGGTCGATCACCTCGACGGTGAAGCCGGGCAGGTTCGCGCGCAGGTAGTCGAAGATGCCGCCGGTGGTGATCGCACGTGGCGGGTTGCGGGTGTCGAACGACACCAGGGCCTGGAGGTGCTGCAGGGTCGAAGCGAGCAGGTCGGTCATGGGATCAACAAGGTATTACTCGGCCGAAGCCGGGGCATAGAGGTTCTGGCGCACGATTTCCATCAGCAGCTCGGGCCGTGCCGGCGCGCTGAAGCCAAACGCGGCGTAAAGCCGGTGTGCATCGCTGGTGGCCAGCATGAAGCGGCGCAGGCCCTGCAACTGCGGGTGGGCCATGATCGCCTGCAGCAGTTGCTTGCTGTAACCCTGGCCACGGTGCTGCGGTAACACGAATACATCGGCCAGATAGGCAAAGGTGGCACCGTCGGTGATGACGCGCGCGAACGCGACCTGGCCGAACTCGTCCAGGTAGGCGCCGAAACACAGCGACCCCTTGACCGCCCGTTCCACCACCTCGCGCCCGATGCCCAGGCTCCAATAGGCCTGGGTGGACAGGAACTGGTGGATCAGGGCAACGTCCAGGTGCTGCGGATCGGTGCTGATGCGGAGCGCGCTCATCGATTCATCCGTTTGCCGGCGCCCTGGCCCGCAGTGGACCCGGGCGCCGCGGTTTCAGCGGTTCACTTGCGCATAGAGCGTGGAACTCATGCCGAACAGCTTGATGAAGCCTTCGGCCTCCTCCACGCCCCAGTCGGCCGACTGCGCGTAGGTGGCGCCCTTGGTGTTGAGCAGGTGCGGCGACTTCACCGCCACCGCGTCGACGCGGCCACCGCGGGTCTCCAGCACCACTTCGCCGTTGACCTTGGCCTGCGAGGACTTCAGGAAAGCCTCGATGTCGGTCTTCAGCGGGTCGTGGTAGAAGCCCTCGTACACCAGTTCCACCCACTTGCGCGCCACGTCCGGCTTGAAGCGGTTCTGCTGCTTGGTCAGCACGGCGTCTTCCAGCGCGCGGTGCGCGGCCAGCAGCGAGACCAGGCCCGGGGCCTCGAACACGATACGGCCCTTCAGGCCGATCACGGTGTCGCCGGTGTAGACGCCGCGACCCACGCCGTACGGGGCGAACAGCTTGTTGAGCTGGGCCAGGATCTGCTCGCCCGGCAGCGCCTTGCCGTTCAGTTCGACGGCTTCGCCTTCGACGAACTTCAGGGTCACCGTCAGCGCCTGTTCCGGCCACTCGCTGCGCGGTGCACACCAGCCACGCGCGCCCTCGCCCGGGGCTTCCCAGCGGTCGATCTCGCCGCCGGACATGGTCAGGCCCAGCAGGTTCTCGTTGATGGTGTAGGCCTGCTGCTTGGCGCGCACGCCGAAGCCACGCGCTTCGAGGTACTTCTGCTCGTAGGCACGGGTCTGGGTGTGTTCCTTCTGGATCTCGCGGATCGGCGCGATGATCTGGTAATCGCCCAGCGCCTTCACCGCCAGGTCGAAGCGGACCTGGTCGTTGCCCATGCCCGTGCAGCCGTGGGCGATGATGTTGGTGCCCAGCTCGGCGGCGCGCTTGAGCGCGGCATCGACGATCAGGTAGCGGTCCGAAACCAGCAGCGGGTACTGGCCCTGGTAGCCTTCGCCGGCCCAGACGAACGGCTTGACGAAGCCTTCCCAGATGGCCGGGCCACCATTGACGGTGACGTGGCTGGCCACGCCCAGCTCGGCCGCGCGCTTCTCGATGAAATCACGCTCTTCATCATCCACGCCGCCGGTGTCGGCGAACACGGTGTGCACGTTGTAGCCGCGCTCCTGCAGGTACGGCACGCAGAAACTGGTATCGAGGCCGCCGGAGAAGGCGAGGACGACGTCTTTGTTGCTCATGGGGTCAGGTCCACTTGGGGGATGAGAATTCGGTAGAGCCGACCGTTGGTCGGCTGGAATGTTGGATGCGCCGCTGCGGGAGCAGCCGACCAACGGTCGGCTCTACCCCCTTGTTCGATCTAGCGCCCGGCCACTGCGGCCATGATCGCCTTCTGCACGTGCAGGCGGTTCTCGGCTTCATTGATGGCGATGCATTGCGGCGAATCCATCACCGCGTCGGTGGCCTTCACGTTGCGGCGCAGCGGCAGGCAGTGGCTGAACACGCCGTTGTTGGTCAGCGCCATCTTCCGCTCGTCCACGATGAAGTGCTTGAACTGGTCGCGGATCGGCTTTTCCGGTTCCCAGTTGCCGAAGAACGGCAGCGCGCCCCAGCTCTTGGCATACACCACATCGGCGCCGGCGTAGGCGCTGTCGATGTCATGGCTGACCTTCAGCGAACCGCCGCTCTCGGCCACGTTCTGCTCGGCCCAGCCCATGTAGCGCTCGTCGAGGATGTAATCGGCGGTCGGGCACAGCAGGGTGACGTCCATGCCCATGCGGGTGGCGATGGTCAGGGCCGAATTCGCCACCGCCGTGTTCAACGGCTTGGGGTGATAGGTCCAGGTCAGCACGTACTTCTTGCCGCGCAGGTCGCGGGTGCCGAAGTGCTCCTGCAGGGCCAGGATGTGGGCAAGTTCCTGGCACGGGTGGGTGATGGTCTCCATGTTGATGACCGGCACCGGCGAGTACCTGGCAAAGCTGTTGAGGACGATGTCCTGGCGGTCGTATGCCCAGTCGACGAACTTGGGGAACGCGCGCACGGCGATGATGTCGCAGTAACGGCCCAGCACCTTGGCCACTTCAGCGATGTGCTCCTCGGTCTCCCCCTCCATCACCGTGCCGAGGTTGAACTCGATCGGCCACGCATCCTTGCCCGGCTGCAGCACGACGGCATGGGCGCCGAGCTGGAACGCGCCCAGCTCGAAGCTGGTGCGGGTGCGCATGGACGGGTTGAAGAACACCAGCGCGATCGACTTGCCCTTGAGCTGGTCGCCGAGCTTGTTGCGCTTGAACAGCGCGGCCTGGGCCAGCAGCGCGTCGAGATCGCTGCGGCTCCAGTCCTGGGTGTTCAGGAAGTGCTTGGGGGACATCATCTTTCCTTGCGTGGCGGCGCCGGCTCCGGCGCGGTGGAAGGGAAAAGGTGGAACGAAAAGGTTGCAGTTGCAGTGTTCAGGGAGCTGGAAACGAAAAAACCCAGCCGGCGGGCTGGGTTTTTTCGGACGAACAGCAAAAAGCTCCGGTTACCCAGCGAGAATGTGGGGTTCCGGTCGACGCGCACGCGAGGTCATGCCCGACGCCTGTCGGGCTGCGCTGCTGTCGTGCTGGAAGTCGGTGAGCTTCATGGTCGGCCATCTTTGCACGCAGCCGGGGCCGGCGCAAGAGGCGGGGGTCGCAGAATCAGGGATTGCCGGCAGCGTCCTGCTCAGGGCCGATCCAGGGGGTGATCGATACCCGGATCCTGAGCCGGTTGCCGGGGTCCTCCGGCAGCCGCGAACGGTACTTGGTGCCCTTGTAGACGTAGTCCACGTCATAGGCGATGGGCCGGCGGAATTCGCGCCCCACCGGCACGATGCGGCAGTCGCGGGTCAGCATCGGCCCATTGTTGGCCGGCGCCGGCGCCGGGGCCTCGCTTGCGGCCTCCTCGGACGGCTCCTCGTCGCTGCGCTTGAACATCGAGCGCACCGAGTCCCAGAAGCGGCTGATCCGGCCCTTGTCCTCGACCGGCTCCTCGCCGGTCACGTTGACCGGGGCCAGGGTACGGGTGGAAACCGGTTCGCAGTGCTCCTCGGTACGGGTCGCGCGCAGGACCTGGAACACCGGCTCGACGTTCAGTACCTGGGCATAGTCGAACTTGACGTTCTCCACGATCACCACGCGGTTGCGCGGTTCCGCCTCCTGCGCCTCGGCCACGACGGCCAGTGCCGACAGGCAGGCCAGGGTCAGCAGCGCGGTGGATTTCATGGGCGACGGGAGCAAGGACACGGCGATAGTGTAGGCAGTGGCGAGCGCAAGGGGCTGAACATTACCCGTCCACGCCGCTCCTGCCCACCCCACCCCCGGAGCGGGCCCGGCATCCAGCCGTGCAAACCGGCGTCCCCAAAGGGGCCGACACGTTCTAAAATCACCGGCTTGTCCCCCAGCCACAGCCCCATGACCCTGCGCCTGCACAACAACCTGACTCGCCAGCTCGAACCGTTCACCCCGCTCGATCCGGCCTGTCCGACCCTGTATGTGTGCGGCCCGACGGTCTACAACTACGTGCACATCGGCAACGCGCGCGGCCCGGTGGTGTTCGGCGTGCTGGCCGACCTGCTGCGGCGGCGCTTCGGCGCGCTGCGCTACGCCCGCAACATCACCGACGTGGACGACAAGATCAACACCGCGGCGCGCGAACAGGGGGTGCCGATCAGCGCCATCACCGACCGTTTCGCGGCCGCCTACCGTGAAGACATGGCCGCACTGCGCGTGGCGCCGCCGGACATCGAGCCGGAGGTGACCGCGCACATGCCGCAGATCATCACCATGATCGAGCAGCTGATCGCCAATGGCCATGCCTATGCCGCCGAGGGCCACGTGCTGTTCGCGGTAGCCAGCTTCGACGGCTACGGCAAGCTCTCGCGCCGCGACCCCGAGGAGATGCTGGCCGGTGCCCGCGTCGACGTTGCCCCGTACAAGCGCGACCCGGGCGATTTCGTGCTGTGGAAGCCGTCCAGTGAGGACCTGCCCGGCTGGGAATCCCCCTGGGGCCGTGGCCGCCCGGGCTGGCACATCGAATGCTCGGCGATGGCCGCCGCCCATCTGGGCGAGACCATCGACATCCACGCCGGTGGCGTCGACCTGCAGTTCCCGCACCACGAGAACGAGATCGCACAGAGCGAATGCGCCCACGGCGGCCGGATCTTCGCCCGCTTCTGGCTGCACAACGGCATGCTCAACTTCGGCGGCGCCAAGATGAGCAAATCGCTGGGCAACATCGAGCGCGTGCACGACCTGGTGCGCCAGCATCCGCCGGAAGCGCTGCGCCTGGCCCTGCTGTCGGCCCACTATCGCCAGCCGCTGGACTGGTCCGACGCACTGATCGAACAGTCGGTGCGCACCCTGGACCGCCTGTACGGCACCCTGCGCGAGCTGGCGTCGGTCGAGGCCGGCGCCGTGATCCCGGCCTCCATCGAAGCAACCCTGGACGACGACCTCAATACTCCGCAGGCACTGGCCGAGCTGGCGCGCATCGCCGCCGACGCGCGCCGTGCCACCGATCCGGCTGAACGCACCCGCCTCAAGGGTGAGCTGCTCGGCGCCGGCCTGGCCCTGGGACTGCTGCAGGCCGATCCGGCGCAATGGTTCGGGACCGCTGCGGGCGATGGTGACGACGCACGCATCCAGGGCCTGATCGACGAACGTGCCGCCGCCAAGAGAGCGCGTGACTTCGCCCGCTCCGATGCGCTCCGCGACCAACTGGCTGCGGAGGGTATCGTGCTGGAAGACACCCCGCAGGGCGTGCGCTGGTCGCGCAAGCGCGGCTGACCCGCCCTGCCCCGTGGCCGGTCCGCCGGCCACGCCCCCACCGTAGAGACTGTTGTGACCGACTCCCCGTTCCCGCTTGAACCCACCGCCGCCGAGGCCCAGGCCGCCATCGCCGAGGAATTCGGCTTCTTCGGCGACTGGTCCGAGCGCTACCAGTACCTGATCGACCTCGGCCGCAAGCTGCCGGCTTTCCCGGAAGACTGGAAGACCGAAGAGCATCGCCTGCTCGGCTGCCAGTCCATGGTCTGGATCGTGCCCGAAGGCAACGCGCAGTCGCTGCGCTTCCACGCCATCAGCGATTCGGCCATTGTCTCCGGCCTGATCTTCCTGGCACTGCGCGTGTACTCCGGGCGCTCGGCGCAGGAAATCCTGGCGACCGAGCCAAGCTACATCCAGGACATCGGCCTGGCCCGCCATCTGTCGCCCACCCGCAGCAACGGCGTGGCGGCGATGCTGGCCTTCATCCGCGAGACCGCGCAGGCCCAGCTGCAGCGCGACCCGTCGTGAGCGAACCCGCCACAGCCGAAGACAGCGCGCTGGGCCTGCTGTCCCGGCCCGGTTTCGCCAGGCTGCTGGCGTACCGCATCTTCGCGATGCTGTCCTACCAGGTGGTCGCGGTCACCGTCGGCTGGCACATCTACGAAGTCACCCGCAATCCGTTTTCGCTGGGCCTGGTCGGCCTGGCCGAGGTACTGCCGTTCTTCTGCGTGGCCCCGTTCGCCGGCTACCTGGTAGACCACCTGCCGCGGCGCCGGCTGGGCATGTTCGCCTGTGCCGGGCTGGTCGCCACCGCACTGGTGCTGACCGGGGTCGCCCAAGGTTGGCTGCCGTTTGACGGTGTGTGGCCGATCTATGCCGCCATCGCGCTGACCGGCATGGTCCGCGCCTTCCTGTCGCCGATCTACAACGCGCTGTTCGCCCGCGTGCTGGCCCGTGACCAGTACGCCCGGGGCGCTGGCCTTGGTGCCGTGGTGTTCCAGGCCGGCATGGTCGCCGGGCCCGCATTGGGGGGCGTGCTGGTCGGCTTTGGCGGCAAAGGCCTGTCCTATGCGGTGGCAACGGCCTTTGCGCTGGTGGCGATGGCCTGCCTGGCCACGCTGAAGGTGGAAGAACCGGTGCATGCCGGCCCGGCCGCGCCGATCTTCAAGAGCATTGCTGAGGGCGCCCGCTTCGTGGTCGGCAACCGGATCATGGTCGGCGCGATGGCACTGGACATGTTCTCGGTGCTGCTGGGCGGCGTGGTGGCGATGCTGCCGGCGTTCCTGCATGAGATCCTGCACCATGGCCCGGAGGGCCTGGGCATCCTGCGCGCAATGCCAGCGCTGGGCTCGGTGTGCGTGGGGCTTTGGCTGGCCCGCCACCCGCTGCATCGCAATGCGGGCCGCGTGCTGCTGTTCGCAGTAGCCGGCTTCGGCCTGTGCGTGATCAGCTTCGGGCTGTCACAGCACTTCTGGCTGTCGGCGCTGATCCTGCTGTTCTACGGGGCCTTCGACGGTGTCTCGGTGGTGATCCGCTCGACCATCCTGCAGCTGGCCACGCCGGAAGAAATGCGTGGACGGGTGTCGTCGATCAACGGCATCTTCATCAGCTCATCCAACGAACTGGGCGCCTTCTATGCCGGCACCATGGCGAAGCTGCTGGGCCTGGTGCCCGCGGTGGTACTGGGTGGGTTCGCGGTGCTGAGCGTGGCCGGAATTACCGCGTGGAAGAACCCGACCCTGCGGAAGTTGAATCTGCGTGATCTGCAGTGATCCTGTAGAGCCGAGCCCATGCTCGGCCGCGCATTTGCGCGCGCCCACGCGCCGATAGCGCCGGGCCATGCCCGGCGGCCCTTTTCCGCGACCGCGGCGGGGTGTCACTTTCTTTCGCGAAAAGAAAGTAACCAAAGAAACGCTCCGCCATCCGCGAGCCGGCGCTGCGCGCCGGTGCCCTGTGCTCCTCGGTGAATCAGGGGACGGCGCCGAACTCGCTGCGCTCAAACAGCGGCGCCTCTTCGCCCCTGATTCCCCTGCGGTGCTCGGCTCGCTACAAGGCGGACTCAACAGCCGCGAGCGCACGCATGACCGCTCCTGTCGGCCTGAGCCGAGCGTGGGCTCGGCTCTACATCGGCCGCGCACGCAGGAAACCGTCGAGAGCCTGCGGATGGGTCCGGGCAGGACCGTCCGCGGCATGGATGCCGCGGCCGAGCTTACAGGGATGTACTTGCAGCGTGTCCTGCCCGGACCCACCCGCAGGCTCCACCCGATACCCGGAAGGCGCTGCTCTACACAGCCAACTCGAACCCAACAAAAAACCCGGCCGAGGCCGGGTTTTTCGCATGACCAGACAACGAACTGGAATCAGTCGCCCTGCTGCTTCTGCAGGTGCTCCCAACGCTCCTGGGCATCGATGGTGCGCTCGGCGGTCAGGCGCGCCTCAAGGCGCTCCAGGCCGATCTCTTCACCGGTATCCACGCAGTAGCCGTAATCGCCGGCTTCCAGGCGCTTGAGGGTGCTATCGATCTTGCCGATCAGCTTGCGGTAGCGGTCGCGGGTGCGCAGTTCCAGCGAGTTCTCGGTCTCGCGCGTCGCGCGCTCGGCTTCGTCGCCGATGTCACGCACTTCCTCACGCAGGTTCTCGATGGTCTGCTTGGACTCTTCCACCAGGTCCGCGCGCCAGTTCTGCAGGCGCTGGCGGAAGTATTCCTGCTGCAGCGGGCTCATGTATTCCTCTTCCGGGGACGGCTTGTAGCCGGCCGGCAGGATCGGGCGACCGGTCGCCTCGTCGGTCTTGTACTCGACCACCTTGTACTTGCTGCGCGGGGCCGGCGCCGCCGAGCGGGCGGCCACGGCCACGGCAACCTTGCCAACAGGGCGCGGCACGGTCTTCGGGGCGGAATCGGATTTCACGGCGGTCTTGGCAGGCGATTTCGAAACGGGCACGGGATTCTTGGATTGCGGGGCGGTCGATGCAGCTGGAGCAGCGGCCGGGGCCGGCTTGGAAACCGGTTGGGCTGCTGCCACTGCCGCGGTCTTGGCCGGGACAGGCTTGGCCGGAGCCGGCTTGGCAGCCGGCTTCGGTGCGGACTTCACAACGGGAGCCGGGGCCGGTTTTACGGCCGGCGTGGCTACATTCTTGGTGACTTTCTTTACAGCGGCAGGCTTGGCTGCCGGTTTTGGCGTGGCGGCCTTCTTCGCTGCGGGCTTGGCGACGGGCTTGGCAGCAGCCTTCTTCACCACGGCCTTCGGCGCCGGCTTGGCGGCTGCCTTCTTCGCTGCCGGCTTGACCGGGGCCTTCTTCACCGGCGCAGCCTTGCTGGCCGCCTTCTTCACCGCCGGCGCCTTCTTGCCGGCAGCAGCAGGCTTGGCCTTGGCGGGCGCGGCGGCCTTCTTCGCCGCCGGCCTGGTTGCCTTGGCCGGCGCTTTCTTTGCGGTGGCCTTCCTGGCCGCCGGTTGCGAGGACGCTGCCTTGCTCGCCGGCTTGCTGGCCGGCTTCTTGGCAACGGGCTTTGCCGCCAACTTCTTCACAACAGGCTTGGCGGTTTTCTTGGCGGCCGTTGCGGCCTTCTTTGCAGTTTTTTTAGCAGCCACGAAACGCTCTTCCTTGGATTTCCCGGGGCCCGGGAAAGCGGGCCTTTATAGCCTACCCGACCCGCAGCAGCAACCTCGGCGGCCCCGCTCCATTCAGTCCTGGAGCCAGGGCGCCCAAGGGGCAGTCCGACGAACACGGACCGCCTTGCGCGGTACGGAACCTGGCCAGCGCCCGAAGGCACTGGTACCGGTCGCAGGCCATCGGCGACATGCGACCAACGCCCCATCCTGCACAAATGCGGGCTTCATGCCAACTGGCATAAGATGACTGGGTGATCTCGCGCCTGCTCATTGCCCTGCTGCGCTTCTACAAGCGCTTCATCAGCCCCCTGCTGGGGCCACGCTGCCGTTTCGTGCCGAGCTGTTCTGAATACGCGATGGACGCCATTTCGCGGCACGGTCCACTGCGCGGCAGCTGGTTGGCCGCCCGCCGGCTGGGCCGCTGCCATCCGTTCCATCCCGGTGGCTTCGATCCGGTACCCGGATCCACCGACGCCCCCTCTTGCCGTTGCACAGGAAAACACTGACATGTCCTCCTCCCTCATCACCAACGCGCGCATGGTCAACGAAGGCCGCACCTTCGAAGGCGACCTGCGCATCGAGAACGGCCGCATCGCACAGATCGGCAGCGGGCTGGCGCCGCGCGACGGCGAACAGGTGGTGGACGCGGCCGGGCGCTGGCTGCTGCCCGGCATGATCGATGACCAGGTGCACTTCCGCGAGCCGGGCCTGACCCACAAGGGCGATATCGCCAGCGAATCGGCCGCGGCCGTGGCCGGTGGCCTGACCAGCTTCATGGACATGCCCAACACCAACCCACCGACCCTGGATTCGACCATCCTCGAAGCCAAGTATGAGCTGGCACGCGGCCGCGCCTGGGCCAACTACGGCTTCTACCATGGCGCCAGCAATGACAATCTCGACGCGATCCGCGCCCTGGACCCGAAGAAGGCACCGGGCGTGAAGGTGTTCATGGGCGCCTCCACCGGCAACATGCTGGTCGACAACCCGGAAACGCTGGATGCGATCTTCCGCGAGTGCCCGACCCCGATCATCACGCATTGCGAAGACACGCCGATGATCGATGCCAACCTCAAGGCCTTCCAGGAAAAGTACGGCGATGCACTGACTCCGGACATGCACCCGGACATCCGCTCGCGCGAGGCCTGCATCAAGTCGACCCGGCTTGCGATGTCGTTGGCACGCAAGCACGGCACCCGGCTGCACGTGCTGCACATCTCCACCGCCGATGAGCTGGCGCTCTTCGAGAAGGGGCCCCTGATCCGCGCCGACGGCAGCCGCAAGCAGATCACCGCCGAAACCTGCGTGCACTTCCTGCACTTCGCGCGGCCGGACTATGCGACCAAGGGCAACCTGATCAAGTGCAACCCGGCGATCAAGGAAGTGTCCGACCGCGAGGCGATCACCGCCGCGCTGGCCGACGACGTGCTGGACGTGCTGGCCACCGACCACGCACCGCATACCTGGGACGAGAAGCAGAAGCCTTACGCGCAGGCACCGTCGGGCCTGCCGCTGGTGCAGTACGCGCTGGTCGCGGCGCTGGAGCGCGTGCACGAAGGCAAGCTGACCCGCGAGCAGGTGGTACAGAAGTTCGCGCATGCTCCGGCCCAGCTGTTCGACGTCGAGGAGCGCGGCTTCCTGCGCGAAGGCTACTTCGCCGACCTGGTACTGGTCGAAGACGTACCGTTCACCGTCAAGCGCGAGGACGTGTTGTCCAAGTGCGGCTGGTCGCCGTTCGAAGGCACTACCTTCCGTTCGCGCATTGCCTCCACCTGGGTCAACGGCCAGTTGGTGTGGGACGGCAGCAAGCTGGTGGGCCAGCCCGCCGGCCAGCGCATGACCTACGACCGCTGATGCGTTCGGCACTGATGATCGGCGCGCTGCTGCTGGCGGCGCCCCTGTTTTCCACAACGCCGGCGCGGGCGCAGGATGGCATCGGCAGCCTGATCGACAGCCGCGTGGTGTTTCCGGCCAGTGCCTCGCAGGGCGCGATGGTGATCGGCAAGGTACCCGCCGGCAGCCGCGTGCAGTACGCCGGACGCCAGTTGCGGGTGAGCGGCTATGGCAGCGTGGTGTTCGGCATCGGTCGCGACGAGAAGGGCCCCTTGCGCGTGCAGGTGCAACGTCCCGATGGCGGCAGCGAGACCGCGACCATCGCGGTGACGCCGCGCGACTGGCCGACCGAACGGGTCAACGGCGTGCCACCGAAGACCGTCAATCCGCCGCCCGCGATTGCCGAGCGGATCAAGCGCGAACAAGCGCAGGTGACCGCCGCGCGTGCCCGCGATGACGACCGCACCGACTTCACCCAGACCTTCATCTGGCCGGTGCAGGGCCGCATCAGCGGTCGCTTCGGCAATGCGCGCGTGTACAACGGCCAACCCGGCGCCGGTCATTCCGGCATGGACATCGCGGTGCCGACCGGGACCCCGGTGAAGGCACCGGCGGCCGGTATCGTCACCTTCGCCGGCCCGGACCTGTACCTGACCGGCGGCACCCTGCTGATCGACCACGGCTTCGGGGTCAGTTCCAATTTCCTGCACCTGTCGCGCATCGACGTGAAAGTTGGAGATCGCGTCGAACAGGGCCAGGTGATCGCCGCCGTCGGTGCCACCGGCCGTGCCACCGGCCCGCACCTGCACTGGGGCATGAACTGGTTCGACACCCGTATCGACCCGCTGCTGGTGCTGGAACGTAAATAACACCCATCGCCCGGTGCAGTGGTGAGCTGCTGTTGTAGAGCCGAGCCCACGCTCGGCTTCTGTGGCGCAGGGATGCGCCGAGCATGGGCTCGGCCCTACAGACGGCATTCAATCATCCGCGCGCGGTAGCGCCGGGCCATCCCCGGCGAAGCGCCGGATCAACCGCGCGCGGCCCACCACACGCGCAGCAGGGTGCGCACTGGCGTGGCTTCAATCGGCTTGCCGGCGGCCCGCGCCGCCACGCGCGCACGCGCCAGGCTGGACCACACGCGGCGCGGGCGCGGGCCGGGCACGCGGCTGCCCCAGCCCTTCAGCAGATGCTGTGCCCAGCGCTGCGCGGCGGTACTGGAATCCTGATCCAGCAGGCTGCGCGGTACAACGGCCACGCCGGCATCCTGCAGGCGCTGGGCCAGGGTCTGCAGCTGCACCGCACGACCGGCGCCGGCACGCGGCTGGTCGGCAAACAGCGCCACTTCCACCGCCGCCACCGCTTCGGCGTAATTGGCCAGCGCGCGCTCGGCGCCCGCCGCATCCAGCGCGACGGTGCGCGCTTCGACCAGATCCGGCAGCGCCTCGGCCAGCTGCGCCCAGGGTGCCCGTACCGGCTCCAGCAGACGGCCCAGCGGATGGCGCGAACGCTGCGCGGCCCAGCTGCGCAGTTCCTCGCCCCACCACGCCAGCTTGGCGTCGGCCGGCAGCGGATCGCTGCTGGTGTTGAGCATGTCGTCGAATTCCTGCAGCAGCGCAAACCATGCCACCGCAAGCTCGCGTTGCGATTCGGCCACGAACGGGGCGGCCACCGACCATTCCGGCCAACGGCTGCGCCACTTGTCGAGGAAACTGTCCAGCGCGGTACTGCTCACTACGGTATTCCTTACGGCTGGGCCGGGGGCGCCGGCCGGGTCGGCCAGAGGCTGGCCAGTTGCAGGAGTTCGGCGTTCTCGACCAGCACGTCGGCCTGCCAGGCCAGCGGGTCGTCGCTGTGCAGGCGGTAGCCCCACAATGCCGCCACCGATGGCATGGCTGCAGCGCGCGCGGCGATGATGTCGCGCTCATCGTCACCCACGTACACGCAGTCTCCGGCAGGGACGCCGATGGCCTGCGCGGCGTGCAGCAACGGCAACGGATGCGGCTTGCGCTCGGCCAGGCTGTCGCCGCCCACGAGGACCGCGCAGCGCTGCTGCCAGCCATGTTGCGGCAGAATCAGGCGCGCCAGGTACTCGGGCTTGTTGGTGACGATGCCCCATGCCGTGCCGGCCTCATCCAGCGCCCCCAGCATGCCGGCCACGCCATCGAACAGCACCGCGTGCTGGCCGATCAGCGCTTCGTAGCGCCGCAGGAATTCCGGGATCAACGCATCGCGCGCAGCGGCATCCAGGTCAGGGAAGGCGGCACCGACCATTGCACGCGACCCCTTGGAGACCACCGGGCGCAGCTGCGCCGGATCGACCGGCGCGCGGCCACGCTCGGCCAGCATCGCATTGCAGGTGGCGACGAAGTCCGGCGCGCTGTCCAGCAGGGTGCCATCCAGATCGAACAGCACTGCTCGCGGGAAGCGGGCGGCGGTCATGCCGGCTTGACCGCGTAGGCCAGGTAGTTGATATCGGTACGGTGGCTCAGGCGGGCATGGTTGCGCCACGGCTCGTAGGCCATGCCACTCACGTCCACCAGCTGCAGGCCGGCCTCGCGCAGCCAGCGCGCCAGCTCGGCGGGCTTGATGAACTCCTGGTAGTGGTGGGTGCCCTTGGGCAGCAGCCGCGCCACGTACTCGGCACCGACGATCGCTACCGCGAAGGCGGCGGCGGTGCGGTTGATGGTCGACAGGAACAGATGACCGCCCGGCTTCAGCAGGCGCTTGCAGGCCTCGATGATCGCGCCTGGATCCGGCACATGCTCGAGCATCTCCATGCAGGTGACCACGTCGAAGCTGCCCGGCTGCTCCGCAGCAAGGTCCTCGGCGGCCTGCACCCGGTAGTCGACCTTGGCCCCGCTTTCCAGCGCGTGCAGGCGTGCGACCTTGACCAGCTCCGGGGCCAGGTCGATGGCAGTGACGTCGGCACCGGCCTGCGCCAGCGCTTCGCTCAACAGGCCACCACCGCAGCCGATGTCGAGCACGCGCGCGCCGCGCAGCGGCACGCGGTCGGCCACGTACTTCAGCCGCACCGGGTTCAGCGCATGCAGCGGCTTCTGCGGGCCGTCGGCGTCCCACCAGCGGTTGGCCAGCGCGGCGAACTTGTCCAGCTCGGCCTGATCGAAATTGGAGGATGCGTGGGGGGCAGTCATGTGGAAGTCCTTGCAGCGCCGGGGTTCAGGCGCGGATATGACGGATGCGCTCGCGCCACTGGCGCGCGTTGGCGATGATGCCCGGCAGGTCCATGCCGACCAGCTCGCGCTGCACCAGCTTCGGCTGGCCGGCAATCCAGACGTCGCTGACCTGCTGGCGGCCGGTGGCGTACACCAGCTGCGACAACACATTGTGCAGCGGCTGGGTTTCCAGCGCGGACAGATCGACGCAGACCAGGTCGGCCTGCTTGCCGGCTTCGATCGAACCGATACGGTCACCGAAGCCCAGCGCGCGGGCGCCGCCCAGCGTGGACGCACGCAGCGTCGTGGCCGCGTCCAGGGCAGTGGCATCGTCGGCCACGGCCTTGGCCAGGATGGCCGCCGTGCGGTTCTCGCTGAACATGTCCAGGTCGTTGTTGCTGGCGCAGCCGTCGGTGCCGATCGCCAGGTTCACGCCGGCGCGCTGCAGGGCACAGGCCGGGCAGAAACCCGACGCCAGCTTCAGGTTGGACTCCGGGCAATGCACCACGCTGACGCCACGCTCGGCGCACAGGTGGATCTCCGCATCGGTCAGCTGGGTCATGTGCACCGCGATCAGGCGGTCATTGACCAGGCCGAGCCGATCCAGCCGCGCCAGCGGGCGCTGGCCGTGCAGCTTGATCGAATCGTTGATCTCCTGCGCGGTCTCATGGGTGTGCAGGTGCACCTGCATGTCGAGCTGGTCGGACAGCATCCGCACCCGCTCGAAATTGGCGTCGTTGACGGTATACGGCGCATGCGGCGCGAACGCGGTGCCGATCAACGGATCGGTGCGCCATTGATCATGCAGTTCGCCGGCCTTGGCGAAGTACTCGTCATCGCTCTTCGCCCAGGCCGTGGGGAAGTCGATGATGACCGCGCCGACCAGCGCGCGGAAACCGTGCTTCCTGTAGACCGCGGCCTGCACGTCACCGAAGAAGTAGTTCTCGTTGGCGCAGGTGGTACCGCCGCGGAGCATCTCGGCGATGGCCAGGGTGGTGCCGTCGGCGACGAACTCCGGGCCGATCACTGCGGCCTCCACCGGCCAGATATGCTGCTGCAGCCAGGTCATCAGCGGCAGGTCGTCGGCGATGCCACGCAGCAGGGTCATCGGGTTGTGCGTGTGCGCGTTGACCAGGCCGGGCATCAGCGCGGCCTGGGGGCGGCTGACCACCTGGGCGGCACGGAATCGCGCGCGGGCCTCGGCGCGCGGCAGGATGGCGACGATTTCGCTGCCACGCACGGCCACGGCATGGTCTTCGAGCACCACCGCATGCGGCTCGATCGGGACCACATAACCGGCTTCGATGAGCAGGTCGCAGGCTTCGGGGAGGTGCGGGCTATCGCTCATGCAGGCTCACTGGCAGTGGGGGCGGCGAGATGCTTCTGGGGGGACACGCCCCTGGGACAGGGGCTGCCGCGAAGCGGCGGGGTCTGGAGACTCGTGAAACGGGGCCCATGATCTGCCGAAGCAGATCATGGGAGCGCCAGCGCGAATGCGATGGCGCGTACCCGAGCATGGCTCGGCTCTACAGTAAGGCCGGCCTACGGCCGGAACCTTATTTGACGCGTGCCGAGTATTCGCCCGAACGGGTATCGACGCGGATCACTTCGTCCTGGTTGACGAACAGCGGCACGCGGACCACGGCGCCGGTTTCCAGGGTGGCCGGCTTGCCGCCGCCGCCCGAGGTGTCGCCACGGACGCCCGGATCGGTTTCGGTGATCTTCAGTTCGACGAAATTCGGCGGCTGCACGAAGATCGGCTCACCGTTCCACAGGGTGACCACGCAGGACTCTTCGCCCTTCAGCCACTTCTCGGCGCCGCCCATGCCGGCCTTGGTGGCCTGCACCTGCTCGAAGGACTCCGGGTCCATGAAGTGCCAGTACTCACCGTCGCTGTACATGTAGTTCATGTCGGTGTCGACGACATCGGCCGCTTCCAGCGAGTCGGTCGACTTCATGGTGATTTCCTGGGTACGGCCGTCCTTGATCAGGCGGTACTTCACGCGGGTGAAGGCCTGGCCCTTGCCCGGCTTGACGTATTCGGTGTCAGTGATGACGGCCGGTTGATTGTTGACCAGGATCTTCATCCCGTTCTTGACGTCGTTCATGCCGTAGCTGGCCATGCGTAAACTCCTCAGTGGCGAAAACGCCGCGGGTGCGGCGAGCCGTTAGAATGGAAAGCCCACCGGGTGTCGGTGGGCGACTGTTTTTCTGCCCCCATGATAACCGCAGGCCCCCTCTCCATGCAGCTTTCCGCCTTCCCCCGGCCCCAGTCGCCCGGCGCGCCCGCACGCTGGCAGCAGCTCTGGCGCCAGGCGCTGCGCGACCCGCACGCCCTGTTGGAACGGCTGGAACTGGATCCCGCCTCGCTGGGTGTCTCGGAGGCCGCCATGGCCCAGTTCGCGCTGCGCGTACCGGAGGGTTTCGTGGCCCGCATGCGCAAGGGAGACCCCACCGACCCGCTGCTGCGCCAGGTGCTGCCGGTCGACGAGGAAATGCGCCCGGCGCCCGGGTTCAGCTTCGATGCGGTGGGCGACGGCGCGGCCAGGAAGGCCACCGGCGTCATCCAGAAGTACCGTGGGCGTGTCCTGCTGGTCGCCACCGGCAGCTGCGCGATCAACTGCCGGTACTGCTTCCGCCGCCACTTCGACTACGGCACCGAGAACGCCGCCAGGGGCAGCTGGCAGGAAGCGGTGGAGGCCATCGCCGCCGACCCCGACATCGACGAGGTGATCCTGTCCGGCGGCGACCCGCTGTCGCTGGCCACGCACAAGCTGGTCGAACTGACCGATGCCCTGCGCGCGATCCCGCATATCCGCCGCCTGCGCATCCACAGCCGCCTGCCGATCGTGCTGCCGGAGCGCGTGGACGATGAGCTGGTCTCCTGGCTGGGCGCCCTGCCGTGGCCGCTGGCGATCGTGGTCCACGCCAACCATGCCAACGAATTCGACGCCAGCGTGGACGCGGCGATGGCACGCCTGCGAGGTACCGGTGCGCAGCTGCTGAACCAGGCGGTGCTGCTGCGCGGGGTCAATGACAGCGTGCCGGCCCTGCAGGCACTGAGCGAGCGCAGCTTCTCCGCCGGCGTGCTGCCCTACTACCTGCACCAGCTGGACCGGGTCGAGGGCGTGGCCCACTTTGAAGTGGACGACAGCCAGGCCAAGGCGCTGATCGATGGACTGACCGCGCGCCTGTCCGGCTACCTGGTTCCGAAACTGGTGCGCGAGCTGCCCGGCGATCCGAGCAAGCGCCCGGTGTAGCGCGGGACCGGGGTCCGATTCCCTTTCCCGTGGAGAAGGAATCGGACCCCAAGCCAACACCTACAACCCCGACTCGATCATCCGCACCACCTCGGTGGCGGTGACCGGGTGGCTCAGCCAGTAGCCCTGGCCCAGATCGCAACCGCGCTGGACCAGCAGTTCAAACTGCGCCTGCTGCTCGATGCCCTCGGCAACCACGGTGATGCCCAGTGCGTGCGCCATGGCGATGATCGCCGTGGTCAGCGCCAGGTCGTCGGGATCCCGTTGCATGTCGGCGACGAAGCTCTTGTCGATCTTCACTCCGTCCACGGGTACCTGGCGCAGGTGGCTGAGGCCGGAGAAGCCGGTGCCGAAATCATCCAGCCACACCTTCACGCCGGTACGGTGCAGCTTGTCCAGCAGCTGCGCGGCGACCATCTCGTCACCGATCACTGCGGTTTCGGTCAGTTCAAGGTGCAGGCGCGAGGCTGGCAGCCCGGACTCATGCAGGCACTGCGCGACCAGCGCCGGCAGCTCACCGCCCCGCAGCTGCCGTGGTGACACGTTCACCGATACGAACGGATCGTCTCCCGCCGCTCCGCGTGGCCACTGCGCGGCCTCGATGCAGGCCGCACGCAGCACCTTCGGGCCGATGATCTCGATCAGGCCACTCTGCTCGGCCACTTCGATGAACACCGATGGCGGAATCGTACCCAGGGTCGGGTGCTGCCAGCGCAGCAGAACTTCGACGCCCACCATGCGGCGGTCGCGCATGCGGAAGATCGGCTGGTAGGCCAGGCGCAGCTCGCCGCGCTCCCAGGCCCCGCGCAGCTCCTGTTCCATGTGCACGCGGCGCTCGACGGCATGATCCATCGCCCGGCTGTAATAGCGATAGCAGTTCTTGCCGGCCATCTTCGCCTGGTACATGGCGATATCGCCGTTCTTCAGCAGCGTGGTCGCATCGGCGGCGTCGTCGGGGAACAGGGTCACCCCGATCGAGGTCCCCAGGAACAGCTCCCTGCCCTGCACGACCAGCGGTTTGCCCAGCTCACGCACCAGTACTTCAGCCAGCAGCCGCGCGTTCGCGGCCACGTCGCCATCGCCGACCAGGATCACGAACTCGTCGCCTCCGAAGCGGGCCAGCAGGGCTTCGTCGCCACCGGCCTCGGTGACCGCGCGGCCGATGCGTTGCGAGAACTGCAGCAGGGCTTCATCGCCGGCCTCATGGCCGAGCGTGTCATTGACCCGCTTGAAATCATCGATGTCGGCAAACAGCAGGCCCAACCGATGGTTCGAGGCACGCGCGGCCATCAACCGATGGTCAAGCGCCTCGCGGAACGCCAGGCGGTTGGTCAGCCCGGTCAACGCATCGGTATAGGCCATCCGGCGCACCTCGCGATCATGGCGGGCAATCGCGTCGCGCATGCGGGCGAAGCCACGCACCAGCTCGCCAACTTCGTCATCCCGCGTGTTCTCCGCCAGCGGCACCTGGTAGTCACCGGCCTCGATGCGGCGCGCGGCTGCGGCGAGATCGCGGATCGGCGCAACCAGAGTGCGCTGCACGTACGCGATCACCGCCACGCCGATCACCACCAGCAGGCCCAGCATCAGCAGCAACCAGCCCAGGTGCCGGCTGCCGACCTGCTGCAGGCGCTCGCCCAGGGTCGCGTTGGCGGCCGCCTCGCGCTGCCTGACCTGGTCCAGCGCCATGCCGACACGGACCCCGCCGATGCGCTTGTTGCCGATCATGATCGGCATCGTATTGTCGAGCACCGTCGGCGACGCCTGCACCATCAGTGACTGCGCGGCAACCGCCTTCGCGGCGAGCGGATCGGTCATCGGCTGGCCGAAGCCGGGCATTTCGACCGAACCGTCATGCACCAGCAGGCCGCGTTGATCAAATACCTGCACGTAGCGCACCACCGGCTGGCGCGAAACGCTGCGCGCCAGGGCACCGACCTGGTCCAGGTCGTGGTAGTAAAGGGGGTTGGCCAGCGCGTCGGACAGCTCGCGTGCCATGGCCTCGCCACGGCTGCGCACACTGCGGTCAAACAGTTCATGGATGACGCTGCCACTGAGATTGCGCACCTCCGCCTGCATCGCCGCCTGGCGTCCCAGCAGCACCGCCAGGATCGAGACCACCACGATCATCGCCCCGCCCATCGCGAGCAGGAACCGGGCCTGCATCCCCGAGCCAAGCCACTTCATTCCACTTCCATCCGCACGCGCGCCAATCCTTGTTTCAATTCATCCAGCCGCTGCTGCGCATGCGCATCGACGCGGTGGAAACCGGAAGTACCAAAAAACCGATGCAACGCCTCCTGCGCCTGCGGATCGCTCGCCGCCTGCAGCAGGATGTCCTGCAGGCGATCGCGCACCTTCGGGTCGAGGTCGGCACGCACCATCTCCACGGCACGCGGGTAGGGTTCGGTACGCAGCAGTTCGCGGAAATCCCGCCGGAACGCCGCCGGTACCCGGCGCTGATCGTCCCAGTCCACGCTGCTTACCGCCCCCGCCTCCACCACGCCCTTGTGCACGTACGTCGCGATGTTCAACTCGCTCCTTGCGAACACATAGCCCACGCAGTCGGGGCCTGGCACGTCCCACACCCCGGCCAGGATCTGCGGCGACAGCCCCTCCTCCAGCAACGTCATCACCGGCACCAGGTAGGCGCTGGTGGACGCCGTGTTCTGCAGCGCCAGGCGCCGCCCGTGCAGGTCCCGCAGGCGCTGGATCGGACTGTCGCTCCGCACGAAGAACACCGTCTGGTACTCGCGCACGCCATTGCGCTCGGTCAGCAGCAGTGGCCGGGCGCCACTGCGCTGGCCCAGCGCCATTGCCGCGCCGGAGGTCTCCGTGACCCAATCGACCCGTCCCCGCCGCAGATAGCTGGCCATCTGCTGGGGATCGCGTGCCATCAGGATCCGTCCCTCCTTGATGCCGACGTCGTGCATGCGTGCCACCACGTAGTCCAGCAACGGCTGCAGCTGCGCGTAGTGGGCCTTGGGATCGTCGCTGATCCGGCCCAGCACCAGCACCGGATCCGTTGCCGCACGCACCGTTCCGGCCAGCATGAGCATGGCCAGGCCCAGCAGCCCCCCCTGCATTGCCTTTCGCAGACCCGACACAGGCATATCCCCCCTGGGTATCCGGACAGACTATCCGAAAAAACGGGAACGTCGTCAGCGGTCCTTGCCGCCCTCCCGGGCCAACCGCGCCATACGCTGGGCATCGGCAAGGATCCCGCGCAGCAGGCGCACTTCCTGCTCGCTCGGCTCGCTGCGCAGGAACAGGCGGCGCAGCTTGCGCATTGCCGATTCCGGGGCCCGGCCCTTGTGGAAATCGATCTCGTCGAGGGTATCGCCCAACTGCGCGAAAAAGCCCTCCATCTGCTCGTGGCTGGCGGCCTGTTCCCGGACGCCCGGTTCGGTTCCGGCCATTGGCTGCGCACCCAACAACTGCATGCGCGTCTCATAGGCCAGCACCTGCACGGCGGCAGCCAGGTTGAGCGAACTGAATTCCGGATCGGACGGGATATGCACGGCCGCGTGGCACAGCTGCAGTTCTTCGTTGGTCAGGCCGGTGCGCTCGCGGCCGAACACCAGCGCCACCTCGTCACCTCCGGCGGCCTTGGCCACTGCGCGGGCGGCGGCATCGGCAGGCAGATACTCCTCCAGCTGGACGCGGCGGGCACGGGCGGTGCAGCCGAGCACCAGGCGGCAGTCGGCCACGGCCTCGGCCAGGGTAGCCACCACCGGAGCGTCACCGAGCACATCCTCGGCGCCGGCCGAGCGGCGGAAGGCCTCCTCGTCCAGCGGTTTTTCGGGGGCGACCAGCACCAGGCGGGCCAGGCCCATGGTCTTCAGCGCGCGGGCGGCGGCCCCCATGTTGCCGGGGTGCTGGGTACCGACCAGGACGAATCGGAGGCGGGTGGCGGCAGGAAACTGGGACATGAACAGGGAAAAGGTCGAGCTGGGCGAAGAGCAATGGTAAACTGTGCGGCCGGCCACTGCGCCGGACCTGCTCTTTTCCCCTGCCAGTCCCCCCTTCTGCCTTCCCGGGAGCCCACGCCATGCAGAAACCCGCCGTCACCGTCATGGTCAAGGCCGCCCGCCTCGCCGGCAACGTCCTGTTGCGCAACATCAACAAGCTCGAGGCACTGAACGTGGTGCAGAAAGGGCGGATGGACTACGCCAGCGAAGTGGATGCGGACGCGGAAAAGGTCATCGTCAAGGAACTCAAGCGTGCATACCCGGACTACGGCGTGTTCGGCGAGGAAGGCGGCGTGCAGGGCGAACATCGCCACATGTGGGTCATCGACCCGCTGGACGGCACCAGCAACTACCTGCGTGGCGTGCCGCACTACTGCGTGTCGATCGCCCTGGTCGAGAACGGCGAGCCCACCGATGCGGTCATCTTCGACCCGCTGCGCAATGAACTGTTCACCGCCAGCCGTGGCGCCGGCGCGGTGCTCAACGACCGCCGCATCCGCGTGGCCGACCGCAAGGACCTGGCCGGCACCCTGATCCAGACCGGCTTTGCGCCGCGCGAGCGCGCCCGTGCCGGCGCCCAGCTGAAGGCGGTGGACGCCCTGCTGGTGCACGCCGAAGACATCCGCCGCGCCGGTTCGGCGGCGCTGGACCTGGCCTACGTGGCCTGCGGCCGGGCCGATGCCTACTTCGAGGCCGGCGTGAAGGCATGGGATATTGCCGCCGGTGTACTGCTGGTCCGCGAAGCCGGTGGCAAGGTCTGCGATTTCAAGGGTGCGCCGCTGGGCCGGATGGACAATCGCGGGCCGGAAACCCAGCAGGTGGTTGCCGGCAACCTGAAAGTGGCCGAGTCGCTGCAGAAGGTGCTGGTGAACACCGGCTACGCGGCGGAGTTCGACGCGAAGTTCTGAGGTTCCGTGTAAAGCGATTCATGGGGACGGCACCTGCGAGGGTGCCGTTCTCGTTCGTGCGCCGACGCATTGGCGCGCCAGGCGATGCCTGGGATCATTTCCGCGACCGCGGAGGGGTGTCACTTTCTTTGCGCGTGCACCGCGCTGCAGGAGCAGCGTGGAACGGCGCAGCCGGCCCGTAGGGTGGCGCACATGGATGTGCGCCATCAAGAAAGTAACCAAAGAAACACGCCGCCGGGGCGCGAGCCGATGCTGCGCATCGGTACCCTGTGCTCCTCGGCCCGCCGAGGGACGGTGCGGGAACTCGCTGCGCTCAGACACCCGCACCTCTTCGCCCTCGCCGGACCTGCGGTGCTCGGCTCGCTCAAGGCGGACCCAAGATCAAATGCCACAGCTGCACCCAGTAGCAACTGTCTTGTCAGGGGCAGCCGGGGGTCACCTCGGCGTCCCGCTTGCGGGCGTTGAGGATCACCAGCATTTTGCGCATAACCGCCACGAGCGCCACCTTGCTCGCTTTGCCCTTGGCCTTCAAGCCAGCGTAAAACGCGCGCAGTCTCGGCTCGTACCGGATGGCGGTGAGGGCCGCCATGTAAAGGGCTTCGCGCACCACCGCGCGCCCACCACTGATGCGTCGCTGACCCTGCCAAGTGCCACTTTCGCGGTTCATCGGGGCCAAACCCACCAGCGATGCTATGGCTTTGCTTCCCAAACTGCCCAGTTCCGGGAGCTCGCAGGCCAGCGTACTGATCAGGATGGGTCCGACGCCTTTGAGCGCGCCGATACTCTTCCAGCCAGGCTGTCCCTCAAGCTGCTCGGCAATAGCTTTATCCAATTGTTTCAGGTCGTCAGATAGCTGAGCTATATGGCGCTGCTTCATCGCAATCAGATCCGGATCGACCAATCGCCGCAAGCGCTGCATCTCACTGACCCGCATCTGCACCAGATGCCTGCGGCATTGTGCAAACTCAGACAGACGCTGCTGCCAAGGAGCAGGCGGTACGTAGCGGGTCAGCGGCAACAAATGGGCCATCTGCGCCAGCACCGTTGCATCGAGCCGATCGGTCTTGGCGGCACGGCCCGTGCCTTGGGCAAATCGCCGTGCACGCGCTGGATTGATCCGTACCATCGGCAGGCCGGCGGCGTGCAATACATCCAGAGCAGCCCGCTCGTAACCCCCGCTTGCCTCAAGAACGACCTGCTTGATCGGCCACTTCTTCAACCACCGAATCAAGCGCACAAAGCCGCGCTTGTCGTTGCTGAATTGGCGAAACTGCTCTCCATGGACGGCCACATCCAGCGTGGCTTTGCTCACATCGATCCCAATCCCAAACATGGCAGAACTCCGCCAGGCTGACAGGGTCGAGAGCTCCCCCCGCTTGCCCAGTCTTATCAGTTCGAGCGCCAACTCAACCAACTGTTCGGGCGGTTCAGGGAGAATCCGGCGTGGGGACCCAAGCTACTTCTCGGTCGCAAGACCTGGATCCACACGGTCGCCCACGCCGGGCTCTCGGCACCCAAGGTGCCAGATCGGCAAGAGATAAGACCCACGCCACGCGTGGATGCTGTTGCCCTTGATCTTGACCTTCCAGTCCGCCTTGAGCGAGCCGAGCATCGCAGGAGAATCAGGGGCGAAGAGGCGCCGGTGTCTGAGCGCAGCGAGTTCGGCGCCGTCCCCTGATTCACCGAGAAGCGCAGGGAACCGTCGCGTAGCGACGGCTCGCGGCTGGCGGAGCGTTTCTTTGGTTACTTTCTTTGCGCGCAAAGAAAGTGACACCCCTCCGCGGTCGCGGAAATGACTCTCGCCGGGTCGTACCCGGCGCCACCGATGCATCGGCGCGCATACAAAAACGCCCGGCGCGGGGCCAGGCGTTCCTGCACTACCGTGGAAGCACGGAGGCTTACGCCACCGTCGACGCCCGCAGCGCGGCGATGCGCTCTTCCAGCGGCGGGTGGCTCATGAACAGCTTCCTCGCCGTCGAACCGGCAATGCCGAAGGCCGCGATCTGCGTCGGCAGCGTGCTCTGGCCGTGATTGAGCTTCAGCCGCTCCAGCGCAGCGATCATCTTCTGCCGGCCCGCCAGCGAGGCACCACCGGCATCGGCGCGGAATTCGCGGTGGCGCGAGAACCACATCGAGATCATGGTCGCGAACAGGCCGAACACCATCTCCAGCACGAACACGATGATGTAGTAGGCGAAGCCACGGCCGCCGCCTTCGCGGTTGCCCGACAGCGCGCTGTCGATGACGCCGCCGACCACGCGGGCCAGCACGATCACGAAGGTATTCAGCACGCCCTGCAACAGGGCCATGGTGATCATGTCGCCGTTGGCGACGTGGGCGATCTCGTGGCCCAGCACCGCTTCGGCCTCGTCTTCGCTCATGTTGTGCAGCAGGCCGGTGGACACCGCCACCAGCGCGTTGTTGCGGTTGGCGCCGGTGGCGAAGGCATTGATCTCCGGGCCGTCGTACACCGCCACTTCCGGCATGCCGATGCCGGCCGCCTTGGCCTGGCGTTCGACGGTGGCCAGCAGCCAGCGCTCGGTCGGGTTGCGCGGCTCGGTGATCACCACTGCGCCGGTGGAGCGCTTGGCCATCCACTTCGACAGCAACAGCGAAATGAAGGAACCGCCGAAGCCGAAGATCGCAGCCATCACCAGCAGGCCGCTCATCTGGCTCGGATTGACCCCCAGCAGCGACATGACGATGCCGGCCAGGATCAGCACTGCAAAGTTGGTGGCTAGAAAGAGTGCGATGCGGGTAAACATGGGAAAATCCGGCTCGGAAGGGGACGATATCGGTCATATCTACGGTGCGGTCAGCTTGAATTCAAGCGCCAACCTGACCGACGATTCAGCCAGCATGACCTCCCCCATTCCCTGCGGCCGCTTCGCTCCCTCGCCGACCGGCCCGCTTCACCCCGGTTCCCTGCTCGCCGCCTTCGGCAGCTGGCTGCTCGCCCGCCATCACGGCGGCCTGTGGCGGCTGCGCATCGAAGACGTCGATCCCCCCCGCACCGTGCCCGGCGCGGCGGAATCACAAGTGCAGGCGCTGGCCGCGTTCGGCCTGGTCCACGACGGCCCGATCCTCTGGCAGAGCTCGCGCGGCGAGGCCTACCAGGCCGCACTGGATGTGCTGCTGGCCAGCGACCTGGCCTTCGTCTGCCACTGCAGCCGCAGCGAGCTGGCCGCCAGCGGCGGCATCCACCACCGGTGCGTCGCCCGGCAACCGCGACCGGACCCGGCCGTCCGCTTCCGCGTGCCACCGGGCAGCCTGGTCCGCTTCGACGATGGCCTGCGTGGCCCGCAACTGCAGGACGTCCACGCCGAGGTCGGTGACTTCGTGCTGCGCCGTGCCGACGGTTGCTGGGCATACCAGCTGGCAGTGGTGGTCGATGACGCCGCGCAAGGCGTGACCGAAGTGGTGCGCGGCGCCGACCTGCTCGATTCCACCGCACGGCAGATCCTCCTGCAACAGGCGCTCGGGCTGGCGGTGCCACGCTACTGGCACCTGCCACTACTGCTGGATGCGCCGGGCCACAAACTGTCCAAGTCACTGGCGGCGCTGCCGGTGGACAGCATGCGGCCGGTACCGGTGCTGCGCGAACTCTGGAGGCTGTTGGGCCAGGCGCCTGCTGCCCTCGAGGCAACCGCCGACAGGGACACGCTGCTCGCCGCGGCGCAGAGGGCCTTCGACCCGGCGCGGCTGCCTCATGCCGACATCCTGCTGCCGCCCGGCGCACTTTCCGCGCCGATGTTGCAGAATCCCCCCTCCCCCACCTGATTCCGGACAGCATTCCATGACATCTCGCGTCGCACTGGTCACCGGCGGAACCGGCGGCATCGGTACTGCCATCTGCCAACGCCTGGCTGACCAGGGCCACCGGGTCGCCACCAACTACCGCGACGAGGCCAAGGCCCGCGCCTGGCAGCAGGCGATGACCGAACGCGGCTACACCGTGTCGATCTTCCCGGGCGATGTCTCCGATCCGGGCAGCGCCGAAGCGCTGGTGCGCGCGGTCGAAGCCGAGCTGGGCCCGGTCGAGATCCTGGTCAACAACGCCGGCATCACCCGCGACACGACCTTCCACCGCATGCGCGCGGACCAGTGGCACGATGTGATCAACACCAATCTCAATTCGGTGTTCAACGTCACCCGGCCGGTCATCGAGGGCATGCGCCGCCGCGGCTGGGGCCGGGTCATCCAGATCAGCTCGATCAACGGCCTGAAGGGCCAGTACGGCCAGGCCAACTACGCGGCGGCCAAGGCCGGCATGCACGGCTTCACCATCTCGCTGGCCCGCGAGAATGCCGGTTTCGGCATCACGGTCAACACCATTTCCCCGGGCTATGTGGCCACCGACATGGTGATGGCGGTGCCGGACGAAGTGCGCGCCAAGATCATCGCCGACATCCCCACCGGGCGCCTCGGCAAGCCGGAGGAAATTGCCTATGGCGTTTCCTTCCTGGTGGCCGACGAAGCGTCCTGGATCACCGGCAGCAACCTGGACATCAACGGCGGCCATCACATGGGCTGGTAGGCCGCGCAACCGGGCGCTGCTGCCCTGCTCGTCCCCCTGCCGAAGGTCATGCTGCGCAGCACGCAACTCCTTGTTGCGCAACATGATCGCCGCTGAAAGCCAAGCCTGGCGGGGGCTGAGGCGGTTGCAACCGCTGCTGCACTGCGCCATGCTGCGCACTTACTGTGACGAGTGACCGCTTCAATGGCTGCGACCCGCATCATCAAGAAGTATCCGAACCGCCGTCTCTACGACACCGAAATTTCCAGTTACATCACCATCGAGGATGTGCGGCAGCTGATCCTGGACGGTGAAGACTTCGAAGTCCGCGACGCCAAGAGCGGCGATGACCTCACCCGCTCGGTCCTGCTGCAGATCATCGCCGACCAGGAGCAGGACGGCGAACCGATGCTGTCCACCCAGCTGCTGAGCCAGCTGATCCGCTTCTACGGGGACTCCCTGCAGGGCTTCATGGGCAATTACCTGGAGCGCAGCATGCAGGTCTTCCTCGACCAGCAGCAGCAGTTCCGCCAGCAGATGGGCAACCTGCTGGGGCAGACCCCTTGGGCAATGATGAACCAGCTGACCGAGCGCAACCTGGAGTTGTGGCAGGAATTCCAGCGCAGCATGGGCAGCGGCTTCGGTGGACCGCGCCCGGGCGGCACCGGAACGGGCGCCGGCACCGGCAGCAAGCCCGGCGAACCGGGCACCGGCGGCAAGACCCGCCGCTGATCTGCAGCCCCCGCTGGCACGAAAACGGCGCGCCCTTTGGCGCGCCGTTTTTTTGTCTGGAATGGCCCCAACGATGCGTCAGCGTTTCGCCTTGCACCCCGTGCACACGCGCTCGACCTTGTAGCCCTTCGCCCTCAGCTTCTCGGCGACGCCGTCACTACCCAGCAGGTGCAGCGTGCCCACCACGACCAGCGTTCCGCCCTGGCCAGCCTGCAGGTACGGCAGCAGCTTTGGCACCCAGGCGTCATTGCGGCCGGTATTGATGCGCTGGTAGAGCTGCGGGTACTGCTGACGCATTTCCGCTGCCATTTTCGTCCACAGCAGGCGCTCGTCGCCGCGCCGCCAGGCATCGTGCAGCTGGCGCGCCTGCTCATCGGCCTTGCCGGCCTGGTCCAGCGCTTCGGCCAGCATCTGCCGCTGCTCCTGCGCGGTCATGCCGTCGAGCATGCTGATCTGGGTGTCGATGTCCTCCAGGCCGGCCGTGCTGCGGCCGGTCTTCTGCGCGCGCCCCATGAAATGGCGGTCCAGTCCCAGCGATGGGTCCAAGCCCAGCTTCTGCATCTGTCCGATCGAAATGCTCAGGCCAACGAACCAGGGTTTCATGCCCTGCATCTGCGCCAGCGGCAGCTGGTTCTCGGCCGCGAACGCCTGCAGTTTCTGCCAGGTGGCAGCATCAAGATCGCGCTTGAGTTCACTGCCATCGGTGCGGATCGCCGCCTGCACCATGCGGCTGGCCAGCTGCGGTGACTGCATATCCTCCGGCGACAACTCGAATACAACCCGCTGGGACGCCTCGAAGGCCTGTTCGACATCGGCCGACAGTGGGTAGTCCTGTGGCTTCAGCAAGTGGAATGATCCCAGCAGGTACACGCGGGAATCACCCGGGCCAGTCACTTTCCACAGCAATGGCACCGGCGGCCCGGCCTCCGCCACGGTGCCGGCGACGGTCGCGCCATGGGCCGGGGCCAACGGTGCGACCGCACAGGCCACCAGCAGCAGCGTGGCACGGAACAGATGTTTGATCGGCATGGTCAGCCCTCTCCTTCTGGCAGGTGGTAGGCCTTCTCTCCCGCTTCCACGCGCAGGTCCAGCCGGTTCTCCGGGGGCGCCAACGGGCAGGTCGCATAGGCGGTGAACGCACACGGCGGGTTGTAGGCATGATTGAAATCGATGCGCACCCTGCCATCGGGGCCGGGTGCGCCGGTATCCAGGTAGCGACCCGCCGGGTAGCTGCCGCGCCCACTGGTACGGTCGGCGAAGATCAGGAACAGCGGCGCGCCGGCAGCGCCGATCGCTTCCAGCCGCCAGGTGCGCCCGTCGCGTTCGAATTCCACCGCGCCGGCATTGGGCATCTCGGTGGTCAGCCCGGTGATGTCGACGATCGGCAGGGTCTTGCCCGCGGGATGCGCGATGAAGCGCGCCTGCACCTGCCAATCGGGGCCGCCCGGCCAATACTCCAGGCCGGCGAAGTCACGCCGTGCGGGTGCATCGGCGTGCTTGACCCGCAGCGCATCGCGCGGACCGCGACGGATGATGCTCAGCTGGCCCTTGCCGCCATCGAAGGCCAGCAGCGTCGGCTGCGGGTCCTTGTCGGTGTCGACGTGGATGCGGCCGCGCACTGGCTGGCCTTCATGGCTGACATCGACACCCGGTTCCGGCGTGAACCACCATCGGGAGCCCTCTCGGCGCAGCAGGCCCAGTTTCTCCGGCCCCACCGCCAGCCTGAGGCCGTTGGTGGGGCCGCTGCCGACGAAGTGCGATCTGTTCTGCAGCCAGTGCAGCCCGACCAGCGCGGTCCAGCCATCGGGCCGTGTCAGGTCCTGGTAGCGTGCCACGCGCCACTGCTGCTGCGCGGCGGCGTAGGCCGGATCCTCTACGGACGGCGCGGGTGCAGGCGCCGATGCCGGGCTGCAGGCGGCCAATACCAGGGCAGCCAGCACGCCACACAATTCCCGATACCTCATCGATGCTCCCCTCAACGTCCGCGCAGGAACCAGCGGTCGATCTCCGCCAGCGAAAAACGGGCCCAGGTCGGCCGGCCGTGATTGCATTGGCCGGAACGCTCGGTGATCTCCATATCGCGCAGCAGCGCGTTCATCTCGGGCACGGTCAGGCGCCGGTTGGCGCGGACCGCGCCATGGCAGGCCATGGTCGACAGCAGCTCGTCGCGTGCACTCGCGACGCGGCGGCTCTGCCCATGCTCGCGCAGGTCGGTCAACACGTCGCGCAGCAGCCCCTCCGGCTCGGCATGGGCCAGCAGCGCCGGAATGCTGCGCACGTGCAGCGAACCGGGGCCGGCACGGGTTACCTCGAAACCGAGCGCCGCCAGGGTCTCCGCTTCGCTTTCGGCGGTGTCGGCCTCGCGCTCGCCCACCGCGAGGGTGATCGGCACCAGCAGCGGTTGCGACTGCAGGCCGATGCCGTCGTGCGCGTTCTTCAGGCGCTCGTAGCCGATGCGTTCGTGGGCCGCATGCATGTCGACCACGATCAGGCCTTCGGCGTTCTCGGCGAGGATGTAGATGCCATGCAGCTGCGCGATCGCATAGCCCAATGGCGGCACGCCGGCCTCGGCGCTGGTCACCGGCAACCCGTTTTCGCTCGGCATCGGCGGCAACGCCGCTGCGCGTTCGACGCCGGCGGGCGTGGCATACAGCGCTGCGTAAGCGGCAGGCGCATCGGCCACCTGCAGACCCAGCGGCTGCTGTGGGCGCCACCCGGAGAATCCGCCACCACCACCTCCCGAGCCGGCACCCGGCGCGGGGCCACGCACCCACCCGAAACCGGAGGCGCCCGCGCTCGACTCCATGGGTGCAGCCGTGGCGTCCGCCGGATGCGCGGTGCCGGCCCCGATTTCCTGCGCCGACATGCCGGCGCGGGTATCGGCCAGCGCATCCTTCAACGTGCGGTAGACGAAGTCATGGACCAGTCGGGCATCGCGGAAACGGACTTCGTGCTTGGCCGGATGCACGTTGACGTCAACGCGGGTCGGGTCCAGTTCCAGGAACAACACATAGGCCGGCTGGCGGCCGTGATACAGCACGTCACCGTAGGCCATCTTCACCGCGTGGGCGACGCTGCGGTCACGCACCGAACGACCGTTGACGTACAGGTACTGCTGGTCGGCACTGGCCCGCGAATAGTGCGGCTGCGCAATCCAGCCGTGCAGGCGCAGCCCGGCACCGCTATGGTCGACGCGCACTGCCTGGTTGGCGAAATCCTCGCCCAGCGTTTCGGCCAGGCGCGCGTCGGAATACAGGTCACCCGGCTTGTAGCGGCGTGACGCCTTGCCGTTGTGCGACACGCGCAGCTCGACATCCGGCCGCGCCAGCGCCAGCGAGCGCAGCCACTCTTCGATATGGCCCAGTTCGGTGCGCTCGGCACGCAGGAACTTGCGCCGCGCCGGCACGTTGTAGAACAACTCGCGCACTTCCACGGTGGTGCCTGGCGCATGCGCTCGCGGGGTCACTTCGCCGATCTTGCCGCCTTCGATCTGCAGCGCCGAGCCGTGCTCGTCATGCGCGCGGCGCGAAGCCAGGGTGAAGCGGCTGACCGAGGCGATCGACGGCAGTGCTTCGCCACGGAAGCCCAGCGTGGACACTGATTCGAGATCGTCCAGGTCGGCGATCTTGCTGGTGGCATGGCGTGATACCGCCAGCGGCAACTGCTCCGGTGCGATACCGCTGCCGTTGTCACGGATGCGGATCAGGCGCACACCGCCTTCTTCCAGGTCGATGTCGACACGTGTGGCACCGGCATCGATCGCATTCTCGACGAGCTCCTTGACCACCGAGGCGGGACGCTCGACCACTTCGCCGGCGGCGATCTGGTTGATCAGGATTTCCGGCAATGGCCGGATCGGGCGCGGGCCGGGCGCACTCATGGGAGATGATGGTCAGCGGACTTCATGGGTCGATGATAGCGGAGCGGCCCGTCGTCCGCCGGGCATGAAGCACCTCGCGTTCCCGGCGGCAGGGCCCGCGCGCGTGGCGATGCGTTCGCCAGAAGGGCGCCCATCGGTCAGAGGCGCGGCTCGACGCCGCAGAAAGCGGCAACCCGCGTTCGGCGGGTTACTTGCTGCCGCCGGCCATGGTGGCAGCCGCGTCGATCTCGGCCTGGGCACGGGCCGCATACAGCGTGCCCGGCGGTGGCTGGCGGCTGAAGAAGGTGTGTACGCCATCGAGCACGGCACCGGCGATCTTGCGCTGGTAGGCGGGATCGGTCAGGCGGCGCTCCTCGTCCGGGTTGGAGATGAACGCGGTTTCCACCAGCATCGCCGGCATGTCCGAGGTCCGCAGCACGGCGAAGTTGGCGCGCTCGATGTTCGGCTTGTGGTTGTTGCCGATCCGCTTCAGGCCACCCAGCACGTGGCCGGCCGCATCTTCGGACGCCTTCATGTAGCCACTCTGGGCCAGGTCCAGCAGCACGTTGGCGAGGGTGCCCTCGGTCTGCTGCAGGCGCACGCCACCGACCAGGTCAGCCGCGTTTTCCTTGTCCGCCAGCCAACGAGCGCGCTGCGAGGACGCGCCTTTGGTCGACAGCACGTAGACTGACGAGCCGGTGGCCGAACGGTTCTCGGCCGCATCGGCGTGGATCGAGATGAAGATGTCGGCCTTGTTCGCCCGCGCCTTCTGCGCACGCATCGGCAGCGGGATGAACACATCGCTGTCGCGGGTCAGGTAAGCCTTCAGACCCGGGGTGGCGTTGACCTGGCGCGCCAGCTCGCGCGCCACCGCCAGGGTGACGTCTTTTTCGCGCTTGCCGGTCGGACCGATCGCGCCCGGATCCTGGCCACCGTGGCCGGGATCGATCGCCACGACCAGATGGCGCATGCCGGGCTGCATGCGGATGCGCGAGGCATCACTGGGCATGGCTGGGCGCGGAGGATCCATCGGCTTGGGTGCCGGCGGCGGTACGGTGGCGGGCGGGTTGGTCACTACCGCCGCAGTGTGCTGGCCGGCAAGGATCGCAGCCGGCGAGGACGCAGGTGTAGTGGTACCGGCCGCGGCACCCTGCGCCGACGCCGTAGCCGGCACCGGTGACGGCGCAGCCGTTGCCGCTGCGGTGACACTGGCCTGCTGCTGCACCTGCGCGGTCAGCAGGGCGGTGGCGCGGGCGGCATCGGAACGCGACTGCGCGCTTTCGGCCGGCGTCGGTGCCGCGACGCCGGGCGCTGCCGCCGCCGCTGCCTGCCCGGCCGTGGCCGGACGACTGCTGGCCACGGACTGACCATCGCCCGGCCACTCGATCACCAGCCTGGATTCATTGCCCTCGCGCTGCATCTGCGGGCGGAACGGGGCCACGGATTCGGCCAGGTCAAAGACCACCCGGAAGGTACCCGGCACCGGCTGTCCCGTGCGTACCGCAGTAACCACGCCCTGGGGAGCCGGCATCTTCAGCGCCCGCACCGCACTCGAGTCGGGAAAGTCGACAACCAGCCGGTTCGGCCCAGACAACGACAGGGTCTTGTAGCCGCCGCTGCCGGCCAACGAAATCTCGGCGCGGGTCCCGGTGGCGCCGGTATTCAGCACGACCTGGCGGACTTCACCCGCCCACGCGCTGGCGCTCGCCAGACCCAGTCCGACGGTGGCACAGATGGCGATGAGACGGTTCCCCGGGCGCATGGCTCAGGATTCAATCACCGCGCTGAACGGAATGCAACACCTTTTTCCTTAATAATCCGTAACCTGCCGGCGTTTGTTCTCGTCAGCCGACAGAAATGGCATGCAAGTCGCCCCCTTGGGGAAGCCGTTTCAGCCATTCACGCCCCACGTCGCTCACCGCAATGAGACGAGCACGGCGCCCTTGGCCTTCAAGGTCCAGCGCGACCACCAGATCGGTAGGCGGCAAGGCACCGGCCCCGCGCTCGGGCCATTCGACCAGCCACAGCACCGCGCTGCCCTCGTCCAGGCCGAGGAAATCGAGCTCGCCGGCCTGGCCGATGCGGTACAGGTCCAGATGCCATGCCTCGCCGCCACTGGCCAACGGATAGCGTTCGACCAGGGTGTAGGTAGGGCTGCGGATGGCCCCCTGCACGCCCAGTGCGCGCAGCAGTGCCCGCGCCGTGGTCGACTTGCCGGCACCAAGGTCGCCACGCAGTTCGATCAGTGCCTGCGGCGGCCGGGTGGCCGCAAGCCACTGCCCCAGCAGCTCGGTGGCATCGCTGTCGGCAAGGAAGAATTCGGTCATGGAGAGCATTCCGGGTTGGCCAGCCGCCGCAATGGTGCCAGCAGGTCAGTGGGGAGCAGGCCACGCGCGCCATCCACGGCGGCGGCGTCGCCTGCGAGCGCATGCAGCAACGCGCCGCCCGCAGCGGCGTCAAGCGCGGCCAACCCCTGCGCGCGCAGGCTGGCGATGATGCCGGTAAGCAGGTCGCCCATGCCGCCCACGGCCATGCCGGGGTTGCCTGCGGCGATCAGCCGGGGTCGATGCCCCGGTGCCGCCACGATGCTGCCGGCACCTTTCAGCACCACCACGGCGTGGAAGCGATCGGCCAGCGCCTGTGCGCTGGCGAAGCGATCGGCCTGGATCTGGGCCGTACTGCAGCCAAGCAGGCGCGCAGCCTCGCCGGGATGTGGCGTGAGGATGGCGCCGGGCAGCGCGCGCGGATCCTGTGCCAACAGGTTCAAGGCATCGGCGTCGACCACCAGTGGCTTGGCGCAGGCCAGTACCCGCGCAAACAGCGCGCGCGCCCATTCGTCCTGGCCCAGCCCGGGCCCGACTGCCACCACGCTGGCCTTGTCCAGCAGCGCCGGCAGCGCTGCGCCCTCTTCCAGTGCGTGGCTCATCGCCTCCGGCACCCGCGCCAGCATCGGGCCGACATGCTCGCGACGGGTGCCGGCGCTCAACAGCCCGGCGCCTGTGCGCAGCGCCGCCTCGGCAGCCATCACCAGCGCGCCGCCGCTGCCATGGTTGCCACCAATGCACAGCACATGGCCGGATTCGCCCTTGTGGCTGTTGGCACGACGCGGTGGCAGCAGCGCCGGCAATCGCTCCCGGGTCCAGCACTCGGCCGCTGGCGATACGCCTTCCCAGGCGACCGACGGCAGCTGGAGCGGTGCCAGCAGCTTCCGACCGCAGTGATCCAGCGCATCGCCCGTATACAACCCGCGATGCCGCACGATGAACTGCAGGGTCAGCGTGGCCCTCGCCGCCGCGCCCGGCACGGTGCCGCGGTCGGCATCGACGCCGCTGGGGACATCCAGGGCGAGGACCGGAACCGACTGGGAATTGAGCGCGGCCACCATGGCCTGCGCCGCCCCCTCCGGCCTGCGGTCGAGGCCCAGCCCGAACAAGGCATCAACCCAGACATCGGCCGCGGGCAGCGCCCCATCGAAATCCACCACGGTACCGCCCGCAGACATGAACTCCGACAGCGCCCGCTGCGCCAGCGCGGTCGACGGTGATTTGCCCGGCAGCGCGACAACCTTCACCTCGCGTCCGGCCTGCAGCGCGTGGCGGGCCAGCACGTAGCCATCACCGCCGTTGTTGCCCGCACCGGCCATTACGCCGATCCGCTGCGCCTGGGGCCAATGCTGGAGCAGGCACTGCCAGGCGGCCTGGCCGGCCTGTGACATCAGGTCCCAACCGCCCTCGGCAGCCAGCGCCGAGGCCTGCGCATCGAGCGCGCGCGCCGCAGCGGAATCGAACAGATCAGCAAGGTTGGCCATGCCGGGATTTTATACTGGTGCACATGTCCCCTGCCCCCACCCCTGTCGATCCGGCCCAGGCCGTGCAGCGCATCCGCGACCTGGCGCGGGCCCACGGCTTCCAGCGCTGCGGCATCGCCGGCATCGAACTGGGCGAGGATGAGGCCCACCTGGCCGACTGGCTGGGCCAGGGCCTGTACGGCACGATGGACTGGATGGCGCGCCATGGCACCCTGCGCGCGCGCCCGGCCGAACTGCTGCCCGGCACCGTACGGGTGATTTCGGTGGGCATGGATTACAGCCACAAGGATGACACCGAAGCCTGGGCAACCCTGGCCGATCCGGGCCGTGCCTATGTCGCCCGCTATGCGCTTGGCCGCGACTACCACAAGCTGATGCGCAATCGCCTGCAGAAGCTGGCCACGCAGATCAATGACGAAGTGGCACCGCTGGGTTACCGCGTGTTCGTCGATTCGGCGCCGGTGCTGGAACGCGCGCTGGCACGCAATGCCGGACTTGGCTGGATCGGCAAGCACACCTGCCTGATCGACCGCCACGGCGGTTCATGGTTCTTCCTCGGCGAGATCTACATCGACCTGCCGCTGCCGATCGATCATCCCGCCAGCGCGCATTGCGGCACCTGCACCCGCTGCATCGACGTCTGCCCCACCCGCGCGATCACCGGCCCGCATCGGCTGGACGCGCGCCGCTGCATTTCCTACCTGACCATCGAGCACGACGGCGCCATACCCGAAGACATGCGGCCGCTGATGGGCAACCGCATCTACGGTTGCGACGACTGCCAGCTGGTCTGTCCCTGGAACAAATTCGCCCGGCGCACCGACGAGGCCGATTTCCGCGCGCGCAACAACCTCGACACTGCCCGCCTGGACCAGCTGTTCGCCTGGGACGAGGCGGAGTTCCTGCACCGTACCGAGGGCAGCCCGATCCGCCGCAGCGGCCACGAGCGCTGGTTGCGCAACATTGCCGTGGCGCTGGGCAATGCACCGACCACAGTGGAGACCCTGGCCGCACTGGACAGCCGCGCCGGCGATCCCTCGCCACTGGTTCGCGAGCACGTCCAGTGGGCGCGGCGCCAGCACGATGCACGCTGACGTGCGATCCTGAGCCTCCGTTCCACCTGCCCCACGCCGTTTCCATGCAGCCACGCAGCGACACCATCTTTACCCCCGGCCAGCTCAATGCCCTCGCCCGCGACCTGCTGGAAGGCAGTTTCCCGGCGATCTGGGTCGAGGCCGAGCTGGGCAGCGTGGCCCGCCCCGGTTCCGGGCACCTCTACTTCACCCTGAAGGATGCGCGCGCACAGCTGCGTGCGGCCATGTTCCGGATGAAGGCGCAGTACCTGAAGTTCGTGCCGCGCGAAGGCATGCGCGTGCTGGTGCGCGGCAAGGTGACCCTGTACGACGCCCGTGGCGAGTACCAGATGGTGCTGGACCACATGGAGGAGGCCGGCGAAGGCGCGCTGCGCCGCGCATTCGAGGAGCTGAAGGCACGCCTGGAGGCCGAGGGCCTGTTCGACCCCGCCCGCAAGCGGGCGATGCCGGCGCACGTGCAGCGCCTGGCCGTGATCACCTCGCCCACCGGTGCCGCCGTGCGCGACGTGCTGAGCGTACTCGGCCGCCGCTTCCCGCTGCTGGAGGTGGATCTGCTGCCGGCCCTGGTCCAGGGCACCAGCGCCGCCGCGCAGATCACCCGGCTGCTGCAGGCCGCCGATGCCAGCGGCCGCTACGACGTGATCCTGCTGACCCGCGGTGGCGGTTCACTGGAGGACCTGTGGGCGTTCAACGACGAGGCACTGGCCCGCGCGATCGCGGCCAGCCGCACGCCGGTGGTCTCTGCGGTGGGCCACGAAACCGACTTCAGCCTGAGCGATTTCGCTGCCGATCTGCGCGCACCGACACCCTCGGTAGCCGCCGAACTGCTGGTGCCGGACCAGCGCGAGTTGATGCTTCGCCTGCGCCGCACGGCCGCGCGCATGGTGCAGCTGCAACGGCACACGATGCAACAGGCCATGCAGCGCGTGGATCGTGCCCTGCTGCGCCTGAATGCACGGAGCCCCCAGGCACGCCTGGACCTGCTGCGCCGCCGCCAAGTGGATCTGGGCCGGCGCCTGCACGGCGCGTTCAACCAGCAGCAGGAGCGCCGTGCCGCGCGCCTGCGCCATGCGGCAGCGGTGCTGCGTGGGCACCACCCACAGCGCCGGCTCGACGCGATGCAGCGCCGCCTGGCCGCCCTGCGCGGCCGCCCCCAGTCCGCGATGCTGCGCCTGCTGGAACGCGATGCACTGCGCCTGCGCGGGCTGGCGCGCTCGCTGGAAGCGGTCAGCCCGCTGGCGACGGTGGCCCGCGGCTACAGCATCCTGACCCGCAGTGACGACGGCACGCTGGTGCGCCAGGTCGGGCAGGTGCAGTCCGGCGACGCACTGCAGGCCCGCGTTGGCGACGGCGTGATCGACGTGCAGGTCAAGTAAAGGGTTGTTCGGCAGGGCTGCACCCTGCACCTGCCGAAGCGTTCAAGCAACAGCCGAAGCAACAGCCAAAGCTGGCATCCCGCGGGATGGCGGGGCGGTGTGGCTGTGCAGGACACGCCGTAAACCCATCCCTGGGGGCTCGATGGCGCCATCCATGGCGCCAACGGTCCTGCACAGCCACACCGCCCCACCCTCGACAGTTTCCCGGTGACGGTCGGTGGATCCACGCCATGCGTGGATGAATCTCTGTCAGATATCGAAGCAATTCGGGGTCAGATCCGTTCTCCTTCGGAAAACGGATCTGACCCCACGCCATTCCGACAGATCGCGAGAATCTGTCGAAGGCGGGGTGGGTCCGGTGGCGGGAGTGTCCGCGGCATGGATGCCGCGGCCAAGCCCCCATGGGTGAGGGCGCTTTGCTTGCGAAGCACTGCTTCGCAAGCGCCCGAACGCACAGCCGCCAGCGGCTGGGCCGGACCGCGGAGCGGGGTTTACGGCGTCTCCCGCCGCCGGACCCACCCCGCCATCCCTCAGGAAACCCGCTTCTGCTGTTGCTGTTGAGGTTGCCGGCCAGCGGCCGGCACTACCTACCGCAGGTGCAGGGCTGCAAGCCCTGACGCCTCCCCTACTTTGCCTGCTCGCAGAAGGTCTGGCGGTACTCGAGTGCCTTCGGCATCAGCGCCTGCAGGTTCTGGATGCGGGTGCCCGGGTTCGGGTGGGTGGAGGCGAACTCCGGCGGGGCCTGGCCACCGCTGGCCTGGCCCATGCGCTGCCACAGCGGCACCGCCTCGCGCGGATCGAAACAGGCCGCCGCCGCCAGCATCAGGCCCACTTCATCCGCCTGGGTCTCGTGGCTGCGCGCGTAGGGCAACAGGTAGCCGTACCCCATCGCCGACATCATCATCTGTTGCTGCTGCGCATCCATGCCGCTGGCCGCGCCGGCCATCTGCCCGATCTGCGTCAACTTCTGCTGGGCCATGCGCTGTGCACCATGGCGCAACAGCGCGTGGGCAATCTCGTGGCCCATCACCACGGCCATCGCATCACGGGTCCGCGCCACCGGCACCAGCCCGGTATAGACCGCCATCTTGCCGCCCGGCAGGCAGAACGCATTCGCCTGCTCGGACGGAATCACGTTCACCTCCCACTGGAAATCGCGTGCAAAGTGCGCAGGCTGCACGCCATGTTCCTGCGCCAACGCGGTCTCCACAACGTCCACCTTGGCGATCAGTCGCTGGGCGATGCCGCGCACATCGCGCGCGATCGGTGCGTTCGGATCCATGGGCCGTTCCTGCGACAGGATCTGCTGGTACGCCTGCAGTCCCAGCGCGGTCTCCTGGCGCGCATCCAGGCTGCTGTCGATCATCACCTTCTCGCCGGTGTAGGGATCGATCGTGCGGTTGGAAAACCAATAGAACGCGGCGTAGCCCGCGGCCAGCAGCAGCACCCACCAGCGGATGTTGCCGAACAGCCCGCGCCGTTGCGGACCTGATGACGGACGGGAGAAGGGATCGTTGCGCATCGGTGGGCTTCCAGCAGGCCCCGCCGGTCGGCGGGCACGGCGCAATCTTAGTGCGCCGGTGCCAGCAGCGGGTGAAGCCGGCCACCGATCAGATGCCGCGCACCAGGCGGAAGCCGATACGCGCGCTGGTGGTGTCCGAATCCTGTGACTGCCGCCATGCCGCGCGGGTCTGCTCGGGCGAGTTGGCCCAGTTGCCGCCCCGGATCACCCGCGCGCGGCAACCCGGGTTGAACCAGGCCACGCCATCGGACGGTGCCCGTCGGTAGCTGGCATGCCAGCAGTCGGCCACCCATTCGCTGAGGTTGCCGGCCATGTCGTGCAACCCGAACGCATTGGCCTGGAAACTCGCTACCGGTGCCGGCCCCCACCAGCCGTCGCCATAGCCGATGAAGGCGTTGTGCCAGTGCCGCCCGGACGGCGATGCATCCTTGCTGCCGGTGAAATTGCCACTTCCCGGCGGCGGCGTACCGGCATCGCCCCATGGGTAGCGCCCGCTGTTGCCCGCGCGCAGCGCGTACTCGAACTCGGCCTCGCTGGGCAACCGGTAGCTGTGCCCGGTCTGCTCGGACAACCACGCCGCATAGTGTTCGGCGTCGCGGATGCTCACGTGCATCACCGGTGAATTACCCAGGGCGCGGCCACCATCGTAGTCCGAACGCCAATCGACACCGCTGCGGCGGATGAAGTTGCCGCTACGCTCATCGTAGACCACCGAATGGCCGCGCCGGGTCGCGCGCGGCCGTGCATTGGTCGCCTTCACGTAACGCTCGAAATCGCTGACCGTGATCTCCGTGGCCGCCATGGCAAAGCCCCGCTCGAAGCGCACGTAGTGCGACGGGCGCTCCGAATCAGCGGCGCCAGGCTCGTTGTCACCGGCTCCCATCTGGAAGCCGCCATGTGGGACCACCACCATCTGCGGCCCCCGGCCGCCATCCTTCATCGCATCGCTGAATACCTGCCCCGGACGGAAGCTGCCGTAATGGGTGGCCAGGTCGATACGCTCCCGCAACTGCGCCACCACAGCATCCCCCGGCAGGGCGATGCGCAGGGCTTCGGCCAGTTTCTCGCGCGCTGGCTTCAGTCCCTGCGGCGCGGCAAGGTCGCGCAGGCCTTCATCGCGCAGCTGCAGCAGCGCATCAGCCCGGATCTGCTCGATGCGTTCGAAGGCATCGGCGATGGTCGGCGACGAATCACGGACCTTGCTGGCCTCCGCCAGCCAGGTGCCGGCGCTGGCGAAATCACGCACGCGCGCCGCGTCTTCGGCACGGCGGATCAGGCCGCTCTCTGCCGCGGCCAGGCCCTGTCGTGCCCGGTCATTGCCTTCATCCAGGGCCAGCGCCTCGCGGAAGTTCCCGATGGCACCGTCACCATCCTCGCCGATCCGGTCCGAACGCAGGTCTTCTTCGCCGGCACGGTTGTAGGCCACCACGCGCTGCGCGGTCTCGACCCTGCCCTGGAGCGCGCGCACCTCGCTGTCCTTCGGCGCCAGGGTCAGCAGCACCAGCGCCTGGCGGCCCGCCTCGGCCAGCGCTTCGCGCTGCCGCTGTGGCCGGGCCAGCAATGCGTCGGCCTGCTGTTGCAGGCGCTGCCGCGCTCGCTGCAGGCCGGCCCGGGCCTGGCGATCATCCGGGCTTTCCTCCTGTATCGCCAGCCACAACGGGATGGCAGCGTCTCCATCTTCATACAACCGGCCTTGTGCGAACGCCTGCTCGGCCGCCCGGCGCAACTGCGCCAGGCTGCGGCCCTGCCGGTCCACCGTCGGCGGTGTCCATTGCTGCACGGCCTCGGCGGCGTCCTCACCGGCAATGGTCACACTGCCCTGCGAGGCCTGCGACCGCTCGCCGCTTCCCATATCACCGGTGGGGCGCGCGTCCGCGCCAGCGCCGCGGTCCGCCGCCACCGGTGCCGACGGCGTGCAGCCGGCCAGGGCCAGGGCCAGGGCCAGGGTGGCGCAGAGCACGGACGACAATGGAAAACGCAAGCAGGGGCTCCTTGGGCACGGTCGCGGACCGACGTTAGGCTATTCTCCCCTGCCTGAGCAAACCCGAGTAGCAGGCCCTGACCCGTGCCAACCTGGATCACCACCCCCGCCGAACTGGATGCGTACTTCCAGCAGCGTCCGACCCGTATCGGCCTGGACACCGAATTCATCCGCGAGCGCACGTTCTGGCCGCAGTTGGCGCTGGTACAGATGGCAATCGGGCAGGAAATCCTGCTGATCGATCCGTTGATCCCCGGCATGACCGGTGCGCTGGCCCCCTGGCTGGCCGATGAATCAATCACCAAGGTGATGCACAGCGCCAGCGAAGACCTGGTTGCGTTCAAATGGGCCTGCGGTGTACTGCCGCGGCCGCTGTTCGACACCCAGATCGGTGCTTCGCTGGCCGGCATCGGCGGTGGCATGGGCTACCAGAAGCTGGTGGCGGAAATCACCGGCATCACGCTGTCCAAGGGCGAGACCCGCTCGGACTGGATGCGCCGACCGTTGTCGGAGTCCCAGCTGCAGTATGCCGCCGACGACGTCGAGTACCTGTTCGCGCTGCATGACGCAATCGACGCGAAGTTGAAGGCGCTAGGCCGGCAGCAGTGGCTGTACGACGACGGTGAACGCATGCTGGACAGTGTCGCCCATGACGAGGATCGCTGGCCGCACCTGTCGATGCGCTCAGCCCAGTTCCTGGATGCCGATGCACAGCGACGCCTGTTGCGACTGCTGCGCTGGCGCGACGCGCAGGCCCGCAGCAGCGACCGCCCACGCAGTTGGATCCTGGACAACGAACTGGCCGCCACGCTGGCGCGTACGCCACCGATCGACGCCGCTGCGCTGGGCCGGTTGTTCGAGCAGTTCCCGAAGGCACCGCGCAAGCTGGCTGCCGCCGTGTGGCAGGCACTGGAGACGCCGCTGGCCGACGAGGCCGAAGCTCCCCAGGCAGTCCAGCTCACCGACGGTGCCAAGAAGCGCCTGAAGCGGATGCAGGACGCCGTGGCAGAACGCGGTCGTGAGCTCGGGCTTCCAGACGGCGTGCTGGCCGCGCGCAAGCATCTGGAGAGCTATCTGGAGAGCCATCAATGGCCAGCCGCGCTGGCCGGCTGGCGCCAGCACGAGCTGGAACCGCGGTTGCGCCCCCTGCTGCCTGAGCGCTGACTCAACGGGCACCGGCGCGGGTCCAGTCACCCCGGCAGTGAATCAACACCTGCCGCGCTTGCCGGCGCGCGCATGGACCTGTCCACACACGACCCCGCTATTGCTGGATTGCATCAAATGACGAATGGAATGAAGGACGGCCTTTGCGCCGACGACCTGGCCTGGCGCGCACAGGCACGCAACGCACTGCTGGCCGGGGACTACACAGCGCTGGACGCATTGCTGGCACCACACGAGCAAGCCTGGCTGGATGGCGGGAACCTGCTGCCCGGCATCCGTTGGCGCCTGCGCAACCTGCATGACGCGACGCTCGGCCTTGAAGCGCGCCTGCAGCAGGCGCAACAGTGGGTTACCGCCGCGCCGCACAGCTACTACGCGCACCTGCATCTGGGCGCTTGCTGGGAATCCGCAGCTGGCGCCCTGCGCAGCGCCGACGTGGCGGCGCTGGTCGAAGACAGCCAATGGCTGGCCGCGCAGCAGGCACGTGATCATGCGGTGCATGCCTACCTGCAGGCGATCCCGCTGTCGCGACGCCCGGCACTCGCTCTGGATGGCATCAAGCGCATCACCAGCTACCTGCGCGAGCCCACGTGGCTGCTCGCGCTGCAGTCCGGACGGCCGGCCGAGTCCGATGAGGCGGCACTCGCGCAGCACTATCCCCAAGCCTGGCCGCAGGCCCTGCAGTTGTTGTCGCGCTTCGGCGAGCCACTGCGGCACCTGCCCACCGAGCTGCCCGCTTTGCTGCGCGAACGCAGCCAGGACGATTTCGATGCGCCGTTGGCCTACTGGATGAAGCGGGTGCTGGAACAGCGCCCCAACGACCTGGGCACGCTGGAAGACACCCTCTACTACCTGTACCCCCGCTGGGGCGGCAGCCACGAAGCGATGGCGGCCTTCATCGAAGGGCACTGGTGCAGCGGCCTGGAGCTGGCACACAGCAACGCGCTGCGCTGGTGCAAGGAACAGGACTGGCTGTGGGACCTGCCACGCCGCGACGACGCCGAAGCAGTGGCGATGCACGAGCGCGCGTATGCGCAGATCCTCGACTGGCACCTGGAGCGCTTCGTGCGCGCGCAGGTGCTGGCCCAGCGTGCCGCGCTCCGCTACCACCTCGGTCGCCTCGGGGAGATCGACGACGCGGTGCAGTGGGACGCCGGCCACATGCGGGCGGTGTTTGAAGACCTGCAGCAGGCCTGGACACTGGACCGTGACGTGGTCCTGCACGATGGCTTCAGCAATCTCGAAGCCTGCGCCTGGTTCGCCCATGTCGACGGTGCCCAGGCACTGTTCGCGCAGGTGGTGGATTACGCTGCGCGCGAAGGGGATTCGGCGCTCGGCCTGCTCTGGGCCGCCACCGCCATCGAGCATGGCCTGCTTGGGCAGGCGGCCGACCCGGCCCGTGCACGCCCACTACTGGGTCGCGCATTGGCGCTGGCGCACCACCAGGACACATCGGCGGTCACCTTCGCCGCCAACCTGTTCTGCGATGTCTCCGAGAGTGCGGGGCTGTCGCTGCTGCAGCACATGGCCGGAAACGGCGATGCAGGCGCAATGGCGGCGCTGTCCGACCTGTACAAGGGCCGGCTCGGCGGCCGCGACCAGCCGGGTTACATCGATGCGGAGAAGGCCCTGTACTGGCAGGAACGCGCGGTGGAAGGCGGCGACCTGATCGCCACTTACAACCTGGCCGTGCGCCTGGTTGCCGCCGGCGGCACCGGGAATGAAGCGCGTGCGCGCGAACTTTACCTGCGCTGCCTGCACGAAGCCGAGGCCGGTGAACGGGTGTGGAGCCCTGCCTGCCGCAACCTGGCCTGCCTGGCACTGGAGGGCCACGACGACACGCACAAGCGCGAAGCGGTCGAGCACGCGCTGATTCCGTTGTGGTGGCGCGGTGACGACGACGACAAGCTGTGGGCAGCCGGCTATCTGGCCGATATCTACCACTTCGGCACCGGCGTGCCGGCCAATGCATTCCTGGCCATGACATGGCTGCAGCGTGCCAGCGAGATCGATCCGGAGTATCCGGACGTGGTGCGCATGGCGCCGTTGATCAATGGCGAAGGCCGCTGGTTCGGCGCCAGCCGTGCGCGCAGGCAGCAGGAGCAGGATCGCCAGCAGGTGGACAGCGCGACCTGGGCCCGGACCTTCGGGCAACGCACCCGGGACAGCGAGCTCACCGCTGTCTGAGGCAATGGAAAGGGCGGCCCGGATCACCGGGCCGCCCTTTTCGCTGCGGCAGTGCGATGGCGGAAGACCCGCCACCACGACAGTGCTTTACCAGTTCATGTTCAGCGAAACGCCCACGGTGCGCGGTTCGTTGTAGACCGCGGCCATGTAGTTCTCGATCACGCCCTTGAGGTTCTTCTCGTTGGTGATGTTGCGCGCGAACAACGCCACCTCATAGGCTCCGTAGTTGCCGGAGTAGCCGATCTTCAGGCCGCCCTCGAAGTCACCCTTGGAATTGAACTCCTTGCTGTCGTACAGCACGAAGCTGGTGTAACCCTGCTTGTTCCAGTCGGTGGAGACGAACAGGGTGCCGGCATCGCTGACCGGGACGTCGTAGCGGGCGGCCAGGTTGACGTTGTACTTCGGCGCATTCGGCAGCGGGTTGCCGTCGATCTGCGCGAAGGTGTTGGCACCGACCTTGATGGTCGGGTCATTCACCGTGCACACCACCTGGCCGTTGAGGCCGCAGACCTGCGCGTATACGCGCTTGTCCTTGATCTCGCTGTGCAGGAGGCTGACGCCGGCGCTCAGGGTCAGGTTCGGGATCGGGCGCAGCTCCATGTCCGCTTCGAAACCGTAGGCCTTGGCCTTGTCGGCGTTGAACAACACGCCATTGCCGTCCGAATCGTTGCCGTTGAGCTGGATGTCATTGACGGTATAGGTGAACGCGGTGGCGTTCAGGCGCAGGCGGTTGTCCCACAGGCTGCTCTTCACACCCGCTTCCCAGGACAGGATGGTCTCGGAATCGGCGGTGGTGAAGTCGGCATTGAACACCGCCGAACGGCCCTGGATGGTCGGGCCGCGGAAACCACGCGCGACCTTGGCGTAGACGCTCACGTCCGGGGTGATCTGGTACATCGCGCTCAGATCCCAGCTCGGGGTGGTGTCGGACATCCTGACGTCGGTGCGACCCTTGTAGGTGACCACGCCGGCGGCAGTGTCAGCCGTCTTCAGCAGGCGGGTGTGCTTCTCGTCCCGGGTCTGGCGCAGGCCGGCCGTGACGGTGAACTTGTCGGTGAAGGCGTAGCTCAGCTGGCCGAAACCGGCCCACGAGGTGTTCTTGTTGCGCAGGCGCACCCAGTTGTTCGGGTTGCGTGCCGCGCCCTGCAGGAACCACGCGCGCTGGTAGAAGTCGGTGGTGTCGCTGCCGTTGAAGTAGAACGCACCGGCCTGCCACTGCAGGGCACTGTCGTCATGGCTGGCCAGGCGGAATTCCTGGGTCCACTGGTCCAGGTCGCGGATGCGGCCCATCGACTGGCCGTAGCCGTTCGGCACGCCGTTGACCGGGAAGTTGACCGCGGCACCGCCATCGGTGTCGCCGCGGCTGTAGCCGGAGGTGGTTTCGTAGGCAGTGATCGAGGTGAAGTCGATCGCTCCGAAGTCGTAACGCGCCTTCACCGAACCGCCGTAGGTCTTGTAGGCCTGCGGATTGCTGTCGGCTTCGTCGTAGGCGACCTGGTCGCGCGGCACCTCGGTCTTGTTCGAGCCCTTGGCCAGCGCACCGCGCAGGAACAGGGTCGAAGTGCCTTCGTAGTCACGGGCGTGGGCCGAGGCCAGGATCGAGAACTGCTCGCTCGGGGCCAGCAGCAGCTGCGCGCGCACATTGCGGTCATCGAAGCCGCCCATGGCGTTCTTCTTCGGGCTGGCCGTGCCGTCGGCACTGGGGCCCCTGTACGTGTTGTCGACGTAGTCGTCGCGGTGCTGGTACAGCGCCGACACGCGGAACGAGGCGATGTCGTTGATCGGGCCACCGAAGCCGCCATCGATCGACACGCTGTTGTAGGTGGCATAGCTGGCGCTGACGCGGCCGGTGTAGTCCTGGGTCGGCTTCAGCGTGTCGAACTTGACGATGCCGGCGGTAGTGTTGCGGCCGAACAGCGAGCCCTGCGGTCCACGCAGTACTTCCACCTGGTCCACGTCATAGACCGGGTTGGACTTCAGCACCACGTGCTCGAGCACCACGTCGTCCTGGATGATCGACACCGGTTGCGAGGCACCCAGGTAGAAATCGATGTTGCCCAGGCCGCGAATGTAGAAGCGCGGGAAGATGCGGCCGGTGGTGGTCTCCGCATACAGGCTCGGCACGCGGCCGGACAACGCCAGCAGGGTGTCATCGCCGCCAGCGGTGAAGTCGCGCATGCGATCGCCCTGCACCACACCGACCGAAACCGGCACGTCCTGCAGGTTCTGTTCACGGTGTTCGGCGGTCACGGTAATGGTGCCCAGCCCGGTCGGGGTCGGCGCGCTGTCCTGCGCCGCGGCGCCGAAGCTGCCGGCCAGCGCCAGGCCGGCACAGGCCAGGGCCAGCGGGTGGCGGCGGAAGGAAACGAAGGAAGACGACATACCCGACAGGCGGCGGGAATCGGAATGGGAGGGCATGGAATGCTCTGGGGAGGCGTCCGTGCGGCCTGCGCGAGCCGGGCGGCAAGAAAGGGGGAAACTGCGCAAGCGGCCATTATCCCCCAAATTGTTACGATTTCGTTGCGCAAAAGGGGACGGAGGGGATTAAGGCGTATTCGGCACAGTGGCCGACCTCCGCGCCCCGCAGGCGCGCCGGTCCACCACGCATGCCAGAAGCGACTTAATTCCCTCCGTCCCCTTTTTTCAGCGGGCCCAGCGCCACGTCAACCATCGCCAGCAGGCGCTCGCGGCTGATGCCATCACGGGCCTGTATCGAAATACCGTGCAGCACCGTCGCGAAGTAATCCCCCAGCGCTTGCACCGCCATATCGCCGGCCAGCTCCCCTTCTGACTGGGCCTGCTGCAGGCGCGCGATGATCGCCGCCGTGCGCTCCCGGCGATGGCCAGCCAGCCAGTCGCGCACGCCTTCGCCATCAGGCGACACGCTGCTGGCCGAGGACACCACCAGGCAGCCGTGCGGCCGCCCACGCCGGGTGTAGGCCAGCACCGCTTCGCGCAGCATGGAACCGATCGCCTCGCGCACCGTGGCCCGCTCCAGCGCGCGCGGCGCGAAGCCACCCTCGCCGGCTTCGTACAGCGCGATCGCTTCCCGGAACAACTGCTCCTTGCTGCCGAACGCGGCGTAGATGCGTGCAGAGGCGATACCCAGCGCTTCGACCAGTGCCGACATCGAGGTGCCTTCATATCCGTGCTGCCAGAACAGCAGCATGGCGTTGCGCAACGCCTGGTCCCTGTCGAATTCGCGCGGTCGCCCTGCCATCTGCCTGCCTGCTCCAGTGAGGCGCGCAGTGTAACGCGGGTGTTGACCATCGCGAGGGCCGCGCCTATTCTTTGTCGCTCGACAAATAATTGGAGCAGTACATGCAGACCCTCAAGGGCCCCAGCCTGCACCTGGCGCAGTTCGCCGGCGACCAGGCCCCGTTCAACTCACTCGGCGGTATCGCCGAATGGGCCGCTGGCCACGGCTTCAAGGCGCTGCAGATCCCGGCCTGGGATGCACGCCTGTTCGACCTGGCTACCGCTGCCGACAGCCAGGATTACTGCGACGAGATCCGCGGCACCCTGGCCGGTCATGGCCTGCAGGTCAGTGAGCTGACCACCCACATCCTCGGCCAGCTGGTCGCCGTGCATCCGGCCTACGACGAACTCTGCGACGGCTTCGCGCCCGAAGCACTGCGCGGCAATCCGAAGGCCCGCAGCGAATGGGCGCAGCAGCAGCTGCACCTGGCCGCCCGTGCCTCGCGACGGCTGGGCCTGCAGGACATGGGCACCTTCTCCGGCTCGTTCGCGTGGCCGTACCTGTTCCCGTTTCCGCAGCGCCCGCCGGGCCTGATCGATGCGGCGTTCGATGAGCTGGCCCGGCGCTGGCGGCCGATCCTCGATGCCTGCGACGACAACGGCGTCAATCTCTGCTACGAGATCCACCCCAGCGAAGACCTGCATGACGGCACCAGCTTCGAGCGCTTCTACGAGCGCGTCGGCCAGCACGAGCGCTGCCGCATCCTGTTCGATCCCAGCCACTTCGTGCTGCAGCAGCTGGACTACCTGCAGTACCTGGACATCTACCACCCGCTGATCCGCATGTTCCATGTCAAGGATGCGGAGTTCCGCCCCAGCGGCCGCCAGGGCATCTATGGCGGTTATGCCGACTGGACCGAACGTGCGGGCCGCTTCCGCTCGCTGGGCGATGGCCAGGTCGACTTCAAGTCCATCTTCTCCAAGCTGGCGCAGTACGACTACCAGGGCTGGGCGACACTGGAATGGGAGTGCTGCCTGAAGGACCAGGACGCCGGCGCGCGCGAAGGCGCCGCGTTCATCCGCGACCACATCATTCCGGTCACCGACAAGATCTTCGACGACTTCGCCGGTGCGCCGATCAGCACTTCACAGATGCAGCAGATGCTCGGCATCGCCTGAGCCCCCACGGAGCATTCCCCCATGACGACTTCCCTTCCCGCTGGCACTGCCGGCGACGCCGCCCTGCGCCACCACTACCTGCGCATCGATGGCCAGCGCGTGCACTGCGTGTCCGCCGGCCACGGCGAGCCAGTGCTGCTGATTCCCGGCTGGCCACAGACCTGGTATGCGTGGCGCCACGTGCTGCACGCCCTGGCCGACGACGGCTTCGAGGCGATCGCGGTCGATCCCCCGGGTATCGGCGAATCCGATCGTCCCGCCCACGGCTACGACACCGGCAGCGCCGCTGCCGTCCTGCACCGGACCATGCAGGCGCTGGGCCACGACCGTTACCAGGTGGTCGGGCATGACATCGGCATGTGGATCGCCTATGCACTGGCCAGCGACCAGCCGCAGGCGGTGCGCCGGCTGGCCGTCACCGAGGCAGTGATTCCCGGCCTGGCCCCGGAGCCGGGCATCTTTGCCGCGCCGGCCGACAACATCTTCCTCTGGCACTTCATGTTCAACCAGGTGGCCGATCTGCCCGAGGCACTGATCAGTGGCCGCGAGCGCGCCTACCTCGAGTTCATGTTCGACCGATGGTCTTACCGCCGCGATGCGGTGGCCGCCGATACCTACATCGCCGCCTACAGCCGTCCAGGCGCATTGCGCGCTGGCTTCGCGTGGTACCGCGCGATACCGGAAACGATCCGCCAGAACAAGCAGCGCGCGCAACGCCGCCTGTCGATGCCGGTGCTGGCGATCGGCGCGGAACATGCCACCGGCGATGCGCCGATGCTGACCCTGCAGCCGCATGCCGACGATGTCCGCGGCAGCATCGTGCCGGGCTGCGGCCATTTCATCATGGAAGAAGCCCCGCAGGCATTCCTGGCACAGCTGCTGCCGTTCCTGCGGGAGGCACGCCATGCAGCTTGAACCGGAACTGCAGCAGTTCGTTGACGCTGCCGCAGCCCATCCGCCGCCGGGCGATCTGCGCGAACTGCGCGCGATCAGCGAAGGTGCGTTGCCACTGCTGCAGGGTGCACCGCAGTCGGTTGCGCATGTGATCGAGCATACGGTGATCGCACGCGACGGGCATTTATTGGAAGTGCGCCTCTACACGCCGGGAGGGCTGCCCGATGGCCTGGCACCGGCACTGCTGTTCGCGCACGGCGGTGGTTGGTTCCAGTGTTCGCTGGCGGTCTATGACGGCCCCTGCCGTGCACTGGCCAATGCCAGTGGCTGCGTGATTGCCGCCGTCGGCTACCGTCTGGCGCCGGAACATCCGTTCCCGGTGCCGCTGCACGACGTTGCCGACGCCTGGCAGTGGTTGCAGGCCAGCGCCGGGCGCCTCGGCCTGGACCCACAGCGGCTGGCGATCGGTGGCGACAGCGCCGGCGGCAACCTTGCCGCCGCCTGCTGCCTGCTGCTGCGCGAACTGGGCCTGCCGCAACCGTGCCACCAGCTGCTGCTGTATCCGGCGCTGGATGCCAGCATGGACAGCGATTCCTACCGCGACTACGCCGCTGGCTACTACCTGAGCGCCGAACTGATGCAGCGTTGCTGGCAGGCCTATCTGGGGGATCTGGCCGAGCCGTCGGCACTGGCTTCGCCGGCCCACGCAACCGACCTGGAGGGGCTGGCGCCCGCCTCCGTGCTCAGCTGTGAGCACGACCCGCTGCGCGACGAGGCCGAACACTACGCGCTGCCGGGGATGATCCACGCCTGCATTCACCTGCAGGGAGTGGCCACGTCCACCGGAATCGCGGTTCAGCGCGCGGGCGCCCTGCTGCGCCAGGCCCTGGGCTGAATCCACCCGGGACCGTGGGTGGATCCACGCCTGCACCGTCCCTGCCCGGCGCTTGGCAAGCCCGGCGGGCAGCGCTACACTGGAGCCCTGCCGTGGGGCCATAGCTCAGCTGGGAGAGCGCGTCGTTCGCAATGACGAGGTCAGGAGTTCGATCCTCCTTGGCTCCACCACTCTTCAAGAAACCCGCAGGTCTTCACGATCTGCGGGTTTTTTCTTTTTGCCGGTTGCCGCTCAGGCGGGTTCCTGATCGCCATCCTTGCGTCGTGGGCCGCGCGAATGGGCATCACGCACCTGCTGATCGCGCTGGCCCGGCCGCTGCTTCGCCACCTCCTCCTGGGCCCTGTCCTGACGGCTTTCCTGCACGCCCTGCTTCGAATCGCCCTGGTCTTTGTCGCGCTCACTCATCGAAATCTCCTGTGCCGGCGAAGGCCGACCAAGGCTTCACGCTAGAGGCTGCACGGTGATCCGCAGGTCAGGCCCACGCGAACAGCGTGTGCAGTCGCGCTTGCCGCCGCGACCCACAGGCCTACAGGCCTACAGAATCCGACGCAACCTGCCCAGCCGGCCGGCAATGTCCCCTTCTTCCCAGCACGCCGTTCGCACGCTGCCGATTACCCTCGATCCGGCAGACGGCAGCATCCAGCTCGGCAGCCTGCCGGCGTTGATCTGCCCCGCCCTCTCTCTGGATCACGCGCGCATCGCCTTTGCCGCGTGGGTCCATGGCGAACGCGATGTCGGCACCGGCTATCACTGGCTGAGCCTGCACCGGCTCAGCCTGGGCGGCGCCCCCGCCGGTATGAGCCTGTGCTTCCACGGGCAACAGCTCGACGTGGTCACGATGGGCGTGGATCTCCCAGGTGCGGCACTGGAAGATGGTTGGCCGACCCAGGCCACGATCAACGCAGAAGTCGCGTTCATGAAGCGCAGGCTGGGCGCGATGCTGGGGCGAAAGCTGGCCGGAGGCCACGCCCGCTTCGACTGGGGCGAGGCCTGGGCCACTTTCGATCAAAAGGGGTTCATGGCCAGCAGCGGCATTCGCTACCGGCCACACCGATGACCGGACTCAGGTGCGGGTGATCGACACCCCACCCTCGACGCGCATCGCGGTACCGGTAATGAAGCTGCTTTCATCGCTGGCCAGGAACAAGGCCGCGTTGGCGATTTCCTCCGGCTCGGCCATGCGCTTGAGTGCGTGCAGCGAGCGCACGAAATCACGCGCATCTTCGGTAGGTGCCGCCTGCCGGCCCATCTCGGTATCGGTGCCGCCGGGCAGCAGCACATTGCTGCGCACACCCTGCGCGCCGTACTCGGCGGCGATCACCTGGCTCAGGCCGATCAGCGCGGCCTTGCTCGACGCATAGGCGGCCATGCCCGGGAACCCCACCGTGTGGCCGACGAAGGTGCCGACGAACACCAGCGAACCGCCACCGCGTGCCAGCAATGCGGGCAACTGGGCGCGTGCGGCATGGAAGGCGGCATCGAGATTGGTGGCCATCACCTCGCGCCAGGCCTCCACCGGGAACTCCGCCGCCGGCGCGCCGGGGCCGAGCATGCCGGCGTTGTTGAGCGAGATGTCCAGGCCACCGAATGACTGCTGGGCAAGATCCACCAGCCGCTGGGCCGTGTCGGGGGCGGCGACGTCGGCAGCGTGCACCACCACCTCGCCACCGGCGGAGCGGATCTGCGCGGCCAACGCCTGCAGCGGCTCTGGGCGCCGTGCGTTGAGCACCAGTTTTGCCCCTTCGGCAGCGAAGCGCAGCGCGCTGGCGCGGCCAATGCCGGCACTGGCACCGGTGATGAGAGCGATCTTGTTGTTCAGGCGCATGGTCGTGCTACCGGTCGTGAAGTGGCCATCACGATGCGCCACCACCGACCGGCCAACACTCCGTTTCCGGGCCTCGGCCACGGGTGCAGGAAACGGAGTTTCCACAGCACCCGCACGTGCCAGAATCCGGCCATGGACAGTACCGCCACCACCGCCCTCGATGCCCGTGTTGAACGGGTCTGCCGCCATCTGCAGGCCAGTCTCGACGAGCCCTCGCTGCAGGAACTGGCTGCTATCGCCGGCTGCAGCCCGACCCGGCTGCACCGCCTGTTCAAGCAGGCGATGGCGCTGACGCCCAAGCAGTATGCCGCCGCTCTGCGCGCGGACCGGCTGCGCACCGGGCTCCAGCAGCAGGAACGCATTACCGACGCCTTCCACGATGCGGGTTTCGGCTCCAGCGGTCGTTTCTACGAGAATGCACCGCGGCTGCTGGGAATGACTCCAAAGCAATGGCGTGCCGGTGGTCGCGGCGAAGTCATCCACTTCGCGCTTGCCGAAAGTTCACTCGGCAGCGTGCTGGTGGCCAGCAGTGCAACCGGCGTGGTCGCGATCCTGCTCGGCGACGATCCCGAGGCGTTGCTGCAGTCCCTGCAGCAGCGTTTCCGCCACGCCGAACTGGTCGGCGCCGACAGCGGTTATGAGCAACTGGTGGCCCAGGTGGTGGGCCTCGTCGAGGATCCTGCCCGTGGCGCCACGCTGCCGTTGGACATCCGCGGCACCGCCTTCCAGCAGCGGGTGTGGCAGGCGCTGCAGCAGATCCCGCGTGGGCAGACCACCTCTTATGCCGATATCGCCGCGCGCATCGGCGCGCCCCGATCAAGCCGTGCGGTGGCGCGCGCCTGCGCAAGCAACCCGCTGGCAGTCGCGGTGCCCTGTCACCGCGTGGTGCGCCGCGACGGCGACCTGTCCGGTTACGCCTGGGGCGTGGCGCGCAAGCGCGAGCTGCTGCGCCGGGAAAAAACCGCGAACGGCTGACGTTGCCGTGGATGCCCGGGCAGACGCGCCGACCACGCCAGTCACAGCGTTCCGGCGCCGGCAGCGCTCGCAATCGGCGGATCAAGCACTTGCGCGCATGCAGGCAGCAATGTGAAGGTTTTTTTCCAAAACGCTTGCCGAACAGCACCGACCTCCGTATTATGCGCGTCCTCGGCAGCCACCACGCTGCAACGAAACAAGTGGCCGAGTAGCTCAGTTGGTAGAGCAGGGGATTGAAAATCCCCGTGTCGGCGGTTCGATTCCGTCCTCGGCCACCACTTTCGAAGGCCTGCAGAAATGCAGGTCTTTTTTTTCCGGCAGCCACGCAGGTCGCGGCCGCCACGCAATCTGGCCGAGTAGCTCAGTTGGTAGAGCAGGGGATTGAAAATCCCCGTGTCGGCGGTTCGATTCCGTCCTCGGCCACCATTCTGCGGATCGTCCCTTCGCCCCGCTCGCCGAGCCACGCTGGGCGTCGGCTCGGCGCTCCTGCGCCGGTCGTCGGCTGGCTTGACGGAACATTTACACGTGCCTGCGCGACGGCACCTACGCTGCGGTTCCCTGCCTGGAGCCCGCCCATGCATCTACGCCCTGCCCTGCTCGCCTGTCTCCTGGCGGTCGCGTTTCCGGTGATCGCCGCCGCGCCGGTCCGCGCCGTCGACGCCCTGGACATCGATCGCTATGCCGGCCAATGGCACGAAATCGCGCACCTGCCAGTGTCATTCCAGAAGCAGTGCATCGGCGAGATCACCGCCAACTACGGGCTGCGCCGCGACGGTCGCATCAGTGTCACCAATGCCTGCCGCAACGGCGACGGCGAACACGTGGTCGCCGAGGGCGTGGCGCGGCCGGTGGCGGGCCATCCCGGCCAGCTGCAGGTACGCTTCGCTCCGGACTGGCTGAGCTGGGTGCCGCTGGTCTGGGCCGATTACTGGGTGCTGGCGCTGGACCCGGACTATCAATGGGCGATGGTCGGCGAACCCGAGCGCAGGTACCTGTGGATCCTGTCGCGCGTACCGGAAATGGATCGTGCCCGCTTCGAACAACTGAAGGCCAGGGCCGCGGCGATGGGCTACGACCTCGGCCCACTGCGCCTGATGGCGCCCCTGCGTGACGCGCCAGCCGATTGAACCGCAGCAGAACACGCGCAGAGTGCCCGGCCACGGCTGCGCGTGACACGCCCGGCCATCGTCTTCACGCGCTACCCTCTGCGGCGGATCGCCACAGGCAATCCAAACCACCATACGCCGTAGTATGCTTATCTCCAACGCACCCTCCAGAGGACTTGCGCCCATGCTTCACCGTGTCCGTACCGCCTTGATCATCCTGTGCACCCTCGCCCTTGCCGCCTGCGGCGATGGCATCGTCAAGCGCGTGTCGGAGCCGGCGGCCAGCCTGCAGCAGCTGACGGTGCGTGCCGATGGCAACTGGACCGTGGCGCTGCGCCTGCAGAACTACAGTTCGATGCCGATGACGTTCGATGATGTATCGCTGGCGCTGACTGTCGGCGACGTCGAGGCAGGCACGCTCCGGGCGGCACCCGCCATTTCCATCGGCGGGACCTCCGCCGACGTCGTCAGCGTCGACCTTGTGCCCAGCTCCGCCGCGCGCCTTGTGGTGGCTGACGCCCTGGCCGGCAACCGCACCCTCGCCTACGGGTTGAAGGGCTCGGTGGCGGCAACGCCGCAGGAAAAGAAGCAGCGCAGCTTCGACATCAGCAGCCGCAGCACCCTCAACCAGGCCCCCGGCCTGCCCGGCGTGCTGCGCTGATTCCGCTCACCGCTGCGATGCGCCGCAGCTCCCCTGCCCCTGATCGAGACGTACCCGATGAGCAGCTACACCGCCCCGCTTTCCGACCTCCGTTTCGCCCTGCACGACGTGCTCAAGGTTGAGCCTCTGTTCGCCCGCCTGGGCTTCACCGACGCCACCGTCGACGTGGTCGATGCTGTGCTGGAAGAGGCCGGCCGCTTCAGCGCGACCGTGCTTGCCCCACTCAACAGCGTTGGCGATGAGATCGGTTGCGTGCTCGACCAGGCCACCGGGGAGGTGACCACTCCGCCCGGCTTCAAGCAGGCCTATGACCAGTTCGTCGAGGGTGGCTGGACCGGCCTGACCGCATCGCCGGAACTGGGCGGCCAGGGCCTGCCGCATACCCTGGGCGTGCCGCTGAACGAAATGATCAACGCCGCCAACCTCGCCTGGGGCAATTTCCCGCTGCTCTCGCACGGTGCCATCGAGGCACTGAAGCAGCACGGCGAAGCCTGGCAGCACGAGGCGTTCCTCAAGCCGCTGATCGAAGGCCGATGGACCGGCACCATGTGCCTGACCGAGCCGCACTGCGGCACCGACCTGGGCCTGCTCAAGACCAGGGCCACGCCGAACGCCGATGGGAGCTATGCGATCACCGGTACCAAGATCTTCATCACTGCCGGCGAGCACGACCTGACCGGCAACATCGTGCACCTGGTGCTGGCCAAGCTGCCCGACGCCCCTCCGGGCGCCAAGGGCATCTCGCTGTTCGTCACCCCCAAGTTCAAGGTCGACCGCGACGGCAACGTCGGCGAGCGCAACGCACTGCGCTGCGGCTCGATCGAGCACAAGATGGGCATCAAGGGCTCGGTCACCTGCGTGATGAATTTCGACGGCGCGCAGGGCTACCTGGTCGGCCAGCCGCACAAGGGCCTGCAGGCCATGTTCACCATGATGAACACCGCGCGCTTGGGCGTCGGCCTGCAGGGCATCGGCCTGTCCGAGCGCGCCTACCAGAACGCGCTGAAGTACAGCCGTGAGCGCCTGCAGTCGCGCGCGCTGAGCGGTGCAAGGTTCCCGGACAAGGCGGCCGACCCGATCCTGGTCCACCCGGACGTTCGCCGCATGCTGCTGACGGTGAAGTCGCTGGTCGAAGGCAGCCGCCTGCTGGCGCTGCACGCCGCCACCCTGATCGACATCGCCCACCATGCCGAGGACGCCGCCGAGCGCGAGCGCGCCGATACCCTGGTGAGCTTCCTGACTCCGATTTCCAAGGCCTGCCAGACCGAATGGGGCATCGAGAACACCTACAACGCCCTGCAGTGCTTTGGTGGCCACGGCTACATCCGCGAGCACGGCATGGAGCAGCTGGCCCGCGATGCCCGCATCACCACGCTGTATGAAGGCACCACAGGCATCCAGGCGCTCGACCTGATCGGCCGCAAAACCGCGTCCAGCCAGGGCGCCGGCCTGAAGCTGATGCTCGCCGAGATCGAAACCTTCGCCAGGGAGCAGGAGGGCAACGAGGCCCTGGCCGAGTTCATCGGCCCGCTGCGCGCGAAGGCCGCCGAGTGGGGCACGCTGACCATGGAGGTGCTGCAGCGCGCGGCCACCAACCCCGACGAACTGGGCGCAGCCAGCTACGACTACCTGTTCTATTCGGGCTACGTGGTACTGGCCTACTGGTGGGCCCGCAGCGTGGCCGCCGCCGATGCCAGCACCCACGGTCCCGCCTTCGCCCAGAGCAAGCGTGAGACCGCGCGGTTCTACTTCGCGCGCGTACTGCCGCGCACCCTGGCCCATGCCGCCGCGATCCAGGCCGGTGCCGGCCCGCTGATGGCGATGGACGACGAACGCTTCGGCGCCTGAGCCGGGCTGCCGCCCGGCACCCGCGGTAGTGCCGGCCGCTGGCCGGCAACCGCAATATCAACAGCTGGATCCCGGTGGATGGCGGGGCGGTGTGGGCTGGCAGGACACGCCGTAAACCCCGCTCCGCGGTCCGGCCCAGCCGCTGGCGGCTGGGCGTTCGGGCGCTTGCGAAGCAGTGCTTCGCAAGCAAAGCGCCCTCACCCATGGGGGCTCGATGGCGCCATCCATGGCGCCAACGGTCCTGCCAACCCACACCGCCCCGCCTCTGACAGTTCCCCGCGATCTGCGTAGATCCACGCGTGGATGAAAACCACCGAAATCCATCTGGGGAAAAGCCCCCCTTTGTTAAGGGGGGCGCACCGACAGGTGCGGGGGATAGGAGGAATGCGCGGACCTGAATCTTGCGTTTTGTGTATCGCCCTCAGGCGATACACAAATCGTCAACATTCAGGTATAAGCTGTTCTCCCGATGGAGACAGACACTACACGCTTGGGTCTGATCGAAGCCGGAGCTCCGTTTTCTGCTCCGGGCGCCGAAGCATCGCCCAACGCCACGACGCTGCATCGCCCCGGTTCGGTCCGGCTGCTCTCGCTTGATGCCCACGGACGCGTACTGGACTGGATCACCTGGCAGGATGCGGCCTGCCTCTATGCCCGTGAGGCGGTGGCCTGGACGCTCGGCGACCCCTGCCTGCACATCCATGGCGGTACCAACCGCTTCAGCGGCCTGCAGAGCGGGCTGGACCTGCACCCGATCATCGCCGCCCGCGGCCACGCCCGCTCCCGCGCGATCGACCCGACACCGAACCTGACCAACCCGGCCCTGTTCGCCCGCGACGCCCACCTGTGCATGTACTGCGGCCAGCAGTTCAGCCGGCCCACCCTTACCCGCGACCATGTCGTGCCGTTATCCAAGGGTGGGCTGGATTGCTGGGAAAACGTGGTCACCGCCTGCTTCCACTGCAACTCGCGCAAGAGCGACCGCACCCCGCAGCAGGCCGGAATGCCGCTGCTGGCGGTGCCCTACCGGCCCAGCTGGATCGAGCACCTGATCCTGTCCAACCGCAACATCCTGGCCGACCAGATGGCGTTCCTGAAGGCCCAGTTGCCGAAGCGGTCGAAACTGAGCGACTGAACACCCGCACCGGCAACCCTCACCGTCCTGTCACGGGCGGCGGCGTTTGCTTGCTCCACCCCGGTTTGAGGGCGAAAATGGGCGTTCAGAAAAAGTGCGAACATGATGATCGACTCTGCCCGCTATCCCCGCCTCGCGCACATCCAGACGCCGGATGACCTGCGCACGTTCGACGAATCCGAACTGAGGGCGGTCGCCGACGAACTGCGCGCCTATCTCATCGAGTCGGTGGGCAAGAGCGGCGGCCACTTCGCCGCCGGCCTGGGCGTGATCGAACTCACCGTGGCCCTGCACTACCTGTACCAGACCCCGCATGACCAGCTGGTCTGGGACGTCGGTCACCAGACCTACCCGCACAAGATCCTGACCGGCCGCCGCGACGAGATCCACACCGTCAAGCAGAAGGACGGCGTCGCGCCGTTCCCGAAGCGCGAGGAAAGCGAGTACGACACCTTCGGCGTCGGCCACTCCTCGACCTCGATCTCGGCCGCGCTCGGCATGGCCATTGCCCGCCAGTCCGAAGGCGATGACCGCAAGATCGTGGCGGTGATCGGTGATGGCGCCATGACGGCCGGCATGGCGTTCGAGGCGCTGATGCATGCCGGCGGCATGGAGCCGGAGCCGAACCTGCTGGTCATCTTGAATGACAACAACATGTCGATCTCCGAGGCCGTGGGCGGGCTGACCAAGATGCTCGGCCGCGCCACCGGCAGCCGCACGCTCAACGCGCTGCGCGAAGGCGGCAAGAAGATCCTCGGCGACAAGAAGAACAACCCGGCGCGCTTCGTGAAGCGCTGGGAAGAACACTGGAAGGGCATGTTCGTGCCCTCCACGATGTTCGAGGAAATGGGCTTCCATTACACCGGCCCGATCGATGGCCACGACATGCCGGCGCTGCTGTCCACGCTGAAAACGCTGCGCGCGTCCAAAGGCCCGAAGCTGCTGCACGTGATGACCACCAAGGGCAAGGGTTACCAGCCAGCCGAAGGCGATCAGATCGGCTACCACGCCGTGGGCCCGTTCGATCCGGACAAGGGCCTGGTGGCCAAGGCAGGCGCCAAGAAGCCGACCTACACCGATGTGTTCAGCGACTGGCTGTGCGACGCTGCCGCCGCCGAGCCTCGCCTCTTCGGGATTACGCCAGCGATGCGCGAAGGCTCCGGCCTGGTGCGCTTCAGCAAGGAATACCCCCAGCGCTACTTCGATGTGGCGATTGCCGAGCAGCACGCCGTCACGCTTGCCGCTGGCATGGCCACCCAGGGCGGCAAACCGGTGGTGGCGATCTACTCCACCTTCCTTCAGCGCGCGTACGACCAGCTGGTGCACGACGTCGCGATCCAGAACCTGGACGTGCTGTTCGCGATCGACCGTGCAGGCGTGGTCGGCCCGGACGGTGCGACGCATGCCGGCAATCTCGACCTGAGCTACCTGCGCTGCGTGCCGAACATGGTGGTGATGGCGCCGTCCAATGAGGCCGAATGCCGGCAGATGCTCAGTACCGGCCTGGAGTATCCAGGACCGGCTGCCGTGCGCTACCCGCGGGGCACCGGCACCGGCGTGGCCGCTGGCACCGACCTGTCGACCCTGCCTGTCGGCAAGGGGGAGCTGCGCCTGCAGGGCAGCCGCGTCGCCCTGCTCGCCTTCGGCAGCACCGTAGCCGCCGCCGAAGAGGTCGGACGGGAGCTGGGCCTGAGCGTAGTCAACATGCGCTTCATCAAGCCGCTCGACCGCGAACTGGTGCTGGCAACCGCCGCCCAGCACGAGGGCCTGGTGACGATCGAAGACAATGTCGTGGCCGGTGGCGCGGGTTCCGGCGTCGCTGAACTGCTCAACGCCGAAGGCGTGCTGCGCCCGATCCTGCACCTCGGCCTGCCCGACAGCTACCAGCACCATGCCAGCCGTGAAGACCTGCTGGCGGAAGCCGGCATCGATGCGGCCGGCATCCGGGAGGCGGTACTCAAGCGCTGGCCGCAGCTGGCGGCAGCAACCCCGCCCTTGAGCGCGGCAGGCTGATCGGCCGGCCGCGCGGATGCGCAGCCATGGCAGAAATCCGGATCCAGGCTCGGCTGCGCTTCAACGGCCGGGCCTCAATCCGCCGGACGTGCGCTCGGCTGCCCCACGCCCTCAACCGTAGCTGACGGCCTCGACGAACGCGCCACTGGCCTCCACGCGCACGGCGGCCCGCTGCCCGGTATCGACGAAGTGAAGGCGGGCGAGGGTTTCGGCGAAATCATAGGCCCGCGCGCCATCGCGGAACATGATCGGTTCCGGCCGGTCAGGATGCAGCACACGCCATTGGCGCTGATCGCATTGCAGGCGGATCAACATGCAGCTCACTCCTTGAGGCAGCGTATCGACGTGGCAGCCACGTTAGTGCCGATATCGGCATAAGTCGTCGTTGCCGACCAAGGGCACGCAGGGGTGCCCCTGGTCGCAGAAGATACGACCTTGAAACTGTGAGATGTATCAGATTTTTCTGATTTTCACGGCGACGCTCAGTTCACCTGGAACTGCGCGCGGCACCCCCCACTGACCCAGATGCCACGGCGGTCCCATCCCCAGGTCTGGCCTTCGATGCAGGCACTGCGCGAATCCTGGCGGATCAGGCGGACACCGCGGCGAATGCGCGCCTCGCAGTATTCCTGTCGGCGGTCATTGGAGTGGCAGGCGATCACCTCCCCCCCACCGCCGTAGCCCCAGCCGCCACCATGGCCCCAGCCGTTGCCGCGGCCATATTCACCGACGAACTCGGCGCGGCAGCCTTGGGTCACCCACACGCCGTAGCGGGATTGCCCCCAGGTCTCGCCCTCCACGCATGGCGACCCGGACAGTTGGCGGATCATCCGGGCACGGCCCTCCAGGCGGCATTCATTGCTGCGATTCCTGATCGATTCGCAGCGCACGATGCCCCCACCATCACGACCGCCGTAACGGTCATCGTCGTAGCCGTAACCGTAGCTCTGCGCCTGGGCGCCGCCAGCGGCCGCCAGCATTGGCAGCAGGGTGCAGGCCAGGGTGCGCCAGGTGAGTGCGTTGCCCATCGAAGTCTCCGGATGAATACGATGGCGCAAGCATCGGGGATTCACGGCGCGGCGCACAGGGGCCTGGTGAGAACAGTTTTTCCCCCATTCAAACAACTCAACCATGGCTGACTGGGCCATGGGTGGCCGCGTCAGCCGCCGACGTGAAGGGCCTCCACCGAATTCCCCAGTGCCTCCACCCGCACCGTGCTGCGCTGGCCGGTACGGCGATGATGTTCCAGCGCAAGCGCGGCGGCCGCGTCGAACGCCTCGGCGCCCCGGGCGTAGCGGGCAACGTCAGGCGACTGCGGATGGAGCACGGACCAGTGCCGCGCCTTGCATTGAACGGTGATGACCATGGGAACTCCCGGTGCGATGAAAGGGGCGCGCCAGCAACGGAAAGGCCGAGGCCGGTACATCCTCAGGCTAGCGGGCACCTTCGGGCCATCCCATCAGATTTGTACGAAAACGCCCCGTCGATTCGTCAGGATTTGGCCGTCCTCACATACCTGAGGTCGTTTAGTGAAGACTTTCCGTGACTCTTGTCACAGAGTCAGCTGCGCTTCACACTATGATCACCAACTGGGGGCCCTTCCACATGCGCACCTTCTTCTCACAGCAACGGTGGACGCTGCTGAAGTTCTACTTCGTGGCCAGCTATCTGATCCTGATCGAAGAACTGGTCCGTGCCGCGGTGCATTGAGCGCTTGCTGCGCGGCGCTTAGCGACGGACACTGTCGCTTTCGGCTACCGGTCTGCCCATGAAAGCGCATTTTCTGCTGCCCTCGCTGCTGGTCCTGGCCGCTTGCACCAGCCCAGGCAAGGCGCCTGCGGATGCCGATGCGCCCGCCGCATCGACGGCCACGCCCGTGGTGGGCGGTGATCGTGATGCACATGGCTGCATAGGGTCGGCAGGCTACCAATGGTGCGAGCACCGCCAGCGCTGCGAACGCCCCTGGGAACTGGCGCAGGCGCAGGGACTGGCCAACACCGCCGCAGCCATCGAGGCCTATTGCGCGAAACCCGCCAGCCCGGCGGGCAGGTGAGTCGGCACATCATGGCTGAACTGAGCCCTCTTCCCACCCTCGCCCCTGGCCGCTACCGCCACTTCAAGGGCGGCGAATACGAAGTGATCGGCATCGTCCGCAGCAGCGAGACGCTGGATCCGCTGGTGCTGTATCGCGCCCTTTATGGAGAGGGCGGCCTGTGGGTGCGGCCCTATGCGATGTTCATTGAACAGGTTCCCGGCGAGCACGGCCCGCAGCCCCGTTTCGCTCCCGTGTGAGCTGACCGGCCTGCTCACGCGGTACCGACACCCCTCCCCTGCATTCTCGATGCAGATGCCATCCGGGACGATCATGCGCTCTGCCCTGCCCTTCATCCTGTTCGCTGCCAGCGCGTCCGCACTGGCCCAGGACACGGATGAAGTGCCGGGCTTCGACCGGCCCGGCATCGGCTTCGGCACCGACACGGTACGGCGCGGCGCGCTGGCCGTGGAACTGGGCTTCCCGGGTTACCTGCATGACCACGCCGATGACGGTGTGCACACCGTCGGACTGTCCAGCGATCTGCTGCTGCGGACCGGGCTCGCCCCCGGCTGGGAGCTTCAGCTGTCCACCTCTCCCTGGCAGCGGCAGCGGATCAGTTCCCCGCAATCCTTGCGCTCCACCCGCCTGCAGGGCGCGGGCGACAGCCATCTGGCAGTGAAATGGGCAGGGCCCGCCAGCACGGACCGTACCTCCTGGGCCCTGCTTGCATCGGCGGTGATCGCACGCGGTGATGCGGACTTCAGCGGCGGCCGCCAGTACGCGCTGGCCGCCAGCATCGATCATCGGCTTGCCGGAAACTGGAGCGCAGCGCTGTATGCGAGCCACCAGCGTGGCGCTGGAACCCACAGCACGAGCTGGTCACCCAGCCTGGCGCTGGAGGTGAGCGATCGGCTGGGATTCTACCTGGAGGCAGGTTTCAGCCATGCCAGCAACGCACCGGACGAGACCATCGCCGGTGCAGGCGTCACCTGGATGCTCCGCCGCAACGTCCAGCTGGATGCATCCTTCGACGTTGGCCTGGATGCAGGCAGCCCGGACCTGCAGGCCGGCGCCGGCGTGGCGATCTACCTGGACTGAGCGGCGCGACGGCTGCGCCTGCGGGATGTTCCCCGCCGGCAGCATACGCACGGCATGCATCAGCGCGGGTGGAAACACAGCAGCCCCGCCGCGAACCCCAGGAACAATGCGGCGTGGATGCGAGGGTCGCGGAGGCAGGTTCAGGCCGCCAGCGCCTCGCGCCGGATCATCACCTGGTCGATCAGGCCCCATTCGCAGGCCTGCTCGGGGCTCATGAAGCGATCCCGGTCCAGGGCCTGTTCGACGTCCTCAAGGCTGCGCCCGCAATGTTGTGCGTACAGGCGGGTGATGCGCTGCTTGGTGCGCTGCATCTCCTCGGCGTGGATGAGAATGTCCGACGCCTGGCCCTGGACGCCGCCCAGCGGCTGGTGCACGTGCAGGCTCGCGTTGGCCAGCGCGGCGCGATGGCCCGGTTCGCCGGCCATCAGCAGGAACGAGCCCATCGAGCGCGCGGTGCCCATGCACAGCGTATGCACTGGCGCGGAGATGTACTGCATCGTGTCGTACATCGCCAGGCCGCTGGTGATCACCCCGCCCGGCGAGTTGATGTACAGGTGGATCGGTTTCTCCGGGTTTTCCGACTCCAGGAACAGCAGCTGCGCGCAGACCAGCGCCGACACGGTGTCGTCGACTTCACCATTGAGGAAGATGATGCGCTCGCGCAGCAGGCGCGAGTAGATGTCATGGGAACGCTCCCCGCGCTCGCTGCGTTCCACCACCATCGGTACCTGCCACATCCTGTCCTGCATGTGCCTGCTCCTTGTGGGTGCGATCCAGGCGCCGGCTCAGGCCGCGCGCATCATGGTGCGAGGGGTATCGTTGGCGGCCGGCGGCATCAGCGCGCGCGGGTCGGTGAGCCGATGGACGACGGTCAGCACGGTCCCCCCACCCTCATCTGCACGCAGCTGGAAACGCACCAGGCTGTGCAGATGCGGAGGCCGCGCATCGCGCAGATGGAATCCAAGCTGCCGCCCCTCTTCGCACAGGCACGGTTGCGGATCGGCAAGGTCAGCCGCGGGCAGCCAGCGCTCGCGCAGTGCCGGATCGCACAGCGCGCGCCAGACACGTTCCGGCGGCGCCGGCAACCGCTGCTCCAGTACCAGGTCCGGGAGCGTTCCGTTGTGCATTTCGTCCATCAGTCCATCTCCTCCAACAGGTCCTGCAGGGCCGACATCCGCGCCGGCCAATAGGCCCGGTAGCGCTGCAGCCAGCTGCCGATGTGGGCCAGGCCACGTGGATCGACCTCGTAGTGGACGAAGCGCCCCTGGCGCTGCTCACGCACCAGCCCGGCCTCACGCAGCACCGCCAGATGCTGCGACATCGCTGACTGGCTGATCGCCATGCCCTCGCGCAGCGCGCTGGCATGGCGGCCACCCTCGGCCAGCTTCTCGAAGATATGGCGGCGGGTCGGGTCGGCCAGCGCCTTGAACAGAGCGTTCTCGATCATGGCCAATACATTAGCGCGCGCTAATGTGTTGTGCAAGCTCCGGACCGGATGTGCTGCAATGGCGGCCCGTGGCATGGAGCAGTGCATGAAGACGCTTGGACTGATCGGCGGCATGAGCTGGGAGAGCTCGGCACAGTACTACCGGCTCATCAACGAGGAGGTGCGCCACCGCCTCGGAGGCGCGCACTCGGCGCAGCTGCTGCTGTGGTCGGTGGACTTCGCCGGCATCAAGCGGTTGCAGCACGACGGCGACTGGGAGGCACTGGGTGGACACATGGTCGATGCCGCGCGGCGATTGCAGGCCGGCGGCGCCGACCTGTTGCTGATCTGCACCAACACCATGCACAGGCTGGCCGACCGCATCGAGGCCGCCTGCCCCCTGCCGCTGCTGCACATCGCCGATCCGACTGCGACCGCGATCGTGCAGGCAGGCGTGCGCAAGGTGGGCCTGCTCGGTACCGCCTTCACCATGGAGCAGGACTTCTACCGCGGCCGGCTGCGGGACCGCTTCGGCCTGGAAGTGCTGGTCCCTGAAGCCGGCGATCGCCGCAACGTGCACGACATCATCTACCGGGAACTGATCGCCGGGGTGGTCAGTGCACGTTCGCGGCAGGTCTATGCGGAGGTGATCGCGCGGCTGGTCGCGCGCGGTGCCGAGGCGATCATCCTCGGCTGCACCGAGATCATGCTGCTGGTACGGCCGGAGGACAGCGCAGTACCGTTGTTCGACACCACCACCCTGCACGCGCGGGCCGCAGTGGACGCGGCACTGGCGTGATGCGATGCGGGCCGGGGTACGGAATCAGCCCGCGCCCTGTACTTCCAGCGCAGTGACCAGCCAGTCGACCACCGCCTGCGAATCACACAGGAAGAAGATGGCATCGCCGGAGCGCGCTTCGGTGAGCAGGCGATAGACCGTGATCGCCACCGCCGACTGGCTGGCGATGAATACCTCCGGGTTGCGTGGCCCCTCGTTGTGGCCAGCAACGGCATGCAGCGCCTCGCGTGCGGCCACGGTGGCGGGCGGATCTGCACTGCGGGCCAACTCCGGCCCACGCAGACCCCAGGCAATGAAGACATGCTTGCCCTTGAACGTGGTGTCCAGGACCTGCACCTCGGCGGCGCCCGCGCCGCTCGAGCGGTGAATGACGATACTGCTGATCAACGCAACCCCCTGTGGTCGTCGTGGTCCGCGCATCTTCCGCCACAGGCCACCCGCACACCGGTGACGGCAGCGACAGGCTGCGCCGGCAGGCGTGGAAAACATGTAAGAGGGTGTAAACCGATGCGATCGGATGTGCCGCGATGATACGGGATGCAAGCCTTTGCATGGGCCCGTGCGCACTACTAAATCCCGACTGAGCCGGCTCCGGACTGATGGGTTCCAATAGCTTCCGCCTGGGTCATTCTTGCCGCCCGATTCCCCACCCGAGGCCCCCATGACCCATCGCCTGCTGCTGCCGATCACCGGCACCACCCTTGCCCTGCTGCTGGCCGCCACTGCCGTGGCGGCCCAGGACGACGAGACCGATCACGTCCCGGCGCTACGCTGCGAATCCCGGTTCAACGCGACCGAGCAGTGCCCGATCGAGGGCCGCGTGCGCCTGGCACGGCAGCTGTCGGTGACCCGCTGTGTCGAGGACCAGAACTGGGGCCAGAGCCGGCGCATGCTCTGGGTGACCGACGGCTGTCGCGCCGAGTTCGTCTCCGCCGAAGACCGACGTGGGCGCTGGCCCGGCCGCGGCAGGGACCGTGACGGCGATGGCGAGCGCCTCGTCTGCGAGTCCTACGAAAACAAGGAGAAGGAATGCCGCATCCGCGTGCGGCATGACGTGCGCATGGTCAGGCAGAAGTCGGTGACCCGCTGCATCGAGGATCGCAACTGGGGCTGGGACCGTCGCGGTGTCTGGGTCAGCGACGGCTGCCGTGCCGAGTTCCGGGTGTATTGACCGCCGGCCACACGCGGGCCGCCGTTTGCCGGATGGATGCAGTGAAGAGCCGGGCCCAGGCGTGGTGGGCACGGCATGATCCACCTTCCGTTGCACTCGGTGGCGACGACACGTTCCATCCGCCGTTGCCGATCGCCGTACCTGCGGCCGCCCTGGAAACCGGGACCGGCCTGATGCCACCTCCCGCTTCGACGATGCTGCCGCCGTGCCGCGTGCACCCGGCGGCACATGCCTGTGCCTGGCGCGTACAAAAAAGCCCGCGCATCGCTGCGCAGGCTTCTTGGATCATCACAGTGGTCGGGACGGCCGGATTCGAACCGACGACCCTCTGCCCCCCAGGCATCGTTACAGATTGACCCATCCGGTTGATCTATAAGGGTTTCAGCCCTGCGCAGAGCATCCCAAAAGTGCAGATTGCGCACCAATCCGATCAATCACTTACGTGCGGATAGGGTGCAGCATGCCCGGCCTACACTCCCCGCCGTAGCTGCTCCAGCCCTGCCCTGATCCACGCCTTGCGGGCGTCCTTCGGGCGGGGCTTCGTCTCGGCTGGCGGCCGGCGCGGTTCCAACGCTTCCCTGAGCCGCGCTGTAGCGGCGGTCGAGGCCTCGGCCAGCCGTCGGGCCTGTTGCTGCTGCTCGCGGGTCGGCGGCAGGCCCGGCGGCTCGGGCGGCAGCGGGATCGGGGTGTTGTCGGTGAGGCGAGCCACCGCCGCGCGCAGCGGCAGCTCCGGGTATAGCCTGGCCGCGCACCAGCGTTCGGCATACCGCTTGCCCTGGGCAATGCTGGCCGCCCGCACTTCCTTGGTCTGCCACATCTTCCGGGCGTCCAGGTGCACGTGCACGCCGCGGTCCCCGGCCGGCGACACCTGGGCGATCTGCCGGCCGTTCCACCAAAGCACCCAGCCGTACTCCATCTTGACCCACCCTGCGGGGATCGTGGCGGTGCGGAAGCCCTGGTAGCCGTGCGACGGAAGCATGGCCGGAAGGATACGGCCGACGGTCGCAAAGGCTGCGACAAGGGATCGTTCACCGGCTGAACCGTTCGGGATCACGCCCCGGGCACGGCCGGCAGGGCTACCCTCCGGCCATGTGCGGCCGATTCGTCCAGCTCCCCGTTGTCGACTTCGGCCAGCCCGGGCTGGCTGACCTTGCCCCCGGCCTGGCCGAGATCCAGCCGAGCTACAACCTGGCGCCGACGCAGCGCGCCTCAGTGATCCTTGACCGGGGCGAAGGCCGGCAGGTCACCCGGCTGGCGTGGGGCCTGCTGCCGTTCTGGGCGAAGGCCAAGGGCCTGCAGGGCTCGACCATCAACGCCCGGATCGAGACGGTGGCCACCAAGCCGGCGTTCCGGTCCGCCTTCAAGAAGCGCCGCTGCGTCATCCCCATGGCCGGCTACTACGAATGGTCGGTGAGCCCGATCGACGAAAAGAAGGATCCGTGGTTCATCCACGCCACCGGGCCGCTGCTGGCCGCTGGCCTGTGGGAGGACACCAGCCCCCTGCTGCCCGAGGGCAACCTGGGCACCTTCACCATCATCACCGGCGACAGCAGCGGCGTCTCGGCCGACATCCACGACCGGATGCCAGTGTGGCTGCACGCCAGCCAGATCGATGAGTGGATGGCAGCCAGCCCCGACGACGCCATGGCCATGCTGCTGGCGAGCGAGCCGCCAGCGATGGAGGCCTACCGGGTCAGCCGCGCGGTGAACACGCCGCGGAACAACAGTGAGGACCTGCTCCAGCAGGTCGCATGAGGCAAGGCCGGCATGATGCCGGCCTGCCCCAGTGGTGATCAGCGCGCGAAGAAGCTCACTCCATCCAGGTAGATCCCGTTATCGGTACCGAGACCGTATATCGACACCGCGCCACCGGTCGAAATGATGATGGTCGCGGCCGCACCATTATCCGTCCGAACTCGATAGACCTGTTGAATGCGAGGAACACAGCTTGCCGGCAGCGCCAGTATCTGAGTCCCATCGGCCTTCGTTCCAGCGTCAATTCGGCCTGACAGGTGAACAACCGCGTCTGCCGTCATGCCAATCTCTGCGCCACCATTGATAGCCCACCCGTTCTTCAGGCAGGAACTCGGCATGGTGATCGGTGAGAACGCGCGTGTCTTCTTAGGCGCGTAGCCGGCAAGCTTTTTTGCTACTGCCCAGGCAATCGCCGCACCGCGACGGGGGGTTGCGTGAATATTGTCTCGCAGCCCCGGATCAATGAACGAGTTATCGAGATCCGATCCCAGCACGCTGCGCAACTCAATATTCAGATCAACGATCTGACAGTTCTTCTTGGCGAAAACACTCCGATAGGCAGAGCGATAGAGTGCGCTCAGGTCATAATTGAACGTGGTCACGCCCTTGTTATTTGCGAGCGGCTTGGAGTACCACGTCGGGAAAATGACGCCGGTTACGCGCTTGTTGTTGGCCTGGCAGTAGTCGATGATCGCGTTCATGTTCGCAATGCATGCGTTCAGATCGCCAGCCGCCCCCGGATTCTGGACGTCGTTGGTCCCCAGGTTGACCACCACGTCAGTGGCGCCATACACACCATTTGCGGTGAGTGTGGCGAGCTGAATCGCAGAGGTGGCACCGTCCTGTGCGTAGTTCCGAATATTGGAAACCTTGATCCCGTGCGACTCGTCGATGAAGTTCCGCAGGTACGACGGATAGTCGCCGTGGACCTTTGCCGTAGTCGAATCGCCGACACAGATGATATCCATCGTCCCACGGCCGCCAGAGTGGTTATTCACCACCTTCGTCATGTACCTGATGAAGCCCACCGCGGCCTCGTTGTCGTAGGCGTAGCCGAACCCCACGAACTCGATGATCTCTCCAGCGGGGAGAGTCTGCGGGCTGATTACTTCCCGTCCGTTCAGCAATACAGACCAGGTCTTCAGATCGTACAGGCGAATGGACCATTCCGCTTTGCTCGGATGCCATGACACATGACTGGGGTAACCCTCCCACGCAATCCCAGACGACACAGTGACCGGAGCGCCACCGATCGACTTGAATACGATATTGCCGGCGCCGTCCTGCTGGCAGTAGAACATGCGAACGCCATCCGTACAGCGAATCATCGCGGCACGCACATATGGCCCCGCCTCGTAAGTCGCGTTGTACTCAGCGCCGCCTTCAGCCGCCTGGAAATGGCCGTAGAAATAGCTGTTGTTGCTGAGGGCCTCGCCTACACCATCTGCATTCGCAGAACCTGGGGTGAAGCTTTCCCATGCGGTTCCAGCAGGCCAAGCCAACCTCTGGTGGAAGAGTGATGCCATATCAACGGCGCCAACAACACCACGGTCACAGTCGCCTTCGCTCTGGAACAGTGGAATTCTGGTACGGCTGTGCACGTCCTCAACCACGAACGTGTAGTCGATGTACTCGTTGGCACTATCGGAACGCCCGACTTTCAAAGGCCGTACGAAACGGGCATCGGTGTGGATTTCCACATTGCCAGTGATCTTGCTCTCTTCGCTTGCGTCGATGGTGATGGCTGGGAACACCAGTGGCGTATCGGTGCCCACGTAGTAAACCCTGCCGCGCGGCAGCTTCAGGACACTCCCCGATGCCATCGCCTGCTCCGCTGCACGCTGCAATGCCACCCTGTCGTTGGTGGCGCCATCGCCCGCAGCGCCAAACTCCTCAGGACTGACGTACTCGCGAAGGCGGTCAAGAACTTGACGCCCAACTGCTCCCGAGCCGGCTTGCCTGTACCCGACCAGCGCAGCGCCTGCGGTTGCGTCCACCAGATCGTCGCGGAGGGTCAGATCACCTGCCCCTTCCAGGGTGATGTACCGAATGCCGCTTCCATCTGCATTCCAGCCAATACCCTTGCCAGGCTCAGGCGCCGGCAGGGTCAGGTCCGGAATCGTGCCGGGATAGGTTTCGGGGAATCGGATGGTGAGGTCCTGCCGGTCGTCCAGCTGTTGCACCTGCATTACGCGGTAGTCGAACGAATCTTCGTGCAGCTCCGGTAGGAACGCTCCCTGGTTCGTGATGTCCGTCGGCTGGTCAAACGGCACCGTGCGCAGGATCAGCACGTCAGTGTCAGACGCTGGAGGCGTGTTCATCAGGATCGTGGTGCCACCCGATCCGCCAGCCCCGCGAACGGTGTACTGCGATGGCGACAGTTCGATGGTCCCCTCAGAAGTGCCGATATAGACCGCAATGTGCTGCGGGCTGAAACACCGAGGCCCGGGAAACTCAGTCGTTACGCCGTTGCCCTTGTAGTTCTTGCGGCGATCATTTGCAGTGATGGTCATGGTATCCCCAGGCAAAAAGAAAGCCCGCTGATGCGGGCTGGTGGTTGAACGGAGGTGAGTGGTTACTGCTACTGCTCGTCCTTCGGACGGCGGTACATCAGGTAGGCGGCGGCCTCGGCCGGGTTGTCCGGTGTGTATTGCCCAGTGCCCACGTCGTAGAGGTACTCACCGGTGGTGAGCATCTGGTTGCTGGGAATGCCGGTCAGTGGGCCGGCGGCGCGGACGCCGGTCTTGATCAGCTTCTCCGCGTCGGGCTCATCATCGTCTTCGATCCAGTCCCTGCCCTCCTTCCACGCGGTGTGGCCGAACTTCGCCAGCGCCACGCCCGCGTCGACGATCGGGTTGGGACGCCCCATGCTGGGCTTGCCCTCGATCGCAGCATCGATGCCGCCGGCCACGTCACGCAGCAGGGGGATCGTCTGGAACGGGAATAGCAGCGTCTTACGAGCGAGCCAGGCGCTCCAGTCATCCCAGCCCTTCTCGTCGTCGTCTCCGCCGTCAGGGCCGCGCATCATCAGCAGCTCGAACACTGCGTTCGAAAGCACGCCGGCCGACAGCCAGGTGCCGAGCGCGCGGGCTGGGGACTGTACGCGCCCCAGGTACAGGCCACGCAGGCCAGATTCCTGCAGGCGGTTGTTCATGATGATCATCGGGCCAATGAACATGCGCACCCACTTGTAGCGGGGGTCACGCTCAGCAGCACTGAGGTCCTTCGGGGCGCCGGCCTGCTGGGTGGTTCGGATCGCCTTGTCCGCCAGTCGTACCGCCTCATCGATGCCGGCACCCTGCGCCTGGGCCTGCTGGTAACGGCCCAGCCAGATGGCGCGCTCGGCCAGCGGCACGGTCCAGCGGTGCACCTCCATTGCTATTTTCATCGCCGCCGCGCGGATGCCACGCTTACCCGAGAGCTTGCCCAGCACCACCTGATAGGACGAGTCGAGCGAGTTGGCGCGTTCCTCCATGAAGGGCGACAGAGAGTGAATCATCTCCGTCATCTTGGCCGGATTGCGGTAGTAGGCCGCGTAGCCGGTGGCCAGGTACTTCGGATCCACGCGCGCCGCTGCCTGAATCGGTGCCACCACGCTGTTGGCGAACACCAGCGGCAGCCGGAACCCCAGCGCGGCGACGGCCGTATTGGTCAGTACCGCGTCGCCGATCTTCTCGGCCATGCTGGAGCCAGGCTCAGACACCGATGCGCCGCGGACGGCGTTCTTCACACTCCCGTGCAGTGCGTGATAGGCGCCCTCGGACAGCCGCTGCTGGATGAGGGCCTTCAACTCCTGGTCTTCCAGAACACGGAGCGCCTGCTTCACGTAGCCGCGGTGCGACACGTCGGTGATCACGTCATTGAGGTGGCGCGACAGAACGCGGTGATAGTCCAGCAACATAGGCGCGGCGTAATCCGTCCGCTCCTTGGTGTGCCCTTTGCTGGTCATCGCGCGGCTGAAGGTGCCGCCCATGATCTGCTCTTCGGCCGCGCGCGCCTGCTTCACGCCTCCAGCGGATGCCCTGGGATCGTACACCGCCGGGTAATAGCCACCGCGCAGGCTGACCATAGAACCATCCGCTGCGGTGAAGATCAGCGGCATCGGCTCGACCTGCTCCGGAGCAACGCCCGAAAGGCGGCGCTGCTGCTCCACGATGTCCGGCCACAGGCTGTTCACCGCGTCCCAGACGCCCTGCACCATCTGTGCGTCGGCCGGCGTAAGGTGTCCCAGCATGTCCGCGATGTTCTGCGGCGTGAACTGGATGATCTCAGCGTTCTGGCCGATGTAGCCGCCTCGCATCAGCTTGTCGCGGTTGCCAGCGTTACCCAGGTTCAGGGCCACAGCAACGATGGTGTTTTTCGAGAGAGACCGGCCAAGGCTCGGCACATACACCAGCCGATTGAGGTCTGCGCGCTGATCCGGCGTCAGGGCATTCATGACCTGCTCGAGCATGCCGCCTACCCGGTTGCGCAGCTCGATCCGGTGCTGCTGAGCGGCCTCGGCCTGGTTCCACAGGAAATCGTGCCACGGCCCTGTCTCTCCGCCGTCCAACCACTCGACCACGGTTTCGGGCCGCAGTACCCAGTCCAGCAGGCCGGTGTACGCAGATCCCACCTTCTGCAGCGCCGTCATGTCGGAATCGGAGAACGGCAGCGGCTTGCCCTCGGCGATTGCGCCGCGGATGGCCCCGGCCAGCTCGGCCTGCGCGCTTTCCCAGTCGCGCTGATCTTTGTTGCCAAGCAGCTGGTTCTTCAACTTGGCCAGGCGCGCGATGTTGGTCACCGCGTCGTGAAGCTCGCGGAACTCGGCAATCGGCAGGTCCGCATAGTTGGTCACGCTCTCGGCCTCCACCCTGGCCAGTAGCGCATCGCTCACAGCGGTCAGGTCGTCGTCAGCCTGGCGAGCTTCTACCCACTGCCGCAGGCTCTGCCGGCGCGCCACGGCCCGGCCAGACACCTCGCGGAACTCGTAGGTATCGGCGATGCTGTCCATGGCCTCCAGGTAGTCGGCACCGGCCTTGCCCAAGCGCTCGCGGGCCTTCGGCGTCATCTGCCGCCGGATGTAACTGACCTTCGACTCGACCTCCTGCTGCACCGCGCGGGCCTCGGCGAACAGCACAGCGTTCAGCGCCTGCTGCCGCTTCGCCTGCAGCGCATCGGCAAACTTCCCCTTCGCCGCAGCCTGGGCCGCCGCACGGGCCGCCTTTCGCTCAGCGACCAGGTACTCATTGGGGCGGATCTGCCGCGCGGTCTTTCGGGATAGCACGGCCTCGGCGACGGCCTTCAACTCTCGGCGGTTCGGCCGGGGCTCCCGCGCCAAGTCCGCCAGCACTCCCAGTTCGCGCTCCAGCAGCTGGATTTTTCGGCTGCCGTGAACCGCGTCCAGTGCCCGCTGCGGCAGCGTGCCATCGGTCATGGGCTCACCGTGCCGGGCCTGCATGCGCGCGTCAGCCTCGGCACTCACGCCGGCCAGGGTCTGGCGCACCGTCCACAGGCCCTGCACCAGTTCGTCCCCAGAGCTGAAGCCCAACAGGGCGGCTGCCTCATCCGGGTGAGTACCGCCCGTGCGGGCATAGACACGCCCCATTTTGCTCAGCAGGCCATCGCCATACGTCGCGGCCAGCACTGCGCGGTCCAGCTTCAGGCCCTGCAGCTGCTCAGGCACCGGCTCGCCGCCGGCTTCCTTCCGGCCGGTCAGCACACGGTAGGCACGCACGATGGGCGTGGCCTCGATCTCCGCTTCGACCTCGCCGCGGATGGTGGCCAGCTCATCCTTCCACCAGCGCTCGCGCGCCCGCGCATCGGCTTCCTGCAGCTGCGCCATCAGGTCCGCCTCGGCCTGTTCCCTCGCCGCAGCAACCTGCGCCTGGTAGTCGGCGAACTGGCGCTCGGTCATGCCCAGCGCCTGCGCCTCTGCCAGGTCGCGCGCGATCGGCTCGAAGCCCACGCGTGCCTGCGCAGCCTCGATCTCTTCCTGGCTGGCCAGCATGCGGTCGAACACACCGCGCACCTCGTCGGTCAGCTCCACGTCCAGGTTCCGCAGGCTGCGGTAGACGCCGAGAATCCACTGCTTGAACTGGCTGAACACCGATTGCAGCTCAGGGGTCGGAGCCTTGCCCTCGCCCAGATAAGCCTCGAAGCCCCGGGCGAACTGTTCGTGCTGGTCGACGCCGATCTGGTCCACCGACTCGACACCGAACCATTTCAGCAGGGCGGCCAGATCATCACGCAGCTGGGGCGATGCGTCCTCGGCCATGGCAACGTCGCGGTACACCTCCAGGAAGAAGTGGCCCGATTCGTGCAGGAAAGTGGACAAATCCGCCCCCCTGAACAGGCTGATCTGCATCGACCGGTCAGGGCCAATCTGAATCTGCCCCCGAGGGGCCGCCTCAGAGGACTGGAAGAACGGCCTGGTGTTGAAAGCCGACAGAACCTCTGATAGCGTCAGCGCCGATGTCGGCAGACTGCGGGTACGCAACTCGGACTCGGCCGTGCCGGCCCGCTCCATGGCACCGACATCAGACCCCGATTGGCGCAGCGAATCGCTGCCGAGGCCGTCGGGGTTTCCTATTTCAAAGCCTTCGAAATCATAGGCGCGGCGCACGCCATCGTTGCCGACGCGGTACACCAGCCGCACCGGATACACCAAGCCGTCGTACTGCACAGCAGACGCCGCGTATGCGTAGGACACAGTCTTGTCGTCGGTATCCACTGACGTAGAGTGGATTGGCGCCGATTCCACCAGCGTCGGCAGCTCGCGGGCTACGGCCTGCCGCAGCGGATCCCGCCTCCCCTTGGACATCACCTTCTTGCGACCGCGCGAAGCGAATCGAACAGGCTGGCCATCCGGCGCGGTGACTTCGGTGCCGTCCTGCTGAGTCCGCATCAGCTCGTTCGACTCTGCAAACCATTCGGCCGGGTTTCCGGTAGTGGGCTCCAGCTCGATCACCGGCACGGGCGTGTTCGGGGCCAGGCCAGTCGGAACTTCATCCGTGCGGGTCGGCTGGAACAGCACATCCCCGGCGGACACATTCTGCTGCCCTTGGTCAGCGACAGGCGCCTGGGCCAAACCGAACAGCCCGCGCAGCGCATCCATGCCCCGCTGCATCAGCGTACGCGGCTGCCCCTCTCCGCCCTCGGCCGGTGCCTCAGCCGCCTCAATGCCGGCTGCATAGCGCTCGTACAGCGCTACTGGATCCTGCCCGGTGACCTCGCCCAGGCGGCCGAACATGGCGCCCCACAGCTGCGCCTGGCTCTCGGCCTGGGCGGGCGTATACCGCTCGGTCCCGACCAGCTGCGCCATGACGGCTTGCTGCACCTGCGCGCGGGCATTCGCGGCGGTAGCGTCCGGTGCCGGCGCATCCAGCGGCACGCCCAGCTCGCGAGCCATGGCGTCGATGTCGAGCGTTTCCAGTTCCGCCGGCGACAGCCCGTCTGCGGTGGTGCGCGCGTTGCGCAGGATCTCGTCGCGGTTCGGCAGGCGCGGAACTGCGGCCATCCACTCAGCCATAGGGATCACGACCTGGCCGGTGGCCAGCTGCTCGGCCAGTGCCGCCTCACCCCCGACCATTTCCTGCAGCACCTGCGGCGCGGACTGGAACAACGTCTGCGCCTGCTCCGCGTCCAGATACACCCGCGCGTCTTCGCCGGCCACCTGCGCGGTCAGCGCCTTCATGTCCTCCGGAGAGCGCTCGCCCAGCTTCAGCTCGGCAGCAAGCTCGGTGGCAGCGCGCAGCCGGTCGTTGCTCTGGCCAGACTGCATCACCTGGTCCAGCCGTTCATTGATCCAGCGCACATGCCCGGATGCGCGAGCAGCACGGTAGTTGGCATGGACCTCCACCGCACCGGTGGGGACCTCGGCCAGGCCCTCCATGATGATGTCGCCCCACTTCAGGCGCTCTTCGGTCAGCAACTGAGCGGTGGCCTCACCGGCCGCGCCGCCACCCAGCTGCACGCCGGCATCGGCACCAGTGCGGAGAATCGCCGACGACGCGCTGCGCCTGGCATTGTTGATGAAGTGGCCGGCCACACCAGCAGTCAATGCGTCGAAAATGCCGATGGCCACGCCGCGCTTGGCTGCCTTCTCGCGCGCGGCTGCCATCTTCTGCGGGTCACGCAGGAACTGGCCTACGGCATAGGCGTCAGTCGGGTCGACATTCGCGTCCTGCATGGCGTCGGCGATGCTTGCACCGAACTCGGTCAGGCCAGATCCCGTGCCCGCCGAGGCCGCAGTGACCACGCGGCTGCCGCCGCCAGTGGCTGCCGTCAGCGCCAGACCCGGGGCACCCATGCCGATCGACTGCCCCAGGGTGACTGCGATGGCGCCGAGCGTGTCCCTACCGCCGCCGGCCAGCTCGCGCACAGCTCCGCTGAAGCTGCCGGCCTTGTTCGCGCGGTCGAATGCCTGGAATCCACGGTCGGTGCTGGCACTGGTCACCTCTGCGGCCTGCGCCCGGCGCTCCTGGTCTGCGCGTAGTGCCGCCTCCTCCGCAGTGCGGTCAGTCGTCAGGCGGCCCGTGGCGGGGTCAACTACGGCTGGACCATCGGGCAACAGTGCCAGCGCATTGGCCTTGCCGCGCTGCCAGCCGCTGACGATGCCGCCGATGACCTGCTCCAGGATGTTCGGCTCTGCAGTGGCTCGGGCCTCGCCGGTCACCAGCGAGTTGGCATAGGTGGCCAGCTTCGGGGCTTCGTCACTGGCCAGCGCCATGCGCCGCGGATCGCTCAGGAAGTCGCCCACGTGCGGCGATGCGCGGCCGGCATCATCGATCTCCTGCCGGCGGGCGTCCTGCTCGTAGTCGGCCAGATTGGCCGCCACTACGCCGAACGGTTGGCCGAGCTGATCCGACAGCTGGTTTGCGCGCGCGGCTTCTTCTGGCTTCTGGCTGGTGCCGGTGTAGGCGCTGCGCAGGGTCACCTGCCGGTGGTTCTCGATCTCGTCCGACAGTTCGTCGAAGCCTTCCAGCACGTTGTCGATCACTTCTTGGCTCCTTGGCTCTTGCGGGCGAAGTACTGGGTAACCCATGCGTCCGTCGGGGGGCGGCCATACTTATCGATGTATGCGCCCCGGACCGCGTCACGATCTGCTTGGCTGATCTGCAGGTCGAACTGCGCGGCGCTGCTGTAGAGCCCGGTTTTCACCTTCGGGTTGTTCTTGAACTTGCCGCCCTCCTCCTGGATGGCGCTGAGGCGACCAGCCTGCAGGTTCTGGGCGAACTGCTTGGCCGTTGCCTGCAGTAGCACGTCCGCCTGCTCCGGCGTCGGCTTCTTGCCAGTGGACTGTACGAAGGCCGTCTGCGCGTTCTGGTAGGCGATGCGGAACTCGCCACGGAGCGCGTCGCGCGGTGCATTCTTGGCCTGCGACCCGTTCCCCGATACATCGGTGTCCTTCCCGAAGCCGAGCATCTGGAAGCCACGCTCCAGCCGCTCGTTGTCGGTCATCCAGTCGGCGCGCTTCGACGGGTCGTTTGCCTTCGTCTGGTCATCAGCCAGGGCCTTCAGCGTCTTGCCGCTGAGCCTGTCGGCGTACTGCCCCAGAGGCACCTTGGCAAACTCAGCCGGGCTCAGGGCCTGCATGCGCTGCAGGTTGTCCAGCGTGGCCGGGTCGTCCTGGATCACCCCTCCCTCGGCGATGAGCTTCCGGTAGCGATTGATGGATTCGCTCAGGCTGGAGTCTTGGCCAACCAGGGCCAGTTCGGCTGGCGCCAGTACCTGCGACAGCGGAACGCTCGCGCCGGCGGCCGTCACTTTGTCGTAGATCGACATGGCGGCCTGTTTCTTGGCCTGTTCGATGCGGTCCTGGCGTTGGGCGAAGATGTCGCGGAGATAGCCTTCGGTGGCTGCCCGCTGGTCCGGCGGCAGCGTGCGCGGGATTGCGGCGATGGCGTCAGCCAGCGTCGATGGTGCTGGTGCCCCAGCGCTTGGAGACGATGCCGCAGCACCAGGCACCTGCAGGCCCTCGGTCGCCCACCGCGCGGAGCGGCCCATCACCTGCCGCACGTACAGCGCCGTCTTCGGGTTCTGCGCTGATCGGCCACGGTTGACTACCGCATCGGCGCCATCCTCTCCAGCGAAGTGCGCGGCGATGGCGAACGCTCGGCCGCCCTTGGCCAGCCGTTCCTTGTACTCGCGAGCAGCGCGGCGGGCCGACGCCGCAGCATCCTTGCGGTCGATGCCGCCGGCGCTGGTCGCGCGGTACTGGAACAGGCCGGTGGCCTGGTCGCCGTCGTCCAGCACTTCGGGGTTGACGGCGTCGGCGCGGAATCCCGACTCCTGTTCGGCCAACGCGTACAGGTCCGCCCGGCCGGCAGCGTCCAAGCCCTCGGCTGCCACCGCATCATCGATCGCCTTGGCGATGGCCGGGGACGGCTTGCCGCGCGCGGTGGGTGCAGGCAGCGGCTCAATGGCTCCGCGGCCGTCGGCCAGCGAGTTGGCCAGCTCATACGCAGCGCGGTCCTTCACCACCGGGTACAGCGTCCGCTCCACCTGCGCACGGTCCTCGGGCGTCATCTGGTCCGCGTAGCGGTGGTAGTAGTCCTCTGCCGCGAACGGGTCGCGAGTAGCCAGGGCCGCTGCCGTCTGCTTGCGCACGGATGACACGATCCCGCGTTCGCTGGCCTTGATGGCCTCGGCGCCCATGCCCTGCGTCTGGTAGGCGGCGCTGGCAATGCCTACGGCTTCCTGCAGCCGCACATCGGCCAGGCCGAAGTCGCCGGACATGCCGGCGCTGACCGCGTCCTGCCCGATGTTGTCGATAGTGGCCTTGCGCTCGGTCGCCTCATAGGCGCTGTATTCGCGGTCGGCATAGTTGTTCAGCCGGCCCTGCACCGAATCGCGGAAGCTGAAGGCCACCTGGTCGAACTTCTGCTGCTGGTCGCCGGACAGATTGGCGCGGATGGCCGACACGCGCTGGTCAAGGTCGCCCAGTAGCGCCTCGTTGGCCTGCAAGGCGTTCTTCCCCTGGTACTTGGCAATGCCATCCGGGTTGGCAGGGTTGAACGTTTCGCCCTCCCATGCCGACAACTCACGGCGTGCCTGCATGACGGCCGTCAGGTCGGCCCGGTCCTTCTGCTGCTGGAACAGCTGGGCTGCCGCTTGCCCCACCTGCCCCGCGGCGCGAATGGCGGGCGACAGATCCACCTGCACGTTGTTCCGGACCTGCGGACCGAGCTGCGCCTGGACCTGCGGGCCGCTGGTGCGCGGGATGATGGTAGCCATCAGGCATAGCCTCCCGTCCAACCGCCGTTATTGATGGTGCCCGTCGTCCACGACCCGACCGACGACTTGCCGGCACCGCCCCCCATGCTACCCATGCCCATACTCGCGGCACTGGCCAGGGAGCCGAGAATGGTCCCCGTCGCCTGCGCGTTGCCGCTCCAGCGCGACAGCTTCGCCTGCGTGCGGAAGCCCTGAGCTTGGGCGTTGAATCCCCACGCCTGTCGTGCGGCATTCATGCGAATGGTCTGCTGGTCAATCTCACCCACCAGAGCCGTTTCGCCCAGGATGTCGGCCGGGGTTCCCAAGGTCGGGTCCACGTTATTGGCTGCGATGGCAGCGCGCTGCTGGCCCATTACCGCACGGGTGCGCCATGCCTGCTGCTCCATCTCGCGCGTGGCCATGGCGTTGCTGGCGTCGGCCTCCTGCTGGGCCAGCGTCGCGTTGTTCTCGGCGATCTGCGCGTTGACCTCACCCTGCTTTCGCTGCTGGTCCGCCTGATAGGCGCCAGTGATGAGGGTTGTCGCCAGTAGGGCGATTCCGGGATTGCACACGTTATGCGCTCCAGTAGAACGGAATGAAGGGGGCGCTGTCCGGTCCGACCGGCACCGGCGCGAGAAAATGGAAACCGAGCCAGTGCAACCAGCGCTGTGCGGCGGTGTTTCGCTGATCCACGACGTTGAACAGCATCGTGGGGAACGCCTGTTGCATGCGCGCCAAGGCCGGCCGCGACAGGCGCAGCAGGTCCTTCTGGACAGCGAAGGGGTTCAGGCCGGTAGAGCCAACCATCCACGGCGTACCGATGCCGCCGAGGATCGAATATGGCGTGGCGCCGAACATGCAGACCGGCACTCCTCTGACCACAGCAGTCCATGCTTCAGCGCTGCCCGCAAGGCCGCGCTCCATGGCGTCCGCCGGGGTCGTGCGAGCGCATGCCCACAGCTCGGCTACATCGGCCGGCCTTGCCGAGGAAGCGATCACCTCGATATGGGCAGCGTCGGCAGGCACCAGCTCCGCGACGATCCTCATGGCGACACGTCCACGTTGGGCATCAGTGCCAGGATCTCCATAGGCACCGGGTCGTCGCTGACCAGGTGGAACTTCCCGCCGTTACGGTTCCATTGGGAGCTCATTTTCACTTTCAGCACGCCGTTGTAGGCCTTGGTCGGCTCGTCGTAGTCCTCGAACTCGCGCTGGGCAATCGGGTCCAAGGTGTCAAGCGTGGTCCCCACGTACACACCCCGGGTGTTGCGCACCAACAATGCAACCTCGAACGTCAGCTTCTTCATCGGCCGCAGGGGTTCGCCGCCGCTGGAGTTGACTTCCAGCGTCTCGATGTGGGCCTGGTATGGGAGCCCGATCTGGACCACGCCACCCGGGCGCTGCAGGCGAACCTTCCCAGACACCACGGACAGATCACGCTGGACGTTCCCGTCAACCAGCGCCACCACTCCCTTCCCTTCCAGGTGTTCCATGCCGGCGATCACCAGCTTCTGGAACGTCCATGCGGTCAGCGGAACGGCGCGGAACGCATGCCCCACGTTGCCGATCGATTCGACCGAGGCCACAGTCGGCGAGATCACGTCGATGATTCGAACCCGCAGGCGCTCGCCCGCCACCTCGAACTGCAGGATGTTCCCTGCGTCGGTGCCAGGGTTGAACAGTGCGGTCGAAGCCGTGGCCGTCAACGCCGCCCCCTCGCCCCATCCCCCGGCGCTGCTGAGGGCCAGCGTGGTTGCCGTGGTGTTGCGGCCGTCGTAGGTCAGCAGACTGTCGGCATACTTCCAGTCGCTGATGTCCGCATACTCGGTCGGCGCCAGCTGCTCGATGTACTGCACAGGCTGCCCATTGATGATGCGCCGCACCAGCACGTAGACCTCGGTTTCCATCTCGCCGGGCAGGCAACACACGTCGAGGATCTCGCCGTCGGTCTGGTGCCGGTGCCAGCCAGTAACCTCCTGCTCCGGCATGTAGGTACAGCCGATGAGGACGCCATCGCTGCGAGGCATCCACAGAATCGGCCAGGGCGACGTGCTGTACTCCAGCCCGGTGAAGGAATATCCCTTGATCAGGTGATCCGCCCAGATGCTGATGTCGTTGCCGCGGAAGCCGTCCTTCTCGAACTGGTAGGCCAGGTCACGAACCCGACGCCCCTGGGCCTGCTGGAAGATCGCCGATTCGCCCAGGACGCGGGCCTGCAGGCTGCCGGTGCCGTAGTTGGACTGCGGCTTGACCCCTATGGTGCTGGGCGTCACGACATCGTCCTGGCCGCCGGTCACCTTCCACTCGCCGCCGGTGGTCAGCACCAGCATGCTGTCCAGCGGGACCAGATCCATGATCGCATTGACCTGGCGGGCATTGATGGTGAACGACACCGCATCGCTGTCGACGATGGGCGAGCTGCGCCCAAAGTTGTTGTAGTCGCCGATGTTCGACGCCCAGATGGTCTGCGGGTCACCGGCCGTGCCGGCAAACCACAGTCGGCCGCCGTAGAACTCGGCCTCGCGTGGATACCCGAAACGCGGCGACCAGGCCCCCACGGACCAGACGTTCGTGCCGCCGCGACCGTCCGCGCCATACTCCGACACAACGATTGCGGCCCCATTGGCCGGCGGCTCGTAGAAACTGATCGTGTCCGCTGCGGCGTTGACGGTCCAACCCTGTGGCATGTTCTTCTCCTACGGCTTCATCTGCTGGATGTTGTGGGTGGCGATGAACACCCCGTCCACCTCACCAGCGAAGTAGCACTGATCGCGCACGCTGATCTTGGCCACCGTGCGAGTGCCGGCTGGCTCCAGGCTGACAACCTCCTCCCAAGCCAGCACGCCTTCGCGCAGGACCAGTGCCTGCTCGCCCAGCATTTGGGGCAGACGCACGCAACGCCCATCGCGGAGCGTCATCGGCGTTGTGGTCGAGGCGACGACGGCGGCGCCACTCGCGGTTACCAGCCGGAGACACTCAGCGCTACCGGCACGGTTCGCCTGCACTGGCAGTTCGATCACCGCTGGCGCTTCAGGCCGGTCGTTGTAGCAGGCCAGCATCTGCCCGACCGCGATCTCACCAGCGCGGCGGCCATCGGTCAGGAAGGAATCTGCATCGACGCACCACTCGTCCTCCGGGCTGCCGGCGTTCGGGTTGCCCGCCACAGGGACGCCGTCGATCGTGACGGTGTAGGACGCCTGGCTGGAGGACGTTGCTCCCGCAATGGCGAAGGTGGTCGTGGTGCCGTTGCCGGTCAGGTTCCACGTCGCGCCTGGCGTTGGCGCCGTTCCGGTGATGCTGTCGGGAATCCGCTCGATTACCGTGGCATTGACCTGCTTGGCGGTAATGAACGAGTCGATCTTCAGGATGCCGAATCCGCCGTGCACGTATTCCCATTCGACCCCGACCACGTAGTCGTTGACGTTGTCGAACTTCACATCCTGCGGGCCGTCGAATGCCCGGCCGCTGTCGTGCACCGGGCGAACGCTGCCACAGACGTAGTACGGCGTCCCGCTGAGCCCTGCCAGATCAGGAACGCTGACACAGCGGTACACCTTCTGGTCGCTGCGCCGGTACGCGTTCAAGGGCACGTTCTTCTCGGCGGCCACCCACGGCTTCACCCCGCGCAGTTCCTGCTCTTCCATGTAGACCAGCGACCCAACCATTGCTTCGCTGAACACGTCGGTGTTGCAGGTCAGGACCACCTGGCCGATGACCCCCGATGCGGCCATCACGAACGAGTCGTTGGAGTTGGTGGCGCGGAACGGACCCCGCCTGAACTCGAAGCTGCGCAGTTCGAACGTGGTTGCGCTGGTACGCCGTAGCTCCCGGGGCGACACGTCCACGTGGGTGAGGTACAGCACGTCGGCAGACTGCGTGTAGCGCACGTCGTAGATCATGTCGCCGGTGTATGGGGTCGGCACCTCCACAATGCCGCCCAGGTCGTCTCGCAGCAGCGCGCCATTGACCCAGAACCGCATGTAGCCGTAACCCATCTCGATCAGGTACTTGACCCCGGTCGAATAGATGAAGGGGATCAGCCGCGTGGCGGCCACAGGGCTCTTCGTCCTGCCTCGGTACAGCAAACCGGGGCGCTTCTCCGCGCCGCCGGTGGGCTTGGTGATTACGTTTTTGCACGTGGCCAGGCTGATCGGATAGCGCAGCATGTCGACGCGGCCCTGCAGGCCGGGCGACAGCTCGCCGCCGGACATGCTCGGCTGGAGGATGCGGGTCATCTCAGCCCCTCGCCATCTGCGCGGCCGGCATGTCGTGGCCAGGCTCGTCGGATTCGTTGAAGTCGTGCGCCGCTGCCTGGCTCAGGGCCAGCTGGTACAGCTGCTTCAGCCCCGACTTGTTCGAGAAGCCATTGCCACCGATCACCGCCGGGGCTGCTTCTTCGGCCAGCTTGCAGGCCAGCGCCTCGACGAAGTGCGGCGGATACCGTTCGGTATTGCTCACCCGGCAGATGTAGACCAGCCACGCCTCCGGCAGGTCGCACATCAGGGACGTGTCCTGGTCGCCGTAGACCTGTTCGAATGCCACCCCGTGCTGCTGGCGGTAGTAAGGCTCGCACCAGAGCGACAGGCGCCGACCAGCACGCAGGCCAGCGTCATCCGTGACCGCCAGGGCGGTGATGCAGTCGTTGGGCCTGGCGTATCGGATCTCCCAGCCGGGATAGGCGGGCTCAGCAGCAACGGCAAGGCGCTGCACCTTCACCGCCCACGGCCATGGACGATCGGCCAGCACCAGATCGCGCATCGGCTCCCACAGGCGCGAGAACACCCGCGCCTCCTTCGACCTGTCGGACATCGCCGCGATGGTGATGTCCTGCGCCAGCTTGCCCAGGGCGAGGTTGCAGATTTCGACTTGCGAGGGCATGGCTCAGTCCTTGTCCGGGTACATGCGCTGCGCGATGGGCCGGCCAAGCCCCTCAACACCCAACTCGGTGATCTGGATGTCGAGAGTCCGCTTGGTCTTGCCGTCGACCTGTTCCTCACGGAAACCGATCACCTCGCCCACGCCGCCGATCTGCAGACGTGCACCTGCTGCCGGCATCGATTCCAGGCCCAGCTTCTGCAACTGCTCGTCTTCCAGGCAAAGGCGAGTGCCCCATGGATAGTCAGGGATGTGGGCGCTCTCGCAGCATGACTTGCTGTCGTCCTTGTCGTCCTTGTCCGAATCCCGCTTCATCGATACCAGCTTCATCGTGCTGTCCTCTGTGATCGGGGTTTAGCGCGCTTTTTTCGCTTCAGCGGCGGCCTTTTCCTTGGCGCGTGCCGCATCCGCTTCCTTCACGGCTGCTTTCGCCTCCTCGTTCAGCGGCTTCAGCAGTACGCCCGGGGTGCCGGACCAGTACACCTTCTCGCCAGGTTCATAGCTGCGTCCGTTGATGAAGTGACTGCGTTTGGTCACCTCGTACAGGGCACCGCTGGTGCCTTCGGCGGGCAGGCTGCCGCGCACGGCCTTGTTGGAGCGCTGGGCGCTCTTGCTGGTTGCTTCGGACATCGTCGACTCCTGTTCGGTTGTAGAAGAGCCGGCGACTACTGCCGCCGGCTCAGTGGGGGCACCGCTGGTGCCTTCGGGCGTCAGTGGCCGACGGCTGCCGCGTAGGCGCGGTACAGCTGAGGATCGCGCGTCAGGAACGCCGACACGGCACCTGCGGTCATCGGGCCAGTGCCGACCGTGTAACGCACGCCCAGGTAGCGCAGATAGTCACCACTGGGGAGCGCCACCACCGCCAACGTGGTGCCAGCGGTGAGGGCCGCGAGTGCCAGCGCGCCGGTGTTGAAGTGGACGTTGGCCGAGGTCAGGCCAGCGGCGGCGGACGATTCCAGCGAGACCGCGAGCGTTGCGGCGCCGGCGGCGGCGAAGGTGGTATCCACCTGGACCACCAGGAAGATCGGCTCCAGCGCGCCCAGATCCTTCACAGGATTCTGGTCGGTGCCGGTGTCGATGACGTTGGTGGAAATTGCCGTGGCGGTGACCGCCTGGCTGTTGGAGAACTCGTTCTGTGCGTCGAGGATCATTGCGTTGCTCCGGGTTGGATGGGTTGCGGCACACCTCCCCGATTACGGGAAGGTGATCGCCGATTCGTTGACCGACAGGGCGTCGACCCGGCGCACCGGGATGCCGTCGAACTGGACCGCCTTGCGGCCGGCCACTTCGCCCATCGACAGCCAGACGTTGTCCTTGTTGGTGATCTGGCGGCGCAGGAAGCTGCGGACGGTGCGCGGCACGTAGAACGCCAGCTTCACGGCCTCCGGTGCGTTGATCTGCTCGACGGCCTGGACCATCAGGTCGATCAGGTCGGCGCCCGCAGATGCGTCCTTGGTCAGGGCGCTCATGTCCACGTTTGCGACGCGGACGATGTTGCGCCAGTCCTTCACGGCGATGCCGTGGTGCCATTCGAACCAGTCGCGGTAGGCCGGGAACTCGTTGCCGTCGGCGTCCTTGACCAGCTCGACACCGTAGTCCTGGTGGACCAGACCGGCCTTCGAACCCTTCGGGTAGATGCCGTAGGCGCCTTCCTTGCCCCAGCCGATCAGCCAGATCGAGGCATTGTCGGTGCCGGTGCCGCCGCCGTTGATCAGCTGCACAGCATTCTCGGCATCGTCCGGATCAGCGGTGCTGAAGCGCGGCGCGAAGCCCAGGAACTGCTCCGGGTTGATGTCCGTATCACCGTAGAACAGACGGTCGGCGAACGTCTGGTTCATCGCGGTGAAGTGGCCCATGTTCTCGCGCACCCGGAAGTCGGCCGGATTCGGAGACAGGTCGGCCAGGGCCTTGTCGATCTTGCCCAGCGAGGTGAGCATGCCGGTCGACTCCGTCACGTCGGCGTAGCGGCTCTTGCTGGCCGGGATACCGGCGTTGAGCTTGCGATAGACGGCCGACGGCAGGCCGGTACGCACCGCCAGGCGTTCGCCAGTGGTCTGGTTGGCCTCGAACCACGGGATGTCGTCCAGGATGGGGTTCTGCTCGGTGAGCAGCTCGGCCACCGGCAGCGGGGTGCCATCGCCGGTGTACAGCTTCGACGCCTCCAGCAGGGTCGGCATGGTGTTTCCGATAACAGCCATGGGGCTTACTCCTTGAAATGAAAAAACCGCCTTGCGGCGGCTGAGGGTTGGTTGGTTGTGGCGGTGGGGTTACTTCATGTCCGGGTACATGCGCTGCCCCAGGCTGCGCTCGCCGGCGGCGCTGGTGGTCGAACCACCGAGGCCATCCATGGGGCTGTCCCGCAGGAAGCGGCCCATGAACGCGAACGCGTTGACCATGGCCGGGTGGTTGCCCCATCCCAGTTCGTTGAACGCCTTGGTCAGCTCGGGATCGTTGATCGCCTTGACAGCAGTGGTGGCCAGGCTGACCGTCTCGTCGTACTTGCTGCCCAGCTGCTGCTTCGTTTCCGTTCCCCACTGCTCGATCTGCTGCAGGCGCTGTGTTTCCACAGCCTGCTGCAGTGCCCCCGCGTCCTCGCCGGCCATGCTGGTATACAGGTCGATGGCCTCCTGGGCCTGTTCCTGCGTCCACCCCTTGGCCTTGAAGAACTCGGTGGCCTGTCCGAGGCGGTCGCCTTCCAGGACGAACCCGTCCGGCACCTTGAACGCCTCGTACTGCTCCGGTGCGCCAGCGGCGGTATCACCGTCGGGCTTGCCGGCCTTGCCGTCATTACCCTGGGTGTCCTTGCCGTTCGCGCCCGTCGCGTCACCTCCATCCCTCGTACCCTCGGTGCCCGACTGGCCATTGCCGCCGGTGCCCTGCTGTCCCGTGGTGCTGGTGGTGGTGTTGCTGCCCTCGCCTTCGCCAGAGTTTTGGGTGCTGGTCGTGGTGGCGGATTCAGTCGACATCGTTGGTTTCCTCTGGTTGCTGCGACTGCGCCTGCAGTCGCTTCAGTGCACTGTTGGCCTCGGCGCGCATCTGTGCCTCACGCTCCGGGCAGTTGTCGCGGATGGCCAGAAGCCACCACTGGGCGGCCTCCTGCCGTCCGATGGCGCGGGACTGCGCCATTGCGTTGGTGTTGAAGGCGCTGGTGTCGACGCCCATGGCCTGCAGGAACGCCCAGACCACTCGGCGCCCGACGGGGTCAGCCAGCACGGTGCGGATGTCCTCACGCAGCTGGCGAAGCTCCAGCTCGGCCAGCTGGCGCTCGCGGCGTTCCTGGTCGATGTCCTCCTGACTGCGGCCAGGCCGGCTCATGAGGTCGCCCCTTGCATCGCATCGATCAGCGCTTGGGCCGCAGAGCCTTCCTCGGGCACCGTGTCGCTTGCGGTCTTCAGTGCCTGGGTCGCGTCCTTCAGCGGCTGTGCGGCCGCCGCGAGCTGCTGCTGCCGCTGCTGCTGGGCACGGGCAGCACGACGGTCCGCCACTGCGTCGTCGCCGCGGATCATCGAGGCCGGCCCCCCCACAGCTGCATTGAACTCGTCGACAACCTGGTCGGTGTCAAGCTTGTCCATCACCGACAGATCGCCAGTGGCCTGAGCGACGCCTGCAACGAACTGCACCGTGCGCTCGATGGAACCAACTGCAGCTGCCTTTGCGGCCTGGGCCAGGATGCTGGTGTATTCGATCTTCAAGGGCACCGAGGCCAGGATCTGCGGCGGCTCGGGGATCCGGCCAGCACGCTCCAGCAGGCGGAACACCCGGATGATCACCGGATCCAGCACCTCGTCCGTGATGGACTCGAGCGTCGGCGCCAGCACCGCCGCCTTCTCTTCCTTGCGAGTGAAGATTTCGGCGGCCGTGCGGTCGGTCTTGTCGCCCAGGGCCTCCAGCATCAGGAACAGCTGGTAGAAGAAGGAACGCTGGATGCGCTGTTCGACGGTGGCGATCTCTTCCCGGATCTGCTGCAGGCCGCGGGCGTCAGGGGTGTAGACCGGGGCCACGTTGGCGTTCACCGAGTCCTGCGGCAGGTAGATCAGACCGCCCTTGCGAAGCCGCGCGCCACCGGTGCGCCGCAACGCCTCCGGTGCGCCCAGAGTGGGGTCGGACATCTGCTCCATCAGGCGCAGCTTCTCGCCTTCCAGGTACTGCAACTGCTTGATGTCGCCGAGGCAGTCGATTGCCGGGGAGGTGGAGTAAACGTCCTCCGCGACGGGGTTCCAGCGCGCAACGACGTGCGGGGCCTCGTAGTGGCCGCCGATGTCGATCACACCGCTTTCGCCATCGCCGCACCCGTCGATCCACACCACTTCCCGGTAGGCGCGGTACTGCGGAGCCTGCAAGCCCAATGGGCCAATGCCGGGGCGCTCGTCGGGGTTCGGCTCGATCAGAGACTCGACCCAGAACTGGCTGTCGCCGTTCTTCGGTAGGGCTTCGCGCACGCGCGCCGGGAGCTTCTCCCGCCCGTAGCGCTGCTCCAGCTGGCGCGCGGTCTTCGTGTACCTGCGCCACAGGGAATCGACGCGCTGCTGGTCATCCAGCCCAACGGCATAGGTGCCAGCGGTCAGCGAGTAGAACCGAACGACCTCGCGCGGGTCATCGAGGATCAGCATCGGGGCCGTGCCGAACAGTCCATCCTCGGTGTAGACGACCGGCATGGCCTTGTAGAAGTTGCTGCTGGCCAGGGCGTCGCGGATGCGTGCGGCCACGTCGTCCAGCCACACCCGAACCCCGAACTGCTCGGCCATCGCCGGGTCGGGCGTGGTCACGCGAAACCACGGCTGCGCCTTGGGCGTCATGTGCGACATCATGCCGGCCGCCATCACACGCAGTACCTCGGTGGCGGTGCTGTTGATAACCTTGGAGCGGTTGCGCTTGCGCGGCTTGTTGTCGTTCTCGCCGTAGAAGCGCCCACGGGTCGGGTCGACGTACTCGGACACCTGCCGCCAGTCCGGGACCCAATCCGTCTGCGCATCCTGCATGGCCTTCTTGCGGCGCCGGCAGTGCGCCCGCAGTTCCATCATGTCCATCAGCCGCCCCCCAGCACGGTGTTGCGCGGGGTCGTGCCGCCCAGCGCGGTGGTCGTCGGTGCAACGGACCGGTACGCAACCGAGCGCACGCCGCTGCTGCTGTAGGTCCGCTGCTCCTCCTCTGCCTCCTTGCGGGCACGGCGGACGCGGCCGGTCGGGTCACCAACGGCGGTCTTGGTGATGCCCAACGGGTCGGCGTACTTGGCGGTCTTGTCGCCGAACAGCAGGCCACCCGGGTCGATCACCTGGCGCGAGGTGCACATGTGGTCAGCCCCCCAGCGCCGTCTTGACCGAGGCGGTCGGCATTGCCGCGCTGGTGTCGCCGGCCAGGATGGTGGACGTGCGGCCGTAGCGCAGGCGCTGCCGTTGGCGTTCGCGGTCACGCTCGGACAGCGCTGCCTCATCGATCGATTCGGGCGCGACCTCGGGCGGCGCAGCCACTGGCTTCACCTTGGGGGCGGAGTTGCACATGGGGATTCCTTCAGGACAACGGGTTGTAGGGCTCGCCGGCCTGCTGGCCGGCGTTGTGGCGTGCCTCAATGGGCATGCCTTCAGGGTCACGCGGCCGACGGATCACCGGGTATGCGAAGGTCAGCGCCAGCGCATCGGCCTTATCGGGCGAGCGGCCGAGCTGCTTCTTGATCATGTCCTTGGGGATGACCCGGAACTTGTCGTTCTGGTACGTGAAGCGCAGAGCCAGCAGTTCCTCCCGCAGATCGGGGTCCACCGGGATGGCACCCACGGATCGAATCCACTCGCAGGCCAGGAACAGCATCTCGCTGCGCTTGTCGAAGTAGCGCGCGTCGATTGGGCTGCCGCCGAACTTCACGCCCACCGGCTGGTACTGCCGGCGGCGCAGGTCATCCACCACGCCAGCGCCGTAGCCGCCCGTCTCGTCGACGAACAGCCCGTCAGCCTCATGCTTGTCAAATTCGGTGGAGGTACGCGCCGCCACCAGCGTTGTGTCGGGGATCCGCATGCTGTCCATGGGGAACAGCACCTGACCCTGCCGGCGGGCAATGACGCTCTTGTCGTCGCCCTCGCGAGCCACGTCGACGCCCAGGATTACCGGAGCAGCGCGGTAATGCTCAGGCCGGTAGTGCCTAGCCTGCGCCTTTTCCAGGTCGTCGATGCCGATCATCGAGTTGAAGCCGCTGGGCGGGAACAGGCCCAGGATGGTCGCCATCACCCACGGGTTCTCACGCCCGTGTTCGTCGATCATCTCTTGCGCGTGTTCCTTGCTGACGCGCGGAGTGCGTTTCGGGTCTTCCGGGTCGGCGGTGATGGTGATCACCGGCCAGCTGCCGCTGCCGCACGACTCATAGAGCAGGCCGGCAGTGCTGGTCGGGTTGCCCGCCTGGGCCACCAGAGCATCCGTCGGTGAACCGGTGAATATCTGCTGTGCCGCCTTGCCTACTGCGGCCGGCATCTCGCCCGTCTCGTCCAGGAGGATGAAAGGGAACTGGCTGTGCAGGCCTGACAGCGCCCGGCCGATGGCGTCTGCGTCCGCATCCTTGGCGAACGACCGAGCCGACAGGAACCATGTCTCGGGGTGATCCTTGGCGTAGATGCGCTCCTTCGTCCACTCGAACGCATCCACCAGGAACGGCGAGCGGCTGCGCCACTTGGCCAGCTCAGCCCACAGGTTGTCTTTCAGGTTGTCTGCCGTGATCGACAGCGCCGCACCCTTGGGGTGTTCGCCCTTCGCCGCAAAGCAGGCCAGGCGATGCCAGCCCACCCATGCCAGCGACGCCGACTTGCCCGGACCGGTGCATGCTTTCATGCACAACTTTCGGTTGGGCTTTGGCGGACCGCCCAGCAGATGCAGTGCGTCGCGCTGCCATTCGTCCGGCTCTACCTCGAAGTTGTCCACAACGAACCGGATCGGATCCTCGCGCCACAGCCGGATGCGCTGCTGGGCCTGCAAGATGGTGGCCGACTCGCTCATTCCTGCTCCGCATCATCGCCGATGCCTGCCACCAGGCTCTCCAGCGTCACCCGACCGCGATGCTCAACCGTCTGGTTGTTGCCGTACTTCTTCGGGGCCAGCTTCCCGGCGTACCACTTCCTGGCATCCACCCGCAGGCGATTGCGGGCCACGGCGGTTGGGTCGAAGACAACCTCCGTATTCCCCTCGCCGTCATCGTCAGCCGTGCCGTGCTTGCTCGCGCGGACCATCGTGCACTCCTCGTCGGAGATATCGATGGTGTCCTCGGCATACGCGTCGGCCTGCGCCTCGCGCGCGTGCGCGTACTGGTCCCGGAATGCCTGGTTCTCGGTCAGCCACCGGAAGACTGTCGAGCGCTTGGGCATCCCATTACCGCTACAGATGGTGCGCAGGCTCTCGCCATCAGCCAGCCGTTCGCAGATCTGCTCGGCGAGCTTCTGGCTGTACTTGCTTGGGCGTGCCATTACTGCTCCCTGTCCGCCCGGATCACGGCTTGGCAGGCGCGGACGTGGTCGTCGGCGTCGCGGCCGATTTGAACAGCAGCTCCCGCAACCTCTGCTCGTAGTTCGGCGTGCGCATCACGTTCGACGGCGCCGGCGACGGCTTGGGACAGGAGGCTGGTGCTGCAGGTGGCGAGGTCGTCGCGCAGCTGGATACGCCCAGCGCGCAGGTCAGCCACAACAGCAGCAGGGACGGTCGCGGCCGCAGTGCGGTCTTCTTCATGCTTCGCTCCGATGGTGGCCAGCTGCAGAGCCTTGCTCTGCTCGGTGGCACGGGTCTGGTTCACCTGGGCGGCGACTGCCTCGGCGCCGGCGGCGCGCTGGTCGGCTTCCCTGCCCTCTGCCCGGTCGCCGCGCCAGGCCCAGCCGGCACCGAACATGGCCCCGGACCACAGGGCGAAGGCGGCGACCGCGACGGCGATGCGGTTCACGACCGTCCCTCGCACATGGCCCGTTCCGCCGCCCGGCGGTTCACCAGGCCCTGCACGCGCTTGCCACCGGCGTACACCCAGCGATCCAGCTCCGGGCACCAGGCCGCGGCGGGCTGGCCAGCGTTGATCCGGCCCACCAGCGTCGAGCGGCAGGCAGCACCCACGCCCACGTTGTAGGTCCAGCTCAGCACCGCGGCCCACTCGCGTTCGCGCAGCGGCACCTTGATGCACTGGCTGATCCCGGTCAGGTAGCTGCCCAGGCGGCTGTTGAGCTTCTCGGCGCACTCCTGCTCGGTGTAGACCGCTTTGTCCGGGCGGCTGGCGTCGCCGTAGCAGTGGGTGGCGACGCCCACCATGTCGATGTACGGCGTGGGCGAGTAGCCCTCCCACGGCTTCACCAGCGCTCCGGCGGCCAGGGCGATAACGGCCGCGGCGCTGCCGCCGATCACCTTGCCCTTCATCCGATCACCCCGCCGCGGCGCGCCTGGCGCCATTCGCGGATCCACTTCCACACCAGGTAGCCGATCTGACCGACCAGGTAGATGGCCGTCAGCACCAGCACCGCCTTGTCCAGGGTGAACCCCGATGCGACGGCCGTGGCCACCGTTACCGGCGGCGTGACCTTCAGGGCTGCGGTCCCCACCGCGTCAATGATTTCTCCCCGCATGTCGGTTCCATGGTTGATCCGGTTCGGCATGACGCCCTCCCCGATTGGTCGATAGGTGCCCGTCACCGCAGCCCGGCAGGCTCGGCGAGTTGGTCCGGTAAGGGCGGACGGGCGTGGGTGGTTGCGGGGGCCGGATTCGAACCGGCGAATCTCCGGGTTATGAGCCCGGCAGCCTGGACCTCTGGCCCACGCCCGCAGGAAAAGCAGTCCCGGAAACGCAGAAGCCCCGGCGCTGGCCAGGGCTTCAGGGGGGACTTCTCGAATGGTGCCAAGTTTCTAGGCCACATTGTCTAGACGCAACACCTTGCACAGCGACCTGATCGCATCGAGGCTCATGTGCTTCCACCGGGTCTCACTCACGCCGAAATGCTTTACGACCAAGGCCGTTGCATCCTTCATCGCCTGCTTGTGGACGGGGTCAGACAGGTTCATGCGGAACCACTCACCCTGCGTGTGATAGGCGCGGAGCTGGTCATGGAACATGGCCTCAGCTGACCGAGCACCACGCGGCAGGTCCAGGTAGGCCACATCGGTGATCGGCATCGGGCAGCCGGTTTGCACGGCACTGACCCGCGCAGCCAGATCGGTGGTCACCCCGATCTTGCAGAAGCTCTCACCACAGCAGGCGTCGGCGATCATCATGTATACGCGCATCTTCATGCTGCGTTCTCCTTCGAAAGTTGACCCATCACGAATGCCTTTGCGATGGCGAGATAGTCGTAGTAGGTCGGCCGCTTAATGTCGATCCCCGCGCGCCGCAGGTTCTGCAGCTTCAGTTCCAGTGGCGCCGACTTCAGGAAGTACTCGCACCGCAGCGTCCGACCGGGTCGGATGTAGCCATACGCCTCCATGGCAAGCACTGCGGATTGGACTTCGTCTCCTGGCGTGTTGATGAGAATGCCGCGGTAGCCACCGGTACCCGGCACGAACCCTTGATGCTCAATCAGGGACTGAAGCAGGTTCCGGCTGGAGTAGCCGATGTGCTCGTACCGGCCACCGCCGTACTCTTCCGCCCACTGGATCAGGCGCGCTTCGAGCTGCTTCTTATCCATGGGTCACCTCAGGATTCATCGCGCATCCCCTCCAGCACGCTCTCGTCGAATCGGAACACCGGCAGCTTTCCGTCGGTGTCGCAGCTCCCCTGCCGGTCGGGCCAGCCCTTGCAGTGCGCCGGGCTACTGCCGGCGGCACGCATGGTGCAGACCGCGCACCGGCCATGCCGGCGCAGGTAGGCGTTGTATCGCTTCCGCGTGCGGGCCTCGGCCGTGGTCATGCTGCGGCCTCCCCGAACAGGGACGGCGCGGCTGCCAGATACTTGATGGCCACCTCCAGCCGCGCCCCTTTCTCGTCCGGCTCCATGCGCTCCAGCAGGGTCCGCCGGATCTGCTTGTCGTCCACCCAGGCGATGCCGTTCAGGGCGTCGGACACCACCTTTTCGCAGTTGCCGAGGTCGATGCACTGCACCGTGTCGTCCCAGGTGTGCGGATCCTTCCGTGCGCGCTTCGCCCAGTCCTGCGGCCGGTGCGGGAACAGCTTGATGTGCAGCACCACGCGGCCGGTCGCCGGCACGCGGATGCCCGCCGCCTTGGCCAGGTGGCCGACCGCCGCCTTGTAGGCCTTGGCTTCCTCGGTCACGTAGGTAATCGCCAGCGGCTTCGGCTTCTTCGGGATCACGCGCACGGCCCAGTAGCGGTTCGCGCTGATCGGATACGGGAGGGTGAGGTGGATCATCGTGCGGCCTCCTTCAGCTGCAGCCGGGAAAGGGTGACGTTCAGGGCGGCCAGCTCGTCCATCTTCATGACGAGCCACATGCGCTTCTGCCCGTGGATGCCGTTGAAGCTGCCCTGGTGGCAGTCCTTGCACAGGGCCACCGTCGTGAAGTGCTGGCCCTGGTTGATGTGATGGGCGTCGCTGGGACCAGGCTTGTCGCAGACGCTGCACTTCAAGAGCTTCACCGCGTCCACGTGCCGCTTTTCGGCTGGCGTGAGTGCTTTGGAGTTCTTCGACCTCATCGGCGGCGCTCCAGGCGGTAGCGCGGCTTCCCTGGCTCGTAGATGCGCCTCGATGGCGCGAACCAGGAACCTCGAATTTCGAGTAATCCGACTCGGACCCATCGGTAGGCCGGGCATGTCTCGCGGTCCATCGCCACCACCTGACGGAGTCGGCTCATCGCCTCACCAGCAGTTCCTCGGGAGTGACGTTCCGTCTGTTCTCTGAGCCGCTCCTGTGCGAAGTAGTACGGCCACATCGATGGAGGCAAACCCATCCACAGCGGTCGGAAGCCAAGCGACGGCATCACGGCTTCACCTCCGGGCGAGCGGCGAGCATGGCGGCATATCGCCAAGGGAACCCCTCACCGCTCTCCCACTTCACCTCCATCGCTTCGGCCATCTCGTAGGTGGGCAACACCGGCACCAGCACGTAGCCCTCGGGCGGCGTGAGGGCGGCTATGATGGCGCGCAGAGCCTCTCCTGCCTCGATCCTTTCGCCCTCGTCGTAGTCCTCGGGGTCGAGGTCGATTTCACCGCAAAGCAAATCAAGCGCCCGCTTCTCGATGGCGTCCATCAAGCAACCCTCCTGTTCTGTCCAGCCATGTCCCAGAACTCGGCGCGCACGTCGTCGAGCATCACGTGGGTGTACCGGCGGCCGATGTACTCGGTCAGGCCGTCGAAAAGCTCCTGGAACCGGGCCTGTTCCATCTCGTCGAATGACAGGCTCTCTGCGCGCTTGACCGGGATGGTGCGGATCTCCGGCAGCACGCCGGCCAGCACCCTGCGGGCGCCTGCACCCAGCAGCGCCTCGCAGGCATCCAGCACCGCGGCGATGACTGGCGTCGCGTCCATCTCCACCGTTTCGCAGCACACGTCCGCGTCCAGCTGCAGGCGCTTCACAGCGTCGTGGGCGTCCAGCTGCTCCCAGCCTTCTACGTTGTCGATCATCAGGTGCCCGATCTTGTGGATCAGCCGGTGCTGGCTGCTGTCGCGCGGCTGCTTCAGCTCCCCGCGGATCTCCCGGCCCACGCGGAACTTCCGCTCGCGCATCAGGCGCTGGTCGACCTCATGGGCCGGTACCAGGGCGCCCACCAGCTCCCCGGTGGCCGGATCGATCAGCTTCGCCACCACCAGGTAGATCGGCCGGCGCGCACGCTTGGCGCGGATCTTCCTCGCTGCATTGGTCAGGGTCATGCGACTTCCCCCAGCTCGTCGGCAGCGCTGCGGTTCACGAACGACGTCGAACCGCCGTGCCAGGTCACCGGCACCACACCGATATTGCCGTGGCGGTTCTTCACCACGTTGATCTCTGCCGGCGACCGCTCGGCCTGCGGATTCGACAGATCACGCCACAGCATCATGATCTGGTCCGCTTCCTTCTCGATCTCCGAGCTGTCGGCCAGATGCTTCATTTGTGGGCGCTCGCCGTCGGCGTCGCGATTCACCTGGGCCAGCGCGATGACGGGGATGCGAAGGTCACGCGCAAGGTTTTTCAGGCTGCGGGCGATGCTGCCCACCTGCTGGTGCTTTGGCGCGCGCGACATCGATGCAATCTCGATGCGCTGCAGGTAGTCCACGTAAAGCGCGCGTATCCCCAACTGGTGCTTCCAACGGCGCGCCTCGCGCACAACCTCGATGATGTCCGGTGAAGGCCGGTCGAGGATGCGTACTGGCAGTGCGCCGTACTGCTCCGCCGCCTGCAGCAGCGAGCCGATGTCGTCGTGACGGAACTTGCCCGCGCGAAGGCGGCCAACGTTGACTCCAGAGCCGGCGGCCAGCCAGCGCAGGCCAACCTGATCGGCGGGTTGCTCCCCGGAGATCAGGCCAACTGCTCCACCTTTCGCGCCGGCGGCAGTGGCGCCCAGAAGGAAGCCTGTCTTGCCCATCGCCGGCCGCGCGCCAACGACGATCAGGTCGCTGTCGTGGAAGCCTCCCAACGCTTCGTCCAGGTCGAAGATGCCGGTGGAGACGCCGATCAACTTGCCGCCGTTGCGCTGTGCTTCCATGGCCTGGGCGACGGCAGCGTCCAGCGCCGACTGCGAGGTGTGTTCGTAGCTCCGGTCAGCGGCGTGCAGCGTCATCAGCCGCTGGATGGCCGCATCCACTGCGTCCTCCTGCCGAGCTTGCGCACCTGCCTCCAGTTCTCTGGCGATGGCCAGCGCCTCGCGGTCGCGCCACGCAGCGACCAGCACCGATGATTGGTAGGCCGGCTGGCTGCTGGGATACAGATCGCGGTCGGCGCCGATCAGCATCGCCAGCTCACTCAGGCGCGGGCTGCCCATGCGGTCGGCAACGTCCGAGAGCGTCACCGGGTCCACGGGCTTGCCGCCGGCGTCCATGCTGCGGATCAACTCCCACAGCTGGCCGTGGGCCTCGCTGCCGAAGTGCGCCGGCTGCAGCGGCATGTCGGCGATACTGGAGGGGCGGCACATGGCGGTGTGCAGCACCTGGCGCTCGACCTGGTGAATGGCGGAGCGGTGGTTATCTTCGACGGTCGTCATGCGCTGAGCCTCGGCAGAGCGCCCTTTTGCGGAGCCGGGCTCGAACCGTGCCGGGTCGGCGCTTGGTTCTGCGCGCGGCTCAGCCAGGAGTTCACGAACCGCATCGCGCCGCTTCGGGTCTTCCTGTTCTTCGGATTCGCGATCGTCCAGGCCTTCACCGCTCTCAGCTGCTGCAGCACATCGATGGCCGGATACAGCTCGGCGAACTCGCGGACCTGGGCCTCGGTGATCTCGAAGTCCTTCCCGTCGTTCAGCAGGAAGCTGACGGCGACTGGCGAAGCGGGCTCCGCTGGCAGCAGGTCAGCGGCCGGAGCCGGCTCGGCCGGCGCAGCGCAAGAGTTGTTTTCCTTCCTTTCCGTTCCCTTCCCTTCCCTTCCTTCCTTCCTTCCTTCCGCTTGTGCATGCACTTCACGCGTGCAGCTCGCGTCGTCCACGCGTTTCTGACGCGTGCCGCACGCGTGCAAGTCATTGGAATCGCTGGAAACTACTTCATCCGCATGATCGATTCCGGGCAGATCCGAGGACGCTTCTCGGTTGTTGATCACCTGGTGCTTGGTGAACGTCGGAATCCATCCAAACCACTCGTTTCCGACACGGTATTTGACGATGAAACCACGCGTGAGCCACGCGTCGAGCACGCGTGCAAAGTCGACCATGTCGTGCGGCAAGGTCTGGGCCTTGATCGTCCTGGGCCGCCAAGCGAACCGGCCTTCCCGGTCGGCAACAGTGAATAGCATCACCCAGGCAAACCGCATAGGCATGCCTGTGTCCTGCTCCAAGTCGAACATTTCTTCGTGAGCCGCCAGTTCAGGCTTCACAGTACGGATCCGAGCCATCAGGGAGCCCTCATTCCTGCAGCGTGCAAGGTGGCGAGCCGGTCCTCTCGCTGCTTCTTCTTGTTGCAGGTCTCGCAGAGCGCCTGCAGGTTGTCCGGATGGTTGCGACCACCGGCCTTCAGTGTCAGAACGTGATCCAGAATCAGAACGTCTGACCACTGCATGGAGACGCGACGAGCCTGCACCTTGGTATCGGTCAGCAGTGCATAGCGACCGTCATAGTCGGCCGGCACATCTACGGCCTTGGCACTGCACCGCTGGCAGCGATACCCGTCGCGGTGGAAGACATAGGCGCGAAGCGCCGCATGGGATGGCAGCTTGAACTTCAGCCGCCCCTTCATCGTCGTTACCGGCCAGTCTCGGCCTCTGTGATCGGTCCAGGTCTCACGCATGGGACACCCCCATCCGCTGTTCCATAGCCCGAACCTGCTCCGGGGAACGGGCCAGCACCGAAGCGCGCAGCTCGCTCCACAGGCGCCGCAGGGCCGAGCGGTCGCCGCAGGATCGGGCAACCCTCATGGCTGCAGCCAACTCGCGGATGCGGCGTTCGCGCTGCACGTCGGCCAAGTTGATGGTGTTGGCGTTCATGGCCACTTGATCCCCAGGCTTTGGGCGAGCGGCGCCATGGCTTTGGCCAGGTTGGTGAACTGGGCAATGGCCTCTGCGTGCTGGGCCTGCGGGCAGGTCAGGTACTTCTCGATCAGGTAGTGAATCGGCGTGACATCGCCGGTCTCCTTCACGTAGCGCTCGAACTCGTCGATGGTCAGGCAACGCTGCCGGCCCCCCCCATCGCCGCCAGCGAGCTTCTCCGACAGCTTCGACGGGGAAAGGTCCACCTTGCCGGCCACGGCGACCACTCCGCCGTTGTTGTGCACCTGGATCTGCATCAGCTCGCGCAGGCTCCTGGATGTGTGGGTTAGGCCACCCTGATACGTGATGTTGAGGTGTCGCATATCTGCCTCTCTGTGGGTCTTGGGGAAGCATGGGAACGACGTGTTCCCCACAGTTCCCCACGCTGGTTCTGAAAATGGCCGCACCCCCAATCGGAGTGCAGCCTGTGAAAAAGACTCAGCCGGCCTTGGCCGACGTACTGACGCTCACGCCCATGTGCGGAAAGCTGTTTGTGGTGAAGCGGGTCGGGGACACGGTTGAGGCCAGGCCTACGCGGAAGCCGGTGCCGAAGCCGCCCGGTGCACCCAGCGTGGTGATCCCCTTCCCCGTCAGGAGGGCCGTCCGTTGACGCCTCCCCTGCCCTCGGTACGGTCGTGGTGCAACGCCCACCCAACCGATCAAGGAACTACCCATGTACGAGAACAAGAAGCTGGAACTGCGCCTGCGGCACACCGAGGCGAGGACCGAAGCCCTGGAGGAAATGCTGGTGATCGTGAGCAAGGGACTCATTCCCGGATCCCCCGCAGCCGCCGTGGTTCAGGCGCAATTGCGAGAAGCAGCCGCATACGCAGGCCCGTCCGTCGCGAAGAAGGAACTGGCCTCCCTCGCCCGAGCCATTGGCAACCTGCAGTAGCCAGTTCGGAAGACATGTCAGGCGGCGGCCCCGGTTTCCGGGGTTTGCTGCTCAATATCAGTCGGCGCCGGACCGAACACATCGGTTCGGGTGACTCGCGTGTATGGGGGAATGCCCCGGTACTTCCAGTTCTGTACTCGTTGGGTGCCCTTGGGCATCGCGAAGCCCAGTCGTCGGGCCACTTCGGCTGGGCCACCGAGCTGGTCGATCAGCTCGGAATCCTTGTGCATGGTCGTCGTTGGCTGGTTCATGCCAAGGATTAAACGCCATGTTTATTGCACAGTCAACACGGCGTGTAACAACGCCATGTTTAGCCGCAGGACAATGCCCTATGGCTGAAATGCACCCTTCGATGAAACGGCTCTATGCCGCCGCTGCTCACCTCGACTCGCCCATCCGAGGCCAGTCGGCTGTAGCGCGCGCCTTGGGCCAGTCGCCGCAAACGCTGAAGAACTGGGAGAGCCGTGCGACCGGAGTGTCTGCCGCTGGCGCTAACAAAGCGCAGCAGATGCTCGGCATCAGCTCCACTTGGATCCTTGAAGCCCAACCGCCGATGCTGATCGGTGGCCCCTCGCCGGTCTCCAGTTCTGCGACACCCTGTGACTATGTTCGCGTTCAGCAACTGGACGCGGAGGCAGGCATGGGCGAGGCAGTGGAAAACGTCGACTACCCGGAGGTGATCCGGGCTATCGATTTCGAACCCGGCTACATCCGGAGCATCGTGGGATTCGTGCCAGCACCAGGTCGGTTGAGGCTGATCACGGGTAACGGAGACTCCATGCAACCCGTGATTCAACCAGGAGATGCGGTGGTGGTGGATACCGGAATCACCTCATTCGACGGTGATGGCATCTACCTGATCAACATGGGAAACGGCCAGCAGATCAAACGGCTGCTGGACAGGGGTGTGATCCATGTCGCCAGCGACAACAAGAGCTACGGCGAACCCTTCCCAATGCCAGATGGCACTTTGATTGGCGGGAAGGTGTACCTGCGAAACAGGATCGAGCGGTTCAACTAAGGACGACCATGAACATCACTAGATTGCTTGTTGCAGTAGCTCTCGCCAGCAGTGCCGCATGCGTCCACGCACAGGCGGTGGATGATCTGACTCCGGAGTTTCGGGCGTGCATTCGGGGAACCACCAGCCAAGTAGAAACAGGCCACTGCATGTCCCAAGAACTTGTTCGGCAGGACGCGCTGGTCGCGGCAGAGCTGAAGATGGCAGGTGACACGGCAAGACCGGAAATCGCGAATCGCCTGAAGAAAGCCCAGGCCACGTGGACAGCATTTCGGGCCCAGGACTGCGAAACGAAACAGGCTGCGGTCACAGGATCCGGCGCCACCTCTCAGTACCTGGAGTGCATGATCCACCATGCCATGCTCCGCAAGATCCAATTGGGGAACTACTGGTCCTTGTGAGTTGCCCCTTAGCTCCAAATGAAGCCCCGCCCCGGCGGGGCTTTTTGCTGCCCGCGCCGAAATTTTACACGGACGAATTAAACGTCGTGTTGACTTTTGTATAAACGTGGTGTTTAAATGATTCCCGTCGGCCCACCCGGGCCATCTGACGGGGTCACCCATGGCAGTCCGCAACGCAAACGACTTGGCCCGCGCAGCACAGCGCAGCCATGACGGCCGCGCACCGGCCGAACCGAACGACGAGGCCTTCCAGTTCGCCTGTGATCACGTGGCGGCGGAGCTGGAGCGCGAGGGCGACGTCGCCCCGCTGGTCGAGAAGCTGAGCCAGGCTCGGCACGTGATGACCCACCTCCTGTCGCAGGAGGTCCCGGCCTACTTGTTGCCCCACTTCCGCGAGCTGGATGAGCTGGTCCGCGACATGTCCCGCCGCGTGGACGCCTCAATGAAGAATTTCGAGGCCGGGCACATGGAGGACGCCGCATGACCGCCGCCGAACGCGAGCATAGGCACCACGTGGTCGCCACCGTCGTAGCGAATGCCCTGTCGTTCTGCCTGGGCGTGCTGGCCACCGTACTGCTGCAGGCGGTGCTGTCGTGAGCCGCGGTGTGGATGTCCTGGCCGTGTTGGACCGCCAGTTGCGGGACCGGGCGGACCGCGCCGCACGCTACGGCAAGCAGGCCGACAAGGCGGCGGCCAAGCACGGCGGTAGGCAGATCACCGCGGACCGCATGGCAGAACACGCACGCATCCTGCTGGCGGAGCTGCGCTCGATGCGCGCACCGCTGATCGAGTTGCGGTCCGCCGCCCGCGCTTCCCTTGCAGCCCGCGACCTCACAGACCAGGTCATGGCAGACGAGCGCCTCCTTGCGGCTCTGGCCGCCTTCGAATCGGAGGACGCATGCGCTTTCTGACCGCCATCGGCTGCCGCAGCTGGCGCGACTTCGCCGCCTTCCTCGCCTGCTACGCCATCACCGCCGCGCTCGCAGCCGCCATGTGCTGGCCGCTGGCGTGGTCCTGGTCCTGACTTCCCGCCGGCGCGGCCGGCTCCTACGAGAGGCACCACCGATGTTCCAACTCGATCAACACGATGCGGTGTTCTCGCATCTGAACCTGCGGAAGGAAAAGCACGGCGACGAAGACGCGGCCGCTGCTGACCTGAAGTTCTCGCTGAACGCTCCGAACACGATCCTCAACACCATCGACCCGGCCATCCTGCCGGCGTTCTGGAAGAAGGCCGACAAGGGCCAGCAGCAGAACCTGCCGATGGAAGGCAGCACGGACCTGGTGGCGCTCAATCTGCCGCTGCTGGGCGAGCAGGACATCACCGGCAAGTTCGAAGGCTACGAGCTGTCGATCGGCTCCCTGATGGACCACATCGAGCCGGTGTTCTTCGCCGACGCCAAGGTGAAAAAGATCACCTGGAAGCCGCTCGAAGGCGGCAGCGTGGCCATGGGCTTCACCGTCTCGGTGCTGCTGGACGAGGACGAAGACGCCGAGCTGATCTCTGCATGGCGCCGCGGTCAGGTGCGCCTGACCCTCACGCCGCCGAGCGCTGCCGCGCAGCAGGAAGACCTCGCCGCGTAACGAATTCCCCCGCCCTCACGGGCCCCGCGCCGGCCTGGATTCCACGACGCCGGCATCCATTCCTCAACACCACGCCAACGGGAGTTCTAACCATGGCACTGCGCATCATCCGCTCCACCGACCCGATCACGGTCACCCGACTGAACGTCTGCATCTATGCCGCGCCCGGCCTGGGCAAGACGTCCATTTCGTTCACCGCCGACAAGCCGCTGCTGCTGGACTTCGACCGGGGGGCCCACCGCTCGGCCAACCGCAAGGACACCGTGCAGGTGGAGCGCTGGGAAGACGTGGCGCACATCACCGCCGACGACCTGGCCGACTTCAACACGGTGGTGGTCGACACGGCCGGCCGCGCGCTCGACACGCTGACCCCGGACATCATCCGCCGCAATCCGAAGATGGGCCGGGGCGGCTCGCTGACGCTGCAGGGCTTCGGCCAACTGAAGGCCGAGTTCGTGGCATGGCTGAAGCACCTCAACAGCCTGGGCAAGGACGTGGTGCTGATCGCCCACATGGACGAGCAGCGCAACGGCGACGAGATCATTGAGCGTCTGGACGTCCAGGGCGGCAGCAAGGGCGAGATCTACAAGGCGGCGGATGCCATGGGCCGGCTGTCGATCCGCGATGGCAAGCGCATGCTCAACTTCAGCCCGACCGACTCGCAGTTCGGCAAGAACCCGGGGCAGCTGCAACCGCTTGAAGTTCCGCACCCGGATCGCGACCCTCAGTTTCTGGCCAGTGTGATCCAGCAGATCAAGGATCGTCTCAACGCTCTCACCGAGGAGCAGCGCCAGGCGCAAGCGCTGCTGGAGAAGTGGCGCACGCAGCTGGCTGACGTGGAGGACGCGGACGGCATCAATGGACTGATCAAGGATGCAGGCGACCTGCCCCGGTCGGTAAAGGTGCTGGTGCACGACCGCGCCACGGCGCTCGGTTTGATTGCCGACAAGGCCAGCGGCGGCTACGTCTCGCCGAAGGCAGCCTGACCGTGCTGGCCCGCGTGTCCAACATCGAGGCGTTCCGGAAGTGGCGGGACGCCGACGACCAGCCGGTGGCAGACCTGGTGCGCTACATCACCGTGGATCGGCCCACCAAGGCGATGCTGGCCGGTACCGCGTTCCACGATGCTCTGGAGCACGCTGTGCCGGGCGACTACGAAGTGCTGCAGGCGATGGATCACACCTTCCACCTGCCGGACTGCGAGCTGGTACTGCCGACGATCCGCGAGGTCCGCGCCTATGGCGAGTACGGCCACCTGACCGTGACCGGCAAGGTGGATTGCCTCGACGGTAAGCGCGTGGACGACCACAAGACCACCAGCCGGTTCGATGCCGAGCGGTATCTGGCTGGTTACCAGTGGCGGTACTACCTGGACCTGTTCGGCGCAGACGTCTTCCGCTGGAACGTGTTCGAGCTGAAGGAGGTAGGCGAACTGGAGTATCGCGTCTCGGCACCGCAACTGCTGGAGGTCACCCGCTACCCCGGCCTGCACGACGACTGCATGCAGCTGGCGCTGGACTACCTGGCCTTCGCAGAGGAACACCTTCCGGCCAACTATCGAGCTGAGGTGGCCGCATGAGGGGCCTCAACTACGACTATCCCCACGTCGGCACGAAGCGCGGCGGCAACAACCGCGCCCGCCAGTTCGACCACGTGATCGAGGGGAAGCGCGTCACGACCATGGAAGTAGCCGAAGCGCTGGGCCTGTCCAAGAAGATGGCCGCCGCCAGGCTGAAGCGTGGCCCGTTCCCGCTCACCTGGGAAGGCCTGCGCGGAGATCCGCCGGCATGAAGACCTGCACGAAGTGCGCGGCCCGGCTGCCGCTGCGGTTCTTCCCCCTGATCAACGGCAAGGCCACCGCCGCGTGCGCGCCCTGCCGGAACACCGAGCGCCGCCTGCACGACCCGCTGCGCCCCCTGCGCCGCGATCCGCTGCAGGTCGAACTGAACCACCTCACCCAAAGCTGGCAGCGCCGCACCCGTTGGCCGCTGCTGGCACATCAGGAGTCGCAACGATGAAGAACGGAGATATGCCTGTCGTGCCGCTGGTGAATACCCTCGGCGCCGCACACGCACCCAGCAGTGCTGGCCTGGCGCCCGGTGCCGCCTCGGGCCTGACGAAGCGCGAACTGATCGCCGCGATGGCGCTACAAGGCCTGTTGGCCGGCGGGTGGGATCACGCAGGCGTGCCGCGCGAAGGCGCAGAAACCGCCGTCGCCTATGCAGACTACCTGCTGGACGCGATGGAGCGCACCCCATGACCCACCACCGCTACAACCGCCGACTGCCGAAGCGCACCGAGGGCTTCGCCTGGGGCCGGTCCATCGACAAGGTGCTGGGCGGCCACGTCCTCACCTACCGCCTGTTCCGCCGCGACCTGCGGGGCGCGCTGCACATCAGCATGCGGCAGTTCGCCCTGACCGATCACCGCCGCTTCATCGCCATGGCGCTGCGCCAGATGCGCAAAGACCTGGCCGCGAAGGTCGACGCCATCGGCTATGCCCTGATCGAGGCCGAACAGGCCTCCCAACTGCAGGAGGTTGCATGAATACCAACAAGACCCTGGCGGACGTGAAGCCCGGCGGGAGGGTGAGGCTGGGGGATCAGCTGGTACTGGCGAAGCTGGTCGGCGCGGCCGGCCTGATGCTTGCCGAAATCGATACCTGCGGCCATGAGGTAGACCCGGCCTACCGGCGCACTCTTTACGAAGCGTGGGAAGAAGGCAAAGCCGCCCTCTCCGCCCAGCCCTCCCCGGATGGTCAGAATGTGCTCTTCATTGAAGAGCTGGCAGAACTGCGGCGGCTCGTCCCATCGGTCAATCAGAAGCAGGCACTGGATGCAGCTATCGCCGCACTCGCCGCCCGCCAGCCGGTGGGGGAGCCGGTGGCCTACTGGCTCGCCGTGGACAAAGACGGGATCGTCGAATTCGGCATGTCGGCCGATGACGGCAACGCAGGCCAAGCCGCGCGGCAGGAAATGAACGATTTTATCAATGGGCCGCTTCACGATGGCGGCGCGCCGCATCGCTTGGTCGGTGTCTACGCCGCCCCGCCCGCGCAGCAGCCCGCTCAGGTCTATCTGGACGGCTTGGACCGCGCACTCGGCGAGGCCATCGACCAGCGCGACCGCTACCACGAAGTAGCCGACGACCTGGCCGGCCACCTCGCGCGGATCACTGGCGCGGATATCGGCGAGCACAGCAGCGCCAACTGCCCGTGGCAGAACGCCATTGACGCGGCCGAAGCGTACCAGCCCGCGCAGGCCGTGGACCTGGGTGCGGCGCGCCAACTGGCGGAGAAGTGGATGCGGATTGGTGGTGAAGACGCACGATTCTGTGCGGGCGAACTAATGGCCCTGATCGACAGCCAGGCGGTGGGCAAATGAGCCAGTTCATTCCTCCAGCAATGCCGGAGAACAGCCGCGAGGCGGCCATGGTCGTGATCGAGCGTGACGCGACCGACAAGCCCACGGTGTGGTGCGATCCGGGCGTTGTTGACCTGGTGCGCGCCCTCAATGCAGGCGGCCTACGGACCCTTTGGTCCTGCGACGGACATGGCCACCGGCCAGCAGTCGTTGGGCTGATGGACGGCCGACAGCTGCTGGTGTTGGAAAGTGTCGAAGCGTTGCATCAGCTCGCCCACCTGTGGCCGAACATCAACGGTCAAAGGAGTACGCCATGACCAAGGCTGCTACCGGTCCTTTCGGCCAGTGGCTCAGGCAGTGGCGGAAGGACAACCGCTACTCCCTGTCGAAGTTCGCACAGCTCTCTGGAGTGTCGCCTGTCGCCGTCTTCGAGTTGGAACACGGCAAGAGCTTCAACCCGCGCCTTACGACGCTGATGGCTATTTCCAAGGCCACGGGCATCGCCTTCACCAAGGTGTCCCTGCTTGCGGCAACCCAGAAGCTGCAGGAGGCAGACGCCCATGGCTGACCAGCTGCTCACCGCTGCAATGGTCCACGTGTTCGCCCTGGTCGGGTTTGCGGCCGGCATCGCCACCCTGTGGGCGATCAGCCGCGCATGCCGCGCCGCGCGCAATGGGCTGCGCTGGTGCTGGCGGAGGTGCGCTCATGGCTGAGGCAATCGACCACCGCGAGGTCGGCCGGCAGCTGGCCAGCATGTCCGGCGTCGAGCTCGACTCGATCGCTCCCCAGGATGCTCGTCTGTGGGAGGCCCGCGGCCAGGCGCTTCAGGCGCTCGCTGCCGGCGACATGGACGCCGCGCTGCGCACCATGGGCATGGTGTCCTCGCGGATCATGGACCGAGACGAAGCATGGGAGATCGCATCGAACGCGGTAGCCGTCCGGATCGCCGCCGGCTGGACGCGCGACATGCTGGACAGCAGCACCGAGGCCGGCCGCGCGCCGTGTGGTCGCGGCTACTACCTGTTCTGCTCCGGGGCCATCGCGGTCTGCTACTTCCCGATGGTCTGCATCACCGACATGAACGGTCGCGGCTACCACTTCCATATCGCCCAGGACCTGCTCAACGAGCGAGATCCCAACCCTTACGAAATCCGTCGTCCGGCCGTCCCGCAGCAGTTGGAGATGTTCCGATGATCGCCGCTGGCTTCCCGCTCGCCCGGCACAGGTTGCTGATCTTCATGCGGCAGCACCTGGCACTCGCGCGGCGCGTACGCTTGCATGGCCCAGGAAATGGCGGCCTGATGGATCCGCCGTTCTGGCACTGCATGGACCTGGCCGCCGCGAATCGCGCGCGCCTGCTGCATCTGATCGCCGTTGAACGATCAGCAGTGCCCGCCCCATCTCCGGCGCTGCCGGCCCAACTGGACCTGTTCGCATGAACGCGCAGCTTTTCCCCCGCGAACCGCGCCGCATGAAGCAGCCGGCCAAGGACGTGCTGCGCGAGCAGCTGGTGGTCGCGGCCGATGAAGTGATCCGCCTGCGCGCTGAGGTACTGCGCCTGCGCGGCCAGATTTACCAGGCCACCGAGCAGCTGCGCGCTGCGCTGGCCACGAACTGAAGGAGACCAGCATGCAACTGATGACCCCCGAGCGGTGGCTGGACCGCTACTTTGAAGAGGGCAGCCGCCCGTCCCTGCAGGTTCTGCAGCGGCTGTTGCGCGAGGGCAAGCTGCCCGGCCGCAAGGTCGGCGGCACCTGGTTCATCGACGAACACGAATGGCTCGCCGGCGGCGACGATCTCGTGGCGCGCGTCCTGGCCGATGCGGCGTAACCTGCCATGATGGGACGTGTCCGCAAGCCCGGCCGCCGAGACTGGCCGCAGAACCTGTACGCCCACCGGGACGGTTTCAAGTACCGGCACCCGATCACGCGCAAAGAGCATTCGATGGGCAAGGACAAGGCCAAGGCCTTCGCCGCGGCCAAGAAGCTCAACGCCATGCTGATGCCCAGCAACGACCTGGTATCGAAGGTGCTGACGCCCGGCGAGACGGTTGCCGATGCGATCGTTGTGTTCCGCCGCGATGACGTGCCCGGGAGGAAGTGGGCACCGAAGACGGCCGAGGTCTACGAAAGCGTCATCCGCCGCATTGAGGCCGGGCTGGGCTCGAAGCCAGTAGCCGACGTGACGGTGAAGGTGTGCGCCACCTTCATCCGCGAGGTGACCGAATCCGACCGTGCGCGGCAGCAGTTCCGGCTGGTGCTGGGCTGGATCCTGGCCTGCGCCGTGGAGGAGGGCTGGATAGATACCAACCCCGCGCTGGCGACTCGCCGGTTCCAGCACGAGCGGAAGCGCGTGCGCCTGACCCTCGACGTGTACCGGGCAATATGGGACCAGGCCGCGCCGTGGCTGCGCAACGCGATGGACCTGTCGCTGGTGACGCTGCTGCGCCGCGAGGACGTGGTGACGGTGAAGTTCACCGACGTGCGCGATGGCCACCTGTGGGTGGTGCCTTCGAAAACCGAGGGCTCGACGAACGTTCGGCTACAGATCGCCGCCGCCGGCCCGCTGGCGGACCTGCTCAAGCGGTGCAAGGATGATGTGGCTTCGCCGTTCGTGATTCACCGGCTGCCGGAGAAAGCGAGGCCCAGCGACAAGCGCGCCAAGACGCGCAAGCACCACACGCAGGTGCTGCCCGAGCAGCTGTCACGTGCATTCGCCGCAGCACGCGATGCCGCCGGCATCACGGGGGACGCACCGCCAACCTTCCACGAGATCCGCAGCTTGGGCGGCGCGCTGCTGCGCGATGCGGGCTGGACCACGGAGCAGATTCAGGCGCTCATGGGACACGGAAACGCATCGATGACCGAGCATTATCTGGGTGGCCACGAAGCGCCCTGGCAGCCGGTCACCACGGGTATCGCGCTGCCGCGATAGTGGTGGAATAGTGGACACGTAGTGACCACAACGAAAAAGGGCCTGCACCGTATGGTGCAAGCCCTTGTTCTATCGCTGCTTTTGGTCGGGACGGCCGGATTCGAACCGACGACCCTCTGCCCCCCAGGCAGATGCGCTACCAGGCTGCGCTACGCCCCGACTGATGCTGCGATGTACCCGCCCGTGTGGCGGGCCGTGAAGTATAGCGGATTACGAGAGAAATGGGATCAGCGACGCAGCAACTGCAGCACTTCTTCCAGTTCCATGCGCACCTGCTTGATGATCTGGTTGCTCAGCGCCGATTCCTCGCGCGCATCGGGACCGTCCAGACGCAGGCGTGCGCCACCGATGGTGTAGCCCTGTTCGTAGAGCAGGCTGCGGATCTGCCGCACCATCAGCACGTCATGGCGCTGGTAATAGCGGCGGTTGCCCCGGCGCTTGGCTGGCTCAAGGCTGGGAAACTCGGTCTCCCAGTAGCGCAGGACGTGTGGCTTGACGTCGCACAGCTCGCTGACCTCACCAATGGTGAAGTAGCGCTTGGCCGGAATCGGCGGTAGTTCGCGGTTACTGCCCGGATCCAGCATAAGCTTCCACCCTCTCCTTGAGCTTCTGGCCCGGACGGAAGGTGACCACCGTACGGGCGGAAATCGGAATTTCCTCGCCGGTCTTGGGATTGCGGCCCGGGCGCTGGTTCTTGCGCCTCAGGTCGAAATTACCGAAGCCCGACAGCTTCACCTGGCGTCCCTGTTCCAATGCTTCACGCAGCACATCGAAAAATGCGTCGACGAATTCCTTGGCTTCGCGCTTGTTCAGACCGACTTCGTCGAACAGTTTTTCCGCCATCTCCGCCTTGGTCAATGCCATTGCCTGCTACCCCCGAGTGCTGCCCGCTCAGCCGCGGATCCGGGCGTGGTGTTCACGCTCGATGGCAGTGACCGCCCCGGCCACCACCGCATCCACGTCGCGGTCCGTCAGAGTGCGCGACTTGTCCTGCAAAATCAAGCCCATAGCGAGACTCTTGAATCCCGGCTCAACGCCCTGCCCGACATAGCGATCGAACAGGTTCAGGTCGCGCAGCAGCGGGCCGGCGGCCTGGCGGACGGTTGCCGCCAGATCGGCCCAGGCCACCTGTTCAGGGACCAGGAAGGCCAGGTCGCGGCGCACCGCCGGGAAGCGCGACAGCTCGCCGGCACGCGGCAGGCAGCGGGCGGTCAATGGTTCCAGGTCCAGCTCGAAAGCATAGACGTCGGCCTCGATGTCCATCGCCTTGGCCAGGCGCGGGTGGACCTGGCCGATCCAGCCGATCGCCGCGCCGTCACGGAACACCTCGGCCGAACGCGCCGGGTGGCCATAGGCACGGGTCGACGGTCGGAACTCCAGTTGCGCGCCGCTGGCAGCCGCCAGCGATTCCAGGTCGCCCTTCAGGTCATGGAAATCGACCTTGCGGGCCGGCAGGCCCCATTGCACTGCCTGTGCATCACCGCAGACCGCTGCAGCCACGCGCGGGGTTTCCAGCGGCGCCGGCTGGCCATCGCCGGCCTGCTGGGCGAACACGCGGCCCATCTCGAACAGCCGCACCCGGCTCAGCTGGCGCGCCGCATTGCGGCCCAGCGTGGCGACCAGGCCGGGCAGCAGCGAGGGGCGCATCACCGCCAGTTCGGCCGACAGCGGATTGGCCAGCGGCACCAGGCCATCCCGCAGCTGCCACTGGGCCAGCAGCGCATCGTCGACGAAGGCGAAATTGACGGTTTCCTGCAGGTCGCGCGCGATCAGCTGGCGACGCACGCTCACCGCGTCCAGCTGGCTCTCGCTCGGCATCGCCACGCGCGAGGCACCGCCCGGCAGCGTGGTCGGGATCTGCTCGTAACCGTGGATGCGGGCGAGCTCTTCGATCAGGTCTTCTTCGATGGCAATGTCGAAGCGGCGGCTCGGCGCGATGACCTGCCAGCCGTCGGTGGCAGCGGCCACCTCCATGCCCAGCGCACGCAGGATGCGCTCGACTTCGGCGTCTTCAATGGTGATGCCGAGCACGCGGGTGACGCGGGCCCGTCGCAGGGTGATCGTGGCCGGCCGCGGCAGGTCGGCTTCGCGCACGGCCTCCGTGACCGGCGACGGCGTGCCTCCCGCCAGCTCCAGCACCAGGCGGGTGGCGTACTCGATGGCGGTGCGCGGCAGCGCCGGATCGACGCCACGTTCGAAGCGATGGCCGGCATCGGTGTGCAGGCCCAGCTTGCGACCACGCCCCATGATCGCCGCTGGCGCGAAGTGCGCGGCCTCCAGGAACACTGCCGTCGTGCCGTCGGTGACGCGGGTGTCGAAGCCCCCCATCATGCCGGCCAGGCCCACGGCACGATCGGCATCGGCCACCACCAGGAAACTGTCGTCCAGCGTGACATCGCGGCCATCCAGCAGCTTCAGGCCTTCGCCCGCACGCGAGCGGCGCACGGCGATGCTGCCCTGCAGGGTGCCAAGGTCATACGCGTGCATCGGCTGGCCCAGCTCCAGCATCACGTACTGGGTAATGTCGACCAGCAGCGAGACCGGGCGCACGCCACTGCGGCGCAGGCGCTCGGCCATCCACAACGGGGTCTTCGCAGCGGCATTGACGCCTTCGATGACTCGCCCCAGGTAGCGCGGCGCTTCGGCGCCGGCATCGAGCCTGATCGACAGTTCGCGCGTGCCGCCCGCAGCAACCGGCGCAGCGGCGAAATCCAGCACGCCGCTGCGGGTCGCAGCAGCGACGTCGTAGGCGATGCCGCGGATGCTGAAGCAGTCGGCGCGGTTCGGGGTCAGCTTGATCTCGATGCTGGCGTCCGGCAGGCCGAGGTACTCAACCAGGGGCTGGCCGACCGGTGCGTCCTCCGGCAGTTCCAGCAGCCCGGACGCATCGTTGTCCAGGCCCAGTTCCTTGGCCGAGCACAGCATGCCGTTGGACTCGACGCCACGCAGCCTGGCCGGCTTGATCTTCAGTTCACCGATCTGCGCGCCCACCATCGCCAGCGGCGCGACCAGCCCCGGGCGCGCGTTCGGCGCACCACAGACGATCTGCAGCAGCTCGCCCTGCCCGGCATCGACCCTGCACACCTGCAGGCGATCGGCTTCGGGATGGCGCACGGCTTCGACGATGCGCGCCACGACCACGTGATCGAGGCCCTGGCCCAATGCGGTCACGTCTTCCACTTCCAGGCCGATGGCAGTCAGCACCGCGCTCAGCTCATCGCGGGAGGCGTCGGTCGGGACGTGGCTGCGCAGCCAGTTTTCGGAGAATTTCATGGTGTCACCCTGGTGGGAGGCCTGCCTCCCGTTACGGTATTTGTGGTCGCCCAGCGCATGCGCAAGGAGGCGTCCATCCAGAAATGCAGCCGAGCATGGCCCGGCTCTGCATGGTTGAGGCTTACGCGAACTGTTTCAGGAACCGCACGTCGTTCTCGAAGAATGCGCGCAGGTCGTTGACCCCATAGCGCAGCATCGCGAAACGCTCCACGCCCATGCCGAAGGCGAAGCCCGTGTATCGCTCCGGATCGATGCCGACATTGCGCAACACGTTCGGGTGGACCATGCCGCAGCCGAGCACCTCCAGCCAGCGGGTGCTGCCATCGGGCTGCTGCCAGGCAATGTCCACTTCCGCGCCAGGCTCGACGAACGGGAAGTAGCTGGGGCGGAAACGCATTTCGAAATCACGCTCGAAGAAGGCGCGCACGAACTCGGCCAGGGTGCCCTTCAGGTCTGCGAACGTCGAGTGCTCGTCCACCAGCAGGCCTTCGACCTGATGGAACATCGGGGAGTGGGTCTGGTCACTGTCGCTGCGGTACACCTTGCCGGCGGCGATCATGCGCAGCGGCGGCGCGTGGTCGCCCATGTAGCGCACCTGCACGCCGGAGGTATGCGTGCGCAGCAGGCGGCCATCGCCGAAGTAGAAGGTGTCGTGCATGGCGCGCGCCGGATGGTGCGGCGGGAAGTTCAGCGCCTCGAAGTTGTGCCAGTCGTCCTCGATCTCCGGCCCTTCCGAAAGCTCGTAGCCCAGCCGGCCGAAGATGCCGGTGATGCGTTCCAGGGTGCGGGTGATCGGATGCAGGCCTGCGCGCTCGGCGCTGCGCCCCGGCAGGGTGACGTCGATGGCTTCAGCCGCGAGGCGCGCATCCAGTGCTGCGTCTTCCAGTAGCGCCTTGCGCTCGCCCAGTGCGCGGGTCAGCGCATCACGGGCCTGGTTGATGGCTTCACCGGCGGCCTTGCGCTCGTCTGCCGGGAGGGCGCCGAGCTGCTTGAGCTGCGATGTGATGGTGCCGCTCTTGCCAAGCAGAGCCACGCGCAGCTGCTCGAGCACGTCGGGGCTCTGCGCGGCGGCCACATCGGCCAGCGCCTGGGTGGTGAGGGATTGGATGTCGCTCATGGGGGGCCGGAACTCCAGTCGATCTGCCATCGCGATGCGCGAAGGGCCGACCCCTGTCGCCACCGTCGTTCCCGTGCGGCCACCGTGGCCGGCCGGGACCCAAAAAAAAAGATGGGGAAGGACTTGCGCCCTTCCCCATGCATTGCCTTGACCTGACACCGTTCCGAGTGAACGGTTACGGCATCGGGAAGGACTTATGCCGCCAGCGCGCCCTTGGCCTTCTCGGCCAGCGCTGCAAAGCCGGCTGCGTCGTGCACGGCGATGTCAGCCAGGACCTTGCGGTCCAGGGTGATGCCAGCCTTCAGCAGGCCGTTCATGAAGCGGCTGTAGCTCATGCCGTTGATGCGGGCAGCCGCATTGATGCGGGTGATCCACAGCGAGCGGAAGTTGCGCTTCTTCTGCTTGCGGCCGATGTAGGCGTACTGCTGCGCCTTGATGACCGCCTGCTTGGCAACGCGGAAGACCTTGCGGCGAGCGTTGTAGTAACCCTTCGCCAGGGTCAGGATTTTCTTGTGGCGGCGACGCGCCTGTACGCCACGCTTAACTCGTGCCATGTGTCAGTCCTCAGAGGTAGGGAAGCATGCGATCCAGACGGCCTGCGTCTTCTGCACGGACATGGCCCGTCTGACGCAGATTGCGCTTCCGCTTGGTCGCCTTCTTGGTGAGGATGTGGCTACGATTTGCGTGGCCGCACTTGTACTTGCCGGACGCGGTCTTGCGGAAACGCTTGGCCGCCGCCCGGTTGGTCTTGATCTTGGGCATTGCTATGTCCTTGATGATGTTTTTTTACTGACCAGGGCGGTGGCTTCGCCACACTTTCCGTCCGTGCCCTTGCCTGCTTCAAGCCCTGCCTCCCCGAGGGAGTGGGCCGGTCCTGTTGCCGCGTTCAATTAAAGCAAAGAAAACAGCACCCGGCGAACCGGGCCGCCCATTATGCCCGCCCTTCCCGGCCGATGCAAACCTTTGATCGGCGGGGAGTTGGATGGCCACATGCCTGGCGACGGCGCACACCCCATCTCACACCGGCCCGAGACCGGGCCGACGAAGAAAGCCGAGCACGGGCTCGGCTTTGCAGGGATGCGGCAGGGCGCCTTACTTCTTCTTCGGCGCGATCATCATCACCATCTGGCGCCCTTCCAGGCGCGGACGGGATTCGATGACGATGTCCTCGCCCAGATCGGCCTCGATCCGGTTGGCCATTTCACGACCCAGTTCCTGGTGGCTCATCTCACGGCCACGGAAACGGATGTTGACCTTGATCTTGTCGCCCTCTTCGAGGAAACCGCGCATCTTGCGCAGCTTGATCTGGTAGTCGCCCTCGTCCGTGACCGGACGGAACTTCACTTCCTTGATCTCGACCTGCTTGTTCTTCTTCTTGGCCTCGCTGGCCTTTTTCTGCGCTTCGAACTTGAACTTGCCGAAGTCCATGATCTTGCAGACCGGCGGATCGGCCTGCGGCTGGATTTCGACCAGGTCCAGGCCTTCATCTTCAGCCATGGACAGCGCTTCGTCGCGCGACAACACGCCGATCATTTCTCCGTCGCTGCCGATCACGCGGACGCGCGGCACACGGATTTCCTGATTCTTGCGGTTCTGTTTGTTGTCAGGGGTACTGATATTGCAATCTCCCAGAGGAATCGAACCGGCCTGCGCACCCGGTGGCGCGCGGGCCGGACCCTATCAAACCGCGTTCTCGGCCTGCAGCCGCGAGATGAAGGCCTCGACGCTCATGCTGCCCAGGTCCTCGCCGGAACGCGTGCGCACGGCAACCGCGCCGTTTTCCCTTTCGCGGTCGCCAACGACCAACAGGTACGGCACGCGCTGCAGCGTGTGCTCGCGAATCTTATAGCCGATCTTCTCGTTACGCAAATCGGCGATGACCCGGAAGCCTTGATCCGCAAGGGTTTTGCGAACCTGATCAACGTATTCAGCCTGGGCGTCGGTGATGTTGGCGACCACCACCTGGGTCGGCGCCAGCCAGACCGGGAACTGGCCGGCATGGTGCTCGATCAGGATGCCCAGGAAGCGCTCCATCGAGCCGACGATGGCGCGGTGCAGCATGACCGGATGCTTCCTCTGGCTGTTCTCGTCCACATACTCGGCGCCGAGGCGGCCGGGCATCATGAAGTCGACCTGCATCGTTCCCAGCTGCCAGGTGCGGCCGATGGCGTCCTTCAGGTGGTACTCGATCTTCGGGCCGTAGAAGGCACCCTCGCCCGGCAGTTCCTGCCACTCCACGCCGCAGGCACTCAGCGCCGAGCGCAGCGCGCCCTCAGCCTTGTCCCAGGTGGCATCGTCGCCCAAGCGCGATTCCGGGCGCAGCGCGATCTTGATCTGGATTTCCTCGAAGCCGAAGTGCCGGTAGACCGCCAGCGCCTGCTGGTGGAACGCATTCACTTCCGATTCGATCTGGTTTTCCGTGCAGAACACATGGCCATCGTCCTGGGTGAATCCGCGCACGCGCAGGATGCCGTGCAGCGCGCCGGAGGGCTCGTTGCGATGACAGGAGCCGAACTCACCGTAGCGGATCGGCAGGTCGCGGTAGCTGTGCAGGCCCTGGTTGAACACCTGGATGTGGCCTGGGCAGTTCATCGGCTTCAGCGCATAGGTGCGCTTCTCCGATTCGGTGAAGAACATGTTGTCCTTGAAGTTGTCCCAGTGCCCTGACTGCTTCCACAGCGTCACATCCAGCACCTGCGGGCAGCGCACCTCACCGTAGCCGGTGCTGCGGTAGACCTTGCGCATGTACTGCTCGACCACCTGCCACAGCGCCCAGCCCTTCGGGTGCCAGAACACCATGCCTGGCGCCTCCTCCTGCAGGTGGAACAGGTCCTGCTGCTTGCCGATGCGGCGGTGGTCGCGCATCTCGGCCTCCTCGATGCGCTTGATGTAGGCCTCCAGCTGCTTCTTGTCGGCCCAGGCGGTGCCGTAGATGCGCTGCAGCTGCTCGTTCTTCGCATCACCGCGCCAGTACGCGCCGGAAATGCGGGTCAGCTTGAAGGCCTTCAGGAAGCGCGTGTTCGGCACGTGCGGGCCGCGGCACATGTCCACGTACTCCTGGTGGTAGTACATCCCCATGGCCTGGATGTCATCGGGCATGTCCTCGATCAGGCGCAGCTTGTAGTCCTCGCCGCGGGCCTTGAAGATCTCGATCACTTCGGCGCGCGGGGTCATCTTCTTGATGACGTCGTAGTCCTGGGCGATCAGTTCGCCCATGCGCTTCTCGATCGCCGCCATGTCCTCCGGGGTGAACGGACGCTCGGAGTAGATGTCGTAGTAGAAGCCCTCGGCGATCACCGGGCCGATCACCATCTTCACGTCCGGGTACAGCTGCTTGACGGCGTGGCCGACCAGGTGGGCGCAGGAGTGGCGGATGATCTCCAGGCCCTCCTCATCCTTGGCGGTAATGATGCGCAGGCGGGCGTCGTGGTCGATGACGTCGCTGGCATCCACCAGCACGCCATCCACGGCGCCGGCGATGGTAGCCTTGGCCAGGCCGGCGCCGATCGACTGGGCGACCTCCATGACGCTGACGGGGTTTTCAAACTCGCGGCGGCTGCCGTCGGGAAGGGTAATGTTGATCATCGCAGTGGTTTCGTGCGGGCCCGCCGGGCGGGCTGGAAAGCGTTCCCGGGGCGGCGCCCGGGCAATAAAAAAGCGCCGCGAGGGCGCCTGGAACACAGGGCCTTCGGGGGCAGGTCAACAGGGGGCGGTGGTAGTGCTCATGTCGCACGCTCGGCCGGCGCTGGGCGCGGGCCACCTTGTTCCAGTCTGGATTCAGCGACGATCTTAAACCAGTGCAGGGCAAAGCCCAAGGCCCGCCATGCGGCCTGCTGAATGGCGCGTGCTGGCGGCGCGAAAACGCAATGATTACCATATCCATGCAGCCCGCCCCGTGCCAGCCTGCCCGCTTTCCCCAGGATCCCGTGATGCGCCACCCGCTCCGACCGGCTCCCGCCGGCCCCGCCCGTGCCCCGCGTTCGCCGGCCCGCTGCCACGGCGGCCGCCCGCGATGATCACCGTCGGCCTCTCCACGCTGGGCTTCTGCAGCCTGGGCATGCTCGCGGCGATGTTCTCCGCTCTGGCGTTCTATGCCGCCTCGCCACATTGCCGCTGGCCACGGCTGCGCCGCGCCGGACGCCTGGGCCGCCAGATTGGTCTGGTGGCTGCTGCGGCGGCGCTCTGGTTGTGGATGGCCGAACTGGGCTTTGCCGCTGGGCTGGTCGCCATGCTGTGCACGTGGATGCTGGCTGCGATGGTGCTGCCGGCACTGGCCGCCTGGCATCGCCCCGGCACGGGGTCACCCTGATGTGGCCACGTGCATTCGCCGCCATCCTGGCCGGCTTCCTGCTCGCGGCCGCCGCCACCGGCCTGCTGGCATGGTTGCCACCTGGCCCCTGGCAGCGTGCGCTGGTGCCGACCCTGATCGCCTTCATCCCGCTGTGGATGCTGGCTGCCCTCTGGGCATTCAGCTTCCGCAGCGCGCTGCGCGCCTGGCTGGTGCTGGGCGGCAGCGCCGCAGCCGGCTTCGCCGCGCTTGCACTGCTGCGCCTGGCAGGCGCGGTGCAATGAGATCCCCTCCATGAAGTTCAGCTCGCAGACCCTGCGCACGTTCACCACTCTGCACACCTGGGTCGGCCTGGTCGCCGGCTTCGGCCTGTTCGTGGCCTTTTATGCCGGTGCGCTGACCCTGTTCCACCACGACCTGCCGCGATGGCAGACGCCGGGTGCGGCCACCGCGCTTCCTGCCGGCCTGGACGACGCGCAGTACCTGCTCGAGGACGTGCTGGCCGCGCACCCGGAAGCACGCCGCCACGTCGGCATGACCTTTCCCGGCGCCGATCATCCACAGCCACTGGCGTACTGGCAGGCCGATGACGGCAGTTGGCGCTATGCCTGGCCGGGGCAGATCGCCGGCAGCCGGGCGCCGCCGCAGTCCGGACTGGCTGAACTGGTCAACGAACTGCATTACAGCCTCGGCCTGCCGGTCGCTGGCATCTACGTGATGGGCATCATCAGCCTGCTGTACGGAATGGCCCTGCTCAGCGGCCTGGTGATCCATCTGCCGAAGCTGCTGGGCGATCTGTTCGCGCTGCGCCCCGGCCGCAACCTCAAGCAGCTGTGGCAGGACGCGCACAACATCATCGGCGTGCTCAGCCTGCCCTTCCACCTGATGTATGCGGTCACCGGCGCCCTGCTCTGCCTGGTGTTCGTGCAGATGGCCCTGCTCAACCCGCTGATTTACGACGGCAAGGCCCTGCAGGCGGTTCCGACGGCGATGGATACCGCGCCGGTGCGCGAAGCTACAGGCATTCCTGCGCCACCAGGCAGTCTGCGCGTGCTGCATGCACGAGCGCTGGAGGTAGCCCGCGCACAGGGCGTGGCCAACTTCGAGCCGGCCTATCTGAAGCTCGCCAACGCCGGCGATGCCCACGCCACCATCGAGATCACCGGGGAATCCACCGGCACGCTCGGTCCGCTGGGCGCGGTGGCGCTGGACGTCGCCACCGGCGACGTGCTGGCGACCCAGCTGCCGGGCCAGCGCGATGCCAACCACGCCACGCTCAGCGCCACCTATGCCCTGCACTTCGGTGAGTTCGGCAACGGTGTGATGGTCTGGCTCTACTTCCTGCTCGGCCTTGGCGGTGCCTTCCTGTTCTACTCGGGCAACCTCTTGTGGATCGAGTCACGCCGCAAGCGGCGCCAGCCGCAGCAACCCCGCGCCGGCGCCAACATGGCGCGCGCCACGGTCGGCGTCTGCATCGGCCTGTGCGTGGCGATCTCGGTCGCGTTCGCCAGTGCCCTGGTGCTGGAGCGGCTGGCACCATCGGCTGTCGACCACGGCATCCGCTGGGCCTGTTTCGGCAGTTGGGCCGCCTGTGCGCTGTGGGCAGCGTTGCGTCGCCCTGCACAGGCGGCGCGTGAGCTGCTCTGGACCGCGGCGATCTGCACCGCACTGGTGCCGGTCCTGCATGGCGCGCTCAATGGCGACTGGCTCTGGCGTGCCGCCGCACAGGGTCACTGGTCCCTGTTCTGGGTCGATGCGATCGCGCTGGCGATGGCCTTCGGCTTCGCGCGTCTGGCCGTGGCCAGCCAGCGCCGCGCCCGCAACGGCGATCCCAACAGCGTCTGGGCCGATTGAGCCGGGCGCCGGGCTCAGCCCGGCGTCGTCGAGCCGCACCGATCAATCGCCGGCACGGACCTTGTGCCAGGGAGCGAGCATGGCGTTGAGCAGGCTGGCCTGTTCGTCGTCGCCGGTCAATTCCCACATGAACACGCCGGCCAGGCCCTGCTCGCGCGCGAACTGCGCACGCAGCCCGATCGAGCGCGGGTCTTCATAGCTGATAAAGATCTTCTGCGCGGCGTTGTACAGCCACGGGCTCTGCGCCTGCGGCTGCCAGTGTTTCGTCCAACCCGGCTGGTCCAGATAGCGCGCCTTGATCACCCGCCAATCGCCGGCATCGGCCGGTGCACTGTAGGCCTGGTACAGCCCATCCGGGGCATCGCCGGTGACCTTGAAGCCGCGCCCGTAGAACGGCACGCCCAGCACCAGCTTGCTGGCGGGCACACCGTGCTCGCGGTAGTACTGCACCGCGCCGGCGACGTTGTTCCAGCGCCGCAGCTCCGGCGCCAGCGGATCGGCCGGCACTTGATGCAAGGGCGCATTGAAGGTCGACACTGCCGAGAAGCCGGTGCCCATGTCGTAGCTCATCAGGTTGATGAAATCGAACACCTTCGCCAGCGCCGGCAGGTCATAGCTGGCCGCTGGATCGTAGGGGCCATCGGTCTGCAGGCGACCGGCGGCCAGCGCGGCAGTCAGCAGCATCGGCTGCCCCGTCTTGCGGCCGCGCGCATCGAGTGCCGCGCGGAAGGCCTGGGCAAGCCGGGTCAGGTTGGCGCGATCCTGCGGGCGATGCGCCAGCTCCTTCGGTCCGCCACTGACCGGGAATTCCCAGTCGATGTCCACGCCGTCGAAGCTGCCGGCATGGCGATCGAAGAACAGCGCCATGCACGAATCGACCAAGCGCTGGCGGCTGGCCTCGGTCAACGCTGCATCGGAGAACCCGCCCGCACCCCAGCCACCAATCGAGATCAGCGTGCGTAGATGCGGATGCGCCTTCTTGAGCTCAGCCAGCGCGGCGAAGTTCTTCGGCGCTTCCGTCCCGACCGTGCAGCGCCCGTCCTCGATGGTGGAGAACGCATAGAACAGATGCGTCAGGCGCTCGGCCGGAATGTTCGAGACCGGATAGCGCTCGGCCGAACCGCCGGGGTAGTAGGCGCCGAAGATGGGCGGCTGCACCGGCGCCGCGTGCACGGCGATGGGCAAGGCACCGGCAATCAGCACGGCAAGGACGGCCACGGTCTGGCGGAACATGGAGATCTCCCGGTTCGAAGGCGCCGCCACGTTAGCAAACGGATGGCCCCATGGGACGGATGTCGCGGCATGTCGTCCCGTGGACAGGCACGCCGCATCCCGTGACGACAGCGGGGCAGACATGCGATTGCCGTCATGCACTGCAGCAGGACACGCACCGACGCTGCCGCCCCATGCATCGGCTAAGGTAGCCGCAGACCTTCAAGCGCGCATGGACATGAGCACCGACTACGACAGTATCGACGACGGCGACCTGCTTGGCGACGAAACCCGCGACGACCGCGAGGCACTGGAGGCGCGCGCCTACGCCGCCTTCCGCGAAGGCGACCTGCAGCAGGCGGTGGCGCTGTTCGGCGAGCTGATCGCACTCGCTGCCGAAGTGCCGTACCTGCATTACATGCGCGGATTGGCACACAAGTACCTGCGCGACTGGGCTTCCTCACTGCAGGACAACCTGCAATCAGAACAGCTGCGCGGCGAGTTCGATGAAGCCACCGCGTGGAATGCCGGTATCGCCGCCACCGGCGTCGGTGACTGGGCCGAAGCACGCCGCCAATGGTCCCGCTGTGGCATCACCCTGCCCGAGGGCGAAGGCCCGATCGAGGGCAACTTCGGCGTGGCCTGCGTGCGCTTGGCACCGTGGTCCGACGCCGAAGTGGTGTTTATGAGCCGCATTGATCCGGTGCGTGCACGCATCGACAACGTACCGCTGCCTGAAAGCGGCTTCCGCTTCGGCGACATCGTGCTGCACGACGGGGCCTCGACCGGCCAACGTGCCTACGACGAGCGCCAGGTGCCGGTGTTCAATGCCATGCAGCGCCTGCAGCCATCGGACATGGCGACCTTCACCGTGTTCGTGCAGTGCGACTCGGCCGATGACATCGCTGCCCTGGAGGCCATCACGCTGCCCGGCATCGGCATGGTCGAGGACTGGACGGCCACCGTGCGCCGGCTGTGCCGCCGCTGCAGCTACGGCACGCCTCACCAGCATGGCGATGAGGCACCAGGTGAAGACCAATGGAGACGCGAACGTGACCTCGGCGTGGCCGCACAGGGCCGGGCCGCGGTGGAAAAGCTCATGGCGATGTGGGTTGCTGCAGCCCCCGGCCGCGTGCTGGAGGCCATCGAACAGCGCGAGCACCCGCTGAGTGACCCCGAGCCGGGCCAGGTGTGGTGGCTGGGAGAGGAGGAAGAAGGCGCGCAGGTGTAAGGACCAACGATCCTCGCCCACAGGATTCCAGGCAAAGAAAAAGCGGGCCGAAGCCCGCTTTTTCATTTGCGAAAGCGTGAGGACCAACGGTCCTCACCCACCGCACGATCAGCAGTACCGATTATTCGGCGGTGGCGCCTTCGCCTTCTTCCACAGCCTTCATCGACAGGCGGATGCGGCCCTGCTTGTCCACTTCCAGCACCTTGACCTTGACCACATCGCCCTCCTTCAGCTTGTCGCCGACCTTCTCGACGCGCTCGCTGGAGATCTGCGAGACATGGACCAGGCCGTCCTTGCCCGGCAGGATCGTGACGAACGCACCGAAGTCCATGATCTTGGCGACCTTGCCTTCGTAGATGCGGCCCGGCTCGACGTCCGAAGTGATCTGCTCGATGCGCGCCTTGGCAGCCTGGGCAGCGATGGCGTTGACCGAGGCGATGACGATGGTGCCGTCGTCCTGGATGTCGATCTGGGTACCGGTTTCCTTGGTGATGGCCTGGATGGTCGAGCCACCCTTGCCGATCACTTCGCGGATCTTGTCCGGGTGGATCTTGATGGTCAGCAGGCGCGGCGCGTAATCGGACAGCTCCGAACGCGGGGCGGTCAGGCCGTGGGCCATTTCACCCAGGATATGCAGGCGGCCAGCCTTGGCCTGCTGCAGGGCCTGCTTCATGATCTCTTCGGTGATGCCTTCGATCTTGATGTCCATCTGCAGGGCGGAGATGCCCTCGGCGGTACCGGCCACCTTGAAGTCCATGTCGCCCAGGTGATCTTCGTCACCCAGGATGTCGGACAGGACCACGAAGCGATCACCTTCCTTGACCAGGCCCATGGCGATACCGGCCACCGGCGCCTTCACCGGCACGCCGGCGTCCATCAGTGCCAGCGACGAGCCGCACACCGACGCCATCGACGAGGAACCATTCGACTCGGTGATCTCCGAGACGACGCGGATGGTGTACGGGAAGGTCTCCAGCGACGGCATCACGGCCAGCACACCACGCTTGGCCAGGCGGCCGTGGCCGATTTCGCGACGCTTGGGCGCACCGAAACGACCGCACTCACCGACCGAGAAGGGCGGGAAGTTGTAGTGGAACAGGAAGTTTTCCTTGTACTCACCGGCAACGGCGTCGATGACCTGCCCGTCACGGGCCGTGCCCAGGGTGATGGCCACGATCGCCTGGGTCTCGCCACGGGTGAACAGCGCCGAGCCGTGGGTACGCGGCAGCACGCCGGTCTTCACGGTGATCGGGCGGACGGTATCCAGCGCACGGCCATCGATGCGGACCTTGGTATCGAGCACCGAGTCACGCATGGTGCGGTATTCCAGCTCGCCGAATTCCTTCGACAGTTCGGCCGGGTTCCAGCCTTCGGCGGCGACGCGGCCAGCCAGTGCCTCGGTCACGTCCTTCTTGATCGCGGCGATGGCATCGCGGCGCTGCAGCTTGTCACGCACCTGGAAGGCTTCGCCCAGGCGCGGGCCGATGGCTTCCTTCAGCGCCGAGATCAGCGCTTCGTTCTTGGCCGGGGCTTCCCAGGTCGACGGCTTGGTGCCGGCTTCGACGGTCAGCTCGTTGATCGCGTTGATGACCTTCTGCATTTCGCGGTGGCCGAAGGTCACGGCGCCCAGCATCACGTCCTCGGACAGCAGCGCGGCTTCCGATTCCACCATCAGCACGGCATTGGAGGTACCGGCGACAACCAGTTCCAGCTGGGAGTCGGCCAGTTCGCTGACGGTCGGGTTCAGGATGTATTCGCCGTTCTTGTAGCCAACCTTGGCGGCGCCGATCGGGCCCATGAACGGGGTACCCGCCAGGGCCAGGGCGGCCGAAGCGCCGATCAGGGCCGGAATGTCACCGTCCACTTCCGGATTCAGCGACATCACCGTGGCGATGATCTGCACTTCGTTCTTGTAGTCTTCCGGGAACAGCGGGCGGATCGGACGGTCGATCAGACGCGAGATCAGGGTTTCCTTCTCGGTCGCACGGCCTTCGCGCTTGAAGAAACCACCGGGGATGCGACCGCCCGCGTAGAACTTCTCCTGATAGTCGACGGTCAGCGGGAAGAAGTCCTGGCCTTCGCGCGCGCTCTTGGCGGCGACGGCAGTGACCAGCAGCACGGTGTCGTCCATCTTGACGATGACGGCGCCACTGGCCTGGCGGGCGATTTCGCCGGTCTCAAGCGTGACGGTGTGCTTGCCGTACTGGAAGGTTTTGGTGATTTTTGCCACGGAGGGTGTCCTTGGGAATGCTGTCTGCGAATTTGGACCGTCGGCGACCCTTGCCGCCAGCGGGTGGCCGGATCGTTCCGGCCTGAATCGGGGATTGCGATGCTACAAAACAAAACCGCGGCGCATCGCTGCGCCGCGGGGGATTCGTTGCTTAGCGACGCAGGCCAAGCTTCTCGATCAGGGCCTTGTAACGCTCGACGTCCTTCTTCTTCAGGTAGTCGAGCAGGCTGCGACGGCGGTTGACCATCTGCAGCAGGCCGCGGCGGCTGTGGTGGTCCTTCTTGTGGGTCTTGAAGTGACCGGTCAGCAGTTCGATGCGGGCGGTCAGCAGGGCGACCTGGACTTCCGGGGAACCGGTATCTGCGGCGCTGCGCTTGTTTTCTTCAATGACCTTCTGGGTGTCGATCGACATGTCTTTTTCTCGATGATGCGTGGCCGGCAGGAACGCGCTTCGCGCACCGCCAGGCTCGCCGTGGACTACAGGGGTGAAACCTGCGCGTGGCAGGCTGCCGGAAAACGGCCGCGAAATTGTAACGGCCGGGGGCTTCCGGGACAAGGACCGGGCTGAACCGCCCCACCCCGGTCAGAGGTTGAAACGCCGCTGCGGGGCAAGCAGACCGCTTTCGTCGACCTGGCCCAGGCCCTGGACAGCATCGTCCGGGCCAAACACCGCCACCAGGCCGTGCGGCCAGCCCACGCCGCGCTGGCGCTGGCCCATGCAGAAGCGCTGGACCTGTCCGGCATCCAGGTCGACGCGGGGGTAGCCGGCCAGCCCGGCGGCCAACGGCAGCAACAGTGCCTCCATGCCTGCCTCGTCGCCGGCCTCGGCCATCGCCCGCAGCTGGTCCAGAGTGACCATCGCCGGTTCATGGAACGGCTCGACCCACAGCCGCCGCAGCGCGCTGATATGGGCGCCGCAGCCGAGCCTCTCGCCGAGGTCCCGGGCCAGGCTGCGGATATAGGTCCCCGAGCCGCAGGTCACGCGCAGGCGCAGCCGCTCCGGCTGCTGCTCCAGCACCTCGATGGCATGCACCTGGACCTCGCGCTCGGGGGCCTCGATGGTCTCGCCACGACGGGCCTTCACATACAGCGGCTCACCGCCCTGCTTCAGCGCCGAATAGATCGGCGCCCGCTGGCGGATGCTGCCGGTCAGGGGCGCGAGCGCTTCCCGCAGGGCTTCGGCACTGATCACCGGGACCGGGCGCCGCAACAGCACCTGCCCTTCGGCATCGTCGGTATCGGTGGTCTGGCCGAGCACGATCCCGGCGTCATAGGCCTTGGCCGAGCCCAGCAGCAGGCCGGCGATCTTGGTCGCCTCGCCGAAGCACAGTGGCAGCAGGCCGGTGGCCAGGGGATCAAGGCTGCCGGTATGCCCGCCCTTCTCGGCACGGAACAGGCGGCGCGCCACCTGCAGGGCGGCGTTCGAGCTCATGCCGGTCGGCTTGTCGAGCAGCAGGATGCCATCCAGGCGGCGGAACTGAATTCGGGTCATGACAGGATTGTGTAGCGCCGAGCCATGCTCGGCTTCCGCAGCGATGCGCGAGAGCAAAAGCAGCCGAGCATGGCTCGGCACTACCGGAGGCTTATTCTTCGCCGCTCTCGCGACGTTTCTCTGCGGCCGCCGTATCGGGCAGGTCACGCAGCAGGTTGTCGATGCGTTCACCGCGATCAACCGAGTCGTCGTAATGGAAGTGCAGCTCGGGCACGTGGCGCAGCTTCATCGCCCGCGCCAGGTCCATGCGCAGCTGCTTGCCCAGTTCCTTCAGGCCGGCAACGGCCTCGGCGGAACGCTCGGGCATCAGCGCGGTGACGAACACCTTGGCATGGGCCATGTCACGGGTGATTTCCACGTCGGACACGCTCACCGAGGGCAACCCGTGCTCGCGCACGGCGTTGTGCACCAGGGTGCCGAGTTCACGGCGCAGCTGGGCGGAGACACGGTCGGTTCGATGGAAAGTCTTGGGCACGAGGGGCTCTTGATTCAGTTCTCGCCCGACCAACGGTCGGGCTCTACCTTTGATTCGATTGTCGCCCGACCAACGGTCGGGCTCTACATCATGGTAGGGCCCGACCGTCGGTCGGGCCACAGTTCAGCATCACAGGGTGCGCGGCACTTCGATGCGCTCGAAGCACTCGATCTGATCACCCGGCTTGACGTCGTTGTAGGCCTTCACGCCGATACCGCATTCGGTACCGTTGCGGACTTCTTCGACGTTTTCCTTGAAGCGGCGCAGCGACTCCAGCTCGCCTTCGAACACCACCACGCTGTCGCGCAGGACACGGATCGGCTTGCTGCGCTTGACCACGCCCTCGATGACCATGCAGCCGGCGACGGCGCCCAGCTTGGAGCTGCGGAAGACGTCACGGACCTCGGCGATGCCGATGATCTCTTCGCGGATTTCCACGCCCAGCAGGCCGGACGCCACCTGCTTCACCTGATCGATCACGTCATAGATGATCGAGAAGTAGCGCAGATCCACGCCGTTGGACTCGATGATGCGGCGGGCCGAAGCGTCCGCACGCACGTTGAAGCCGATGACGGTAGCCTTCGACGCGGCCGCCGAGTTGGCGTCCGACTCGGTGATACCACCCACGCCGGAGTGGATCACGTTGATGCGGATGTCGTCGTTGGACAACGCGACCAGTGCCTGGCTCAGCGCCTGCACCGAACCCTGCACGTCGGCCTTGATGACCAGGTTGAGGACCTGCTGGCCCTCGCCCTTACCCAGGGTCGCCATGATGTCTTCCATGCGGCTGCCCGCGGTGGCGACCAGGCGCGATTCACGGCGCTTGGTCTCACGCTGCTGGGCAACGTCCTTGGCCAGGCGCTCATCCTCGACGACCACGAAATCGTCACCGGCCTCCGGCACGCCGGACAGGCCCAGGACCTGAACCGGGATGGACGGGCCGGCGAACTCCGGCTGCTTGCCGGTTTCGTCGAACAGTGCCCGCACGCGGCCGTACTGCACGCCGCACACCAGGTAGTCACCCTTCTTCAGGCGGCCCTGCTGAACCAGCACGGTGGCGACCGGGCCACGGCCCTTGTCCAGCGCCGACTCGATCACCACGCCCGAGGCGCGGCCTTCGTCGACGGCCTTCAGTTCCAGCAGTTCAGCCTGGATGGAAATGGCATCCAGCAGGTCGTCGATACCCAGGCCGGTCTTGGCCGAGATCTCCACCATCTGGGTGTCACCACCGAAGTCTTCGGCCACGACCTGCTCGGACAGCAGTTCGTTCTTGACCCGCATCGGGTCGGCGTCGGACTTGTCGATCTTGTTGATCGCCACGATCAGCGGCACACCCGCCGAACGGGCGTGCTGGATCGCTTCCTTGGTCTGCGGCATGACGCCGTCGTCGGCGGCCACGACCAGTACCACGATATCGGTCAGCTTGGCGCCGCGGGCACGCATCGAGGTGAACGCAGCGTGGCCCGGGGTGTCCAGGAAGCTGATCACGCCCTTCGGCGTATCTACATGGTAGGCACCAATGTGCTGGGTGATGCCGCCGGCCTCGCCGGTGGCGACCTTGGTGCGGCGGATGTAATCCAGCAGCGAGGTCTTGCCGTGGTCGACGTGGCCCATGATGGTGACCACCGGCGGACGCTGCACGGCTTCGCCCTGGTCTTCGCCGGTGGCGGCCAGCAGTGCGTCTTCGGCGTCGTTGTCGTTGGCGCGGATCGCCTTGTGGCCGAGCTCCTCGGTCACCAGCACAGCAGTGTCGTGGTCGATGGACTGGGTGATGGTGGCCATCACGCCCATCTTGAACAGCGCCTTCACCACCTCGCCGCCCTTCAGTGCGAGCTTCTGCGCCAGATCGGCCACCGTGATGGTGTCACCGATGGCGACTTCACGCACGACCGGCGCGGTCGGGCGCTCGAACGCATGCGAACCGGCATTGCCACCGCCGCGCGCATCGCGCCGCCCCGGCGCCGGACGGCTGCCCGGACGACCGCGGGTGTTGCTGCTGTTGCCGCGGCGAGCACGATCGGCCGCCGACAGGTGCATCTGGCCGGAGAAGCGATCGCCCGAGCCACGCTCCGGACGGGCATTACGGCCGCTACGGTCCTCCGAACGCGGCGACGCAGCGCCCCGCGACGGGCCACCGGCATCGGCGGCAGACGGGCGCGCGGCACGCGGCGCCGCCGGCGCAGCGTCGGCGGCACGCGTGGCCGGACGGCTGGCGGCTTCCTGCTCGGCACGCCGGGCGGCTTCGGCAGCCTCGGCGGCCGCCTTCTTCTCGGCCTCGGCACGTTCGCGTGCGGCGAGTTCCTCTTCGCGCTTGCGCGCGATCTCCTCGTCACGCAGGCGGTCCTTCTCCGCCAGCGCCTTCTGCTCGGCGAGGTTGCGCTGGCGCGACTCCTCCAGCTTGCGCAGGATGTCGGCACGCTCCTCGTCCGGGGTCATCGGGCGACCACCATCGGCCTTGACGTAGGTGCGCTTCTGGCGCACCTCGACATTCACGGTCGTCTTGCTGCGACCGGAATTGACCGTCACTTCCTGCTGCTTGCGGCGGTTGAGCGTGATCTTCTTCGACGCCTGATCAGTCTCTTCCGGGCCCTGCTCGGGCTTGCCGTGCGAACGACGAAGGAAGCCCAGGAGCTTCACCTTCTCGGTGCTGGTCACGACCTGGTCGGGACCGCTGAACTTCATGCCGGCACCGGCCAGCTGTTCCAGCAGTTTTTCGACCGGCGTGTTGACCAGCTCGGCAAGCTTGCGGATGGTGGTTTGCTGCGACATTCGGATCCTATGATCTTGTGGGCGCTCCCCCGCATCTGGAGGTGGCGCGGATTCTACGCCCTGAGCGGCTCAGGGCCCTGTTCATTGCCGGCTCATTCGCCGCGTTCCAGTCGGGCGATCTCCTCGGCACGGGCGGCCAGGATCAGCGCGGCGGCGCGCTCCTGGTCCAACCCTTCAATGCCGAAGTCCATGACCTCGTCGGCGGCCAGGTCGGACAGATCTTCGCTGGTACGCACGCCGTGGCCGGCCAGCGCGTAGGCAGTGGCTTCGTCCATGCCCTTCAGGGCGAGCAGGTCCTGCGCCGGCTGGCCGTCTTCCAGGCCTTCCTCGACCGCCAGGGCCTCATTGAGCAGCGCATCGCGGGCACGGGCGCGCAGCTCTTCGACGATGTCTTCGTCGAAACCTTCCACCGCCAGCAGCTCACCGACCGGGACATAGGCGATTTCCTCGACAGTGCCGAAGCCCTCGCTGACCAGGATGCCGGCGATTTCCTCGTCCACTTCCAGCTTGTCCATGAACAGCTGGCGGGCCGCTGCCTGTTCGGCTTCCGACTTGGCAGTGACCTGGTCCTGGGTCATCACGTTGAGCTGCCAGCCGGTCAGGCGGCTGGCCAGGCGCACGTTCTGGCCACCCTTGCCGATGGCCTGGGCCAACCGGTCTTCGGCAACGGCCAGGTCCATCGAGTGCTTGTCTTCATCGACGATGATCGACTGCACTTCGGCCGGTGCCATCGCGTTGATGACGAAGTTGGCCGGGTTGTCGTTCCACAGCACGATGTCCACGCGCTCGCCATTGAGCTCGTTGGACACTGCCTGCACGCGCGAACCACGCATGCCGATGCAGGCGCCGATCGGATCGGTGCGCTGGTCGTGGGCGAGCACGGCGATCTTGGCGCGGTCGCCCGGGTCACGGGCGCAGGCCTTGATTTCCACCAGGCCCTGGCCGACTTCCGGCACTTCCAGCTTGAACAGCTCGATCATGAACTCCGGAGCGGCGCGGCTGATGAACAGCTGCGGGCCACGCGGCTCCGAACGCACTTCAGCCAGGTAACCGCGCACGCGGTCACCGGCACGCAGCACGTCGCGCGGAATGCCCTTGTCCTTCGGAATGAAGCCTTCGGCGTTGCCGCCCAGATCGACATAGATGTTGCCACGTTCGGCGCGCTTGACCACGCCGGTGATCAGCTCGCCGACGCGATCCTTCCACGCATCCACCACCTGCTGGCGCTCTGCTTCGCGCACGCGCTGCACGATGACCTGCTTGGCGGCCTGGGCAGCAATGCGGCCGAAATCCGGGTTCTCGATCTGCTCTTCGATGTAATCGCCGACTTCCACGCCTTCAGCTTCCTCGACGGCATCCATCAGGCGGATCTGGCGGTCCGGCGACTCCATGACCACGTCATCGGCCACCACTTCCCAGCGGCGGAAGGTTTCATAGCTGCCATCCTTGTGGTCGATGACCACGCGGGTCAGCACTTCCTCGTCGGGATAGCGCTTCTTCGCTGCCGAGGCCAGCGCGGCCTCGATGGCATCGAAGATCACTTCACGCGGTACGCCCTTCTCGTTGGCGACCGCGTCGACTACCAGCAACAGTTCCTTGCTCATTGGCTCACTCCGCGCGCGGCTTCTTTGCCGCCGGCTCGTTGGAAGAAGAATTCGTGTTCGGCTTCGGACGCTTCGGTGCCGGACCGGTCGGCTTGCTCGGGGCCAGCCCCAGCGCCACCCAGTCGGGCATGATCCGTGCCTTGTCGATGTTGTCGGCCGACACCACCACTTCGGTCTTGTCGACGATGAAGGTGATGGTACCTGCGGCCTCGTCGATCGCCTCGATACGGCCCTGCAGGCGACGGCGGTTGTCCTGCGGCAGCTTCAGCGTGACCTTGGCCGATTCACCCTGGTGGCGAGCAAACTGCTCGAGGTTGAACAGCGGGCGGTCCACGCCCGGCGAGGACACTTCCAGCGTGTAATTGCCGCTGATCGGGTCCTCGACGTCCAGCTGCGCCGACACCTCGCGGCTGACCCGCTCGCAGTCGTCGACATTGATGATGCGCTCGGGCTGTTCAGCCAGCGGTACGTCGATGTAAAGGCGCAGGGTCGCACCACCGGGGGCCGGCAGATACTCAACGCCCAGCAGCTCCAGGCCCAGCGACACTACGGTCGGGGCGAGCAGATTCGCGATGTCGGTTGCCTTGTCGCTCACAGCCTGCCTTGATCTCTTGGTTGGGTGCCGGCCTCGGCCGGCGTGGAAACATGAGGCCCCGAAACGACAAAGGGCCCGTTGGGCCCCTTTTCCGGAAAGACTCCGGTGACTGGATTCCGGTTGCGGCCCGGCACTGCGTGCCGGTCGCGGCCCTCCCTCCGGATCGGGCCTCCCTCGGGGAAGCCGCCTTCAGGGGTACTGCTAGGCCGATGATGATAGCGGCTGCACCGCGCTGGTGCAAGGTGCGGGCCCGGGTCAGATCACTTTCCCGTGGCGGAGGGCTCTGACCCCAACCAGGCGGAAACGACCCGGACTCCAAAGAAAAACGCCCCCGAAGCAATACTCCGGAGGCGATCTCTTTACTTGGTAGCGGGGGCAGGATTTGAACCTGCGACCTTCGGGTTATGAGCCCGACGAGCTGCCAGACTGCTCCACCCCGCATCAGAAGCGGAATTATGAGTGATAGCCCCAAAACATGCAAGCTTTCCCTCATTCACCGAACCGGTTGGCGCCGATCGCGGAGTTGGTAGCGGGGGCAGGATTTGAACCTGCGACCTTCGGGTTATGAGCCCGACGAGCTGCCAGACTGCTCCACCCCGCACCGGAAGTGCTTGAACTGCTGCCCGACCCTTACCGGGGGGCTATCGCAACGAAATTCTGGCTGAACCGCTGCGACGACAACTCAGGCTGCGCATATTACACGAATCGCGCAGCTTTGTGTCAACTTTCACGCAAGATGCGCAAATGCCTGCTGGCACCAGACCATGATCGGGTTCCAGGCAAGGCCCAGCGCCAGCAGCGCCAGCGCGTTCACGCCCAGCACCAGGCCCAGCACGCGGTCGTTGCTGCGGGGCATGGCCTCGCCCACCGGCTCATCGAAGTACATGACCTTGATGACGCGCAGGTAGTAGAAGCAGCCAACCACCGCGCATACCACGCCAAGAATGGCCAGCCACAGCAGGCCGCCGTTGACGGCGGCACCCAGCACCGCCAGCTTGGTCCAGAAGCCCAGGAACGGCGGAATGCCAGCCAGCGACGCCATGATGCACAGCACTAGGCCGGCCATCCACGGGTTGCGGGCATTGAGGCCCTTGAAGTCTTCGATGTTCTCGGCCTCGAAACCCGCACGCGACAGCGCGATGATCGCGCCGAAGGCGGCGGTGGACATGATCGCGTAGGCCAGCGCGTAGAACAGCGCGGCGGCATAGCCCTGCGAACCGCCACCGGCAATGCCCATCAGCAGGAAGCCGATGTGCGAGACGGTGGAGAACGCCAGCATGCGCTTGAGGTTGCTCTGCGCGATGGCCATCAGGTTGCCGATCACCAGCGAGACCGCCGCCAGGCCGGCAATCAGCAGCTGCAGTTCGGTCGACAACGGGCCCACGCCCATTTCCAGCAGTCGGTAGGCCATGCCGAAGGCCGCCAGCTTGGGCGCCGAGCTGATGAACAGTGCAATCGGTGCCGGAGCACCCTGATACACGTCCGGCAGCCACATGTGGAACGGTGCAGCACCCAGCTTGAAGCCGACGCCGGCGATCATGAACACCGCACCGGTGACCAGCAGCACGCGCTCTTCCGAGTGCGGGATGGCCTCACGGATGACGTCCAGGTGCAGGCTGCCGGTGGCGCCGTAGATCAGCGACATGCCGTACAGCAGCAGGCCCGAGGCCAGCGAACCCAGCACGATGTACTTCATCGCCGCTTCCGAGGCCAGGCCGCTGTCGCGGTTGCTTGCGACCAGGGCGTAGGAGCACAGCGCCAGCAGTTCCAGGCCCAGGTAGACCATCAGCAGGCTGCCGGCCGAGACCAGGATCATCATGCCCGCAGTGCCGAACAGGATCAGCACCGGGATCTCGCCCTGGAACAGATCGCGGTCACGCAGGTAGCGCCAGCCATAGACCAGGGTCAGGCCGCTGAGCAGCACGATCCCGGTCTTCATCACGTCCGCGGCGGTATCGCGCACGAACATGCCATGGAAGACCTCCCCCTGCCCGCCCACGCCGGTAGCCAGCATGAACAGCACCACGGCCAGTGCAGCGAGCGAGAACAGATGGGTGACGATCTTGTTCCGGTTGCTGACGAACAGGTCGAGGATCATCAGGGCGAAGGCGCTGCCGATCAGCACCAGCTCGGGGGCGAGCGGCGGCAGGTCAGCGGCGGTCAATGGCAGCAGCGGCGAGGTGGTCATTATCAAATCCTGGAATCAATTCGCTGTTGGGCCCGGTCAGAGCAGCTTGCTGGAGGCGATCTGCATGGCCAGCTTTGCGATCGAGGGCTCCATCAGGTCGGTCAGCGGCTTGGGGTAGATGCCCAAGGCCAGCACGCCGATGGCGAACACGCCCAGCACCAGCCATTCGCGGCCGTTGATATCCTTCAGTTCGGCGACATGGCCATTGGCCACTTCGCCGAAGAAGATGCGCTTGTACAGCCACAGGGTGTAGGCGGCGCCGATGATCAGGGTGGTGGCCGCGCCGAGCGCAATCCACGGGTTCCGCTGGAAGGCCGACAGGATGACCATGAACTCGCCGACGAAACCACTGGTGCCCGGCAGGCCCGCGTTGGCCATGAAGAACAGCATGGCGAAGGTCGCGAACCACGGCATGACATTGACCACGCCGCCGTAATCGGCGATGCGGCGGCTGTGCATGCGGTCGTACAGCACGCCGACGCAGGAGAACATCGCACCGGACACGAAGCCGTGCGAGATCATCTGCACCATCGCACCCTGCAGGCCCAGACGGGCCGCATCGGCATTGCCGGCCTCACGCACCAGCCACAGGGCAATGAAGGTGCCCAGGGTGACGAAGCCCATGTGCGCGATCGACGAATAGGCGATCAGCTTCTTCATGTCGTCCTGCACCAGGGCGACCAGGCCGACGTAGATCACCGCGATCAACGACAGCGCGATCACCAGCCAGGCCCATTCCTGGGAGGCATCCGGCACGATCGGCAGATTGAAGCGCAGGAAACCGTAGCCACCGATCTTCAGGGCGATGGCCGCCAGGATCACCGAACCGGCGGTCGGTGCTTCCACGTGGGCATCCGGCAGCCAGGTGTGGACCGGGAACATCGGCACCTTGACCGCGAAGGCGATCAGGAAGGCGAAGAAGATCCAGGTCTGCTCCTTGGCCGACAGCGGCAGCGCGTACAGGTCGGCCAGCTGGAAGCTGCCGCCCTTCAGGTACAGGTAGATCAGCGCCACCAGCATCAGCACCGAGCCGAGGAAGGTGTACAGGAAGAACTTCAGCGCGGCATAGATGCGGCGGGGACCGCCCCAGACACCGATGATCAGGAACATCGGGATCAGCATCGCCTCGAAGAACACGTAGAACAGCATCGCGTCCGTTGCGGCGAAGATGCCGACGGTGACGCCTTCCAGGATCAGGAAGGCCGCCACGTACTGGTTCACGCGCTTGTCGATGGCGCTCCAGGCACCGATCAGGGCAAGCACGCTGACCAGGGTGGTCAGCAGGATCAGCGCCACGGCAATGCCGTCCACGCCCAGGTTGTAGCCGATCTTGTACGCCGGGATCCAGGCATGGGTCTCGACGAACTGCAGACCGTCGATGCCCGCGTTGTAGCCGCTCAGCAGCGAGAGGCTCGCCACGAACGTCAGCACCGCTACGCCCAGCGACGCCCAGCGGGCGGTCTGCGCATCACGGATCGCAAGGATCAGGGCGCCACCGATGATCGGCAGCCAGATGAGGACACTGAGTAGGGGCCAGTTCGACACGTCTTCTTATTCCGTACAGGTCATCAACGCAGGTAATGCATCAGCACGCCCAGCAGGGCAATCAGGCCGATGATCATCGCGAAGGCGTAGTGATAGAGGAAACCGGATTGGGTACGACGCAGCACGCCGGCTGCGACGTCCACAACACGTGCCGAGAGATTGACCACGCCGTCGACGATGTTGCTGTCGATCCAGCGCGAGACCTTGCCCAGCTTGACGCTGCCACCGGCAAAGCCATCGATCCACAGCTTGTCGAAGCCGTACTTGTTTTCCAGCACCGACACCAGCGGAGCGAAGGTCTTGCGGGCCTTGCCCGACAGGTCCGGCTTCCACAGGTAGAACAGTGCGGCCAGCAGGAAGCCCGCAACGGTCAGCACGAACGCCGGAGCCATCATGCCGTGCAGCGCGAAGGCGACCGGGCCATGGAACTCCTCGCCCAGGAAGCCGATGGTGTTCTTGGCCGGATCGTAGAAATCGACGATGCCGGTGAAGAACGTGTGCGCCTGGCCCTTGATCGCGTCGTGCGCGTGGTGGCCCGCCCAGTCGGTGCCGTACAGCATCGGACCGACGCTGAAGAAACCGATCGCGATCGAGGGAATGGCCAGCAGGATCAGCGGCAGGGTCACCACCCACGGAGTTTCGTGCGGCTCATGCGGACCGTGGCCATGGCCGTGGTCGTCGTGATGGGCATCACCGTGATGGGAATCGGCGGCGTGGTGATCGTCATGGCCATGGGCGTGGTCGTCATGCGCGTCGCGGAAGCGTTCCTTGCCGTGGAAGGTCAGGAACAGCAGGCGGAAGCTGTAGAAGCTGGTGACGATCACGCCGCCCAGCACTGCCCAGTAGCCGTAGGTGGCCACCCAGCTGTTGGACAGGTGCGCGTGCAGCTCGGCCGCCTCGATGATGGTGTCCTTCGAGTAGAAGCCGGAGAAGAACGGCGTACCGACCAGTGCCAGGGTACCGATCCACATGGTGACGAAGGTGATCGGCATGTACTTGCGCAGGCCGCCCATCTTGCGCATGTCCTGCTCGTGGTGCATCGCGATGATGACCGAGCCGGCACCCAGGAACAGCAGCGCCTTGAAGAAGGCGTGGGTCATCAGGTGGAACACGGCGGCCGAATAGGCCGACACGCCCAGCGCAACCGTCATGTAGCCCAGCTGCGACAGCGTGGAGTACGCGACGACGCGCTTGATGTCGTTCTGCACGATGCCGATCAGGCCCGTGAAGAACGCGGTGGTGGCGCCGATGAACAGCACGAAGTTCAGCGCGGTCTGCGACAGCTCGAACAGCGGCGACATGCGGGTGACCATGAAGATACCGGCGGTCACCATCGTCGCGGCGTGGATCAGTGCCGAGATCGGGGTCGGGCCTTCCATCGAGTCGGGCAGCCACACGTGCAGCGGGACCTGGGCCGACTTGCCCATGGCACCGATGAACAGGCAGATGCAGATGACGGTGGCGATCGACCAGACCACCGGCTCGCTCAGCAGCTGCATGCCGAGGATCGAGCCATCCCAGATCTGCAGCTGGGCGCGCGGGTCAGCCAGCATGCCCGCCTGCGAGAACACCTGCGAGTAGTCCAGGGTGCCGAACACCCAGAGCACGCCGGCGATGCCCAGCAGGAAGCCGAAGTCACCGACGCGGTTGACCAGGAACGCCTTCATGTTGGCGAAGATCGCGGTCGGACGCTTGAACCAGAAGCCGATCAGCAGGTAGGACACCAGGCCCACCGCTTCCCAGCCGAAGAACAGCTGCAGGAAGTTGTTGCTCATCACCAGGGTGAGCATCGAGAAGGTGAACAGCGAGATGTAGCTGAAGAACCGCTGGTAACCCGGATCGTCCTGCATGTAGCCGATCGTGTAGACGTGGACCAGCAGTGACACGAAAGTCACCACCACCATCATCATCGCGGTCAGCTTGTCGACCATGAAGCCGACGTGGGCCGAATACTGGCCGACCTCGAAGAACGTGTAGATGTTCTGGTTGAACGGCTGCGCGCCGCCCCACATCAGCTGGTAGAACGTGTACATCGACAGGCCGCAGGCCACCGCGACGCCGAGGATGGTGATGGTCTGCGCGCCGAAGCGCTTGACCTGGCGACCGAACAGGCCGGCGATGATGCTGCCGAACAGCGGTGCGAGCACCACTGCGATCAACAGACTCTTGGAGAGAGTGATTTCCATCTGTGGATCAGCCCTTCAACGAATCGACTTCGCCGACATTGATCGTGCGGCGGGTACGGAACAGGGTCACCAGGATCGCCAGGCCGATGGCGGCTTCCGCGGCGGCGACGGTCAGGATGAAGAACACGAACAGCTGGCCGGACGGATCGCCCAGCTGGCGCGAGAAGCCGACGAAGTTGATGTTCACCGACAGCAGCATCAGTTCGATCGACATCAGCAGGACGATGACGTTCTTCCGGTTGAGGAAGATGCCGGCCAGGCTGATGGCGAACAGCACCGCGCCAAGCGCAAGGATGTGGCCAAGGGTAATCACGGCTGGGTCTCCTCGCCGGCGGCCGGCTTGCTGTTGCTGTGCACGACCGGGGCTTCGGCGCCCATCTTGACCATGCGCAGGCGCTGGCCGGCCTTGACCATGGTCTGCTCGCCCGGGTTCTGGCTCTTCACGCCGGTACGGCGGCGCAGGGTCAGCATCACGGCGGCCACCACGGCCACGGTCAGGATGACGGCGGCGAACTCGAACGGCAGCAGGTACTCGGTGAACAAGGTGCGCGCCAGCCAGGTGATGTTGGACGTATCGGCGGCGACCGCAGCGGCGTTGTCGGCCGGGAACGGCGTAACCGAACGCGCCTTGACGCCGATCAGGATCAGCATCTGCGCCAGCATCGCCACGGCGACGATGAGGCCGACCGGCAGGTAGCGCACCCAGCCCTCACGCAGCTTGGTGGGGTCGATGTCCAGCATCATCACCACGAACAGGAACAGCACCATCACCGCGCCGACGTAGACCAGCACCAGCGCCACGCCGAGGAACTCGGCACCCACCAGCAGCCACACGCAGGCAATGGAGAAGAAGGTCAGCACCAGGCAGAGCACGGCGTGAACCGGGTTGCGCACGCTGATCACCGCACCGGCCGAAACCGTTGCCGCGATGGCGAACACCCAGAAAGCGATATTTACCCAATCCATCTCTCGACCTCAGCGGTAAGCGGCATCGGCGGCGCGACGCTCGGCGATCTCGTTTTCGAGACGGTCGCCCAGGGCCAGCAGCTGCGGCTTGGTAACGATGTTTTCGCCACGATTCTCGAAGTGGTACTCGAGGATGTGGGTTTCGACGATCGAGTCCACCGGGCAGCTCTCCTCGCAGAAACCGCAGAAGATGCACTTGAACAGATCGATGTCGTAGCGCGTGGTACGGCGGGTGCCGTCCTCGCGCTTGGCCGAGTCGATGGTGATGGCCAGCGCCGGGCACACCGCTTCGCACAGCTTGCAGGCGATGCAGCGCTCTTCGCCGTTCGGGTAACGGCGCAGTGCGTGCAGGCCACGGAAGCGCGGCGACTGCGGGAACTTCTCCATCGGGTACATCATCGTGTACTTCGGCTTGAAGCTGTACTTCAGCGTCAGCCAGAGGCCCGCCAGCAGTTCGAGCAACAGCAGGCTCTTGAAGTAATGGGTAATCCGGTTCATCACTTTAGACGCCCTTTTGAATCACGCCGAAGAACACCATGACGGCGGTAACCGCGATCCACAGAATGGCCAGCGGGATGAAGACCTTCCAGCCCAGGCGCATGATCTGGTCGTAGCGGAAGCGCGGGAAGCTGGCACGGAACCAGATGTAGGCACTGGCGAAGAAGAACACCTTGACGAACAGCCACGGCGCGCCACCCTTCCAGATCCAGTCGACCAGCGGCGAGACATCGCCGAAGTTGACCCAGCCCTGGACCGGGCTCAACCAGCCGCCGAGGAAGAAGATCGAGATCAGGAAGCTGATCAGGATCATGTTCGCGTACTCGGCCAGGAAGAACAGGGCGAAGGCACCGCCGGAGTACTCGACCATGTGGCCGGCGACGATTTCCGACTCGCCCTCCACCACGTCGAACGGCGCGCGGTTGGTTTCAGCCACGCCCGACACCCAGTAGATGACGAACAGCGGGAACAGCGGCAGCAGGAACCAGTCGAAGAAACCGGAGCTGCCGGCCTGGGCAGCGACGATGTTGCTCAGGTTCAGGCTGCCAGACGCGATCATCACGCCGACCAGGGCGAAGCCCATGGCGATTTCGTAGCTGATCATCTGTGCCGAGGCGCGCATGGCACCGAGGAACGCGTACTTCGAGTTGGACGCCCAACCGGCCAGGATGATGCCGTAGATGCCCAGCGAGGTCATCGCCAGCAGGTACAGCAGACCCGCGTTGGCGTTGGACAGCACGATCTGCGAATCGAAGGGCACCACCGACCAGGCCGCGAAGGCCGGGGCCAGGGTGATCAGCGGCGCCAGCAGGTAGATCGCCTTGTTGGCGCTGCTCGGCTGGACCACTTCCTTGAACAGCAGCTTGAAGACGTCGGCGAAGGCCTGGAAGATGCCCATGCCCACGTACATCGGGCCGTGGCGGACGTGCATCCAGCCGATCAGCTTGCGTTCCCAGACCACGTAGAAGGCCACCGAGATGATCACCGGAACGGCGATCACCAGGATCTTCAGGATGATCCAGATCAGCGCGCCGATGTCACCGAGGCCAAGCAGCCACTGGTGCAGCGGGTCGACCGCGTTCAACAGCAATTCGTTCATGCAGCCACCACCGATACGCGAGCGGCACCCAGCGGCGCGGTCGCGCCGTGGCCCGATTCAATCCAGACCGAGCCCGCAGCGACGCGGGCGTCGACCACCACCGGCAGGGTGGCCTTGCCGGCATCGGTGCCGACCTTGGCCATCTGCCCTTCCTGCAGCTGCAGGCGGGCGGCATCTTCAGCGTTCAGCACGATGCGCGGAGCGTTGTTGAGCGGATGCGACTGCAGCGCCGGGGCACGACGGACCACCGCGTCGGTGCGGTAGATCGCAGCGGTCGAAGCCACTTCCAGGCCCTCGCCCGCCGCCACCGGCTGTGCCGAAGCGGCGACGGTGACGGCAACCGGTGCCAGGCTGGCACGCAGGCCGGCCAGGTCGGTGAAGTCGAAGCCGGCCACGCCCAGCTCCCCGCCGAGGGCGCGCAGCACGCGCCAGCCTTCACGGGCCTCGCCCGGCAGCTTGCCGCCGGCACGCGCCGACTGCTCGCGACCATCGAGGTTGGTCAGGGTGGCGTCGATTTCCGGCAGCGCGCCGATCGGCAGGATCACGTCGGCAACATCGCGGGTCGAGGCACAGGCGAAGTGGCTGAAGGCCACGACCTGGGCACCGGCCAGCGCCTTGCGCGCGGCAGGCGCATCGGCGAAGTCCAGGCCCGGCTCCAGGCCATACACCACGTAGGCCTGGCGCGGCTGTGCCAGCATCGCGGCGACGTCCCTGCCCGCCGGCAGCACGCCGGCACGGGCCAGGCCAACCGCGTTGGCGCCCTGCGGGATGCGGCACAGCCTGGCCCCGGTGGCCGTTGCGAACTCACGCGCGGCAGCGCGGATCGCCGCGGCCTGCGGATGGTTCTCGGCGATGCCACCGACGATCAGCACGGTGTTGTTGCCGCCCTGCACCGCCGAACGCAGCTCGGCGTTGGCCAGCGCGTCGACGAACTTCGACGGCGCGACGATCTGCTTGCCGGCGATGCTGAAGGCGAAGTCGAAATCCACCGGATTGATGACGTGGATCTTCGCGCCCTTGGTGGTCTGCGCCTTGCGCAGGCGGGCATGCAGCAGCGGCAGTTCGTGGCGGATGTTGCTGCCCAGGACGACGATGCGGTCGGCGCCTTCGATCTCGGCCAGCGGCATGCCGAACACTTCGGCAGTCGCTGCGTCGGAGAAATCGCGGTTGTTGATGCGATGGTCGATGTTGCCCGAGCCCAGGCCCTTGGCCAGGCGGGCCAGCAGTGCGCCCTCCTCGTTCGAGGTCGCCGGGTGCACCAGCACGCCCAGGTGGTCACCCTGGTTCGCCTTGAGGATCCCGGCGGCCGCGGCAAGGCCTTCGGCCCAGCTCACTTCCTTCCACTCGCCATTGACCTTGCGCAGCGGCTTGACCGCGCGGTCTTCGCTGTACAGGCCCTGGTGCGAATAGCGGTCACGGTCGGACAGCCAGCACTCGTTCACGGCTTCGTTGTCGCGCGGCACCGAGCGCAGCACTTCGCCGCGGCGCACGTGCAGGAACAGGTTCGAGCCCATCGCATCGTGGTAGCCCAGCGATTCGCGCGCAGTCAGTTCCCACGGGCGGGCGCGGAACTGGAACACCTTGTTGGTCAGCGCACCGACCGGGCAGACGTCGACGACGTTGCCGGACAGCTCGGTGGTCAACGGCTTGCCGTCGAAGGTACCGATCTGCAGGTTCTCGCCGCGGTACATGCCACCCAGTTCGTAGGTACCGGCCACTTCCGCGGTGAAGCGGACGCAGCGGGTGCACTGGATGCAGCGGGTCATCTCGGTGGCGACCAGCGGGCCCATGTCCTCGTCCGGCACCACGCGCTTGCGCTCGTTGAAGCGGCTGACCGAGCGGCCATAGCCGAGCGATACGTCCTGCAGCTCGCACTCGCCGCCCTGGTCGCAGATCGGGCAGTCCAGCGGGTGGTTGATGAGCAGGAACTCCATCACCGAACGCTGGAACTTCAGTGCCTTCTCGCTGCGGGTGGCGACCTTCATGCCATCCATCACCGGAGTGGCGCAGGCCGGCGCCGGCTTCGGCGACTTCTCCACGTCCACCAGGCACATGCGGCAGTTGGCGGCGATCGGCAGCTTCTCGTGGTAGCAGAAGCGCGGAATCGGGATACCGGCCTTGTCAGCCGCCTGGATGATCATCGAACCCTTGGGCACGACCAGCGACTTGCCATCGATCTCGATGGTCACGTGGTCCGGTGGCACGTTCGGGTTTACGGGTTGCGCGCTCATGCGGCGGCTGCCTCCACCTTCTTGCCGTCAACCATCGAATGACCGTTGACGATGTAGTACTCGAATTCGTCCCAGAACTGGCGCAGGAAGCCCTGGATGGGCCATGCAGCCGCTTCACCGAACGCACAGATGGTGTGGCCTTCGATCTGGCCGGCCACCGCCTTCAGCTGGTGCAGGTCTTCCATCGTGGCCTTGCCGGCGACGATGCGCTCCAGCACGCGGTGCATCCAGCCGGTGCCTTCACGGCACGGGGTGCACTGGCCGCAGGATTCCTTGTGGAAGAACTGGCTGATGCGGCAGGCGAACTTGACGCAGCAGACGCTGTCGTCGAGCACCACGATCGCACCCGAACCCAGGCCGGAGCCCAGCGCACGGATGGTGTCGTAGTCCATCGGCAGGCCCTTCAGCTCGGCCGCGGTCAGCACCGGCATCGACACGCCGCCCGGAATCGCGCCCTTGAGCTTGCGGCCCGGACGCAGGCCACCGGCCATCTCCAGCAGGTCGTCGAAGGTGGTGCCCAGCGGCACTTCGAAGTTGCCGCCCTTCTGCACGCAGCCGGACACCGAGAAGCACTTCGGGCCGCCGTTGGCGGTCAGGCTCAGGCCCTTGAACCACTCCGGGCCGTTGCGGATGATCGCCGGCACCGAACCGTAGGTTTCGGTGTTGTTGATCGTCGACGGCTTGCCGTACAGGCCGAAGTTGGCCGGGAACGGCGGCTTGTAGCGCGGCTGGCCCTTCTTGCCTTCCAGCGACTCCATCAGCGCGGTTTCTTCGCCACAGATATAGGCGCCCGCACCCAGCGCAGCGTAGATGTCGATGTCCACACCGCTGCCGAGGATGTTCTTGCCCAGCCAGCCGTTCGCGTATGCGTCGGCCAGGGCCTGCTCGAAGTGCTCGAACGGTTCGTGGTGGAACTCGCCGCGCAGGTAGTTGTAGCCCACGGTCGAACCCGTGGCGTAGCAGGCGATCGCCATGCCCTCCACCACCGAATGCGGGTTGTAGCGCAGGATGTCACGGTCCTTGCAGGTGCCCGGCTCGGATTCGTCCGAGTTGCAGAGGATGTACTTCTGCATGTTGCCCTTGGGCATGAACGACCACTTCAGGCCGGTCGGGAAGCCTGCACCGCCGCGGCCGCGCAGGCCCGAGGCCTTGACCATCTCGATGACCTGCTCGGGCGGAATCTTCTCTTCAAGGATCTTGCGCAGGGCAGCGTAGCCACCGGTCTTCAGGTAGCTTTCGTACGACCACGGGGTGTCGTAATGCAGGGTGGTATAGACCACCTGGTGCGGCAGCGGCGCGGGGCCGACCGGCCCCTTGGATTCGTGGTGATGTGCCATGCCCTTACTCCAGCCCGTCCAGCAGCTCGTCGACCTTTTCCAGGGTCAGACGCTCATGGTAGTGACCGTTGATGACCATCATCGGCGCGCCCGCGCAGCCAGCCAGGCACTCTTCCTCGCGCTTGAGGTAGACGCGGCCGTCCGGGGTCGATTCACCGTGCTTGATGCCCAGCTTCTTCTCGCAATGGCGGACGATGTCCTCGGCGCCATTGAGCCAGCAGCTGATGTTGGTGCAGATGGCCACGTTGTTGCGGCCCACCTTCTCGGTCTCGAACATCGAGTAGAAGCTGGCGACCTCGTAGGCCCACACCGGCGGCAGGTCGAGGTACTTGGCCACGGCGGCGATCAGCTCGTCGGTCAGCCAGCCCTGGTTCTGTTCCTGGGCCGCATGCAGGCCCTGCAGGACGGCAGAGCGCTTGCGGTCCGGCGGGAACTTGGACAGCCAGTGATCGATGTGAGCGCGGGTCTTGTCGCTCAGCACCACCATCGGGTCGACGTCGCGCGCCGCCTCGAAATTACCTGTCGCCTTCATCGGCCGACCTCAGCAAAATGCATAACGTGAAATTGCAGAAACCGCGGCGCCGGCTTGCGCCGGCTGCCAGCAGCGGGCGTTGGCATGGCAGACGGCATTACCGGTCAACCTCGCCGAACACCAGATCGTAGGTACCGATCATCGCCACCACGTCGGCCAGCATGTGGCCACGCACGACCGAGTCGATCGAGGACAGGTGGGCGAAGCCCGGTGCGCGCAGGTGCACGCGGAAGGGCTTGTTGGCGCCGTCGGAGACCAGGTAGCAGCCGAACTCGCCCTTCGGCGCTTCCACTGCCGAATAGGTCTCGCCGGCCGGCACGCAGTAGCCTTCGCTGAACAGCTTGAAGTGGTGGATCAGCGCTTCCATGTCGTCCTTCATGTCCTCGCGCCTGGGCGGAGCGACCTTGAAGTTCTTGACCATGACCGGGCCGGGGTTGGCCTTCAGCCATGCCACGCACTGCTTGATGATGCGGTTGGATTCGCGCATTTCGGCAACGCGGACCAGGTAGCGGTCGTAGCAGTCGCCTTCCTTGCCCAGCGGGATGTCGAAATCGACGGCATCGTACTTGGCGTACGGGCGCTTCTTGCGCAGGTCCCAGGCGATGCCCGAGCCACGCAGCATCACGCCGGTCATGCCCCACTGGTGGGCCAGTTCCGGGCTGACCACGCCGATGCCAACGGTGCGCTGCTTCCAGATGCGGTTGTCGGTCAGCAGGGTCTCGTACTCGTCGATGCGCTTGGGGAACTCGACGGTGAAGTTCTCCAGGAAGTCCAGCAGCGAACCTTCGCGGGCGGCATTGAGCTGCTTGAGCGCCTTGCCCTTGTGCCAGCGCGATTCCTTGTACTTCGGCATCTGGTCCGGCAGGTCGCGGTAGACGCCACCCGGACGGTAGTACGCCGCGTGCATGCGTGCGCCGGAGACGGCTTCATAGCAGTCCATCAGCTCTTCGCGCTCGCGGAAGGCGTACAGCATCACCGCCATCGCACCCAGGTCGAGCGCGTTGGAGCCCAGCCACATCAGGTGGTTGAGGATGCGGGTGATTTCGTCGTACATGGTGCGGATGTACTGCGCACGCTCCGGCGCCTCGATACCCATCAGGGTCTCGATCGCGCGCACGTAGGCGTGCTCGTTGCACATCATCGACACGTAGTCCAGCCGATCCATGTAGCCGATCGACTGGTTGAACGGCTTGGACTCGGCCAGCTTCTCGGTACCACGGTGCAGCAGACCCACGTGCGGGTCGGCGCGCATGATGGTTTCGCCGTCCATTTCCAGGATCAGGCGCAGCACACCGTGGGCGGCCGGATGCTGCGGGCCGAAGTTCATGGTGTAGTTGCGGATTTCCTGCCGGCTTTCAGCGGCGTTGCTGGCGAACGCTTCGCCGGCCTGGTGTACGTGGCTCACTTCACTGCCTCCTGCGCGCGCTCACCCTCTGCGGTCTGCAGGCGGGCGTCGTCGCGGATCACGCGCGGCACGCCGACGCGCGGCTCCACCGAGGTGACCGGTTCGTAGATCACGCGCTTCTTTTCTTCGTCGTAGCGGACTTCGACATTGCCGATCAGCGGGAAATCCTTGCGGAACGGATGGCCGACGAAACCGTAGTCGGTCAGGATCCGGCGCAGGTCCGGGTGGCCTTCGAAGATCACGCCGTACAGGTCGAACGCTTCGCGCTCGAACCAGTTCAGGCCGGGCCAGACGCTGGTCAGCGAGGCGACCACCGGCAGCGCTTCGTCGGGGGCGAAGCAACGCAGGTGCATCATCAGGTTGTGCTGGTACGAACGCAGCTGGGCGACCACCGCGAAACGCTGGGTCGGCATGTGCTGCGGGCGGGCACCATCGGCGCCGTTCTCCTCGGTGGGGAACTCGCCCCACGCGAAGCGGCCCTGGGCCTTGCCCTCGACGCCACGGCTGAAGCCCTGCGAAGAGACGTCGGCAGTGTCCCATTCGTCGGAGCCATAACCGAGGTAGTCGACGCCGCACAGATCCACGGCCTGCTCGAAACCGAACTCGTCACGCAGCGCCAGGGCGGTGGCGTGCCACTCGGCGGCAGGCACTTCCAGCGTCACTTCGCCGCGGGGTTCGACCACGATGACCTTCGCACCAGCGAAACGCGCGGAAAGTCGGTCGATGAAGGATGCTTGCTCTGCCATGGGGGCTTGGCGCGCTCTTGTCAGGTGAAGGGGTCAGCGGGCGATGGTCTGTGTACGCCAGATCTTCTTCTGCAACTGCAGGATCCCGTACACCAGCGCCTCGGCGGTCGGCGGGCAGCCCGGGACGTAGACGTCCACTGGCACCACGCGATCACAGCCGCGCACGACAGAATAGGAGTAATGGTAGTAGCCACCGCCGTTGGCGCAGCTGCCCATCGAGATGACCCACTTCGGGTCCGGCATCTGGTCGTAGACCTTGCGCAGCGCCGGGGCCATCTTGTTGACCAGGGTACCGGCCACGATCATCACGTCGGACTGGCGCGGCGACGGGCGGAACACCACGCCGTAGCGGTCGAGGTCCAGGCGGGCGGCGCCGGCATGCATCATCTCGACCGCGCAGCAGGCCAGGCCGAAGGTCATCGGCCACATCGAGCCGGTGCGCGCCCAGTTCAGCAGTGCGTCGACGCTGGTGGTGACGAAGCCCTTCTCCAGCAGCGGGTTGTCGCCTTCCGGCCGCAGGATGTCATCAACCCGGCCTTCCGGCGACGGATTGTTCATGAGGCCATCGAGAGTCTGAATCACTCCCATTCCAGCGCTCCCTTCTTCCAGACGTAAATGAAACCGAGGAACAGCATGCCGACGAACAGGCCCATGGTGACCAGCGAACGGGCACCCAGCTCCATGAAGACCTGGGTCCACGGCACGATGAAGATGATTTCCAGGTCGAAGACGATGAACTGGATCGCGATCAGGTAGTAGCGCACATCGAACTTCATGCGCGCATCTTCGAAGGCCTCGAAGCCGCATTCGTACGGCGAGAGCTTTTCCAGATCGGGGCGGCGGGGACCGAGGAATCGACCAACGGCCATCAGCGTGATGCCGATACCGGTGGCAACGATCAGAAACAGCAGAGACGGCAAATATTCGGCCAGCACAGCGATTCTCTCTTGCCTCTGCCGCCGCGCCTGCAGGCGCTTTGGCATGGGGGAGTGGACGGGAGCCTACCTGGCGCCTTGCGCGCCAGGCGAACCCGCTTTACTTACAAATGGTGCCCAAGAGGGGACTCGAACCCCTACGACTTGCGTCGCTACCACCTCAAGGTAGTGCGTCTACCAATTCCGCCACCTGGGCAAACGATCACATCAGGCTATCTTCCCGATGCGCCGCGTATTGTAACCGGCTTCAGTCTTTCTGGGAGCCTTCCGAGGGCTTTTCTTCACCAGAAACCGAAGATTCCGCCTGAGCCGGCACATTCGCGGCCGGAACCGGGGCGGCCGGGACCGCATCGGCCTTCGGAACCGCCGGCAGCTCGCCGGCCGGAGCCGCCGGCGCCACCGCTGCCGGGGCGGACATCAGGCCCAGGTCCTGATCAGCGGCCGGACGGCTGCCGTGACCGGCGTACCAGGCCATGAAGAGACTGATGCCGAAGAACACGACTGCCAGCCACTTGGTCGACTTGGACAGGAAGTTCGAAGCGCCGCGCGCACCAAACACCGTGCCCGAGGCACCCGCACCAAAGCCCGACCCCGCCGCCGCGCCCGAACCACGCTGCATCAGGATCAGCGCGATCATGGCCACAGCGACCAGCACGTAGACGACATTGAGGATCAACATCAGCATTGGAAACCGCCCTCGGACAATACTTCTTAGGATTGGTTCGCGGCCGCCGCCCTTGCGATGGCCAGGAAGTCCGCGGCCACCAGGGAGGCGCCGCCGACCAGCCCACCATCGACATCCGGCTGCGCGAACAGTTCCCCGGCATTGTCGGGCTTCACGCTACCGCCGTAAACAATGGGCAGTGAATCAGCGATTCTAGCATCGATACGGGCGACTTCGCCACGAATGAACGCGTGCACCTGCTGTGCCTGCTCCTTGCTGGCGGTACGGCCAGTGCCGATCGCCCAGACCGGCTCGTAGGCGACCACGGCCCTGGCAAAACCAGCCGCTCCGACGAGGTCCAGCACCGGCGCCAGCTGGCTGGCGATCACTGCCTCGGTCTGCCCGGACTCGCGCTGTTCCAGGGTCTCGCCCACGCACAACACCGGCACCAGCCCGGCATGCTGGGCGGCGGCGAACTTGCGCGCGACCAGCTCGCTGCTTTCATGGTGGTACTGGCGGCGCTCGGAATGGCCGACCAGGCCGTAGCGGGCACCGACCTCAACCAGCATGGCTGCACAGACCTCGCCGGTGTAGGCGCCCTTCTCATTGCTGCTCACGTCCTGCGCGCCGAACGCCAGGCCGGTCCCGCCAAAGTCCTCGACCAGCTCGCCCAGGTATGGCAGCGGCGGCAGGATCACCACCTCCACCCCGTCCAGCGGCAGACCAGCGGCCACCTGCCCCAGCAGTTCATTGGCGAATTGACGGCTGCCATGCAGCTTCCAGTTTCCGGCGACGATCTTTCGGCGCATGAGCGGGTGGCTCCTGTGTGAAGTCAGCCGATCATGATACCCGTTACGGGAAAAATCCGTTTCCGTGTAAGCGGTTACATGGATTTTATGCCAACGGCACAGCCCCTCGTGGCGGGGGTTGGGTTGGTCGTGGAGAGCCCGGTTGGATCTGCGGCTTGGCCGGGCGGGTG